>NZ_JAMXBH010000015.1 GCF_023913735.1 Pseudarthrobacter raffinosi
GGGCGATTTTTCCGTTAAGGAAGAACGGTCTTTCAGTGGTGATTCCAAGGGTGTTGCAACTCCCGGTTTTCAGGGGGTGTTGCATCGATCACTGGAACTCGCCTCTTCGGGGAAAATTGGACTTGTTGAGAGTCAAAATCCCGCGAAAATCGGAGCACCTCGTAGATGAAAGTTTTCCATACCCGGGCGTCGGTTCCAGCGCGTTCGATGATCCGAATCTCGTGTCGTCGGCCGGGCTGGTCCCGGTCATGGGCCTGGCCGCAGATACCGGGCTCGGCGACCTGATCGACGAGCACGTGAAGGTGCCGGAGTATTGTCTCGGCCCTGGTCGCCGGGGTGTCCGCCGGCGCGGACTGCATCGACGACATGGGCATCCTGCGCCACGGCGCAACGGCGCAAACTGTTCAAAGGCACCTACACGCCCTCGACGCTGGGCTCGTTCCTGCGCAGGGTTCACCTTCGGACACGTCCGCCAGCTCGAGGCGCCCGCGGCCCGCTGGCTGATCAATCTCACAGGGCCACCCCGCTGGCCGCCGGGATCGATGATCTGGCTCTGGTCGATATCGACGACACGATCAAGGAGGTCTACGGCTATGAGAAACAGGGTTCCGGCTACGGCTACTCCGGCGTCCGCGGGATCAACGCCCTGATCGGCACCGTCACCACCAAAAAAGACGGCCCCGTTCATCGCCGCCGCGAGACTGCGCAAGGGCGCGGCAAACTCCGCCCGCGGTGCCGGTAAGTTCACCTCCGACCTGCTGGCCACCGTGGCCCGGCTGCGCTCCGCCGGTGCGACGGGCATGGTCCTGATGCGCTCCGATTCGGCGTTCTACGCCCATGCGGTGGCCGCTGCCGCCGCCCGGACCGGGCCGGGCCGGGGCGAAGATCCCCGGGACCGCGTGGGAGAAGATCGAATACTCCAACGCCATCTTCGACGAAGACAGCGGTAAATGGATCTCCGACGGCGAAGTCGCCGCAATCGGTTCACCGCGTTCACCTCGAAGAAGAAGGCCGAGCAGATCACCGGCCGCCCTCGTCGTCCGGCGGATCCCGGAACTGAACGCCAAGGCCGCCACCGGGCAGGACACCCCTGTTCGAGGCGCACCGGTTCCACGCGTTCTTCACCACCGTCGACCCATCCGTGCTGGACACGGTGGCCGCGGACAAGACCCACCGCGCGCACGCCGTAATTGAACAGGTCCACGCCGATCTGAAGAATTCCGCTTTGGGTTCGATGCCCTCGGGGAAATTCAACGCGAACGCCGCCTGGCTCGTCGCCGCGGTCATGGCGTTCAACCTCACCCGCGCCGCGGGGACCCTCGCCGGCGGGCGCTTCAGCAAAGCCGAAACCGCGACCATCCGGGACAAGCTCATCAACGTGCCCGCCCGCGTGGCGTCCTCGGCCCGGCGCGTGAGGCTCCACCTGCCCGAAGCCTGGCCCTGGCAAACACCATGGCAGCGACTTTTCGACCACGTCTACCCGCCGTCCCAAACCGCCTGAAACCCGTCAACCCAGCCGACACGGCGCAACCAGGACCAGCAGTGGAACTCCGAAGGGCAGAAAGGCCCGGCACCCAGCCCTGCCCTGCCCGCGTGCAGCAAAACCCGCCGAAACCGTTCAGGCTACCCGCCCCTGCGGGCCGGTGGATTCAGGCTAAGCTGTAGTCTCAGCCGGTGGGTCACCGGGCTCGATAAAAGTGCCGTTAATGCCGAACCAACGTCAGGCATGAGCGTTGGCTTGAACCTTCCATCGACCGCTACTACTCGGTAGCGTTTACCATGGCTGACCTCAGCGCGAAAGGCCGCGTCTGCGCAGCCGCAGACCAGATCAGTGCCAAGCAGAGCCCCACCGCCTCCACGGTGCGCGAGCTGGCCGGTAAGTAAGCTCCCGTTCACGTGCCTATCTGGCAGGCCCGGCGCGGCGACCTGCTGGTCTGGGGCTCGGCCCCGGGCCTCTATCACGTGGCCATCTACCTGGGCAACGGCCAGGTAGTGCAGGCGCTGAACCCGGACGAGGGCATCGGCTTGACCCAGTTGAGCCGGATGGCCGGGATGCAGCTCCACCCTTACGCTGCCCGCTACTGACCGGCCCTAGGCACCCGGCCCACGGGTCCACGGGTCCACGGGTTCAGGCTCAGGACAGAACGTCCTTGGTGACGAACCGGCCATAGGCGAGCGCCCCGAACACGGCGATGTAGCCCGCCTGCAGCAGCGCGTTGCTGGTAAAAGAGTCCCACAGCACCGGTTGGCGCAGGACGTCCGCGAAGCCGAACCAGTAATGCGTAAACAGCCAAGGGTGCAGCCATTCCAACTGCGGCAATTGGTCCAGGACCTGCGAGACCACTGACAGCACCACAGTGGCGGCCATGGCGCCCACCGGGACCACCGTCAAGGTGGACAGGAACAGGCCGATCGCCGAGAGTCCTGCCAGGGACACCGCAAGGTAGGCAGCAATCAGGACCAGCCGCAGCGCGGCCTCAGGGGGCTGGACGACGTCGCCGGACAGGAGCGTCACCGGCCCAACAGGGAACAGCGAAGCTCCGATCGCTGCCCCGGCCAGCGCAACGGTGACGGGAGCGGCCAGGCAGAACGCCAGCGCTCCCGCGTACTTCACCAGCAGCAGGCGCACGCGCCCGGCGGGCGCCACCAACAGGTACCGCAGCGTGCCCAGGCTGGCCTCGCCGGCGATGGTATCGCCCGCCACGACGCCAATGGTCAAGGGCAGGAACAGCGGCACCGAGACCAGCATCGCCGCGACCGCGACAAAAAGCCCGTTCTGGCTGATCCGGTCCAAGAAGGCAGGTCCCCTTCCGGGAGGAACGGATGACGAGAGCCGGACGGCGACGGCGATCAGCACCGGTATCGCGGCAAGCGCCAGCAGCATGGCCGCGGTCCGGCGACGCCGGAACAGCGTCTTCAGCTCAGACGCCAGCAGGGACAGGCTCGACGGCGCACCTGGAGCGCTCCTGAGCCCAGAACCACTGCTGGTTTCGGAACCAGTACTGGCATCAGGAACGCTGCTGGCTGAAGGGAAACTACCGGCGTCGGAAGCACTATTGGGCAATGTCGAACCCCTCCCCCGTCAGCGCCACAAAGCGCTCCTCCAGGCTTTCCCGCTCAACGGAAAAGCCCCGCACGCGCACCCCGGCCGCCACGAGCTCCGCCACAATGTCCTCCGGGGCCGCCAGCCGGGACGCAGCCGCGGCGGCGGTCAGCACGTCCCCGTCCGGTTCAGGTGTTCCGGCCTCAAGGCTTCTCTCCGGGGACATGCCCAACCGCAGCAGGACCTCACTGGCCGTCCCGGCGTCGGGCGTTAACAGGCGGATCCGGGTCTCACCGGCCTGGCGGAGCTCCGTCAGCGGGCCCTGGGCCACCAGCCGCCCGGCGCTCATGATGGCCGCGTGCGTGCAGATCTGTTCCACTTCTGCCAGGAGGTGGCTGGAGACGAAGACGGTGGCGCCGTCGGCGGCCAGCGACCGGACCAGGCTCCGCACTTCCCGCGTTCCCTGCGGGTCCAGCCCGTTGGTGGGCTCATCGAGCACCAGCAGTTCCCGCGGCGACAGCAGCGCGTTGGCGATCCCCAGCCGCTGCTTCATACCCAGGGAGTAGGCGTGGACCCGCTTGCCGGCGGCGTGCGAGAGGCCCACCCGCTCAAGCGCGGCAGCAACGCGGGCGGTCCGGGTTGCGGGCGCCGCATGCCGGCTGGCAGCATCCAGGCGGTGCAGGTTGGCGGTGCCGGAAAGGAACGGATAAAACGCCGGCCCCTCCACCAGCGCACCGACGCGCGGCAGGACGTCGTGCAGGCGCTGCGGCATCTGCAGGCCCAGGACGCTGACGGTTCCGGCCGACGCCGCGGCAAGGCCCAACAGCATCCTGATGGTGGTGGTTTTGCCGGAACCGTTGGGGCCCAGGAACCCGAACACGGCGCCGTGGGGAACGGCGAGGTCCACGTTGTCGACCGCCAGTTGGTGGCCGAAACGCTTGGTCAGGCCTTGGGTCTCGATGGTCAGCCCGGCCGTCCCATTGCCTGCGGAAGTAGTCCTAGCTGCGGCTATCCCGGGGCCCGCTGTCCCCCCGGCCGCAGTCACGCCGCGCCGGCGGCGGCCTGCAGCCGCTCCGCCGGGACCATCCCCACAAAGATCCTGCCGTCGTCCGTCAGGAGGACGTTGACCAGTGCCGTGGACAGGAGCCGTCCGCCAGGAACGACGACGGCGGCCTGGGACAGGAGCGGATCGTTCAGCAAGGATTCAGTCCAGGCAGCCCCTTGCCCGCCGGGTGCCGCGGGGAACCAGATCACGGTTTCCCAGCCCTTGCCGGTCACTGTTGGCCGGGGTGCGTCACGGTGCCGCACGCTGTCGTCGCTGCCGGGAACCTTGTCCGGGACGGGGAGCTGTTCCGGCACGGCGGTGGGCTGGTCCAGCGGAACCGCGTCCGGAGGAACCTGGTCCGGCGCAGTGGGCTGGTCCGGCGCGGTGGGCTGGTCCGGCGCGGTGGGCTGGTCCGGGCCGCTGTCCGGAACCACGCCGGGCGGAATCCCACCGGGACTGGGCGGGAGGGCTGGCCGGCCGGGCATATACGGGACCGGCGGCACTGGCAGCTCTTTGACCGTCGCGCCCGGCGGGGCAACAAACGTAAACACGGAGTCGTCCGGGGCCGCCAGGGACAGGCTGGTGAAGCCGGCCTCAAAAGCCGGTTCCGCCTGGCCGCGTGCCATCACAGTTACGCGCAGCGGCATTCCTGTCTCGCCGTCGACGGCGATGGCAACTTTCTCAAGCAGTGTTCCCTGCGTCCTTGGCGCCAGTGCCAGGCTGTAGGCGGACCGGCCGGCGACTTCGACGTCCGGACCCACCGTCACCTCGGTGGAACTGTCCACGACGGCGAGGAACTTCCGGGCCAGATCCTCGGGCGTCGGCATTACGGGCGGGCCGGGCACGAACTCGCCGGGCAGGATGGGCAAGGGCAGGTCGGGCTTCGGAAGGTCCGGACCCGGCAGGTCGCCGGGCGGTGCGGGAGGTCCAGGCAGGGCGGGAACTCCGGGCGCAGGCAGCGGCAGGTCGCTGGCGAACGCCGGCAGGGCCAGGTGGGCGGCGCTGTTGTCCTTGGAGTTGTAGAACCACACGTCGTTGTCGCGCCGGATGACGTCGCGTTCAGCGAGCCGGTCCATCACTTGGACCCGCATCTTGGTTGGCCCGTCCATAAAGATCCGGGCGGTGTGTTCGCCGGTCAGGAACTCCAGGACCGACGCGGCCCCGCCGGCCGACACCGGTCCGGAGCTCGGACCGGCGGCCGGCAGTTCGGGCAGGCCCAGCTCGGCGGACTGCTGGACTGTTCCGGAGAATGACTTGGTGTTGTGCTGGCCCAGGAGGGTCAGGACCTCAGCCGGAGTCTTTTGTGGCAGCGGATCGCCGGCCCGCGCCGGAATGGATCCCACCAGCACACCGGCGGCGATCACTGCAGGTACAGCTGCGGCAGGCACCCAGCGCAGCCATGCGCGGTTCATGCCAGCCCCGCTTCATCCTTGGAGCCCATACTTCAGGTTACGCCTGGGGACCACCACCGCACACGTCCCCTTCTGGAAGTCATGCCGAAGGGCACTCCGGCTACGACGGCACCACGGTTCCGGCGCCGCCGTCGACCGTTATTTCCTGCCCGGTGAAGAGCCGGAGCGTGGCGTCCGGGACGCCCACCACCGCCGGGATGCCGTACTCCCGCGCCACCACGGCCCCGTGCGAATTTGGTCCGCCCATCTCCATCACCAGTCCGCCCGCGGTGAGGAACAACGGCGTCCAGCCGGGGTCCGTGGACGGCGCCACCAGGATTTCTCCCGGTTCCAGATGCGCACCCACCGGGTCGAGGATCACGCGGGCGGCCGCTGTGACAACACCGGCCGACGCCGGGCTCCCGCTCAGTGCCCCCGGCACCTTGGATGCCGTCACAGCGTCGCCGGATGGAATGGCTTCCGGCTCCGTGCCGTCCGACAGCAGGACCCGGGGTATGTGGCGCCGTTCAAGTTCCACGGCGTAGTCCGCGCGCCGCTGCGCCACCAGGTCCCGGAGGTCAGCAGCTCCCGAATCGAGGCCGGTCCGGGCTTCATCCAGGTCCAGGAAGAAGACGTCATCCGCGTCGGCTACCACCCCTGCCGCAGCCAGCGCCGCGCCGGCCAAGGCCAGTTGCTTCCGAACTTCGGCGAGGCCCACCACCAGCTGGTACTTGGGCAGCTCGCGCAGTCCGGCGAAAAGCCTAACCCGACGCAGTGCCGCCCGGACCACCGTCCCGCGCAGCCGGCCGCGGCTCCGCGCCTCCGCGACGAGGCGGTCAACGCAGGCGTCCGCTTCCTCAGCAGCGTTGCTGAACTGGACATCCGGCGCCAGCCCTGAATCCTCGAGCCGGAGATAGTTGGCCAGGACACCCAGGATGTGGGTGGGGTCATCAGACCAGCGCGGCATCCCGACATCGATCTCGGCCACCGCCCGGTGACCGTACTGGCCCATAAACCGCGCCAGCCCGGACTGCAGCACCGCGGGCAGCCGGCCCGCGCGGAAGTCTTCGGCCAGATCGGCGGGTTTTCGGTCCGTCACGGCGGCGCGGGAACCGCCGTCGTTCTTAATCACCTGGGCGAGGCGCCACAGCTCCAGGTCCATTTCCGTGGTGACGTTGTTGGGCAGCCCGCGGAGCACAACCTGCAGGTCATCCCACCGGCCGCCGCCCAGCAGTTTTCCGGCGAGCGCGAGGGCAGCGAACCCGAGAGCCGGAAGCGGCAGGATGGACGGCACTACCGAGAAGATGCGCGTGCCGAGTACGTGTTCGGCGTGGTCCAGGCGCTGCAGCGGGGTGAGGCCGGCGGGCGGTTCGAGGGAGTCGGCGAACTCGCGCGCCCGCCGGTTGGTCCTGCGGAGGGCCGCGTCCGGGCGGAAAACGGCCCGGAGCAGCGTCTCCGGCACCCTGGCATGCACCGCCGCCGGGACCACGTGCCGCAGCAAGCCCAGCGGCGTCCTGCGAGTCACGGAAAACCGTGGGTCCTCGAAAACCCTGCGCAGCACCGTGGCCGAGCGAGCTTCCATCACGTCAAAGACGCGGGGAACGATCCGTCGGCCGGTGGTGCTGCGGGCTACGGCGGTCAGATCAAAGTAGATCCGTTGGGCCGCCACTGCGTAAGGGGACGGACCCCTGCGCGGCTCGGGCACATCGAACTGCGCCGCGCGGGCCACCGAGGAGGCAATAAGCCGGAAGGCTGCCAGACCCATGGGCGTGATGGGGCGGGTCAGGCCCTGCGCCAGGCTGAAGCAAAGGTAAACGCGCGTGCCCGCCCCGCCGGCGGCCCGCTGCGGTACCGGGAACAGCGTGGTGATGGGCCGCGACTGGGTCAGCCAGAAATGACCATCGCCGGCAATGGCCCATTCAATGTCCTGCGGCGAGCCAAAGTGACCCTCCACCCGGTGGCCTAAGGCTGCAAGTTCGGCGGCCTGCTTGTCCGTCAGGCACGCCGCCGCCCCGCCGTTGCTGATAGCCAGGGTCCGTGTGCCGCCGCCGGGGATGGGCCGGACCGCGATGCGTTTGTCCCCAAGCCGGCGTTCCAGGACCCGCCCGGTGAGCGGGTCAACGACGAAATGGTCCGGGTTCACGGCCCCGGACACCACCGCTTCCCCCAAGCCCGGGCTGGCATCGATCACGGCCTGCCTCCGGCGGCCCGTCAGCGGGTTCGCGGTGAAAAGCACACCGGCGGCGGTGGCGTCCACCATCCGCTGGACCACCACGGCCAGCGCCACCGCGGCCGGGTCTATCCCCCTGCTTGCCCGGTAGCTGACCGCCCGGTCCGTCCAGAGCGAGGCCCAACAGTTGCGCACGGCTTCCACGACGGCGGCAGCGCCCACCACGTTCAGATAAGTGTCCTGCTGGCCGGCGAAACTCGCCGACGGAAGGTCCTCCGCAGTGGCTGAGGACCGGACGGCCACCGGAACGTTGTCCCCCAGGGCTGCATAGGCCTGTTCGACGGCGGCGGCCACCTCGGTGGGGACCGGGGCGTTTTGGATAATACCCCGGGCCCGGGACGCCAGCACAGCCAGGGCGGGGAGGTCGCCGTCGGGCGTTGCCTGAAGAGCAGTGTGGACGGCGGCGAGCAGGCCGTCCGTTCGATGCGCGTGGCCCGCGGCCGCCTCGCGGTAGGCCTCCGTGGTGAGGCAGAATCCGTCAGGCACGGGCAGCCCGGCGGCGAGCAGCTCCCCCAGGTTGGCCGCTTTGCCACCCACCAGGGGAATCATTGCTGCGGTGACCGCCTCCAATCCGAGGATGGGAGACGAACTGCCGGTGTCAGGCATTTTCATGCCTCCTGCTGCGAAGGTGATGGGTCAGGCTGCGCCGGGGATCGGTCCGAACTGCGCCCGGTCCGCCAGCCGCGGATCGTCGCGGTCCGGAACCACCAGGACCGGGCTCTTGGCGTGGTGGAGCACACCGCCGGACGTGGAGCCCAGGAGCATGCCGGTGAACCCGCCACGGCCCCGGGTGCCCACAACCACCAGTTCTACGTGCCGGCTGGCCTCAACGAGAACATCCACGGCCGAACCGTCCAGCAGTTCCGACTCCACGGAAAGGTTGGGGTAGTGGCTTTTTAGCCAGGCCATCCCGGCGTTAAGTTGGACCCGGATGTCATCGAAGAGGGCTTTGCGGTCCATGGGGGCCGGAACCCAGGCCAGGGAGCCGCTGAACTGCGGCACCGCACAGATCACGCGCAGGGTTGCCCCGAGCCGTTCAGCCTGGTCCGCAGCCTCCAGCACGGCGATGCGTGCCTGTTCGGACCCGTCCACGCCCACCACCACAACGTTCTCGACCTGCTTGTGTCCTGGCTTGGCCTGCTCGGCCCTGATGCGCTTGTCTTCGGTGGTTTCGCCCAGCCGGTCCGAACACACCAGCGGCACCGTGACCGTGGGGCACTTGGCGTGAGCCGGCAGGGCGCTGCTCACCGAGCCCAGCAGGCGTCCCACAAATCCGCCACGGCCGCGGGTGCCGAACACCAGCAGATCGGCTGTCTCGGACATTTCCAGGAGCACACCCGAGGCGTCGCCGTTCTCCACGGAGCCGTCAACTTCGATGTTGTAGCCGGAAACCTTGTCCAGCGCCTGTTTGACGATCGCTTCAGCGCCCTCGCGGATCACGGAATCATCCACGGTGGCGTACCCGCCGTCCAGCCCGGACGCCGCAAAGATCGGCACTGAATACGCGGTGACAATATGCAACGGCCGACGGCGGCGCTCGGCTTCCCGGGCAGCCCACACCAAAGCGCACTGGCCGTGGTCGGATCCATCCACCCCCACAACAATTCCCACCGGAGCAGCCGAATTTCCGGCCCGGTCCTGTTCCGGATCCGGATGCATCTCTTGTGCGCCCATCGGGCCGCCTCCTCGCGATACTGCCTTATGTTGCGGCTATTCTGCCAGAAGCGGCGCCCTCCGCCCGCACCGGCCGCGATGTGGGCCCCGACGGGCTGGAGAACCCTGCTTCCGCTTCTCACTATTCTCGGTCCGCAGACACTTAGCAAGCGGCTGCGGACCGCTGGATGGCGGGTTATTCACAGCCCATGGCAAACGGAGTGGCAACCGTATTCAACGATAAGAAGAATGTTTGTGTTTGGGCTATCCACGGCCCTGAATGTTCTGTAGTCTTCGAGGCACTGCCGGTCCGCCGACGCCCAATTCAGGTGCGTCCCGGGCCGGTGCTGCGGCCGAACTTTGGGGGTAACGGAACGCATGCGGGGCAACGCTGCCTGCATCCGAAAGCCTTTGAAGGAGGAAAACTGTAGTGTCAAGCATGCCTCTGAATGGCGGGACCGAACGGACCACCACGGTGATCATCGGCACGGGGCTCTCAGGCCTGGCTGTCGGCGCAGAATTGCGCCGCCGCGGTGTGGACGCGATTGTGGTGGACGGGCTCGACATCCTCGGCGCCGGACAACCGGCCAACACCGCTTCACTGCAACGCTGCGACGCAGCCGACTCCGACTCCCTCCGGGAGCGCAACGAGATCCTCCGCCACCTGCGCAACTACGCCGCCAGCCACCACATGGATGTCCGCAACACCACCCGGGCGGTTCAGCTGACCATGGTGGGCGGCGCACCAGGCGGAAATACTGCGGGAACAGCCGCGGGCTCCCCGTCCGGCAAGTGGGAAGTCCATACGCCCAACGGAATCCTGCTGGCTGACAACATTGTGCTGACCCGGTGCGCGCACAGCCAGCTGCGGCGCATGCTCAGCGACTTCGGCATCACGGTTGGCCGCAACCTGGTGGCAGCCATGCGGCAGATCGGCATCTACCTCGTGGGAGTGGGCGAGCTCATCACGCCCTCACCAAAGGAAGTCCTGCGTCAGGCGAAGACCGTGGGCCAGGCCATTTCAGCAACGGTCCAGGCCACGGTCCACCCGGAAAGCGCCGCCGCCGTCTAAGCTTGTTCGGTTTCGTCGTCGCTGCCTGCGTCGAGGCGGCGCTTCGCGAGGATACCGATGGCCACCAGCAGCCCGACGGCCACTGCGGCAAAGAGCACCAGGCTCCAGGGGAACGGTTCGGACGCGTCCTCGGCCGGGGCCGGAGCTGCCACGGTTCCCGGCTGCGCGGTTCCCATCGTGGGAACAGCGGCCGACGGCGCGGCTCCCGCCGACGATGTTCCCGAGGGCGCGGCTCCCGCCGCCGCGGCGGTCGCCGTGAAGCCGAATGTCCCCTCAATCGGGTGGGAATCCGAGCTGACCACCCGCCAGGCCACCGTGTACGCCCCCGCCGGAGCGCCGGCCTTGAGCTTTTGGGTGGCAGTGCTGTCCACGATCTCAACAGCGCCGTCCGCCCACTCAGCCCCGGCGGAATCCTTGACGGAGAACTGTGCGCCGATGCCCAGCGGGTTCTTGTTGAAGGTGACGGAGACGTGTTCCGGCGTTGTGGCCACCGTGGCGCCCTGTGCGGGGCTGCTTGACTCGGCCGCATCATGTGCCGTCGCCGGGGCGGAAAACCCCAGCAGCGCGGCGGCAAGAACGAAGGTCCCGAGCACAACGCTCAGCAACTGGCGGCGGATGGATCGCATGGGTGTACTGCTCCCTAGGGTTGGCGTCCTTCAAGCCTAGGCGAACTTCCCTTGGCAGCGGCAGCACACGCTTCCCGGGTACGTTTCCCGGGCACTCTTCCCGGGCACCGGCATTCAGCCGGCGACGTAAGCCGCGAGGTGCTTGCCGGTGAGCGTGGGCTTGGCGGCCACAAGCTCTGCAGGCGTGCCCTCGAAAACGACCTTGCCGCCGTCGTGCCCTGCGCCGGGACCGAGGTCGATGATCCAGTCGGCGTGCGCCATGACCGCCTGGTGGTGCTCGATGACGATGACCGATTTGCCGGACTCAACAAGCCGGTCAAGGAGGCCCAGCAGGTTCTCGACATCGGCGAGGTGGAGGCCGGTGGTCGGTTCGTCGAGGACGTAGACGTCGCCCTTCTCGGCCATCTGCGTGGCCAGCTTGACGCGCTGCCGCTCGCCGCCGGACAGGGTGGTGAGCGGCTGGCCGAGCGTCAGGTAACCGAGCCCGACGTCGACGAGCCGGTCCAGGATCTTGTGGGCGGCGGGCGTGCGGGCCTCCCCCTCGCTGAAAAACACTTCAGCCTCTGTCATGGACATGGCCAGCACTTCGGAGATGTTGCGGCCGCCCAGCGTGTATTCCAGCACCGACGCCTGGAACCGCCGGCCCTCGCAGTCCTCGCACGTGGACTCGACGGTGGCCATCACGCCGAGCTCGGTGAAGATGACGCCCGCGCCGTTGCAGGTGGGGCAGGCACCTTCGGAGTTGGAGCTGAACAGTGCCGGCTTCACGCCGTTGGCCTTCGCGAACGCCTTGCGGATCGGCTCGAGCAGGCCCGTGTACGTGGCGGGGTTGCTGCGGCGGGAGCCCTTGATGGCGCCCTGGTCGATCACCACAACGCCGTCACGTCCTGCCACGGAACCGTGGATCAGCGAGCTTTTGCCGGAACCGGCCACACCCGTCACCACGCAGAGCACGCCGAGCGGAACATCCACGTCCACGTTCTGCAGGTTGTGCGTGGAGGCGCCACGCACCTCAAGGACGCCGGACGGTTTGCGGACTGATTCCCTGACCTTGGCCCGGTCATCGAGATGGCGGCCGGTGATGGTGTCGCTCCCCCGCAGCCCCTCCACGCTGCCCTCGAAGCAAACGTTGCCACCCGCGGTGCCGGCGCCGGGACCGAGATCGACCACGTGGTCGGCGATGGCGATGGTCTCGGGCTTGTGCTCGACGACGAGCACGGTGTTGCCCTTGTCCCGCAGCTGAAGCAGCAACTGGTTCATCCGCTCGATGTCGTGCGGGTGCAGGCCGATGGTGGGTTCGTCGAAGACGTAGGTGACGTCCGTGAGGGACGACCCCAGGTGCCGGATCATCTTGGTGCGCTGGGCCTCTCCTCCGGAGAGGGTGCCGGCCGGGCGGTCGAGGGAGAGGTAACCCAGCCCGATCTCGGCGAACGAGTCAAGGAGGTGCCGCAGGCCTTTGAGGAGCGGCGCAACCGACGGCTCGTCGAATTCGCGGACCCACTCGGCCAGGTCGCTGATCTGCATCTCGCAGAGGTCGGCGATGTTCTTGCCCTGGATCCTTGAGGACCTGGCCTCGGGGCTGAGCCGCGTGCCCTCGCACTCGGGGCAGGCCTGGAAAGTGATGGCGCTCTCCACGAAGCGCCGCACGTGCGGCTGCATCGCCTCGACGTCCTTGGACAGCATGGACTTCTGGATCTTCGGGATGATGCCCTCGAACGTGAGGTTGATGCCCTCAACCTTGATCTTGGTGGGCTCGGAGTACAGCATCGTCTCAAGCTGCTTCTTCGTGAACGTGGCAATCGGTTTGTCCATCGGGAGTCCCATGCCCTCGAACAGCCGGCCGTACCAGCCGTCCATGCTGTAGCCGGGGACGGTCAGTGCACCGTCGCCGAGCGACTTGCTGTCGTCGTACAAGGCCGTGAGGTCGAAGTCGGAGACCGAGCCCATGCCCTCGCAGCGCGCACACATGCCGCCCAGATAGACAACGTTCTGCACCACGGCCTTCTCCACCCGGCCTCCGGCCTTCTCGGTGCTCATCACACCGCTGGCCTTCCGCGTCGGGACGTTGAAGGAGAATGCCGTGGGCGGCCCGACGTACGGCGTGCCCAGCCGACTGAAGAGAATCCGGAGCATGGCGTTGGCGTCCGTGGCAGTGCCCACCGTGGAGCGGGGGTTCGCGCCCATCCGCTCCTGGTCAACGATGATCGCCGTGGTCAGCCCGTCGAGGTGGTCCACGTCGGGCCGCGCCAAGTTAGGCATGAACCCCTGCACAAAGGCGCTGTAGGTCTCGTTGATCATGCGCTGGGACTCCGCGGCGATCGTCGCGAACACCAGTGAGCTCTTGCCCGATCCGGACACCCCGGTGAACACCGTCAGGCGCCGCTTGGGGATCTCGATGCTGATGTCCTTGAGATTGTTCTCCCGGGCGCCCTGCACACTGATCAGATCGTGGCTGTCGGCAACGTGGATCGCGGGGAGCTGCCGGACTGTCGACGTGTCAGTAGTCATGGTGTCTCCAACATTGCTCGGCATTGTGAGGTTCCTGACAGACATTCTAGGCACGCACACTAGGCGCGGTCCCCGCCCTCTAGGATCGAGTAACCCCAACAACACATCCCGGAGGACTAATGCTTAAGCAGGGCTCTGCCTTGGACCGGTACTTCAAGATATCCGAGCGGGGGTCCAACCTCTCCCGCGAGATCCGCGGCGGCTTTGCCACGTTCTTCGCCATGAGCTACATCGTGGTGCTTAACCCCCTGATCCTCTCCGGCCCGGATTCCAGCGGCAACACACTTGGTTTTGCCGCCGTGGCTGCTGTGACGGCGTTTGTGGCGGGCATCCTCACCATCCTGATGGGCGCCTGGGGCAGGCACCCCTTCGCGCTGGCCGCGGGGCTGGGCGTGAACGCCTTTGTGGCCGTCACCGTGGCCACTAACCCGGGCCTGACGTGGCCGGACATGATGGGCCTGGTGGTCCTGTCCGGCGTGACCATGATGATCCTGGTCCTCACCGGCTTCCGGACCGCCGTCTTCAAGGCCGTCCCGGACGGGCTCAAGACCGCCATTGTGGTGGGCATCGGACTGTTCATCGCCCTGATCGGGCTGGTGAACGCCGGCTTTGTCCGCCGCATCCCCGACGCTGCCGGTACCACTGTTCCGGTGGGCCTAGGCTTCGACGGCAAGCTGCTGGGCTGGCCCACGGCCGTCTTTGTGTTCGGCCTGATCCTCACCATCGCCCTGGTGGTCCGCAAGGTCAAGGGCGCCATCCTGATCGGCATCATCGCCTCCACCATCATTTCCGTGATCCTGGAAATGACCCTCCACATCGGCCCCAGCTTTGACGGCACTACCGCCAACCCGCAGGGCTGGTCCCTCGTGGCACCGTCCTTTACGGGGTGGAGCGCCCCGGACCTGTCGCTGATCGGCAAGGCCAACCCGTTCGGCGCTTTTGAACACCTGGGCTTCGTGGCCGCCACCCTGCTGGCATTCGTGATCCTGCTCAGCATCTTCTTCGATGCCATGGGCACCATGGTGGGCCTGGCCAACGAGGCCGGCACGGTGGACAAGGACGGCAACATCCCGGACGTGGACCGTGTGCTCCAGGTGGACGCGCTCGGCGCGATCGTGGGTGGCGGCGCCTCCGTCTCCTCGAACCAGATCTATGTTGAGGCCGGCGCCGGGATCGGCGAGGGTGCTCGGACGGGCGTGGCGTCCATCGTCACCGGCCTGCTGTTCCTGGTGGCTATGTTCTTCACCCCGCTGATCAACCTCGTTCCGTTCGAGGCGGTGGCCCCGGCCCTGGTGGTGGTGGGCTTCATGATGGTCTCCCAGGTGGGCAAGATCGACTGGCAGGACTGGGGAATCGCCATCCCGGCTTTCCTGACCATGACCCTGATGCCGTTCACGTACTCCATCGCCAACGGTCTCGGCGCAGGCTTCATCGCCTATGTCCTGATCCGGTCGTTCCAGGGCCGCATCAAGGACGTCCACCCGCTGATGTGGGCGGTGGCCGGCGCGTTCCTGCTGTTCTTCGCCGTCGGTCCCATCGAGGCCGCACTGGGCATGCCCTAGCCCTTCAGCACATACCGCCGCTCGGGCCTGCCCACGCCGTACTTAAGCCGGACCTCCAGCACGCCTTCGTCGTGGAGGTACTCCAGATACCGGCGCGCACTGACCCTGGACGTGCCCAACTGGACCGCCACTTCGGCGGCGGAGAGGTCGCCGTCGGCCTCCTTCAGGGCAGCTTCCACGAGCTTCAGCGTTTCGATGCTGCAGCCCTTCGGCAGCGGCCGATCGGTCCGGTCCAGCCCGAACACCCGGTTCACGTCCGACTGCTCCGCCACATCCTTGGCCGAGTCGAGGCCCTGGTAGGCGCTGCGGTAGTGCTCCAGCCGTTCCTGCAGGTCAGTCTGCGAGAAGGGCTTGATGAGGTAGTGCACAATCCCGCCGCGGAGGGCCTTGCGCACCGTGTCCACTTCACGGGCGGCGCTGATCACCAGGACATCCAGTTCCGGGGCCACTTCGCGCAGTTTGTGCATCAGGTCCAGGCCGTTGATGTCCGGCAGGTGGATATCGAGCAGCACCAGGTCCGGTTGCAGCCGCCCCGTTTCGATGACCGCCTGGGCGCCGGTATGGGCCACCCCGACGACGGCGAACCCGGGAGTGCGCTGAATGAACCCTGCGTGGACCTTGGCCACCATAAAGTCGTCATCGACGATCAGGACTTTGATCATTGCTGCATTCTCCGTGTTCGTTCCAGCCGGGCGGTGAAGACCGCCCCGTTGTTGTTGGTTACCGTGAGGTCGCCGCCGCTGCGCCGGCAGACCACCCGGGACAGCGCCAGGCCGAAGCCCCTGCTGCCGCCGGGGCCCGGGTCCTTGGTGGTGAAACCCTGCTGGAAGATCTCCCCCGGATCCCCGGCGACGCCGGGGCCGGAATCGCGGACGGTGACCGTCACGCCGTCGGCTGTGTCCTCCACGAGCACCCTGACCTCTGCCTCCGGAAGCCCGGTGACGGCGTCGAACGCGTTGTCCACCAGGTTCCCGACGACCGTGGTCAGGTCGCGGGACAGCTCATCATCAACGCGCTTCAGCCCGGATTCCGGGTCTAGCTGCAAGCTAACCCCGCGTTCGGTGGCGAGGCTCGACTTGGCGATCAGGAGCGCGGCGAGCGCCGGGTCCTGGATGCGGCTGGTGACCTCGTCGTTGAGCCGGGTCCTGTCCAGCGTGGCACCGTTGACGAACTGGACCACGGAATCGTATTCCCCGATCTGGATGAGGCCGGAAATCACGTGCAGCTGGTTGGCGAATTCGTGGGCCTGCGCGCGCAACGTGTCAGTGGCCGTCCGGGTGGCGCCCAGTTCACGTTCCAAGGAAGACATCTCAGTTCGGTCGCGCAAGGTGGTGACCGCGCCAATATCCCGGCCCCGGGACTGGATCGGCACACGGTTAAGCACCACAAGCCGCTCCCCCACCAGCACCAGCCGGTCCGGGTCCACCTGCTCCTGGGTGAGAACGTCCTTCAGCGCCGGGTCCACCGCGAGCGCCGCCAGGTCCTTGCCCACACAGTCAGCGGGCAGCCCGAGCAGTTCGCGGGCGCTGTCATTAGCCACAGTTACGCGTTGGTACGGATCGAGGGCAACCACGCCTTCCTTTAACCCACGAAGCATGGCCTCCCGGTTTTCCACCAGCCCGGTGATTTCGCTGGGCTCCATGCCGAGCGTCTGCCGCTTGACCCGGCGGGCCAGCAGCAGCGAGCCGGCTACTCCCAGCACGCTGGCGATACCCAGGTAGGTCAGCAGGTTGGGGGCAGCGTCGCCGAGCCTCTCCAAAACGGACGGATAGTGCCGGCTGATGGAGGCGATCCCGATCATCGTGCCGCTGTCATCAAGGACCGGAACGTGCGCTGAGAGCGACTGCGAACCGGATCCGCCCACCGCGCCGGTCCACGAGCGGCCTTCCATGACCCGGCTGTCACCCAGTTCCAACGGTTGGCCCAACAGACTTGGATCTGAGGAGGCCACCACCGTGCGGTCAATCTTGGCAATAGCCACGTGCGAGGACCCAGAGACCGTCCGCACTGACTCGGCCACCGTGGGGAGGGCTGACCCGGCCCTGGGTTCGGCGGCCGGAAGGAGCGCCCGCACTGTAGGGTTGGCGCCCAGCGCTTCGGCGGCGGAGAGTGCCCGGCGGCCCTCAATCCGTTCAAAGGTCGCGGCCGACTGCGTCAGCGAGATCGCAGCCACGGCCACCAGCACGGCGAGGACGATCAGCAACTGCAGCACCAGGTACTGCCCAGCGAGGGACATTCCTCTACGTCGAGACACTGTGGTTCTTTCCTCTGGGCGGCGGGGGGACCCGCGGGGTCCCGGAACTATACCCCCACCGTACGCGGATCAACGGGGCCGGTGGGCTGCCGGAAACGTGAACGCAATGAACTTAACGTTCTCTGCGTACACAAGAGTGATGCCCATCACTTACCGGCCTAGCATCGGAACTACAAGTCAGCCCTGCTGATCAATTTTGATTGAAAGAGGAACACCATGCGCCAAATCCGCGCAATGCGAATCGCCGCCGTCGCCGCCGGCATCGCCCTGATGGCCACCGGCTGCGGTGCCACCGGAACCAGCTCCACCAGCACTGCCACCTCCGGCGCTGCTGCCGGCCCGGTGACGGGACTCCAGATCATGGTACCCAACACCCCGGGCGGCGGCTACGACACAACTGCCCGTGCCGCAGCGAAAGTCCTCGACGACGAGAAGGTCGCCACCAATACCGAGGTCTTTAACCTTGCCGGAGCCGGCGGAACCGTGGGCCTGGCCCGCATTGTCAACGAAAAGGGCAATGGGGACCTGACCATGCTCATGGGACTCGGGGTGGTGGGCGCCAGCTACACCAACAAGTCCGAGTCCAAACTGACAGCCACAACCCCGCTGGCTAAGCTCATTGAAGAGCCTGGTGCCATCATGGTCAGCAAGGATTCACCCTACAAGACCATCGACGATCTGGTGAAGGCCTGGAAGGCTGACCCGGGCTCTATCGCCGTAGGCGGCGGTTCCTCCCCCGGCGGCCCGGACCACCTGCTGCCCATGCAGCTCGCGGGTGCGGTTGGCATCGACGCCACCAAGGTCAACTTCGTGTCCTACGACGGCGGCGGGGACCTCCTCCCAGCCATCCTGGGCAACAAGGTGGGCTTCGCAGCTTCGGGCGCCGGCGAGTACCTCCAGCAGATCCAGTCCGGCGAGGTCCGCGTCCTGGCGACTAGCGGTGCCGAACGGCTCAAAGCCGTCGACGCTCCCACCCTAAAGGAATCTGGCATCGACCTGGTATTCACCAACTGGCGCGGCATCGTGGCCCCTCCGGGAATCTCCGAGGATGACAAAGCCAAGCTGATTGCCGCCCTCGAAAAGATGCACGGCACCGCTGCCTGGAAGGAAACCCTTGTGAAGCACAGCTGGACGGACGCCTTCATCACCGGGGACGAATTCAAAACCTTCCTGACCGAGCAGGACAAGCGGGTGGCGGACGTCCTCACGAAGCTTGGCCTGGCGTGAGTTCGTCACAAACTTTGACTTCCAGGCTCAAAGGCCGCTCCGAGCTGGGGGTTGCCCTCCTGCTCGGAGTGGCGGGCGTCCTCGTCCTGGTGGATGCATTAGCCCTGGTAACTCCGTATTCTCAATCGGATCCCGTGGGACCAAAGACGCTGCCGTACATAGTGGCCGGCCTGCTCTTCGTCTGCGCGATCATGCTGGCAGTCAACGTGCTGCGCGGCGGACAGGGCGAAGCCGAAGGCGGTGAGGATGTGGATCTCTCACACCCCGCGGACTGGAAGACCGTCCTGCCGCTGGTGGGAGCCTTTGTCGCCAACATCCTGTTGATCGACTGGGCAGGCTGGGTCATCTCCGGGACCGTGCTGTTCTGGGGCAGTGCGTGGGCCTTGGGCAGCCGGCACTACGCACGTGACGGCATCATCGCGGTACTCCTGTCCGTGCTCACCTTTTACGGTTTCTACTTGGGCCTCGGCATACCGCTGCCCGCCGGCCTCCTGGAAGGGATTCTCTGATGGATGTCTTCTCCTCCCTCATGGACGGCTTTGCCACAGCACTGACCCCCATGAATTTCCTTTACGCTGTCATCGGTGTGCTCCTGGGCACTGCCGTCGGAGTGCTCCCAGGCCTGGGCCCGGCTATGACCGTTGCTTTGCTGCTCCCGGTTACGTATGTCCTGGAACCCACCAGCGCCTTCATTATGTTCGCTGGCATCTACTACGGCGGCATGTACGGCGGATCCACTACCTCCATCCTGCTCAACACCCCGGGTGAATCGTCGTCTGTGGTGACGGCCATTGAAGGCAACAAGATGGCCAAAGCCGGCAGGGCCGCCCAAGCCCTGGCGACGGCGGCTATCGGCTCGTTTGTGGCGGGCACTATAGGCACCGCTTTGCTGGCTGTCTGCGCACCGATTGTGGTGGAGTTCGCCGTCAGCCTTGGAGCCCCAAGCTACTTTGCCATCATGGTCCTGGCGCTCCTGGCAGTAACCGCCGTCCTTGGCTCATCCCGCCTGCGGGGCTTTGCCTCTCTGGGCCTCGGCCTGGCGATCGGTCTGATTGGCATGGATTCAGTCACCGGCCAGCGCCGTCTCACCTTCGGCCAGCCCTTGCTGGCTGACGGCCTGGACATCGTGGTGGTGGCAGTGGCCATCTTCGCCGTGGGCGAGGCACTGTGGGTTGCCGCACACTTGCGGCGCAACCCGCTGCAAATCATCCCCGTAGGACGTCCGTGGATGGGCAAGGAGGACTGGAAGCGCTCCTGGAAGCCCTGGCTCCGTGGAACGGCGTACGGTTTCCCGTTTGGTGCACTTCCGGCCGGCGGGGCCGAGATCCCCACGTTCCTGTCCTATGTCACCGAGAAACGCCTCAGCAAGCACCCCGAGGAGTTCGGCAAGGGCGCCATCGAGGGGGTTGCCGGGCCGGAAGCAGCCAACAATGCGGCCGCCGCCGGCACCATGACCCCCCTGCTGGCCCTGGGCCTGCCCACCAACGCGACCGCAGCCGTGATGCTGGCAGCCTTTGCTTCATACGGCATCCAGCCGGGACCCCTGCTGTTCGCCAACGAAGGACCGCTGGTCTGGGCGCTGATCGCGAGCCTCTTCATTGGCAACTTCCTGCTCCTGGTCATCAACCTGCCCCTGGCTCCCATGTGGGCAAAAATCCTACAGTTACCGCGGCCATATCTGTATGCGGGGATCCTGTTCTTCGCCACGCTGGGCGCCTATTCGGTGAACCTGCAGGTGTTCGATCTGGTGCTCCTGCTGGCCCTCGGTGCGCTCGGATTCATGATGCGCCGCTTCGGACTCCCTGTACTGCCGCTCATCCTCGGCGTGATCCTGGGGCCGCGGATCGAAGGGCAGCTTCGCAGGACGCTGCAGCTCAGCGCGGGCGACCCCGCCGGACTCTTTGGTGAACCGATTGCCATCGGCGTTTATGTCATCATTGCGATCATCCTCATATGGCCGCTGCTGTTCAAGCTGTGGCGCCGCAACCGTCCGGCCACCAGCCTCCCGTCCCCAAACGCCACTCGCGGATCCGAACCGACAGACGTGGCCCGCGGCTCCGTCAGCCATGGCAGCCACCGGGCCGACGGAAATTCCGACGGCGACGGCTAGTAAGTCCACGCCTTCCCCTCCACCGCCGGCGGCAGAAAACCACAAAGTACAGACCAGACCGCAGACCACAAGGAGCAACCATGACGATCGTGGTGGGATACGTCCCCACACCAGAGGGCGAAGCGGCGCTGACTCAGGCCATCGCCGAAGCCCGGAAGAACAACACCACCCTGTTGGTGATCAACTCCTCCAAGGGCGATGCCCTGGTGGACAACCGGTACGCCCAGGAGCCCGAAGTGCAGAGCATCGAGGCGCGCCTGGCCACCCACGGGATCGACCACGTGATCAAGCAGCCGGTCCGTGGCCATGACGCGGCAGCGGAGGTCCTCGATGCCGCGGAGGAGCACAACGCCGACCTCATCGTGATCGGGATTCGCCGCCGCACCCCGGTGGGCAAACTGATCATGGGCAGCACCTCGCAGCGGATCCTGCTCGAGGCTGATTGTCCAGTTCTGGCCGTCAAAGCGGGCATGGCGGGCTGAGCGGGCGTTACCTTCGATCCGAAGCTTGTTCGTGAGACCACACCTTAACGGTGCGGTTCAGCGAACAAGCTTCGGATTTTCGGCGTCTGGGCGTTCGAGATAGCAGTCATCTGACATCTAGGTTCATCACCGGTATACTTGAAGCTATGACTATAGCTACATTGGAACGCCCCCTGGCCGCCGTTACGGCCGACGAGGCCTCAGATGCCCGGTCCATCGACCTGCAGTTTTCCACTGCCGACGAGATGCATGAAGGCCTGGACAACGCCGTTGCCACGCTGATCGAGCCGGCAAAAGACGCGGCCTGCGGCATCCTTGTGACGCGCCTGCGCCCGGGACGCTTCACCGTGGCCCTGGACGAGTCGGTCCCCTTTGGTGAAACGTACGAAAGCATTGCAGCCTGAGCTGATTCGGCCCTGGATCCGGGCTTCGATCGATGCTTCGATCCCGCCCGCGATCCACGCAAAGAGTCCCCGACTTCCGTTACCGGAAGTCGGGGACTCTTTGCTATTTGGTCTTGTGTTCCTAACTCCTGCGGACCTCTACACCGTCGGATTTAAGGAAAAGTTCTTTTTCTGACGGAGTGGCCGGCACGAGCCACAGCACGTTCCCGCTCTGCGATACTTCTTCCACTTCGCCCGCCGCAATGACGTGCGCCTGTTTGATGATTTCCACCCGGTCCCCGGCTTTGAGCGTTCCCCACTCCGAGATGGTGGCCGAGTGGACATTGCGCCTCGACAGGACAGCCCCACGTGCTTTCATTTGAACTACTACCCCTTTGTATACGTCCTGCGCCACAGCCTCTTTGATGTGACTTTTACTACACCTTCAGTTCTACTACACTTCCCGGCGTCGAATTGTTCGTGTTGCACCATATTTCGACATTGGACGAATTTCTCGGCAGGACCGAAGGATATTCCCGCTCAGGCAAGAATTCCGACGGCGGATTCGGCGGCTGCCCGGACTCTTCCTGAGGCAACCAGACGGTCAGCTGCCTCCAGCTCCGGTGACAGGAACCGGTCGGTTCCCGGGCCTTCGACGACGGACCGCAGCACCCCGATCACTGCAGCGCCTGCCGGGCCGGGGAGGAGCTCGCCGTCGGACAGCTGCGTCCGCATGTCGATGGCGCGGGCACTCGTCACCAGTTCGATGGCCAGGACGCGGCGAAGGTTCTCCACGGCCTTGCGGAGCTTTCGGGCCGCGTGCCAGCCCATGGACACGTGGTCCTCCTGCATGGCGGAGCTGGGAATGGAATCCACCGACGCCGGGACGGCCAGGCGCTTGTTCTCCGAGACCAGCCCGGCCTGCGTGTACTGGGCGATCATCAGGCCCGAGTCGACACCCGGATCCGCGGCCAGGAACGCCGGCAGCCCGTGCGAACGCGCCGGGTCCAGCATCCGGTCCGTCCGGCGCTCAGCGATGGAGCTGAGGTCCGCAACGGCAATGGCCAGGAAGTCCAGGACGTAGGCCACTGGTGCGCCGTGGAAGTTGCCGTTGGAGCTGACGCGCCCGTCCGGCAGGACCACCGGGTTGTCGATGGCCGCGGCGAGCTCGCGGGATGCCACCATGGCGGCGTAGTCCACCGTGTCCCGCGCGGCCCCGGCCACCTGGGGCGCGCAGCGCAGCGAGTAGGCGTCCTGGACTTTGGAATCCCCCACCCGGTGCGAGGCCACGATCGGCGAGTTCGACAACACACGCAGCATGTTGTCCGCGCTGGCGGCCTGGCCGGGGTGCGGACGCAAGGCCGCATGCAGCTCCGGCACAAAGACCTGGTCCGTACCCAGCAGCGCCTCGACACTGAGCGCGGCGGTGATGTCCGCCGTCGTCAGCAGTTGGCGAAGGTCCGCGATGGCCATCAGGAGCATGCCCAGCATTCCCTCGGTGCCGTTTACCAGCGCCAGGCCTTCCTTCTCGGCGAGGGTGACCGGTTCGATACCGTGCCCGGCGAGCAGCTCGGCGACAGGCGCCTCACCCCGCCCGCCGTACGTCACGCCGTCGGGCCCTTCCGCTTCACCCTCTCCCATCAGCACCAGGGCGCAGTGGGACAGCGGGGCGAGGTCGCCAGAGCAGCCAAGCGAGCCGAATTCGCGGACCACCGGTGTGATGCCGGCGTTGAGCACGTCCACCATGGTCTGCAGGACGACGGGGCGGACGCCGGTGCGGCCGGATGCGAGGGTTTTGGCGCGCAGGAACATAATGCCGCGGACCACCTCGCGTTCCACGGCCGGGCCCATGCCGGCGGCGTGGCTGCGGATCAGCGATTTCTGCAGCTGGGTGCGCAGCTCGCTGGGGATGTGCCGGTTGGCCAGCGCGCCGAAGCCGGTGGAAATGCCATAGGCGGGGGTCTCGCTGTGCGCGAGTTCGTCGATGTGCGCGCGGACCTTCGCCACCGTGTCCAGCGCCTCCTGGGCGATGGTCACCTGGGCGTTGTGACGGGCGACGGCGACAAGGTCCTCGGGCGTGACGCCGCTGGAGCCGAGGGTGACGGTGAGCGGTGAGTGGGTGGTGACGGTCACTTTGTGATTCCTTCTTGCATCGGGATGCGGACGCCGCGCTCTTTGGCGACGTCGAGTGCGCGGTCGTAGCCGGCGTCGGCGTGGCGGATGACGCCCATGCCGGGGTCGTTGGTGAGGAGGCGTTCGAGTTTCTGGGCGGCGAGGTCGGTGCCGTCGGCGACGGAGACCTGGCCGGCGTGGATGGAGCGGCCGATGCCGACGCCGCCGCCGTGGTGGATCGAGACCCAGGTGGCGCCGGAGGCGGTGTTGAGCAGGGCGTTGAGCAGCGGCCAGTCCGCGATGGCGTCGGAGCCGTCGGCCATGGCCTCGGTCTCCCGGTACGGGGAGGCGACGGAGCCGGAGTCGAGGTGGTCGCGGCCGATCACGATGGGCGCCTTGACCTTGCCTTCCTTGACGAGCTGGTTGAACAGCAGGCCGGCCTTGGCGCGGTCGCCGTAGCCGAGCCAGCAGATCCGGGCCGGCAGGCCCTCGAACTCGACCCGTTCCTGGGCCGCGTCGATCCAGCGGCGCAGGTGCTTGTTCTCGGGGAAGAGTTCCTTGATGGCCTCATCCGTGACCGCGATGTCCTCGGGGTCACCGGAGAGCGCCACCCAGCGGAACGGGCCCAGACCCTCGCAGAAGAGCGGGCGGATGTAGGCCGGGACGAAGCCGGGGAATTCGAAGGCACGGGTGTAGCCGCCCTTGCGGGCCTCGTCGCGGATGGAGTTGCCGTAGTCGAAGACCTCGGCACCGGCGTCCTGGAACTCGACCATGGCCTGGACGTGCTTGGCCATGGAGGCCTGGGCCTTCTTGGTGAAGCCTTCGGGATCGGCGGCGGCCTCGGTATGCCATTCCTGGACCGTGATGCCTTCGGGCAGGTAGGACAGCGGGTCGTGGGCGGAGGTCTGGTCCGTGACGATGTCGACCGTGAGTTCGCCCGCACGGTGGCGGCGCAGGATCTCGGGGAAGACCTCGGCGGCGTTCCCGACATAGCCCACGGACCAGCCGCGGCGCTCCTCCTTGGCCGCCAGGACCTTGGCGATGGCGGTGTCGAGGTCGGTTTCGACCTCGTCGAGGTAGCGTTTGCCGGCGCGGCGGCGGAGGTGGCTTTCGTCGACGTCGACGATCAGGCAGGCGCCCTCGTTCAGGGTGACGGCGAGCGGCTGGGCACCGCCCATGCCGCCGCAGCCGCCGGTGAGGGTCAGGGTCCCGGCGAGGGTGCCGTCCTCGTCTCCGGTGAGTTTGCGGGCGATCGCGGCGAAGGTCTCGAAGGTGCCCTGCAGGATGCCCTGGGTGCCGATGTAGATCCAGGACCCGGCGGTCATCTGGCCGTACATCATCAGGCCCTCGGCCTCGAGCCGGCGGAACTCGGGCCAGGTGGCCCAGTCGCCCACGAGGTTGGAGTTCGCCAGGAGTACCCGCGGCGCCCATTCGTTGGTCCGGAACACACCGACCGGCTTGCCGGACTGGACCAGCAGCGTCTCGTCGTTCTCCATGGTTTCGAGGGTGCGGGTGATCGCATCGAACGCCGCCCAGGACCGGACGGCACGGCCGGTCCCGCCGTAAACCACCAGATCATCCGGGCGCTCCGCGACCTCAGGGTCCAGGTTGTTCATCAGCATCCGCAGCGGGGCTTCGGTCTGCCAGCTCTTGGCGGTGAGCTCGGTGCCGCGGGCAGCTTTGATCGGGCGGGCACCGGTAGTGAAATCGGCGGGTGCCATGAGGGGCTCCTTTGTGTTCTGGGCGAGTACGAGGTTCGCGGTGTTGGGTAGAGGTTCTGTATCAACTAAAGCCGTTCCGGGCCGGGCCGGACAGGGCTTTCGAAGGGGTGGTGTCCGGGATTCCAGACTGCTGCGGGGTTTCTGTCGGACCGTCGGCGAGGCAGAGCCAGCCGACGGGGGGCAGCACTACTTGGCAGGGCGGCCGTGGATGCGGACGGAGAGTTCGTCCGCTACTTTCTGGACCCGCGCGGCGAGCGCCGGCCATTGGTCCGCCGGCAATTTGTCCTCGAGGAACGTGACGGCGACTGCCGCCGTCGGCCATCCCACGTGGTCCGTGACAGCGGCGGCGATCGAGCCGAAGCCGGGCGTCACCTCGCCATGTTCGGTGGCGTAGCCGCGCTGCCTCACTTGGTCCAGGTGCGAGGACAGCGCGGAGTACTTCATGATGGCGCCCTCCACCTCATGCCGGGCGGTGAAGGCCTCGGCATTCGGGTAAAGCGCCCGGACCTGCGACTTGGGCAGTGCGGCGAGAATGGCGCGGCCGCTGGCGGTGAGGTGGCTGGGAAGCCGGACGCCGACGTCGGTCACCAGGGACGGGCGGTTCTTGGCCCGTTCCTCCACGATGTACAGCACGTCGCGGCCGTGGAGCACCGCCAGGTGTGCGCTCTCACCGATGACGTCCACCAGCGACGCCAGCAGCGGCCGGCCCAGGCGGGACAGCGGTTCCTGCCGCGAATACGCCGAACTCAGCTCGAAGGCACTGATGCCCAGCCCGTAGCGCTGCTCCTCGTGCAGATGGAGGACAAAGCCGTTCGCCTCCATCACGCCCAGGAGGTGGTAGACGCTGGAGCGCGGCAATCCCAAGGACGTGGCAATGCTCGACGCCGCCACCGGCCCCCGCTTGGAGGCCAGCAGCTTGAGGATACGCAGGGTGTTCTCGGCGGCGGGGACTTTGGACGTCGCCCTTGGTTCACTGCCCGCCTCTGGCCTGGCTTCCGTGCTCGACACCACTGCACTCGACTCCACTGTGCCCTCCGTCATTTCTCGCGGGGCTTCCGGCCATGTCCGGGATCCCGTACTTAACCTTGCGCCCACGACCGGTCCCCTCATGGCCATCAAAACACGGCCGGTGTCCGGGATGCCAGACATAGCCAGTCGTGCGCCCCCTTCCCGCCTACTGGGCCTGGGTTGTCCTCCCGGCCCCGCTCGGGTCCGCTCGGGTCTGGTCGTAGGCTGAAGCGTATGGCCTCAACCACCGATGTCCTCGCCGCGTACGATTCCCAGCTCCGCCGGCTGGTTCCCCCAGCCGTTCCGGCAGGCCACGAATATCAGCTGCTGGGACCCCTGCTACGCGTGACCGAACAGCGGCGGGGCTTCATCGAATCGGCTCGTGACCTCGGTGTGGAGGGAGGGATGCTCGACAGGATGATCGTCGAACAGCGTGAGTACTTTGCCGGCCGGGGGGAGGCCATCGAATGGAAGACCCGGGCGCATGACTTCCCAGCTGATCTTGAGTCCCGCCTCCGCGCAGCAGGCTTCGTGCCGGAAGACCGCGAGACCGTCCTGGTGGGTGAGACGGCCGCGATGGCCGGTGAACCTGTGGTCCCGGAGGGTATCCAGGTGAGGCTTGCCCGCGAACTCCCTGACCTGGAGCGCATCGCGGCGATGAAGTCTGAAGTGTGGGCCGCCGATTACAGCTGGGTGGCCGCGGACCTGTCTGAGCGGCTGGCCTCGGACCCGGAAAACCTGGTGGTCTTCCTGGCCGAGGCCTCGGGGGAAGTGGTTTCGGCGGCCTGGCTCGAGATCAATCCGGGGACGGACTTCGCTGGCTTATGGGGCGGCTCAACGTTGCCTGCATGGCGCGGGCGGGGGATCTACAAGGCTCTGGTTTTCGCACGCGCCCAGGTGGCGGCCGCCCGGGGAGTGAAGTACCTGCAGGTGGACGCGTCCGCTGACAGTGAGCCGATCCTGAGAAGGTTGGGGTTCAGGGCAGTCACCACCACCACGCCGTTTGTGTGGACTCCTCCTGCGAGGGGCGATAGCACTGGAGCAGCTGGATAGAGCCCGCCCCCGCGAGGACGAAATGTGATGCTGCACCACCAACTGCGCTCCCGTGACTCAAACCAGCGCCCAATCTGGGAACGTAGCTTCTTTCAGTGATGGTCCTGCAGCTGGCCATTGGGCAGGGATGAGTGGTCGGGCAGATCCTGAGAAACCGCGCCAACGTGTTGAAGTCTGAGCTCTTCGAGAAGCTCCGGCGGCCAGGTCGGTGGTTCCCAGTCGGGGTGTTCGCTTTGGTAGTGCCGTCCGGTGGGTGAGGTCCAGCCGGGTGGTTCATTCTTGGTGGCGGTGGTGGGTTTCCAACCGGTGATGTGTCTGAGTCTGTGGTGTTTGTGGCAGGGTTGGCCGAGATTTGGGATGCCGGTGGTGCCGCCGTGGGCCCAGGCGAGGAGGTGGTCCGCTTCGTTGTCGAGGGACTGGTTGCTGCAGCCTGGGAACGGGCATTTTCCGTCCCGTAGTCGTAGCCATTGGCGTTGGGCTTTGGTGAGCCGGTAGCTGGTCCGGCCGATTTCCAGGGGTGCGCCGTCGCGGGGATCGATCAGGACGCGGTGGAAGGATTCGGCACCGTCGGCGATCAGGTGGCGGGCCATGGATGGCGGGATCGGCCCGTATCCGTCGAGCATGGCGGGTTCGTCGGTCTGGCCCAGCAGCGCCATGACCGGGACCGTGATCAACACCTGCGCCCGCGGGGATGGAACACCGCCGCTTACGGCGATGCCCCCGGTCTCTTCGTGGCTCGTTTCGCCGGTCGCGCCGCCGCTCTTTTCCCTACCTTCATCACCGGTTCCGCTGCCTGCACTGTTGTTGGTCAGAAGCCAGGTGGCGGCGATGTCTGCTCGGAGCTGGCTGAGGTTCCGGTCCTCATGAGGCCCCTGCAACGCCCTGGCCACTGTGGTGGTGCGGTTCCAGATCCCGGCGGCGGTGTCCGCAGGGAGGTAGGCGGAGAGCCAGGCCATGCCGTCGCGGTCCGGGGCATATTCCAGGCGTCGGTCGGCTGCGCTCTTGATATGGCGTTTTTCGATGCTGACCGGGTGGTGGCGTTCCCGCCAGGTGCGGGCCTTGTGCCGGAACCTTCCGGGGATGAGCTCACCGGCGCGGCCACGTGCCGGATTCACCACGTGAGGGTCCAGGAAATGTGCCTCCAACGCCGCCGCGCCCGGCCTGTCGAGGTTGGTGGTTTCGTCGACCATGATCCGGGCGTGCTGCCACGAGATCGTCCCTGCCTGCAGCGCGGAGAATGTCAGCGGCAGGGCCGTGGTCAGGGCGTGGGCTTCGGCGAGGAGGGCCCCGGCAGTGCGTTCACTGACCGTCAGGGCACACGCGACCTCCGCGACGACGGCCATCTCCTGCCCGGTATGGTCCTCGGGCGACGTTGCAGGGCCCGCCAAAGCCTCGGCGGCGGCGGTGTAACCGGCAGCCAGCCAGGCCTTCAGTGCGGCACTTTTCGCGTCCAGCCGTGAGATCTCGGCCAGCCCGTCCAGGAATTCATCTGCCCGCCGACGCATAGGATCAGCGTCCCCGGAACTGTTGGAATCAGTCCCGTCCCGGAGCGCCACAGCCAGCTCAGCGAAGGACACCGCAAGGGACTCCGCCGTCGCCACAGCTGCTCTGCTATCCATACCCAAATCATCCCGCGCGGGTCTGACAATAACGGCGAGGCTGAACGGCTATGTGCATAACCCTGCTGACGTCATTGTCGAAGTGTCGGCGGAGCTGGGCGGGGCTTAAGTGTCCCTTCGCGCTGGGCGCTTATGTGTCCCCTCGCGCCGGGGAGCTCCAGTGTCCCTTCGCGCGGGGGGCTCAAGTGCCCCTCGCACGGGGGCCTCAACTGTCCCCTCGCGCCTGGTAATTGGGGACGGTGAGGAGCGTCAGATGCTGACAACAACCTTGCCGCGGACGCGCCCTTCGTGCATGTATTCGACGGCGGCCGGCGCCTCAACGAGCGCGTAGACCTTGTCCACGGCAGGCTTCACACTGCCGGCTTCAATGAGCATGGTCAGCGCCTCGAGATCGCGATAGTTTTCCGTCGAAACAAGCCCCTTGAATTTCTGCCCGGAGAACAGTGACACCAGCGGCGCACCCATCGAACGCTCAAACCCGCCGGTCAGGTTCCCACCGCCCTCGCCGCCGACGATCACCAGCGTGCCCCGCGGGGTCAGCACGCGCCGCAGGACTGCGAGCGGCCGGTTGCCGGCGGTATCCAGGATGACGTCGTAACGCATTCCGGTGCGGGAAAAATCGTCCCGGGTGTAGTCGATGACGTGATCAGCGCCGAGGGACCGGACCAGCTCCACTTTTCCGGTGCTGCAGACTCCTGTGACCTCTGCCCCGAACGCTTTCGCCACCTGCACCGCAAAGGACCCTACTCCCCCACCAGCACCGATGATCAGCACCTTCCGGCCAGTCGTCACCTGTCCGGCATCGCGGACAGCCTGCAACGCGGTTACACCCGAAATGGGTGCCACCGCAGCTTCCTCGAACGTTAGGTTCGCGGGCTTCGTGGCCACACAATCCTCCCTGGCGCAGACAAATTCCGCGAAGGACCCCTCACACGTACCGAACACTTCGTCGCCAAGCTGGAAGCGTGTGACGCCAGCATCCACGGCCTCCACGACGCCGGCAACCTCACGGCCGCGGACCGGAATCTTGGGCTTCTTCAGCCCGAAGCCGAAGAGGCGGAGCAGGTACGGCCGCCCGGTCATAAGGTGCCACACACCCTGGTCGACGCCGGCCGCGCGGACCCTGATCAGTACTTCCCCATCACCCGGCAGAGGCAGCGGGATATCCCTTAGTTGGAGCACGTCGGCATTCCCGTAAACGTCCTGCACGATAGCTTTCATGATGCGTCTCCTTGATGATTCGGGTACTGGAACACGTCCTCGAGCGGCACGCTGAGCACATGGGCGATCTGGAACGCCATCTCCAGGGACGGCGAGTACCGGCCCTGTTCTATGGCGATGACGGTCTGGCGGGTGACGCCCACACGTTCGGCGAGTTCGGCCTGCGTCATCTCGCCCCGTTCGAACCGCAGGCGGCGGATTGAATTGGTCACCCGCGTTGGCTTCACCACGGCTGGAACCCCCGGCGGTAGGCGACGATCTTGGCTACGGAGCCCAGGATCGCGGACAACACAAACGTCAGGTAGATGACGTTTGCGATCCAGAAGTGGCCCACCGCGGCCATCGCCAGGAGCAGTGCCGCGACGCCGCCGATGACCACAAACGACTGCCCGATGTACTCGCCGAAACGGTAGATCTCCCTGTCGCGCTGGTCCTTCTTCCCGGCCTCCTTCGGCGAAAAAATGCCCAAGAGTATGTGCAGGGCGATGGACGCAGCAATGGATGCCCCGATGGTCCACAGCAGTGGAGCCACGTACGGAACCTCGGCAACGGGCATTGTGCCGGCCATGCCCAGGACGATGGCCAGATACACGCCATAAGAGCCCGTGGCCACCACCCCCATGATCCAGGCGCTCTTCTCTTCGAAGGACATTTCCGCTCCCGCCATTCCCATCGGATGTAAAACAAAGCTGACATCTCAAAAGTAAAGAAAACCAGACATTATGTCAATAGTTTTGGACTAGACGCCATAGGAAGTTCAAATGCCGGCCCCAAGTCTGAGATGGAAGACACGAACCGCCCGTGAGTCTCATCACGTAAGGCGCCAAAGTGATCTGCTGGTTGGCGATCCCCCTCCCAATGACGAGAAGGTATTTGTATGCAGCACGCCGCCACCAGGCAAGACACAGCCGCCCAAGACGCAAGCCCGGCCGAAAAGCCCAGTCCGGGATCCGGCGTCGCGCAGGTCCTGAACCGGGGACTGAACGTCCGGCACATCCGCTTCATGGCCCTCGGTTCGGCGATCGGAACCGGCCTGTTCTACGGCTCGGCCTCCGCCATCCAGAAGGCGGGCCCGGCCGTCCTGCTCGCCTACATCATCGGCGGCGCGGCGGTGTTTATGGTCATGCGGGCCCTCGGCGAGATGGCCGTCCGCCACCCTGTCTCAGGCTCGTTCGGCCAGTACGCCAGCCGCTACCTCGGGCCGCTGGCAGGGTTTGTGACCGGCTGGACGTATGTCTTTGAGATGGCGATTGTGGCCATCGCGGACGTCACCGCATTCAGCATTTACATGGGCTTCTGGTTTCCGCAGGTGGACCGCTGGATCTGGATCCTGGCCATCATCTGCTTCCTGGCCGCACTGAACCTGCTCAGCGTAAAGGTCTTTGGCGAGCTCGAGTTCTGGTTCTCGCTGATCAAGGTGGTGGCGATCATCGCCATGATCGTCGGCGGCGCCGCCATTATCGCGTTCGGTTTCCAGGCCGGCGGGTCCACCGTGGCGCCGGGACTCGGGAACCTCGTGGAGCACGGCGGGCTGTTCCCGAACGGCTTCGAGGGGCTCCTGGCCTCGTTCGCCGTCGTGATGTTCGCGTTCGGCGGGATCGAGACGCTTGGCATCACCGCCGGCGAGGCCGCGGACCCCAAGAAGGTCATTCCCAAGGCGGTGAACACGGTGCCGGTCCGCGTCCTGCTGTTTTACGTCCTGACCCTCGGCGTGCTGATGAGCCTCTTCCCGTGGAACGAAATCGGCAGCAACGGCAGCCCGTTCGTCCAGATCTTCAGCGGCCTGGGCGTCCCGGCCGCACCGCACATCCTCAACGCCGTGGTGATCACCGCCGCACTCTCCGCCATCAACAGCGACATCTTCGGCGCCGGCCGCATCCTGTTCGGGCTGTCCGGGCAAGGCCACGCGCCGGCAGTTTTCGGTAAGGTCTCGCGCCATGGCGTGCCGTGGATGACGGTAGTGATGATGGCCGGCATCCTCCTGGTGGGCGTGGTTCTGAACGCGGTCATTCCCGAGGACGTCTTTATCCTGATCGCCTCGATTGCCACGTTCGCCACCGTCTGGGTGTGGGTCATGATCCTGGCTTCCCATGTCGCGATGAAGCGGGAGATCGCGCGGAAGGGTCTGCCGGCGTCGGAATTCCCCTCCCCGTGGTGGCCCGCGGCCTCCATCCTGACCATCGCGTTTATGGCGCTGGTCATCGCCGTCCTGGGCGCCTTCGAGGACACCCGCGTGGCGCTGTACGTGGGCGCGGCGTGGCTGGGGTTGCTGGTCCTCGCCTACCGCCTGTGGGTCAGAGGTAACGGACGACGCCGGGCCGAGCTTGTGGACGAAACCTCACCGCTCCCGGTGGTCGCCTCAGCCCGCCGGAGCTAAGATCAGGCATGGTTCCGCTCTCAAACCTGCTGGCGTTTGCGCTGGCGTCCGTGGTGCTGATCGCCGTCCCCGGACCCAGCGTGCTGTTTGTGATCGGCCGTTCCCTGGCGGTCGGCCGGAAGGGCGGTGTCCTGACGGTACTGGGCAACGCGACCGGGCAACTGGTGCAGGTGGCTGCCGTCGCGCTCGGCCTGGGCATTATTGTGGCGCAGTCCGTGGTCCTCTTCAGCGTGGTGAAGCTGGCCGGCGCCGCCTACCTGGTCTATCTGGGCATCAAGGCCATCCGGAACCGTCGGCACAACTCCTTCAGCGATCGTCAGCCAGCGGCCTCCTCGCCACGGCGGCTGGTGGCGGAAGGCCTCGTGGTGGGTGTCACCAACCCGAAATCAGTGGTGTTCTCGTAGCAGTGCTGCCGCAGTTTGTTGACTATCCTTCCGGGGCCATTCCGTTCCAGCTGGCGCTGCTGGGGGCGGTGTTCCTGCTGATCGCCGTAGTTTCAGATAGCCTCTGGGCCGTCGCCGCAGGTTCAGCCCGCCAATGGTTTGCCCGTTCGCCCAGCCGGGTTTCAACGGTGGAGGCAACAGGCGGGGCTTTGATGATCGGTCTCGGTGGGACGTTGGCCCTAACAGGCAGCAAGTCCTAGGGACCCCCCACGCTCTCTCACTTTTGGGCGATTTGGCGCAACGCTCTCTCGTATGAGGTGAGAGAGCGTTTGCCCAAAACGTGCATTAAGTGAGAGAGCGTCCGGGAGTTGCGCTCGTGCTCAGACGGCGGCGAGCGCCGAGCGCCGAGCGGACTGCAACCGGCATCGGCGTTGTGGGCCGGCCGATCAGGGTGCGGAGGTCCGAGCCGCTGACCAGGAGGTCGCCGCGGGCAATGCCGAGGTCCGAGTCCGCCAGGATGTCGGCGAAGAGCTCCGGCACGCCGAATCCGGCGAGGAGTCCTGCGTAGTCGCTGGCTGGAAGGTCCTGGTACACCACGGGCTTGTTGGCCGCGGCGCTGATTTCCTGGGCCAGTTCGGTGAGCGTGAACGCGTGATCTCCGCCGAGCTCGTAGATCTTGCCGGCCTGGTTTTCGGCAACCAGCACGGCTGCCGCTGCCTCGGCGTAGTCCACCCGGGCCGCGGCACTGACCTTGCCTTCACCGGCGCTGCCGGCAAGCGCGCCCTGGGCAAGGGTGCCCTGCAGCTGGTCGGTGTAGTTCTCGAGGTACCAGCCGTTGCGGAGAATGGCGAATGGAGCCCCTGAGTCCTTCAGGATGGTCTCGGTTGCCTGGTGCTCAGCGGCCAGCTTCATGCCAGTGGTGTCAGCGTTGGCCACACTTGTGTAGGCCAGCAGCTCCACGCCTTCAGACCTGGCTGCCTCAATCACCGTGCGGTGCTGGTCCACGCGCTGGCCAACCTCGCTGCCGGAAATCAGGAGAACCTTGCTGGCGCCCTGCAGGGCCAGCGCCACGGACGTGGCGTCTGTGTAGTCCATTGCCCTGACCTGGACGCCGCGCGCTGCGAAGTCGGCAAGCTTTTCAATGGACCGGCCGGCGGCCACAATCTCTGCCGCCGGAACGTTGCGCTCCAGGAGGGCCTCGACGACGTGGCGGCCAAGCTGTCCGGTTGCTCCGGTGATGACGATGCTCATGGGTTGGTTCCTTTCACCATTTCTTGGGGGGGTCACCTTCCACAACCAGCCGCACCGCCAATTACTTCCTGAAATACAGTACGCACTTTTAGGTAAGGTACTCACCTTTTGGTAAGTTATGGGTATGGAAGCGACTGCATGGCCCACCAACCTGCCGGAAGATCTCCGGGCACACCTGCCGGAAGGATTGGCCGACGGCGTGTTCCCGGCTGGGTGCCCCAGCCGCACCGTCCTGGACCACATCACCAGCAAATGGGGAGTGCTGATCCTCCTGGCGCTCTCCGAAGGTGAGCAGCGCTGGAGCGAACTCCGGCGCCGGGCCGAGGGAATCAGCGAAAAAATGCTGGCGCAGACCCTCAAGACCCTGGAGCGCGACGGCCTGGTCCTGCGGAAGGCGCAGCCGGTCATCCCGCCCCGCGTGGACTACAGCCTGACCGAACGCGGCTATGAGCTGTCCGGCCTGCTCGTCCCGCTCGTCACCTGGGCCTACAACAACGCTGACGACATCCTCAACGGCCAGCGCTGATTCCGGCCAGCGCCGACCCCTGAATCCCCTAAGTAGTACTCGTCCGCGAAGTCGAGTACATGTTACTGGTGTGACTGGTGTGAATAGCGCATAGCGTAAATGTAAGGTGCCAGCCAGGAATTGGAGGACCATCCTCTGCTGGGAGCGTTCCGGCAACCGCGCCGACAGTGAGCGGCGGACGAGCGCCGCGCTGAAGGAGTTTTTCCGATGGTCAACGCTGCCCGCAATCCGTCCCAACACGAACCTCAACATGACCGCCATGACCGCCTCCGCAGAGACGAATCCGACGCGAGACAACCGCGCCTCATGGCAAGGGCCTGGAACCGCGTCCGCGCGGTGCCAGGCCCAGCAAGCCCCTACAAAGTCGGGGACGCCGTGGTGGGTGACGATCCCTTCAACGGCCGGCACGAGGGTGTGGTGGTCTCACGGAACACCGGCTCTGTCGGCATCGGAGCCGCAGAGGGCGTTGTCTACTACGATCCCCGCCAGGTCAGACGGCAGGAGTAGGCAACCGGCCCCGGCTACCGCGCCGACCAGCCGCCGTCCATTGCGTAGCTGGCCCCGGTGACCATGCCGGCGTGATCGGACGCCAGCCAGGCCACCAGGGAGGCAACTTCCTCCGGTTCCACCAGGCGTTTCACGGCGGACTCGGTGAGCATCACCTTGGCCAGGACCTCGGACGCGGGGATACCGTGCACCTTGGCCTGGTCCGCGATCTGCTTCTCGACCAGCGGGGTCCGGACGTAGCCAGGGTTGATGCAGTTGGACGTGACTCCGTGCCCCCCGCCCTCAAGTGCCGTCACCTTGCTCAGCCCTTCCAGGCCGTGCTTGGCGGAAACGTACGCGCTTTTGAACGGGGAGGCCCGGATTCCGTGCACGGATGACACGTTGATGACGCGGCCGAAGCCGTTGGCATACATGTGCGGCAGCGCGGCCCGGATCAGCAGGAACGGGGCCTCGAGCATCAGCGCGATGATCCGGCGGAAGTCCGCCGGATCGAACGCTTCGATGGGGCTGATGCTCTGGATCCCGGCGTTGTTCACCAGGATGTCGCAGTCCAGGCTCAGGGTGGCGAGCGCGTCAACGTCCAGCAGGTCAACGGCCCAGGCGGTGCCGCCCACTTCGTCGGCGAGGGCGGCAGCGCCGGCGGAGTCGACGTCGGCCACCACCACTTTCGCCCCGCGGGCGGCCAGTTCCCGGACACAGGCAGCCCCGATCCCGCTGGCGCCGCCGGTCACCACGGCCTTGCTGCCGTTCAGTGTGTTTTCCATTGCAGATCTGTTTCCCATCGTGTGCGCTCAATTTCCCTGCGGTGAACTGCTCAGGCAGTTCAGCGTGCGTCCGCCGGGAGCAGTCCCTCGCGGGCGGCGTCGGCCTTGTCCACGTCCTCCAGCGCGATACCCTTGGTTTCCTTCAGGCTCAGCACCGCCACGGTAGTGATCGCGCAGGCAACCACGAGGTAGATGGCCGTGGGCAGCCAGGAACCGGTGTCCTTGAGCCACTGGGTGGCCAGCAGCGGGGCCAGCGAACCGGCGAAGATCGAGGTGACCTGCGAGCCCAGCGAAACGCCCGAGTAGCGCATCCGGGTGGGGAAGAGCTCGGCCATGATGGCGGGCTGGCCGGCATACATAAACGCGTGCAGGCAGAGGCCGATGGTCACGGCCAGGACAATCACCACGGCGTTGCGGGTATCGAACATGGGGAAGGCGAAGAACGGCCAGGCCGCACCGGAGATGGACCCGATCAGGTAGACGGGCTTGCGTCCCAGCTTGTCCACGAGCCGTCCCACCTGCGGGATGACCAGGAAGTGGATGACGTGGGCGATCAGGAGTGCGAGCAGGAGCGAGGACGTGTCGTACTTGTGCACGCTCTTGAGGTAGACAATGGCGAAGCTGACCACCAGGTAGTACATGATGTTCTCCGCGAAGCGCAGTCCCATTGCCTGCAGGATGCCCTTGGGGTACTTGCGCACTACCTCGAAGACGCCGTAGCTGACTGCCTGTTCCTTCTCCACGAGGGCCTTGGCCTCCAGGAAGATGGGCGCCTCGGTGACGTGGGTGCGGATGTAGTAGCCAACGAAGACGATCACGGCGGAGAGCCAGAAGGCCACGCGCCAGCCCCAGCTCAGGAAGGCCTCGGGGCTCAGGGTGGTGGACATGACGAACAGCACCAGCGTGGCGAGGAGGTTGCCCACCGGCACGGCTGCCTGCGGCCAGCTGGACCAGAAGCCGCGGGCGTTGTTGGGGCTGTGCTCGGCAACCAGCAGCACGGCGCCGCCCCATTCGCCGCCGAGCGCGAAGCCCTGGATGAAGCGCAGTGCCACCAGAAGTGTCGGTGCCAGGTAGCCGATTTCGGCGAAGCCCGGGAGGCAGCCCATCAGGAACGTGGCCACGCCGACGATCACGATGGTCAGCTGCAGGGTGGGCTTGCGGCCCAGCTTGTCGCCGATCTGGCCGAAGACGATGCCGCCGAGGGGGCGGGCCACAAAGCCCACCGCGTAGGTGATGAACGCCTGGATAATGCCGTCCAGCTCATTGCCGCTGGCGGGGAAGAAGTACTTCCCAAAGACCAGGGTGGCTGCTGTGGCGTAGAGGAAGAACTCGTACCATTCCACTACCGTGCCCACCATCGAGGCGGCCACAATCTTCTTAAGCCCGGATCCCTTGGGTGCGGATCCGGCGGCATTGTCTGCCGAGCGCTGCTCTACGCTCATGAGTTTCTCCTTAGTGTCCACTTTGACACGCACTGTGATCCACAGCACTAATGGCTCCACTGAGTATTACTGCACAAACTTGTGCCTTCAATGCCCAATCCAGCACCTGCTGTGTGCACAATTGCAGATATGAAGGCGAATCCCGATGACCTCTTGGTCTTGCTTGCGGTGTCCCGCTCAGCAAAATTTACGACGGCGGCGCAAGTGTTGGGGCTGAACCACACCACCGTCTCACGCCGGATAGCCGCCCTGGAGAAGGCGCTCGGCGGCCGCGTCCTGGCCCGGGCGGCCGGCGGCTGGGAACTGACCGAGCTAGGCACGGAGGCCGTCCGCGTCGCCGAACAGGTGGAGGCAGCCGTGAGTGCGCTGGGACCGGCAGGCCAGGCACCGGACCCGATTACCGGCGTCGTGCGCATGACGGCGACAGACGGCTTCAGCGCCTACATCGCCGCGCCCGCCGTGGCACGGCTGCGCCGGAAACACCCGGGACTGAGCGTGGAAGTGGTGACGATGACCCGGCGAGCGCTGCAGCAACGCTCCGGGCTGGACATCGAAGTGGTGGTGGGCGAACCACAGGTCCACCGGGCCGAAGCCGTCCAACTGGGCGAGTACATGCTGGGGATGTACGCCTCGCGTGCCTACCTCGCCGAGAACGGGACGCCGGCGAGCGTTGCTGAGCTGACGGAGCACCCGCTGGTGTACTTTGTGGATTCGATGCTGCAGGTGGACGACCTGGACGCCCCCCGGCGGCTGGTGCCGGCCATGCGCGAAGGGCTGACGTCCACGAACGTGTTTGTCCATGTGGAGGCCACCCGCGCCGGCGCCGGCATCGGATTCCTGCCGTGCTTCATGGGCAATCTGCACAGCGACCTGGTCCGGCTGCTCCCCGACGACTTCGCCGAATTGCTCCCTTACTGGATGGTGCTGCGACCCGATTCGATGCGCCGCCCTGCCGTGGCCGCTGTGGTGCAGGCATTGCGCGACCAGACGGCGGCGCACCGGGATGCCCTGCTGGGCCGAGGCAGGAACTCCGGTGGTTGAGCTTGTCGAAACCCCGGATTTCGACAAGCTCAACCACCGGAGGCGTTCACTGCCGGGTCGTGACGCACCGGGGAGTTCGCGGCGAAGGCCCGCACTTGGGCGTCGTTCCAGATGTGGGCCGGGACGGCTCCGCCCAGGAGCCGGCGGGCCAGCTGCGGATCTCCGTCCAGCGGGGTGTCGCTGCCGGCCATCACCATGTTGCCGTAGCGGCGGCCCTTCAGCATGGAGGGGTCGGCGATGATGACGGTGTGTGCGAACGCGGCCGCGATGGCGGCGGCGTCTTCCCTCGCATTCCTTAGATCCGGGGCGTCGCCTGAGTTCACCACATAGATGCCGCCCGGCGACAGGACCCGCTTGATGTGGTCATTGAACTCGGCGGTGGTGAGCGGCCGCGGCGTGAGTGAACCGGCAAACACGTCACGGATGATGAAGTCGCGACTGTCCGGCGTGAGCGTCTCGGTGACCTCGCGGGCCTCCCCCACGCGCAGCCGCAGGAGCGGCGCCTTGGGCAGGTCGAACCAGCCGCGGACGTACTCGGCCAGCTTGCCGTCGAGCTCCACCACCACCTGCCGGGCGTCCGGATAGGCGGTGTGGAAGTACCGGGCCAGGGAACAGGCCCCGCCGCCCAGGTGCAGCCCGCGCAGCCGCTCGGTCCCGCCCGCGGCGGGCGCGCCGGACTTGGCGCCGCCCTTTCCGGACCTAGGCGGCCAACGTGACTCAATCAGCGCCGCCATCCAGCGCATGTACTCAAAATCGAGGAAGAGCGGATCGGCGAGGTCGATGTGGGAGCTCATAACACCGTTGATCTTCAGGAGCCACCCGTTGGAGTTGTCCTGGTCCGCAACGAGCTCGCAGTCGCCGGTATCGATGTAGTAGACGCCCTCAACGGGGCCATCAGGACGGGTGCCCTTGGGCACCTCGATGACACCCGTCGTCGGACGCTGGCTGTTCCGGCCGGCTGACTTGCCGCGCTTTGCCATTACCCGTGTGCCGCTTCAGTCATGGATCAACCCTAATTGACTGCCCTGCGCCGGCCGTCCGGAACGGTCGCGGTCCCGGCGGCGGGAACACGGCCGGTTTGCGGGAACAGGGCTAGGTTGAGAGCGGCCGGTCCCGGTCGGTCCTCTCAGCCCGGTCTGCCCGGTCCCGGACACGCCGCAGTTCCTCCGCCCGCGTGGCGTCGGTGCCCGTGGCGTCGGTACGCGTGGCGTCGTCCGGATGCGCGTCGGGGTCCGACCCAAGCGTCTCCGTGCGGGTGGCGTCGGTGCGGGTGGAGTCGGTGCGCATCGTGTCGGTACGCGCGTCCCCGTCCTGATTTATGTCGGGGTCCAACGCGTCCGCCTTCTGCGTGCGCTCGGCCACGTCCTCCCGGAGCGACCTGGCGCTGTCGGTCTTCTGCTCAGCCTCCTGCTTCAGCCTCGCCGCGTCCACCTGCGCTTGCTCTGCGTCGGCGCGGGCGCGGGTGGCCCGGGCTTCGTTCTCACGCGCATCGAGCTCGATGTCCTCGGCTTTCCGGCGCATTTCGGCAGCCTTTTCGCGGTGCGATTCGTCCCGCTTCAGCTCCATGGCCCGACGGCGACGCCCGGTCACCAGCCACAGCACGATCAGGACCAGCACGACGACGGCAACAATCACCCAAACCCACGATGTTGTATCCACGACTACGCACCCTTTCCACTTCGTTGTGACGGGGTCCCTGCGATGCCGGGTCGGCAGGCGATACGGACCCCTTTTGAAATTCAGGTAGGAAGGGTACTTACCTTCCGTTAGTAACCATGCTTACTATTTTACGGCCAGTATCGCTGGTTCTTAATCAACAACCGGCCTTCTTTGGAAAGAGAGAGCGAAGATGACAGAGAACCAAAGGCCCGAGGACTCGGCTTACCCGGCTCCACAGGCCACCCCCGGAACCACAGGAGAACGCGCCCCCAGTACGTTCCCCGCAGCAGCGCCACAGACGCGCGACACCTTCGGGACGTCCCGCAAGGATGCTGTCAAGGAAGAGGCCGGGGACGTCGCGCGGACAGCGGCGGATTCCGCGCAAAGCGTCGCTGAAACCGCCAAGACGGAAGCGGGCAACGTCGCGTCAGAGGCGAAGGCGAATGCCAAGGATCTCCTCCACCAGGCCCGCTCCGATCTCACGGAGCAGGCAGGCGCCCAGCAGCAGAAGGTAGCCAATGGCCTCCGGTCAGTCTCGGACGAACTGCACGCCATGGCGCGTGCATCGGACCAGCCCGGAGTGGCCACGGACCTGGTCCGCCAGGCCGCGGAGCGTTCCTCGTCGGTAGCCTCCTGGCTGGACGGGCGGGACCCGGGCTCGCTCTTGGATGAAGTCAAGAGCTTCGCCCGGCAGCGCCCCGGGACGTTCCTGCTTCTCGCGGCCGGGGCTGGCGTCCTCGCTGGCCGGCTCGGCCGCAGCCTGAGCGCCGGCGCACCGGAGTCCGCAACGCACTACGCTGGCGCCCGCGGCCAGTACGGCGGTGGCCAGTACGGCGCCGGCGGTCAATACGACAGCGGCTACACGCCGTCGGCCGGTGGGACTGTCCCGCCCCCGCCGGTACAGCTGCCCGGCCCGGCCACCACCACGGCAGGGTACGACGGCGGCACGCCGGGGAGCAGTTACGGCGACCCTTCGCGTCCCGCCAGTCCTCTCGACAGCCCCCAACTCGCGGAACAGCCCTTCTCGACCAACCGCATTGCCGACGACCCGTTGGCCGACCGGGAGCTCGCCGACGATCCTATGGCCAACGACCCCCTGACCCGCGACCGCTCAGCGGACGGCCAGGCTGGCAGGCTGTGATGAGCAGCCAGATACCTGAACCTCCTCCGTCGGCGGCGCACGCGAAGGCGGACAACACCTCGTTGGGTGACCTGCTCGGTGAGGTGACCCGCGACCTGTCCACGTTGATGCGCCAGGAAGTGGAGCTTGCCAAAGCCGAACTCAAGGAATCCGCCAGCAAGGCAGGCAAGGGAGGTGGCATGCTGGCCGGCGCCGGCGTAGCTGGCCACTTCGTGCTGCTGTTCCTGTCGATCGCCCTCTGGATCGCGTTAGGCGAGCTGATGGGACTCGGCTGGTCCGCCGTCGTCGTCGCAGTCATCTGGGGCGTCATCGCCGCCGTCCTGGCCTCCATCGGCCGGAAGGAACTCAAGACTGTGAGGGGCATGCCCCAAACCGCTGAAACACTCCAGGAAATTCCCCCAACCCTAAAACCCGGTGAGGTAAGACGATGAGCGACAACCCGGACGATATCCGTTCAGATATTGAGGCAACGCGCGCCCGCCTGGGCACGAACGTGGACGCGGTGGCGGACAAAGTGACGCCGTCTAACATCGTCCACCGCCAGACAGACAAGGTGAAAGACGCCGTCTTCGGAGTGAAGGAGAGAGTCATGGGAACAGCCGACGACGTCACCAACCGCGTGCACAGCGGAGTCCACGCCCGGACTGACAGTGCAGGCGATGCACTCAGCGATGCAGGCGCCGCCATTGGTGACGCTCCGCACCAGGTGAAGGCCAAAACACAGGGCAATCCGATGGCTGCAGGCCTGATCGCGTTCGGGGCCGGCCTGCTCCTGTCCTCACTGATCCCTGCCAGCGAGAAGGAACGCGAAGCAGCGGATGCCCTCAAGTCCGCCGCCGAACCGTTGACCACCCAGCTGACCGAGGCCGCGAAGGACATGGCCGAAGGCCTGAAGGAACCGGCACGGGAAGCGATGGAAAACGTCAAAGCAACGGCAGCCGACGCCGCCGAGCATGTTAAGGCCGAAGGTCAGGTTGCGGCAGCGGACGTCAAGGACCGCACTGTCGACGCCAGGGATCACGTCCAGAACACGTAACGGCACCAGCACCGCCAGCAGCACAGACAGGCCGGTTCCGCCTCCCCCGGCGGAACCGGCCTTTCCCTTTCCAACCCCGAGAGGACACACCATGGCCGCTCACGATGCACCCGAAACCAGCACCGCCAAGGCGGGCAGCGCTCCCGCACCCGACGACTCCCGGAAACCGGACAGCCCCACCGACGTCACCAAACCGTCGTGGAAGTACATCGCCAAAAAGACGCTTCGGGAGTTTAACAAGGACCAGTGCCCGGACCTCGCGGCATCCCTGACCTACTACGCCGTGCTGTCCTTGTTTCCTGCAATGCTCGCGCTCGTTTCCCTGATCGGCCTCTTTGGGGACCCCGAAAAAACAACCACGGCCCTGCTCGAAATCGTGCGGGGCTTCGCCCCTGCTGAGACGGTGAATACCGTTAGCGGCCCGGTTGAGGAATTGGCGAACGCGCCGGCGGCAGGATTGACTCTGGTCATTGGCCTGGGAACAGCGCTGTGGTCCGCTTCGGGCTACGTTGGCGCCTTCGGTAGGGCGATGAACCGGATCTATGAAGTGGACGAGGGCCGTCCATTCGTCAAGCTGCGCGGAACCATGCTGGCTGTTACGCTCCTCGCCGTAGTCATCGTGGCACTCCTGGCAGGCATGCTGGTGCTCAGCGGACCTGTGGCAGAGGCAGTCGGCGACCTGATCGGGCTCGGTGGCGCGTTCCTCACTGTCTGGAACATCGCGAAATGGCCGGTAATGGTGGCACTCATCATTGTCATCATCGCGGTGCTCTACTACGCCACTCCCAACGTCAAGCAACCCAAGTTCAGATGGATGAGCCTTGGCTCCGGCATAGCCCTGTTTATTTTCCTGCTGGCCTCGCTCGGCTTCGCCTTCTATGTGGCCACCTTTGGCAATTACAACAAGACCTACGGCGCACTTGGCGGTGTGATCGTTATGCTGCTCTGGTTGTGGATCCTGAACATGTCTCTTTTGTTCGGGGCAGAATTTGACGCCGAGATGGAGCGGGGACGGCAACTCCAGGCGGGAATCGAGGCCGAAGAAACCATTCAGCTCCCGCCGCGGGACACCAAGAAGAGCGAGAAGATGCAGGAGCAGGAAGAGGACGACATCCGGCGCGGCCGCGAGCTGCGTGAGCGCCACGGGAACGGCCCGGATCAGGCTGGATCGGACGCCAGTACGGGACGAAACGGCGTCAAGCGGGTCTAGGCAGGGCCCGCCACTTGGAGGAAGATCAATATCAGCAGATTCCTTCAGTTTTCCCGGGCCTTTGACGTCCCGGGTGTCTGGCGGGGTCGGCGGCGAGGTGGCCTCTTCTGAGACCGAGGCCAGTCCCCCCAGTCGTCGTCGGCCCCCTCATTTTGTCCGTTTCTCAGCGTTCGAACGCCACGGCGGACTCCATACCAAGGGCCAGCAGATATGCGCCGAAGCCCTGCGGCGCCCGGGCCTCGGTCCGCCCTGAGGTCAGGACCCGCACCGTGTCCGTGGACGTTATACGGAACCCGTGGCGGCGCAGCCGTGCGGCCAGCGCCCGGTCCTCGTGCGAGCGCTGACGGGGAAAGCCACCAGCGCGAATGTAGGCCGAGGCCCGCACACCGAAGTTCGCACCATGCACATGGGGGTGTTCCTCCCTCAACGGATGCCGGGCGTGCCAGCGCCTCAGGAGTTCGCCGTCCATGCCCTCCGGATCCGGTTCCACCGTTCCCAAGACTGCATCGGCGCCGCCGTCAGCCAGTTCCACCTGGCGCAGGAGCCAGTTTTCCGGAACGCAGGAATCGGCGTCGGTATTTGCCAGCCATACCCGTCCGGCGGTCTGTGGTCGGTCCGCCCCCGCACTGTCCGGCAGGCGCCCTGTGAGGAGCAGGTTGATCCCTGCCCGCCGGCTCCTCCCCACGCTGCGGAACGCGACCGGCAGCAGGGTGATGCGGCGATCCGCCGCCGCAATATGCGCCGCCACGGCGCCCGAGCTGTCCGTGCAGGCGTCCAAGACCACCACGATGGCGACGTCTGTATCCGGCTGACTGTGCTGCAGGGCATCAGCTGCGGCACTGACCGCTGCCAGGGCACGTGCCAGGTGGGGTTCCTCGTTATGGACCGGAATAACCACGGCAACCTGCGCGATCCTGTCCATGTCAGGACACCGGAGGTCCGGGATCGCCGGCATCGCCGGCATCGCCGGGAGCCACGAGCGTTTCCAGCACAAAATCGCGTTCCTGGTACAGACCGCCGGTGGGCCACCGCAGCCGGTTCCGGGCCAGCGCGTGGACCGAGTCGCCGTCGAGCTCCCATCCGGAAACCGGGTGCCGCCAGTGGCACAGCAGCAGCGTGCCGTCCGGCGCCATCGATTCCTTGATCCGCTGCAACAGCAGATCAAACTCTGCAGCGGACAGGTAGTAGCCCACTTCGGAGACCACTACAAGGTCGAAGCTGCCCCCGGGCCAGTCACCGGGGAGCGTCAACTGCCGTGTGGAAACCCCGGGGAACGGCGCGAGCCGCCGGGCCGCAAGCTCAAGCGCGGTGTTGCTGGCATCCACGGCAAGCAGCCTGGTGCATCTGGTGGCCAATTCGGCGGTCAATGTTCCGATGGAGCAGCCGATTTCCAGGCCCGACAGGTAGTTCTCCTGGGGCAGCGCGGCGAGGGTGAGCGCGCGCTTGCGCCGCTCGTACCAGCTGGTGGTGTACTCCCAGGGGTCTTCGGACTTCGCGTGCACGGCGTCGAAGATCCGCTGCGCGTCCGCGCTGGTGTGGGGAAGGGATTGGACCGGGCGGGCCCCGGGCGGCGTCCAGGCGAATGTCTCAAAAGCGCGCCTGAAATGCTGCAGCAGCCCCTCGCCGAGGAGCACCTCGTCCCCGTCCAGCCCGGACAGCGGACGTATCTGGCTCGCGTGTGAGTCCATGGCGGACCTCTTCGCCGCCCGCTGATCAGCACCCAGCGGAACGCGCGCCCAGGACCGCCAGGCAGGGTCCTCCGGGGAGGCCCACAGCCAGTACCAGATGGGATACTCCAGCAGGGCGTGCCCACCTTCGCCGGCGACGTCGGCGGCCACCGCACCAAGGGCGTTGTGGTCCGCATGGCCGTCGTCTCGGTACGGGGCCACAATTGCCAGGTGCTGCGGTGGACCGGGGAGCCGGCCGACGGCCTCCCGCAGCCGGGCGGCGATTTCCGGCGTGAGTTCTTGCAGGCCCCGGTCCGGCAGCCCGAGGAAACGCCAGCGTCCGGCCAACCCCAGGACTCCCATCGCTGCCGCAAACTCCTCAAGCCGGACGGCGGCGAGCTGTTCAGGCGTGGTTGTCGCCGAGTCCGGGTGCGAGCCCTCCCCCGCCGTGCACAGCAGCACCTCGACGTCGGCGCCCAGCGAGTGCAGCAGCGCCAGCAGGCCCCCGGCGCCCAGGGTCTCGTCGTCGGGGTGTGCCGCCAGCACGACGAACCGCATGGCAGCCAATTCCTGCTGCCCCAAGGGCAACTCCGCCATAGCCGCGAGCCCGCTCGCCGCCCAACGGGCCTCATCAGTCCCCTGGTCCGTGTGCGAGAAGGTCACCACAGATGCTCCCCCTTCAACGTCAGCTTTCCCAGCTGTGCATCGTCCCGCATGGCATGGTGCTGGCGCACGTACAGCGCCAGGTCCGCCATGCGCTTGGCATACGGTTCGTCGAACGCCAGTGGCGCCGGTCCCCGGTTCCGGCTGACAAGGGACAGGACACGCTCGACGGCGGCAGCTACGGTTCCGCGCACGCGTAACGCTTCGCTCCACGCGCTCCGGTCCGCCGCCGGGTGTGCCCCTGGCTCCTGTCTGTCTTCCCTGACTTCCGGGCTTCCGCCTCCGGTCTCCCGTGTATCTTCCCCGGCGGACAGGCTGCCGTCGTTGGACAGCTGGCCGTCGTCGATGAGGGCCGCCGTTCGCGCCAGGTACTGGAGTGCGGCGGTTAGGATCCTGTCTGTCTCGCCCAGGGCAGCCAGCGCGATCTGGTCAGGTTCGCGGCCGGACTGAGCTGCGGCGACCAAGGAGTTCTTGTAGTCCCGCGCCACGCCCACGGCGCCCCCGAGCCAGCAGGCTGCTACCCCCATGCCACCCCAGGCGAAACCGGGCCGGCTGAAATACCAGCTATCGATGCCCAACTGCTGTGCGGGCACCTGGCTGAAATGGACAGTCCCGCTGGGAATCTCGCGCAACCCGCGCGCCACCCACGCCGACTCCTCACACGTCACTCCCGGATGCCGGAGGTCCACCGCAAAGGCGGCTCTTCCGCCGGTTTCGGTGTAGGCAGTGATGACGGCCCGGTCCAGGAGCGGCGCCAGTGAACACCACGGCTTGGACCCGCTCAGCAGAATTCCGGCGTCGCCGGTCTTGGCCTCGAGGCGGAGTCCCGGGCCCTCCGCGGCAAACACTCCCCAAGCGCCCGCGCAGTCGGCCGGAACAGCGCCCGCCCGATGGTTCCCCGTCTGGGCAAGAATCGCTTGGGCATCCATATGCGGTTCAAAAACGCGGCCTGCGGCAATATCCACCGCCGCGACGGAAGCGAGCAGTTCCCAGAGGCGGGCAGTTTGTCCGTCCCCTGGCTGAGGCCAATGGCTTCCCGAGTCCCGGGCCAGTGCCAGAAGTGCGGGAACATCGCCAGATGCGGCCGCCACGGACTCGAGCAGGGGAACCGTCCAGGCCAGTTCCGTTTGAGTTGAAACCAGCCGGACGGGCTGGTGGGATGATGCAGTCACGCTGACGCCTCTCTGCACTGCCTACTTAGCCGCCGGTTCGGTGACGGCCGCGGACGGAGTCATGGTTTCCGCGTTGACCATCCACGCGAGCCGTTCCAGGCGTTCGATGGCGGCATGCAGCAGGTCCGCGCTGGTGGGATCCTCTTCATCCACGTCATCGTGGACATCCCGCATTGTCTGCACTGTCCGTTCGAGCCTGGCAGTGATCAGTTTGACGGCGTCCTTCGTGGAAATCAGGCCGCCGGTGAGCTCAGCAAGACGCGTGTCTGCGGCTACGGTGTGGCTCCGTCCGTCGGGCAGGGCGTGCAGGGCCCGCATCCGCTCCGCCGTCTGGTCCGCAAACAGCCGGACACTGGCGATGATCTCGTCGAGCTGCAGGTGAAGGTCGCGGAAGTTGGTGCCCACTATGTTCCAGTGGGCCTGCTTGGACTGGAGATGCAGCTCAATCAGGTCCGTAAGGACCATCTGAAGATTGCTGGCAAGGGTGGGTGACGCTTTCATCGTGTTCCTCCACTGCAGGCGGTTCCGGACAGGCATCGGCCGGACAGTCATTCTAAGCATACTTAGCAATATTCTGGATGAACGGATGCAGTCTGCGCCCAGAAGTCAGCCGCTCGGGGTCACTGGCTTGCGGTTAAATGCTTGCGGTCAGCACTTAGCGGACGCGTGCCAGAGCGAACCCGTCCCAGCCTTTGGACCCGACCGTCTGGATCACGGTGGCATCGAGCTGCGGATGCCGGCCCAGCAGTTCCAGGGCGCTGATGATCCCGGGGGCATTGATCTGGTCCATGGAAGGATCCAGCACCGCGCCCTCCCAGACGGCGTTGTCCAGGACCACCACGGTTCCCGGCCTGCCCATGCGCACGGCCCACTCAAGGTACGCGGCGTCGTTTTCCTTGTCCGCATCGATGAACACAAAATCGAACGGCTCCTGGCCCTCCGACTGCAGCGCGGCCAAGGTGTCCAGGGCGGCGCCCACCCGGATCTCAACTTTGTCCCCCAAGCCGGCAGCCTCCACATTCGCCCTGGCGATGTCCGCATGTTTGGCGAGGTATTCGCACGTCACCAGCCGGCCGCCGTCGGGCAGTCCCTGCGCCATCCAGATGGTGCTGAACCCTGCGAGCGTGCCGATCTCCAGCACCCGGCGGGCGCCGGACAGCTGGACCAGGAGCTTGAGCAGCTTGCCGGCGTTGGGCGTAACTTCAATGGGCGGCATCCCTGCGTCGACGGCGGAGCGCACCGCCTGCTTAAGTGCAGAGTCTGGGTGCACCACCGTGGTTGTGAGGAAGTCTTCCACTGCCACCCACCCAGGCTGGGTCTTGTGCTCAAACATGGCCACAGTCTGGCACGCAGGCACGCGACGGTCTAGGACTCGGCGTAGGCACCAGTCTAGGAGCCGTCCGAGAGTGCCCCTTCAAGGCGGTCCACCTTGGCGCTGAGCTCGCCCTTATAACCGGGCCGGATGTCTGCCTTGATGACCAGTGAGACACGGCTGCCAAACTTTCCCACGGCTTCGGTGGCGCGCTTTACGACGTCGAACACCTCGTCCCATTCGCCCTCGATGGTGGTGAACATTGAGTCCGTCTGGTTGGGCAGGCCCGACTCCCGGACGATCCGCACGGCGGCCGCAACGGCGTCGTGCACTGATGCGTCGGTGGGACGCGATCCCCCTGCAGGCGTACCGGACGGGGCGACTGAAAATGCAAGCAACATAGGGCAAGTCTGCCATGTGGCCCAACCCGAAACGGGTCTGGTGAGGCCGGCGAAGCGTCACATACGTTGCTACCCTCCGGTAACCGTGAAGGCTGCCTGCGGCATTGCTAACCTGAACGAATGAGCATTGCTGTCGTCCGCAAGCCACTACGCGCAGACGCTGCCCGGAACGTGGACAAGATCATCCTGGCCGCGCGCCAGTGCTTCCGCGAGCAAGGTCCCGAGGTTCCCCTCCAGACCATCGCACTGACGGCAGGTGTTGGCCCGGCCACCCTGTTCCGGAACTTCGCCGACAAGGAGGAGCTGGTCCTGGCCGCCCTCAACCGGCAGCTCCGCGAGACCGTGGACCCCGTTATGGCGGACGCGCTGGCGGACATCGACGCAACTGCGGGACTGCTGCGCGTCCTCGAAGCCATCATGGCCGCGGCCAGCGCTGATGCCAACCTGCTGGGCGCCGTTGCGGGCCGCCGCGAACTCCTCACCGGCATCACCGGCTCGCTGATGGATTCCATGAGCGTCCTGCTTGGCCGCGGCCAGGGTCAAGGCACCCTGCGTTCCGATATTTCCATGACCGACATGTTCCGCCTGCTCGCCATGCTGATCGGCGTCGTGGACACCATGGAGCCCGGTTCCGACGCCTGGCGCCGCCCGCTGGCACTGATCGAGGACGCCATCCGCACTGAACGGCCCCACCGCCCGTTGCCCGCGCATGTGCCGCTGCCCGCCCCACAGCTACAGGGTCCACAGTTCACCTGACACCCGCGCCCTCCCGCCGGACCACCACCACGGGCGCCCCATTGTTGGTGTCCAAACGTTGGATTAGACTCAGGTAAGGTTACGCAGCCAGCCTCTGAATCTTCTGAGGGAGCATGAGTGAAACACCTCCAGCGCAGCCAGTCCAACGCCATCGTCCGCCGATGAACCAGACACACTTGTCCCAGATTATCCACGACCCCCGCGGCCCCGAGGAGATCCTGCCGTCGCTGGCGGCGGAGGACCTGGCCAATCTGCTGGACGCCCTCTACCAAAACCTCGACACTCCCACCCCGGTATTCGGTGCGCAGGCGTGGTATGAGCTGGCCGTCGAGGAAAGCGCCCGCCGGACCGGGTCGCCAGAGGATGAGCAAACCGCCTGACCGGCCTACGGCCCGGACCACGAGGGTGGCGGTGCCGTGCTGACGATGAGCCCAATCAGCTGGCGTCGCCCCCGGGGTTCTTTTGTTGATGTTTGGTTTCTTCGGGCGTGTTCTCCTGCGGCCCGGCGCTGCCTTTCCCCTCCGCCGGGGGAGGCTCCTGGCCGTGCTTGTGAGGCTCATGATCGTAGTGATGGGGCACGTGCTCCTTGGCCTCCAACAGGTGCTGCTGCAGCTTCTCCTCCGCATCGCGGCGGCGCCGGGAAGTATCCCGCAGTTCCCGCGTCGATTCGGAGACAGTGGTGTCATAGACCGGCCGCGGCTTCGGGTCTGCAGCCTGGGGGTTGTCGGTTCCGCTATCCGGATCCGGGGTGTTGGGCTCTGGCTGTTCGTTCATCTTGACTGACTCCTTTAGGCCGTAGCGACAGCCTCACGCCGATACACCGGCCGGCCATCAATCGTCAGGTTCCGTTTCCCGGTTTCGGAGTTCGGCCCGTACGGCCGCGTGCAGGGCGGTGATGTTTGCTTCCTGACTGACGTCCAGAGCCAGTCTCATCCGCTCGGAGAGTACAACCAGGTCCTCCGGCGGCAGGTCTGCCAGAGACCGGAACCGGGTAAAGAAGCGCTTGACCGGAAGCCCGGCGCGCCATCCATCACGTGCTGGACGGCGGGTTTTGCCGGGTCTCGCACCGGCTGGGTGCAGCCTTATTTCCATGGTCAGCGCTCTCACGAGAGTCCACGGCCAACTGCATAGCCAGGCCCATGCTATAACGCATATGAGCCGCACCACCAGTGCTTCGGAGTCGGTTTCACCTGGCGGTCAGTTCCATCCGATGAGCCGCAGCAGGGCTGCGGCACCGGCTCCCACCACCACCACCAGCAGGAAGGGCGCCCGGAAAGCCAACACGACGGCTGCGGCGGCGAGGGCTCCCAGCCGCGCGTCGGCGGCCAACGTCTGGCCGGACGCCACAGTGTTGACAATGGTCAGGGATGCCAGAAGTCCGATGGTCATGGTGCCGGCGATACGCGACATCCGGGGGTCCTTCAGCAGCTTCGCCGGGACGAAATAGCCCACCAGCTTCCACGCGTAGGCAAGGAAGCACGCCAGCAACAACCAGATCCAGAGATTCATGCGCCCGCCTGCCCCGTCTGCCCGTGGCTGTCCCCGTGGCTGTCCCTCTGATTGTCCAGGTGCGCGTCCCGGTTTTTGTCCCGACGCCCATGGTGCTCGTCGTAGGGATCCACGTCCGGCTCCAGGCCTTCATCACTGCGTCCGTGGCTGAACCAGCCGATCAGTGCAGCCACCACGGCGGCGATCAGGATGGGCACGCCTGCGGGAACGAACGGCACGGCTACAACCGTGGCGAGTGCGCACACCACGGCAATCGCCGCCGGTTCCCGCCCCTTGAGCCGCGGCCACAGCAGGGCCAGGAATGCGGCCACTGCCGCACCGTCCAGGCCCCACTGTTTGGGATCACCCAATCCGCTTCCTGCGAGGGCCCCCACGGCGGTGAAAAGGTTCCAGAGTACGTAGATGCCGATGCCGGCCGTCCAGAAACCGCGGCGTTGCTCGTCGGGGTCGGTCTGCCCGCTGCTGGTGGCGGTCGACTCGTCAATGGTGACTTGTGCGGCAACATACTTCCGCCAGCCCGTCGGATGCAGGAGGGCGTTGAGCTGCATGCCGTAGATGCCGTTCCGCATGCCCAGCAACGTGGCTGCGCTCATGGCGGCAATTCCGGAGCCTCCACCCGCCACCACACCGATGAACGCGAACTGGGAACCGCCGCTGAAAAGCAGCAGGCTGAGCGCCATGGTCTGCCAGAAATCAAGACCTGAGGTGACGGACAGGGCGCCGAAGGACACTCCGTAGAGGCCGGTGGCGATGCTGATCGAGATTCCCACCCGCACGGCGGGCGAGGCGAGCAACTTCACCGCCGTCGTCCCGGGTTCCGCAAGCTCCAAGCCCACAGGATGAGCGGCAGCTGAAGCGGAAACCGGACGGTTTGTACCTTGCGCTGCGTCGGGGATCCGGCGGAGCCATAGGCGCGGCGAAGTGCGTCCACGTGGCCGGCCAGGAATACCGTGAACATTGCAGTCACGGCGGTGGCTGTTGCCCGCCGTGACACCGGGATCAGGAGGCCGACGGCGGCACCCGCTTCCAGCAGTCCGCTCACCGCAATCCATTCCTCCCGTGACATCACCGCCAGGGGCCGCCTGCCGCCGTCGGGCGCTGGCACTTCGTGCCCCTCCGGCGACTCGCCGCCGGCACCTGGAGTCTCGCGGCACAGATAATCCGGGACCACCTGTTCGAAGAACCGTGGCTCGCGGAAGTGCTTCATGGCGCTGGTCATCAGCAGCGCGCTCATGGCCGCCGCGGACACTGTTTGGGTGGCCCGGGCGGACCAGCGAAAAGGCATGGGTCCACTCAATCACAGCGCCGCCCCGGGGGCTAAACAGCAGCGGCTGAACGGCAACGACTGAACAGCAACGACTCAGGACGGAAGCTGGACCTGTTGCCCGCTCGATTGCAGCTGCGCCAATACCCTGGCTGGTTTGTTCGTGGTGATCTCGTGGATTCCCAGCCCTTGGCAGAGCGCCACATCCCGTTCCGAATCAACGGTCCACACGCGGAAGCGGCGACCGGACTCCAGCCAGCGCTGCACGGTCCGGGCGTGCTCGCGGACGTACATGATTCCGGGCCCCGCGAGTCCCACGTCGCACTCGTCCAGGATGCGTTCGCCTTCCAGCTGCGCCGCCTTCATCAGGTTGGCGATGGCGCCGCCAGCCAGGGGGCCGAGGCTGAGTTCGTCGCGGAGTTCGTCGACGTCGATGTCGTCCACCAGTTGGCAGATGAATTCGGCCGGCACACTCCGGAGCAGGTGCTTTACGGAATCCGGGCTGAAGCTCATGAACGTCACCTGGATGTTGTCCACCGAGGAAGTTCCGTCGTCCCAGCCTTCGCCCCGGAGCACGTCCAGCACACGGTCTTCCAGTTTCAGCTGGTAAGGACTGGGGTGCTTGAGCTCGATTGCCAGGCCGATCGGCCGGCCAGCGCCGCGCAGGATGTCCAGGAGTTGAGGGAGCGTGAGGAGCTGCTCTGACTTTGCGCCGTATTCCTCCGGGATCCGGGCGCCTTTCCAGGACGAGAAGTCCAGCAGCCGCAACTCCGCCAGTGTTCGGTCAGCAACAGGTCCGGTTCCGTCCGAGGTCCGGTCCAGGTTGGCGTCATGGAGCAGCACGGCGTGCTGGTCCCGCGTCAAGTGGACGTCGCACTCCACCCCGTCCGCGCCGTCGGCAATGGCCTGGAGGTAGGCGGCGCGCGTGTGTTCGGCAAATGCAGCGCTGGCGCCCCGGTGGGCAAACACCAGCGGCCGTTCCGGCTCAGGCTCCTCGAATGTCATGAGGACACGCTAGCGGACGCCGCCCAGTGGCTCGGCGCTAGGCTGGGCACATGCAGGTGAACTCTGAGCCAACTACCCGCCAGGACCCGTCCCGGCCCACAGGTCCGGCGCCGCGGCCCCCCAAGGGGGGCGCCGCCGTCGTCGGTCATCAACTCAGTGCCGGGGACGCCGAAAAGGCGGCAGCGCTGCGGAAAATGAAGCTTGTGGCGCTGGGACTCCTCATTGCCATGGCCGTCATTTTTGTGTTCGCGTTCGCGCTGCAGAAGGAGTATCCGTGGCTGCAGTACGTCCGCGCCGCGGCCGAAGGCGGCATGGTGGGCGCGCTGGCCGACTGGTTCGCCGTGACCGCGCTGTTCAAGTACCCCATGGGCATCAAGATCCCGCACACCGCCATTATCCCGCGCCGCAAGGACCAGATCGGGGCGTCGCTGGGCGAGTTTGTGGAGACCAACTTCCTGTCCGAGCAGGTGGTTCAGGAGAAGCTCGCTTCGGTGGACGTAGCGCGGAAGGCCGGCCAATGGCTCGCCGGTCCGGGTGGCGCCGAGCGCGTGGCGAAGGAGGGTGCCGCCGTCATCCGCGGCGTGTTCAAGGTGTTGAACGACGACGACGTCCAGGCGGTCATCGAGGGAATGGTGCGTAAGCACTTGCTGGCTCCGCCGTGGGGACCGCCGGTGGGCAGGATGGCGGAACGGATTTTTGCCGACGGGCACCACCATAAGCTCGTGGACCTGCTGGTGGACCGCGCCGCGGACTGGGTGGACGACAATCACGAAACCGTCAGCCGGCTGGTCTCGGACCGGTCCCCCACCTGGGTCCCGCAGTTCGTGGACGGGCTGGTGGGCGACAAGGTTTACGTGGAGATCCTCAAGTTCACGCGCGCCGTCCAGTCCGATCCGAACCACCAGGTCCGGCAGCAGATCGACAAGTACCTGAACGACCTCGCGCAGGACCTTCAGCATGATCCCGCGATGATCGCCCGGGCCGAGGACATCAAGGCACAAGTTCTGGGAGATCCAGAGGTCCGCGAACTGGCCTCCCGCACCTGGGGAACCGTGAAGAGCGCCCTGTTGTCTGCGGTGGACGATCCGGACAGTGAACTGACGGTTCGGTTCAAGGCGGCGGTGCGCGATTTCGGCTCACGCCTGGTGAACGACGCCGAACTGGCCGGCAAGGTCAATGCTTGGATCGGCGACGCCGCCGGTTACTTGGTGCGGACCTACCGCTCCGACATCGCCGGCGTGATCACCGATACCGTGGCCCGCTGGGATGCCGAGGAAACGTCGCAGAAGATCGAACTCCAGGTGGGCAAGGACCTGCAGTTCATCCGGATCAACGGCACCGTAGTGGGCTCACTGGCCGGGCTGGTCATCTTCAGCGCGGCGCACCTGGTGTTCGGCTGACCTGGCCCTTCTAAGGCAACGCGGGGCGGTTACGCGAAGGACTCCAGCTGCACGCCGGCCGCTTCGAGCCCGGTACGAACACCGGCGGCCATTTCCACGGCCCCGGGGGTGTCGCCATGGATGCACAGGGAGTCGGGCCGGACCTGAACCACCGTTCCGTCCACGGCCACAACTTCGCCCTTCGTCGCGAGGCGCACTGCGCGCTCAACGATCGAGTCGACGTCGTGGAGGACAGCACCAGCCTGGGAGCGCGGCACCAAGGTCCCGTCCGCCTGGTAGGCGCGGTCCACAAAAGCCTCAATAAAAACCGGGTGGCCGGCTTCCTTGGCCTGGATCAGCAGCTGCGAGCCCGGCAGGCCGAGGATCGGCAGGCCGGGGTCGTAGGCCTGGATGGCGGCAACCACGGCGGAGGCCTGCTCGGCGTCGTGGACTAGGCGGTTGTACAGGGCGCCATGCGGCTTGACGTAGTCAACGGAGGCCCCGACGGCGTGCGCCACGCCGTCGAGCGCGCCCAGCTGGTAGAGGACGTCACCGAACAGTTCGTCGAAGGACATGTCCAGCGACCGGCGGCCGAAGCCGGCCAGGTCCCGGTACCCCACGTGCGCACCAACGGTGACGTCGAGCTCGAAGGCGGCGCGGCAGCTGTCCAGCATGGTGACGGGATCCCCCGCGTGGAAGCCGCAGGCCACGTTCGCGCTGGTCACCAGCCGGAACATGGCGGCGTCGTCCCCCATGTTCCACGAGCCGAACGATTCGCCGAGGTCAGCGTTAAGATCCAAGGTTGTTGCCTTCCAAAGTAAGTTTTTCCGGTTCCGCCGCCACGGCCTTGAGCTCCCCCGGGATGGTGTCCGGCATCGGACCAAAGGCTTCCTTGGCGTTGGCCACCACGGCACGGCCCATTATGAGGTTACCGGCACCGCCCACCACCGCGCCGATGCCGAACGGAAGCGCCCGGCCAAGCAGCGCCGTGCCCTGGCGTTTGAGCAGGTTCTTGAGGAAGGCCTTCTGGATCTTGTTCCGAATGGCACCGAAGCCCGATGGCATGGACTTGGTCAGCACGTTGCCCCATGCCTGGGTGGCGCTGGCTCCCTTGCCCATGGCCTGGCCGCTCAGCGTTCCCAGCAGTGAAGCCCCCTCCTCGCCCAGCATGATGGCCATGACCATGGTGCTGGCCTTTTCCGGGTTCGTCAGCCGGATGCCATGAAGTTCCGCCAGCGAGGTGGCATAAAGTGCCGTGGCTTCGAGGAAGCCAACGGTAGCCACGGCGGAGAGGCCCAGGGAGGCCACGGTTCCGACGCCGGGCACAACGGCGGTTGCCCCGACGATCGCACCGCCGCCGGTCACCGCCCGCAGGTAGTCGCGTTCGAGGATCTCCGCGAGCCTGGCGGCGCTGGCGCGCGGGTGTTTGCGTTGCAGCCGCCGGACGTAGGCGAGCACCAGCGGCCGCTGGATTTCGACTGCCCGGAGGAGCATGTTGTGGACTCCGGGTTTCGGCTTGCCGTCGGCGTCGAACACCGCGTTGTGGGCGGTCTCCTGTGCGATACGTACTGCGGGATTGCTGCGCTTGGCCATGGTCACCTCTGCTTCGGTATTGCTTGTGTCCGCCGGCAGTTTTTGGCTGCGGCCCTGCCTTAACACTAAGGGTGCTTAAGAGTAAGCGGTCCCGGCGCCGGGCCCCGGCGTTGAGTTCCGCCAAAATCCAGCCCAGCCTAGACTTGCCCTATGCCCACACTCCAAGCGCTGCGGCCCTTTGCGCACCGCGAGTACCGGGTCCTCATCGCGGCGCTGGCCATCTCCATTTTCGGATCGGGAATGTGGGCTGTCGCCATGGTCTACCAGGTGATCCACCTCGGCGGCGGCCCGCTGGAGCTGTCCCTGGTGGCCACTGCCGGCAGCATCGGCCTGGTGGCCTTCGTGCTCGCGGGCGGGATCGCCGCTGACCGCGTGCCGCAGCGGCTCCTGATCATTGCCGTTGAAGGCGCCAACCTCGCCGTTATCGCGGCGATCAGCGGGCTGGCCATGGCAGGGTGGCTGCAGCTGTGGCATCTCGCCGTGGGCAGCTTTGTGCTGGGCGTGGGCGCCGCGTTCTTCTTCCCTGCCTACTCCGCGATCCTGCCGCGCATCCTGCCGCCCGAGGACCTGCTGGCCGCGAACGGCATGGAGGGGACCATGCGGCCCATCCTCCAGCAGGCGGCCGGACCCGCCGTCGCGGGCGTGGTGGTGGCGGCGCTCTCGCCGTCGCACGCCGTGACCGGAGTGGCCACCTGCCATCTGCTGGCGTTCATCGTCCTGAACTTCCTGGGGCGCCATGCCCTGGACGCGCCCCACAACGGGGCCGACGGCGGGGCTCACGGCAGGAGCACCGGGGCCGGGGAAGACGCCGGGGCAACGGGCCACGCGAAAACGTCCTTCTTCCACGACCTCCGCGAGGGCATCAGCTACACCATCCGCACACCGTGGCTGCTGTGGACCTTGCTGTGGGCCTGCGTTTCCGTGCTCTTCCTGATCGGTCCCATCGAAGTGCTGATGCCGTTTGTGGTCCGCGACCAGCTCGGCGGCGACTCGAGAATGTTCGGCTTCCTGCTGGCCGTGATGGGCGTGGGCGGGGCCGTCGGCTCGCTGGTCACCGCATCCCTGAAACTGCCGCGCCGCTATCTCACGGTGATGATGGTGTCCTGGGGTGCGGGCAGCCTGCCGCTCGCCGCCGTCGGCTTTCTGGACAGCTTCTGGACCGTGGCCGCCGCAATGTTCGTCTGGGGCGCCACCGGCAGCGTGGGCATGGTCATCTGGGGCACGCTGCTGCAGCGACGCGTGCCCAGCCACCTGCTGGGACGGGTCTCCAGCCTGGACTTCTTTGTGTCCCTCGCGCTGATGCCCATCTCCATGGCACTGGCCGGACCGGCAGCCGAGGTCTTCCCCATCTGGGCAATTTTCCTGGCCGCCGGCGTCGTCTGCCCCGCCCTGGCGGTGATCGCCATGATCGCCGCCCGGATGCCCGCCGACGAACTGGCCCACCCGCTGGACAGGCAGGTTGAAGTGGAACGCACGACGGCGGCAGGAGACTGACGCACCCCGTCACCTGAGGCGCGCAATCACCTCAGGCGCGCAATCACGTCAGGCGCGCAATCACGTCAGGCGCGGAACCCCACAATGGGGAGGCTCGCCGTCGGGGGTCCGCTGGGGAAGACAGTGCGCTCCGGAACCTCAACAGGCTCCAGGGCAATCCGGACCGGTTCCGCGCCGATGCTGAGCACCTGGCCGCGGACATCCACGTCGAGCGGTCCGCCGCTGCGGACGCTCAGTGTCAGTGCACCGGCGTCGAGCTCCACCAGCAGCAACCGGCCCTGGATCTTCAGGTGGAAGGACAATGCCTCCCACCCGGCCGGGAGCCGCGGATCGAAGAACGGCAGGTGGCCCTGGTCCCGGAGCCCGGCGAAGCCGGAGACCAGCGAGCTCCAGACACCCCCGGCGGAGGCGATATGCACGCCGTCGATCGTGTTGCCGTGGGTGTCGTCCAGGTCGATGAAAACGGCGTTCGTGAAGTGCTCCAGGGCGGCCTCAGGGTGCCCCACCTCGGCAGCCATGATCCCCTGCACGCAGGCGGACAGGGTGGAATCGCCGGTGGTGATGGGATCGTAAAAATCGAACGCGCGGCGCTTCTCCTCGGCGGAGAAGTCCTGCCACTGCAGGAACATGGCCAGCACTGTGTCTGCCTGCTTCAGCACCTGGTGCCGGTAGATCACCAGCGGGTGGAAGTTCAGCAGCAGCGGGTACTTGGACCGGGGGGTGGTCCAGTCCCACGGCTCCAGGGTCATGAAGTCGTTGTCCTGCGAGTAGACCTGCAGGTCTTCGTCGAAGGGCAGGTGGATGCGGGCCGCGGCCTGCTCCCACAGCTCGCGTTCGGCGTCGTCGATCTCCGGGTGGTCCAGCGCCGCAGCAGCGCGCAGGTTAAAGCGGGCCATCACGTTGGTGTAGAGGTTGTCGTTGACAACCGCCGTGTACTCATCAGGGCCGGTAACGCCGTGGATGTGGAAGGCCCCGTCCTTGCCGAAGAAGCCCAAGGCGGCCCACATGCGGGCGGTTTCGATCAGGAGTTCGGCACCCATACCCTCGCGGAAGGTTTCGTCGCCGCTGGCCCACAGGTAGCGGTTGGTGGCGAAGGCGATGGCCGCTGCGATGTGGAACTGCGCCGTGCCGGCGGCGTAATAGGCGCTGGCTTCCAGGCCGTTGATGGTGCGCCACGGGAACAGTGCGCCCTCCACGCTGAGCTCCTTGGCCCGGATTTTGGCGGCTGGCAGCATGTCGTGCCGGAACTCCAGGACCTGACGGGCGCCGTCGGGGTTCGTGTAGGTGAGGTAGGGCAGGAGGTAGACCTCCTGGTCCCAGAAGTAGTGCCCCTCGTAACCCGATCCGGTGACCCCCTTTGCGGGGATGCCGGCGATGTCCGCCCGCGCGGTGGCCTGGGCCAGCTGGAACAGGTTCCACCGGATGGCCTGCTGGAGCTCGGGCTGGCCGCCCACCACGATGTCCGAGGTGTCCCAGTACGCGCGGTAATGCTCGCGGCTCTCGGTGAAGATGTCCTCCACAGACCGGAGCCCGGCTTCGGCGGCCTCCGCCGCGTCCCGGTCCGAGTCCTGGACGCCGCGGCCGGCGGCATAGCTGACGCTCTTTTCGAGCCGGAACGGCTCGTCGGCGCGGACGGCAAGGACGTACCGGACGTTGCTGTCGTCTTCGCCTGCAACGGTCTCAAAGGGCTGGTGGCCGGCGGAAGTCCAGTGGTCCACGGCGATTCCCACGCGCTGCCCGGATTCCGCCGCTTCCCAGGAGAGACGGAGCGAGCCGTCGCCGCCGTCGGTCCTTACCGGCAGGAGAACCCGGCCTGCGTGCCGGCCTGCCCGGCGCGGGTCATGCGCCGAGTGGTCCTCCACAGGCTGGTCCTGGCGGTTGATGACGGAGGACGTCACGTCGGCGGAAACCTCGCGGTCCGCGGCGACTTCGAGCGAGATGCCCAGGCTGCCGCGTGAGGCGAAGCCCACGGCGCGGCGTTCTGTGGTGGTCACCGTGGCGCCGGACCGGCACAGCCACGTGATCCGGCATTCGTAGATGCCGGTGGCGAAGTCGACGGAGCGGCGGTAGTCCAGCACGGCTGATTCGGCGAGGGTCAGGCTCTCGCCGTCGATGATCACCGTGAAGTTGTTCGCGTCAGGGATGTAGATGATCCGCTGTCCGGTCCGGGCGAAGCCGAACGCGTTCTCCGCATGCTTGATGTCCCAGATCTCATGGAGGCCGTTGATGAAGCTGCCCGGAAGGTCTGCGTCCGAGGCCGCCCAGTGCGCACCGCGGATACCCAGATGGCCGTTGCCCAGGGCAAAGAGCGTCTCAAGGGTGCCCGCGCTGCCCGGCTGGTGCTGTGTTTCCACAAGCTGCCAGGAGGTGTTGGGGAACCGTTCACGGTCCGCGGTGATAAGAGCCATGGTGTTGGGGTCCTTTGGCGTTGTGCGTTGCGGGGAAGTGCTTCGTGCCTGAGGCCGGGGGAGCGTCAGGCGGCGATGGCTGTTAGAGCAGTTCGTCGAGGTCGTTGACCACGCTTGTGGCTCCGGCGTCGAGCAGGGTCTGCCGGCCGGCGCCGCGGTCCACGCCGATCACCGAGTGGAACTGCCCCGCGTGTCCGGCCTGGACACCCGAGACGGCGTCCTCAACCACCACGCATTCTTCGCTGGGCAGGCCCAGCAGTTCCGCGGCGTACTGGTACGTGGCGGGGCTCGGTTTGCCGGGCAGGCCCTGGGCCGCAGCCACCACACCGTCAACCACTATTTCGAAGTACCCGTTCAGGCCGGCGGCTTTAAGCACAGCCGGGGCGTTCCGGGATGAGGAGACGACGGAGACCTTGAGTCCGCGGTCCACGGCGGCTTCCAGGAAGCGCACCGAGCCTTCAAACGGCTCGACGCCGGCGCTGACGATGTCGTTGAAAACCTTGTTCTTCCGGTTGCCCAGTCCCTGGACGGTGGCGTCCTGCCCGGGGATCTCGGCGGAATCTTGACCGGTGGTGCCGTCACTGGGCTCGCCTTCGGGCAGCACGATGCCGCGGGACGCCAGGAAGTCCCGGACGCCGTCGAACCTGGGCTTGCCGTCGATGTGATCGAAGTAATCGTCCTCGCGGTAGCCGGGCACATCCGGACGGGACGCCAGGAAGCCCTCGAAGAGTTCCTTCCACGCCTGTTCGTGGACAGTGGCTGTGGGGGTCAGCACGCCGTCGAGGTCGAACAGGATGGCGGAGGCAGTGGTCCAGCTGGTGCTTTGGGTTTTCAGAACGTCAGTCATGCGCGGTGTCCTTTCAGACGGCGGGCAACAGGCGGGATGTCACGGGCGGGATGTCACTGGGCGGAAAGTAGTGGGGCTATGTAAGCGGGGGCTGTGCATACAGGCGGAACGTGGAAGGGCTGGCAGAAAAGCGGCGGGCAGCAAGGAGGGGTCCAAGCAAGGAGCGGAGAGGGGCGGCCACGATGCCGCCGGGGTCAGCAGAGGCGGCTAAGGGCCACGGTAAAACCACAGCGGGCCGATGGGCTGCTGTTTAACGTCTTCTTCCATCATGAGCGCCTTGGCACGGCCTGACAACTTGGCGGAGCAGGCATCGCGGCGCAAGGCGGGCAGGAGGCCTGGATAGAGGCCTGGCACATGGCATCTGTCCGGCTGCCCTTTCCGACGGTTTCCAATGGCCCGCAAAGAGCCGGCCACCGACGAGTGTAAGCGCTTACAAATTTCGCGCGCAACTGTTTTTTCTCATATTGCGATACGGGGCACACGCCCGGGCGGGCACAGGGTTCAACCGATCACGCGCTTGGACCGATGACGCAGTTCAGCCGGGCACGTAGTGGCGCAGGAACGCGCTGACGTCCACCATCTCCGACTTGCTCATGGCGTGGCCCATGCCCGGATACGTCCTGGCGGTCAACCGGGTGTTTTCGTTCAGCCATTGTCCGGTGTAGGCCGTGGCGTCCTCATTGATCACCAGGTCCGCCTTGTCCCGCCCCCAGAAAAAGGGCGGCGGGGCCGTGAAGGATTCGGTCAGGGACAACAGCTCGTTTTCCAGCACAAAACCGGAAAGCCCAACCGTGGCCTTGTAATCCGCGGGATGGAGCCGGAGCAGCGTGCTGGCCATGGCCATCCCCTGCGAGTAACCCAACAGACTCACGCTGCTGTGCTGGCCCCTGACGGAGTTAATCCACGCCTGGACGGTGTTGGTGGCCGCGATGACATCCGCGAAATCGTTGGCCAGGAAGTAGTCCAGCAGGAACCAGCCGTAGTGGTCGCCGATCACCATGGGTGCGCGCAGGGCAACACAAGTGAACTCGGCCGGCAGGTATTCGAACAGCCGCACCATCCGCGACTCATCGGTGCCGTAGCCATGCATCATGACCAGCAGCGGCGTGCCGTCCCGTTCGCTTTCCGGCTTGGACCACGTAACTGTTTCCATCGGATCAGCGTAGCCAGTCCAGCGGGCCAGCGGCTCGCATCGACTCCTGCCGCGAATGTGCCGGAAAAGCCGCCCGCCGTGCTTGGCTCTCTATTCTGCCCCGGACCCGAGGTGCCCGGCCGCATCCTTCTGGACCGCAGCAGCCTTGGATGAGAAGTCGGCGATGGTCCGCAACTGCTCGTCGCTGTAGCCCTCCAGCAGGGCCGCCAGCCCGCCCATGAATCCAGGAAATAGGGCGCCGCGGCAGAGGCCTGGTCACCCACCAGTTCGATCAGCACCTTGCGCCTGTCCTCCTGATGCCGGACGCGCCGGGCCACACCCTTGGCCTCAAGCCGCCGCATCAGGCCGGTCACGGATGCGGGGGCCAAGCCCGGCCGCTCGCCGAACTCCCCCGCCGTCAGGGGGCCGAAGCGCATCAGAATGTCGATCGCCTTGCCCTCGGTGGCCGAGAGTCCCCGCAGTTCGGAGAACGAAATAAATCAGAAGGAGAACAGCCATGTTGAACTGCCTCATCATCGGGTCCGGCGTCGCAGGGCTGGCGACGGCCCTGTCACTGCAAAAGGCGGGGCACACGCCCGTTGTCTTCGAAGCGTACGGCGGCCCGTCGGACGGCGTCGGAGGCTTCCTTACCGTCGCCGTCAACGGCTTCGACGCCCTGGACACCCTTGGGCTGAAGCACGCCGCGGCAGGGCTGGGGTTCAGCACGCCGCGGATGTCCATGTACCTGGGCTCGACGGGACGCCACCTGATCGACTTCAAGTACGGCGGCGCCCTGCCGGACGGGACCACCGCCCGCACACTGACGCGCTCCGAGCTATACGGACTGCTCCGCACGGAAGCGACGCGTCGGGGCATCCGCATCCTGTACGGAAAGGGGCTCAGCTCCGTGACCGAAACCCCCGACGGCGTGACCGCAGGATTCGACGACGGCACGTCCGCCGAAGGCCACCTGCTGATAGGCGCGGACGGGCTGCGGTCCACCGTCCGGACTGGGTCTACCGTCACCACATCGACTGGGGAGCCGGGCACGACTCGGGATTTGAGGCCAGCGTTCCGCCCAACACCGGACACGTAAGGTAGCCTGACGCTGGAAAGCATGCTTAGCAAGTGCGGCGCACAGGATGCTGCCGCGCGTAGTACCGCCCCTCCAAGATCAGCGGACAACAAGGAGCAAGTCATGAGAATCGGTTCCTCCATCTTCCTTATTGCACTCGGCGCCATCCTGGCCTGGGCCGTCGCCCCGGGACTCATCCCCTTCATAGACCAGGTCATGGTTGGCTACATCCTGATGGCTGTTGGCGTGATCGGGCTGATCGCCTCCCTCATCCTGGCCTCACCGGGCCGCAGCCGCCGGGTCAGCGAAACCCGTTCGGTGGTTGATCCCAACACCGGCGAGCGCATCACCCGCAACGAAAGCCGCGACGGCGGTATCTAGGCTCCACAACCACCCGGACGCCGGGCCGGACCACACAGGCCCGGCCCGGCTTTTCCGTTCCGCGCGAAGACCCGGCCTGCGGACTTTGTTTCTTGTGGGTTTCCATTGACAAACCAACATAAGCGAAGATAAAGTCAAGTAATTCAACATCATGTGATGCCAATCACTGGACGTCACAGCCGCTGGGATTCAGCACTTTACGCAATGGAGGGTACGTGTTCGCCGAGGAGCGCCAGCAGAAGATTGCCGAGCTAGTCGCGGGCACGGGCCGGGTCAGCGTGACCATGCTGGCGGAGCGCTTCCGCATCACCACCGAAACCGTCCGCCGCGACCTCGCCACGCTCGAAACCACCGGCACCGTGCGGCGGGTCCACGGCGGAGCAGTTGCGGCCGACCGCTTCAGCACCACCGAGGAAAGCATCAACGAACGGACCATCCAGCGCCCGGACCAGAAGATGCGCATCGCGCAGACTGCACTGGCCCTGATCCCCCAGGCCTCGTCCGGCAGCATCCTGCTCGACGCCGGTTCCACCACCGAAGCGTTGGCCGACCTCCTCTCCCGCCGCGCCGCCGTCGAACCTTCCGCCGGCGAAACTGGAGCCGAACTGGTGGTCATCACCCACGCCGTTCCCATCGCAGCCAAACTGTCCAGCGCTCCCGGAATCGCCCTCCAGATCCTGGGCGGCCGCGTGCGCGGCCTCACCCAGGCCGCCGTGGGACAGTCAACAGTGGAGGCCGCGCAGCGGATGCGCCCGGACATCGCCTTCATCGGCACCAATGGCATCCACCCCACCTTTGGCCTCAGCACGCCCGATCCTGAAGAAGCCGCCGTCAAGGCAGCCTTCGTCCATTCGGCACGCCGCATCGTGGTGCTGGCCGATTCCTCCAAGCTGGACGCAGAAACCCTAGTCCAGTTCGCCTCCCTGAAAGATCTGGACACCTTGATTACAGACAGCGAGCCCAGCCCCGAACTGGCGGCAGCCCTGACCGAGGCCGGCGTCGACGTGGTGATCGCGTGATCGTCACCTTCACGGCCAACCCCAGCCTGGACCGCACGGTGGCCCTGCCCGGACCCCTGGAACGCGGCGAAGTCCAGCGCGCCGTCTCGGTCAGCCAGGAATCCGGCGGCAAGGGCGTCAACGTCTCCCGCGCCCTGGTTGCCTCCGGCCTGGAGACCATCGCGGTGCTCCCGGGCGCCGCGAGTGATCCCGTCCTCGCCGGGCTGCTCCACGATGGCGTGCCGTTCGCGGCCCTTCCCATCGACGAGCCGCTGCGAACCAACGTGGCGCTGACCGAGCCGGGTGGCGTGACCACCAAGATCAACGAGCCCGGCCCGCGGCTGAGCGAGGACCAGCAGGAAGCCCTGATCGGCCTGCTGCTGGAACGCGCCCGCGGCGCCAGCTGGGTGGTCCTGGCCGGTTCCCTGCCTCCCGGCTTCCCGGCCGACTTCTACGCCACCGTCACGCGGCGATTGCGGGCGGCAGCCAACGGCGGCGCCCCGCTGATCGCCGTCGACTCCTCCGGCGGCCCGCTCGTCGCCGCCGTCTCCGGCATCTCGCCGGACGGCACGGCACAGCATGGCACGTCACAGGACGGTGTGTCCGGGAAACCGGACCTCCTCAAACCCAACGCCGAGGAACTGGCGGAACTGGCTGCTGCAGCCGGCTTCGCCACGGCGTTTACCGCAGACGAACTTGAAGCGGATCCGGAATCTGCTGCAGCGGCCGCCGCCGCCGTCGTGCGTTCCGGTGTGGGTGCTGTGCTGGCAACTCTCGGATCCAAGGGAGCTGTCCTAGTAACGGCCGACGGCGCGTGGCTGGCCACGCATCCGCCGGTCGCCGCGGTCAGTACTGTCGGCGCGGGCGATTCATCGCTGGCTGGCTATCTGCTCGCACACGGCCAGGGCGCCGCCCCGGCCGATTGCCTCCGTCAGGCAGTGGCACACGGTGCCGCCGCCGCCTCCCTGCCGGGTTCCACTGTCCCGGCAGTCCACCAAACCACCCCGGATGCCGTAACCATCACGGCCCTTCGAAAGGATTGACAGTGACTCAGCTCATCACCACCGAACTGGTCGAGCTCGACCAGAACCTGGGCACCTCGCCCGAGGACGTGATCCGGCACCTGGCCAGCAAAGTAGCTGCCACCGGCCGCGCGTCCGAAGTTGAAGGACTCTTCGCCGACGCCTTCGCCCGCGAACAGAAGACCGCCACCGGCATCCCCGGCGGCATCGCCATCCCGCACTGCCGCTCTGCTGCGGTCATCGAACCCACGCTGGCCATGGCCCGGCTCAACCCCAAGGTTGACTTCGGCGCCAAGGACGGCCCCGCGGACCTGATCTTCTTCATCGCCGCCCCCGACGGCGCGGACCAGGAGCACCTGAAGCTGCTGTCCAAGCTGGCCCGGTCCCTGATCAAAAAGGACTTCACTGCCGCGTTGCGTGCAGCGTCTTCCCGCGAGGAAATCGTGGAACTGGTGGACGGCGCCCTGGCGGACAAGCCGGCGTCGCACGCTGCCGCTCCTGCGTCCGGTGCCGCTCCTGCTGAGGCAGCCGCCGGCGCGGGCGCCGCTGCTTCCGCTGCCGGGTCTGCGGCCCGGCCGAAGCGCCTGGTGGCTGTGACCGCGTGCCCCACCGGCATCGCCCACACCTACATGGCAGCGGACTCACTCGTCGCCGCGGCCAAGGAAGTCGGCGTGGACCTGCAGGTGGAGACCCAGGGTTCCTCAGGCGCCAAGCCACTGGACCCCTCCGTCATCGCCGCCGCCGACGCCGTGATTTTCGCGGTGGACGTGGATGTCCGGGGCAAGGAACGCTTCGCCGGCAAGCCCGTCATCAACGCGCCGGTCAAACGCGGCATCGACGAGCCGGACAAGATGGTCCAAGAGGCTCTCGCCGCGGCTGACAACCCGAACGCACGCCGGGTTCCGCACTTCGGTGCCGAGGAACAGGCTGATAATGCGGCCATGGAAAAGGGCGAGCACATCGGCCAGAAGCTGAAGAAGGCCCTGCTCACGGGCGTCAGCTACATGATCCCGTTCGTCGCCGGTGGCGGCCTGCTGATCGCCCTGGGCTTCCTGATGGGTGGCTATCTGATCACTGATTTCGCCGATGCAATCGTGGTGGACAACAGCATCTTCAACCTGCCCACCGAATACCCTGACAACGCGTGGGGCCCGCTGGGCGCCTACCTCGGTGCCGTGCTCTTCAAGATCGGCGCCCTGTCCATGGGCTTCCTGGTGCCCGCCCTTGCGGGCTACATCGCCTACGCAATCGCTGACAGGCCCGGGATCGCCCCAGGCTTCGTCGCCGGCGCCGTAGCTGGATTCATGGGTGCAGGCTTCCTCGGCGGCATCGTCGGCGGCTTGCTCGCCGGCTACGTCGCCCATGTGATTGGAACCTGGGCCGTACCGCGCTGGCTCCGCGGCCTGATGCCGGTGGTAATCATCCCGCTGCTCGCCTCTTTGGTTGCGTCGGGCCTGATGTTCCTAATCCTGGGTGGCCCGATCGTCGCCCTCACAGCGGGACTGAACACGTGGCTGTCCGGCCTTACCGGCGCCAGCGCCATCGCCCTGGGCATCATCCTGGGTCTCATGATGTGCTTCGACCTCGGCGGCCCGGTCAACAAGGTCGCCTACGCCTTCGCCGTCGCCGGCCTTGGTGCCGCAACGCTGGACAACCAGGCTCCGTGGCAGATCATGGCCGCCGTCATGGCTTCAGGCATGGTGCCGCCGCTGGCCATGGCGCTGGCATCAACCGTCCTGGACAAAAAGCGCTTCAGCCTCGCCGAGCGTGAAAACGGAAAGGCTGCGTGGCTCCTGGGAGCTTCCTTCATCTCCGAAGGCGCCATCCCGTTCGCCGCCGCCGACCCGCTCCGCGTTATCCCCGCCAGCATGCTGGGTGGAGCAGTCACCGGCGCCATCTCCATGGCGGCAGCCGTAGGATCCAAGGCCCCTCACGGAGGAATCTTCGTGTTCTTCGCCATCGACAACTTCCTGATGTTCGTTGTCGCGATCGCGGCTGGAACCATCGTCACCGCCCTGGCAGTGATCGGTCTCAAGCGCTGGGCCGTCCGCGAACCCGCTGCTACCGTGGAGTCCGTTCCCGCAACCGTCTGACCCGGCCGTACACACCACAGATTCACGGCGCTGAACCAACAGGCGCCGAAAGAAAAAGGAGCAAGAATGTCAGAACGCACCGCAACCGTCGCCAGCCGAGTAGGCCTGCACGCCCGCCCCGCCGCCATCTTTGCGGAGGCCGCCGGCGAGTTCGACCTGGACATCACCATCGCCCGCCAAGGCGAGCCGGTCGATGAGGCAATGGACGCCGCGAGCATCCTGTCCCTCATGAGCCTGGGTGCCGCCCACGGCGACGTTGTGGTGCTCCGCGCCGAAGGTACCGGCGCGGATGACGCCCTGGCGCGTCTGGTTCAGATCCTGGAAACGGATCACGACGCCGAGTAGCGGCTTCACGCCGGCGGCCGCCGTTGCGCCTGTCCCCTCTTTGGGGAAGGTACGACGGCGGCCGCTGGTTCTTAAGCGTCTGGCCCAACTAGGTAGCAGCAAGTGTCGTTACGGACGCGCTTAACGACAGTTACTGCTACCCAGTTGGGCTACTTACCCGCGTTCGGCGATCTTCTTGACGTCCGCCACGAGCATGTCCCACATGCTCTTGGAGTGCTCCGCCGCGTCTTCGTTGGCGTTGTTGTCCTGTGAGAGCGTGAGCGTTGTTGCACCGTCCTGGTCCTCGAGGGTCCAGGTGAGCGTGTGGTAATTTTCCGGCTTGTCCTCTTCGCCGCCCAGCGGACTGAAGTGCGTGTGGACCAGCTTGCGGCCGGGATCTACCTCGAGGATCTTGCCCTTATCTTCGTAGGGCTTGCCTTCCCACTCGCCGCGCCACGCGATGGGGCTACCTTCCGTCCAGTCGGTTTCCAGGTCCGCGCCGAACATAAATTCCTTCACGGCGGCCGGATCGGTGATTACCTTCCAGACGCGCTCCGCCGGAGCATCAATGGTGATGGTGGATGTGGCCACGAGGTTCACGGGCACTACCGGGCCTCCTTGGCGGTCAACAGCAGATATTCCCAGTCCATTTGCCATACGGCATCACCGTGGGCCTCCCCAAACGAATCAGCCAGTTCGGTCAGGGCTTTGTCCAGGGCCTGTGCCTTGTCCTGGTCGTCGCCGATGAACTTGTAGACCGAAATGGTGGGACCGTAGTGGGACTTGAAGTACCGCAGGAAGTCCTCCGGCTGGTGGAAACTGCGGATGGCCAGCGTGCGCTTTTTCGCCTGGATATCGGTGATCCTGTCGCCGAAGAGTTCCCGCACGTGGTCTTCGCTGCCCCACAGCGGGGGCGGCTGGGCTCCGGGCGGGGGCGGCGGCGCGAACGGCTTCATGGTGGCAAACATCCTTCCAATGAAGCCTTCGGGCGTCCAGCTGAGCAGGCCGATGGTGCCGCCGGGTTTGCACACCCGCACAATTTCGTCCGCGCCGGCCTGATGGTGCGGAGCGAACATCACGCCCAGGCAGGACGTGACCACGTCAAATGAATCGTCCTCGAACGGCAGCGCCTCAGCGTCACCTTCCACCCATTCAAGCCCGACGCCGCGATCGGCAGCCTGCCGGCGCCCGGCGTCGAACAACTCCGGGGTGAGGTCGCTGGCCACCACATGGGCACCCATCATGGCCGCAGGGATGGCCGCGTTGCCGGCGCCGGCAGCCACGTCCAAAACGTGCTGTTTCGGCTTGATTCCGCAGGCATCAACCAGAATGGCCCCGAGATCCTGCACCAGCTCACTAGCCAGTGCCGGGTAGTCCCCCGAGGCCCACATGGCCCGGTGCTTTTGCTTCAGAGCCCGGTCTGCCTCGTCTACGTCCACTTTGTCATTCATGCTGGCGCCCCTCTCCTTTGACAGGCTTTTTCCTTGACAGGCTTCGAGTGACAGCACGCTGTTGCACAGGGCTGCAATGCGACCCATTGTGGCCGCAGCGGGGCGCGCTGTAAAGCGTCTGGGGCTAGGACTCGGCGCGGAAGCAAGCAAACTTAGGGTTTCCTTGTGTTTCCCCAACCCCGGAATTAGCGTGGAAGCCTGACCAGCCATTACGGCGCTTCGGCGTCCAGGATTTCCCGGTCCCGGTGAAGGAGGACGACATGCCCGGCAAAAAGAACCCGAGCCTGAAAGATCCTGAACTCTACGAGGAACTGCGCGAGGACGGCGCGTCCAAGCAGAAAGCCGCCCGTATCTCGAACGCGGCCGCCAAGAAAGGCCGCTCCGCGGTGGGCCGCAAGGGCGGGAAATCCGGCGACTACGACGACTGGACCGTCCCGCAACTCAAGGCCAAAGCCAAGGAAATAGGCCTCACCGGCTACTCAGCCAAAAAGAAGAGCGAGCTTATCTCCGCCCTGCGGAACTCCTAGGCGGCGGCCATCCCCACCAACACAGCACGCTTGCGGTCTACGCATTCCCGGTCCGCTTTTTCGCGGACCGCCTCAAGCACCCTTTCGCGCCCGCGTGGTAGTGGCCTTCGCCGCAGGCTTCGCGGCGGCGGTTTTGGTTTCGGAGGACTTCGCCGCAGCCGTCGTGGCGCTCGTTGTCCTCGTCCCAGCAGTCTTGGCACCGGCTTTGGCGGGAGCCTTCCCGCCGGGACTGTCGGCACTTTCTCCTGTGCCGGCGTCGTCCGCGTCCGCATCCTCAGAGGCGGCAGGCTTCCCGCCGCCGCGCTTCCGCTCCAGGCTGCGCTTCAGCGCCTCCATCAGGTCGATGACCTCGCCGTTGCCGCCCTCACCCGCTTCGGCGCCGAACGTTTCGTCGGTATCGAGCGAATCGCCCTTCTCCAGCTTGGCGTCGATGAGCTTCCGGAGCTGCACCTGGTAGTCATCGGTGAAGTGCTCGGGTTCGAAATCCGCGGCCATGGACTCCACGAGGGCGGCGGACATTTCGCGTTCCTGGGCGGAAATCCGGATGGACGTGTCCAGCGCAGGGAAGCTGGCGTCCCGGACCTCGTCGGGCCACAGCAGGGACTGCAGCACCAGCACCTCGTCCTTGATGCGCAGCGCCCCCAGCCGTGTCTTCTCGCGCAGGGCGAACTGGACGATGGCCACACGATCCGTATCCTCGAGCGCCCGGCGCAGCAGGACATAGGCCTTGGGCGACTTGGAATCCGGTTCCAGGTAATAGCTCTTCTCGAACATCATCGGTTCCAGCTGCTCCGACGGAACAAACTGGACCACCTCGATCTCGTGGCTGTTCTCTGCCGGGATGGATTTGAGCTCATCCTTGGACAGGACCACCGTCCGGCCCTCGTCCTCAAACGCCTTGTCGATGTCCGAATAGTCGATGATTTTGCTGCACACCTCGCAGCGGCGCTGATACCGGATCCGGCCGCCGTCGGCATTGTGGACCTGGTGGAGGCTGATGTCGTGGTCCTCGGTGGCGCTGTAGACCTTCACGGGCACGTTGACGAGGCCAAACGCGATGGCACCTTTCCAGATGGCTCTCATCCCTCAAGTGAACATCACGCGGGGCCGGAGGTGAAGACCCATGGCCGGCCCTAAAGAGCGCGTCAGGGTCGCGGGGCGGGAACTGACCCTCACCAACCTGGACAAACTCATCTACCCGGAAACCGGGACCACCAAGGCCGATGTCCTGGCCTATTACGCCGCCGTGGCCCACGTGCTGATTCCCGCCGCGGCCAACCGGCCCGCCACCCGCAAGCGGTGGGTCAACGGGGTGGGCACCGCCGGGCATCCCGGCGAGGTGTTTTTCCAGAAGAACCTGGAGGATTCAGCGCCGGGCTGGCTCCCCCGCGCCGCCATCACGCACAAGGACCGGACCATCTATTACCCGATGGTGAACGATCCCGCCACGCTCACCTGGTTCGGACAGATCAATTCGCTGGAAATCCATGTCCCCCAGTGGCAGGTGGACTCCCACGGCAAGCAGCTCAATCCAGACCGCCTGGTCCTGGACCTCGATCCCGGCGACGGCGCAGGCTTGGAGGAATGCGCCGAGGTTGCCAGGCTGGCACGGGCCATCCTGCAGGACGTAGGCCTGGAACCGGTGCCGGTGACCAGCGGCAGCAAGGGCATCCACCTCTACGCGGGCCTTGACGGAACGCAGACCTCCGATCAGATCTCAGACTTTGCGCACGAGCTGGCCCGCGCGCTGGAAGCCGACCACCCGGATCTCGCCGTCAGCGACATGAAAAAGACGCTGCGCGCAGGCAAGGTCCTGGTGGACTGGAGCCAGAACAGCGCCGCCAAAACCACCATCGTGCCGTACTCCCTGCGCGGCCGCCTCACGCCCACGGTGGCCGCCCCGCGGACCTGGCAGGAGATCGGGTCTCCCAAGCTCGAGCACCTCGACTACAAAGCCGTGCTGCGCCGGGTCAAGGCGGGCAAGGACCCGTTCGCCGCCGTCGCCCGCGGTGCCGGTCACCCGGATTCCCTGGACGGGGAGACGGACGACGGCGGCGCCCACGTCCGCCTGGAGCGGTACCGGTCGATGCGGGACCCGGACGCGACGCCGGAACCGTTCTCCGGCGCCTCCGGAAATGGCGACACCTTTGTGATCCAGGAGCACCACGCGAGCAGGCTGCACTTCGATTTCCGGCTGGAGCACGAGGGGGTGCTGGTGTCGTGGGCCCTGCCGAAGGGCGTCCCGGAATCCGGCGAAAAGAACCACCTGGCCGTCCAGACCGAGGACCACCCCTTGGACTACGCCACGTTTGAGGGCACCATTCCCAAAGGCCAGTACGGCGCCGGGGAAGTCAGCATCTGGGACCACGGCACGTATGAACTGGAGAAATGGATCAACGGCCGGGAGGTCATCGCCACGCTGACCGGCACCGAGGGCGGCGGCCTGGGCGGCACCAAGAAGTTCGCCCTCATCCACACCGGTAGGGGGCAGGGCAGGGACGCCGAAGGGCAATGGCTCATCCACCTGATGGACAAGGACCACCAGACTTTCCATCCGCGGCGGGCTCCGGCGGAGGATGAACCGGCGGAGGACGCGGCGGATAATTCGGCGGCGGACGCTTCCGGGACTGAGCCTGCCGCGGACGTTTCCCCGGCCGCGGCCGCGCCTTCCCCACTGCGTGCTGAAGATTTCAGTCCCATGATGGCAACGTCCGGTACCGCCGCCGACCTTCACGGCAGCGACTGGCAGTTCGAGCTGAAGTGGGACGGCGTGCGTGCCCTGTTGGTCGCCGACGAAGAGAAGGTCCGTGTCTTCAGCCGCAATGGCATAGACGTCACCGCAACCTACCCCGAGCTGAAGGACCGGGCCTGCTGGCCGGCGGGCCCGTTCGTCGCCGACGGTGAGATTATCGCCGTCGGGCCTTCCGGCAGACCCGATTTCGGGCTGCTCCAGGGACGCATGAAACTGTCCCGGCCGGCCGACGTCGCCAAGGCCCGCGCAGCAATCCCTGTCCGGCTGATGCTTTTTGACCTGCTGTCCGACGGCAGCGAGGACCTTCGCCGGCTGCCTTTCGTGAAGCGGCGGCTGCGGCTGGAGGAGTTCCATCACCCGTCGGAGTGTCCCGTGGAGCTGTCCGCCGTCCTGGACGAGAGGATCGAGCACATCCTGGAGAGTGCGCAGGAGTTGGGGCTCGAGGGCGTGATGGCCAAGCGGACCGACAGCCGCTACGTCAGCGGGCAGCGGACCCGGACGTGGATCAAGATCAAGCTGGAGCAGACCCAGGAAGTGGTGGTGGGCGGTTGGCGGCCGGGCAAAGGCGGGCGGCAGGGTTCGGTAGGTTCGCTGCTGTTGGGCATCCCCGACGGCAACAAGCTGCGGTATGTGGGCCGGGTGGGCAGCGGGTTCAGCATGCGCGAACTGCACGAACTCCGCCAGAAAGTGGACGATCTGGCGCGCAAGACGTCACCGTTCGACGACGTTCCCCGCGTGGATGCCTCGGACGCCCACTGGGTGACGCCACGGCTGGTCGGTGAGGTGACTTTCGGGGAATGGACGGGCAGCGGCAAGCTCAGGCATCCGGTGTGGCGGGGCTGGCGGCTGGACAAGAACGCCGACGAAGTGGTGCCGGAGGGTTAGCGACGCTGCGTTGGCGACGCGCAAATTTTCCTGGGACACGCAAAAGGTCTGGCGACACCCGAATTCGGGTGTCGCCAGACCGTTTGTGTGTCGTCAGGTCGGATGCGCGTCGTCAGCGAGGGTGTTCCTAGGACGAGTGCGGCATCTGCGGGCGGCCGGTACGGTGCACGGCCGTGACTGCAGCCTCATGGCCCGCCCGGCCATGGTCTGAACCCTGCTCCTTGGGGTGCCGGTGCTTGCCGTTGCCGTCCGGCCAGTGGTGTTCGCCGGCCATCGCCGCAGTCACCGCAAGGGTGGCCGGGTCCGGCATGGACGGGGTGTCCATGGCTGCCGCGAGATGGTCCGCGACCTCCGGTTCGATCCTTGCTTCAGCATGTTTTTCAGCCATTTTTTCTTCCTTCCGCAATGAAATGAAGTGTTTACCAATGGTAGGTCTGGCGTGCTGTCCGGGCGCTGGATTTACCAGCGGACCTTCTTCTCTGCCGGGCCCTGCTTGCCGCTGACATGGGTGGGCTTGTGGTTCTTGCCGACGCTCTGCAGCCCGGCGTCGCCGCCCCTGGATTTGCTGGCCAGCATGGCCCGCTGCGCTTCGGTCAGCCCGGCCCGGATGCCCTTGGCTTCGGCATCGTCCTGCGCGGATTCGGGCTGGCTGGGAGTGTTTTCAGTCATTTGGTGGAACCTTTCTGAGGAGAATCAGTGTGTCTGACGAGATCAGCATGGACGGGGCCGGTGGTACCAGGCCGCAGGCGTCCGCCTACTCAAAAATCAGTGTTCCCATGAATCAACAATAGGCAGTTTCAGGCTCGGTTGTGAACCCCCGGTTTCCGGCCTGTACATGGGGCCGAGTGGCGGCCGGGAACTGGTGCCCGAACGGCCGTGGCGGCTGTCACTTTTCCCCGGGTTTCAGGGGAAAATGGCGCAAAAAAGGGGTCGTGAACAAAAAGATTCCGTAACGATGGGCCCCAACCGCCCGAATCCCAATGATGACGGGGCGAGAGCAGCCAAAAGAAATCCCTGAAAACCGGTGGAAACCCTCTCTAAGGAAGGCACTTTACGGTATAAAACTCTCATTTGCCATGGAATCCGCGTAAAATTGAAAGCCTGCCCAGAGCGGGGCAGCTACAAGTCGCAAGCAAATGACCTCCATAGGAGTCGCCCAAATGCCCACAGACCGAAGCACGACCGACTCTTCAGCAGGCGTGAACAACGCCAGCCGACCCAACGATGCAGTACCAAATAGCGCACTGCCAAGTGCGCGTAAACCGAAGATCCTTGCGCGTCGCCGGCTCAAAGAGTCCGACGTGAATGTTGTAAACCAGCCCATGCTGAAAAAAGCGCTCGGCGGAACCATCGTGGGTAACACCATGGAGTGGTTCGACGTCGGCGTATTCGGCTACCTGATCACCACCATGGGACCTGTCTTCCTTCCCGAGGCCGACAAGTCCGTCCAGACGCTGTTCCTGCTTGGAACGTTCGCTGCCACCTTCATTGCCCGTCCACTCGGCGGTGTTGTGTTCGGCTGGCTCGGCGACAAGATCGGGCGGCAAAAGGTCCTCGCCGCAACACTGATGATTATGGCTGCCAGTACGTTCGCCGTCGGGCTGTTGCCCGGGTACGCCCAGATCGGCATCTGGGCCGCTGCGCTGCTGGTAATCCTGAAGCTTGTACAGGGCTTCTCCACCGGCGGTGAATACGCAGGCGCCACCACGTTCGTGAGCGAATACGCCCCGGATAAGCGCCGTGGATTCTTTGCAAGCTTCCTGGACATGGGCAGCTACCTCGGCTTTGCCCTGGGTGCGGCGCTGGTTTCTGTCCTGCAGCTGACCCTTGGCCAGACAGCCATGGAGGAATGGGGCTGGCGCATACCCTTCCTCATTGCAGGCCCGCTGGGCCTCATCGCCATCTACTTCCGGAACAAGATCGAGGAATCCCCTCAGTTTCAGGCCACCCTGGATGCCCAGGAATCCATCGGGCAGGCCGCCGCAGCAGCTGACGTGGACGCCGCCAAGAGTCCGGTCGGAATCGTTAAGGCCTATTGGCGCTCGCTCATCGTGGCCATGATCCTTGTGGCCGCTGCCAACACCGCCGGGTACGCCTTGACGTCCTACATGCCGACGTACCTCACGGAGTCCAAGGGCTACGATCCCGTCCACGGCACACTGCTGACCATCCCCGTGCTGGTCATCATGGCCTTGTGCATCCCGCTGACGGGCAAGCTGTCCGATCGCATCGGCCGCCGGCCGGTCCTCTGGATCGGCGCCATCAGCACCGTGGTGCTGGCTACGCCGGCGTTCCTGCTGATCGGCGTCGGTGACGTCTGGTCCACGCTGGCAGGCCTCTCGCTGATCGCGTTCCCAGTCACGTTCTATGTTGCGAACCTCGCCTCGGCATTGCCCGCACAGTTCCCGACAGCCAACAGGTACAGCGCCATGGGTATCGCCTACAACTTCGCAGTTGCCATCTTCGGCGGCACCACGCCGTTCATCGTGGCCGCGCTGATCACGGCGACCGGCGATGACATGATGCCGGCCTACTACCTCATGGCGACCTCAGCCTTCGGGGTTGTGGCCATCTACTTCCTGAAGGAATCAGCCAAGCGTCCGCTGCCCGGCTCCATGCCCAGCGTGGACACCCAGGCAGAGGCCAAGGAACTCGTGGCCACCCAGGATGAGAACCCGCTGATCGACCTGGCCGACATGCCGTTCGAATCCCAGGACGTCACCGATGCCGCGGCCATTAAGGTTCCGGCCGGAGTCTAGGCACCACAGTCTAAGCACCGCAACAACAAACCGGCCTGACCGGGCCGTCTTGTAGCCCGCGCTCAAAGGCCCGTCCCGCGCGCTTTCCTTGGGGGAAGCACGCAGGGCGGGCCTTAGCCGTGCCCGGCGCCGCCCTTCCGGCCATACCAACGCGACGCCCTGTGACCCAGCTAATGGCCAGCATTCCGGGCTTCTGCTAATTTTCGAACAAGGGCTTGAAGAATAGGTGGTGTTGGCTGTGCGCAGAGTCATGGCCCATGCCCGCACGCTGCACGCCCTGGGCCCGGCGAACAACGACCGGCTCTCGGCCGTTCGGGTTGCCCTCAGCGTGGCAGTGCCCTCCCTGGTACTCCTGGCCATCGGCCGTCCCGAGCTGACGATGTACGCAGTGTTCGGTGCCCTGACCGGCATGTACGGACGCTCGGAATCCCACCAGCTTCGACTCAAGCACCAGGCGCAGGCGGCAGTGGTCCTGATCAGCGGCATCACGGTGGGCGTGTTCCTGTCCGTCAACCACCTCCACTCCTGGTGGCTGGTGCTCGTGGAGGCCGTGCTGGCCGGTGCCGGTTCCCTTTTCTCCGACAAAGTGCGGCTCAGGCCGAATGGACCGTTCTTCGGCATCCTGGCACTCGGGGCCTGCGCCTCGGTCCCGACGAGCGTGCCGTTCCTGACGGCCGTGCTGATCGGTGCGGCCTCGGCCGCGTTCTCGATCGTGGTGGGCTTCGCAGGCTGGCTGCGGGTCCGGGCCTGGGAGGCGGGCGCCGTGCGTGATGTTCCGCGTCCCAGCAGTGAACTCCGGCAGGCCGCGCTGGTCCACGCCGCCCGCTATGTCCTGGCCGTCGGTGCCGCCGGAACCTGCGGCGTCCTGAGCGGCAGCGGCCACCCGCACTGGGCCATGGCCGCGGCCGCCGTCCCGCTCGCGGGGGCCGACCTGCCCAGCCGCGTCCACCGCGGGATCCACCGCATCGTGGGGACGTTCGTCGGTTTGGCGTTGGTCGCCGTCGTACTCTTTCCTGGGCCGTTGTCCCCGCTGCAGTATTTCCCCGGCCACACTGCCGCCGTGCTGGCGCTGCTGGTGGTCGCATTCCAGTTCCCCACCGAACTCTTCATGGCGCGGCACTACGGCTGGGCCATGGTCTTCTTCACGCCGGTGATCCTGCTCATGACGCAGCTTGCCGCGCCCGTGGACCCGGGTCTCCTGGTCACCGAACGCGCGGTGGAGACTTTTGTGGGCGCCGTGATCGGCATCGCCGTGGTGGTCGCCATCCGCGCACCGCGGAGGGCTACTGCTTCGGACGCCGCGGCGGTCCGGACGTAAACCGCGCCGGCAGCACACGCGAGATGGCGGCCACCAGTTTGTAGCGTTTGGTGGGGATCGAAACGCCCTTGCCGCGGGCGTTGTCAGCCAGGCCGTCCCGGACCACCCAGTCCGCCCGCAGCCACATCCAGTGCGGGGCGACCGACTTTTCCATGCCCATGCGGTCATGGAATTCGGTGTGCGTGAATCCCGGGCACAGTGCCGTGACGTGCACGCCTCTCGGTCCGTAGGCCAGGTTGGCCCAGCGGCTGAAGATGACCTGCCAGGCTTTCGCAGCCGAGTAGCTGCCGCGGTTGGCGAAAGCCGACACGCTGGCCACGTTGATGATCCTGCCGGAGCGCCGCTCCAGCATCCCCTGCAGCGCAGCATGGCAGAGCTCCATGGGGGTCTGCACGTGCAGGCGAAGGTGTCTTTTCTCGTCCTCCAGGGAATTTTTTTCGAACGAGTGCAGCAGCCCGATCCCCGCATTGTTCACCAGGACCTCAACCGGCCGCGCCGCGTCCGTGAGGCGCCCGACGACGGCGGCCACACCGGCGTCGTCCGTCAGGTCGGCGGGCAGCACCTCAGTGGAAACGCTGTAATCACGCTCGAGTTCGTCAGCGATCTGCTGGAGCCGGGCGGCGTCGCGGGCCACGAGCACCATGTGGTGGCCTTCCTGCGCGAGCTGGCGGGCGAACTCCGCTCCCAGCCCTGCGGTTGCCCCTGTTACGAGCGCGGTGGTGGGTGTCTCCATGCGCCCAGACTAGCCGTGTTACGGCGCCGGCGGCTGGTGCAGGCCGAAGGTTGAGCCCTGATCGTCCTTGCAGAGCTTGAATCTTCCGTACTCCGCCGGGTCCTCGTCACCCAGTTCCGCGCTGTCCGCCGAGCCGCCAAGTTCACGCACCCGGGCCAGGGCGGCATCCATGTCGTCCACCCGGAAGAACAGGTAGGGCACCGCGCCCTTGTCGCCGCCGTGCAGCCCGCCGGGGATGCCGGGGGTGCCGGGGGTGCCGGGGGTGCCGGGGGTGCCGATTATGGACCCGCCCTCATCGGACGGTCCAGGGCTGAAGTCCCAGCCGAAGAGCGCGCCGTAGAACGCCCTGCCCCGTTCGGGATCTTCGACTCCGATTTCAAAGAACGCTGGTTCGCCGGCCATGGCTTCTCCTTTTCAGGTGGAGTCAGATGGGTCGAGTGGGGTCCATCGGACGAAACCACCGTAAACCCGCACAGCACCCCGGTCGAGAGTCAGCGGGCCCGCTCAGGAACTTGGAAAAAAGGTCTTTGGTTTGTGTCGATCCGGCCTCGCGCCGTTCGACCTATGGATGAGAAGGTCGAAGGGCGACCTTCCACAACCAAGGAGAAGATTGAGATGGCCAAGTACATGCTGATCATGCGGGAAACCGACGAGTCCCTCGCGAAGTTCACGGACGTCGACTTCGACGAGGCGATGAACGCCATGGGCAAGTTCAATGACGAACTGATCCGCGCCGGCGTCCTGCTGGCGGCCGAGGGCCTGGAGGATCCGAAGGAGGGCGTTGTGGTCGACTTCACCGGCGAAACACCGGTGGTCACAGACGGCCCCTACGGAGAAACCAAGGAACTGTTCGGCGGCTTCTACATCCTCGATGTGGCCTCGAAGCAGGAAGCCATCGAGTGGGCGAAGCGGGCGCCGCTCACGGCCGGCCGCAAGACCGAAATCCGCCGCGTGCCCACCATCGACGAGTTCCCGCAGGACAACGAATGGATCCAGAAGGAACGCGCCTGGCGCGAGCAGACCGGGCAGCTGTGACCGGGCAGCTCTGACCGACACATCTGACCGTTTATGAGCGGTGCTGAGGCGCGGGGCGCCGTCGAGGCGGTGTGGCGGATGGAGTCTGCCCGCATCGTCGGCGCCCTGGCCCGCTATACAGGCGACTTCCCGCTGGCCGAGGATCTCGCCCAGGAGGCACTCGCCGAAGCACTCGTCTCCTGGTCCGTCAACGGGATACCCGCCGAACCCGCCGGCTGGCTCCTCACCACAGGCCGCCGTCGTGCGATTGATACGTTCCGCCGGCGGGCGGCACGGGACGAAAAGTACGCCCTGCTGGCCAGCGACCTCGCGGCGGAGGAGCCAGGAGCGGACACCTTGTTCGACCCCGATGCGATCGACGACGACGTGCTCGCCCTGATGTTCATCTCCTGCCATCCGGTGCTGGCCAAGGAAGCCCGGATCGCGTTGACGCTACGCGTAGTGGGCGGCCTGGGCAGCGACGAGATTGCCAAGGCTTTCCTGGTCCCGGTGGCGACGATCCAGGCACGCATCACCCGTGCCAAGAAGACGCTGGCCGCCGCGCAGGTGCCTTTCGCGGTGCCTGAGCCGCACGAGCGGGCTGAACGTCTTAGCTCGGTGCTCAACGTCATCTACCTGATCTTCACGGAGGGCTCGTTTGCCTCGGGCGGCGCGGAATGGATCCGCACGGACCTGGCCGGCGAAGCCCGCCGACTGGCCCGTGTACTGGTGCGCATCTCGCCGGAGCCCGAGGTGTTCGGGCTGATTGCGCTGATGGAACTCACCGCCGCGCGGTTCCCGGCCCGGCTCGATGCGTCGGGCCGCCCGGTGCTTCTGGAAGACCAGGACCGACGGCGGTGGGACCAGGCCGCGATCCTGCGCGGACGTGCGGCGCTGGCCCGGGCCACGGGATCCGGACGCGGGTTGGGTGCGTACGGTCTCCAGGCTTCCATCGCTGAGTGCCACGCCGTGGCTCATTCGGTTGCCGAGACGGACTGGCAGCGGATCGTCATCCTCTACGAAGCCCTCGGCCGGCTGGCCCCTTCCCCCGTCGTCGAACTCAACCGTGCGGTCGCCGTCGCGATGGCCTCCGGCCCGGCGGACGGACTGGAGCTGGTGGAGGCCATGGCCGCACGGGGAGAACTGGCGGGCTCGCACCTGCTTCCCGCGGTCCGTGGCGAGATGCTCACCCGGCTCGGCAGGTGTGACGACGCACGGTCCGCACTCCTGCAGGCCATGGCGCTGTGCGGAAACGCCGCCGAGCGCGCGGTGCTGCAGCGCAAGGTGGACGAGCTCAGCTGACCCCGGGGTGGGCCGCGGTCCAGCACCGAGCGCGAACGGACACTTAAGCCTCCGCCCGCCCCGCCGCCGGATTCTGCTCCATCATTCCTGCAAGCCCCGGGACCGGGCCCGGAATCACCGGCCCACCTGGCCGAAGCCTGCGAATGATAGAGCAGAATCCGACGCTACGCGAACCTGGCGAGCGGGTTGGCGAGCCGGCCGGCCATCTGCAACCCGCCTGACGGGTCGGTGAGGTCAAGCATCTGCTGGTTGTTCCGCAGCTGCAGCCGGTTAAGGCACGACAGTTCAAAGTCAGGGGCGAACAGGTCGTGGCGGGCGAACTGGTCCGCGAGCTCCGGGTGTTCAGCCTGGTACTCCTGGATGACCCGCGCGGCCGTGCACCAGAACTCCTCCTCGCTGAGTTTCCCGTCCTCCACCAGCAGGGCACCGAGGAAGCGGAAGATGCAGTCGAACACATCCGTAAAGATGGCCAGCACCTTTTCGCCGTCAGGGATATCAACCTGGATCCTCGATACCTCCTCGGGCAGGTCCAGCCGGCGCCCCATCACCACGATTTCCTCGGCGATGTCCTTCATCACCGCACGGACGGGCACACCGTTATCCAGCACCAGGATCACGTTCTCGCCATGCGGCATAAAGGCGAGTTCGTACCGGTAGAGGCAGTGGACCAACGGGACGAGGTAGGCCTCGAAGTAGCGGCGCAGCCATTCGGCAGGCTCCAGTCCGGAGCGCTCAATCAGGGCAGACACCATCGGTTTGCCGGTCGAATCGACGTGCAGCAGGGACGCCATGGTGGCAAGCTGCTGGCCGTCCTCCAGCAGCGGGAGCGGACTTTCCCTCCACAGCGCGGACAGCATCTTCTGGTACGGCGAGCCCTTGGCGGACGCGGCCTCGTAGTAGCCGTTGTGGTAGCCGATGGCCGCGATCTCGCTGATCATGGCCAGGCCGCGTTTCTGCAGGGCTTCGTCTGATCGGATCAGGTCCTGCAGCCAGTCGTTGATGGCGGGGGTTGCCTTCATGTACTGCGGCGAGAGTCCCCGCATAAAGCCCATGTTCAGGACGGACATCGCCGTCTTGACGTAGCTCTTGGCGGGCGCGGCCGTGTTGAAGAACGTGCGGATGGACTGCTGGGCCTGGTAACTGTTGGCACCGGTCCCCAGATGGATGATGTGCTGCTGGGCGATTTCGGCAGCGAACGTGACGGTGAGCTTGTTCTCCCACTGCCACGGATGCACCGGCATCAGGAAGTACTGGGCGGGGTCCACGCCCTGCGCCGCGAAGTCGCTGTCAAAGGACTGCAGCGCGGCGGCGCCGAGCTCGGCCTCCAGGTGGGCGCGGTAGTCCAGTCCGGCGCTGGCGGTGAAGACAGCCTTGCTGCGGTGCACCCCGATCCATTCCAGGCGGACGGAGGCTCCGGTCTCCGGCGCGAACGCCCGGTAGTCACTGATGCCAAACCCCAGCCTGCCGTTGTTGGCCACGAAACACGGGTGGCCCTCCGTCATGCTGCGTTCGATGGCCTGGAAGTCGGCGGCGGGGTCCGTGCCGCCGGTGACTCCTGCCGCGAGTTCCTCGGCGGACGGCTGTCCCAGCCACTGCTTGTAGGAGTGGCCGGCCAGGGTGCTGCTGATCTCTTCAAGGTAGACCGGGAGCATCTCCTCGCGGATGCCCAGGGTGTCCCTGAACTCGGTGATGAAACGCAGGGCGTCCGGTGCGGCGTCCTCGCCGCTGCGTGTGCAGTGGATCGAAGCGGCGTCCACCGACCAGTGCTCCAGCTCAAGCACGCGGGCCGTGAACGAGTACGCCGTGAGGCCGTCGTCGCTGCGGACCACGTACACCGCGGGCTCCTCCGGACCCGTGGCACCGCTGCCGGAGCCCAGGCGCTGCGGCTCCAGGATGCGTTCGTGCAGGAATTCCGCGAGCGCCTTGCGGACCAGGTGGCGGTTGGCCGCCGCCCAGCGTTCGGGTGCGAGGTGGGGAACAGTGTTGGCGGTGCTGTCCGATATTTCGACGACGGCGGGGTCCAGCTCGATGATGGTCACAGTGATTCTCCCTGATGGATCGGGACGGAAAGGTCATGGGAAGGGACTCGGGGGTGGCCCAGCGCTGCGCGGGCGGCGAGGTGGTCCTGGCGTGTGCAGAAGCTGAGCAGCGCTTCCTTGTCCGGCAGGGTGACAACCTCCGCCGGCTGGAAGCCCAGCCGCTCGTTGAGCACATGGATCTTGGAGTTCTTGGCGTCTGGTTCAACCACCACGCGTTCCACTCCCGGTTTTTCGAACAACCGCTCCAGCACGGCATCCATCACCGCGGCGGTGTACCCCGGTTGGGGGTCTCCCGACGGCGGCGCCACCAGCAGGTGCATGCCAATGTCGCCCTCCTGCACGGCATAGATCGCGGCCAGCGGCGAGGCGGCCGGCAGGTATTCCTCCATCAGGAAGGCGGGGACGCCGTCGTCGTTGATCCCCAGCAAGGCGTGGTGATGCCCCGTTGCCTGGATTCTCGAGTATTCCTCCACAACCCCGTCAACTGTGGCGGACAGCATCCCCCAGAACGACGCGTACGGCTGTGTGACCCAGCTGTGGAGGAGTGGTGCATCGGTAGCGGCGTCAACACAGCGGAACGAGAAGCTCATGCCGACACCCATGCTTTTCCTGTTGAGAGCGCTTCGGCAGGTTCGGGCAGGCCATTCGGCGCGCCGAACTGCTGGAACGCGATGCTGCGCTCCACCGGGTAGACCTCGCGGCCGGTGATCTCGCGCAGGATGCACGAGTTGCGGTAGGCGGCCATGCCGAGGTCCGGGGTGACAAAGCCGTGCGTGTGCAGCTCGGCGTTCTGGACGAAAATTTCGCCGGGTTCGACGCCGGTGCTGTAGTTGCGTGCCACGGCGAACCGGCCGGCGGAGTCCCTGGCAATCCGGTCCTGGATTCCGGCCAGGAAGTCCGGCTCCCGGTAGGTGTAGCCGGTGGCCAGGACCACGGCTTCGCTGTCCAGCACATAGTCCGAGCCCTGCTCCTCGTGCCGGAGCTGCAGGGTGTGGGAACCGGTGGCCTGATCCCAGGCGGCGCCGGTGAGCGACGAATGGGTGAGGAGCTGGGTGTCCACCATGCCGGAGAGGCTCTTGGCGTACAGGAGGTCGTAGATGGCGTCGATCAGCTCGGAGTTGATGCCTTTGTACAGGTTCTTCTGGCTCTTGATGAGGCCGTCGCGCTGGTCCTGCGGCAGCCCGTGGAAGTAGTCCACGTACTCCGGCGAGGTCATCTCCAGGGTGAGCTTGGTGTACTCCAGCGGGAAGAACCGCCCGGACCGGGTGACCCAGTTCAGCTGGTAGCCATAGGTGTCGATGTCCTGCAGGAGCTCGTAATAGATTTCCGCGGCGCTCTGGCCGCTGCCCACGATGGTGATGCTCCGCTTGGCCTGCAGCTCACTCTTCCGCGACAGGTAATCGGCGTTGTGGAGGACAAGTCCCCCGCCGCCATCAGCGGCCGCGTCGACTATTCCGTCACAGGACGCCGGCACGTACGGCGAGGTGCCCGTGCCCAGCACCAGCCGCCGCGCCAGCAGCACCTCAGGCCCGTCCGGACCTTCCATTGAAAGGCGGTATACGCCGGCGTCGTACGTTAGATCCAGCACAGCCGTGCTAAAACGGACGGACCGCAGCTGGCCGGCCACCCACTGGCAGTACTGGTTGTACTCGGCGCGCAGCGGATAGAAGTTTTCGCGGATATAGAAGCGGTAGAGGCGCCCGGTCTGCTTGAGGAAATTCAGGAACGAATACGGCGACGTGGGGTCGGCCAGCGACACCAGGTCCGCCATGAACGGCACCTGCAGGTGGGCCGGCTCCAGCATCATGCCCGGGTGCCAGTCGAAGGATTCCCGTTGCTCCAGGAAGACGCCATCCAGCCCGTCCACCGGCTCGCTGAGGGCGGCGAGGCCAAGATTGAAGGGCCCGACGCCGATGCCGGCGAATTCGAAAATGCGCGGTTCGGTGGAGGTGCTCATGCGGACACCTCGCTGGTGCTGTTGTTGGTGTTGGCGCCGGACAGCAGCTGCACGCCGGTGCTGCGCAGCAGCTCGATGATCTCGCTGATGTCCTCCAGGGTTGCTTCGGCGTTGAGGAGGGTGAACTTCAGGTAGTGCCGGCCGGCCACCTTGGTGCCAGCTACGACGGCCTGCCCGGACGCGAAAACGGCCGCACGGATGGCCGGGTTGAGGGTGTCGGCCGCATCCTCGGAAAGCCGGCCGTGAGCGTCGGTGAGGCCGACATCGGCAAAACCGGCGCCGGTAAGGGCAGCAGCGCCGGACAAAGCACCGGAAACCCGGGGCCGGTACCGGAAGACCAGCGTGCTGAGCTGCGGAGCGGCGGCGAGCTCAAAGTCGTCGTCGGCGGCCAGCACTGATCCCACCCGGGCTGCGAGATCGATTGCTTCATCAAACAGGGCGCCGATCGCATCCGCGCCCATGATGCGCAGGGTCAGCCACAGCTTGAGCGCGTCAAAGCGCCGGGTGGTCTGGATGCTTTTGTCCACCTGGTTGGGGATCTCGGCCAGGGCGGCGCTTTCCGGGTTCAGGTAGTCCGCGTAGTAGGTGACGTGCTGGAGCATGGCGCGGTCGCGGACCAGCAGGGCGCTGGAGCTAACGGGCTGGAAGAACGTTTTGTGGAAGTCCACGGTGACGGAGTCGGCCAGGCGGGTCCCGTCCAGCAGGTGGCGGTAGCGGTTCGAAACCATCAGCCCGCCGCCGTAAGCCGCGTCAATGTGGAACCAGGCACCGTAGGCGCGGGCCAGGGCCGCGAGGTCGGCGAGCGGGTCCACCGCACCGAAGTCGGTGGTCCCGGCGGTGGCCACAACCGCCATCGGCACCAGCCCGGCGTCGTGCACTTCCGCCATGGCCTCGGCGAGCGCGGCCGGGTCCATCTTGTGGTCCGCGGCGCATGGGACGGAGATGACGGCGTCGAAGCCCATGCCCAGCATGGACGCGGACTTCTGGATGCTGAAGTGGCTGGCTGCTGAGGTGAAAATCCGGAGCTTTTCCAGCAGCGCGGGCAGCCGGAGTCCGGCGTTGGCCGGCTCCTGCCGCAGCCCGGCGACGGCGTGGTTGCGCGCGATCAGCAGCGCCTGCAGGTTGGACTGGCTGCCGCCGGAGGTGAACACGCCGTCGGCTGCCGCCCCCAGCTGCAGCCGTTCGGCGGTCCAGTCGATGAGCCGGCGTTCGATCATGGTGGCCCCGGCGCTCTGGTCCCAGGTGTCCATCGAGGAGTTCACCGCGGACAGGATGGCCTCCCCCACCAGCGCCGGGATCACCACCGGGCAGTTCAGGTGGGCCGCGTACTTCGCATCGTGGAAGTAGATGGCGTCCCGGAGGTACACGGTCTCCAGCTCTTCCAGGGCCGCGGCGGTGTCCGGGAGCGGCTGGTCCAGGTCAACGGCGCCGATACGCGCCTTCATTTCGGCGGGCCCGACGCCGGTAAAAGGCCGGGTGGTGCGGTCGATTTTGGTGGCCACGGCGTTGACTCCCTGCAGCACCTGCGCCACGTACCGGGTGGAGTTCCTGGTGTTGAACAGATGGTTGGTGGCAGCGAGGGCCAGCTCCACGCGGGAGCCGAAATCCTGCCCCTGCAGGGTTTCGCCCTCCCGATTTTCATCCACGTACATCTCATCAACACGGGGCAGCAGCGGCACAGTGGTCATCCTTAGTTCGACGTTGGGGTTGTCTTTAGCAAGGTAAGCCTTACTTAGGTGAACCTTTTCGTCAAACTTTAGTGACTTATTTATCTTAAGCCGCGGGATACGGGCGTTCTTCAGGTCGCGGGCGCTTCATTGACTGGCCCCGATCGCGAATCGGGTGCAAAATACTCCGCGCGAACGGACACTTGAGGCCCTCCGGAGGGAGTTTCCGGGGGCTTAAATGACCGTTCGCGCTGGTTCGAGGGGCTTAAATGACCGTTCGCGCTGGTTCGAGGGGCTTAAATGACCGTTCGCGCTAGTTGTCCGGCCAGTCGATGTGCTGTTCGTAGCCCCCCTCATGGGCGCGGAGGTAGCTGGAAATGAACGGGCAATGCGGGATGATGCGCTTACCCGAAGCCACCACGTCGTCGAGCGCGAAGTGAGCCAAGACCTTGCCCAGTCCCTGGCCCTTGAAATCCTCAGCGGTGTCGGTGTGGAGGAAATCCACGTGTCCGGGCAGGTCCCGGAAGAAGGACTGGACGGCGATCTTTCCGCCCACCCGCAGCTCGTAGCGGTGGTGCACGTCATCCCTGGACAGCGAGACGTCGGGGCTGAACTTGTCCTCTGTGGAAATCATGTTCTCAGTCATGGTTCGACATTGGCACTACTTGGCCCCGCTGGCAATGGCCCGTCACTCTGGCTGCCGGCGTGGTCCACCCGTTCGGCACCGACATCGCCGGGGACACGTTCGGGCATCCGGCCCAGCAGCAGGACGGCCAACACAAAGCATGCTGCACCGCCTCCGAGCAGGCCCAGCGTCAGGCCGTTGAGGGCAGCGTCCGCCACCGGAATGAAGACGACGACGGCGGCCGTCACCACCGCGGCGGCGGGCCGGCCGCGGGTGTGGACGGACGCCGTCGGACGTTCCTCAAGGTGGCCGAACGCGGCCAGTACCGGGAGCAGCAGGGCGACAACCCCCAGGAGGACGAGCGGCCGCGCCCACCACCATTCGGCGGTGCCTGCCGCGGGCTTGGGGAAGTCGGTGAGGAGCAGGAGCCCGGACATGGCCGCGAGCAACGGCAGGTGCCACAGGTACACGGTCATGGAGCGGCGGCCGGCAACCATGACCACCGCGCGGATCCAGCGCACGCCGGAAACCCAGCCGAGCCCCGGCCGGAAGAGCTGGAGCGCGGCAGCCTGGGACACGCCCAGGAGCAGCAGGCAGAGGTTGGGCGGGTTGAGGTTGACCAGCATGTTTCCGGAGTAGAGACCCAGGCCAGTGACCAGCCCGAGCACCAGGTTGGCTGCCAGGATGAGCCCCACCAGGCCGGAGCGCGTGAGCCTGGCGAAGTGCCCGTCGGCCACCAGGAAACCAAGCTGCTGCACGGCGCACCACAGGAAAACAAGATTTGCGTAGGCGAGGATGGGCAGGGCTCCGCGGAAGCAGTCGATGGCCACCACGAGGGCCGCCAGGACCGCAACGGTCAGCCAGGGCGCGCGCTCATGGAACCGGGCCAGGAGCGGGATGTTGAGCTGGGCGGCCAGGTATGCGGCCAGGAACCACAGGGGCATGCCGGCCCCGGTGGCCATCAACTGAACCACCTGGGGGTCCACGCCGAGCAGGAGCGCCGCCGAAAAGCCCAGGAACATCACCGCCAGGAGTGCCGCCGCCGGGCGGACCAGCCGCAGCAGCCGGGCCTGGGCAAACTCGACGCCCGTACCGCCGCGGGCTCTCAGCCGCTGCCAGGACTGGAGGCCGGTGGTGCCGCCGGTCACGAAGAACAGCGGCATCACCATGAAAATCCAGATCACGGGCTCGAACCACGGCTGATCGCCCAGCGTATTTTTGGAGGTCACGGTGCCGTCCCCTTGCAGGACGGGGCTGACCATCATGCAGTGGCCCACCACCACCAGGGCCAGGCAGACGAACCGGACAAGGTCGATCACGAGGTCGCGCCGGACCGCCTGGTCACTGTGCGGGGCTGGCCCCTTCACACCACTCACGTGCAGTCCCTACAAGCGCCGATGCTGTTGTTGACTCAATTGTCCGCCCGCGATGCGCTCCCGGCCAGAACGGGTGCTCCCGGCCAGAAACGGGCACAACGTCGCCTCAGCAGTGGTCGCCTCAGAAGCGTCAGTCAGCCAGCAACGGCCAGCAACCCCAGCACGACGGCGAGCAACGGCGTCGTGCCCTGCAGAACCGCGGCGAGCAGCATGGAGCCGCAGCAGCTGAAGATCAGCGTCCAGCCCACCACGTGCTGCGCGGAAGCGTCGGGGCCAAGCGCCACGCAGCCCACCCCGATGATCGCGCCGATGGCCAGGAACAGGTTGTAGAAGCCCTGGTTGTAGGCGAGGGGTTTGGTGGTCTCGGCGTCGGCCTGGGAGGCGAGGCCGAAGCGCTTCCACGTGGCCGGCGTGGTCCAGGTGAAGGATTCCATGGTGAAGATGTACACATGGAGCGCCGCGGCGAGGAAGGCAAAAAGCAGGGAGGCCAGGATCATGTGCTGATCCTAGCCTCCCCACAACTCAGACGAGCGTCAGCGGGTGAGCATGCCCAACGCCGACGTGGCGAATTCCCTGGCCGAGGTGTTCCAGCGGCCCAGCAAGCCCTGGAGGTTCTCGCCGTCGGCCCGGTGCGCCGGCAGCTGTTCCTGGAGCGCGGACAGCACGCCGGTGCGGAGCTCGGTATTGAAGTTCACTTTGCCCACGTTCATCGCGGCGGCCTTGACCAGCTCCCCCACCGGAATGCCGGACGCGCCGTGGAGCACCAGCGGGATGTGGGTCCGCACGGCAATGTCCTGCAGGACGTCCCAGCGCAGCTGCGGCTCGCCCTTGTACTTGCCGTGGACGTTGCCCACCGCAACAGCCAGGAGTTCCGCGCCGGTCCGGGCCACAAAGTCCTCCACCTGGGCAGAGTCCGTCAGGCCGGCCACTGCCACACCGGCTTCGTCGGCACCGAAGGCGCGGTCCTCGTCGCCGGCCAGGCCGCCGAGTTCCGCTTCAAGCACGACGCCGGCTCCCAGCACAGAGCGTGCCTCACGGACCAGCGCAATGTTGTCCTCATACGGAAGGGACGAGCCGTCCGCGAGGACCGAATCCGCCCCCGCGGCGACGGCGTCGGCCATCACTTTGAGGTCCGTCGCGTGGTCCAGCTGGACCACCACCGGAACGGATGCGGCGTCTGCCAGCCCGCGGAGCGCGGCGATCAGCCGGAGGCCGTTGGACGTGCCAGCCGTTTTGGGGGCCACCAGCAGGATGACCCCGCGGCCCGCGTCCTCGGCAGCGCCCACAACAGCCAGCGCTGTGGTGAAGTCGTAGCAGGTGAAGGCGGGAACGGCCGAGCCCTGCTGGAGGGCGGCGGTGACCAGGTGGTCGAGTCGGGTGCGCATCAGACGCTCAGGCCTCCCACGAGGATCCAGGCCACGTAGGTCAGGATGAAGCCGGCCACGCCGAGGACGGTGGTGAGGACGGTCCAGGTCTTGAGGCCGTCCGAGACGGTGAGGCCGTAGTAGCGCACCACGGTCCAGAAGCCGGCGTCGGTCACGTGGGACAGGCCCAGCGAGCCGAAGCCGATGGCGATGACGATGACGGCGATCTGGGCCGGCGAGTAGCCGCCTTCCATCACGGCGGAGGTCAGCAGGCCGGTGGTGGTGACGATGGCGACGGTTGCCGAACCCTGGGCTGCACGCAGGGCCAGGGAGATCACGAAGCCGAGCACAATGACCGGCAGGCCCAGGTGGTCCAGCGTCTGGGACAGTGCGGCACCGATGCCGGAGGTCCGCAGGACCTCACCGAACACGCCGCCGGCCGCGACAACCATCAGGATGGACGCGATGGGAGGCAGGGCGCCTTCGAAGATCTCGCCGGTTTCCTTCAGGGACCAGTTGCGGCGGACCGCCAGCAGGAAGAAGGACAGGGCAACGGCCACCAGGAGGGCGAAGAATGGGTTGCCGATGAAGGCAGCCAGGCCGTACCAGGAGTTGTCCTTGGGGATGGTGAGTGTGCCCAGGGTGCCGATGAGGATCTGCACGATCGGCGCGGCGATGAGGAAGATGATCAGGGCCGGACGCGGCGGGGCGATGCCTACGGCGCCCGGGCCTTGGTGGCCGACCTTGACCAGGGAGTCGGAACCGAATTCGTCCACCTGGGCCTTGACGCCGGGGAGGAGCTCGTACTCCTTGCGGTTCATGATGCTGGCAACCCAATAGGACAGGAATCCGAGAGGGACGCAGATGAGCAGCGAGATCAGCGTGATGAGCCCGATGTCGGCGCCGAACACTCCGGCGCCTGCCACGATGCCCGGGTGCGGCGGCACGGCGACGTGGATGGAGAGCATAATGCCGGCCATCGGCAGGCCGAACTTGACCGGGTGCACGTTGGCGATCTTCGCAAAGGCGTAGACGATCGGGACGAGCACAATGATGCCCACCTCGAAGAACACGGGGATGGCCACCAGGAAGCCGACGGCGGTGAGCGCCACCGCTACGCGCTTGGCGCCAAGCTTCCCGGTGAAGTGCGCGGCCAGCGACTGGACGCCGCCGGAAACCTCGATCATCCGGCCCAGGACGGCGCCGAGCGCGATCAGCAGGGCCACCTTGCCCATGGTTCCGCCCACACCGGTGGCGACGACGGTGAAGACGTCCTTCAGCGGGATCTGCGAGGCCACGGCCACGGCCACGCTTACGGTCAGCAGGGCCACAAAGGCCTGGATCTTGAATCGGATGATCATCACCAGCAGGACGGCGATGCCGATCGCCGCGATGGTGAGGAGCAGCGGAGTACCCAGCTCCACCGCGGGTTTGATGGCGGGGGCGTCGGCCGCCCGCACCATCAGCGAGTTAGTCAGGGGGTTCATTGCGGTGTCTCCTTCGACAAGCCAGTCTTCCAGAAGACGGGCTGGCGGGCGCTGTTTCTTGTGCTTTGTGAACGCTGGAAGATACGACGACGGCGGAGGGGGGACCGCCGTCGTCGTACGTTTTTTGGGGGCGCTTTAGCGGTGGTGAAGTGGTGGTGCCTAGGCGGTGCGCTTGGTGGGCGCGACAACCTTGATGACTGCGGAATCGTCGGCGGCGGCGAGGCCCTGGGCCTGGCCCAGGAGGTACAGCTGCTCGGCGGCGGCGGCAACGGGGGCTGCCAGGCCGGCGGCGCGGGTGGCCTTGCCCACGATGCCCATGTCCTTGACGAAGATGTCCAGGCGGGACAGAACCTCTGCGCCTTCCTCGGTGTAGGCCTCGAGGATGCGCGGGCCGCGGTTGGAAAGCATAAACGAACCTGCCGCGCCGGCTTCGAGGGCTGCGAGGGTCTTGGCCTGGTCCAGGCCGAGCGCGTCGGCGAGGGCCATGGCCTCGGCGGCGGCCGCGATATGGATGCCGCAGAGGAGCTGGTTGACGGTCTTGAGGGCCTGGCCGTCGCCGGGCTTGTCGCCCACCACGGTGAGCGTGGAGGCCAGCAGTTCGAGGGCAGGGCGGGCCTTCTCCTGGGCCTCGGGGGAAGCGCCGACGACGATCAGCAGGTCGCCTTCACCGGCGCGCTTGGGGCCGCCGGACAGCGGCGCGTCCACGAGCTCAACGCCGTATTCGGCGAGGCGTGCCACGGTGGCGGGGATGGCTTCGGTGCCCACCGTGCTGCCGAGGATGACGACGGCACCCGGCTCGAGTACGGAGGCCACGCCGTTCTCGCCGAAGAGGACGTCGTTGAGCTGCTCGCCGTTGCGGACCGCGAGGAGCAGTGCATCGGCGCCCTTGGAGGCTTCCCTGGCGGAGGCGAAGGTGCGGATGCCGGCTTCTTCGGCGAGCTTCAGGCGCGGCTCGGCGATGTCGAAGCCGTGAACGGTGAGCTCGCTGGCCAGCCGGGTGGCCATGGGCAGGCCCATGGCGCCGAGGCCCAGGACGGTGATGGTGTAGTTGCTGGTCATGGTGTTCTTCCTTGAATACTGGCGGGATTAGAAGGTGCTGCTGAGCTTGCGGGTGACGTCGGCGAGGGACTGGTCGTCGCCCACGTTGCCGGCGAACACGATGTACGGGATGCCCTTGGCGGGGCCGTCCACCGGCTCCCAGAGCGAGACGATGCCCGGCAGCATGGGACCGCGGACAATGGCGTGGCGGATTTCCAGGCCGTGGGCGGCGACGTCGGAGGACGTGATGCCGCCCTTGGCGATGACGAACCGCGGCGGGAAGGTTTTGAGGGTCCGGTTCACCACGGCGACGACGGCGGCGGACACCGTGCGCGCGATCCGCAGGCTCGCTGCGGCGTCGTCGGTCTTGATCAACAGGCGGCTGGTGTGGACGATGACGTCTCCCCCGTGGAGCGCCTCCACGACGGTGTCAACGGTCTGGTCGAGGTGTGCCGCCCCGGCGTCGCTGAGCAGCTTCTCGACGTCAATCTCCACAATGCGCGCTGCGCCGTGCTGTTCGGTGAGGGCCTTGAGCTGGCGGGTGGTGACGCCCACGTGGGAGCCCACCACGATCAGGCCGCCGGCCTCGGACGGGTTGTTGCCGGCGTAGGCTTCAGCGCCGGTGAGCGCGGTGCGGATCTCCTGGCCAATGCGGGCACGGACGAACGGCGGCCCCACGCGGTACAGGAGCTTCTTGCCGCGGCGTTCGGCTTCTTCCAGGCCCAGGGACAGGGCGCGGAGATCGTTTTCGGTGACAATGTCAGCGACGATCGGCGTGGAGTTGGTGGCAGGCTCGATGGCGTCGGCGATGGCCTCGGCGGTGATCTGCGGATCGGCAGAGGCGCGGATGATGTTCAGGTCCAGGACAATCACGGATTCGGCGGCGAAGCGGCCCTGTGACTTCTCTTCCACGTATTTGGTCATGTCCGAGTTGGCGAAGCCGAAGCTGGCGTCCTTGGCGAATTCGGTCTCGGCCACGGGGGTGAGCTTGCCGGCGTCGTCCCCGGTGCCGCGCATGTAGTGCACGCCGCCGATGGTCACGCGGCCGGCATCGGGGAATGCCGGAACCAGCACAACGCCGTCGGTGGCTTCTCCGCTGACGTCAGCAACAGTGGCCGCAATGACGTCGGGCTCCAGCGGGTAGTGGCCACGGAGGGTGGAGTCGCTGCGGCTCACGAACCCCAGCCGCAGGCTGGAACCGGCACTGGCATCTGCGGAACCGGCGGCGGCCAGTGCGTTGCGGACCACTTCCTCGTTGCGGGCTGCGGCTTCTGCGGGGTCCAGGCTGCGGGTGTTGGTCAGCACGTACACGGCGGGCTTCGCCTGGCCAAAGGCCCAGATGAAGTCCTCCACTTCCCAGCGGGTAAGCACGGGCAGATCCGCAACGGACTGCGTTCCGGTGGGGTCGTCGTCGAGCACTACGAGCATCCGGGGGGTCTCCGCGCTGGACGCGGCGACGGCGTCGGCAACCAGGCGGGCGGGAATCCGGACTTCGGCCGGGAAGGCGGCCAGGATGTCTGCTTCAAGCGTCACAGTGCACTCCGTTGTGTGGAAATCTAAGTATCGAGGTAACTGTAAGATGTCTGACATCTAACATTTCAAATAGTGTGGCACAGGACATAGAAACGCGCAAGTAGACTTGTCAGACATATCTGGCGACGCCGCAAGGGGGACATATGGCACGGAAATCACTGGTGGGCGTTGTTGCCGACGAACTCCTGGACCGGATCATTGCCGGGGACTTTCCACCCGGATCCAGCGTGCCCGGCGAGCTGGAACTCAGCGCCAGGCACGAGGTGAGCCGGATGACGGTGCGCGAGGCCATGAAAACCCTGGAAGCGCAGCGGATCCTCAGCGTGGAACGCGGCCGCGGCACGTTCGTTAACCCGTTGAACCGTTGGGCTTCGCTGGAAGCTGTCCTGCGCGCCGCGTCAGAGGGACAGAACGAAGCCGCCGCCTCCGTGCAGCTCATTGAACTGCGCCGAATGCTCGAAACCGGGGCGTGCGAACTCGCGGCGGCACGGATCAGCGACGCCGACATCCAGACGCTGTTCGGCCATGTGGCGGCGATGCGGGCCGCCCATGAGGTCAACGACATTGCCGCCTTCGTGGAGGCTGATCTGGCATTCCACGACCTGATCCTGCGCGCCTCGGAGAACGTTTTTGTGGCGGTCCTTTTCGCGCCGCTGCACCGGGTTCTGGAAAAGCGTCGGGCCGAAACATCGGCCGTGCCTACCATCCAGGAGCACGCCATCGGGCACCACCAGAACATTGCCGAGGCGCTGGAATCGCGCGATCCGAGCCGGTCGCGGGAAGCCATGGACCTGCACATGCAGCAGACCCTGGATGACCTCAAGACCCTGGTCCTCGAAGCTCCCTGACCAGCGTCCACTCCGTAGTATTGGGTCTGGCCACGCCTGAGAAGTGCCACTAGTGTTCAAGGACGGCCCGCAACCGGGAATCGAAGGCGATCACGAGGAGCGAAGTTGTCCAACCACACGTACAGCATTACTGAAATTGTCGGCACCTCCGAAGAAGGCGTGGACGCGGCCGTCCGGAACGGGATCACCGAGGCCGCAAAGACCCTGCGCAACCTTGACTGGTTCGAGGTCAAGGAAATCCGGGGCCACCTCGAAGACGGCAAGGTTGCCGACTGGCAGGTGCGGATCAAGCTCGGTTTCCGGCACGAAGGCTGACCCTTCCAAGGTCTGAACAGTGATGGCCGCGTCCTTTGGGCGCGGCCATCACTGTTCAGCCATTCGGCACGGCCCTGCCAGGCACTTCCTACAACGAAGGTAGGACTGCCGGTCCTAGGAAAAACAGGGACACGGTCAAGGACTGACTATCGGCGCGAAAGTGCATAGGCTCGTACCGGAGCAGTTCCCGAAAGCGGTTTCCTGCCGGACATCCCGAGCCAGGAACCATCCTTCAGCAGTACGAGGAGTACCCATGTCAGAAATCTCGCTGAACAACGGCGTCACTATCCCCCAGCTCGGCTTCGGCGTTTTCCAGGTTCCGCCGGAAGACACCCAGCGGATCGTTGAGGATGCCCTGGCAGCCGGCTACCGCCACATCGACACCGCGGCCGGATACCGCAACGAAGCAGGTGTGGGCGCTGCCATCGCAGCCTCGGGTATTCCGCGCGAGGAAATCTTCGTGACCACCAAGCTCCGCAACGGCGATCAGGGCCGGGCCTGGGACGCATTCCAGGACACCCGCGAGGCGCTGGGTCTTGACTTCGTGGACCTCTACCTCATCCACTGGCCGGTCCCGTCACAGGGCCTCTACGTCCAGGCTTGGAAGGAACTGGAGGCCCTGTATGCCGCCAAGGCGATCCGTGCCATCGGCGTCTCGAACTTCCTCTCCGACCACCTGGACACCCTGCTCGAGTCCGCGGACGTCGTACCCGCCGTGAACCAGATTGAACTGCACCCCAGCTACCAGCAGGTCAAACTAGCCGCCAAAAGCCGTGCCCTCGGGATTGCGGTGGAGGCCTACAGCCCGCTGGGCCAGGGTGGGGACCTCAACGGAAACGCCGTCACCGCCGTTGCGAAGGCACACGACGCCACCACGGCGCAGGTGGTCCTGGCCTGGCACCTGGCCGCCGGCACCATCGTCATCCCCAAGTCGGTTAACCCGTCCCGTATCCGCGAAAACTTCGCGGCCGCTTCCCTGACCTTGACCAACGACGAGCTCGCCTCCATCACCGCCCTTGAGCGGGGCGCGCGCATCGGTTCCGATCCCGCCGTCGCCGCTTTCACACAGCTGTAGCCAACGCTGACCGAGCCTGCCGGCACCGATTCCGGAAGGCTCGGTCACCGCGTTCCGCCACGTCCAACCACCAGCGAAGGATCCCTCCGTATGCAGTACACGCACCTGGGCCGTTCGGGCCTGAAAGTTTCCCGGCTTTGCCTGGGCACCATGAACTTCGGCCCGCACACCGACGAGGCTGACGCGCACCGCATCATGGATTCCGCCCTGGACGCCGGCATTAACTTCTTCGACACAGCCAACGTCTATGGCGGCAGCGGGCACCGGGGCTGGACCGAGGAAATCATTGGCCGCTGGTTCGCGAAGGGCGGCGAGCGGCGCGAACGGACCGTCCTGGCTACAAAGCTGTACGGCACCATGACTGACCGCCCCAACGAGTCCAAGCTGTCCGCGCTGAACATCCGGCGCGCCCTGGACGCCAGCCTGAAGCGCCTCCAGACGGACTACATCGACGTGTACCAGTTCCATCACATTGACAGGGACACGCCCTGGGACGAGATCTGGCAGGCCATCGAAGTGGCCGTCCAGCAGGGCAAGATCCTCTACTCGGGCAGCAGCAACTTCGCGGGCTGGCACATCGCCCAGGCACAGGAAGCCGCCCGCCGCCGGAACTACACCGGGCTGGTCAGCGAGCAGTCCATCTACAACCTGTTCCGCCGCGAGGTGGAGCTGGAGGTCATCCCCGCCGCACAGCAGTACGGCCTGGGCCTGATCCCGTGGTCGCCGCTCCAGGGCGGGCTGCTGGGCGGCGTCCTGAAGAAGGAACGCGCGGGCGTCCGGCGCACCGAAGGGCGCGCCGCAGAAACGCTCAAGCAGCACCGGGACCAGATCCAGCAGTTCGAGGATCTCGCGGACGGGCTGGGGCACGAACCCGGCGACATCGCGCTCGCGTGGCTGCTTCACCAGCCTGCTGTCACCGCACCGATCGTGGGGCCGCGCACGCAGGAACAGCTTGACGCCGGCATCCGGGCGTTGGAGGTCACGCTCGACGCCGACGCGCTCAAGCGGCTCGACGACATCTTCCCGGGCCACCGGCCGGCACCGGAAGACTACGCATGGTGAAGCCATTGGATTCCGCGGCCGACACCGTGGCACCACGGAGCATCCTCTTCCTGGGCGGCACCGGGGTAATCAGCGCCGCAGCGGCGGAACGCGCCGTCGTACTGGGACACCGGGTGACCATCCTCAACCGCGGCCAATCAGGCAAGCCGGTACCGGACGGCGCGGAGGTCCTGCACGCGGACATCCGCGACCAGGACGCTGTGCGGGCGGTGCTGCAGGGCAGGGAGTTCGACGCCGTTGCGGACTTTATTGCCTTCACTCCAGATCAGGCGCGCTCCGGCATGGAACTGTTCCGGGGCCGGACCGGCCAGTACGTGTTCATCAGCACCGCGTCGGCCTACCAGAAGCCGCCCACCCGGCTGCCGATCCTGGAATCCACTCCGCTGAAAAATCCGTTCTGGCAGTATTCACGAGACAAGATCGCGTGCGAGGACCTCTTGTTCGAGGCGTACCGGGCAGATGATTTTCCGGTCACCGTGGTGCGTCCCTCACATACGTACGACCGCACGAGGGTGGGCCTGGTGGGCGGCTGGACAGACATCCACCGGATGCGCACCGGTCAGCCCATCATGGTGCACGGCGATGGCACCTCGCTCTGGACCGTGACGCACGCCAGGGACTTCGCGAAAGCCTTCGTGGGACTGCTCGGCAGGCCGCAGGCGGTGGGCGAGAGCTACACCATCACGTCGGATGAGTACCTGCCCTGGAACCAGATCTACGGCCTGTTTGCGCGGGCGGCCGGGGTTGCCGAACCCGAGTTGGTCCACATATCTTCGGAAACCATCGCCGCGCACGGCGCCGGACATAGCCCCCATCTGGGTCCAAGCCTCCTGGGCGACCGCGCCCACTCGGTGGTGTTCGACAACGCCAAGATCAAAGCCCTGGTGCCTGGCTTTGCCGCTACCATCCCGTTCGCGGACGGGACCCGGGAGATCGTTGACTGGCATGACAGCCACCCGGAACTTCAGGTGGTGGACCAGTCGTTTATGGATCTGAGTGATCGGCTGATCAAGTGGGCGCGAAGGGCCGCGGACTGACGGCGCGGCCCCGGCCATGCCATTTACAACGTTCTAAATACTCGGGATTTTCGCCGGGCGCAAGGGTTGATTTGTGGCGCATATCCCCACTAGGTTACTGGGGAAGCGTTTTCCCAATCCAAAATTGAAAGGATTCACTGATGAATCCGAGCAGGATATCCGTGCGCCGTTTTCGGTGGCCACAGCTGCGGGCCTTGCCCTGACCGTGGGTTGCCTCACCACCCCGGCAGCCGCCGTCGGGCCTTCCGCGAAGCCCGCCAATGCGGGCATACAGCTGGATTACTTGGACCTCGGGGGGGTGCTGCCGGCACATCCGAGGGCGTCTTCCTGAGCTGGCGCCTCTTCGGCCACGAAGCAACCGGCTCGTCCGCCACAGGCCTCACCGGCACCGACTTCAATTTGTACCGCGACGGCCAGAAGCTCGCAACAGTCACAGACAGCACGAACTACCTTGACGCCGCCGGAACCGCGTCGTCGGCATATGACGTGCGTGCCGTCGTCGCGGCGTTGAACTGGACCGGAGCGCCACTGCCACCTCGTGGGGCGGCAACTCCAAGGACGTCTCCCAGGTCGACTACACGGGCAACACCTACGTGGACACCTACAAGGCCGACGGCACGCTGCTCCACCGGATCGACCTGGGCGTCAACATCCGGTCCGGCGCCCACTACACGCAGATGCTGGTGAACGATTTTCGACGGCGACGGACGTTCGCCAATGATGTTCAAGACAGCCCCGGGCACCAAGACCATCTCCTACAATCCGGACGGCTCCGTGGGCGCAGAGTCCTTCATCTCGCTGCTGCAGAAGGACCTCGACGCCGGCCATTCCAACTCCGACGATTACGGATGAGCGCCGCCGACTACTACCAGCACATGGTGGACACGTTCCTGGGCTGGCGCGACCACCCCGAGGTCAGGGCCGGCAACTGGCCCGCCACCCTGGAAGAAGCCTTCGGCATCGCCCCGCAGTACCAGTACCCGCTGTCCCGGCCAGATGCCGAAGCGGTGACGGGCTACTTCATGGATGTCTACGCGCCCGCCCGGAGTGCCCGGAACGTGTTGCGGGCCTTTGAGGGCTTCATCGTTTCCGGCCCCGAATCGAACCCGGCAACCGCGTAGACAGGTTCCTGGCCGGCGTCGCATATTTGGATGGCAAGAAGCCCGCCGCCGTGTTTGCCCGCGGCTATTACACGCGCAGCACACTTGCCGCCTACAACCTGGGACGGCGCCAACCTCTCCCCGGTGTGGAACGTGGACTCGGGCTGGGCGCCCATGACCAACCCCTTCAAGGACAGCCCGCACGGCCGGGACGGCACGGACCCCGAGTTCGGCACCCTCACCACGCAGGGCTTCCACTCCCTCAGCGCCTCCGACGTGGACGGTGACGGCAAGCAGGAAATTGTGTACGGCTCGGCCACCATCGACGACGACGGTTCGCTGCTGTACAGCTCGTCCGACACCATGCCGGCCGGCAGCGCCACCCCGGGAGAGGAGGCCCGGCTGGGCCACGGCGATGCCATGCACGTCACGGACATTGATCCGGCCCGCCCCGGCATCGAAAACTGGGCCATTGGCATGCAGTCGGCCGACGGAGACAAGCTCTCCGCGACCTCGCCGGGCACCAACATGAGCATCAGATGGGCTGCCGACATGACAACCCAGATCATCAACGGCTCCGGGGACCAGACCCCCACCATCGATGACTGGAAGCGCGGCCGGCCGCTCACCGCCACGGACACGCGCACCAACAACGGCACCAAGGGCACGCCGAGCCTCGTTGCAGACGTGGTGGGTGACTGTCGGGAGGAAATGCTGGTCCGGACGGCGGACAGCTCGGCGCTCCGGATGTACCTGAGCACCGAAGTGACCAACCACAAGCTCTACACGCTTATGCACGATCCGCAGTACCTCGCCGAGGTGGCCCGGCAGAACACCACGTACAACCAGCCCTCGTACACGGACTTCTATCTGGCCTCGGACATGCACTTCGGTGATGTGCCGCTGCGAGCGGCTTGGCTCCCGGGCAGCGTGAAGGCCATCCAGCAGGCATTGGAGGACCTGGTTGAGGCCGGCGATCTAGCGGGCCCGGTCGCGAAGCAGCTGGCAGCGAGTGTTCAGCAGGCGGCGAAGGCAGTGGACGACGGCGATGCCTCCCAGGCGGCACAGGCCATCCAGCGCTTTGTGAAGTTCCTGGACCAGCAAAAGAAGCCGGATCAGGTATCCGACGTAGCGCGAACAGTACTCGACCACCAGGCCGGAAATATTCTACGGGCGTTCGAAGGCTAGGAAGGCGAAAGCACGGCAGACTGTTGAAATGACTCTCTCACCGCTCATCACGCTCAATGACGGCCACGGCATCCCGCAGCTGGGGCTCGGCACCTGGCCGCTGGACGACGAACAGGTGACTGCCGCCGTCGTACATGCCCTGGAAGCCGGATACCGGCACATCGATACGGCAGTGAAGTACGGCAATGAGGAAGGTGTTGGGAACGGCATCCGCGCCAGCGGGGTGGACCGGGGCAAAATCTTCGTCACCACCAAGCTGGACGGCCAGTTTCAAGGCCAGGACCGCGCGGTGGCGGGGCTGGAGGGGTCGCTGATACGCATGGGGCTGGACTACGTGGACCTGCTGCTGATCCACTGGCCGCTCCCTGCGCGTGATGATTTCGTCTCGACGTGGAGGACGTTTGAGCGGCTGCAGGCGGAGGGCAAAGTCCGGTCCATCGGCGTCTCCAACTTCAAACCGGCCCACCTGGAACGGCTGCTGGCCGAAACCGGCGTGGTGCCGGCCGTGAACCAGATCCAGCTGAGCCCGGCGATCACCCGCGTGGCCGACCGCGAGTTCAATGCCCGGCACGGAATCGTCACCGAATCGTACAGTCCGCTGGGCGGCTCCGGAGCCAGACTCCTGGGTGCTCCACTTCTGGCCCAACTCGGAGAAAAGTACGATAAAACGCCCGCCCAACTGGTGCTGCGCTGGCATATTCAGCAAGGACTTGTAGTCATTCCAAAATCAGGCGATCCCGAGCGGATGCGGGAAAACCTGGACATCTTCGATTTCTCCCTGGATCGGCAGGATCTCGCGGAACTTGCCATCCTGGACGAGGGGCCCGGCGCCGGAAACGATTCGGACGCGACAGGCCACTGAGCGGGCCCGAACAGGCTTTCCATGGAGATTCGGAGTGGCGAAAATAAACTAAGCATGATTAGTATTGGGGCAGAGGGATTGAAGCGTACCCGGGATCCGGGGACCTCCCTGATGTAGGAAGAAGGAACGACAAAATGGGTTTCTTTGCATTTTTGATTCTTGGCCTTATTGCCGGCGCGATCGCTAAGGCGATCCTTCCGGGCAAGCAGGGTGGCGGCTGGATCATCACCCTCATTCTGGGCGTTGTCGGTGCGTTCCTCGGCGGCTGGCTCGGCGGAATGATTTTCGGTACCGGCCTGCAGGAGTTCTTCTCGCTGCAGACCTGGCTGCTCGCGATCGCAGGCTCGATCATCGTGCTGCTGGTTTACAGCATGGTCACGAAGCGGAGCGTCCGCAGCTAGCTTCGTCACCGGCATGAAAACCGGCCCTGGGACAACATCCTGGGGCCGGTTTTCATTCCCCCGGCCAAGCTGATCGGGGACTGACACCTTCTCAACGAGCAGGAGTTCACTATGAAATCAAAACTTCTTTTAGGTATTGGAATCGCGGCAGGTTACGTCCTGGGATCGCGGTCCGGCCGGGCAGCGTACGACAAGCTCAAGGCCAGGGCGGCGAGCATCTGGGACAGTAAGCCGGTCCAGGACAAGGTCAGTGCCGCCACTTCGGCCATCAAGGAGAAGGCTCCCGAGGTGGCGGACCAGCTCGGTGAGGCCGCGCGCCGGGCGGGCACAGTCATCGGCTCGGCCATCCACCCCGACGCCGCGTCCGGCACCAGCAAGTCCAAAACGTCCGACGCCGGCGCCTCGGTGGGTGCCCCCGGCACCGCTGCGGTTGGCAGTGCCGCTGTGGGCGATCACGTCCCCGCCCACAGCACGCACCCGGAAACGGTGAACCTGGGGACATCGGACGTTGAGTCAGACCCCGCGTTCAATGACAACCAGGGCCAGGACTGGTCCGGTGAAGGCGGCGCCACTGCTGCCGGCGCAGCCACGAACGTTGACCCCCGACGGGAATGATCGGGGATCGTTGCCGGGACGTTACGCAGGATTCGCCGTGTGACACGGAAGCCACGTTGAAATTGTGCTAAAAATGGTCGATGCTGGCCGCCGCGCTCCTTGGGGGACGCGGCGGCCAGCCACGCCTCAGGTTATTGCCAGATGCCGTCTCAGGTGACCAGCTCGGCAGCACCGAATGACACGCTGAACTGAACGCACCACAGGTCAACTGACGGGTACTTCGACAGGTCAACGTCGGCGGGAATCTGGTAAACCTGATTGCCCTGATTTCCCTTGATCAGGCCGCTGACCGATGCAACGGACCAGCCGTAACCGGGTTTGAAGTCTTTGGGGCGACGGCGGCAATACCGCCGCTGTTCTGGCTGCGGCGATGGCCTCGGTGAACGCTGCCGGCGCCGCAACCACCCGGCCATGGATCACCGCGCGAGCCAGACAAAGACGCTACTTCTCGCACTGCCTGACCACATCCGAATCGTTCAGGATCCCACTAGGTGTTTCCGGAAAGTCCCTGTTCTATGCCAACAAGCAGAGCGGGGACCATCGTCTGACTAAGGGCGTGATCGCATGCGACCCGAGCCTGAAGGGGGCACCAGCAGGGCCGGTTTCGCCACAGGTCGTGCAAGACTGAAGGCTTGGTGCACGGGGATGCAGCAGAAGCCGGAGCAGCGTTGGCTACGCCTGCACCTCCCACAGGGAGTCCAAGGCACAGTGCTGATCCCATAGCAATTTTTGAAGTTTTCTTGATCATTTTCAACATCCCCACATCTTGAATCGATCGGGAGGACTCGCATCCTGGGCGCGGGTGCCCTATTTGTGCTGGCCGCGGTAACTGGCGGCGGAAGCGTGGTGATTGCTGGATTCCTACTTACAGGCGCTCAGGTAGGCATCCTGGCGGGTATTGCCGGATCGTACGCTGCGGTCTTGGGGTACGTCTCAACCTACATCTGCTAGTCCCACGGTGGTCCAAAGCCAACAAGGCCAAGCCGGGCGCTCTGGACTCAGGTAAGTTCTTCGAGATCCGCAGGGGAAAATCAAAGTCCTAGGGTCCCGAGATTGAAAAGGGAGCTTGCTTTTTGAACTGCTCCCTTTCATCTTAAAAATGATCCTGGACTACTGCTACGAGCAGATTCGGTTCTCGCCGGACTTAACGGCAGTCATCCACCCACTACTAAAGTCGGGCCCGGCCGACTACAACGGTGCCGTCCAGTTCTTCCGAGCGGACGGTCCGGACCGCGAAGCCCGCACTCGCCAGGATCGACGCCGTCCCTGCGGCCTGCCGCTCGCTGGTTTCGATGATGAGATTCCCGCCGGGCCGCAGCCATTCGTTGGCCTCGGCAGCGATGCGGCGGTGGAATTCGAGTCCGTCAGCGCCGCCGTCGAGCGACCAAAACGGTTCATGCTCACGTGCTTCGTGGGGCATGGAATCTATTGCACCGGTGGGGACATAGGGTGCGTTGACAGCCAGAACACGGATCCGTCCCTTGATGGCGCGCGGTAGCGCATCGAACAGGTCGCCCTGGTGGACCTCGCCACCGACGCGGCCAATGTTCCGGCGGGCGCAGGCCACCGCGGCATGGTCAATGTCCGCCGCATGGAGTTCCAGCCCCCGAATCCAGAAGGCGATGGCGGCCCCCACCGCACCGGACCCGCAACACAGGTCCACAACAACGGCGGGCTCCGAACTCTCCCGGTGCTTCCGCTTCGGGTCCGCCGAGAGCAGGGCTGCGGCCTCACTCACCAAGAGCCCGGTGCGGCGGCGCGGAACAAAAACCCCAGCATCGAGCTCAATCCGGAGTCCGCAGAACGCGGCCCGGCCCAGGATGTGCTCCAGCGGGTACCCGGCAACGCGCCGGTCCACCGCCGCAGCGATTTCGGCCGGGCCGGACACCGCGGCGAGGAGAAGCCGGGCTTCCTCCTCCGCAAAGACGCACCCGGCCGAGCGAAGCCGCTCAGCGATCCCAGCAAGGGACTCAACATCCAATTCAGTGGCTGACATGGGTACACCTTCCGCAATCCGATGGGCGCCGAGCGCCGTCGCCCGCCTCTGAATGTACGCGAAGGTAGCCCTGGCCGCCTATCTAAAAAGACTGGATTTATTCAGTGCAAGCGCTTACAGTGTGCCGTGGTTCACCTGGCGATCGTTCCTCGACTGCCCTCGCGACCGCGTATCTGACCGCCAACTGATGCCGCCCCACTCGCAACTCCACAGCAGCCTGTACAGCAACGCCGCTACCAGGAAGGTCTCCTGACGTGAACACACGCACCCGCAGACAACGCCTCAACAACCCGCTGACAACATGGCTGGGACTGCTCGCCGCAGCCCTGGTCGCTTCCATTTCCGTCCTCCCGGCGCACGCGGCGCCGGGCCCGAAAGACCCGGGGTCGTCGTCGGCCCATCACTCCCTCCGAGCCCCGGTGACGGACGAGAATTTCTACTTTGTGATGGCCGACCGCTTCAGCAACGGTGACACAAGCAATGACTACGGCGGCCTGGGCAGCGACCCCATAGTGTCCGGCTTCAACCCGACGAAAAAGGGCTTCTACAACGGCGGCGACCTGGCCGGGCTGCTCGACAAGATCGACTACATCCAGGGCCTCGGCACCACGTCCATCTGGCTCACGCCCAGCTTCAAGAACAAGGCGGTGCAGCCCGAGGACAATTCGGCCGGCTATCACGGCTACTGGATCACCGACTTCACCCAGATCGACCCCCATCTGGGAACCAACGACGAGTTGAAGGCCCTCATCGACGAAGCCCACTCGCGTGGCATTAAGGTGTACTTCGACATCATCACCAACCACACCGCGGACGTGATCGGCTACGAAGAGGGCGCCCGCAAGACCTACGTTTCCAAGGACGCCGAGCCGTATAAGACCGCGGCGGGTGTGGCGTTCGACGACCGCGACTTCGCAGGGTCGAAGGATTTCCCGGAGCTTGATGCCAAGACTTCTCTGCACTTTGCAAGTGCCTACGCTCTGATCAGGCGGAGATTTCCTTCGCGTCACCGATCCGGGCCAGGGCTTTGCGAAGTCGCGCATCAGCGTCGTCCGCGACCTCCCGAACGGCGGGGCTGACGCTGAGCTCGACCATTGTCTGGGGGTCGATGGCTTCGATGGTGGTTACGCGTGCGTTCTTGCTTCGTCGGACAACGACGTTGCAGGGAAGCAGCGCACCGAGTTCCGGTTCGGCCGGGAGGGCGCGGCTGGCCAAGGCGGGGTTGCAGGCGCCAAGGATTACATAGTCACCGACGGCGTCGGCGGCGTCGGTTCCAAGCTTTGACTCAAAGGTGGCCCGGACGTCGATTTCCGTGAGTATGCCGAAGTCGTGTTCCCCGAGCGCCTCACGGGTGCGCTGGACAGCGTCCTCCCAGGACAGGGGGTCGAGGACCACCCCGCGGAAAAGTAGCGCTAAGGATCAATCCGACCGCAACGATTGCTAGCGTCGATCGTTGAGAGAGCATGGCTGGTGAATATTTAACGGCTGCCGAAGAGGCGGCGTACGGGCGGTATGCGCATGACGCTCCGGAACAGTCGGTGCTGGAGCGGTTTTTCTTCCTCGATGACTTGGACCGCGAGATGGTGGCGAAGCGGCGAGGCGACCACAACCGGCTCGGGTTCGGACTCCAGCTTGTGACCCGTAACGTCATCTGGGTGCCTTCCTGGATGATCCCGTGGATGTTCCAACCGCTTCTAACCGGGTAGAACGTTTACATAGGCGAGTACACGGCAAATATTACAAAATGAGCCCTGTGTTTCCGCGCCTTTTCAGACATGCCCTGGAGTGTCTTGCGAACGATCGTTTATGCCTCGAAAGGTTTCCACCGCCGACGCCGGGGTGGAATGCTACCGCGGCGGCGCGCCCGGCGGCGTTAGGGTGGGAGCATGGGAGTCGAACCAGCCGTAATAAAGCGAATGTCGAGAATGCGTCCTCAGGATCCGGCCAGCGTGCCCCGGGAGGTGGGGGGCGAACCGGATCTGGTGGTGGTGGACACGAGTTGGGGAGAGCTGCAGCCGCTGCAGTGCGCGCCCGGGGTGGTCACCCTCGGCGAGCTCGAACTCCTGGAGCAGATCAGCGGCGGCGCGGTCCTGATTGACGGCCGCGTGCCTGATTCCCGGGGCGGGGTCACGATTCCAGGCGCAGTCAACATCCCCCACGACCGGATCCTGGATTTCAGGGATCAACTCGACCTTTCGAGGCTGAGCGTGTTCTTCTGCAACGGCCCGCAGTGCCCGCAGTCCCCGGCGGCTGTCCGGGCGCTGGTGGAAACCGGGTATCCGGCCTCCGCTCTGGCGTATTACCGAGGCGGATTGCACGACTGGGTCACCCTGGCCATGCCCACGGAACGGGTCACGTGACCGCCTGTGCCTGTCACAGCACCGAGGTCAATGGCGACACCGCGCACGGGGTGCTACCGGGGTCAGAGCCTGAACCTTACTCGCGTCTGTGGCCGGTGTCGCCGTTGACCTCGGTGCTTGACGGGAGACCGGCAGCCCGTGTAACGGCGGTCGCAACGATGGCACCGGGCGGCCTTGTGGAGCATTCCGCGCATTTGACTCGGCCGGTGGACAAGGGGACTTTCCATGATTAACACCGTCATCTTCATCTTCATCATCCTTGAGGCATTCCTGGTCGCTATCGCTGCCCGGAGGGTACTCGGTGTGCCAATCGGATGGCCCCGTTCTGCGCTGATTGGCCTGTTGGTGATTCTGGGCCTGCGCTCCAACATCAGTTTCGTTCTGGACTATGCCGGACTTCCGCAGAATCAGGTATTGGCCTTTCCCTCGCCAATGGCCCTGTTGTTCATGGGCTTGGCGGCAGCATGGATATTCGCGCTGGGAGTTGCGGCCCTTGTCGTTCTGGAGCTCGCTGTTCCGACCGGCACGCTTCCCCGGATATCCGTGTGGCTGCGGGGCTGGAAGGCCAGGCGCCACCGGGCCAAACGGTACACGCAGGTGATTGGCATCGCGGCCAGGCACGGTTTGGGGGCATACATCCGGGGCCATCGCGGATCCGATCCGCACGCAGGGCACACCCGCGTTGCCCGGTCCCTCACTCTGGCGCTCACCGAGGCCGGCGTGACGTTTATCAAACTCGGGCAGATGCTGTCCGCACGCACCGATTTGATACCGGAGGAATTCGTCGTCGAATTGTCCGCGTTGCAGACACGGGCCGAACCCGAGCCGTGGCACGATATTGAGCCGGCCATCGCCGCGGGCCTGGCCCGGCCCGTTTCCGAGGTTTTCGAGCATATTGACCCAGTCCCTCTGGCTTCCGCGTCCATCGCCCAGGTGCATCTGGCAAGATTGCTCGACGGTGGCGACGTCGTGGTGAAGATCCAGCGCCCGGGGGCGAGGGCGCAGGTCGAATCGGACATCGAAATCATTCTCCGGCTGGCCCGCTGGCTGAACAAAGCGACGCCGTGGGGCCATTCACTGGGTGTCTATCGTTTAGCGGAGGCGTTTACCGTCGCGTTGGGGGAGGAACTCGACTACCGGGTGGAACTGGACAATATGCGCATCGTTGGCGCGATTATGGCCTCCTACGACGGCGGGAAGATTGCCGTCCCGTCCGCTTGCACGGACTATTCGACACCCCAGCTGCTGGTCATGAGCAGGCTGGCCGGCACGCCTGTCGGGGAAGCAGCAGAGATGCTGAACTCGTTGGGCAGCGACGTGCGCAGGAACGCTGCTGAAAAACTATTCAAGGCCGTGCTCCATCAGATCATGGTGGCCGGAGTGTTTCACGCCGATCTGCACCCGGGAAACATCGTTGTCGATGAACATGGCGGCCTGGGGATGCTGGACTTCGGTTCGATCGGCCGGCTGGACCAGACGACTCAACGGTCCTTGATGATGCTGTTGCATGCCGTCGACACCAACAACGCGGTCGCTGCCGCCGATGCCCTCCTTGACCTGATCGAGCGCCCGGAGGCGTTCAACGAACGCCGATTCGAGCGTGACGTCGGGCTCGTGATCATGCGGTACCGCACGGGCTTTGGAGGGGCCGGAAGCACCAGCATGTTCACAGCCCTGATCACCCTTATCACCGGTCACGGTGTGGCGGTCCCAGCACCGATCGCCGCCACCTTCCGTGCCATGGCGACCCTGGAGGGCACCCTGTCGCTAATCAGCCCCGACTTCGACATGGTCGCCAGCGCGCGGGCGGACAGCCGGGAAATTCTGGCGGCCGAATTCACGAAAGATTCGCTAAGGGAGAACCTGGAGAAACAGCTGCTCATGGTCTTGCCTGTGCTGCAACGACTCCCACGGCGAATCGACAGGATCACCGAGGATCTGGAACAGGGCCGATTTTCCGTGAACATCCGCACCGTTGCGAACAAGACTGACCGGGGCTTCTTCACTGAAATTGTAAAGCAGCTGAATACGACACTCCTGGCCGGCGCCGCGACCCTCGGAGCCATCCTGCTGATCACCAGCAGCACAGGACCCATGCTGACGCCCACGGTCCCGTTCTATGGCTTTTTGGGATTCGCCATGCTGTTTGCGGCGTTTGTACTGGCCCTGCGCGCATTAGTGCTGGTATTCAAAAGAAACCCCGGACCTCCTCTGGAATAGAGCCCTTCAGCGGATCCCGGTCCAACCACCTCCTCCCGGAGGAATCCAGATCCTTCAATGCCCCACGCAACCGGACGTCCGCGTCGGCGTCGAGCCGGCGAGGGCTTGTTGCGCGGCACCAAGCCGGGCAATCGACTGCGCCCACGGGCTGCCCTGTCAGTTACCAGGAAAGAGAAGGCCCCGTGGGGCACCCCTGCCCCGGGGCACCACGGGCGACCGGCGGAACCGGTGACATCGACGCACCGAAATGAACCAGGACATGACGGATCAGAGACTGTCGCCGCTCCCGGAGTCTCCATCCCAGCCGGCGCCGTTACCGGAATCGCCGCCGTGTCCGCCGCGCAGGATCGAATCGATCAGAATTCCGCCCAGCACGGCTCCCCCGAGGCCCCCGCCGCACCCACGGCTCCCGAACATGCCGCCGCCATAGCCGCGGTTGTCCAGGCCGCCGAAGCCCTGCACATCGGACCGCGCGAGCTCTGCCGCCCGGGATGCCAGAACCCCGGCCTGCTGCGCGTAGGTCAGGGAAGATCCAGGATTCCTCTGCTGGATGGAGAGCGCGGTGTCCAGATTGCGTTGCGCTTCGGCCAGGCGTGTCCTGGCCCCGGGTCCCACACCGCCGCGGCGGGCGGCAATGTAGTCCGAGGCAACCGAGATCCGGGCCTGTGCATTCATGATAGCCTGCTGGAGAGCCTGCCCGGCGCGCCGCGCCTGATCCTGCTGGTTCCGGACCCCGGAGAGGGCCTGATCCAGGCCTTGGCGCGCCGCTTCCATGCGCTGCAGCGCGGCGATCGGGTCGATCCTTCCTGACTGTAGCTGCTGTTGCACCTGGTTCAGGACCGCCTCGGCGCCTGCGACGGGGCCGGCGAGGTCGGTGTGCTGGCCGGCCGCCATGGTGGCCTTGGCCTGGGCGAGGTCCTGGGCGGCGTCCTGCACCGCGGGGTCGAGATTGGTCCGGGCGGAGTCCAGGTCGTGCGAGACCTTGCCGATGGCGTTAACCAGCACGTTGGTCTGGTGCAGGCCTTCTTCGGCAGCACGGACAGCGATAGCCGCGGCGCCCGGGTCAGCCTCCGTGAGCTTCTGCTGTGCGGTCTGCGCGGCGGTGTCCAGAAATTTCAACCGTTCCCGGGCCTGGGCTATGTTGTCCGAGACCGGGGCCACCGCCGCGTCGGAGTACCGTGCGCGCAGCCCGGTCATGGCATGCTCAGCGTCCGCTACCTTGGCCGCTGCCTCGGCCCGTCCGGCCCGGAGCAGTTCGAGTGCCTGTGGTGCGTTCTTTTCGAGCTCACGCAGGGAGTCGAAGGAGACTTTCTGTTCGGCCAGGGCATGGTTGGCCGACTCGCAGCGGCTGATGATCTCGGTATACGATGCCCACTGTTGCTCCTCGGTGGCCGGGATCGCGTCGTCCAGCTGCTGCTGGAGTTTGAAGGACTCGCTCAGGTCTGACTTGGCATTGGCGAGGGCCTTCGCATAGGGCGCAACGGAAACATCCCCGAACTGGGCCTGCGCGAATCCTGCTTCCTGCTGGCCGGAGCGCACGGCGTCGTCGGCTGCTATCAGCAGCGACACGGCCCGTTGTTTCAGCTCCGGAAGGCTCGGCGCCGCTGGCTGATCGCCCGGGCCGCCGTCGCGTGGATTTATCCCCGGTTTTTCCGGCTGTATCCCCGGGCCGGTAAGCAGCGCCAACCGGTCGCGGTATTGCTGCGTGTCCAGCTCGCCGCCGGCGTAGCGCTGATCGAGGATCCGACGTGCGTTGCTCCTGTCCGCGGCGTTACGGTTCTGCCCCGGTGCTGATCCCGTTCCTCTTCGGCGGGTGCCACCGGACAATGCCCGGGCCGCGAGAGCCGCCACTAGAACAGCGACCGCGACCGGGAGTAACCAGAATAGCCAGGACACGTCCATACCGGACCCGTACCCACCCATCATGGGGTGCCTCCTTCAACCGGCCCTACTCCGCAGCCGTCTGGTTCCAGACTACGCCAACATACCCCAGGGGGTGTATCACGAACTCTGGCCCCGGGCGGCGCCCTGTTCGGATCCGCGTGGAAATATGACTGCTGCGCCCGGCCGTGCCGCCGGACCCGAGGACGACTCCCGGCGGTATGATCAGGCCAGGGACGAGAGCAATAATCAGGGCATCCACACATCTGCCAGAGCGCGCTCAGAGACACTGGTGGTCCCGCAGCAGCCATGGGCCCGGGACGCGGAGCTTCCTGACCTGGCGCGGCCCCGCGTCCGGCGGGTACCCACGACCAGAAGATCGGCCCCGGAGGTGGCCTTCAGCAGTACCGCGGCGGGCAACCCCTGGGTCAGCTTGCCGGTGACTGTGTTTCGTCAAGTTAAAGTAGGCCATTTCAGCGCTAAGAATCAGGCCACCGCGGCAGGTTCTTAGACCATTTCAGCAGTTTGCTCATTTCATCAACGCAT
>NZ_JAMXBH010000012.1 GCF_023913735.1 Pseudarthrobacter raffinosi
ATCAGTTCCGGCCCGGTATTTTGGCGGGCAACACCTTGGTGGTGTTCCTGGCGGGCCTGATCCTGGTGGCGGTTGGTGATCAGCTCGTGATCAGCGATCCGGCTGCCCGCCCTGATCTGGCCACCGTTCTGTTTCTTTATGGCGGGCCGGCTCTTTTCCTCGCCGGCCGGGGCGTTTTTATTCGACGGTTACTGGGCCACCGCCGAGCCTCCGATCTCGCCGGCATCGGAGCCTTGGCGGTCCTGGCAAGCTTGAGTTCCCTCCTCCCGGCATTCGTCGCCGCTATAGGGGCCGTTATTCCCCTCATAGGCGTAGCATTTTCCGACGCCGTGAACCGACGCCGCCAAACGAAACAGAGAGCCGGCTGACGGTTTATTGGATGCCAGGGAACGTATCTCTCATCAGCGGCAGCGGCATCAGCGGCATCAGCGGAGTTGCAGGGCACGGGAAGCCACTAGCGAAGGCAACCAATTCAGATGGTTCGGGTGATTGCGCACCATCGAACCGGATTGTTCCGCTATTGGGCCCCCATTAGGGGCAATGCCGTTCGGTTAAGGTCTGCACGGTGATGTCAACCCGTATCCCGGCGTTGCGTTCAGGTGAATAGGCGCAGCCCTTGTTAGAAGTGAGTCAAGTCTTGCCGGACTTTTGATTCCGCTTCAACAACAAGGGCTGCGATGTCTCATTCTGCCAGCAACTCGTCCGCACCGGCGTCGGATGTGTTCGCGCCTGGGCATCTTGGGGAACTCACCCAGATCGTCCCTCCGGAGATGATCGATGCCGCTCTGGCAACAGCTGGCGGGGAGGAACAACGTCTCAGGCGTCTGCCGTCACGGGTGGTGGTGTATGTCCTCCTTGCCGGGGCCTTGTTCGCCGGTCAGGGGTGGCGGCATGTCTTCTCGCGCCTGACCGCGGGCCTTCCCGGCCCGGTGGTTCGGCCTTCGGGTGCGGCGATCACCGAGGCGATGCGCCGTGTCGGGCCGAAATCATTGCGCGAGTTGTTCACGTTCTTCGTGGGCTCTGCGGTGACGTGTGCTCATCAGAGGGTCAGGTTCGCAGGGCGCCTCGTGGTCGCGATCGATGGCACCCAGATCCCGGTCGCTGATACCGAAGCGAACCGGGTGATGTTTCCCAAACCGCGTGGTGGCCCGAACGGGGAAGCGGGATACCCCATGATCCGGCTGGTCGCGATCGTTACCGCCGGTACCCGCGACGTCATTGAGGCTGTCTTCGGAACGGACAAGATCGGGGAGCTCACCTATGCAGAGCGTGTCGCTACCGCGCTGCGGCCGGGGATGCTGCTGCTGGGGGACCGGAACTTCGCTACCTATAAGTTCTTCACCACTGTCGCAGGCACCGGGGCGGAATTCTTGATTCGGGCCAAGAAAGGAAATGGTGCGATGAACCTTCCAATCCTGACCCGTCTGCGCGATGGCTCGTTCCTCTCAGTCGCTGCCGGTGTGCGGGTTCGAGTCATCGACGCGGCAGTGACGATCACGACCGAGGCATCGACCCGCACCGGCGAGTATCGACTCATCACGACGTTACTGAACCCCGCCGAAGCTCCTGCGAAACAGCTGATGGGGCTGTATCACGAGAGGTGGGAGATCGAGACGGCGTACTGCGAACTCAAATCCACGATCCTGGGCGGGCGCGTGCTCCGCAGCCGGTATCCGACTGGGGTTGAGCAGGAAGTCTGGGCTCTGCTGACGGTCTACCAGGTGCTGCGCACCGCGATGGCCGACGCGCTCCTTGACACCCCTGATATCGATCCCGACCGGGCATCATTCACCACAGCGCTGAGAACCGCCCGCGACCAAGTCATCCAAGCCGCCGGGATCATCGCCGCTACCACGGTCGATCTGGTCGGCTGTATCGGAGCCGCGCTACGGGCCGATCTCATGCCCGACCGCCGCACACGCACCCGGCCCCGCGTGATCAAACGCGCGATCTCGAAATACCGGGCCAAAGGCCGTGCCATCGACCGCCGAACCTACCCCGCGACACTCACCACGAGAATCTTGACACCCGACCCAGACGACTAACCGAACGGCATTGCCATTAGGGGCAGTGCACCAGTTCCAAAGGTGCCTGAAAGTTGCCGGGCGTGAGTACCTTGATGCCGCTGCAACGATGTTGGATGAGCGGGGCCTCGGACACAGTGGCGTCAAAGACGTCGGCTCCGGATATGTTCTGGAGTTCTGAGATCCTGACAACATCGCGTTGGAGCTCTTCGTCACTAACGCCAGGTTAACCACGCACCTGTGGAATACATCGGGGGCCTCAGGCCTTGGACCCGGTATGACTACTATTGCAATCATCGGAGCAGGACCAGGACTAGGGGCAGCAGTGGCGCGGCGTTTCGGCGCGGAAGGTTTCACCGTTGGCCTGATCTCCCGCGACCAGGGGCGCCTGGATGCACTGGCCGGGGAATTGGCCAGTGACGGCGTGGAGGCCAGGGGTTTCACCGCTGACGTCCGCGACCCGTCGTCCATTGCCAAGGCCCTGGAGCAGGTGGCGGAGACCCTTGGCCCGATCGAGGTGCTGCAGTACAGTCCGCTGCCGCAAAAGGACTTCATGCGCCCGGTCCTTGAGACGACGCCGGCGGACCTTGTGGGGCCCGTCGAGTTCTCCATCTACGGACCGGTTGCCGCGGTGCACCAGGTGGTGCCGGGCATGCGTTTCCTCGGTAAGAACCGCGGAACTATTCTGTTCGTCAATGGCGGCTCGGCCGTCAAGCCTGGCCGCAACGTGACCGGCACGTCCGTTGCTTTTGCCGGGCAGGCCGCCTACGCGCAGCTCCTTAACGAGGTCCTGGGCGAGGAAGGCATCCAGGTGTCCCAGCTCATCATCGGCGGCCGCATCATTGCCGGGGATCCCGAGAAGGACCCCGATGTGCTGGCCGGTCATCTGTGGGACCTGCACAGCAAACGTGACCGCTTCCGCCATCAGGTCAGCGCCGACTGAACCGCGCCGAACCCCACCCCCACCCCACCTCAGGAGACATCGTATGAGCGCCAAAACATGGTTTATCACCGGTACGTCCCGCGGCTTCGGCCGGGAGTGGGCGCTGGCCGCGCTGGAGCGCGGGGACAACGTGGCAGCCACCGCCCGAAACACCAACAGCCTGGATACCCTCGCGGCAGAGTTCGGCGACAAGGTGCTGCCGATCTCGCTAGACGTCACCGACCGTGACGCGGTATTCGCCGCCGTCGCCCGGGCGCACGAGCATTTTGGCCGGCTCGACGTAGTGGTGAACAACGCCGGCTACGGCCAGTTCGGCGCGGTCGAGGAGCTCAGCGAGGCGGAGGCCCGCGAGCAGATCGAGACCAACCTTTTCGGCGCGCTCTGGGTCACCCAGGCGGCGCTTCCCTTCCTGCGCGGCCAGGTTAGCGGCCACATCCTGCAGGTCTCCTCCATCGGCGGGATCTCAGCGTTTCCCACAGTGGGCATCTACCACGCCTCCAAATGGGCGCTGGAAGGCCTCAGTCAGTCACTCGCGCAGGAAGTGGCAGGCTTCGGCATCAACGTCACCCTCATCGAGCCCGGTGGTTACTCCACCGACTGGGGCGGCAGCTCCGCGAGGCACGCCACAGAACTGCCCGCCTACGACGGGGTCCGTGAGCAGGCCGCCAACCGGCCCAGCCGGCGCGGCACTCCCGGTGACCCGGCGGCGACCAGGGACGCGGTACTCGCCCTGGTGGACTCCGAGAACCCGCCCCTGCGGGTCTTCTTCGGAGAGGCGCCGCTGGCCATCGCCACCGCCGACTACGAATCCCGGCTCGCGACGTGGAACGAGTGGCAGGCGCTGTCCGTAGCCGCGCACGGCAGCCAGCGCTGAACTGAACACGAACCTCAGACGGCGGATTCACTCGCGGCGAAGGTCGCTGCCGCCGGGAGCATGGAGTCTTTCAAGGCTTCCGGCGCCTTCGATGAACTGATGGGGCAGATCGATGCCCAGATCCAACGAGTACTCAAGATCAACCAACTAGAAACCATCACAGACGACGTCGTCGAAACCGCTGCCAGCATCCTTGTCATCGGCAATTAGCGACATGGAACTTTCAAAAAGAGCCGCCGCAAAGCGCTGAAGTCCACAGCCGGGCCTGCGGCATGGACGCTGCCTGGGCGGGGAGGGTCATGGTGCCGAAAAGTACGGCGGTGCACAGCACGGCGGCCTTCAGGCCGGATCCAGTCAAACCCATTCGCAGAACCTCGCACGCGGTAAGGCTGGGGGAGCGAGGTCTGGTGGCGGCACAAGAAGCCCCTCTGCTGATCTCCCAGCAGTCCGAGGCTACGTGAGCGGGTGCACTTTGGCAACACTGGTCACATCAATAACATAGTCAACAAGAGTGCGATTCCGGCGCATCCCGACCGGCGTGTCGCGGAATCGGCTCCCGCTCCGCAGGACAGATCTCTCCCGGCCAAGTGGCTAGGGCTCCGCCGGATTTCCGGGGTTCGCGACTTCGCCGGTGGCCAAAAGGGTGCTCGGCGTGACGCCCGCGCGCCGCCGTCCGGGCCCAAAGTTTTTGGGAGTCCTGCTATGCGTGCTGGCGCGATTCGTGCTCCGAGTGGCTGGCGGGCTCCAGCTGGAATGTGCAGTGCTCGGTGTCAAAGTGGGAGCCCAGGCAGGTGGTGAGCTTGTCCAGGAGCTGGTCGGCGCCGCGGGCATTAAGGACGCCGTCCTCCACCACCACGTGGGCCGAAAACACGGGCACCCCGGACGTGATGGTCCAGATATGGATGTCATGGACGTCGACCACTCCGTCAACGCTGAGGATGTGTTCGCGGATCATCTGCACCTCCACGCCTTTGGGGGTTGCCTCCAGGAGGACGTCCACCACATCCCGCAGCAGGCTCCAGGCCCGCGGCAGGATCATCAGGGCGATGAGCACGGAGGCGATCGTATCGGCGGCCTGGTAGCCGGTGAACATGATGACCAGGGCAGCAACGATGACGGCGACTGAGCCCAGCAGGTCACCCAGCACCTCAAGGTAGGCGCCCCGGACGTTCAGGCTGTCCTGGTGCGCGCCGCGCAGGATCAGCAGCGAAACGAGGTTGGCCACTGCGCCCAGGATGGCGGCGAAGAGCATGATGTCGGTGTGGACCTCGGGCGCCGAGCCGATCCGCCGGATGGCCTCGGTGAAGATGACCACCGAGATGACAATCAGGATCAGCGCGTTGGCCAGGGCGGCCAGGACCTCGGCACGCTGGTAGCCGTAGGTCCGCAGGTCACTCGCCGGGCGTCCTGCGATCCAGGCAGCCAGGAGCGCGATGGTCACGCCTGCCGCGTCGGAGAGCATGTGGCCGGCATCAGCCAGCAGGGCCAATGATCCGGACAGTGCCGCGCCGATCACCTGGACCACCACCACCGCAAGGGTGATGGTCAGGACGGCGATGAGCCGTTTGCGGTGCCGGCCTGTTGCCGTGATCCCGTGTGTGTGGCTGTGGTCGTGTCCCATGCCTACAAGGCTAGTCCCAGCCGAGCTCGTGCAGCCGCCGGTCATCGATGCCGAAGTGGTGGGCGATCTCGTGGACCACCGTCACGGCCACTTCCTGGATCACCTCGTCGCGGGACCCGCAGATGTCCAGGATGGGTTGGCGAAAGATGGTGATCCGGTCCGGCAGCGAACCGGCGTCCCACCATGAATCCCGCTCCGTCAAGGGGACACCCTCATAGAGGCCCAGCAGAACGGTGTCCGGGTCCTCGCCCGGGCCGGGCACGTAGTCGTCCTCGACAAACACCGCCACGTTGTCCATGGCGGCCGCAAGCTTGGCGGGGATCAGGCCCAGGGCATCCGTGACGGCGGCTTCGAAATCGTCAGCGGACATCTCAAACGGACCGGACTCTTGCGGGCCATCCGGGATGATGGGCAGGCCGGGCGGCAGGTTGACGGGCATATGCAGACTCTAGTCCGCAGCCGGGTTGGCGCGCATACTGAATCCCATCCCTGACCACCTGTGAGGAGCCGGATGTCCGTCCGCCATCGCCTTTTTGCCGCCATGTACGACACGTTGTCGGCCTCTGTGGAGCGCAGGGAGCTGTCTCCGCGCCGGGCGCTACTGCTCTCCGCGCTGGCGGGAACCGTGGTGGACGTCGGCGCTGGCACCGGGGCCAACCTGCGGCACTTCCGCCACGCTGACCGGGTAATCCTCGTGGAACCGGACCCCTACATGCGGGCCAGATTGAGGGCACGTCTGGGGGAGTCGCCCGTTCCGGTGGAGGTTTCCGAGGCCGATGCGGAGCACCTGCCGCTGCCGGACGGCACGGCTGACGCCGTTGTGTTCACCCTGGTGCTGTGCTCGGTGCCGGATCAGCGGCTTGCCCTGTTGGAGGCCCGCAGGGTGCTCAAACCCGGAGGTACCCTCGCGGTGCTGGAACATGTCCGCGGACAGGGCCGTGCGGCCCGCTGGCAGGACAGGCTGGACGGTCTGTGGGGCCTATGCGTGGCGCCCGGGTGCCACCTCAACCGGAACACGGTGGCATCCATCGGCGAAGCCGGGTTCGAATTCACGGAAGTCAGCAGGTTGGAGGCCCCGGCGGTTGCCCTGGCCACGCCCATCATCGCGGGCACAGCAGTGAAGCCCTCCTGACGCTGAATGGACCGCCTCTACCGGGACCTGCGGCGAGTCAGGCCCACACCCACCAGGCAGACCACCCCGCCCACGAGGCCCAGCACGGCGGGGACTTCGCTGAGGATCAGCCAGGAGATCAGGATGGTGGTGCCCGGCACCAGATAGGTGGTGGCCGCTAGTTTTCCGGCGTCAATCAGCGACAGCGCGTAGGCCCACGTGGTGAATGCAATGGCGGTGGGGAAGACGCCCAGATACACCAGGCCCAGTGTTGCCGGCAGCGGGGCGGACTGCAGTTCGGACACCAGCTGGCCGCTGAAGGGCAGGCAGCAGACCGCCCCCACCATGATGCCGAACCAGGTGGCCTGGCCCGCCGGGAACTTCCGCAGCACCGGCTTCTGGATGATGACGCTGACGGCGGCGAGCACGGCGGCAAGGAGGCAGAGCAGCACGCCCGCCACATCCGCCGTCGAACGTTCCCCGGAACCTGAGCCGGATCCGAGCGCGATCAGCGCCACCCCGCCGAACGCCACCAGGCTCCCGATAATCAGCCAGCGCGGGAAGCCCTCCTTCAGGAAGAAACCGGCCATGATGGCAACGAGGATGGGGTTGACGTTGATCAGCAGCGCGGCGGTCCCGGCGTCCAGCAGGTGTTCCGCCGCGTTCAGGGCCACGTTGTAGCCGCCGAACCACATCACGCCGTACCCCAGGATGGGCCACCATTCGCGGCCTTGCGGCAGCACTCTGCTTTTGGCCAGCTGCGGCAGCACCAGTGCACCGAGCACGACGGCGGCAACCGCCAGCCTGCCCAGGGTCAGGGATCCGGGGGAGAAGGTGGGGCCGATGGCCCGGATCCCCACGAACGCCGAAGCCCAGAGCACTACGGTGACCACCACGGCGGCGACGCCGAGCGCATTTGTTCGGCCAGGTGGTGGGCGAAGCGCCGTTGTTGTTGCTGCGCTGGGAGGGGTGCTTGAAGCCATGCTGCCAATCTATCCCCGGGGCGACGCCGGCGGCTGGCGGGAATCGGTCACGTCTAGTCGAGTTTCTGCCAATCCCGGGCCGACCACTCCAGCAGCCGTTCCAGGGGCCAGGTGGTCACGATGCGCTCCGCGGGAATATTGTTATGCGCGGCGCGGGCAGCCCCGTACTGGAGGAAGTCGAGCTGGCCCGGAGCGTGGGCGTCGCTGTCGATCGAGAACAGGCAGCCGGCGTCGAGGGCCAGCTGGATCAGGTCATCCGGCGGGTCCTGCCGCTCGGGGCGGGAGTTGATCTCTACCGCCACGTTGTATTCGGCGCACGCCGCGAACACCTCCCGGGCGTCGAAGTCCGATTGCGGCCGCGTGCCACGGGAGCCCTCCACCAGGCGGCCGGTGCAGTGGCCGAGCGCATTGGTCTGGGGGTTCTGGATGCCCTGGAGCATCCGCTGGGTCATGGTGGCGCGGTCCGCCCGAAGCTTCGAATGGACGCTGGCCACCACAACATCCAGCCGGTCCAGCATGTCCGGCGACTGGTCCAGTTCGCCGGTTTCCAGGATGTCCACCTCGATGCCGGTCAGGAGCCGGAATCCGTCATCCTTGCCGTCAAGTGCGGAGGCGGCGTTGATGGCGGCCACTACATCGAGCTGTTCGGTCAGGCGCTCGGCGCTGAGCCCGTTGGCGATGGTCAGGTTGGGCGAGTGGTCTGTCAGTGCCAGGTAGTCTCTGCCCAGCAGGCGGGCGGCATCGGCCATGAGCTGGATGGGGGAGCCGCCGTCGGACCAGTCGCTGTGGCTGTGGAGGTCGCCGCGGAGTGCTGCGTGGAGTTCGGCCCCGCCGTCGGCCAGAGGCGCCCCGCTGCGCTGGCGCAGGTCCTCAAGGTACTCGGGCACCTCGCCGTCCACGGCCTGCCGGACCACCTGGTACGTTCTGTCGCCGATGCCCTTCATGCTCTTGAGCCTGCCGTCCCGGGCCCGGACTGCCACCTCCGAAGGGTCAAGCCCGGCGATGATCCCGGCCGCCTTCCGGAAGGCCTGGACCTTGAACGTGGCAGCGCGTTCCCGTTCCAACCAGAAAGCAATTTCATTGAGTGCGGCGACGGCATCCATCTGTCCATCTTCGCCTGTTCCGGCCGCTTCGGTCAGGTGTCTGCGGGCCGATTTTGAGTTATTCCCGCCGAGGCCCTATAGTTTTAGAGTCCAGTTCGGAGCAACTGCAAACGTAAAGACTGAGGGCCCTCGGCTCGAAGCCTTTTATTTTGTGCCGAACGGGTTCTGGCCCCCATCGTCTAGCGGCCTAGGACACCGCCCTTTCACGGCGGCGGCACGGGTTCGAATCCCGTTGGGGGTACGCAAGAAACTGGTCTGGCAGGCTGAAAACGTCTGGTAAGCTGGAAGCCTTGAAAAAAGCGGTAGCGATGCCGCGAAGCAAGAAAATCAAGGCCCTGTAGCGCAGTTGGTTAGCGCGCCGCCCTGTCACGGCGGAGGTCGCGGGTTCAAGTCCCGTCAGGGTCGCTCTGATTGCCGGAAGAAATTCCGGCGGTCAAGGTGACATGTCACCTAGGCTCTGTAGCTCAGTTGGTAGAGCGTTCGACTGAAAATCGAAAGGTCACCGGATCGACGCCGGTCGGAGCCACCACTGGGAAGCATCAGTTCTTCGGAACTGGTGCTTTTCTTCTTTAACGGCCCGTCCTACGACGCGCATACTCCTTGTCGACGCGCAGATTCCCTGGCGACACCGAAATATAGGTGTCGCCAAGGATTTTCCGTGTCGGAGGGTAATTTGCGTGTCGTGAGATCCGATACCAGGCGCAGTCAGGCACGCTGACGGTTGACCGGTCCGCGGCCGGGACCTCAAACTTTTCGGACAAGTTCAGCCCCTACCACCAGGTGAGCCTGCCACTGGTGGACGGAAAACTGAAGCTGCGGATCCTGCTCGATACCTTGTCAGTGGAGGTGTTCGCCCCCGGAAGCGGCACTGTTGTCACAGACCTCTTCCTGCCCGACTGGGCCGACACCGATACGTCGGTGTTCAGCGAAGGCGGAAAGGCCGGATTTACGCTGACCGGCCGGAAGCTGGCCTGACTCGCCACGGATTCCCGTGCGTTCCCACACGCACGGGATAGGGTTGGGATCAACAGAAGGGGAAGTGTCTGATGGAATACCAGAACCCACAACCCGATGCGGGCGTCGAGCGCCGGCTCGCTACCAGCCAGCCTGCTACCAGCCACCATGCCGCCAGCCAGGCGCCCGTGCCCGGTCATGGCCGGACCGTGATCGCTGAGACCGCCGTGGCAAAAGTTGCCGGCATCGCTGCCCGTGCCGTGCCCGGCGTCTATTTTTTGGGCTCGGCTCCGTCGCGTGCGCTGGGGGCCATCCGGGACGCCGTCGGCAGTTCGGACCATGCTGCAGGCGTCCGAGCCGAGGTCGGTGAGACGCAGGTGGCGGTGGACATCAGCCTGGTGGCCTCCTACGGCACGCCCCTGCATTCCCTGGCCAATCAGGTGAGAGCAGCCGTTTACCGCGCGGTCGAGGAACTCGTCGGCCTGCAGGTCATTGAAGTGAATGTCGAAATAACCGATGTCTACGTGGCGCCGCCGGCGAAGGCCGGAGCCCCTGCCGTCGCCGAGAGGGAGGCACTGCTGTGAATCTGACCGTTGTGGGCATCGCCATGGGCGCCTTCGTGGCGTTTATGTCCTTCCAGTTCGGGCTATGGGGCTTTCTGGTCTCGCTTCTCTTTATGGCCATCGGCGCCCTCCTGGGCCGCGCAGCGGAAGGGAAACTGGACCTGCGCGGCGTCCTGGATGCCATCATCGGCCGGCGCTCATCGTCATGACGGCAGCCGCACCATCCATTCAGGGTCGGGTCCTGAGCGGCCACAACCGCATCAGCACGCAGGCCCTGACCAGCCTTGCCAGGACAGCCGCCGCGGAAGCCCTGGGTGTGGAGCCCCACGATGTCCGGGCGGACTGGACGGACGACGACGGCCTGCTGGCGTTGTCGCTGGTGTCACCGATCAGGATCCCGCCGCTGGCCACCGTGCTCAGGGATGCAAGCCGGGTGGCCGCATTCGGTGGATCCATTTGGGACCGGACGGTCGATGCCAAATCCAGGATCATGTCAACGGTCACGGCCCTCAGCGGCGCCAGTCTGAGCAGGGTGGATATCCGCATCAGCGGCGTAAAGCCGATCGAGGGAGGCCGGGTCCAGTGACCGGAGGATCAGTGGACGGGGACCTGGATTCGAGGCAAACAAACCGCGCCCGAGCCCAGCGGCAACCTGATATGCGCAGGGTCGTCTACCGGGAAACCCATTCCTCGCGGGCAGCGGTGGCCACGGTGGCAGCGGTCCTGGTGATGGGGCTGGCCGGTTACGGTCTTCTCGAATCGGCCGTGCACGCCATTGGTCAGCCGGCCTGGCTGATCGAACCGCAACTGGCGGCGGAGCGCATCGTTGCTCTTCCGGCGGGTATCCCGCCGTTGCTGCTCGGTGCCAGCGGCGGCGTAGTAGCCATGGTGGGGCTGTTTTTCCTGCTCAACGCCGTCCTGCCGGGAAGACGAGCCCGGCACGTGCTGAACGGCACCACGCTGAACGGCACCGGAAATTCGTCCGCCGTGGTGGTCGATGACGAGGTCATCGCCTCCGCCCTGGCACGCAGCGCACGGCTCGCTGCCAATGTCACCCCGGAGCAGGTCATGGTGGTGGTGTCCCGGCGGCAGATTATCGTCAACGTGCGCCCCACCTCAGGGGTTCCAGTAGCGGAAGCGGCGGTGCTGGCCGCGGTCCAGGACGAACTCAGCGGGATGTCACTGGTCCCGGTGCCTGACGTCCGCGTGAACATTTCCAACGTAGGAGTGATTGGAGCATGACGGCCACACCCTCGCTCCTCAACCGGATCCTGCTCGGCATCCTCGGCCTCAAGCTGCTCGCCGTGGGCATCCTGCTCGTCCTGCTGGCCACCGTTCCACCCGTGGCAACCTGGTGGCATGCCTGGTCCGGATCGGCCTGGCGCAGCGTCAAACAGTTCTTCGACAACACCCGCTTTCCGGGACGTCCGGAAAGCTGGCTCTGGATTGTGATGGCGTTTGCCCTGGTGGTTCTGATTGGCCTGATGGTTGCCTGGATTGCGCAGCAGGGCAAAGGCCGGAGCAACTTGCTGGTGGCCGAGTACGATCCCGGGACAGTAGCCGGAGACGTCCGGATCAGCGGGGGAGTAGCGGAGCAGGCGTTGAAACACGCCTTGGCTGAACGGCCCGATCTGGCGGGTGCCACGGTGGCAACCTACGATGTCCAGGGCAGCCCCGCCCTGAAAATCCGGCTCCAGCCGCGCCAGGGCGTGGCGCCGCATCTCCTTGCGGCCGAGGTCTCTGCCCTGGTGGACGCCTTGGACCAAGTGGTGGGAAAACAGACACCCGTCCTGATTCACATTGGTGCCGGGGCCAGGACACGGTTCAGCCGCGCTGAGCGCGTCCGTTAGTGTGATCCGGGGGACATCTGTTGTGCCGATGCCGGCGGACATCGCCTGGCAACGGGCCACCACCACTGTCCGGATCGAATATCCGGGGAATCAAGGGGAATACCATGAGCGAGCAAGTAACTGGCAGCGGAGCGGCAAACGAAGGCGCGGCAGAAGAGGCCAAGGAATTCGCTGGCGAGGCTGCGGAGAACGTGAAGGAATTCGCTGGCGAAGCTGCAGAAAACGTTAAGGAGTTCTTCGACGGCGACGTGGCTGAGAACGCCAAGGAACTCGTGGGCGATGTTGCTGAAAACGCCAAGGGACTGGCCGGCAGCGTGACCGAGAACGTGAAGGGCTTTGGCGCGAAGATCGCCGGTCTGTTCAAGGGCGGCAAATAGGCCCAACCATGGGGTATGCCCCACGATGCCTAAAGGGCGCCGCGCTCCCCGGGGAGCGCGGCGCCTTTCCTTTGTGCGCCCTTTGTGGGCATAGCCGCATGTCGAAGCCGTCTCACGGTCCCGGGCATCATCGCTGCGGCGCCCAAACTCCCGTGGACGGGGGCCTAGATATCCTTTCGGACACAACCGGATGTAAACGCTTGCATTCATGGCCGGAGCCTGATTAGTATGTGATTCAGACCACGCAATGATGTCCGTTGCCTTTGTCTCACCTGTTGAAGTTCTGTAACTCACCGAGGAGTCCTCAGCATGAAAAACCGCAAATACCTGCTTCCGGTTGCTGCCACCGGAATTCTGGCGCTGTCCCTGACGGCCTGTAGTCCCGGCGGGGGCGGTGGCGGCACCACCGGCAGTGACTGCTCTCCCTATGAGAGTTACGGCAAGCACGACGGCAAGACCGTCTCCGTCTACTCCACCATCGTGGACATCGAAGCTACCAACCTGGAAACCGCCTGGGCAACGTTTGAGGAATGCACCGGCGCAACCATCAAGTACGAGGGCAGCAAGGAATTCGAGACCCAGATCGGTGTCCGGGCCAAGGCTGGAAACGCCCCGGACGTCGCCATCTTCCCGCAGCCAGGCCTCCTGGCCGATCAGGCCAAGGCAGGCGGCCTGAAGCCGGCTCCGAAGGCAGTCTCGGATCTTGTGGACAAGAACTGGTCCGCTGACTGGAAGAAGTACGGCACGGTGGACGGGACCTTCTACGCGGCACCGATGCTCGCGAACGTCAAGGGTTACGTCTGGTACGCCCCGAAGACGTTCAAGGACAAGGGCTGGGAAGTTCCCAAGACCTGGGACGAAATGCTGACACTGTCCAAGAAGATCGCCGATGACGGCACCATGAAGCCGTGGTGTGCCGGCTTCGAATCCGGCGAAGCGACCGGCTGGCCGGGCACTGACTGGGTCGAGGATGTTGTCCTCCGCGCTCAGGGCCCCGAGGTCTACGACCAGTGGGTCACGCACGGGATTCCCTTCAACGACCCCAAGATTGTGGATGCGCTGAACCAGACCGGCGAGATCCTCCTGAACTCCGACTATGTCAACGGCGGATTTGGCGACGTTCGTTCAATCCTGACCACCGGCTTCGCGCAGGCAGGTCAGCCCGTCCTCGATGGCCAGTGCGCCATGCACCACCAGGCCAACTTCCAGGCAGCCAACTGGCCGGAAGGGACCGCTGTGGCTCCCGATGGCGACGTCTGGGCCTTCATGACGCCTCCGATCGACCCCAGCAAGGGCCAGGCAATCACCGGCGGCGGCGAGATGGTGGGCGCTTACAAGGACACCCCGGAGGCGCAGGCCTTCCTGGCTTACTTGGCCAGCGCCGAGTTCGCCAACAACCGAGTCAAGCTCGGTGGCGTCATCAGTGCCAACAAGGGACTGGACCCGGCGAGTGCCCAGACGGAACTCGACAAGCAGTCCATCGCACTGCTCCAGGATCCGGACACCGTCTTCCGCTTCGACGGCTCTGACCTGATGCCGGGCGCCGTAGGCTCCAACTCCTTCTGGAAGGGCATCGTTGCATGGATCAACGGCACTCCCGCCCAGCAGGTTGCCGACAGCATCGAAGGCAGCTGGCCTAAGAGCTAACCTCCTTCGCATCGCGCCCTTGGGACATCAAGTCCCAAGGGCGCGATGTCGATTCAGAACAAACAGATCCACGCACACCACGGAGGTTGGGCAATGGAGTTTCTTGGAGGAAAATTTCTTCAAGTTTTTATCGCCTTGGCGGTTTTTGCCGCGCTAATTGGGCTGATCATGCTGATTGTGGACAGGGCTCCCAAATCAGTCAAAGACAAACTGACGATCGTTGGCTTTTTGGCGCCGGCGGCAATCCTGATGCTGGTCGGCCTGGTTTATCCCGCCGTGCAGACATCATTCCTGGCATTCACGAATGCCTCCGGCCAACCCAACGGAGTCGATAACTTCGTCTGGATGTTTACCCAGCCCGAGGCGCTGGCCACCCTCCGCAACACGGTGATCTGGACCGTTCTGGTGCCGTTGCTGTCCACGGTCTTCGGTCTCGCTTACGCGGTGTTCATTGACAAGGCGCGCGGCGAAAATGCCCTCAAAGCTTTGGTCTTTATGCCGGTGGGCATCTCGATGGTGGGCGCCGGCATCATCTGGAAGCTTGTGTACGACTACCGCGGCCCCGGCATTGAACAGACTGGCGTCGTTAACGCTGTGCGGGTTGCCCTGGGCATGGACCCCAAGCAATTTCTTCTTGATGCCCCGGAAAACACCATCTTCCTCATCATCGTGATGGTTTGGATCCAAACAGGCTTTGCCATGGTGATCCTCTCCGCTGCCATCAAGGGCGTGCCGGTGGAACTGGTTGAGGCAGCGCGCCTGGACGGTGCCAACCCCTGGCAGCAGTTCCGCAATGTGACGGTTCCCGGCATTCGGGGCGCTTTGGTGGTGGTGCTGACAACCATCACCATCGCCACCCTTAAAGTCTTCGACATTGTCCGCACCATGACGGCGGGCAACTATGACACGTCCGTGATCGCCAACGAGATGTACACGCAGGCCTTCCGCGCCGGCGAACCGGGCAGGGGTGCGGCGCTGGCCCTCGTCCTGTTCCTTCTCGTACTGCCCATAGTGGTCTACAATGCCCGCGTACTTCGTCAGCAAAGGGAAATCCGATGACCGTCATGCCAGCGCCGGATGAGGCGGCCAACTCTTCCCGGACCCAGTCACGCAAAGACGAAGGCCGTCCCGCGACGCCGGAGGATTCCGCACCGATCATGCGGCGCGTCAAGACCAAGCTCACGTCACGCTGGGCCACTGCGGCCGCCGTGATCATTGCGACGATCTGGACCGTGCCCACCTTCGGTCTCCTGGTATCCTCCATCCGTCCCGCGGCCAAGCAGGTGGGCCCGCGCTCGGATGGCTGGTGGAACTTCTTTGCCGACTGGGATTTTACTTTCAAGCACTACGTCGACGTCACGGCAGCAGCCGGATCGCAGTCTGCGAACCTTTCGCAGTACTTCATCAACTCCCTGGCGATTGTCATCCCGGTGACCGTCTTTGTCCTGGTGCTCGCCTCCATGGCGGCCTACATCTTCGCCTGGGGCAACTTCAGGGGCCGCGAGGCTACGTTCATCTTCGTGTTCGCGTTGCAGATCATTCCCCTGCAGATGGCACTCATCCCGCTGCTGTCATTGTTCACGCAGGTCCTGAAGCTCCCGCCCGGGTCCTATGCCCAGCTGTGGATCGCCCACACCATGTTTGGACTCCCGTTGGGCATCTTCCTGCTGCACAACTTCATCTCGGAGATCCCGGGCGAAGTGATCGAGGCCGCGAAGGTGGATGGGGCAGGACACACCACCATTTTCTGGCGGATCATCCTGCCGTTGTCCGTCCCGGCTCTGGCATCCCTGGCCATCTTCCAGTTCCTGTGGGTCTGGAATGACCTGCTGGTGGCCTTGGTGTTCTCGGGTGGAACGGCGGACGTAGCGCCCATCACCCAGCGGCTCGCTGAGATCTCCGGTACCCGCGGCAACAGGGACTTCCTGAACCCTGCCGCCGCGTTCGTCTCGATCATCGTCCCGCTGGCGGTGTTCCTTGGCCTGCAGCGCTTCTTTGTCCGTGGTCTCCTGGCCGGCGGCCTCAAGGGCTGACCGGGCTCAGGGCCGATCCGCATAGGCTGATCGGACGCAAGGGGAGGCAGGCAGGTAACACTGTGACGTCGGGCGGCCCGCAACCTAGCATGGCTTGGGGGCAACTGCATAGCGGAAATTAGGTTTGAACCCATGAGGGGAAACGGTGGCACGCATGGCTGAAAGGTCTCAACGGGGTGGCCACAGCGGCGTCAGCATTGAGGACGTGGCCGCAGCCGCAGGCGTCTCCACCGCCACCGTTTCCCGGGCCGTACGCGGGCTTCCCAGGGTTTCGCCCGCCACCAGGGAGAAGATCCTCGAGGTGGCGGGTGCTTTGGGTTATGTGGCGTCGTCGTCGGCGTCAGGTCTGGCCACCGGCCGAACCAAGACCATTGGCGTCCTGGCACCGTTCGTGAGCCGCTGGTTCTTCTCCAAGGCCATTGAGGGCGCGGACCGCGAACTTCACGCCCGCCACTACAATCTTTCCCTCTTCAACCTGGGCGGTCACGGCAGCAACCGGGAACGCCTGTTCAGCAAGACCATGGTTTACAAACAGATTGATGCCCTGCTTGTCCTTTGTATGGCGCTCAGCCACGAGGAACTGGACCATCTCCAAAAGATTGATATCCCGCTGATCGTGGTGGGCGGCCATGTGGAAGAGTGCGCGTACATCGGCATCGACGACTACGCCGCAGCGTCCACCGCCGTACGGCACCTGATCGACCTCGGCCACCGGGACATTGCCCTCCTGCACGGCGACGACGAAACGGACCTTAACTTCGACGTTCCCCGCGTGCGGATCCTGGCTTTCAAGGACGTTATGGCAGGAGCAGGGCTGCCCACCCGCCCCGAGTGGGACGAATGGGGCGATTTCACGGTCCGCAGCGGCCAAGAGGCATTCCGACGCCTCTGGACCCAGCCCGGCCCGAAGCCGACCGCCATCTTTTGCGCCTCAGACGAAATGGCCATGGGAGTCATCTTCGAAGCAGCACGCGTAGGCGTACGGGTCCCTGAGGACCTCTCGGTGGTGGGGATCGATGACCACGATTTCGCCGACGCGATGGGCCTGACCACCGTGGGACAACGGCCCGACGAACAGGCCGAGCTGGCTACCAAGATGCTCATCGACGAACTGGACGGCACGGTCGGGGCGGTCCAATCCGCCGTCGCGCCCCACCAGCTCATCATCAGGCGTACGACGGCGCCGCCTCGTTCCTGAGGAGGCGCGGCGCGGCATCCGGCCAGGATGCCGCGGCCAGGACGCCGGGTTCAGGAAGCCGCAGTCGCGAAGCCGTGTCTAGGAAGAAGCCGCGTCTAGGAAAAAGCGGTCAGGACGCGCGGGCGAGCTGCCGGATGGGAATCCAGCGGGAAGCCAGCCTGCGGTAGGCCGCGGCGGCGCCCGTCATGTCGCCCTCTGCCAGGCATTCGATGCCTAGCCGGATGTCCATGGGCGACTCGTCCGGGTACACCTTGTCCGCCACGGCGCCGTAGTCGAGTTCCACCATGGAATTGACGTGGAACAGCTCCAGCCATTCGGTCAGCTGCGCGAGGTCGTCCAGCATGTCCAGGTCCGGGGCCGCCAGCGCCAGGTGGGCCACGGCGTACCGTGCCCGCTCCATGGCTTCGGTGATGGGAGCCCACACCCTGACGGTGAGGATGCGCCCGCCTGATTCCACCACGTCCTTATGATCGCCTTCCATAAACAGCGAGAACCAGCTGAAGGGGATGCCCCACGTGGAGGCGCGGGTATGCACACGGATGGCGCCGTCACGGGCTTTGACCTGGTCAATGCGTTCCTGGTGCTTGTCCCGCTGCTCTTCCGGAATCAGCATTTCGGCCAGCGGGCCGTGGATGCCTTCCATGAGGGCATTGGCCGCGAGGCCGGCGCGCAGGACCAGCTGGCTGGGGCAGTACAGAAGGACGCGCCCGGACCCAGCGTCACGCCCACCGTCGCCCCCAGCGTCAGGCCCAAAGCCGGAACCGGCGCCTATCCCGGTACCCAAGCCTGACTCGGCACTCGGGCCGGCGGCAGCACCGGCGTCGGAGGTTCCTGGCTGCGGGGTCCGCCCGGGGGGTACACCGGGAATGCTGGTGACCCGGACCAGATCCGTCCGCCCGGTGGGGAAGGGGTCCCCGCCGGAGCGGGTGATCCGGCCCAGCGAGGCCAGCAGTTCGGCGTTTTCGACGGCGGCCCGCGAGGCTGTGCGGGCACCGGCGGTCCGGATGGCCTCCCGCTGTCCTTCCGGGAAGGCCTCCAGCGGTTCGTAGACGCGCAGGGTGGAGGAGAACGGCAGCCCGGCCTGGCCCCTGTAGAGGTTTCCCGTCATTACAGTCTCCCTTCCTGGGCCCCGGCCGCAGCCATCAGTCCGCCAGTTCCACCAGAACGGGGGCGTGGTCCGAGGCGCCCTTGCCCTTGCGTTCCTCGCGGTCAATCGACGCGCCCGTGACGCGGGCCGCCAACGCGGGGGAGCCAAGGACAAAGTCAATGCGCATCCCCTCCTTTTTGGGGAAGCGCAGCTGGGTGTAATCCCAGTACGTGTACACGCCGGGACCGGGGGTGTACTCGCGTGCCACGTCCTTGAATCCGGCCTCTTCAAAGGCGTGGAACGCAGCACGTTCCGGCGGGCTGACATGGGTGTACTTGTTATTGACGAAAAGGTCGATGTCCCAGACGTCGTCGTCGAACGGCGCAATGTTCCAGTCGCCCATGAGGGCTACCTGAGCTGTCGGGTCGGCGGTCACCAGGCCCTGGGCGTGGGTCTTCAGGGATTCAAGCCACTTGATCTTGTACGGCATGTGTTCGTCGTCCAGGGAGCGGCCGTTGGGCACGTAGAGGCTCCAGACCCGGACGCCGCCGCAGGTCGCGGCCATGGCGCGGGCTTCCTGGATGGGGTCCTTGCCTTCTTTCCCGAACGGAGGCTGGTCCAGGAAGGTGCGCTCGACGTCTTCCAGGCCTACCCGGGACGCGATGGCCACGCCGTTCCACTGGTTCACACCGAAGTGGGCCACCTCGTAGCCCATGCGTTCGAAAAGTTCCCAGGGAAAGTTTTCGTCCTTGCATTTGGTCTCCTGGATGGCCAGGACGTCGCAATCGCTGCGCTGCAGCCACGCCTCCACACGGTCGGCGCGGGCACGGAGGGAGTTCACATTCCAGGTAGCAATCTTCACAGTCCCTAACTTACCGAACTTGTTGACCGGAGGCGTTGCCTCGGCGGGAAAGCCCGCGCAGGCCGTTGTCCACCGTTGCAGGGACAGTCTGGAATTTAGTAGGAAGTCCGAGTATATTCGCTTGCAGAGATGACCTGGATCACATGCGAAGGAGCATTGCATCATGGTGCGCGAACTATCCCATTACGTAGACGGCCAGCGGGTGACGGGGACCTCCGGCCGCTTCAGTGACGTTTTTGACCCCTGCACGGGCCAAGTGCAGGCGCGCCTGCCCCTCGCCAGCGGAGAGGAGGTCCGGAACGTGGTGGCCGCCGCGGAGAAAGCGCAGGTCCAGTGGGGCGCCATGAACCCGCAGCGCCGCGGCCGGATCCTGCTCAAGTTTGTTGACCTCGTCAACGAGAACATGGACGAACTCGCCACGCTGCTATCCTCCGAGCACGGGAAGACCTTCGCCGATTCCAAGGGCGATATCCAGCGCGGCATTGAAGTGGTGGAGTTCGCGGCGGGCGCCCCACACCTGCTCAAAGGCGAGTTCTCCGACGACGCCGGTGCAGGCATCGACGTCCACTCGCTTCGCCAGCCGCTCGGGGTGGTCGCGGGCATCACCCCGTTCAACTTCCCGGCCATGATCCCCCTGTGGAAGTCCGGCCCGGCCCTCGCCGCCGGCAACGCCTTCATCCTCAAGCCCTCCGAGCGGGACCCCTCGGTTCCGCTGCGCCTGGCCGAACTGTTCACCGAGGCCGGGCTGCCGGACGGGGTGTTCAACGTGGTCAACGGGGACAAGGAAGCTGTCGACGCGCTGCTGGAAGATCCCCGCGTGAAGGCCATCGGCTTTGTGGGTTCAACACCCATCGCCCAGTACATCTACGCCACCGCGGCCGCCCACGGGAAGCGCGCCCAGTGCTTCGGCGGGGCCAAGAACCACATGGTGATCATGCCGGACGCGGACCTGGACATGGCCGCCGACGCCCTGATCGGCGCCGGCTTCGGTTCCGCGGGCGAGCGCTGCATGGCCATTTCCGTGGCCGTCCCGGTGGGGGAGAAGACCGCGGATGCGCTGGTATCCAAGCTGGTCGAGCGCGTCAAACACCTCAGGGTAGGCCACAGCCTGGACAAGGACTCGGACTTCGGGCCCGTGGTGGCGGCGAGTGCCAAGGAACGGATCGAGGGCTACATCCAGTCCGGCGTGGACGAGGGTGCCACCCTGCTGGCCGATGGGCGCGGCATCACGGTGGAAGGCTATGACGACGGCTTCTGGGTAGGCCCCACGCTCTTCGACCACGTCACCAAGGACATGAAGATCTACCAGGAGGAAATCTTCGGCCCCGTCCTCAGCGTGCTCCGCGCCGCCGATTACGACGAAGCGCTCCGGCTGTGTTCCGAGCACGAATTCGGCAACGGCGTGGCCATCTTCACCCGCGACGGCGACGCCGCCCGGGACTTCGCCAGCCGGGTGGAGGTGGGCATGGTGGGCATCAACGTGCCGATTCCGGTTCCCATCGCCTACTACACGTTTGGCGGCTGGAAAGCGTCCGGCTTCGGCGACCTTAACCAGCACGGCGCCGACGCGTTCCGTTTCTACACCAAGACCAAAACGGTCACCACACGCTGGCCGTCCGGGATCCGCCAGGGCGCCAGCTTCATCATGCCGGAAGGCAGCTGATGACGGAGGTTCTGTTCGAGAAGCGCGGCCACCTGGGCGTCATCACGCTCAACCGGCCCAAGGCAGTCAACGCCCTGAACGCCGGCATGGTGGACGCCATGCTGGAGCAGCTCACCGCCTGGGCGGACGACGACAACGTGGCCACCGTCCTGGTGCGCGGCGCCGGCGAGCGTGGCCTCTGCGCCGGAGGCGACATTGTGGCCATCTACCGGGACATCCTCGGCGGCGGTACGGAAACTGCTGACTTCTGGCAGGCCGAATACCGGCTGAACTCCCTCATCGCCGCGTACCCCAAGCCCTATGTGGCCTTCATGGACGGACTGGTGCTCGGCGGCGGTGTGGGAATCTCCGCGCACGGCTCCGTGCGGGTGGTCACCGAACGGACCCGGTTGGGAATGCCGGAGACCACCATCGGATTTGTGCCCGACGTCGGCGGGACCTGGCTGCTGGCGAGGTCACCTGGAGAGACCGGCACCCATGCCGCGCTGACCGGAGCCCATCTGACCGGGGCGGATGCGCTGTTCCTGGGCCTCGCGGACCACTTTGTCCCGTCGGGGAGCCTGCCGGAGCTGGCGGCGGCGCTCGAACACGAAAGTGCGGAAGCCGCCGTCGTACGTTTTGCCCAGAGCCCGCCGCCCTCCGGGCTGGAGGCGCAGCGCGACTGGATCGATGCCGCCTATGCCAGCGATGACGTGGAGAACATTGTCCGGCGGCTGCGGACGCTGGATGAGGCCTCGGGCGGCGCGCCGGGCGGGGAGCCTGCGGCCGAAGCGGCCGAGGCCGCCGACACCATCGAAGCGAAGTCGCCGACGGCTGTGAAGGTGGCACTGGAGTCCCTTCGCCGCGCGAAGGGGCTGACGCTGGACGAGGCGCTGGCGCAGGAATACCGCGTGGGGCTTCGGTTCCTGGTTGCGCCCGACTTCCGCGAAGGGATCCGGGCGCAGGTGGTGGACAAGGACCGCATTCCGCAATGGAAGCCGGCCACGCTGCACGAGGTGCACGCGACGGACATCGAACGGTTCTTCGCGCCGCTGGGGGACCGGGAGCTCAACCTGCACACAAAGGAGCCGGACAATGCCTGAACAAACCACCGTCGCTTTCCTGGGCCTGGGCCACATGGGCGGGCCCATGGCAGCGAACCTGGTCCGTGCCGGCTACACCGTGGCGGGCTTCGACGTGGTCCCCGCCGCGCTGGACGCCGCCCAAACGCACGGTGTCCCCACGGTGGCCAGTCCGCTGGACGCCATTGCCGGTGCCGACGTGGTGCTGACCATGTTCCCCAGCGGACAGCATGTGCTGGACGCCTACCGCGGCACGGAGGGACAGCCGGGCCTGCTGGCCGAGGCCAAGCCGGGGACCATGTTTCTGGACTGTTCCACCATCAACGTTGACGAGGCACGGGAAGCCTCCGCGCTCGCCATTGCGGCCGGCCACCGTGCCGTGGATGCCCCGGTCTCGGGCGGTGTGGTGGGTGCGGAAGCCGGCACGCTGACCTTTATGGTGGGCGGCGAAACGGAGGACTTCGAGGCGGTGCGGCCACTGCTCGAGGTGATGGGAAAACGGGTGGTCCACTGCGGCGGGCACGGGGGCGGCCAGGCCGCGAAGATCTGCAACAACCTCATCCTGGGGGTCTCCATGATCGCGGTCAGCGAAGCCTTTGTGCTGGGCGAGAAGCTGGGCTTGACGCACCAGGCGCTGTTCGACGTCGCCTCCAACGCCTCCGGACAATGCTGGGCCTTGACCACCAACTGCCCTGTTCCCGGTCCGGTCCCCACCAGCCCCGCCAACCGCGACTACCAGCCGGGCTTCGCGGGGGCGCTGATGGCGAAGGACCTGCGGCTGGCGCTGAATGCGCTGGAAAGTACCGGGGTGGCGGCCCGGCTGGGACCGCTCGCCTCGGAAATCTACGATACGTTTGCCGCTGAAGGCGGAGCCGGCCGGGACTTCTCCGGAATCATCACCGATATCCGCGACAAATCGCAGCACTAGCACCATCTGCAGCACTGGTAACTCTGCAGCACCAGCAACACGCGAAAACAGCTGAAAGGTTAGGCATGACGGAGTACACGAACATCCTGGTGGAACAGCGCGGCCGGGTAGGGCTGGTCACGCTTAACCGGCCGGAGGCGCTGAACGCCCTGGACAAAGCCACCATGGACCAGCTCGTGGCAGCCGTCGCCGCCATGGACGCCGACCCCGGCGTCGGTGCGGTGGTGATCACCGGCTCGAGCAAGGCGTTCGCCGCGGGTGCCGACATCAAGGAAATGGCCTCGCAGGGCTACATGGACATGTACGCCGCCGACTGGTTCCGGGGCTGGGAGGACTTCACCCGGCTGCGGATCCCTGTCATCGCGGCCGTGTCCGGCTTCGCGCTGGGCGGCGGCTGCGAGCTGGCCATGATGTGCGATTTCATCATCGCCGGGGACAACGCCAAGTTCGGCCAGCCGGAGATCAACCTCGGCGTGCTGCCGGGCATGGGCGGTTCGCAGCGGCTCACGCGCGCCGTAGGCAAGGCCAAGGCCATGGACATGATCCTCACTGGGCGCTTCATCGGCGCCGGGGAGGCTGAACGCTCGGGACTCGTCTCGCGCGTGGTGCCCGCGGAGAATGTGGTGGAGGAGGCGCTGAAGGCCGCGGAGGCCATCGCGTCCAAGTCCAAGCCCGTGGCCATGCTCGCGAAGGAAGCCGTCAACGCGGCCTTTGAAACGGGACTCGCCCAGGGGGTCCTGTTCGAACGCCGGCTCTTCCACTCGCTCTTCGCCAGCGAGGACCAGAAGGAAGGCATGGCCGCCTTTACGGAAAAACGGCAGCCCGAGTTCACCCACCGCTGACCCCCTCCCCATCGAGTGCTCCGTAGAAGCCCTTTTCAGTGCCCAAAACGGCGGTTACGGAGCAATCGATGGGTCAGTCTGCAAAGTCCCCGGCGTTCCGGCGGAAAGTACCCAGGATGCGGATCAGCTGGTCAACATCGGCCGCGTCGAACCCCGACTGGCCAAACACCTCGGTGTTGAGCACCGCCGTCGCCCGTTTGGCAACGATCCGCCCCTCCGCGGTGAGCTCGATCAGGGTGGTGCGGCCGTCCGTGGGATGCGGCGAACGTGTCACCAGTCCCGAGCCTTCCAAACGGTCGACGGCGTTCGTCACCGAGGTGGGATGGACCTGGAGCAGGGCGCTCGCCTTGTTCATGGGCAGCTCGCCGCTGCGGGCGAAGCTGAGGAGCGCGAGCAGTTCGTAGCGGGCGAAGGTCAGCCCGAACGGCTTCAGGGCGCCCTCGATCCGGGCCAGCAGGATCTGCTGCGTGCGCATGATCGCCGTGATCGCGGCCATGGGAGGGGCGACGTCGGCCCAGCCGTGCTCCTCCCAGTTTCGTTGGGCGTCCGCGATGGGGTCCCGGGGCAGTGGCGCGGCCATCTTCAGCCCTTCAGCCCCGGGAAATCCGCCTCGGAGTACTCCACACCGAAGCCGTCGGGATGAATGCCCCCGCCATGCCGGAGCTCCTCATTGTGCCTCAGCTCCACACGGCGGATTTTGCCCGAGATGGTCTTGGGCAGCGCCGCGAATTCCAGCCGCCGGATCCGTTTGAACGGCGCCAGGTGTTCGCGGCAGTACCGCAGGATGTCCTCGGCCAGCTCCGGCCCCGGCTCCAGCCCGGGCACCAGCACAACATAGGCCTTGGGGACCGAAAGCTTGACCGCATCCGGCGACGGCACCACAGCCGCCTCGGCCACGGCGGGGTGTTCCAGCAGCACGCTCTCCAGTTCGAACGGCGAGAGCCGGTAGTCGGAGGATTTGAAGACGTCGTCGTCGCGGCCCACATAGGTGATGACGCCGTGTTTGTCACGACTGGCCATGTCGCCCGTGTGGTAGTAGCCGCCACGGAACGCCTCGGCGGTCCGTTCCGCGTCCCCGTAGTAACCCTTCATCAGCCCCACCGGCCGGGGGTCCAGGCGGAGGCACAGCTCGCCGTCGTTGGCTTCTTTCCCCGTGTTGGGGTCCACCAGCACTACGTCATAGCCGGGAAGCGGCCGCCCCATGGCGCCGATGGTGACCGGCTGGCTGGGCGTGTTGGCTACCTGGACGGTGGTTTCGGTCTGGCCGAAGCCGTCCCTGATGGTCTGGCCCCACGCGCGCTGGACCTGCTCGATCACTTCGGCGTTCAAAGGCTCGCCCGCGGAGACCACCTTGGTGGGCGGGGTCTTCAGCACTTTCAGGTCCGCCTGGATGAGCATCCGCCAGACTGTGGGCGGGGCGCAGAAGCTGGTGACGCGTTCGCGGTCCATCTGCTCCATCAGGGCACGGGCGTCGAACCGTGCGTAGTTGTAGACAAATACGCACGCCTCCGCGATCCACGGGGCGAAGAAATTGGACCACGCGTGTTTGCCCCAGCCCGGCGATGCCACATTCAGGTGCACGTCACCAGGTTCCAGGCCAATCCAGTACATCGTGGAGAGGTGCCCCACTGGGTACGAGGTGTGGGTGTGCTCCACCAGCTTGGCCTTCGACGTGGTTCCGGACGTGAAATACAGCAGCAGCGTCTCGTCCGCCTGGGTGGGGGCGTCAGCCGTGAACGTGACTGCCGCCGTCGTCGAATCCGTGTACTGGAGGGCACCGGGGGTGCCGGCTGAACCGCCGCCGGCGCCGATTTCGATCAGGCGGTAATCGCCGGGAACGCCGGCAAATTTGCCGATGTTGGAACGTCCGACGGCGGCCCAGCCCGCCTCGCCGCGCTCCACGCGTTCGGCCAGGTCCTCCGGACCCATCAGGGTGGTGGTGGGGATCAGGACAATGCCCAGCTTGATGCCGGCCAGCATCAGCTCCCAGAGCTCCACCTGGTTGCCCAGCATGATGATCATCCGGTCCCCGCGGCGCATGCCCTGGCTTCTCAGCCAGGTGGCCACCTGGTTGGAACGGGCGGCCAGGTCCGCGAAGCTCCGGCGGGTGGCCGAACCGTCCTGCTCCACGATGACCAGGGCCGGATTGTTGGCCTTCTCAGGATCTGCGGCGATCTGATCGAACCAGTCGAGGGCAAAATTGAACTCCGTGAACCGCGGCCACACGAACTCGCGCCTGGCCTGGTGGTAGTCGGAATGCAGGGTCAGCAGGCGGTCGCGTGCCGCGCGGAAGTCATCGGTGACTGACAAGGGGACACCTTTCGTCCAGTGATGCGCATCACTAAGAATCCATCCCTGTGCAATATACTAGGACATCCAAGGGTTTGGAAGACCGAAGGGATATGAAGCGTGCAGCCACAAGGACGTGAGCGTGTTGTGACCGGAGCCCCGCCCTTCCCAGAGGCGGACCTGATGCACATCGTGGACCTCCTGCCCGCGGCGGAACGTGCGCGCTACCTGGAGATCCGGGCGTTCCTGCAGTCCACGGTGCGGCAGGCATCCATTGACTACTGGAACCGCGAGGAATTCCCGTTCGGGCTACTGGCGGAGATGGGCAAGCACGGGCTTGGCACGTTGCAGACGGACGGCACGTCCAAGCTCTTCAAAGGCCTGATGTACGTCGAGGTGGCCAGGGCGGACGTTTCGCTGTCGGCCCTGGTGGGGATCCACAACGAACTGATCGTGGGAATGATCGACGCCCTCGGTTCGGAGGAACAGAAGCAGCGGTGGCTGCCTGGCCTGAGGAACTTTACCCAGCTGGGCGCCTTCGCCCTGACCGAGCCGGAGCACGGCTCGGATATCGCCGGCGGGCTGGAAACCTCCGCGCGGCTGGAGGGCGGCGAGTGGGTGATCAACGGCGCGAAGCGCTGGATCGGCTCCGGGACCATCGCGGACTTCGCGCTGGTGTGGGCGCGTGACGCAGCGGACGGGCACATCAAGGGCTTCATTGTGGAGACGGACCGCGCTGGCTACCGGGCAACCAAGATTGCCAACAAGATCGGCCTGCGGATCATGCAGAACGCGGACATTGTGCTGGACAACGTCAGGATTCCGGCGTCCAACATGTTGCCGGGCGCCACGGACTTCTCCAAAGCCAACGACCTCCTGCGGGATTCGCGCGCCTGGGTTGGCTGGCAGGGTGCCGGGATCCAGCTGGCCGCGTTCGACGTCGCCCGTTCCTACTCCCTGGAACGCAGGCAATTCGGCAAGGAACTGGCATGCTTCCAGCTGGTCCAGCAGCAACTGGCGGAGATCCTGGGCAACGCCTCCGCGTCACTGGCATTGATGGCCCAGCTCGCCCGGATCCAGACGGACGGCAAGCTGGAGATGGCGCAGGCGGCCATGGCAAAGTCCACGTGCACCCGGCTGGCCCGCGCGTCGGTGGCGATGGGACGGTCGCTGCTGGGCGGCAACGGGATCAGCTCGGACTTTGAAATGGGCAAGCTGTTTGGTGATGCCGAAATCCTCTATACCTATGAGGGCAGCTACGAAATCAATTCGCTGATTGTTGGCCGGGCCGTTACCGGAAAATCGGCCTTCGTCTAGCAATTCACGGGAAAAGAACTTAAGAAAAAACTGCCCTGGCCATGCTTTGCAGCACGGTCAGGGCAGTTGATCAGAACCTTAGAGCGGGCGAATATTCTCTGCCTGCGGGCCCTTGGGACCCTGGGTCACATCGAATTCGACTTTCTGGTTCTCATCCAGCGAGCGGTAGCCGCTGCTGGCGATTGCGGAATAGTGCGCGAAAACATCGGCGGATCCGTCGTCCGGAGCGATGAAACCAAAGCCCTTTTCAGCGTTGAACCATTTAACTGTGCCTGTTGCCATTGCTAACTTCCTTTGTAACCCTTTTCTGGTCCTGCTCGGACGGCAGGCAGACGCGGAGTCTGTAGTCCGCTGTCTCAAACCTAGGGGCTGCGCGGTGGGCGTGCAATAGCTGCAGTCATCAAGTGTCACCGCTGTTACAGAAGTGGTACGCGGGAATTGACCACTGCGGGCTAGCGCATGCCCTCCCGGCGGATGGCCGTGGCGATCGCCGCGGAGCGGGTCTCCACACCGAGCTTGGCGTAGATATGCGCCAGATGGGTCTTGACGGTGGCCTCGGAGATGAAGAGCCGCTGGCCCAGTTCCCGGTTGCTGAGCCCCTCGGTCAGGAGGCTCAGCAGCTCCGCCTCCCGGGGCGTCAGGACCTCGTCGGGATTGCGCAGCTGCTGGAAGAGCCGGGAGGCCACGGGGGCGCTCATGACGCTCTTCCCTTGCACGGCACCGCGGATGGCGGCGAAGATTTCGTCCGGGGCGGCGTCCTTGAGGAGGTAGCCCATGGCGCCGGCGTCCACCGCCCGGACGATGTCCGCGTCGGAATCGTATGTGGTGAACACCAGGATGGCCTGCCGGCTGTTGCGCTGCCGCAGCTGCCTGATGGCCTCGATCCCGTCCATTCCGGCGCCCATGGCCAGATCCATCACCACCACGGCAGGGGAGTGGTGTTCCACCAGCCCCAGCGCTTCCTCGCCGGAGGCGGCCTCGGCCACCACGTCAAAGTCAGGCTGCGTACCCAGCAGTGCCTTGAGTCCGCTCCGGACCACCAGGTGGTCGTCCACCAGGAGGACAGTGATGGTAGTCATGCGTCCTCCGGTGTCATCTGCTGGCCAGGTGGCGCTGACTGCACCCGGGCCGGCACCTGTGCGGCCACGATGGTCCCTTCGCCGGGGGAACTTTCCACCGAGAATACCCCGCCCAGCTGCTCAACCCGCTGGCGCATTGCCCGCAGCCCGTAGCCTCCGGCGTCCGACGGCGGTGCTGCCGCCGACGGGTCAAAGCCCGTCCCGTCGTCGTAGATGTCAAGGGTGACCGAGTCAGGAAGGAACCCCAGCGTCAGGGTTGTGGTGGCGGCGTTTGCGTGCTGCTGGATGTTAGCGGCCGCGCTCTGGACCACCCGCAGCAGGGTGTGCCGGACTTCCGCAGGGACCTCCCTCGGTTCGCCGGTGACCAGGAGCCGGGCGTGCGGGACGTACTGGGCGGCCGCCTGGTGCAGGGCTTCGGGAAGCGGCGATGCGTCGAGGCCCGGGGAGGCGAGCTCGTGGACCAGATTGCGCGTCTCGGAGAGATTCCGGCGCAGCAGTTCCGTAGCCTGGTTGAGCTCCTGGCGCGATGCCTGGCCTGGCCACGAACGGTCAGCGGCCTCCAGGAGCAGCAGGCTGCTGGCCAGGCCCTGCGTCACGGTGTCGTGGATCTCTCGCGATACGCGCTCGCGTTCGGCGATGGTGCCGGCCAGGCGCTCGCTGGCCGCCAGCTGCCCGTGTGCCAGCGATACCTCCGCATGGAGACGGCGCTGCTCCGCGGCGTCGTGCTCGATCCGGTCATTGATCAGCGTAAGCATCACGCCGACGGCGAGCGGCCCCAGCAGCATCGCGAGGTCCGTCCCGTCGCTGAGCCGGAACAGCCCGACGGCGGTGGCGGCCGCCGTCGCGCCTGCCGCCACGTAACCCACGGCGCCCTTAAAGGCCGTCCGGCACAGGAAGAGGATCGCAAAGGAACACCAAGCGAAGCTGGGTGCGGCGATAACCAGCGCTGCCCAGACGGCCACAAACACGAGCATCCAGACCGCCCATGGGCGTCTCTGCCGGGCCAATACGGCGATGACGGCATACAGGGCGCACACCGCTCCTGCCAGGCCGAGGACCAGCAGGTTGTCCTGCAGGCTGTGCCGCATAGCATAGCGGACGGCCGAAGCGACGAGCAGGACAGCGAAGCCAAGGTGGACGGCGGTGTCGATCCGGCCGAACCGGCCAGGGGCGGCGGCCGGTCCAACAGGCAGGGCGCGTCCGGTGGTCAGCGAAGATCCGTCGGTCAGGGTTTTACGGGGAGTGGCTGGGGAGGGCATGGGGTCCGGTTCAGGTCAGGGGCGTTCCTATCCCATGCTATTGCCCGCGCCGTTGCTGGTCTCTCCGCCTTTTGGCTGATGCTGCTGGCCATCCGGGGGAGCGGGGCGCAGCCAAAGGCCCGATGTTTGTTCCGGCGGGGCCGGACAGGATGGATGGAGCCGATGCCCGTTCCAATGGATTCCGCCAGCGTGAGTCCAGCAACGTGCGTCCATCAACGTGAGTCCATCAACCCAAGGAGAAACACCGTGAAGAAGTCCAACAAGATTGCCGCCGCCGCTGCTGCCGCAGGAGCTTTGCTGCTGACGGGAGGGCTAACCGCTGCAGCCAACGCCGGGACCAGCCAGGCGGCGGCTCCCGCCGCGGTACCCGCCGTCGATATCCCGCAGGCGCCGCAGACCGTGGTGGCGCAGAACCGCATCACCGCGGGTGCCTCGGCCGATGCGGTCCGGGCAGCCCTTGCGAAATGCCAAGCTGACAAGCTGCCGTTCGTCACGGTGGCCCTGGTGGACAGGTTCGGCACCGTCCAGGCGCTCCTGCGCGGGGACAACGCCGCCGAGCACACGATCGAAGCAGCCCAGCAGAAGGCCTACACCGCGGCCGCTTTCGGCGCACCGACGAGCGAGCTGGCCAAGCGCGTCAACGGCAACGGGCCCAGCATCGCGGACCTCCCCGGCACCCTGTTCCTGCCCGGCGGCGTCCCGCTCAAGGTCAATGGTGTGTCCGTGGCAGGCATCGGCGTGGGCGGTGCCCCCGACGGCAACCTGGACGAAGCCTGCGCCACCGCCGGCGCCGAGGCCATCGCCGCTGCAGCTGCCGGCTCAGGCAAGTAGGCTCGGCTCCATGAGGCGGTTCAGGACCTGGCGCCGGGCACGCAGGGCGGCGGCAATTCTCTTTCTGGCGGGTGGTGTATCAGTTTGCCTGGCCGCCTGCCAGACGGGTCCCGGCGAGCCGCAACGGCAGGATTCGCCGCCGTCGTCCGTCCTGGGCAGCCCCGGCAGCCAGCCCCCGTCCGGACCGTCGACTTCGCCGGGTACGTCCCCGCCTGCTTCCACCGCAACGGCAGCCACCAAACCACCAGCCCTGTCCGCCGAGGCCCAGACCCGGCTCGACCAGGAGCTTATCGCCGCCGCGAAGGCCAACAATGTGGCGCTGGCTGGTGAGCTGATCGGCCGCGGCGCCAACGTGAACGCCAAGGACGCCATCAAGGACTCGGCCTTCCTCTACGCCGGGGCAGAGGGCTTCAACGAGATCCTGCAGCTGACGCTCGCGAACGGAGCAGATGTTGCCAGCACCAACCGTTTCGGCGGCACAGCGTTGATTCCCGCGAGTGAACACGGCCACGTGGAAACGGTCCGGATCCTTATTGCCGCCGGAGTTCCCGTGAACCATGTCAACGACCTGGGCTGCACCGCCATGCAGGAAGCCATCCTGCTGAACAACGGCGGGCCACGGCAGCAAGACGTACACCGGCAGCTGCTGGCTGCCGGTGCGGACCCGGGCATACGCGATCCTCAAGGCCGGACGCCGTTGGAGAATGCGGAGCGGCTGGGCTTCGGCGAGATCGCTGCCCTGATCCGTGCCCGCTGACACAGGGCTAAAGCACGTCCTCGAACAACTCCACATATTTCCGCGTCATCGCCTCCGCGCTGAATCTGGTTTCGACGGCGGACCGGCAGTCATGCCGGTCCAGGCCGGACGCACGCTGCAGGCAGCTGGCCAGTGCATCGGTACTCGCGGCGAGGAAACCGGTGACTCCGTGCTCGATGATTTCCGGTGCGGAGCCCCTCGGAGTGGCCACAACGGGGGTGCCGGCGGCCAGCGCCTCGATCATGACCATTCCAAAGGGTTCGTCCCACTGCACAGGGTTGAGCAGCGCGACGGCATTGCCCAGCAGGGCGAACTTTCCGTCTGCGTCCAGTTCTCCGAGGAACTCTTCATCAGGCCCGAGCAAGGGAGCGACCACGGAGCGGAAATAATCCACTTCCGCCGGGTCGCTCATTTTTGCGGCGATCTTGAGCTGAATTCCCGCTCTGCGGGCCACCGCGATGGCCTCAGCGATGCCTTTGCACGGCGCCATTCGGCCCAGAAAACACGCGTAGCCACCAGCTCCGGCACCGGGTGGAACAGTTGCGGGATCGATGCCGTGGTGGATGACCCGTCGGATTCTCACATCCGGGGCGCTGTTGGCCTGGTGCTGCGAGATGGCCACCAGTGACACGTCCCGGCTGAAGGCTTCATATACCCGGCACAGCTCCGGCCGCATGTCCGAATGAATGGTGCTGACCACTGGAATCCCGGGTGGGCGGTGCCGGTACAACGGTCCCGCCAGGGTGTGGTCATGGATGATATCGACGTCGTCCAGTCCGGCGTAGGCCCTGATCACGTGCGGCAACTCAGAGCTCGTTCTGCCCATGGCGGCACGCTCCGCCGGAGCGAAGCCGCCGATTCGTTCCACCGGGCAGGTGCTGTCGGCCGCCGCGGCAAGCACAACGCTGTGCCCGGCCGCCGCCAGCGAGGTGGCCAGCGCATGGATCATCGCCTCCGTTCCGCCGTAGCCTAGGGGCGGGACGGGGAGCCATGGTGGAGCTATCAGTCCTATCCGCAAGATGCGCGCTCCTGTTCGGGGTTTAGCCCGTCTTGTCCAGCTTCTCGGCGAGCTCAACCAGATCGGCAAGGGGGGGACGTGTCCCGCGGTGGAACGTCATCCCCGGCGGGAGCCCCTCGATCGTGGCCTGGCTGCCGGTCACGTCGATGGTGATCCGGCCATCGCCTATGGGGCAGTTGGTGATGTGGACCCGGCCCCAGGACTCCGGCAGCACAGGGTCCATCCACATACCGTTCATGGAGACGTGGGGGTCATACCGCAGCAGTGTGCGCAGCAGATGCACCGGGGTGGTGGCAGCCCAGGCCTGGGGCGAGCAAGCCGTCGGGTAAGGCACCGGTTCCGGGAAATCAGCGCGGTCAAATCCGCAGAACAATTCAGGCAAGCGGTGGTCCGTAAAATCCGCCGCCTCAATAAGTCCGCGGGCAACCCGCTGGGCCTCGTCCACAAATCCGTACCTCATCAGGCCCGTAGCAATCATCGCGTTGTCATGCGGCCACACGGATCCGTTGTGGTAGCTCGCCGGGTTGTAGGCACCCATGTCCGTGGCCAGGGTGCGGATCCCCCAGCCGCTGAACATTTCCGGCGACATCAGGCGGGCAGCCACCAGCGGCGCCTTGTCGGCGTCGATAATCCCGTTCCACAAGCAGTGCCCCATGTTGGAGGCACAGGCATCCACGGGTCTCTTGTCCCGGTCCAGGGCGATGGCGTAGTAGCCACGGTCCGGCAGCCAGAACTGTTCGTTGAACTGCTTTTTAAGCCGCGCCGCGCGTTCCCGCAACTCCCGCGCCAAAGCCAGGTCTCCGGCGTCGTACGCCATCCACGCCCGGGCGATGTAGGCGCCGTACACGTAACCCTGCACTTCGCAGAGGGCGATCGGCGGCTCTGCCATGCGGCCGTCCGCGAAATTTATGCCGTCCCAGGAATCCTTCCATCCCTGGTTGATCAGCCCCTGGTTGTTGAGCCGCTGATATTCCACAAAGCCGTCGCCGTCGCTGTCCCCGTAATCCCTGATCCATTCCAGCGCCCTGTCAGCGTTGGGCAGCAGTGCGGCCACCTGGTCCGCGGCGAGCCCCCAGCGGCTGACTTCGCCGAGCAGCGTGACGAACAACGGCGTGGCATCGGCCGTGCCGTAATAGGCGGACTTGCCGCCCAGTGCCAGGCCCGTGCTGACGCCCAGCCGGACCTCATGGAGGATCCGGCCGGGCTGCTCTTCGGTCAGCGCGTCCACCGCGTTGCCCTGCCTTTCGGCCAGCGTCTGCAAGGTGTCCAAGGCCAGCGACGGGTCCACAGGCAGCGCCATATAGGACGAGAGAAGCGAATCGCGGCCGAAGAGGGCCATGAACCATGGAGCACCCGCTGCGACGACGGTCCGGTCCGGATGCAGCGGGTCCTCGATCTGGAGGGCGCCGATGTCATCATGGCTGCGCTGCAGGGTGCGGGCAATCGACACGTTGCTGACGTACATCGCGGGGATCTTCCGGATCCACTCCTGGCGCCGTATTTCCGCAGGCGAGGTGCCGGTTGCCTGGCGCTGGAAGGGCGCGGGCGTTTCGGCTGTGTCCAGTAGCGGCGACACCGTCACCCTTGTGCGCCACTGGCCGTGCGGCGGCACCACGGTGCGGTAGCCCAGGCCTTCGTGGCTAAAAGTCGCGTCGGGAGCCTGGAGTACAACCCCCTTGTGTATTCCCCGCCAGACGCCTTTGATGGTGAGGGAGTCGCCTTCCGGGTGCCGGGACTGGTCCCAGTATCGGATGATCCGGGCGTCTTTCACCTCAAAGAGGTCCGCGAAGTCCGCGTCCATCGCCAGCTCCAGCACGCACACGGCAGGCTCGCGGGAATGGTTCCGGACGGTGATCTCTTCCTGGATGCCCGCGCCCACCTCGCGGTTTCGTTCCACGATCAAAGGGCTGTCCGCATGGCCGGCTGACCGGCCCGGACGACCTATGAAGACGGCCCGGTACGGTTCGAGGGCACGGGCGGCCAGCGGCTCCAAAGTCACATCATTGACCGTCAGTCTCCAGCGGGAGACGATGCGGGTGTCCTCATGGAACACGCCATGGGGGCGGTCGGAGTACATGTCGCCGGCAAGACCGGAAATGCAGAAGTTCGAGCCATCCACGAGTGTCACCGTGGCCCCCAGAGGGCCAGCCGCGGTGTCAGCATTCCATCCAGCCATCCCTGGCTCCTTTGACGCTCATCCTGTAAGCAACGCTGCGGGGCCCGTTCCTGTGGATCCCGCGGTGGATCAGAAGGGCTGCCGCCGCGGATCAATCAGTCGTGGGATCTTCGTCCTCGTCGGCTCCAACGGAGCCTGATGGGCAACAAATCTGTGATGGCCGACCTCCATCAGGAGCACGTTGGTTCTATGACCCTACGCTTGTGGTTCTGTGGACGCTAGGTGCGGAACCCACCACGTATCCCTAGACCGCTTCGAGGACGCTGACGTAGTTGGCAATGCCTACACCGCCCATGTTCTGGACGGCGGCGCGGCGAGGGCTGGCGAGCTGCATGTCGCCAGCCGTCCCGGTGAGCTGCATGGCGGCGATGACGTGCTGGGATACGCCGGTTGCACCCACGGGGTGGCCCTTGGCCTTGAGTCCGCCGGAGACGTTGATGGGCAGCTTCCCGTCCTTGAAGACCCAGCCTTCCTGCACAGCGCGGGCGCCCTGGCCGGGTTCGGTCAGTCCCATGGCCTCGTACATCAGCAGTTCGGCGATGGTGAAGCAGTCGTGGACTTCGGCGAAGTCCAGGTCTTCAAGCCCGACGCCGGCCATCCCCAGCGCGCGCTGCCAGGACATGCGCGTGGCGGCGAAAGCCGTAGGATCCCGGCGTTCAGCCGGGAAGAAGTCGTTCGCCTGGCCGAAGCCGGCGAGCCGCACCAGCGCTGTGGCCCCGCCGGTTGGCGACGTGCTGAGCACAACGGCAGCGGCGCCGTCGGACACGGGGGAGCAGTCGGTGCGGCGCAGCGGATCGGCCACCATGGGGTTCTTGTCCGAGACGGTGCGGCAGAACTCCTCGCCGAGGTCCTTGCGGAGCTGGGCATAGGGGTTGTCGACGCCGTTGCGGTGGTTCTTGGCCGCGATGGAGCCCAGCACGTCGCCCAGCTGTCCGTCGCCGCGACCGTAGCGCTTTTCGTAGTGCTTGGCGACGTCCGCGAACAGGCCCGTAAAGCCGGTGGTGGACGTCTGGCCGGCCATGTCGTAGTCGGCGCCCAGCAGGGCGGCCCCCACAACGTCGGCGCCGGCGTGGGTCATCTTCTCGGCGCCGATCACCAGCACGGTCTTCGCCGTCCCGGCAAGCAGCGACTTGGTGCCCTGCTGGAACGCGGCCGACCCGGAGGCGCAGGCGTTCTCCACACGCGTGGCGGCGACGTTGGCCAGCTGGTCCGAGACCTGCAATGCCAGCGAGGACGGGAACGCCAGCGGCATCATGCCGGAGTTGAACTGGCCCAGGTAGATCTCATCGATCTGGCCGGGCTCGATCCCGGCGTTGCTGATTGCCTCGGTGGCCACCTGGACGATCAGGGACTCAAGGGTCTCGTCCGTGAGCTTGCCGAACCGGCTGTGGCCCCAGCCGGTGAGCAGGACATCCTTGCCGAACTGTTCCTTGAGGCTCATGCCTCTACTCCCGCAGTTTCAAGCTCGACGTCGAATGCGGCTTCGGTCTTTTCGCGGATTTCCTCCACTGTGACCCCCGGCGCAAGGCGGGTCAGCGTGAGCTGCCGCCCGCCGTCGTCGTCCGATTTCACGATGTCGAAAACGGCGAGATCGCTGATGATCCGGTCCACGCAACGCAGGCCGGTGAGCGGCAGGGTGCACTCGGTGACGATCTTGGCCGTGCCGTCCTTGGCGTTGTGCTCGGTCAGGACCACCACGCGCGGCGTGCCGGCCACGAGGTCCATGGCGCCGCCCATGCCCTTGACCATTTTGCCGGGGATGGTCCAGTTGGCGAGGTCGCCGTTGCCGGAGACCTGCATGGCGCCCAGGATGGCCACCTTGACGTGGCCGCCGCGGATCATGCCGAACGATGTGGCGGAGTCGAAGATGCTGCCGCCGGGCAGGACCGTGACGGTCTGCTTGCCGGCGTTGATGAGGTCGGCGTCTTCGTCGCCCTCATAGGGGAACGGGCCCATGCCGAGCAGGCCGTTTTCGCTCTGCAGGACCACGCGGACGCCGTCGGGCAGGTTGTTGGCCACCAGCGTGGGGATGCCGATGCCCAGGTTCACGTAGTCGCCGTCGTTCAGTTCCTCGGCCGCGATGGCAGCCATTTCATCCCTGGTCCAGGCCATGGGGTTCTCCTTGGGGTTAAAAGTTTGCGGGGCCTTAAGCGTTCGTTCGCGCTATGGCGCGGGGGCGGGTCGGGTGGCGTTCAGGCGGGCACTGTTGCCGCTTCCCGGGGGCGGACGGTGCGCTGTTCGATGTCCTTCACCCGGCCGCTCGCCTGGACCAGGTGCTGGACGTACACGCCCGGGGTGATGATGTGGTTGGGATCCAGTGCGCCCGGCTCGACAATGACTTCGGCTTCGGCCATCGTCACCAGGCCGGCGGTGGCCACCACGGGGTTGAAGTTCCGGGCCGTGTAACGGTAGATCAGGTTCCCGTCCGTGTCCGCGGTGTGCGCGTGGACCAGTGCGACGTCGGCGCGGATGGCGCGCTCCTGGACGTACGTTTCGCCGTCGAACTCTGCGAGCGGTTTGCCTTCGGCAACCAGCGTTCCCACGCCGGTCTTGGTGTAGAAGGCGGGGATGCCGGCGCCGCCGGCGCGGAGGCGCTCGGCCAGGGTGCCCTGCGGGGTGAACTCCACCTCGAGCAGGCCCGCGAGGTACTGCTCGGCGAAGAGTTTGTTCTCGCCGACATAGGAGGCGATGACCTTGCGGACCTGGCCGGCTTCGATCAGGACGCCCAGGCCTTTCCCATCCACGCCCATGTTGTTGGACACCACGGTCAGGTCGCGGACGCCGGAATCGCGCACGGCCTCGATGAGGTCCGCCGGGATGCCGCTCAGGCCGAAGCCGCCGACGGCGAGCGTCATGCCGTCCTGGAGCACTTCCGCCAGGGTTGCGGCGGCGTTGGATTTCAGTTTGGACATTCCGTCTCCTCATCATCGAGCGTGCAGAGCCATTCAAGTCCTCCACGTTGTGGACACTGGGCCTGAAGAAGGAGCCTAGGGTGCTCAAGGAAGTTGGTCAACGGCGTAATTCTGCCCGCAAGGCAGATATTTCACAGCGTGGACGCTAGGCTTTGAGGTGTCCACATTGTGGAGGATTTCTTGAGAGTTGGTGATCCGAATGAAGAATCCAGTCCAAGGGGCGCAGGTGGTGGGCCGCGTCGCATCACTGCTCCGGCTTGTCGGCCGGAAGCCGGAGGGCAGCTCGATTGCCGGGCTGGTCCGGGAGTCCGGGCTGACCCGCCCCACCGTCCACCGGCTCCTGGCCTCCCTTGCCGCGGAGGGCCTCCTGGACCACGATGCCCGCAGCGGAAACTGGATCCTGGGCCCTGAGATTTTCCTGCTGGGATCAGTGGCGGCGGCCCGCTTCCCGTTTGAGGACCTGGCGCGGCCAAGCCTGCGCCGGCTGGCGGAGGAGACCGGCGAGAGCGCGTTCTATTCCATCCGCAGGGGCCAGGAGACGGTCTGCGTGCTGCGGGAAGAGGGCAGCTTCCCGGTACGCTCCTTCGTGCTGCACGAGGGAGTCCGTTTTCCACTGGGTGTGGCCTCGGCCGGGACCGCCATCATGGCGTTCCTCCCGGACGAGGAACAGGAAGCCATCCTGTCCGGCTGGGACCAGCACGCCGGCAGTTTCGCGGCAGGCCACAGCATGGACGTGGTGCGCAGGAATCTGGAACGGACCCGGCTGCATGGATTCGCAGTGAATCCCGGCCTCGTGCTGGAAGGCAGCTGGGGAATGGGGACGGCCGTGTTCGACCAGCTGGGCAGGCCCGTGGGCGCGCTTTCACTCACCGGCATCGAACCCCGGTTCCGGCCGGAACGGCAGGAGTTCCTCGGCAAACTGCTGATGGAGGAAGCCCACCGGATCAGCACCACACTGAGTTCAACACTGACCGGCCGCTGAATCCACGGTCGTCGCCGCTGAGTTTCCCCGGCTTAGGGAAGGAACGACGACGGCGCGCCGCGTTTTCGGGGCGACGCGCCGCCGTCGTGCCCCAAAAGTGGGGAATTCCAGCGTTGTGTGGAGCGCTTACTTCCACCACGTATCGAAGATGGTGACCGGCACGGTGCGCTTGTGGCGTGTGCGGAGGTACTTCTGTTCGATCAGCTCGGCCGCCGCTTCGGGGATCTCCCGGCCTTCGAGGTAATCATCGATCTGGTCGTACTTGATTCCCAGTTCGTCCTCGTCGGTGCGTCCGGGCCTGCCGTCCAGGAGGTCGGCGGTGGGTACTTTTTCCCAGACACGGGCAGGGGCGCCCAGTTCGGCCAGCAGTTCGCGGTTCTGGCGTTTGTTGAGGCCGAACAGGGGCAGGATGTCCGCGCCGCCGTCGCCGAATTTAGTGAAGAACCCGGTGACGGACTCTGCGCCGTGGTCGGTGCCGATCACCAGGTAGTTGTGCTCCCCGGCCAGCGCGTACTGCGCGATCATCCGCGTGCGGGCCTTGGTGTTGCCCTTGTGGAAATCGGAAATCCCGTTGCCCACCGTCTTCTCGAATTCGTTCTCGAAGCCATCCACGGCGGCGGAGATGTTGAAGGTCCATTCCGTCTTGGCCTGGATGAAGTCCAGGGCGGCCTGGGCGTCGTCCTCGTCGTGCTGGACGCCGTACGGAAGGCGGACCGCCACGAAGTTGGCCTCCACGCCTTCGGCATCAAGCTCCTCCACGGCCAGCTGGGCCAGTCTGCCGGCGAGGGAGGAGTCCAGCCCGCCCGAGATGCCCAGGACAAAGCCCTTGGTGTGGGTTGCCCGGAGGTAATCCTTCAGGAAATCCACCCGCTTGCGCACCTCCCCGAGGGGGTCGATCCGGGGCTGCACGCCCATTTCTTCGATGATGGTGGCTTGGAGTTCGCGCATGTGATCCAGCCTAGTCAGCGCTGTCAACAACGCTCAATTGTGTCCACCCGAACCACCCACGTGTCCACCCGAACCACTCACAGCCCGGCGCGAACGGACACTTGGGGCCCGGACCTACAGCGCTGCCGGTGCCGCTCCCGTTGAACCGCGGACGGTGAGATGCGTAGGCATCAGCGACCGGCTGCGGCTGCCACCGCCCGCCAGCGGGTTGAGCTGGGCCAGGAGCATGGACACTGCTACGCGGCCTGCTTGTTCGATAGGGGACGTCATGGTGGTCAGCGGGGGATTGCAGAAGTCCGCGCCAAAGATGTCGTCGCAGCCCACCACGCTGATGTCCTCCGGGACCCGGATGCCGCGTTCGCGCAGCCGCTGAAGCATGCCGATGGCGATGAGGTCGTTAAAGGCAATGCAGGCGGTGACGCCGGAGTGCACGGCCGCATCGGCTGCGGCGGCACCTGATTGTGTCTTGGGGGCGAACGGTCCCAGCCTGCGCACGTCCACGCCGCGGTCCTCGGCGGCGGCCGCCAGGGCTGTCCAGCGAAGGGTGCTGGATTGGGACGTGAGTGGACCGGCCATGTAGGCGATGCGGGTGTGGCCGAGGGAAATCAGATGGTCCAGCGCCTGGCTGGTGGCGGAGGGAGTGTCAATCACGACGGCGGGAACGCCGGCTACGTCGCGGTTGATGGTCACCATGGGAATCCTGGCTGCGGCGGCCAGCAGCGCCTCATCGCTGAGCCTGGACGCGGCGACGATGATTCCGTCAGCGCTCTTGCGCAGCTGCTCCATGGTGGAGGCCTCCACTTCGTCGGACTCTTCGGTGTCCACGAGCAGCTGCGTGTAGCCGGCTGCCTTGAGCTGCAGCTGGGTGCCACGGATGAGATCGAAATAGAAGGGGTTGGTGATGTCGGGCACCAGGACGCCGACGGCGCCGGTGCGGCCGGAGCTCAGGGCTTTAGCTTGGCTGTTCGGCGTGTAGTTCAGCTCGGCCGCCGCCGCTTCGATGCGGGCGCGGGTTCGGATGTTGACCCGGTCCGGAGTGGAAAGTGCGCGGGACACGGTGGACGCGGCCACACCGCAGATCGCGGCGATGTCGTGGATGGTGGCAGGACGGTCTGTTCCGGCTGCTTGCATCGCCATGGCGCGCTCCTCACTGAACGGGATGACTGGGGGCTTGTGACGGTTGCCACAGCCCTATAGCTCCTAGATTGCCACAGCCTGCAATCATTTGGCAATCGGTTGTCATTGACAGTTGACGTGTCTAGACTTACGGCAGCACTTGTTTGTGAACTGAGTCACCCGCGCGCCGGAGCGGCACCTAGGCTGTCCCGTCGCGGGCATACCTAAGGAGATTCCCGTGACCGAAGCAACAACCGCAGCAACAAGCACTGCCTGGACGCTCTCAGGATTCGGCGACGAGGTGGATACGGACCCCGCCATCCAGGCTGCTGTCCTGCTGGCGCTCGGCGCGAACTACATCGAAGTTCGCAGCGCCTGGGGCGTCAACGTCTCAGAAATGACGTCTGAGCAGGTAGCTGACCTCAAGGAACTCTTGGACGCCAAGGGCTTGAAGGTCTCAGCCGTGGCCAGCCCCATCGGCAAGGTGGACATCAGCCTGCCCGTGGAGCACGAGGTGGAGCGCCTTCGCCAGATCATCTCCGTAGCCAAGGGCCTGGATACCAAATACATCCGGATCTTCTCCTTCTTCCGGAGTGAAGCCCAGACGCCGGAGGAAATCCGCGACGACGTCCTCACGCGCATGCGGGCACTGGCCGCTGAAGCCGAAAGCGCCGGCGTCGTACTCCTGCACGAGAACGAAAAGGACATCTACGGCGATACGCCGCAGCGCGTCCTGGACATCATGGAGTCCGTGGACTCTCCCGCACTGAGGATCGCCTGGGACAACGCCAACTTCGTCCAGGTAGGCGTCCGCCCCTACACCGATGGCTACGCCATGCTCCGCCCCTACCTCGAATACCTCCAGGTCAAGGACGCCATCATGGCTACGGGTGAGGTTGTGCCTTCCGGCCACGGCGACGGCGAACTGGACGCCACCATTGCTGCCCTGAAGGCGGACGGTTACGCAGGCTTTGCCTCACTCGAACCCCACCTCGCCAGCCACCACAAGCTGGGCGGCTTCTCCGGTCCGGTTGCCTTCGGCATGGCCGCGCGCGCCTTCGCGGTCCTTGCTGCCAAGAACGGAATCGAACTTTCGTGACCGGCCTCAAGGCCGCAGTTATTGGCTGCGGTGATGTGTCGGCAGTGCACTTTGAGGCCATCGCAAAGCTCGATGGCGCGCGGCTGGCTGGGGTCTGCGACTCGGATCCCGGCCGCCTTGCGGCCGCCGTGGCCGCCTACGGCGTCCCGGGTTTCCCCGATCATCTCAGTCTGATCGAGGCCGTCGGACCGGATGTTGTGCACATTACGACGCCGCACAACATGCACGCCACCATCGCCGTGGACTGCCTTGAACGCGGCGTGAACGTCATTGTCGAAAAGCCGCTCGCGCATACGCTTGAAGAAGGCCGCCGGCTGGTGGAGGCCGCCAAGGCGGGCACTGCCAAGATTGCCGTCTGCTTCCAGAACCGCTACAACGCCACCTCGCAGGCCATGCACGCACTGCTTTCCTCCGGCGAGCTAGGCGCGGTAGTAGGGGCGTCAGCAACGGTGCTGTGGCACCGCAATGCCGACTATTACCGCAGCCGGCCCTGGCGCGGCACCTGGGAGGGTGGCGGCGGCGGGCTCATGATGAACCAGGCCATTCACACCGTTGACCTGGTGCAGTGGCTGCTGGGCGACGTCGTTTCGTTGTCCGGCAATGCGGCCACCAGGTTCCTGGGCGAAACCATCGAGGTGGAGGACACTGCGGAATTTGTTGCCGAGCACGCCAACGGTGCGCGGAGCGCCGTCTATGCCACGCTGGCCAACGCCGTCAACGCCCCGGTTACGCTGGACATTGTCACGGAAAAAGCGACTCTCAGTCTTCGTGGGGACTTGACGGTCACTTATGCGAACGGCCGGGTTGAAGTGGTTCCCGAGCGTGTGGTGGAGACCGGCGGACGTGCCTACTGGGGCGTCTCGCACGAACTGCTCATCAGTGACTTCTATGCCCGGCTCGGTGACGAGGGCCCGTTCTGGATCGACCCTGGAGCAGCGGAAAAATCCCTGAGGATCGTCAAGGAAATTTACCGCCAGAGCTACCCGGACGCGGCGGCGAAAGTTTCCTGACCGCTTCACGGCAACCGGTTGAAGTCGCTTAGAACGTTTCATTCGCGGGCTTCGAAAATATAAGTTGCAACAAAATTGACAATCGGTTGCCAAGACTGGCAATTATGCGTACTCTGAATCTCGAACGTCGGTGTGTCCAACGCCACACCGGCCGGAATTCGCAACTCTCACGTTCCACAGATCCAGGAGCCAACAATGAAGTTAGGTCCCAAAGCGGCAGCAGCCGCTCTTATCACCAGTGCGGCCCTCGCGCTGACAGCCTGCGGCGGCGCCCCAGGCGCCAATAACCCCGGCGCCCCTAAAACGACCACCCTCACACTGGGCGCCGTTAGAGACATGACTTCCTGGGACCCCGCGCAAGCGCATGTGGGCCACGTCCTGCAGCCCTACCAGGCAGCCTACGATTCCCTGCTCCTGCGGGAACCGGATGGCAAGCTCAGCCCTATGCTGGCCACCGCGTGGAAGTACAACGACGCGGACACTCAGCTGACCGTTGACCTCCGCACAGACGTGACCTTCAGCGATGGCGCCAAGTTCGACGCCGAGGCTGCCAAGGCAAACCTGGACCACTTCAAAAAGGCCAATGGCCCGCAGATGGCCCAGCTCACCGCCGTCTCGGACGTGAAGGTGGTGGATGCCGATACCATCGAGCTCAACCTCGCCACTCCTGACCCTTCTCTGGAGTTCTACCTAAGCCAGGCCGCTGGCCTGATGGGCAGCCCCAAGGCCCTGGGCACCGAAAGCATCAAGACCGAGCCCGTGGGCAGCGGCCCGTACGTCATGGACAAGGCGGCCACGGTTAAGGACTCACAGTCGGTGTTCACAGCCCGCAAGGATTACTGGAACAAGGACAATCAGAAGTTCGAGAAACTCACCCTCAAGATCCTGACTGACCCGACCGCCCGGACCAACGCCTTGGTGTCGGGACAGGTGGACGCTACGTTGCTAGATCCCAAGACCGGTAAGCAGGCCGAGGGCGCGAAGATGAAGCTGGTCACCAACCAGGTGGACTGGCAGGGACTGTTGCTCCTGGATCGGGACGGCGCCAAGAATGCCCCCCTCAAGGATGTGAAGGTCCGTCAGGCCATTAACCACGCGTTCGACCGCAAGACGATCCTCGATCAGGTACTGCTGGGACAGGGCAGTCCGACGTCCCAGCCCTTCGGCAAGGAGAGCGGCGCGTGGGTGGAGGAACTTGAAAACAAGTACCCTTATGACCCGGCGAAGGCGAAGGCCCTGCTGAAGGAAGCCGGCTACGAAACCGGCGTGACCCTTGAGGTTCCGTCCGTTCCGGGCTTCGAAACCCAGCTCGCGGTGCTGAAGCAGCAGCTGTCGGACGTGGGGATCACCCTGAACGTCGGCGCAGCGATTACTAACACGTTCACGAGCGACGTCGCAGCCCAGAAATTCACCACCATGTACTTCTCGCTCTTCCAGGGGGAGCCGTGGGTGGCCATCAACCAGATTGTCTCCACGAAGGCGCTGTACAACCCGTTCAAGAACACCACTCCTGAGCTGCAGGCCAAGATCCACGCGGTGCAGAGCGGCGGCGAAAAAGCGGACGAGCTCGCCAAGGAAGTTAACAGGTACGTCGTGGAGCAGGCCTGGTTCGCCCCGCTGTTCCGGGTAAACCAGATGTACTACCACAACGACAAGGTCACGGTAACGCCCCAGATCCAGCAGGCCGTCCCGTCCATCTACAACTACTCGCCGGCCAAGTAAGACCCGGGTCAGGAAGCAACATAAACCGGCGCAGGTCCGGCAGCCCGACCACCACGGTGGCGGGCTGCCGGACCGGGCTGCCGGACCAGGCAGTCAAACCATGCCAGTTCAATGGAGCCAGCAATGATCACATTCATCCTTAAACGCCTAGGCAGCGGAATAGTAGTCCTGTTCGCCGTCTCGATCCTCGTTTTTTCCCTTCTTTACGTATCGAGCGGCAGCATTGCCCGGAACATCGTCGGAGACCAGGCCACGCCCGAGCAGGTAGCGCTGAAAGAAACAGAGCTCGGGCTGGATCAGCCCATTCTTACCCGCTATCTGGACTGGGTTGTCAACGCGCTGCAGGGAGACCTGGGAGCATCCTGGTTCACCTCTGAACCGGTGGCCGACGCCCTCGCCACCCGCATTCCGGTCACCATGACCATGGTGGTGGCAGCCATGCTCCTTATTTCCATCATCGCTACCCTCATCGGCGTTGCCGCAGCAGTGAAGCGTGGCTGGGTGGACCGGACGGTCCAGGTCGGCGCCATCATCGGCGACTCCATTCCCGGTTTCGTCATCGGCATTATCCTCGTCACCATCCTGGCCATCCAGATGGGCCTCTTCCCCGCCACCAGCACCATTTCCCCGGGTGCCGGAGCAGACGCCTGGGTGCTCTCGCTGACCCTGCCCGTCATAGCCCTCCTGATCAACGGCGTGACCGGCGGTGCCCAGCAGATCCGCAGCGCCGTGATCAAGCAGTTGGAACGCGACTACGTGCGGACTCTCCGCAGCCGCGGGATCCAGGAGCGGGAGATCCTTTTTAAGCATGTCCTGCGCAGCGCTGCCCCGGCGGGGCTTACAGTCCTCAGCCTGCAGCTGATCGGCATGCTCGGCGGCGTGGTCATCATCGAGCAGATTTTCGCCCTTCCCGGCATGGGCCCCCTTGCCGTGGCCGCCACCGGCCAGAGCGACCAGCCCGTGGTCATGGGCGTTGTTATGTACACCGTCGCCGTTGTCATCTTTGTCAATCTCATCGTTGACCTGCTCAACGGTTGGCTCAACCCGAAGGTGCGTGCCTCGTGAGCGAGTCCGTCGAAACCTCAGCCCTGACGCCGCTTCCCGGTACGACCGGCCAGACCGGTACCGTGGTCCGGTCCACGGTGCTCAAGCGTCTCTTCAAAAACCCCCTCGGCATTTTATCGATGATCATCCTGCTGACCATGGGTCTCCTAGCCGCGTTCGCCGATGTCCTGGCGCCGTTCGAGGAGAACTTTGCAAACATTTCAAAGACCCTCGCCGCCCCGGACTCCGTCAACATCCTCGGCACGGACAGCTCCGGGCGCGACGTCTGGAGCCGGCTTCTCTTTGGTGCGCAGCTGACGCTGCTCTCCGCGTTGCTGTGTGCCGCCGTTGCGATCGTGATTGGCCTGCCCGCGGGCCTGATTGCGGGCTACTACGCGGGCAAGTTCGAAGCTATGTCCAACTGGGTTGTCAGCATCCTCATGAGCCTTCCCGGCCTGATTGTGCTGCTGACTGTGCGTGCAGCCTTCGGGCCGTCGGTCTGGATTGCCATGCTCTTCCTGGGCATACTGCTGAGTCCCTCCTATTTCCGCCTGACACGATCTGCTGTGCAATCGGTCCGCAACGAGCTCTATGTCGACGCGGCCCGGGTCTCCGGGCTCTCTGACCTGAGTATCATCACCCGCCATATCTTCTCTGTGGTGCGGGCCCCTATCATCATCCAGACGGCGGCGATTGCCGGAGTTGCCATCGCCATCCAGTCAGGCCTTGAGTTCCTGGGCCTGGGTGATCCGTCAAAGGCATCCTGGGGCGTGATGCTCAGCGAGGGATTCAAGAACGTTTATCTCACGCCCAGCCTGCTCTTCTGGCCCGCGTTTGCCATGGCACTGACCATTGGTGCCTTGGTCCTTCTTGGGAACGCTATCCGCGATGCTTTGGAAGACCAAGAGAAGATCAAGCACCGCAGGAAGAAAGCACATGAGGCGGAAGACGCTGCGTCGGCCAGCGCCGCCAAGGCAGCAAGCAAGACTGTCGCCGCCGTCGAGGCCGGAACCGAACACCACCTGGTCAAAGTGACCAACCTGGGCGTCGGGTACCCGCAGGCGGACGGATCGGTCAAGAAGGTTGTTGATGACGTCTCCTTCCACGTTGACCGCGGCGAAATCCTTGGCATCGTGGGCGAGTCCGGTTCGGGCAAGTCCCAGACGGCCTTTTCCATCCTGGGCCTGCTGCCGGATACTGCACGCATCGTGGGCGGTGCCATCCAGTTCGATGGCAACTACACGGTGGCTCCCGGCGAAGACAACGTCAGCCAGGAACGGCTCTCCAAGCTGCGCGGCAAGCGGATTTCCTACATCCCGCAGGAACCCATGAGCAACCTGGACCCGGCCTTCACCATCGGCTACCAGCTGGTTACCCCCATGGTGCGGGTCTTGGGAATCTCCAAGTCTGAAGCCACGAAGCGCGCCATGAAGCTGCTCTCCGACGTCGGCATTGTCAACCCGGACCGGACCTTCAAGGCTTACCCGCACGAGGTCTCCGGTGGCATGGCCCAGCGTGTGCTCATCGCCGGCGCCATCAGCTGCGAACCGGACCTCATCATTGCCGATGAGCCCACCACGGCACTGGACGTCACTGTGCAGGCCGATGTGCTGGACCTCATCCGCGACCTCCAGCGCCGGCTCGGCGTCGGCGTCATCCTGGTGACCCACAACTTTGGTGTTGTGGCTGACCTCTGCGACCGCGTTGTGGTCATGCAGAACGGACGGCTCGTGGAGGAAGGCCCCGTGCGGGACATACTGCGCGAACCGGAGGAACGCTACACCCAGACCCTGCTGGCTTCGATGCTCGAAGGCAAAGAACCGATGTCCATGCTGGTGCCATCGAGTGCTAAGGAGAACGTACTGTGACAGAAACTGCAGCCTTGGGCGCCGCGTTATCAGCGCCGGCACGTGAAGGACTCCTTCGGGTCGAGAACCTGGTGGTGGAGTACGCCGGCAAGGGGTTCCGGGCAAAGAAATTCCGTGCCCTGACGGACATCAACATCAGCATCGGCCATGGGGAGACCCTGGGCCTGGTGGGGGAGTCGGGCTCCGGCAAGACCACCCTGGGCCGGGCAGTGCTGGGGCTCGCGCCCGTAAGCGGTGGCAAGGTCACCTTCGAGGGCAAGGACATCAGCCAGGCCACCCGCAAGCAGCGCCGTGTCCTGAGCCGAGACATGCAAGTGGTCTTCCAGGATCCGTACACGTCGCTCAACCCTGCCCTGGAGATCGGCGACATCCTTGCCGAGCCCTTGGGCGTGCAGGGCATGGAGCAGGCAGCAGCCAAGAAGCGCGTCAGAGAGCTCCTGGACCAGGTAGGCCTGCCGTCGGACGCCATCCACCGTCTCCCGCGGGAGTTCAGCGGCGGCCAGCGCCAGCGCGTGGCCATCGCCCGCGCCCTGGCACTGTCGCCGAAACTCATCGTCTGTGATGAGCCGGTCAGTGCCCTGGACCTCTCCACGCAGGCCCGTGTCCTGGATCTGTTCCTGCAGATCCAGAAGGACACCGGCGTGTCCTACCTGTTTGTCTCCCACGACCTTGACGTGGTCCGCCACATCAGCCACCGTGTAGCCGTGATGTACCGTGGAGAAATCGTGGAGCAGGGGCCGGCAGAGATCGTCACGCGCAACCCCGACCACCCCTACACGCAGCGGTTGCTGCTCGCTTCACCCGTGCCGGATCCGGACCGCCAGGAGAAGCGCCGTGCCGAACGTCACCGGCTGCTCGAAGAACAGCGCCAGCAGAACGAGCAAGCCGCTGCCCTTGCCTAGGGCTCATGCCCGAACTAACTCAACAGCAACAACTATGGAGGAATAACGTGGCCAAAATTGGCGTACAGGCAATGATGCTGAAGGACAGCTTCACCGAAATCGGGGCGTTCGAAACCCTCCGTAAGGTCAGCGACATCGGCTACAACGCCGTCGAGATCTCCCAGATCCCGATGACGCCGGAAAACGTCGCTGAACTGGACCGCTCCCGCAGCGAGCTGGGCATGGACATCGCGGCCCTGTCCGTGGCCATGGAGACACCCAAGGGCCGGCCCGGCGATTCCCTGGCGGAGCACTTTGACAAGATCGTGGATGACGCAAAGAGCCTGGACTCGAAGCTGTTGCGGATCGGTATGCTGCCGTTCGAGGCAATGACGTCCATCGGCGCGGTAATTGACTTCGCCAAGCAGGCCAACGAATACGCCGAACGGCTGCAGGAGCAGGGCCTGGGCCTGTACTACCACAACCACCACATCGAGTTCGCGAAGTTCGACGGCAAATTCATGCTGGACATCATTGCGGAGAACTCCCCGGCCATGGGCATGGAAATCGACGTGCACTGGGTACAGCGCGGCGGCCTGGACCCAGTCCGCACGCTCGAAAAGTACGCCGGCCGCACCGCTATGGTGCACCTGAAGGACTACCGGATCGGCCAAATGCCGGAGTCGGCCATGGGGCTGCTGAATTCAGGGGACTTCGTTGGATTCATGACGGAGTTCAAGAACGTTGTCCAGTTCGCCGAAGTGGGCGAGGGCAACCTGGACTTCGCTTCCATCATCCCGGCCGCGGAGGCTGCCGGCGCGCAGTACCTGCTGGTGGAGCAGGACGAACTCTATGGCCGCACGGTCTGGGAAGCGCTGCAGACCTCCTACGACAACCTGGTTGCCTTGGGGCAGTCCGAGCTCTTCTAAGCGGACCCACTTCCACAATCTGGTTTCGACAAGCTCAACCAACAAAAAGGACAAATAACTGTGAGCAAGAAAGTACGCCTCGGCATCATCGGCCTGGGCCAGCAGGGCGGCGCTTACGCCAAGTTCATCACAGACGGCATGGTCCCCAACATGGTGATCGGCGCTATCTGCGACACCGATCCGGCCAAGAGGGAACTTGCCTCGGCCACGTACCCGGACGCTCCCTTCTATGACGACTACATCGCGATGCTGGAAAGCGGCGACGTTGACGCCGTCGTGACCTGCGTGCCGCACTTCCTGCACCCGGAAATGGGCATCGAGACCCTCAAGCGCAACATCCATGCGCTGGTGGAGAAGCCGGCCGGCGTCTACACCAAGCAGGTCAAGGAACTGAACGAGTTCGCTGCCAGCAAGCCGGAACTCTCCTTCGGCATCATGTTCAACCAGCGCAACAACCCGCTGTACAAGAAGCTCAAAGAGATTGTGGAAAACGGCGAGATCGGCAAGATCCGCCGCAGCAACTGGATCATCACCAACTGGTGGCGTCCGCAGGGCTACTACAACTCCAGCGAATGGCGCGCGACGTGGGGCGGCGAAGGCGGCGGCGTCCTGGTCAACCAGGCACCGCACCAGCTGGACCTGTGGCAGTGGATCTGCGGCGTCCCGAAGTCCGTCTACTCCAAGGTTTCCTTCGGCTTCCGCCGCGACATCGCCGTCGAAGATGAAGTGACTGCGGTGGTTGACTACGGAGACGGCGTTACCGGCGTTTTTGTCACCGCCACGCACGACCTGACCGGGACCGACCGCTTCGAGATCCTGGGCGACCAGGGCAAGATCGTGGTCGAGGGCAGCAAGACCGCCACCGTGACGCGCTTGCACAAGCCCGAGCGCGAACTCAGCGACGGCATGGGCATGGACGATGTCCGCAAGCTCTTTATGGGCGAGTTGAACCCGGAGGAGTACTACACCACCGAGGTCATCGAGTTCGAGTCCGCCTGGGGTGCACAGCACTCAGGTGTCCTGGAGAACTTCGCCGCCAACATCCTGGACGGCACGCCGCTGCTCGCTCCGGGCTCGGACGGTATAAACGGTGTCCGCCTGGCCAACGCCATCCACCTCTCCGCATGGACCGGTAAGGAAGTTGGACTGGACTTCGACGAGAACGAGTTCCTCGCCGAGCTCAACAAGCGCATCGCCGAAGAGGGCAAGTTCCCCCAGCGCGCGTAACCTCCTGAGGGAGTACCGGTGCTGAGTAGCAGCTGTGGCCGTTTTGGACCATCAAAACGGCCACAGCTGCGACCTGCTTAAGTGGTTTCATCGTTAGGATGGGGCGGTGACTGAACCCCAAACGCCGGACACCGCCCCATCAACGGGTTCGGTCAAAAAGCATGGCCGCGACGGCAAGTCCAATGCGACCATCTACGACATCGCCAAGTTGGCCGGCGTCAACGCGTCCACCGTTTCCCGGGCACTCAGCAAGCCGGGCAGGGTCAGCTCCAAAACACAGAAGCTCATCGAGGATGCGGCCGCCCAGCTGAACTACCAGGTCAATCCGTTTGCGCGCGCACTTCCCACGGGCAAGACCAACACGTTCGGCCTCATCGTCGCGGACATCACCAACCCCACATTCTTTGACATCATCCGCGGCGCCGAGACCACCGCAACCAGCAGGGATTACACCCTGGTGCTCGCCGAGTCGGCGGAGTCCCCGGCTACTGAACTGACTGCCGCCCGGCGGCTCATGGCCACCGTCGACGGCCTCATTCTCGCGAGCCCGCGCATGGACGATGACAACATCCGCGCCCTGGCCCAGGACAAGCCCGTGGTGGTCATCAACCGCGAAGTAGAGGGCGTGCCGTGCGTGGTGCCGGACGTCAACAAGGGGATCAGCGAGGCAATCCGGAGCATGGCCGCCAACGGACACCAGCGGATCGCCTTTGTAGCGGGGCCGCCGCAGTCCTGGATGTCCGAACGCCGTTGGGAGGGTGTGCAGGCAGCTTGCGAATGGTCCCGGCTCGAAGCCGTGCGGCTTGAGTCCAGCAAACCAACGGTCGACGGCGGCCGGCAGACTGCGCGCGATGTCCGCGCCAGCGGTGCCACCGCGGTCATGACGTACAACGACTTGCTGGCCATCGGGCTCATGCAGGAGCTCCAGGCCGCCGGCATGGTGGTGCCCGACGACATCAGCATCATCGGCTTTGACGACATCTTCGGCGCGGATTTCACGACGCCGCCGCTCACCACGGTGCGTTCGCCGCTGGGGGAATGCGGCGAGGCTGCCGCGACGCGCCTGTTGGACTTCCTCCACGGGAGCGGGGAGCAGGCCGGCACTTTGAGCGTGGAGACTGAGCTGGTGCTGCGCGGGTCCAGCGGTAGGATCCTGCCCGCGAAGTGAGTCCTGGACAGGCCGATTCCAGCATTTGGCAATTCATGGCAACCGGTTGACAAAACGAGGCGCCAGGCAGATTATTGATCTATGTCACAGTCGATTGCTGCCAACCCAGACAGGCTCCTGCCCGCCGACCCAGGAACGCGCAGCATTGCGCGGGACCTCCTTGCGCGCGTACAGGACCTCCCCATTATCTCCCCGCATGGCCACGTTGACGCCGCCGTCATCGAGCACAACACGCCGTTCCCGGACCCGGCAGCGCTGCTCGTCAGCCCGGACCACTACGTCACCCGCCTGATCCACGCCAACGGCGCCCCCCTGGACAAGCTGCGCGCCGGCGGTTCCACCACGCCCGGGTCACGCGAAATCTGGCGCACGTTCGTGGATGCCTGGCCCCTCTTCGAGGGCACGGCCTCCGGATACTGGCTGCGCAATCAGTTCAACAGTGTCTTCAATCTGGACGCAGACCTGGGCGAGATGTCCGCTGACGCCAGCTATGACGCCATCACCGCCAAACTCGTGGAGCCGGGCTTCCGTCCCCGCCAGCTGTTCAAGGACTTCAACATCGAGGTCCTGGCCACCACGGACGATCCCCTGGACAACCTGGCCAGCCACAAAGCCATCGCCGAGGACGCCTCGTTCAATGGCCGCGTCCTGCCGACCTTCCGCCCGGATGCCTACCTGAACATTGCGCACCCCACCTGGAGTGCCAACGTTGACCGCCTGATCGAAACCGCCGGTGACGGCGCCAACGGCTACGCGGGCTACATCACGGCCCTGGAAAACCGCCGCCGCTACTTCGTGGAGCACGGCGCAGTCTCCGCAGACCACGGTGTGGCCACTCCGGCAACGCTCAAGCTGGACCGCGCCGAAGCCGAGAGGATCTTCGAGCTCGCCCGCGCCGGCAAGGCCACGGCCGAGGACCGCAACACCTTCGAAGCCCACATGATGTACCAGATGGGCCGGATGTCGGTGGAGGACGGCCTGGTTATGACCATCCACCCGGGTTCGTTCCGGAACCACCACACCGCAACGTTTGATGCCTTCGGCGCGGACACCGGCCACGACATCCCGTTCGCCACCAACTACACCGAGGCCATCCGACCGCTGCTGCAGGACTTCGGCACGGCCAAGGACTTCCACCTGGTGCTGTTCACCCTGGACGAGACCGTGTTCTCCCGCGAACTCGCACCGCTCGCCGGCTTTTACCCGTCCGTCTACCTGGGCGCACCCTGGTGGTTCCTGGACGCTCCGGATGCCATGCTCCGGTTCCGCTCCGCCGTTACCGAAACGGCCGGTTTCTCCCGTTCTTCCGGGTTCATCGACGACACCAGGGCGTTCTGCTCCATCCCCGCCCGCCACGATGCGTCCCGCCGGATCGAAGCCTCCTTCCTGGCCCGTCTGGTGGCCGAGCATCGTGTCAGTGAAGACCGCGCCCACGAAATCATCGTGGACACGGTCGATTCTTCCCCTCGAAGGGTTTTCAAACTGTGAGCATCGAACAGACCGACGCAACAGCCAAGACGGCCGAATCCCTGCCGCAGCTGGACCGGACCTTGCAGGCTTCCGCCAAACCGCCGGTGCGGATCGTCCACCTGGGACTCGGTGCCTTCCACCGCTCGCACCAGGCCTGGTACACCAGCCAGGCCAGCGACGCCGCCGGCTGGGGTATTGCGGCTTTCACCGGCCGCCGCCCGGATGCTGCCCTGGCCCTTGCCGAGCAGGACGGCCTCTTTACGCTCGTGGAGCGCGCTGACAGCGGAGACTCGTTCGCCGTCCTCGGCAGCATCGTTGAAGCGGTCGACGGCGCGAACGTGCAGCGGCTCGCAGAGCTCGTTTCGGCACCGGCCACCGCCATGGTCACCCTGACGGTCACCGAAGCGGCGTACCGCCTCGGTGCCGACGGACAGCTGGACACTACGGCGCCCGACGTCGCCGGCGACCTTGCGCTGCTGGCTTCCGGCAGCGGAAACCCGTCGACGCCGCTGGGCCGGCTGGTCTTCGCCCTCGCCGCGCGCCGGGCTGCGGGAGCCGGGCCGCTCGCCGTTGTCTGCTGCGACAACCTCGCCAACAACGGCACGGTAGCCCGCAACGCCGTGGCGGGCCTGGCACGGGCCTGGGACGCGGAGCTCGCTGCCTGGGTCGAGGAAAACGTCAGTTTTGTCAGCACGTCCGTGGACCGCATCACGCCGCGCACCACGGAAGCGGACATCGCCGCCGTCGAGGCCGCCTGCGGCTACCGCGACAACTCGCCTGTAGTGGCAGAGCCTTTCACCAACTGGGTGCTCAGCGGCGATTTCCCGGCCGGCCGTCCACGCTGGGAAGATGCCGGCGCGGTCTTCGTTGACCACATCGAGCCTTACGAGAACCGCAAGCTGTGGCTTCTGAACGGCGCTCATTCCCTGCTGGCCTACGCCGGCCAGCTCCGCGGACACACCACGGTGGCGCAGGCCCTCGCGGACCCGCAGTGCCTGACCGCCGTCGAAAGCTTCTGGGACGAAGCCGAGGCGAACCTGTCCGGCGCCGCGGCCGGTGGCGCGGACCTGCAGATCCCGGCGTACCGCGCTGCCCTGCTGGCCCGCTTCAGCAATGCGCGCATTGCCCACCACCTGGCCCAGATCGCCATGGACGGCAGCACCAAGCTGCGCATGCGGGCCGTGCCTGTCCTCTTGGCCGAACGGGCCCAGGGCAGGTCCGGTGCCGCTGCAGCGCTGATGATCGCGGCCTGGATTGATTTCAGCGCCGCGGCCGAGACGTTCCAGGATCCGCTGGCAACTGAAGTGGCCGCGGCCAACCAGCTGGAAGGCGCAGAGCGCGTGCGGGCGGTCCTGGCGCTGGTGGATCCTGCCGTCGCAGCGGACGACGCCGTCGTGGAACTCGTTTCCGGCCTGCTCGGCACATTCCCGGCGGACGCCTAAGAATCACGCTCCAGCAGCCCTTCTGCTTCATAAAGAACAGCACTGCCCGGTCCAGGCGCCTGGACCGGGCAGTGCTGTTTCGATGACCTGCAGTTACATGAAGTTTCAACAGAAATTCATGGCAACCGCTTGCCATTTTATTGCCAAGTGACTAGGATTACAGGCAGAGAGAAAAACACTGCGATACGCCCGTCGGAGGCGGATTCTGCCGGCTCCAGCATCGCCAAAGATTCACCGCTTCATAGCATTTCAATAATTTTCGCTGGCCAACACGGCGGCAAGGGTAAAGGAGCCCAATTCATGAAAAAGCTAAACAAGCTCAGCATCATCGGCTATGGCGCCGGCGATGCAGCCAACAACCTCGCATTCACCACCGCCACCATGTTCCTGTTGGTGTACTACACGGACGTTGCCGGCATCTCCGCCGCGGCTGCCGGAACCCTGCTGCTCGTGGTCAGGCTCTTTGACGCTTTCGCTGATGTCTTCGCCGGCCGGATCGTTGACCGGACCTACAGCAAGCGCTTCGGTAAGTTCCGGCCCTTCATCATGTTCGGCTCCATCCCGCTGCTCCTGCTGAGCGTGGCAACGTTCTCCATTCCGCAGCTGGGTGAATCCGGCACACTGCTGTACGCCTACGTCACCTACGCCGCCCTAGGCCTTGCCTACAGCCTCGTGAACATTCCGTACGGCTCGCTGGCCGGCGCCATGACGCAGGATCCGGGAGAGCGCGCCAAGCTGGGTTCGGCCCGCATGGTGGGCGCCCTGCTGGTGGGCTCTTCGCTGGGTATCTTCGTTGCGCCGCTGATCAAGCCCGGTGCCGATCTCCAGTCGACGTTCACCACCATCACCCTGGTGTTTGTGGTCATCGGGGCGGCGCTGTACTTCTTCACCGCATTGACCGCCAAGGAACGCGTGCACCGCGCCGTCCCCAAGGTGACGTTCAAGCAGAGCGTGGACACGCTCAAAGGCAACAAGCCCCTCTTGATGCTGTGCCTGAGCTCCTTCTTCTTCCTCTCCGGCTACCTCGCCCTGACCTCCGTGCAGCTGTACTACCTGCGCGACGTCCTGGGCCGCCTGGACCTATACCCCGTACTGTCCATCATCCAGCTGGCGCTCACCTTCTTCCTGGCCGCCTTTATGCCCAAACTTGTCCGTAACGTCGGCAAGAAGAGCGTCTACATCTACTCTTCGCTGGTCACTGTCCTCGGCGGTGCGATCATCTTCTTCGCCCCGGCCGGCCAGGTCTGGATGGGCTTTACCGGCCTCGTGGTCAGCCTGGTGGGCGTCCTTGCCGTCAACATCGTGGTGTGGGCGCTGGAAGCCGACACTGTGGAGTACGGCGAATGGCGGACCGGTGTCCGCACCGAAGGAATCACGTACGCCCTGTTCTCCTTCACGCGGAAATCCGGACAGGCTGTGGGCGGCGCCCTGGCCGCGTACGCCCTGGCGCTGGGCGGCTACAAGTCCGGAGCGGCCCAGACCGCGGACGCCCTGTTCGGCATTCAGATCGCCGCGGGCGCAATCCCTGCCGTGCTGACTATCCTTGCCGTATTAGTAATGTCCAAGTACACGCTGACCGACGCCAAGCACGCGGAGATCCTCAAGGAGATCCAGGAACGCCGGACCAAAACTGTGGGCGCCGGCGAAGCCGCTGACGCCAGCACCACTACTGACGCCAGCACCACCGCTGATGCTGGCACCCCGGTTGGCGCCGGCAAAACTGCCGGCCACTAACTCCCAGCACCACAAACTGACCAGAAGTCCCCGAAAGGATCTGCCGTGAAAATCATTGCCGCTGAAGTCTTTGTGACAAGCCCGTCACGTAACTTCGTGACCCTGCGCATCACTACGGACGACGGGGTCACCGGCATCGGTGACGCCACGCTGAACGGCCGCGAACTGGCTGTTGCCGCCTACCTCAAAGAGCACGTGGCCCAGCTGCTGATCGGCAAGGATCCGCACAAGATCGAGGACACCTGGCAGTTCCTGTACCGCAGCTCCTACTGGCGCCGCGGGCCGGTCACCATGGCCGCAATCGCCGCCGTGGACATGGCCCTGTGGGACATCAAGGGCAAGATGGCGAACATGCCGGTCTACCAGCTCCTGGGCGGCGCTTCACGCAACGGCCTGCGCGCTTACGGCCACGCTTCCGGCGCTGACCTCGAGTCGCTGTTCGATTCAGTCCGTGAGCACCTGGAACTGGGTTACAAGTCCATCCGCATCCAGACCGCTGTCCCCGGCATCAAGGCCGTCTACGGTGTGGCCGCGCAGGCCCAGGCCTCGGGCGAACGCTACGACTACGAGCCCGCCGGCCGCGGCGCGTTCCCCCAGGAAGAGGACTGGGACACCCGCGCCTACCTGCGCCACCTGCCCACCGTCTTTGAAGCCGTGCGCAACGAGTTCGGCCCGGAAATCCCGCTGCTGCACGACGGCCACCACCGCATGACCCCCATCCAGGCCGCCAAGCTCGGCAAGGCCCTGGAACCGTACGACCTCTTCTGGCTCGAGGACTGCACCCCGGCCGAAAACCAGGAGGGCCTGCGCCTGGTCCGCCAGCACACCACCACCCCGCTGGCCATCGGTGAAATCTTCAACACCGTGTGGGACTACCAGACCCTCATCAAGGAACAGCTGATCGACTACGTCCGCGCAGCCTCCACCCACTTCGGCGGCATCTCCCCGCTGAAGAAGGTCATGGACTTCGCCGCCCAGTACCAGATCAAGTCCGGCTTCCACGGCCCCACGGACATTTCCCCGGTGGGCTTCGCCGCGCAGTTGCACGTTGGCTTGGCCATCCACAACTACGGCATCCAGGAATACATGCAGCACTCGGACAAGACCAACGAGGTCTTCGAGCAGTCCATGACCTTCAAGGACGGCTACCTGCACCCGGGCGACAAGCCCGGTATCGGCGTCGAATTCAACGAGGAAGCCGCGGCGGCGTACCCGTACCAGCAGGCGTACCTGCCGTACAACCGCCTGGTAGACGGAACGGTGCACGACTGGTGACCGCCACTACATCGCCTTCCACAGCAGGAGGAGCTTCCGGCCCGCGCGTCATTGTTATGGGCGTCTCCGGCTGCGGCAAGACCACCATTGGTGACCTGGTGGCCCGCGAGCTGGGCGTTCAGTTCCTCGACGGCGATTCCCTCCACCCGGTGGAGAACGTCGCCAAGATGGCAGCGGGCACTCCGCTGACCGACGAGGACCGCTGGCCGTGGCTCGCCACGGTGGGCTTTGAACTGGCAGCTGCCAAGGGCGGCCTGGTTCTGGCCTGCTCGGCTCTTCGCCGCAGTTACCGCGACGCCATCCGCGCGCAGGCGCCGGGTACGGTGTTCCTGCACCTGCATGGCAGCAAAGAGGTTCTGAGGGCACGGACTGAAGGCCGCTCCGGGCACTTTATGCCGCCCGCGCTGCTGGAATCCCAGCTGGCCACCCTCGAAGCGTTGGAAGCCGATGAGGCAGGCATTGTGGTGGACATCGCCGCTCCAGTGGACCAGGTCGTGGCCGACGCGTTGGCCGGCATCGCAGCTGCGGTGACTGCCGCCGTCGGAAATTCCGCCGACGAAAGTGCCGCTGGTGCCGCTGGCACCCCAGTGCGCCAGTTCGACGTCGACCTCCAGGCCGCGCCGTTCAACCTCGATGACGCAGCGATCACCTGGGTGAACACCACCCTGGAATCGATGACGCTTGAGGAGAAGATCGGGCAGCTGTTCATCAACCACAACAACGATTACTCCCCGGAGTACCTCGACGGTGTGCTGGAGAATTTCCATGTGGGCGGCATGCGTTACCGGCCAGGCCCCTCCGCTGCCGTGCAGGAACACATCCGGCACGCGCAGTCGAAGTCCAAGGTGCCGCTGCTGGTGGCGTCCAACCCGGAAATGGGCGGCGCCGGAAGCTGCGACGACGGCACGTTTGTGTCCACGCACCTGCAGGCAGGCTCGCACCCGGACAAGTCCATCGCACGCCGGATGGGGCAGGTTGCCGGCGTTGAAACCGCAGCCCTGGGCTGCAACTGGGCCTTCGCCCCGATCGTGGACATCCACTACAACTGGCGGAACACGGTCATCTCCACCCGGGCCTTCGGCAACACGCCGGAGATCGTGGTGGAACGGGCCAAGGAATACTTCGACGGCATCAGTGAATCTCCCACGGCCTGCGCCATGAAGCACTTCCCGGGCGACGGCATGGACGAGCGCGACCAGCACGTGGTCACGTCGTACAACACGCTCGGTTACGACGAGTGGAACAAGACGTATGGCCACGTGTACCGCGAAATGATCGGGCACGGCGTGCAGTCCATCATGATCGGGCACATCGGTGCGCCGGAGCTTTCCCGGCACTTCCGCCCGGGCCTCGCGGACAAGGACATCCTGCCCGCAACCCTGGCCCCGGAACTGCTCCAGGACCTGCTGCGCGGCGAACTCGGCTTCAACGGGCTCATCCTCACGGACGCCTCGCAGATGATCGGGCTCACCCAGGCCATGAAGCGCAAAGACCTGGTTCCTGCGACGATTGCCGCGGGTTGCGACATGTTCCTGTTCTTCCGCAACGCCGACGAAGACTTCCAGTACATGCTGGACGGCTACAAGTCCGGCGTTATCACCGAGCAGCGCCTGCATGACGCCCTGCGCCGCATCCTGGCCCTCAAGGCCTCGCTGGGGCTGCACCTGAAGGCACGCAACGAACTGGTTCCGCCGGTGGAAGCCCTGGCGAAGATCGGCAGCGCGGAGCACCGCGCCGTCGCCGCAGAGATCGCGGACAAGACCGTCACCCTGGTCAAGGACACCGCGAACAACCTGCCCATCCGGCCGGAGACGCACAAACGGATCCGCCTGTACGGCATCTCCGGCGGCCCGGACTTCACCATGGCGGACCCGCTGGCCTACCTGGACACGGTCAAGGACGAACTGGAAAAAGCCGGCTTCGAGGTGCACCTGTTCAAAACCGCCGCTCAGCGCGAAGCCGCGGGGGAGACTGGCGTGAACTTCATGTCGGTCATCTCCGAGGAAGCCACCGGCGACTACGCGGACAAGTACGACGCCGCGTTTGTCTTCGCGAACGTCAAGGGCTTTGCCCAGGAAGCGGCAATCCGGATCAAGTGGTCCACCCCGATGGCCGCGGAAATCCCTTGGTACGTTACCGAGGTTCCCACGGTGTTTGTGTCGCTGAACCAGCCCAACCACCTCATCGACGTGCCGATGGTCAAGACCGCCATCCACGCCCATGCGGGAACTGTGGAGGCCATCCGCGCCACCATCGAGAAGATCATGGGCAAGTCTGAGTTCCAGGGGACATTCAACGAGAATGTCTTCTGCGAATCCTTCGACACCCGGCTCTAGGGTTATCGCTGGGGTTCTAGACTGACGACTCGCAGACGGACTGGCGCTACGCGGATACGCGTAGCGCCGTTCCTTTTCTGCGTCACAGGGCCATTTCCGCGTCGAGGCCTCCAGTAAACTGGACACCATGACTGCCACCCCTGATGCTGCTTCCAACACTGCTGCCCGTGCCCGCCTGCTGGAACTGATCAAGGAACTTGCCGTGGTCCGCGGCAAGGTGATCCTCTCCAGCGGTGCCGAGGCCGACTACTACATCGACCTGCGCCGCATCACGCTGCACCATGAGGCCTCCAAGCTGGTGGGACAGGTCATGCTGTCACTGACGGACGACGCCGGAATCGACTTTGAGTGCGCCGGTGGCCTGACCATGGGTGCTGACCCCGTGGGCACCGCCGTTATGCACGCTGCGGTGGACGCCGGCCGCACCGTGGACGCGTTTGTGGTCCGCAAAGCCCAGAAGTCCTACGGCATGGGCCGCCAGGTTGAAGGTCCGTCGGTTGACGGCCGCAAGGTCCTGGTGCTGGAGGATACGTCCACCACCGGCGGCTCCGCCCTCACCGCTGTTGAGGGTGTCCGGAAAGCCGGCGGCAACGTGGTGGCCGTGGCCGTCATCGTGGACCGGGACACCGGTGCCAAGGAAAAGATCGAAGCCGAGACCGGCGTGCCCTACCTGTTCGCCTTCGGCAAGGACGAGCTGGGCCTCTCCTAGCGGGTTCACGCCAGGGGTTACACGGCGCCGGGGTTGCAGCGGCGGCTTCCGCTGTGGCTACGGTAGAGGTGTGCCGTACAGGGGGGAAGCAGATCCGCAGGAACAGCCAGGTGCTCATCAAGCCCGACTGCTGGCCAATGCCGCCGCACTCAAGCGGTTTTCGCGCCGCGGGTTCCTGGCCGGCACGGGCGCCTCGGCCCTGCTGGCGGCGGACATGCTGGTCACCCGCCATGTCCAGGCGGAGCGGCAGGTCAACCGGATACTGCAGGTCGCGGACGACTTCGCCGACGCCTACTACCCGAACGCCAGCTGGTTCCTCTTCCCCGGCTACAAGACAAGCTGGGAAGAGGCGCTCTGGATCCTGAACGCAATGCGTGGTGCGCTGAACAAGCGCGGCCAGCTGGCCGCCGTCGGCTATTCCAACCTAGGGCTGGACATCGATGAGGTGGTGATCGCCGTCATCGAACACGTCCGGGCGAAAAAGCTGACCAAGCTTTTTTTCTACGGCCACAGCTTCGGCGGCATGGTGGCCACCCAGGTGGCAGCGCGGCTCCGGGAATTCCACGGCGTGGAGGTGGATTTCATCCTGCTGGACTCCAGCCCCTACAGCCGGAGCGACGTGCTGGACGAGAGCTGGTTCGACGGCGTGGTGTTCCTGTACGAGAGCGGCTTCCGGGTCCCGTCCGTGGTCCGCGGCAGCTACGAACTGGGGGAGCGCGTCATCCACAAGGACGAGCGGACCTGGCGGCAGATCCTGGACCAGACCATGGAGCAGCTGTCCCCGATCGCCCCGTCCAGTGTGCTCATCCAGTCCGAGTCGGCCTACATCTACCACTTCGACGGAAACCGGTTTGTGGACAAGCTCGGCGCGACGCGGATGGCGTACATCGGCAACCCGAAAGACCGCACGGTCCGTTACCAGACGGCCAAGGACGCGTGGTCGGCAGCGTTCCAACCCCACATGGTCTCCATGGACCTGCAAACGGACGGGGCCCTGCCGGCGCACGCGAGCCCGGGCTGGAATCCGCTCATCTACCGGCCCATCGTGGAGCGGCTGATGGACGACTTTTTCCCGCTGCCCCGCGGTGGCTCGAAGGTGACGGTCTTCTAGATCTGGTTCTTCAGGTCGGCCACGGAGTCCAGCACCTGGTTGGGCCGGAACGGGTAGGCGGCAATGTCTTCGCGCTGCGTAATGCCGCTGAGGACCAGGACCGTGTGCAGGCCTGCCTCCATGCCGGCGATGATGTCGGTGTCCATCCGGTCCCCGATCATTGCCGTGGTCTCCGAGTGCGCATCGATCTGGTTCATGGCGGACCGGAACATCATGGGATTCGGTTTGCCCACAATGTACGGTTCCCGGCCGGTGGCCTTCGTGATGAGCGCTGCGATGGCGCCCGTCGCGGGCATCGGGCCGTCCTTGGACGGGCCGGTGGCGTCCGGGTTGGTGGCAATAAAGCGGGCCCCGGCCAGGATCAGGCGGATGGCCATGGTGATGGCCTCAAAGGAGTAGGTACGGGTTTCGCCGAGCACCACATAGTCCGGGTCCTGGTCGGTGAGGATAAAGCCTGCCTCGTGCAGCGCCGTCGTCAGCCCTGCCTCGCCGATGGTGTAGGCGCGGTTCCCGGAGCCGGAACCCCGCACCTGGTCCTTCAGGAAGGTGGCGGTGGCCAGCGCGGACGTCCAGATGTTCTCCTCGGGGATCTCCAGCCCGGAGGCCCGCAGCCTGGCGGCCAGGTCGCGGGGCGTGAAGATCGAGTTGTTCGTCAGCACCAGGAACCGCTTGGACGTGTCCACCCAGCGCTGGATCAGTTCGGCGGCCCCTGGGACGGCATGATTTTCGTGGACGAGTACGCCGTCCATGTCTGTCAGCCAGCATTCGATCTCCTGGCCGCTGCGGTAAACCGCCGGTGAACCCTGTACCTGGTCTGCTTCTGCCACGTTTACCTCCGCCGGTGATGAATGCTCCAGTGGTCCAGTCTAGTGTTGAGGCGTGAAACAAATGCCCGGAAACCCAGTCGAACCTCTTCCGATTCCAGCGGAGGAGCCAGCGCCCGAGGAGGCGCCGGAGCCAAAGGCGGAGGTCGGCGTCGGGCCCTGGGAGGGTTCGTGGCCGGAAGGTGACCACTGGGATCCGGACCTGCTCGCCGACGGCGACCGCCGCAATGTGGTGGACCAGTACCGCTACTGGAAGCATGACGCGATCGTGGCGGACCTCGATTCGAAGCGGCACAACTTCCACATCGCCATCGAAAACTGGCAGCACGACCTCAACATCGGCACCGTGGTGCGCACCGCCAACGCGTTCCTCGCCAAGGAAGTCCACATCATCGGACGACGCCGGTGGAACAGGCGCGGGGCGATGGTCACCGACCGTTACCAGCACGTCCGCCACCACCCGACCGTTGAGGACTTTGTGGTGTGGGCGCAGGGGGAGGGGCTCGCGATCATCGGGATCGACATCTTCCCGGATTCCGTGCCCCTGGAGACGTATGAGCTGCCCAAGGACTGCGTCCTGGTGTTCGGCCAGGAAGGGCCCGGGCTGACGCCGGAGGTCCACGAGGCGGCCCTTGCCACCCTGTCCATCGAGCAGTTCGGCTCCACGCGCTCCATCAACGCCGCCTCCGCCGCCGCGATCGCCATGCACGCCTGGATCCGCCGGCACGTTTTCAGCCAGCCCGTCTGACCCGCGCCACGTCTGACCCCCGCCGAGATGGCATTTCACGGCCGTCCCGGGCTCCGGCATTGCCGTGACATGCCATCTCGATGCAGGCGCGGCTGGCCCCGGCGCTGAATCCGAGACGAAACTATCGGTAATCTTCGCGAATCCCCAGGCCCACAAGTTATCCGCCAGTAGCATGTGGCCGGATCACACTCACTGGCGAGTGTGGCACTGACTGGAGGTTCAATGAAGCATCCTTCTGTACGCGTCTGTTCGGCCATTATGTTGGCCGCGGTTCTCACCTTCGGTTGTGGCGCGGTGGCCTACGCCGCTCCGGCACCTGCCCTTACACCGGCGACGACGGCCAACCCGCTCGACTTCTATTTCACCCCCGCCTCACTTCCGGCCAACAACGGCGACCTGGTCCGGACGGAGCCGTCTGTCTTCTAGGTCGATCCGCTCAAGACCATCCGGGCCCAGGCCTCCGTGCAGCGCATCATGTACCGCTCCGTGAACAGTTCCGGGGCGCCCGTCGCCGTGACCGGCACAGTGCTGGTGCCGTACGCGGCCTGGACCGGGTCGGGCCCGCGTCCGCTGGTCAGCTACGCCGCCGGAACCCAGGGGCAGGGGGACCAGTGCGCGCCGTCCCGGGCCATGGCCACCGGCGAGGAATACGAAGGAATCTTCATCGCCGGGCTGCTGGCGAGGGGCTACTCGCGGGCGGTGACCGACTATGAGGGCCTCGGCACGGCCGGCAGCCACACCTACATGGCGCGCGAATCGCAGGCGCATGCCGTTCTCGACGCCGCCCGTGCGGCCCAGCGGCTGGGGAACCCGCAGATCATGCCCGGCGGCCCCGTAGCCCTGGCTGGCTACTCGCAGGGCGGCGGCGCCTCGGCAGCCGCCGTCGAGCTTGCACCCCAATACGCTCCGGAACTGAACCTCAAGGGTGCGTACGCGGGGGCGGTTCCGGCGGACCTTCCCGCCGTCGGACGAAACCTCGACGGCGGCCTGTATACCGGCTTCCTGCTCTATGCGGTGACGGGCATGGGCGCCGCCGGCGGACTGGACCTGAGCCCCACCTCAACGCCGCAGGGCGGGCGAAGCTGGCGGCGACAGACAACGAATGCACTTTGCAGTCGATCGCCTCAAGCGGCTTCCTGAACACTGCGCAGCTCACGGTTTCGGGGCAGAAGCTGAGCTCGCTGCTGGAGCTCCCCGAGCTAAAAACCGTCATTGCCGCACAGAAGATCGGCAACGGCCGGGCGTCGCAGGTCCCCGTACTGCTCTCGCACAGCGTCCTCGATGACGTCATCCCCTACGACCAAGGCAGGCAGCTGGCCAAGCGCTGGTGCGCCGCCGGATCGTCGGTGTATTTCGATGTCACGGCCGGGGCCACCCACATCGGCGGCTACGCGGCCGCCATCCCGCAGGCGTTCATCTTCCTGGAGCGCCGCTTCTCAAACCGGTCCGCAGTGAGCAACTGCTGGCTGTACGGCTAAACCCCCTGCACGAGATGGCATTTCGCGGCAGTCCCGGGCTCCGACACTGCCGTGAAATGCCATCTCGGTGCGGCATGTGAGCGTAAGTGTTACCGGCCCGCGTGACCCGAAACACTGCCCCTGCACAGAAATGGCTAGGATGGTGGCTAGCCGTAAGAGGTCTACTCTCCAGGGTCACAACCCATAGACGAAAACTCAGCATAGGAGTCACCATGCCCATTGCAACCCCAGAGATCTACTCCGAGATGATCGACCGTGCCAAGGCCGGAGGCTATGCATTCCCGGCCGTCAACGTCACCTCCTCGCAGACGCTGAACGCCGCACTGCGCGGCTTCGCCGAGGCTGAGTCCGACGGCATCGTCCAGGTGTCCACCGGCGGAGCCGCCTACTGGTCCGGCGCGGCCACCAAGGACATGGTGGCCGGTTCGCTCGGCTTCGCCGCGTTCGCCCGGGAAGTTGCCAAGAACTACGGCGTCAACATTGCCCTCCACACCGACCACTGCCCCAAGGACAAGCTGGACGGCTTTGTCCTGCCGCTGCTCGCAGCTTCGGAGGCCGAGGTCAAGGCCGGCCGCAACCCGATCTTCAACTCGCACATGTGGGACGGTTCGCACGAGCCGCTCAACGAGAACCTCAGCACCGCGCGCGAACTGCTGGAACGCACCGCCGCCGCGAAGATGATCCTCGAAGTTGAAATCGGCATCGTGGGCGGCGAGGAAGACGGCGTGGAAAACGCCATCAACGACAAGCTGTACACCACGGTGGAGGACGCTCTGGCCACCATTGAAGCCCTCGGCGCCGGCGAGAACGGCCGCTACATCACGGCCCTGACCTTCGGCAACGTGCACGGTGTGTACAAGCCCGGTGGTGTGAAGCTGCGCCCGGAGATCCTCAAGGACATCCAGGCCCAAGTGGGAGCCAAACTTGGCAAGAACAGCCCTTTCGACCTCGTGTTCCACGGCGGCTCCGGTTCCTCCGACCAGGAGATCGCCGACGCCGTCTCCTATGGTGTGATCAAGATGAACATCGACACCGACACCCAGTACGCGTACACGCGTCCCGTGGTGGACCACATGTTCAAGAACTACGACGGCGTGCTTAAGGTTGACGGCGAAGTGGGCAACAAGAAACTCTACGATCCGCGCGTCTGGGGTGCCTCCGCCGAGGCGGGCCTGTCCGCCCGCGTCGTCGAGGCAACCAAGCAGCTGGGTTCCGCTGGAAAGACCTTCTAGGAATGTCCGACGAGTTCCGCAAGAACCTCATGGGCCCGGAGCCAACGCTCCTGCCTGCCGAGACCGACGTCTACGCGCAGCTGGACGCCGGCGCCGAAGCCCTGGACCTGGTTGAAAAGCACCCCACATCGTCGCTGTTGTGGGCTGTCCTGGCGGAGGAGGCGTGGGCCGAGGGCCGCACCATCGATTCCTACGCCTACTCGCGCGTTGGCTACCACCGCGGGCTGGACTCTCTGCGCCGCAACGGCTGGCGCGGCGTGGGTCCCATCCCGTGGGAGCACGAACCCAACCGCGGCTTCCTGCGCGCGCTCTACTCGCTGGGCCGCGCGTCCGCGGCCATCGGCGAGGCCGAGGAACCGGAACGCATCGAGAAGTTCCTTAACGACTCGGACCCGGCAGCCAAGGCAGCCATCGAGGGCAAGTAGTTTGAAGAGCAACGCGGGGTCACTTCCTGCCCAATAAACCACGTCTTTGGGCAGAAAGTGACCCCGCATTGCTTGTTAACGAACGACGGCGGGCGGTCACCTTTTCAGAAAGGTGACCGCCCGCCGTCGTTCGGTGGTTGAGCGTTCCGTTGGTTAGACCTTCGCGAGCCCTGTGCGGGCCATGGCGTCGGTGTAGACGACGCGCATTTCCTCAAGGTACTGTTCCTGCCGCGCGGGCGTCCCGGCGAAGGCGCGGCCGCTGAGGGAGCGGACCTTGTAGGTCTTCAGCCCGCGGCGCCAGAGCAGCGGAACTTCGGTCTTCAACAGCAGGTTGGCCAGGCGGTTGGCTTCGGTGCCGTGGGCCACGATCACCGAGGCGCGGGGGACCACGGCGAGGAACTTCAGGAGCGGCTTGAGGCCGGCGGAAATCTGGTCCGGCGTGAACTTGCCGTTGACCTCGCCGGGGGTGTGCCACGGGTGTACGTTCCACGGCATCACGAACTCGGGGCGGAGGCCCAGCTTCCACTGGATGCCGAGCATGCGGGTGGCGGCGTCTTCGTCGCCGGCGGTGATGAAGCCGGACGGGTCAGCCTCGCCGATGTTGGAGTAGAGGCTGATGATGCGGCACTCGTCCACGTCGTGCATGGGGTCGACGTACGGGACTTCGGTGTGGGGCTTGACGCTCTGCAGGGAATCGCACAGCTCGTTGACGGCGGCAACGTTGGGCTCGTAGCGGCGGCTCAGGAGCTGTTCACGGAGGGATTCGGGGGCCAGGGCTGTCATATAGTGCAATGTCTCCTGCGGGGCTCGGCGATGCTGCCAATCCGGAAAATGGGCGCGTGATGGGCGCGCCCGTCCGGCGTGGTTTGAAATGTGGTGTGGACCGATTCCTGGTCGATCTCTATCAGTTTAGCAAGCCCCGCGAAATGCGGGGCCCGGCCCTAACCTCCCGTGATGGACGGCACAGGGCGATCAGTCTTTGTCAAGTTAATTGACAGCTTTCGTTTAGCTTGATTGGCTTCTGTGACAGCCCGCAATAAGGACGTTGCGGCTGGTCGCACCCTCCATGCAGTCGAGAGAGGTAACGTACCGTGAACAAAACCCTGGCAACTTTAAGGACCGCGGCCGTATCCGGAGCCCTGGTTCTGACGGCACTCGCCGCGCCGGCACCGTTGGCCCAAGCCGTGGGCGAAGGCCCCAACTATGACGGCAACGGCCAGATCACCACCTCGAAACTGGCAACCTATGACGAGTTGGTCTCCTTCCTGAAGGATCAGGACACCCGCCAGCCAGCCATGGATCTGGAAGTGATCGGCCAGACTGTCAAGGGCCGGGACATCCACCTGGTGAAGTACATTTCGGACCCGGCCAAGCCCACCATCCTGTACCTGACCCAGCAGCACGGAAATGAGCAGTTGACCACCGAGGGTGCCATGGCATTCGTGAAACACCTGGGAACCGGGAAATCGGGGGACATCCTGGACGGAGTGAACATCCTCATCGTTCCCATGCTCAACGCCGACGGCGCGATGGGAGATGTGAACTTCCCGCTGGATGATTACCTGGCCAAGGGCGACCGCCACATGACGCGGTACAACGCCGAGGAGGTGGACCTGAACCGCGACCACGTCGCCAAAATCCAGCCCGAAACCCAGGCCCTCCACACCAACGTCATGCGGAAGTACAACATTGACTACATGATCGACCTGCACCACCAGGGCACCCGGAGCGAACGCGACGGAAAGCTGGTCTCCGGGTCCATCCTGTACCCCACCACGCCCAATGCCGATCCGGCTGTTGTGGAAATGTCCAAGCAGTTGGGCGCCGTGGTCTTCAACAACGTCGATTCCACCGGTTGGGGCCACTTGGGCAAGTATGTGGGCGGCAGCGCCGAGACCATCAGCCGCAACGGCATCGCAGTGGAGTACGGGATTGCTACCCTGCTCTTCGAAATGCGTGGCATGTCTGATCACTATCTGGACGGCTACGCCCTCGGGCTCCGCAGCAACGGTTACCTGATCCAGCAGACAGTGACCACGCTGACGGCCACTGCGGCGGCCATCGCTGACGGTTCGATTGCCGACGCCGATACGTCCTTCTGGGACAGCCTGGACACCCAGACGTCCCGTCCCGGCGAGGAAGCTGACGACGAGTAGTAGACGGCGGGAAGTCTGCCCGTGGTCCTTTGCCGCGCGTGAAGGGCCACGGGCACCCTATTGAGTGGACAAAGTCCGTGATCGGCTAAACTTGGGTGGTAAGAGCCCCGGACTCTTGCGTGGTTGGCCGCCGTAGAGGTCCGGCCAGGCTATGGCCTTCGGGGCATTCTCATGAACGGCGCTACGCAGGCCTGCCATTTCGGTGGACGGACCTGTGCGGCCCGAACGAATGGGGGAGGATCCCATGCCAGCAATCGTGATCGTAGGAGCCCAGTGGGGCGACGAAGGAAAAGGCAAGGCCACCGATCTTCTGGGCGGCCGCGTTGACTACGTCGTAAAGCCCAACGGCGGCAACAATGCCGGGCACACCGTCGTCGTAGGCGGTGAGAAGTATGAGCTCAAACTCCTTCCGGCCGGCATTTTGAGCCCCAACGCGATTCCGATCATCGGCAACGGCTGTGTGGTGAACCTCGAGGCCCTGTTCCAGGAGATCGAAGGCCTGCAGGCCCGTGGCGCGGACACGTCCAAGCTGCGCATCTCCGCCAACGCGCACCTCGTGGCGCCCTACCACCAGGTCCTGGACAAGGTCACCGAGCGTTTCCTCGGCAGCCGCGCCATCGGCACCACCGGCCGCGGCATCGGCCCCGCCTACATGGACAAGGTGGCCCGCCTGGGCATCCGCGTCCAAGACGTCTTCGACGAGTCCATCCTCCGCCAGAAGGTGGAAGGATCCCTGCGCCAGAAGAACGAACTCCTGGTCAAGGTCTACAACCGCCGCGACATTGTGGTGGACGAGATCGTGGACTACTTCCTGGCTTTCGCCGAGCGCCTGCGCCCGCTGGTCATCGACAGCACACTGGTCCTCAACAACGCCCTGGACGAGGGCAAGGTTGTGCTTATGGAAGGCGGCCAGGCCACCTTCCTGGACGTGGACCACGGCACCTACCCGTTCGTGACCTCCTCCAACCCGACCGCCGGCGGCGCGTCCGTTGGCTCGGGCATCGGCCCCACCCGGATCTCCCGCTCCATCGGCATCATCAAGGCCTACACCACCCGTGTTGGCGCCGGACCGTTCCCCACCGAACTGTTCGATGAGATGGGCATGTACCTGCAGAAGACCGGTGGCGAGTTCGGCGTAAACACCGGCCGCCCGCGCCGCTGCGGCTGGTACGACGCCGTCCTGGCCCGCCACGCTTCCCGCGTGAACGGCTTCACGGACTACTTCGTCACCAAGCTGGACGTCCTCACCGGCATCGAGCAGATCCCGGTCTGCGTTGCCTACGACGTTGACGGTGTCCGGCACGACGAAATGCCCATGACGCAGACCGAGTTCCACCACGCAGTGCCCATCTTCGAGTACTTCGACGGCTGGACCGAGGACATCACCGGTGCCCGCACCCTGGAGGATCTCCCCGAGAACGCCCGCAACTACGTGCTGGCCCTCGAAAAGCTCTCCGGCACGCGCTTCTCCGCGATCGGCGTCGGCCCGGACCGTGACCAGACCATCGTGGTCCACGATCTGATCAACGACTGACAGCCTGTAAAGCACGACGACGGCGGGTCACCTGAAAGGGTGGCCCGCCTTTGTCGTCACTTGGGGGAATTTACACAGGCTTAACGCAGCCGGTCTTGTGAGGCTGTAGACGGGCCGGACAGACTCTTAAGCACACCCTGAACTGATCAGTTGATCATTCGACCAGACCCGCAGGTGCCGGACGCAGAGATGCTTCCGGGACCGCCCGTGGCGACGATGCCGCCCGGACGGGACCCCAGACCGGAAGGATTTATCATGGCCGGGAAGTTTGAAGTTTTCTTGGATTCGGATTCACATTTCAGGTTCCGCCTCACGGCGCCGGATGGCACGGTGATGGCTGTGTCCGGGGCTTTTGAGGACAAAGCCGCAGTGGTTGCCGGTATCGCCGCCGTCCGCGAATGCGCCGGGACAGGGCTGGTCACCGATCTCTGCCCCGCCGCCAAAGTTTCGCGGACCGCCCCCGCCCCCACGTCCGTGGTGGTCCCCGCCCAACTCCAGCCGAACTGCGGGGACCAACGCGTCCCCGCCACCAGGGCGCACACTTTTGTTATGGCCAAGGCACCGCGCCTGGGGGTGGCCGCCCCGCGCTGGATTTGAGGCGCGCTGGGCCTGAGCTGGGCTGGGCCAGAACGCGCTGGACGTAGCCAGCCCTGCCCGACGTTACGCTCCCGGAAGGTTTTTTGTCCGACGGCGTAACCCCTGCGGTGCGAAGAGCGATTACCCCTATGAAGCGCCGGCCTGGAACTTGTCCCCCATCATGTTCCAGGCCGGCTCTTTTGTTACTGGAAGGTAAGGTTGGCTGGCGAGGGCATTCCGCGTGCGACGTGCGGGCCCCAAGCTGAGCAAGCCCAGTCCCTCCACCGAAGGCCCTGTGTCCGTGACCGATGCACTGACAGACGACGTTCTGCGTGCGCGCGCCCGCGATCCGGAGCTCTTCAGTATCGTGTACCGAACGTACGCGCCACAGGTCCTGGGCTACCTCACAGCCCGCGGGGTAGAAGATCCGGAGGCGGTTATGCAGGAAGTCTTCATCGCCGTCCTGCCACGGCTGCAGAAGGTTACCGGCGGCGTGGCCGGGCTGCGCACGTTTGTCTTCTCCGTGGCGCACGCCAGGATGGTGGACGATCACCGGAGACAGCAGCGCACCCCCAGTAAACTCCCGTTCGAACCCGACCTCGACGGACGCGAGGAGTCCTCGGCCGAGACTGAAGTGCTGCACCGGATCTCGCCGCAGGAAGTGGCCGATCTCCTCAAAGAATTGCCGGATGAACAGCGGGAAGTGCTGTCGTTACGCCTCGTCGCGGGCCTCACGGTGGACCAGGTGGCCGCTGTGATGGGCAAGAGTGCCGGCGCCGTCAAACAGCTCCAGCGCCGTGCATTGATCCGGCTGCGCGAGCAGTCCGCAGTGAAGGAGTACGTGGCGCCATGACCTCCAATGCCAGCTCCCTGATCGGTACTGTGGACGAAATGCTCCTTGACGCCGGTGGAACCGATTCCGCCGGGCTCCGAAAAACCCTGCTCGCGCTGGGCTCCCTCGCCTCCCTGCCGGTCCCCGAACCCGGCCCCGAACTGGCCGCACTCTTGTCTGGCCAGACCCACCAGCTCGCCCGGCACCGGCTCCTCCGGAAGCACCGGACCACTGTTGTGGGCCTTGCCGTCATCGCGGGGATGGGGCTGGGCGTCACCGGGGTGGCCGCCACCGGCACATCTCCGGACGCGCAGGCCAGCAGTTCCATCCAGAAGTTGTTGCAGGACTGGGCTCCCGGCTGGTCCATCGCAGGGACTCCCGCCGCCAGCGGGACCGCCGCAAATCGGACAGAGGCGCAGTTGCCCGCGGAGCCGGCAACCCGCGACGACGCAGCGCCGGCACAGCCGGAAAATGTTGAACGGGAAACTGCCCCGCCGGCGAACGGTCCGGAAAACGCAGGCCAGAACCGGGGCGCGGAGCCGGCCGGCCGCGGAAACGGTACGCCGTCCGGCAAGTCAAGGACGGACGACGGCGGCGTGCCGGGGAACGCTGCGAGCGTCACCCGTGACGCCGCTGCCGAACTCGACAAGGCCGGAAAGCTGGTTGCCGATACCCTGGCCGAAGCCGGAACAGCGGCAGAGTCCCCGACGTCGGCCATGGTACCCCCGGCACTGACAGAAAAAACCGGGGCCGGCAAGGCCGGACCCGGTTCAATCTGGCTGAAGAAGTTCAGCCGTTAATCAGGTTTGCTTCAGGGAACGCCTGTCCGCCAGGAAGAGCATCTCCGTCAGGAAAGCAGCTGCCGCTTGGAGGAGATCACGCCGGTGTCGAAGCCGGCCAGGTGCAGCCCGCCGTAGAACCGGGCATGCTCGATCTTCACGCAGCGGTCCATCACCACGTTGAGCCCGGCGGCTTCCGCGTCCGTGGCCACGTCCTCATGCCAGGAGCCGAGCTGCAGCCAGAGGGTTTTGGCGCCCGCCGCGACGGCTTCGTCCAGGACGCCCGGGAGGTCACCGTGCTTGCGGAACACATCCACGATGTCCGGGCTTTCGGGAAGATCGGCCAGTGAGGCGTACGTCGGTTCACCAAGGATCTCCTTGACCACGGGGTTCACGAAGTACACCTTGTACCGCGTGGACGATTGCAGGTAGGTTGCCACAAAATAGCTCGCCCGGGACGGCTTGTCCGAGGCGCCCACGATCGCAATCGAGGTGGCTGCGCGCAGCAGGTTCAGGCGCTCCGGAGCGGAAGGTCCGGTCCAGGTACGTTCGCCGGTTCTCATACGTTCGCTCCAACCGTGCAGGAATCCGCTTCGGCGGTTGAACTCGCCTCGGTGGTTGAGCCCGTCGAAACCGAGGCCGCGTCCAGTGCCTGGTCCAGGTCCCACAGGATGTCGTCGATGTCCTCCAGGCCCACGGAAATGCGGACCAGGTCCTCGGGAACGCCCGCCGATTCCAGTTGGACCGGGCTCAGCTGCTGGTGCGTGGTGGAACCCGGGTGGATCACCAGGGTGCGGGAATCGCCTACATTGGCCAGGTGTGAGGCCAGCTGTAGGGATTCGATGAACTTCTGCCCGGCCGTGCGGCCGCCCTTCACGCCGAAGGAGAAGACAGAGCCGGGGCCCAGGGGCAGGTACTTCTTCGCGCGCTCAAAATGCGGGTGCGAGGGAAGCCCGGAGAAGTTGACGTAGGCCACGCGGGGATCGGCCTCGAGCCATTCGGCCACTGCCTGGGCGTTCTTGAGGTGCTCATCCAGGCGCTGCGGCAGGGTTTCCACGCCCTGCAGCAGCTGGAACGCCGAGAGCGGGGAAAGTGCCGGGCCGATGTCGCGGAGCTGTTCGCAGCGCAGCTTGGTGAGGAAGCCGTATTCGCCGAAGTTGCCCCACCAGGAGACATTTCCGTAGGACGCCACCGGCTCGGTCATGGTGGGGAACTTGCCGTTGCCCCAATCAAACCGGCCGCTCTCCACGATCACGCCGCCCAGCGTGGTGCCGTGCCCGCCGAGGAACTTCGTGGCGGAGTGGATCACGATGTCGGCACCGTGTTCGATCGGGCGCACCAGGTACGGCGTGCTCAAGGTGGCGTCGACCACGAGGGGGACGCCGGCGTCGTGCGCTACCTTCGCGAGGGCCGCCAGGTCCTGGACTTCCGACGACGGGTTGGCCACCACCTCGACGAAGATCGCCTTCGTGTTCTCCTGGACCGCCGCGGCATAGTCCGCGGGGTCGGTGCCGGGAACGAAGGTGGTGTCCACGCCGAAGCGGCGGAGGGTCACGTCCAGCTGGGTGACGGTGCCGCCGTACAGCTGGGATGCCGCCACGATGTGGTCGCCTGACTGCGTCAGCGCGGCGAAGGTGATGAACTCCGCGGCCATGCCCGACGACGTTGCCACCGCTCCGATGCCGCCCTCAAGCGAGGCGATGCGCTCTTCGAACGCTGCCACGGTGGGGTTGCCGATGCGGGAGTAGATATTGCCGTACTTCTGCAGGGCGAAGAGGTTGGCGGCGTCCTGGGTGTCCTTGAACACGAAGGACGTGGTCTGGTAGATGGGCACCGCACGGGCGCCGTGCTCGGCGTCGGGAGTGCCGCCGGCGTGCAGCGCGCGGGTGCGGAAACCGAACTTGCGGTCAGCCATCAGACAGCCACCGACTCGGCTACAGGTGTGTTGGAGAGATCGAGCTCGGTGCCGTGTTTGCGGGCCAGGTCGGCTTCGAGTTCGCGGACGATCGGCAGGATGTCCTGGCCGAAGGCGGCGACTTCCTCCTGGAAGTGCAGGTAGCCGGTGAGGAAGAGGTTCACGCCGATCTTCTTGTAAGCCACGATCCGTTCGGCGATCTGCTCCGGGGTGCCGATCAGCTGGGTCTTGAAGCCGTCGTTGTACTGGACCAGGTCCTCGAAGCTGGAGTCGGCCCACATGCCCTTGCCGTCCTTGGTGGACGCGCCGGCTTCCTGCACGGCGTCGCGGAAGCCCTGGACTGCCGGCTTGTGTGCCTTCTCAACGATTTCGCGCAGCGTATCGCGGGCTTCCTTCTCGGAATCACGGGCGATCACAAAGCCGTTGAGGCCGAACCGGGGAGCGGCCAGGGCGCCGTCGGTGCCGCGCTTCGTCTCACCTGAAGCGGCCACCACGCCGGCGATGTTCTCCTTGAAGCCTTCCAGGTCCTTGCCGTTGGAGAAGTACCAGTCAGCCACGCGGCCCGCGGTGGCCTGGGCCGCCGTCGAGTTGCCGCCGAAGAAGACCTCGGGGTGGGCGCGGCCGGGAACGTCGACGGGGGCCGGATTCAGGGTGAAGTCCGTGATGTTGTAGTACTTGCCGGCCTGGCTGTACTCCTGCTCGGTCCACAGTCCGCGCAGCACCTTGATGAATTCCTCGGTGCGGACGTAGCGTTCGTCGTGCTCCAGCCAGTCGAGGCCGAAGTTGGTGAATTCGTTCTTGAGCCAGCCGGAGACGATGTTGACGGCGGCGCGGCCGTTGGAGATGTGGTCCGCGGTGATGATGTATTTGGCCAGCACACCGGGGTGCCACATGCCCGGGTGGACGGCGGCGATGACCTTGAGGCGCTCTGTGGCGGCGAGCAGGGCCAGGGAGAAGGACGTGGCCTCGTGCTGCTTGTCGGCTCCGTAGGAGGCGGCGTATCGGGTCTGCGTCAGGGCGTATTCGAAACCGGAGTTCTCGGCGATCTGCGCGAGCTTCTTGTTGTAGTCAAAGTCCCAGCCGGTGCGCTGTTCGATGGTGGAGACCACCAGGCCGCCGGAAACGTTCGGCACCCAGTACGCAAACTTGAGCGGCTCTGAAAGGCGGGCAACGTTGCTGATGTCTGTCATGAGTTTTCCTTTACTAGGGCCCGCTCGCGCAGGACGTCCTGGATTCCGGCGATCGCCGGTTCGTTTTGGAGGGAGGTGGTGTCGCCCAGGGCGGTCCCCTCGAATAGTTGGGTGAGCAGCCGGCGCATGATCTTGCCGCTGCGCGTCTTCGGTACGTCAGGAACGACGACGACGTCGCGCGGCTTCGCGATCGGGCCGATCGCCTTCGCAACGTGGTTGCGGAGCTCCTCGGTGGTTGAGCTTGTCGAAACCCCGCGCTTTAGTACGACGAAGGCGACAATCGCGTGCCCGGTCTTGGGATCGGCCACCGGACAGACGCCGGCCTCCACCACGTCCGGGTGGGACACCAGCGCCGACTCGATCTCGATGGTGGACAGCAGGTGGCCGGAGACGTTCAGCGTGTCGTCCACGCGGCCCAGGATCCAGATGTCGCCGTCGGCGTCGTACTTCGCGCCGTCGCCGGCGAGGAACCAGCCCTGCTCCACATACTGGCTCCAGTAGGAGTCGTAGTAGCGGCGGGGGTTGCCCCAGACGGTGCGCGCAATGGCGGGCCCGGGCGTGTCAACCACAATGAAACCCTGGACGCCTGGCGGCACCGTATTGCCGGCGTCGTCCACGATCCTGGTACTGACGCCCGGCAGCGGGCGGGCCGCGCAGCCGGGCTTGAACTCGGTATCCGTGGGGGCGGGGGAGAGGATGGTGGCGCCGGTTTCGGACTGCCACCACGTGTCCACCACGGGTGCGGTGCCGGCGCCGACATTCTGGCGCAGCCAGCGCCAGGCCTCGGGATTCACGGCTTCGCCCACGGTCCCGAGCATCCGGATGGAGGAGAGGTCGTAGCTGTCCGGCACGCCGTCCGGGAACCAGCCCATGAGGGAGCGGACCAGGGTGGGCGCGGTGTAGTACTGCGTGACGCCGTAGCGTTCGATGATTTCGAAGTGGCGGCCCGGGTGCGGGGTGTTGGGGGTGCCCTCGAAGATCACCTGGGTGGCGCCGTTGGAGAGCGGGCCGTAGATCTCGTAGGTGTGCGCCGTTACCCAGGCGAGGTCCGCGGTGCACCAGTGCACATCCTGGTCGCGGAGTGCGGGGTCCGGGTTGCTGAAGAGGTGTTCGAAGCTCCAGGACGCCTGGGTCAGGTAGCCGCCGGAGGTGTGGACCAGGCCCTTGGGCTTGCCGGTGGTCCCGGAGGTGTACATGATGAACAGCGGCGTTTCGGCGTCGAACGCCTCCGGTTCGTGGACTTCCGCGGCGCTCCCGACGGCGTCATGCCACCACACGTCGCGGCCTTCAATCATGGGGACGGCGGCCAGGTCCTCCGGCGCCGTGGTGCGGTTGATGACCAGCACGTGTTCGATGGCGTTGTCCCCGGCGACGGCGGCATCCGCGTTGTCCTTGACGGGCACGGCGACACCGCGGCGGAACTGGCCGTCCGTGGTCACCAGGAGCTTGGCGCCCGTGTCCTCGACGCGGAACTTCAGGGCTTCGGCGGAGAAGCCGCCGAAAACGAGCGAGTGGATGGCGCCGATGCGGGCCACGGCGAGGGTGATGATGACGGTCTCGGGGATCACCGGCAGGTAGATGACCACGCGGTCACCCTTGGTGATGCCCAGGGCCAGCAGGGCGTTGGCGGCCTTGGAGACTTCGCGCTGCAGTTCCGCGTACGTGATGGCTCGGCGGTCCCCGGGCTCCCCTTCGAAGTGGAGGGCCACCGTGCCGCCGCGGCCATTGGCTACGTGGCGGTCCACGCAGTTGTAGGCGACGTTGAGCTTGCCGCCCTCAAACCAGGTGATCTCCGGGCCTTTGCCGGCTGCGGGGTCGGCCGGGACGCGGCGGTGGGCCGTGTGCCACGGCTTGCCTGTGATTCCTTCGGGCTGCGCCCAGTCCAGGCGGAGGGCCTGCTGTTCCCAAAATGCCACATTGTCCGGCTGGGCTTCGCCGCGTGTTTCTTCGTGCTCCGCCGTGTGCTGAGTGGTGATGGTGCTGCTGTGGCGCGCCGGCCCTCCCGACGGTGCGCCGTGCACTGCGACGTCGTTGGGCTCGGTCGAGGACCATCCCGATGAGCTGCTGGAAGGGCCGGGCGCGTCACGCAGCCCTGCTTCGACCGCCGTCGCGTTCGAAGTGGATTGGGGAGAGCCCAGTGTGGCGGCCGCTGCTGCGGCGCTGACGGGACTCGGGGTGGATAAAGGCGTGGCAGAGGATACTTCTGATGTCATAGATGTGCTCCATCGATCCTGGCGGTAGCACCCTTCGCTGTGTGCCGAGGATGGTCGCCTCAACGGGTACAGCGTTTGGTCAGGGATGCTGCGGCTTCATCGATCCAGGTCTCTCGGCCGCTCGGGATGGTCACTACCACTACAGCCGAACCGCATGCCTTGCGCCAAATCATGGTCTGTGGGACGTAATATTCGCTCACGCGAGTATTGACGCCAGCTATTCATTCAAATATTCGATCAGGGGCCGCTCAGGGGACGATGTACGCTTGCATCATGGTCCACGTCAACGATCCTGCCGTTATTGAGCGCCTGATGCGAAACAAAGGGCGGTGGGCCATCGTGGGCCTGACCACCAACGAGTGGCGTGCCGCCTACGACACCTCGCTGTTTATCCGCGACCGGCTCGGGATGGACATCATCCCCGTCAACCTTCCCGGCGACGCCGTCCACGGCGAAACCGGGTACCGTACCCTGGGTGAAATTCCCTCCGAAAAGCAACCCCTCGACGTCGTCGACTGCTTTGTGAACTCGCAGAAGGTCGGTGCGGTGGTGGACCAGGCAATTGCCGTGGGCGCCAAAGCCGTGTGGCTGCAGCTGGGTGTTATCGACGAAGCGGCAGTGGACCGTGCCAAGGCCGCCGGCCTGGACGTGGTGATGGACGTTTGCCCCGCGCAGCAGGCGTGGAAGTACAACCTCTGATCAGCGCTGCATCAGCTCCGGGTAGTGGTGTTCGGTCACATCGGGATGGGCGCGCATGCGGCCCTTGAGCATGTTCAGGCCAAAGGACGCAAGCATCGGGTTGGACGGATCGTCGGAGATGCCGCGTGCCTGGGCTTTGAGCTCCGGAGGCAGCGGCACCGGATCGATGACAGCGTCCAGCCGCGGCGACCAGAAGAACGGGACTGAGTAGCGGTCCACGCCCGGTGGCGGCGCCTTGACCCGGTGGATCGTGGCGGCAAGGAATCCTTCCGTGGCCACCTCCAGCATTTCGCCCAGGTTCACCACGAGTGCCCCGGGAACAGGCTCAACCGGCGCCCATTCAGTTGTCCCGGGCGGCAGCACTTCGAGGCCGCCCACCTCGTCCTGGAGGAGGAGGGTGACAAAACCGTAGTCAGCGTGGGAGCCAACGCCCTGGTTCCCGGCCGCCTCCACCACACCGCCGACGTAATGCACCAGCTTGCCCATCCACGCGGGTTCGTTGCCGAAGGGCTCGTCGAAGTGGTCCTCCGGCAGTCCCAGGGAAACCGAGATGCCCCTCAGCAGCTCCATGCCCACACTGGACATCAGGTCGGCCCAGGCCATGGCCGCCGGCTTGAGCTCCGGCAACGCTTCATCGGGCCACATGTTGTGCCCTTGAAGAAGCCAGTACGGCTGGTCGGCCGGATAGTTGTGGACGGGCTCGCGCTCGGGGGAGTAGTCGATCTGCTCGCGGGCGTCGGCCCGTCCCTGCGTGACTTCGGTGCCCATCCGGGTGTAGCCGCGGAAGTGCGGGGAAATCCTGTTGTCCAGCTTCATCCGCTCCTCGAGGGGCAGATCGAAGAAGCGTTTGATGAGGGCCAGCAGCTCGTCGGCCTGGCCGGGGGCGGCGCCGTAACCGGTGATTTGGAAGAAGCCCACGTTGTGGGCGGCGTCCCGCAGCTGGTCAATGAATTCGGGGCTGAAGGAGCCGTACGGCTGGCGTGCGGCGCTCATGTCCAGAACGGGAATGGTGGCCTGATCGGGTGACATCTTCGCAGACTAGCACCGCCGGGAAGGGCTTTGTAGGCTCGGTCCATGGACGCAGCCCAACTCAAGGCAATATGCCTGTCATTTCCCGGTGCCTTCGAGGATTTTCCCTTCGGCCCGGAGACCTCCGTGTTCAAGGTCCGGGCTGCCGTGGCAGGTGGCGCGCGGCATGAAGCCAAGATGTTTGCCGCGTCCGCCATGAACCCCGACGACTGGTCCGTGAGCCTGAAATGTGAACCCGCCCTGGCTGAGCAGCTGCGGGCCGCCCACCCTGAAATCACCGGCGCGTGGCACATGAACAAGACGCACTGGAACGGCGTGCGGCTGGATGGAAACCTGCCTGATGCCATGGTCCGTGACATGGTGGAGGATTCCTACGACCTGGTGGTGGTCTCCCTGAGCCGCAAGCAGCAGGAGCAGCTGGGGTGGGCGCGGCTGTCCGGGTCTTCGGGCGGGCCCCGTTGACGGGGAAGCGCCTGGCTCCCGGCGGCCTCAACTATCCGGGCATCGGCTTCACCGAACACGGCCGGGCGCCGGAAGGTTACCCCTGCCTCGTATCGCGGGAGTACCTGGGCGATGGACCGGCGGTCTACCGCCGGGTGGCGCACGGAATCCTTATATGGGAACTGCAGCGTCGGTCTGGACTGCGCGTCCGGACCGAGTCCGACGTCGTGATCCCCGGCGCACGCGTGGTGAGCGGGTTCGGTGTCGGGCCTTTCCGTATCAATGCCCCGTGCGAGGTGGTCTGGGTGCGGCGGCCGGTGCCGGGAGACGGCCCCCAGTCAGCGGGCTTCGGCTACGGCACGCTGCCCGGCCATCCTGAACGCGGCGAGGAAGCCTTCGAAGTTGAGATCGGCGCTGACGGGCTGGTGTTCCTGAAGATCACCGCCTTCAGCAGGCACGCGAACTGGTTCTACCAGGCGGGAGGCCTGCTGGCCCGGGCGGCGCAACGGCACATCACTTCGCGATACGTTGGAGGGGCACGCCAACTCGCCGCAGGTGAAAGCTGATCAGGAGAAGGTACATGCTGGACCAATCGACCCTTGACCGCCTATGGAATTTTGGGGATCCCGAGCTGTCCGAACAGCGCTTCCGGGACGCCCTTACTGACCCGACCTACGACACGTACGAAAAGGCCGAACTCGCCACGCAGCTTGGCCGGGCCATTGGCCTGCAGGGCCGCTACGAGGAGGCGGATGCCTTGCTGGACTCCGTGGACGGCGAGGAAGAACCCACCGTCGGCGTGCGGATCCTGCTGGAACGCGGACGCGTCCTGAACTCCAGCGGCCACGCCGCCATGGCCGTGCCCCTGTTCGAACAGGCAGCCGAGCTCGGCGACCACCTCGGCGAGGAGTTCCTCGCCGTCGACGCGCTGCACGTGCTGGCCCTGGCAGACTCCGCCCACGCTGAACTGTGGACCCGGAGCGCCCTCGAATACGCGTCCACCGCCCACGATCCGCACACACGGCGCTGGATGGTGGCGCTGCACAACAACCTCGGCTGGACTTTCCACGGCGCCGGCCGGTTTACCGAGGCGCTGGTGGAGTTCCAGCTGGCCGAACAGTGGGCGGAACGGGCAGGAACCCCGGCGCAGCAGCAGGCTGCACGTGAGGCCATCCAGGCCTGTGACCTTGCCCTGGCCGCAGGTTGAACAACCCATACCCCTGCAACGGAAGGAATACCGCATGATCTTCATCGTCGTGAAATTCAAGGTCAAACCCGACTGGTCCGAGCGCTGGCTCGGCCTCGTGGACGCATTTACCCAAGCCACACGCGCGGAGCCCGGCAACCTCTGGTTCGACTGGTCCCGCAGTGTGGATGACCCCAACGAGTTTGTCCTGGTGGAAGCCTTCAAGGACGACGCCGCCGGGGACCACATCAGCAGCACACACTTCAAGCAGGCCATGGCGGACATGCCGCAGGCGCTGGCTGAGACGCCGCACATCATCAGCCGCCAGCTCGACGGCGACGGCTGGGACCGGATGGGCGAACTCACCATCTGACCCCGATCGATACGATTACTGTATGTGGATCGGCTGGATTGAATTCGACATCCTCCTGGGCGACGTCCAGAGCCTGAAGGAGAAACGCTCCGTCATCAGGCCGCTGCTGGCCGAGCTCAAGCGCCGCTTCGACGTGTCCGTCGCGGAGGTGGGGGACCACGACCAGTACCGGCGCTCGCAGGTGGGCGCCGGCCTGGTGGCAGCAGACCGGGCGCACCTGCTGGAGGTGCTCACCGCCGTCGAACGCTTTGTGGCCGCCCGGCCCGAGTTTGAACTGCTCAGCTCAAGGCAGCGGGAGCTCCGCAGCGACGACTGACCCCATCGATTGCTCCGTAGGCGCCCTTTTGAGTGCCCAAAACGGCGCCTACGGAGCAATCGATGAAGGCTGTGGATAACTTCTGCAGCGCACACCGTATTCTGCTCTGATGAATCCATGAAGACCCAGCGCCCGCTGCCCGAGGAACTACAGGACCGCCCGTTCACAGTTGTCGAGGCGGTGCGCGCCGGAGTGTCGCACAAGCGGCTGCGACACCGGACACTGCATCGGCTCGGCAAGGGGATCCGGTCGGAAAGCCCGACGGCGGAGCTCCCCTTGACTGACAGGGTCCGGCCCTTCATCGAGGTCAATGAGCGATGCGCCGCGTCGCACCTCACCGCGGCGGAGATGCTTCTGCTGCCGCGACGTCAGCAGAAGGGGACTCCAGAGATGTTTCATGTCATCAGGCCTGAGGGATCGGCACACCTGAACAGGCCGCACGTCATTGTGCACCGCATGAAGCTTTACAGCGATGAGGTCACCACAGTTGACGGGATTCCCGTGACCACTCCGGAGCGAACCTGGCTGGACATGGCGGAAATGCTCACGGTGGACGAGCTTGTGGCCATGGGGGACAGCTGTGTTCGCGTGCCGAGGGCGGCGTTTGAGGACAGGGACATGCCGCTTTGCAGTTTGGCTAATCTGCAGCGAATGATCGACAGGCACAAGGGAAAGCGCGGGCTACGCAGGGCCAAGGAAGCCATCAGACTCATCCGCGTGGGATCTGACTCGCCGCAGGAGACTCTGTTGAGGCTGGCCATTGTGAGGGCGGGGCTGCCGGAACCGGAGTTGAACGTGCCGATCATCGGCGACGACGGTATACGCCATCACGAGCCGGACCTGTCCTACCGCAAGTACCGGATCGGGATCGAGTACGAAGGTGAACAGCACGGTGAGGACGGGCAGATCGTCCGGGACATCACGCGTTCTGAAAAGTACCACACGCTGGGGTGGACTGAAGTCAGGATTTCCAAGCGGCACATGCTCAATGACGCCAAGCCTGCGGTCGCCAAGGTTCGTTCCGCCCTTGTCCAGGCGGGGTGGCGGCCCCGGCCTTAACGAACGATTGCTCCGGAACCGCCGTTATGAGGGTTCAAAAGGGCAGTTACGGAGCAATCGATGGAGGGTACTAGCCGAAGTACTTCGGCAGGGTCGCCTCGTGGGCTTCGCGGAGGGCGGCCAGGGACATGGTGTCCACGCCGTTGATCTCGAGGTTGCCGCTGGCTGCGTCCACCACGCCGATGCGGGTGTGGGCAAAGCCGCGGGCCGTGCACATGTCCTTGAACCGGACCTCTTCCGAGCGGGGCACGCCGACAACCGCGCGGCCCTGGGACTCGGAGAACAGCGCCGTGAACAGGTCCACGCCGTCGCGGTCCAGGACGTCCTGCAGGGCGATCCGGGCACCCACGCCGTAGCGCAGTGCGGACTCCACCAGGGCTGCCGCGAGGCCGCCTTCGGAGAGGTCGTGCGCGGAGTCCACCATGCCGTCGCGGGACGCGTTGATCAGGATTTCACCCAGCTCGCGTTCGGCGGCGAGGTCAACCTTGGGCGGCAGTCCACCGAGGTGACCACGCATGTTGGCCCACTCGGAACCGTCCAGTTCAGCCGCCGTCGTACCCAGCAGGTAGATGGCCTGGCCGTCCTCACGCCAGCCTGACGGCGTGCGGCGGGCAACGTCGTCGAGCTTGCCCAGCACTGCCACCACGGGGGAGGGGTGGATGGGCGTGGTGCCGGTCTGGTTGTACAGCGAGACGTTGCCGCCGGTGACCGGGATGCCCAGCACCATACAGGCATCGGACAGGCCGCGGATGGCCTCCGCGAGCTGCCACATGACGTCCGGGTCCTCGGGGGAGCCGAAGTTCAGGCAGTCGCTGACGGCCATCGGTACGGCGCCGGAGGTGGCCACGTTGCGGTAGGCCTCGGCCAGCGCCAGCTGTGCGCCGTGGTACGGATCGAGGTAGGTGTAGCGGCCGTTGGCGTCGGTGGCCAGGGCAACGCCCAGGCCGGTTTCCTCGTCGACGCGGACCACGCCGGCGTCGTCCGGGAACGCCAGGGCGGTGTTGCCGCCCACGTACCGGTCGTACTGGTTGGTGATCCAGTCCTTGCTGCACATGTTCGGCGAGGCCACGAGCTCGGTGACGGCGGCAGCCAGTTCCGCGGGGGCGGAGGGGCGGCCGGTGTCCTGGACGGAGCCGGTGAAGGAATCGGCCTGGACGGAGTCCTGCCATGAGGGGCGGGCGTACGGGCGGTCATACACGGGGCCGTCGTGGGCCACGGTGCGCGGGTCGACGTCCACGATGACTACGCCGTCCCAGGTGATGATCAGGCGGCCGGTGTCGGTGACCTCGCCGAGCCAGGAGTACTCCACGGCCCACTTGTCCATCACAGCTTCGAACGCGGCGATGTTCTCCGGGGTGACCACGGCCATCATGCGTTCCTGCGACTCGGACATCAGGATTTCGCCCGGGGTCAGCGTGGGGTCGCGCAGCAGGACGGAGGTCAGTTCAACTTCCATGCCGCCGTCGCCGTTGGAGGCGAGCTCGGACGTTGCGCAGGAGATGCCAGCGGCGCCGAGGTCCTGGATGCCCTCAACGAGGGAACCCTTGAAGAGCTCCAGGCAGCACTCGATCAGGACCTTCTCGGCGAAGGGGTCGCCCACCTGGACGGCGGGGCGCTTGGACGGCTTGGTGTCGTCGAAGGACTCGGAGGCCAGCACCGAGGCGCCACCGATGCCGTCGCCGCCGGTGCGTGCACCGAACAGGACCACCTTGTTGCCCTTGCCGGACGCGTTGGCGAGGCGGATGTCCTCGTGGCGCATCACGCCGACAGCCAGCGCGTTAACCAGCGGGTTGCCCTGGTAAACAGAATCGAAGACCATTTCGCCGCCGATGTTCGGCAGGCCCAGCGAGTTACCGTAGCCGCCGATGCCGGCAACGGCACCGTGCATAACGCGGGCGGTGTCCGGGTGGTCGATGGCGCCGAAACGCAGCGGGTCCATCACGGCAACCGGGCGGGCGCCCATGGAGATGATGTCACGGACAATGCCACCGATGCCGGTGGCAGCACCCTGGTAGGGCTCCACGAACGACGGCGAGTTGTGGGACTCGATCTTGAACGTCACGGCCCAGCCGTCGCCCAAGTTGGTGACGCCGGCGTTTTCGCCGATGCCCACCAGCATGTCCTTCTTCATCTCGTCGGTCACCTTTTCGCCGAACTGGCGCAGGTGGTTCTTCGACGACTTGTAGGAGCAGTGCTCGCTCCACATCACGGAGTACATGGCCAGCTCGGCGCCGGTGGGGCGGCGGCCCAGGACCTTCACTACTTCATCGAACTCGTTCTGCTTCAGGCCCAGTTCGGCCCACGGCAGGTCGGTGTCGGGCGTTTTGGCAGCGTTCTCGACAGTGTCGATATTGAACTTCTTGGTCTCGACAGGCTCGACCACCGAATTGATCTCGGTCATTTGTTGCCTCCCACAATCTTGTTCAGTACGGAGGTGAAGAAACCCAGGCCGTCGGTGTCGGACCCGCCGATCCCGTCCAGGGATTCGGGGCCGAAGCCAACTTCCACCGCGTGCTCGGGGTGCGGCATCAGGCCCACCACGTTGCCGGCGGCGTTGGAGATGCCGGCGATGTCGCGGCGCGAGCCGTTGGGGTTGAAGCCCACGTAGCGGAACACCACGCGGCCTTCAGCCTCGAGCGCGTCCAGGACCTTGTCGTCCGCGATGTACTGGCCGTCCTGGTTCTTCAGCGGAACCGTGATTTCCTGGCCGGCCGTGTAGTCGAGGGTCCAGGCGGTGTTGCTGTTTTCCACTCGCAGGACCTGGTCGCGGCACATGAACTTCAGGTGGTCGTTCTTGATCATGGAGCCGGGCAGCAGGTGCGACTCGGTCAGGATCTGGAAGCCGTTGCAGATGCCCAGCACGGGCAGCTTGGCATCGGAGTTGGCGGCGTCGATGATTTTGGACATCAGCGGCGCGAAGCGGGCAATGGCACCGGCGCGGAGGTAGTCGCCGTAGGAGAAACCGCCGGGGATCACGACGGCGTCCACGTCACCCAGGGTGGTGTCCGCGTGCCAGAGCGGCACTGCAGTGCCGCCGGCGAGCCGGACTGCACGGGCGGCGTCGCGGTCGTCAAGGGTGCCTGGGAACGTTACAACGCCGATCCGGGCACCGGCGAGCCGGGGCTCGGCGGCGACGGCGATTGCCTCGCCGATCAAGGGAAGTTCAGTCATCTCAGGCCTCGACGACCTCGACGTTGACGACGTCTTCGATAACGGGGTTGGACAGCAGGGTCTCGGCGGCTTCGCGGGCCTGGGCCAGGATTGCGTCGGTCACCTCGCCCTCAACCGTCAGTTCAAAGCGCTTGCCCTGGCGGACAGAGCTAAAGCTGGTGAAGCCCAGACGGGGGAGTGCACCCACGATGGCCTTCCCCTGCGGGTCCAGAATCTCGGGCTTGGGCATGACGTCAACAACGATCCGGGGCATCCGGCAACTCCTGTGCGTGAGCATTGGGTAAGGGCGCAGCGGAGTCACGCCGTCTTACGCCGTTCCGGGATGCTGGGGACGTTCTTTTTCGAACAGTGTGGACGGGCGCTCCGCGAGCTTGCTAGGCCATTCTACCGGGCCGAGCGCCGCACCCTGTATTCGGTGGGATCGGCCACAGTCATCGCGGCGGGGCGGGCTTTCGGGAGGTGGAGGACGACGGCGGCTATGGCCTCGTGGAGCAAGCGTCACTAGGATTACCGCATGGCTGAAAAATCGAAATCTCTGCTGTTGCCGATGATGGCCGTGGCCGTTTTTGCCGGGTTGGGCCGGATGGTTATGCAGAAGATCAAGGCGGACCGGGCTGCCCGGGAAACGCGCGTGGCCGGCCCCGTGGACGAAAAGACCCGCCAGTGGATCAGTGACGTGGTTCGGACGCCCAGGCAGTAGGCGCCCACTCCTTATCCACGCCTCAAGTCTTTGCCCAAGCCTCAACCGGGCGTCCCTGAGCGGGGGCGCCCGTTTTTGTGCCCGCTGCACGTGCCGGTGCTGGCTCTCCAGCCGTCGCAGCCCGAGACGGTCCCTGTCCTCGCCGTCCAGGACCTCGAGGAACAGGCGGCTCCGTTCGACCTCGGCACGCAGGACAAGTACCGCAACGGCCAGAAGGTGACCCTGGAGGGTTTCGACTACGGCCAGTGGTACTACGTGTACCTGAACAAGAAGAGCTACCGGATCGGCTGGATTTTCCCCACCACCGACAACACGGTGTAGTTCATCCTGCCCTCAGGTGTGCAGAGCGGCCGCGACGGCGTGGTGGTGCTGGACAAGGACGGCAAGCAGGTCTCCTTCGACCGCCTGCAGGTAACGCCCAAGGGTTGAGCCAGGTGATTTCCTAGCACCAAAGAAGACCTCCGCGCGGAGCTGGACATTTCCAAAGTCCGGCCCGCGTCGGGGTCTTTCTTTTGTGCCTTCCCGGCCCCGCCTTGTAGCTGCATGATTGACGTATACACCTGATGTGTCCTATGTCATATTCAGCTCTCAGTCTGTACTGTTTGTAACGGCTGGTCACAGCATTACAAAATCTGTAATGTCGTGTGCCGTTCCCAGCTGCTCCAGACCGGCAACGTGGCCGGCCGTTCCTCGTGAAAGGTGTAGTCGCTCGTGAAATCAACTGGAAAAAGCCCCATTCGGGGCGGGGGACTCCGGAAAGCAGCGGCATTGGCCGTGGGCTTGCCGCTGCTCCTTTCTTCGATGGCGATGAGCCCCGCTACCGCGGCGCCCGCTGAAGCAAACACGGCAGTTGCCTCAAAGAAGATCAACCCCGGCGACTACCCCGCCGGCCGCTACATTGTGGTCCTGGCCGAGAAGCCGGCGGCCACCTACGACGGCGGGACTCCCGGACTCGCAGCGACGAAGCCCCAGAAGGGCAGCAAGCTTGACGCCGACCGGCCGGAAGTCCAGCAGTACCGGGCGCACCTTGAGGGCAGGCAGAACGCTGTGGCCGGGTCCGAAAGCGTCCGGATCAAGCGCCAGTACACGGCTGCCATCAACGGGTTCTCGGCCGATTTGATCGCCGACCAGGCCGCTAAGCTCGCCAAGGACCCGGCCGTCCTCATGGTGGCACCGGACACGGAGAACGCGCCGGATTACTCCACTACAGACTTCCTTGGGCTCAGCGGTGAAAATGGCATCTGGAAGACTGCCTTCGGCGGGCAGGAGAATGCCGGCAAAGGCGTCGTAGTGGGCGTTATTGACTCCGGCTACACACCCTCCAACCCGTTCTTCGCCGGGGACGACGTGCAACCCCTCGCCGGCCAGGCCCAGATGGGCGCCCCGTACCGCACCGCAGACGGCAATATCGCCATGCTCAAGTCCGACGGCGACACCTTCGTTGGTGAGTGCCAGAAGGGGCAGGGGACCGGGGCTGCGTTTGACGGCAGCGCCTGCAACTCCAAAGTACTGAGTGCCCGCTACTTCGCTGACGACTTCATGGCGTACGTGGCGCCGGAGAACCGCGCGCCCGAAGAACTGATTTCGCCTGTGGATGTGGGAAGCCACGGGACGCACACCGCCAGCACTGCCGCGGGCAACGCGAACGTCCGGGCCAACCTTGGTGCAACCGATATGGGCATCACCAGCGGCGTTGCGCCGGCGGCTAAGATCTCCGTCTACAAGGTCTGCTGGGAGGACGACAACCCAGCCACAGGAGGGTGCTACAGCTCCGCCTCCGTGGCCGCGATCAATCAAGCCATCCTGGACGGCGTGGATGTGCTCAACTACTCCATCTCCGGCAGCACCTCAACCACCACGGACCCGGTTTCCCTGGCTTTCCTTTCCGCGGCGTCCACGGGAATCTTTGTTGCCGCATCCGCCGGAAACTCGGGACCCACGGCAAGCACCGTAAACCACGGCGCTCCGTGGCTGACCACAGTGGCCGCGAGCTCCTTCTCCACGGAGTTGCAGGGAACCGTCGAATTTGAGGACGGCAGCAAGTACCGCGGCGCCAGTCTTATGTCCGCTCCCGTTCCTGCGAGCAACGTTGTGCTGGCGGCAAGTGCCGCAGCCGCCGGCGCAGCAAACCCGGAACTGTGCGCACCCAAGGCGCTGGATCCCGCCAAGGTGACAGGGAAGATTGTTGTCTGCGACCGCGGGGTGGTGGACCGCGTAGCCAAGAGCGCCGAGGTGCAGCGCGCCGGCGGCATCGGCATGATTCTGGTCAACGTAACCACCTCCTCCGAGGACCTTGACCGCCACGCAGTCCCGACAGTGCACGTGAACCCGCCAGCCACGCAGCAGATCAAGGACAAGATCATCGCCAACCCCGGCATCAAGGTCTCCCTGGTAAACACGGACACCACCGGCCTTCCGGCCGCGCCTCAGCCTCAGATCGCCGGGTTCTCCTCCCGGGGCCCGCTGCTTGCCGCCGGCTCAGACCTGCTCAAGCCTGACGTGGCGGCGCCGGGTGTGGCAGTGCTGGCAGGCGTTTCGCCCATCGGTTCCGGCGGCGACCAGTTCGGCATGATGTCCGGGACGTCCATGGCCGCGCCGCACGTGGCCGGATTTGGCGCCTTGATCCTGGCCAAGAACCCCACATGGTCTCCGGCCACCGTCAAGTCAGCCATGATGACCACGGCAGCTGATATCAAGAACGCAGACGGCAGCCGGAACGGTGACGTGTTCGCAACCGGCGCTGGCCACGTGGACATTGCGCGGGTCCTGGATCCCGGCCTCGTCTACGACAATTCCGAGGACGACTACCTGAAGTTCATTCAGGGAACGGGCCTGGACATGGGCATCCGGGGTCTCGGAACAACCGCACCGCGGGATATGAATGTTGCCTCGTTCGCGCTGGGGGCACTCACCGGCAAGACAGAGGTCACGCGGACTGTCACCGCGCTGACCCCAGGCGTTTACCGGGCCAAGGCCAGCGTTCCTGGCGTCAAGGTGACGGTCACGCCGTCGATCCTTAGCTTCAATGCTGCCGGCGAGAAGCGCACCTTCAAGGTCAAGTTCGAGAACACCAGCGCTGCCCTGGGGCAGTTTGCCATGGGCAACCTCATCTGGCAGGGTGCCGGCAAGAACGTGGCATCGCCGGTGGCCGTCCGCCCGCAGTCAGTGGTGGCACCGGCAAACCTGGCGTTTACCTCGGAAGGAGGCCAGGGGCAGGGCGACATTCCGGTGGTTTCGGGCACCAACGCGCCTGTGAAGATTACTTTGGACGGACTGTCCAAGGCTGACTCCTCGGCCATCGAACTGGTGCCAGGGCCGCTGGCCCTGGAAACGGACGCGTCCAACTTCGCCAAGGAGGTCACCGTTCCGGCAGGATCGCCGTTGGCAAAGTTCTCCGTCTTTTCCTCGGACGAGGCCGCCGACTTCGACATGGTGGTCTTCAACCCGGCGGGCCAGGCCCTGCTGGCCCAGACGGCCTCTGCCAGTGAATCAATTTCGGTTCCGAACCCGGCTCCGGGCGTGTACACGATTTTTGTGAACCTCTACGCAAGCCCCAATGGGCAGCCCACGAAGGCGTCCGTGGACGCTGCGGTGTTGGGAGCCAACGTGGGAAATGCCACTGTGACCCCCAATCCGCTGCGGCTCGGGAACGGCCAGTCGGGCATTCTGAAGCTCCAGTGGAAGGACCTCGCTGAAGGCTCGTATATCGGCCGAGTGACGTTCGCGGGTTCGAGCGCGCCCACCTTCGTATCTGTGGTTGTCACACCAGGCAGTGCTTTGGTGGTCCCTGCTGATGAAACTGCCGATGACCCTGCCAACGACAAGAAGGACAAGGTCAAAAAGGAAAAGAAGAAGCAGGAGGTCCCGGAGTTCTCCGGAAACCGCAATATGGATCTCTAGCCCTTCAGCAACAGCATGGGAACGCCGCCGGACCGCTTGGTTCCGGCGGCGTTCCCGTTTTGCGGAGGCTGCCGCCGATGGTCAGATTTCGCCGCGGGAACCAGTTGTCCCGCCGAACAGGGGAGCCATGGCGCGCCAGCGGGAGATTTCACAGCCATCGGTTCGCCGGAAAGTCACACTGACGGGACGGCCGTTGATGGAGCCGGTCACAACGGCCACCTGCGGCCCGCCGTATTGCTGCGTGCAGAGTTTCGGGGGGGCCGGTTTGGGAAAGAAGATGTCCTCACCGAAGCGTTCCATCGCTGACAACGCTGCTGCGGAATCGGGCACGGTACAACCGTCAGCAGGGCGGCCATCGCGGACTATCAGCCGGAACTCGTACTCGGGGGAGTCGGGGTCTTCCGTGACCCTGATGGTCAGCTCGAGGTCCTTCATACGGTCCCCGCAGTTCGAAGCGGTGCCAAGGCCTGCGCCAGGCGACCTCGGAGCCCAGTAGCCTCACCGGCGAAGGCGCGCTGATGCTCAACGTAGGCCGCTTTGCCTTCCGCGGTTTCGATCCGAATGGGCGGGTAACCCCACTCCGCGAGGTCGTAGGGGGAGGCCTGCATGTCCATGGCCCGGATCCGCCAGGACAGTTCGAAGCAATCCATGACCAGTTCGCTGGGAAGCGCGGGCAGCAGTTTGTACGCCCACTTGTAGAGGTCCATGTTGGCGTGCAGGCAGCCCGGCTGTTCCATGTGCCGCTGGTTTTCGCGGCTGGGCGCCAGTTCGTTCAGCGCAATCGCGTCGGGCGTGTAAAAGCGGAAGGCGTCGAAGTGTGAGCACCGTATCCTGTTGTCCTCCACCACTTTGTCCGTGCCGGCCGAACCCAGCCTCAGTTGCAGGTATTCATGGCGCAGGTCGAATTTGTCCTGTCGGTAGACCATGGCCCATTCGTGCAGCCCGAAGCAGCCGAACTGCGCGGGCCGGGCAGCGGTGCCGCGAAGAATGATGTCCGCGAAGGCCACCGCCTCCTGCCGGTCGGCCAGGAACCGGGCGCGGTCAAAGGTCACGGCAGGGGTTCCTGGCGGCAGCCCAAGGGAGGCGAGTTCGCCGTCGTCGAGCGTTTTGTAGTGCTTCCAGCCCATGCGGGCGGACGCCGCTTCCGCGGTCAGTACGACGCCGGCTCCCGGGTGCCAGCGCAGCAGCTGGCCAGGCTTCTGGGTGTAGTAAGTGAAAAGAAAGTCCTCCACCGGGTGCTTCCTACCTGCCGAGCGGCGGGCAAGGTAGGGATCCGAGTAACGGCGGACGCGTTGGGCGTGCGCTTCTTCGCGGGCACGCCAGGCCTCGGCCGTCAGCAGGCTACGTTGCTCCACCGCTGGCACCCAGGACGTCCTGGGCTGCGTTCCAGGCACCGATTTCGCAGCCGTTGGTGCGCGCGAACGTGGCATCCACGGGAGTATCGTCCACAATCCCGGTGACCGTGGCGGTCTGCGGGCCGCCGTATTGTTCGGTGCAGGCCACGTCTTTGCTCTTGGGGGCCGGGCTGAGGAGCGCAGCGTTGTTCTTGAGGGCAGCGCACGCAGCCTCCGGCCTGGGGTGCTTGCTCTCAGCCGTGGGGAGGCCGCCGCGGCAGACCAGCGTGTAGTTCACTGCCGCTTCGGTGGGAGAGGGCCTGACCATGATGGCAAGCTCGGCGTTGCCGGCGCCGGGGCCTGCCGTCGGGGCCGGGGGTGCTGAAGGGGACGGCGCAGGGACGGTGGTCTCGGTGTCCGGAGCGGGGGAGCCGGAGGCGCCCGGGCTGGCGGAGGAGCTGGTTGTGGGGCTGGCTGTGGGGCTGGCGGATGAAGTCCCGGTCCCGTCAGGCGTGCCCGTACAAGCGGCGAGCCCGGCAATGGCGAGGACCGCCAGCAATGGCCGTACTGTTCGCAAACGCATGGACCCTCCTAGGTTGCTGCCATTTTACGCCTTGCCGCATTTATTCCCCGGCGGGTTGCCCGTTGGATCCGGCGGAGGCGGCGATGAGCCCCATCATGGATTTGTGCAGCGCGCCCACCTGCTCACGGGTCAGCCCCAGGCGTTCCATCATGGTGCCCGGGACAGCAATGGCCTGCTGACGCAGCGCGGCGCCGGCCGGGGTCAGGCCCACGGCAAGGGTGCGTTCGTTTCCGTCCACCCGCTGGCGGGTGACAAAGCCGGCCTCCTCCAGACGCCGAAGTAGCGGTGAGATGGTGGCCGGGGCCTGCGCCAGGGCTTCACTGATGCTGCGCAGGGTGCGGGGTGCTGACTCCCACAGGCACAGCATCACAAGGTACTGCGGGTGGGTGAGTCCGAGCTTTTCGAGGACGGGCTTGTAGGCGCCCACCACGCTTCTGGATGCCACGGTGAGGGCAAAACAGAGCTGTTGCTCCAAGAGGAGGTCATCGTCCTGCTGCCGCGCAGCGCCGGCCAGTACCATCATAACATTTCCTCCAATAGTTAGTGCACTAATTGTTAGCGTACACTGGAGCGGGTAATTGTGTTCTATCGAAGAGGTCACTTTCATGGGCAAAGGCAAGTCAGGCGATAAGGGCAACGCATCCCAGCGGTTCATGCGCGCAACCGGCAAGCTCAGGGCGATTTTCGGCCCGGCCAACCGCAGTTCCCTGGTGCATGACATGACCGAAGAGAACCGGGCACTCCTGGTTCAGCGCGAGCGGGAAACCCAGCAATGGGAAACGGTCACCCGCCCGGACGGCAGCACCTATGTTGTGCCCAGGAACCCGGACGACCAGTCCCTCCGCTGACGCTCCCCGGCCTCCCCACCATGCCCAACCTCACCAGACCAATTTTCGGGCGGCGGGCGTAAAATAAGGGCACTGACTCCACAAGGAGGCAGTGGCTCTTTCGCCCGCAACGCGGGAAGGGGGGTGGAAACAATGGGACATGCGCTCACCGGTTTTATGCACGCGACTGACAGGCTCCGCTTTGTCTTCGGGCCGGCAACGCGTCTGGACACGGATTCGCCCGTGGTCCACAAGCATGATGAGTTCGAGCAGGCCTCTGACGAGGATCTTTCTCACTTCGTGGTGGAAACCGATTCCGAAGGTCATCACTACGCCGTGCGCCGCGAAGAATTGGACAAACAGGGCTGAAACAAAAGCAACGCGGGGTCACTTCCGGCCCGATAACCTTCGTTTATCGGGCCGGAAGTGACCCTCCCCGCCCGCGCCCTAGCCTCGCAAGCTCGGCCAGGGAACCCTGCGGGGCGTGGGCCCTCGTTGCTTTCTAAGAGCGGCCTAGCGCCCGGTGCCGCCGTAGACGGTTGCCTCGTCCTCGCTGTCCAGGTCGAAGGCTTTGTGGATTGCCCGGACGGCGTCATCGAGGAGATCGGCGTGTGTCACCACGGAGATCCGGATTTCCGAGGTGGAGATCATGTTGATGTTGATCCCGGCGTCGGACAGGGCCTTGAAGAACGTCGCGGAGACGCCCGGGTGTGACCGCATGCCGGCCCCGATCAGGGACAGTTTGCCGATCTGCTCGTTGTATTCGATGTTCTCGAACCCGATGTCCGGCTGCGCGGCCTTGAGCGCTTCCAGGGCCTCCGCGCCTTCGACGATGGGGAGCGTGAAGGAAATATCCGTCCGGCCCGTGCCGTGCGTGGAAACGTTCTGCACGATCATGTCGATGTTCGAGTGGGCGTCGGCAATGACCTGGAAGATCGCGGCCGCCTTGCCGGGGATGTCCGGGACACCCACCACAGTGACCTTGGCTTCGGAACGGTCGTGTGCAACGCCGGAGATGATTGGCTGCTCCAAGGCAACTCCCTCTTGAGTGGTGATCTTGTCTTCGGCGCTGGGGATGACCCAGGTGCCTTCGTTCTGGCTGAATGAGGACCGGACATGCAACGGCACACCGAACCGGCGCGCATATTCAACGCAGCGCAGGTGCAGGATCTTCGCACCGGACGCCGCGAGTTCCAGCATTTCCTCGCTGGAGATGGTGTCGATTTTCTGGGCGGAAGGCACCACTCGGGGGTCAGCCGTATAGATGCCGTCAACGTCTGTGTAGATCTCGCAGACATCGGCGTCGAGTGCGGCCGCAAGCGCGACGGCGGTGGTGTCCGAGCCGCCGCGGCCCAGGGTGGTGATCTCGTTGGTGCTGCGGCTCATGCCCTGGAAGCCGGCCACGATCGCGATGTGCCCCTTGTCCAGGGCCGTACGGATGCGGTGCGGATCGACGTCGATGATTCGAGCCTTGCCATGGATGCCGTCGGTGATCATGCCGGCCTGGGAGCCGGTGAAGGACTGCGCCGAGGCGCCGAACTTGTTGATGGCCATGGCGAGCAGGGCCATGGAGATGCGCTCACCGGCGGAGAGGAGCATGTCCATCTCGCGGGCGGGGGCGGAGTCTGTCACCTGGGCGGCGAGGTCCAGCAGTTCGTCGGTGGTGTCGCCCATGGCCGAAACGACCACCACCACTTCGTTGCCGGCCCGCTGCGCGTCGACCACGCGCTTGGCGACGCGCCTGACTCCCTCGGCATCCGACACGGAAGAGCCGCCGAACTTCTGCACAATCAGCTGTTTGGTCACGGCAGTGCCTTCGGGCAGCTCCTGTGGCTGCGTTGCTGTGTGCACTTCGGAAGTGGGCGTACTCATGCGCGTACCTTCACTGGATCAATCGGAGTTCTGGAGGTCAGGCACGGCCTTGCGGCTGGACGGCGTGACGTGTCAGCCCAGTTTATCGCCGCCTGTGGCCGGACGCGGAATTGTGTCCAAATCTCAGCCTTCCGGCGGATACTGCGCCCGTCGGCTCAGGCGTAGGCTCATATAGTCAGTATGCATGAACGGCTTTGGGGGACAGGTGCTCGGGAAATGACAGAAAACTGGGACAGAATAGGCATTCCGGCCCAGCCGGAAAGCCCGCGCCAGGACGGCATCAGCGCCACCGCGGTGAGCCGCAGCTTCGGGCAGGTGCACGCCGTCGAGCACATGGATTTCCATGCTCCGGCGGGAAAAGTCACCGCACTGATCGGCCCGAACGGTGCCGGTAAAACCACGCTGTTGCTCATGCTGGCTTCACTGCTGGCGCCGGATTCCGGCACTGTCACGGTGGATGGGCTGGATCCGCAGAACCACCGCGCGGAAGTGCGGAAAAGAATTGGCTGGATGCCGGATACCCTGGGCGTGTGGGAGTCCCTGACCGCCCGTGAGATCCTCACCCAGATAGCCCGTTTCTACCGGCTGCCCAAGGCCGGAATCCCGCAGCGCGTTACAGAGATGCTGGACCGGGTCCGCCTGAGTGACCTTGCAGACCAGCCGGCCCGTGTCCTGTCCCGGGGGCAGCAGCAGCGCCTCAGCCTGGCCCGCGCACTGATACACGATCCGTCCGTGCTGCTGCTCGATGAGCCGGCGTCGGGCCTGGACCCGGGATCGCGGGTGGAGCTGCGCGTGATGCTGCGGCAGCTTGCGGCGGAGGGGAAGTCCATCGTTGTCTCCTCCCACGTGCTCAGCGAGCTGGACGAAATTGCGGACGCAGCGGTGTTCGTCAACCGCGGGAGGACGGTCCGGCACCAGACCACGGACGCGGCTGCCGCCTCCGGCAGGCGCTACGCCATCTCGGCAACCGACGGCGCAGCGCTCGCCGCCAAACTCACGGACTTGGGCCTGACGTTCCGGGTTGAGGACGGCCGCCGGCCGGCCGTCAGCCTGGTGTTGCTGAACGACGACGCCGCCCGCCTCCTCCGCGACCTGGTGCTCGCCGGCGTCGGGGTCAGCTCCTTTGCCCCCGCCTCGGGTGCCCTGGAAGAGACTTACATGAACCTTGAGGGGGAGCGGCGATGAGCCAGCTGACAGAACAAACGCAGCGCCCGCCGGCTTCCGGCTTTGGTGCCGGCTACCTTGCCGGCATCCGGGATGTGGTGGTCCTGGAACTCAAGCAGCGGCTCCGGTCCCGCGGCTGGTACATCATGCTGGCCATCTGGTTCATCCTGACGGGCCTGGTGACCTGGCTGACCTGGGCCAGCTGGAACGCCCAGCGCGAAGCCCAGCGCGCCTATTCCAACTTTCTGCCGCCCGACACCGGTCCGGGGTCCATGATCTTCGAAGTGGTCCTGGCTTTTGTCCTCCTCTTCGCATTGCTGGTGGCGCCCGCACTGTCTGCCAATGCCGTCAACGGCGACCGCGCCGGCGGGACCCTGGCCATCCTTCAGGTGACCCTGCTCCGTCCCGGCCAGATCCTGTGGGGCAAGTTCTTCGCCGCGTGGGCCGCCGCCCTGGCCTTCCTGGTTGCCAGCACGCCGTTCCTGGTCATCGGAGTGGCCCTCGGCGGCATGACGCCCGGCCATGTCATCGTGGCCCTGCTGATGCTCGCGGTTGAGGTGGGTGTGGTCTGTGCCATCGGCGTCGGAATTTCCGCGCTGGCGGGGCGTCCGCTGTTCTCGATTGTCGTCACGTACCTTGCCGTGGCCGGGCTGGTTTTCGGTTCCCTGATTGCCTTCGGCCTGGGTACCGGGCTCTCGCAGGGCACCGTTATGGCCAACCAGGCGCAGTACCGCAACTACGAACCGCTGCGGCCGGTACCCGACGAAACAGCGCCGCAGGAACCGGAGTACACCTGCTCCGGACCGCTGCGTGCCCAGCCAGCAGTTCGCACCGAAAGGGTGGCGTGGATGCTGGCCATGAACCCTTACGTGGTGGTGGCCGATGCCATCCCCTACACGGTCCGCGTCAACAGTGGCCTCGGAATGTCGTCACCGGTGGGGGCCATCGAATCCATCAGCCAGGGTGCACGCTACGCCATGGCCGGTCCGGAGGGCACCTACCCCTGCGCCAACGGGGAGGCCAAGCCGCAGTACCTGGCACAGTCCACTCCCTTGTGGCCGCTGGGGCTCGGCCTGCAGCTGCTGCTTGCCGGGCTGCTGATGTGGCTGGGCTGGCGCTCGCTGCGCACCCCGGCACACAGGCTGGCACGCGGAACCCGCATCGCCTAAGCCGGTGTGCCCGACGACGGCTCAGCCCGGCCCCCTGAACCCAGGCCAGGCTGGCCAGGCCGGGTCGGGGCGCCGGTCTTCCTTAGCCTGTCTGCCTTAGCCTGTCGGCCTGACCAGGTCAGGGGCAGGTCCGCTCAGGTCAGGGCGTTGCGGCGGCCTTCGAATGCACGCCCGAGGGTGACCTCGTCGGCGTACTCAAGATCGCCGCCCACAGGCAGCCCGGAGGCCAGACGGGTCACCACGATGCCGATTGTCTTCAGCATCCGGGCCAGGTACGTGGCCGTTGCTTCGCCTTCGAGGTTGGGGTCGGTGGCGATAATGACTTCCTGGATGGCGCCGTCGTTCAGCCGGGTCAGGAGTTCCCGGATCCGCAGCTGCTCGGGCCCAACGCCGGCAATGGGGTTGATGGCTCCGCCCAGCACGTGATAGCGGCCGCGGAAGGACCGGGTGCGCTCCACGGCGAGGACGTCCTTGGACTCCTCCACTACACAAATGACTGACGGGTCGCGCCGGGGATCCCGGCAGATGTTGCACAGTTCCTGCTCGGTGACGTTGCCGCATACAGTGCAGAACTTCACGCGTTCCTTGACCATGGTGATGGCTTCCACGAGTCGCTTCATGTCCTGCGGGTCCGCTTCGAGGATGTGGAAGGCAAGCCGCTGGGCGGATTTGGGACCAACACCGGGAAGCCGTCCGAGCTCGTCGATCAGCTCCTGGACTGCACCTTCGTACACGTTTTCCTCTTTTGGCTTGGCTTGGGTAGTGAATGGAGTTGCGGGAGTACGTGCGCCAGGTGCCTAGAACCTCGCAACGATGGGGCTTCCGTCCGGGGACCGCTCCTCGATCAGCTTCCCGCCCAGAATACGCTCGACGGCGGCGCGTCCAAAGACACCGGATTCCTCGATGGTTTCATCGTCCGCGCTCGGTATGTCCTGGACGTAGGTTGCGGCGGCAGCCCTGGCCGGCGCCTTGGCACGCCCGGCTTCGGCCTCGGGGCTGTTGGACAGGCGCTGGTAAAGACTCTGCCGGGCGGCAGCAGCGGACTCGGATGTCGCCGGTGCCGGCTGCAGGGGTGCGGCAGCCGGAGCAGTCGATGCCATGGCGTACTCACGAACTTCAGCCGGTTCGGGAACGGCTGCTTCCACTGGCGGGACTGCCGGGGCTTGGCTGGCTGGCGCCGGGTTGTTGGGCGCCGCGGATTCTGGTGCGGGGCCTTGTAGTGCGGGGGTCTCTGGCGCGGAGCTCTGCGGTGCAGCTGAATGTTGTGCTGCTGAATATAGTGCGGGGATTTCGGTGGTTGCGGTGGGGGCTACGGGCGGCAAGCCCCAGCTGGCGTCGGCATCGGACTGGCTGACGACAGCTGACGTCTTGGGGACCTGGGCGGTGGCCGGCTCGTAGCTGGGCGCAGGAGCGGTTTCCGCGGCCTCTTCCGGGACGGACGTGTTCAGGCTTTTGCCAACATTGGGCTCGGTGCCAACCACCCATACGCCCGGCGCCTGCTCGACGGCCCGGCCCCACGGATCCAGTGCCGGATCGGGTTGTGAAGGAGCGGCCGAAGCCGCACCGGAGGACCTGCTAGCTGGGGAGGTCTTTGCTGCTGCAGCCTTTGAAGCACCTCGAGCGGGCCGCTTGGCGGGTGCGGCCGCTGAAGGCTCAGGCTGTGAAGGCGACAGGCGTGGGGCAGCCGCAGCCGAGGGATCCCAGTCCATGGGTGGTTCCTCGTCCAGCGGCGGAGCATCTTCGTCGCGCGGGGGACCCCAGTCGTTATCGGAGTAGGCATACGAACCGGCGGTGGCATCCGGCTCAGCTGGTACCGGCTGTCCCTGGGCGGCCTCAGTGGCTGCCGACGCGCTGACGTCGCCAGTGTGCTGGACAGTTTCCGCAATAGCTGCTGCGCCTGCAGTCGGTGCAGGTGCAGCAGTGGCAGGAGGCACGGCCGGTTCGGGAGCACGCGTCGCGGAGGAGGGGGCTGGCGAAGGTGCCGGCGCGGTGGCCAGCACGTCAGGCGTGGAAACGGCGCTGGCAGGGGCCAGTCCCCACGCGACATCGGCTGAACTGGCCGGAGCTTCCGGGCTGGCTTCCGGACTAGCGGGAGCTTTTGGGTTTGGCTCAGCGCTCGCTGCCCTGTTGGCGCCACCGGCGACTGCGGTGATCTGGCAGTCGATGCCCACTGTTTTGTGGATCGCCTGCCGCAGGTTTTCAGCGTGATCAGCCCGGCCGAAGGCGCCAGCCAACCCGGTAGTGCTGAACGACAGTGTCAGGACCTGGCCGTCAAATGCACCCACCTGGGCGTTCGGCTCAACCAGGGCCCACGTGCTGCGCTTGATCTTGGAGAGTGTCTGCAGAACTTCCGGCCAGGCACGGCGCAGGACTTCGACGTCGCCTGTCCCGGCGGCCCCAGTGCTTGCCGCGCCAGTTCCTGTCGCACCGGTCGGTGCGGCAGTGGCAGGGGCATGGCCAACCGAAGCGGGCGCAGCCGGGGCAGGTGCAGCGGTGGCAGGAGCCGTGACAGCGTCGGTGCTTGCCGGCGGGGTAGCCGGGGAAACTGTGCGGGGGGCGTCTGCCCCGGTCTCTCGGGTGGGCTGACCGGATGCCTGCGGAGTGGGAGCGGGCGGCCTGCCTGTGGACTCGTCAACCGGCCAGTCGTTGGTGCTGACCTTGGGCGGCGTCAGCGACGGCCTGGTCTGTTCGGCTCCGGATACCTGTGGCCGGGCCGACCCGGGACCGGCAGCCGCTGGCCCTGAAGGCAGCTGCGCAGCAACCGGCGCCGCAGCGGGCGCCTCAGAAACGGCTGGCGCAGAAACTGGTTGTACGGAAACGGGTGCAGCAGGAGCCGGCGCGGAAGCTGCTGGTACGGAAACAGGTGCAGCAGGAGCCGGAGTTGCCGCTGTCGGCACCGCGGAAACCGCAGCGGGTCCAGCCGAAACCGCAGCACCAGCCGGAGCGGGAGCGCCGACGTCGTTCCCGGCGTAATTCAGGCGCCGCTCCACGCGGTCGATCCGCGCAGCGATGCCGCGTTCCGTCTGTTCCGAACTGGGGAGCAGGATGCGGGCGCAGAGAAGCTCAAGGTGCAGGCGCGGAGACGTGGCGCCGGTCATCTCGGTCAGCGCAGTGTTGGTGACATCAGCGGCGCGGGAGAGTTCGGAAGCCCCGAGGTTGTGCGCCTGGTTCTGGAGCCGGGCGATCTGGTCCGCAGGCATGCCGCGGAGGATGACCTGGGCGCTTTCGGGCATGGCCTGGACGATGATGAGGTCGCGGAAGCGTTCCAGCAGGTCCTCGACGAAGCGGCGGGGATCGTGGCCGGTCTGCACCACGCGGTCCACAGCCCGGAAAACGGTGGCGGCATCTGAGGCGGCCACAGCTTCCACGACGTCATCCAGCAACGATGCGTGGGTGTAGCCGAGGAGGGCTACGGCAAGTTCGTAGTCGAGGCCGTTGGGTCCGGCTCCGGCCATCAGTTGGTCCAGCACGGACAGGGAATCGCGGACGGAGCCGCCGCCGGCCCGGACCACCAGCGATAGAACGCCGGGAGCCACGGGAACGTTTTCCTGGTTGCAGAGCAGCTCCAGGTACGCCATCAGCGGCTCCGGCGGGACAAGCCGGAAAGGGTAGTGGTGCGTGCGGGAGCGGATGGTGCCGATGACCTTGTCCGGCTCCGTGGTGGCGAAGATGAACTTGATGTGCTCCGGCGGCTCTTCAACGATCTTCAGCAGGGCGTTGAACCCGGCAGAGGTGACCATGTGGGCCTCATCGATGATGAAGATCTTGTAGCGGTCGCGGACCGGAGCGTACGTTGCGCGCTCGCGGAGGTCGCGGGCGTCGTCGACACCGCCATGGCTGGCGGCGTCGATCTCGATGACGTCCAGGGAGCCTGAGCCGCCGCGGGCCAGTTCAATGCAGCTGGGGCACGTACCGCAGGGCGTATCTGTGGGGCCTTGGGCGCAGTTGAGGCAGCGGGCCAGGATGCGGGCGGAGGTGGTCTTTCCGCAACCGCGTGGGCCGGAGAAGAGATAGGCGTGGTTGACACGGTTTTTCCGCAGTGCCGTCATCAGCGGCTCGGTGACATGTTCCTGCCCGATAACGTCAGCGAAGGAGTCCGGGCGGTATCTGCGGTAAAGGGCGGTGGTAGTAACAGTCACGAGAAAACCCTACCAATCCGGGCAGACAATCAGGATCCCTCGCGGACGGCCGCCCTGTGGGGAAATAGTAAAGACCCCCCATGCACCCGCCAGAGCCCGTTTACCCTTGCTACCTTCCGGTCCTGGGGGAGTTCAACAGGATGACGCCACATGAGGGGCCGCAGACCAGTTTACCCGAAGATTCAGGAAGGTCCGGACGGCCCGGACTGCGGCCGGCCGTGGCCCGGCCGGGTGCCCACTCGCGGCCCGGAATTTCCTGATGAGCTGCCCGGACCCGCTTGAGCGGTGCTGGCCCGCACCGCTCAAGCGGGCCACGGCCGCGAAAGCTGGCGCAAAGGCGAAAGCGGGTTCAAAGGCCCGGACGCCAGCTAGCGTCGCCAGCCGTCCACCGGCCAGGTCATGAATGCGGGCTCCTCGTAAGGGTGCGCCGCGCGCAGGGCCAGCACAACGGCGTCGAGCATCTCTTCCTCCACAACGCACTCCACCCGGGTTTCCGGCACGCGTTCGACCGCACCGACGGCCCCGACGAACGGCTCGGCGCCAGGCGACGGAGTGAAGCGCCCGGTGCCGGGGGAGGTGAATGTGCAGTGCGAATAGTTCCCGATCCTGCCCGCGCCGGCGTCCCCGATTGCCGCGAGCAGCGGCTCCGTGTGTGTCTCCGGAACGTAAACCACCAGGGCGTGCAGCTGTGTCATGGCCTCATCCTGCCAAGAAGGCAGGCTAATGGGCAGCGATTTTCATTGCTTATCCGGCGGGTAGGGCCGATCATGGATATGTACACCGATTGGGGCAATCTCAAGGTTGTGAGCTGCGGGGCCTGGCTGGAGGGCCGGACCCGGCAGCTCAACGGTGTATCGGAGGAATGGGCGCATTGGGGGCGTCCATTTTTACGTTAACGGGCCAGCTGGAGCCCGGATTGCCGCGTGCGGTAACAGTCCGACGGGCCAATTGGGCGATGCCGGAATGTTCAGGTAGTCTAGTATCTGCTTTTGATTCGAAAGCAGCTGGAGAATTCGCCTAGCGGCCTATGGCGCACGCCTGGAACGCGTGTTGGGTTAACGCCCTCGGGGGTTCAAATCCCCCATTCTCCGCCAGCCAAAAACCCGGTTCTGACCTCGTCAGGGCCGGGTTTTTGCTGTCCTCCAGCCAGGCGATGACCCATGGCTGGAGCCCAGCTGCCCAGCTCGGCGGCCAGGTCACGTGCCCGCGTAGCCCAGGCGGTGGAGGCGCTCCCGGGCCGCTTGTTCGCTGGGTCCAGGCCCGCGTCCAAGGGCAAGATGTACGACGCCGAGAGTCACCTTCGTTGCCAGCCTCACGGGGAGCGGGAACGGCCCCAGCCGGGGGACCTGGAGCCCCAGCATGCGGCGGTACTTCGGCTCAAGGCTGTAGACGGCGCCGGCGAAGATGATCCGGTAGCCGGGGCGCAGCAGCGGATGCAGTGGCGGGTTGCGGATGAACTCAACGGTCTCGGCAACCCTGCTGTCCGCCACCAGCTCACCGTTGTTATACCAGCGGTCCAGTTGCTCCCGCATTTCGGCCTCGCTCAGGGGCGGATCCTCCACGCCCATCAGCCGTCCGGCCTGGGCCCACTCGCGGACATAGGCGTCGGGGCCGCCGGGGATCCCGGCACCCCAGATTTTGTGGGCCGAGAGGAAGGCGTCCACGAACGCGATGTGGACCCAGCGGGCGAGTTCCGGATCGTTGGCCGAGTAGCTCCGCTCGCCGCCGTGCCCGTCACTGTAGGTCCCCTGTACAGGCTCGTGCAGGCGACGGACCCGGGCGGAAGCCTCGTCGGCGGCGGCCTGTGGGCCATAGGTGACGGTGAAGATCCAGCGGATGGTCCGGGCCAGCCGGCTGAGCGGATCTGCGCGGAAGTCGGAGTGCTCGTGGATTCCCGCCAGCGCCCCGGGGTGCAAGGCCTGCATCAGGAGCGCGCGGACCCCAGCCACAATGGTAGCCATGGAGCCGTGCACCGCCCAGACGGCCGAGCCGGGAAGGTGATAGCCGGCGTCGTCCCCTTCGGCCAGCCGCGGAACCCAAGCGGGCTGACCGTCAGTGCTGCCGGTGAATACCCGTTTGATTTCGCCCTGCCATTCCCTGAGGAAATTTCGCATGTCACTATTCTCGTCCAGAAGCCGCGGGCACGGTTCTGAGGGGTGATCCACATAATGTCCGCAGCGGGACCGGCGCGGGGGTTCACAGGCCCGGGTCTTTGTGGTCCCATGAGATGGTAAGTCCGTCTGGATCCGGGGTCTGGCGGGCCAACCCGGGAGTAACGAGTGGGCAATCATCGGGGATCCGGCCGGGAGAAGGAGCCCGCGGGCGGCTGCGCCATAGCTGTGCGCGTGCTGGCCGCCAGCGCCGTTGCTGCCGCGTCACTCATCGCCGTCGGCCTCCCTGGATCGTCCCCCGTTGAACCCCGCCCGGCAGCTTCGCCGGCGGGTGCCGGACATGTTGGCCTGCCTGAGCTGGCCGGTGCTTTCCTGACGGACAGCCGGGCCTTGGTTCCGTTTAACCGCACACTGGTCAGGACGATCGCCAAGGGCGGGAGCGCTCCCCTCAACGTGGCCGCCACCGGGCTCACCCGCCCCCGGGAGGGGTCCCTCATGGCGCCCCTTGAGTTCCTCACTTCAAGCTCTCCATTCGGGTACAGGGTCAGTCCTATCACCGGTGCGGGCGGCGATTTCCACCTGGGCCAGGACTTCGCTGCAGGCTGCGGCACCAGGGTTTATTCGGCCGACGCCGGCGTGGTCCGTGCCGCCGGGTGGCACCCCTGGGGCGGCGGCAACCGCGTGGAACTAGACCACGGCAACGGGCTGATCACCACGTACAACCACTTGGAGGCTGTGGCGGTCCGGACGGGGGACTCCGTGCAGGTGGGCCAGGTCATTGCCCGTGTGGGCACCACGGGATGGTCCACCGGCTGCCATCTGCATTTCGAAACCATCCTCAACGGCAAGCACACCAGCCCGCTGAACTGGACACTTCTGCGCATTCGTCAGTTGGACGAACTCGAGGACATAGCCATGGTCAGCTATGCCAAACCCGTGGACGTCGGCGCGCAACGCTGGGCCATCCCGGTCGCAGAGGACAACAGCCACACGGTCCTGGGCGGCGAAGAGGAACTGTCCGAACCGCCGCCGGTGGAGGGATCAGTGACAACGTCGGGACCGCCGGACGAGGCACCCACGGAAGAGCCGTCGTCGGACGCTACCTCGCCTGAATCCGCATCGCCGGACCCGACTGCGACTGAAACAGCGACAGAATCTTCGACAGAAACAGCCGCTTCGACGGCATCGCCCTCCCCAACGCCTTCCACGCCCCGGGCAACGAGGACGCCGACGGGAACCTCAAGCGCCACGCCGACGACGACGTCACCCACCCCCACGGGCACCTCACCTGCCCCCACGGGCACTTCGCCTGCGCCGACGACGAGCGCGTCGCCGTCTCCGACGCCCACTGTCTCCAGGTCGTCGCCGTTCAGGCCTACCTCGCGCCTGACGCCGACGCCGGCGCCAACGGTGGAGCCAACAGCAACAACGAGTAGCGGGTCCTCAGCCGAAACAGCGTCGCCCTCGCCCTCGTCTTCTACGACAGCTACATCCACCGCCACGCCTACCGACACCGCAACATGGTCCGAGTCGGCGGGACCCTGACAGAGAACTCCCAGACTGCACCCGTACCCTTGATGGTTGGCAACGAATCACCTGCATGACCGACCTTCAAGGACGGCGCTGTGACAGACCTATACACCATTCCGCTCACCCTCAACGACGGCACCGAAACCGATTTCGGCCGGTTCAAGGACAACGTGGTGATGGTGGTGAACGTGGCGTCAAAGTGCGGGTTCACTCCTCAGTACGCGGGTTTGGAGACGCTCTCCGAGAAGTTCCGGGACCGCGGCTTCGACGTGCTCGGAGTTCCGTGCAACCAGTTCGCCGGCCAGGAGCCGGGCAACGACAGCGAGATCGCCGAGTTCTGCGAGCGGAATTTCGGTGTTACCTTCCCGCTGACGGCCAAGGCCAATGTGCGTGGCAAGGACCAGCATCCGCTCTACGCCGAGCTGACCAGGTTCAAGACCAGTGTGCTGCCCGGCCTGGTGAAATGGAACTTTGAGAAGTTCCTGGTCAACCGCAAGGGCGAAGTAGTGGCACGCTTCGCGCCCGCCGTCGAACCGGACTCCGCCGAAGTTATCGATGCCATAGAAATGGCACTGGCCGAATTTGACGGACCGGCGGCCACAACGGCACTTTCCGGGGCGTAAATCTTTTGGTTTTTTCCAACTTGGCCGCAGTAATTTACCCACAGTTTGCCAATTGTCTGATTGGATAATAGTTACTGAAGGGTAGAAGGGAAACGCCGTTTCCCACCAACCACAGAGGCAGCAATGAAGCACATCGAGGCCGAACACCCCCGGCCACGCCACTTCCTTCTCCACCTGAGCGACCCCCACCTGTTGGGAGGTCCGGATCCCCTTCACGGCGCAGTCGACAGCGAAGCCAAGCTCATTCAGCTTTTTGAAGAGGTCAAGGCTTCCGGTGCCCGGCCCGAGGCCGTGATCTTCACGGGCGACCTCGCCGACCGGGGCGACCCTGAAGCCTACGCAAAGCTCCGGGCCATTGTTGATCCCGCCTGCGAAGACATGGGCGCCCAAGTCATCTGGGCCATGGGCAACCACGACAACCGCGCCAACTTCCGGACCGGGCTCTTGGACGAGCCGGCGAGCGATGCGCCGGTGGACCGAAGCTACTTCATCAATGGCCTGCGCATCATCACCATGGACACCTCGGTCCCGGGTTACCACCACGGCGAGCTAAGCCCGTCACAGCTGGGGTGGCTCACCCGCCAGCTGGATACCCCGGCCCCCGACGGCACCATCCTGGCGCTCCACCATCCGCCGGTCCCGTCGGTCTTGGACCTTGCCGTGCTCGTGGAACTGCGGGATCAGGCAAGCCTGGCCTCCGTGGTCCGCAACTCCGACGTCCGGACCATTCTTGCCGGGCATCTGCACTACTCGACCACCGCCACCTTTGCGGGGATTCCTGTCTCCGTCGCCTCGGCCACGTGCTACACCCAGGACCTCAACGTCGCCGTGGGCGGTACCCGCGGCCGGGACGGCGGGCAGGCCTTCAACCTGGTACACGTGTACGAGCACACCATTGTCCACTCCGTGGTTCCGCTGGGGAGCGCGGCCACCGTCGGCGAGCATGTCACCTCGGAAATGACTGCCGAGAGACTGGCCGCGGCGGGCGTCAGCATCCCTGACAACGCCAAAACAGGAGGCGTCAGGAAGGTAGCCCTTCCGAACTACGCTATCTAGCGCGCGAAGCCCGGCGGGTCGGAAGCCCTGACGTGGGCGCGACCAACGTCAGGGCTGCGAGCGTCAGAGCTCCCAGGGCGCCTTGATGGGGTAGTACTTCTCCAGGAAGTCGGTCACGGTCTCGGCGCGCTCGTCCGCGGGGACTTCGGGGAAACTGCCGTCGTTGAGGCAGAAGAAGTCCATGTTCCGCTTGGCCAGCAGCTTGGGCAGGGAGTTCAGCCCGGCGCGGGCGGTGGTGTCCACGTAACGCACCTTGGCTGCGGTCTGCGTGACCGCACGGCCTGTCAGCAGCGCGTAGTAGTGGTAGAAGGAATTGGTGACCGAGATGTTGTCCGCGGCGCGGAACCTGCTCGCCGCCGTCTTCTGGAACTCCTCCGGGAACTCACGCTCCATCCTGGCCACAACGCTGCGCCGCAGCGGGGCGGCGGTGTGTTCCAGGTGCCGCGTGGTGATCCGACCGAACCGGTTCCAGAGCAGCTTGCGGTTCACGCGGGCGGCGTTCTCGAAGCCACTGCGCTCGGCATCGTTGTCGCCCAGCCCGATCCGGGTCTCGGCCTCGATGAACTTCGTGACGCCGCCCGGGGTGAAGAACATGTCCGGGCCCACCGAGCGGCCGAAGAACATGTCGTCATTCGAGTAGAGGAAGTGCTCGGAGAGGCCCTCGATGTGGTGGAGCTGGCATTCCACTGCCTGCGAGTTGTGCGTGGGCAGCACTGCGGGATCGGCGAAAAACTCATCGCTGCGGACAATGGTCACCGACGGGTGCTCCGCGAGCCACTCCGGGGCGGGGGAGTCTGTGGCGATAAAGATGCGGCGGATCCAGGGCGCGAACATGTAGACGGAGCGCAGGGCGTATTTGAGTTCGTTGATCTGCCGGAAGCGGGCTTCGTGGTCGTCGCCTTCGCCGAGAACCACACCCTGCTGCTGGGCACGGCGGGCCGCGATGTATTCGGGAGAGCTGCCATCAACCCACGAAAACACCAGGTCGACGTCGAAGCTGATGTCGCTGGCATGGTCGGCGAACATGTTCTCGATGGTGGGCCAGGTGTGGCCGTACCGTTCAACCGTCCCGCGGACAGCGTCCTGGGACTGCATGGTGCGGCGGGTCAGGGAGTTTTCGATCGGGAGGATCAGCTGATCGCCCTCAAAGCTCCAGAGCTCAATCTGGACGCCGGCGGAGGAACCGAACTCGAAACCGCCGTCGGGTTCAACCCGCGGACGGTAGAGGCGGAAGATGCGGGCCTGACGGTTGGGGGAGAGATCCCCGTCGGCAACCAGCACGGAGGACTTCTTTTTCGCGTCCACGGTCATGGAGTACACGGGCTCGTTGCGGCAGGCTTCCACCAAGGCCGCCCGCAGCTTCTTGCGGTCTTTCCAGTCCAGGGCGATGACCGGACGGTCGTTGTTGCCGCGCACCAAAAGGTAGTCCAGCCCGGCCTCCGCGAGGACGCCCCGCAGGAACAGCAGGTCCTCAACCATGGCCTGGTACGGCGTCCGGTTGTGGTTGATCAGGGCATACCTGCCCTTGTGCCGGACGACGTCCGGCCGGTGCTTGAGCCGCGCCTCAGCAGCCGGAGATGTCACCTCCGCATGCGTGCGCGGTTCTACGGACGCCTGGCCGCCGTAGTAGATCTCGTCCTGGACAGGTGCTTCTGTAATGGTTGTCTCCGTCGCGGCTAAATGGTAAGCGTTCTTATCTGAATAATAGCGCGACCCCCAAAATGGCAGTCTCAAACGGGCGCCGCCGGCCGGGGACGGGCTCAGCCGGCCATGGCCTCCCGCCAGCTGCGCAGGTAAGCTCCGCCGGCGTCGTCGTGAATGACATCTTCCCCAAGCCCGAGATCGGTGGCGGTCAACACGTCATAGGGCTTTACCGGAACGCCGTCCGCCGGGCGGACATCAACGTGTTTTACGGGGTGGTCATTGTGGTGGAGCCAGTCCGCCATGGCGTAGTCCGTGCGGGAATCACCTACCGTCCGCCACGCCAGCGGCGTGATGCCCTGTGCCGCCAGCAACTCCACGGCGCGGCTGGCGCCGAGGTCCTTGCCCAGCCGCACTGACTCAATATCGGTGGAAATGATGGTGGGATCGACGCGGTAGTCCACCTCGTCGTCGGAATTCGGTGCGTGGTGCTCCAGGCGGACCACGCCCATGCCGTGGCGGGTCATGAGGTCCATGGCGTCGGAGTCGAAAAGCTTCTGTTCGGCCAGGTAGTCGGCGGAGGGCACCTCGATGTGCTGCTCAACGGACACCATGGCACGTTTCGTCTCGTCAAAAGACATGTGCCTGGAGTAGTCCTCGGCCACGAGCCGGCGGACGTCATCGCCGTAGGCCTTGGGCACGGCCAGTTCGTGATCAACGTGGATGGGGCCGGGCCCGGCGGCGGTGTAGCTGAACCACACGGCGCCCTTCTCGCAAATGGCGTGGATGACTGTCCCGGCGGGAATGCCGGCGGCGATCATCGGCTCCATGACCTGCTCCCGGATGAAGGTATCGGAGCGGCCGGTATTGAAAATGACCGGAATTCCGGCAGTGGCCAGCGCCACGAGATCGGCAATGATGCCGGGTTTCACGTTACGGGTCACGGGGCTGGCCACGGGTCCGTCAACGTCGAGCAGGAGGGCGAGGGGTGGGGTGGACGGCAGGCGGACGCCGGGCGTGGTGCTGGCAGGGAATTCGGGTGCAGTCATGGCTCCATTGTGTCAGCCACGGGCCTCTGATCCTGCGCCGGCGGCGCGATGTCCACGGCATGTGACAGATGGTCACTGTTTGGCTACAACCTTGGGATGCTGCGGGCCGGACACTTCTCTTGGGCCCCCAAGCTGCTTAGGGTGGCATGGTGATCTTCAAAGCTGTGGGCGAGGGACGCCCGTATCCCGACCATGGTTTCAACACGCCCAAACAGTGGGCGTCGCTGCCGCCGCGCCCTGTCCGCCTGGACGAACTGGTGACCACCAAACGGACGCTCGACCTCGAAGCGCTCCTGGCCGAAGACTCCACCTTTTTCGGAGACCTCTTCCCCCACGTGGTGCAGTACCAGGGAATCCTGTACCTGGAGGACGGGCTGCACCGCGCCGTCCGGACAGCGCTGCACCAGCGGACCGCCATCCACGCCCGCGTGCTGGTCATAGATGGCTAGGAAACCCAAGGACGCCAGCGTCCTGCACGGCCACCACGTTGTCACCGGCCCCGAACTGCGGGCCACGTTTGAGGCTGCCGGAGACCCCGACAACCCGGTGCGGGTCCGCCGCCGCGTGGTGCATGGAGTGGTCCTGGTATTGCTGCTGGGCCTCATTGCCGGCGCCATCATCGTTGCGTTGGCCATCATGAGCGGACAGCTGAAGCTTCCGACGACGTTGGGCAGCAATGAGCCCCGGACCACCTGTCCCGGGGCCACCTTTGACTACACCCCCAACGACAAAATCAACCTCAACGTCTACAACTCCACCAGCCGCCCCGGTCTGGCCCGCTCCGTGGCGGATGAGTTGCTGGTCCGTAAGTTTGTGGTGGGTGCCGTGGCCAACACGGAGGCCGGCTTCCGCGGCGTGGCTGCGGTGGTTTCAGGGGCTGCCGGGCAGTCTGCGGCCTTCAGCGTCCAACGGAACCTGCCCGGCTCCGACTACTTCCAGGACGGCCGGACGGACGCCAGCGTTGACGTGATTCTTTCCAGCGATTTCCAAGAGCTGGCCGCCGCGGACCGTGTGGACCAGACGCCAGGGACGCTCAGCTGCCCGCGTGAAAGCCGGCGGATCGCGGACGATGCCAAGTGGCCGGTGATTCCGACGGCCGGCGCCACACCCTAGGCCCAGGCTCTAGGCCCCCACGCCCTAGCTGATGAGCAGGGGTGCGCCGTCGTCGTCGAACCTTGCTCCGGCGCCCAGCTGGATGAACCGCACGGTCCGAGCGATCCGGGCCTCAAGTTCGGCGGGCTCGTTGCTGCCGCGTGCGGCGCTGGAGGAGAGCGTGCCGTGGATGAGCTGCGCCTGCTGGCCAATGTCCGCTTGCGGCAGGTACCCCTGCGCCATGCCGTCCCGGAGGATGCCCTGCAGCAGGACGCTGAGTTCACCCACGTGGTCGGCCAGTTTCGCAAAGGACGACGGCGACAGCACCGCCGCCATCGCGGGTCCGGGCGGGAGGTGGCGGCGGCTAAGGTCCTCCACCTGGGTGCGCACGTACAGGGCCAGCCGTTCGACGGGGTTCTCGAGCCTGCTCAGAGACTCCCGGAGTTCGGCGAGGAAGCGCTCGGTCTCATCCAGGGCGTAGGAGATCAGGAGTTCTTCGATGTCCGCGTAATAGTTGTACACCGCGGTCCGCCCCACGCCGGCATGCCGGGCGACGTCCGTCATGGTCAGTCCGGGCAGGCCGTGCGTGAACAGGAGTTCCCCGAACGCTGTCAGGACCCTGCGTTGAGTCTCGGCGCGTTGCGCGGCGTTGTTGGCCGCCGAAATCCTGGGCATGCAGACACTTTACCGCGATGTGTCAGTAAACTCTCTCATCGGGCCGTGTCAGACCGCGCAGCCGTCCGGGCCGCAGGCCTCGCCGTCGTTGCCGTCCGCGGCGGTGACCAGAACCAGGGGGTTGGTCTCCTGCCAGGCCTGGTTGAGCGCCGCCGTGAACGTTTCGGCGGGCTGGGCACCCGAGAGGCCAAACTTGCGGTCAATCACAAAAAACGGCACGCCCGTGATGCCCAGGGCGCGGGCTTCCTCGAAATCGAAGCGGACGTCGTCGGCGTACTTGTCCGTGGTGAAGAGCTCGGCGACGTCATCGGTGTTGAGGCCCAGCTCCTGGCCCAGGGCGGTGAGGTACTCGGCGCTGCCGATGTCCTTGCCGTGCTCGAAATGGTCGCTCAGCAGGCGTTCCTTCGCGGCATCCTGCTGTCCGTGCTGCGCCGCGAGGTGGATCAGTCGGTGGGCGGTGAAGCTGTTGGCCACCACCACCTGGTCGAACCGGTAGTTCAGGCCCTCGCCCTTGGCCTGCTCGGTGACGTGGTCAAACATCTGCAAGACCTGCGCCTGGGCCATGCCCTTGCGCGTGCTCAGATACTCCAGTTCGGTGCCGTCATAGTGCTCGGGAAGGGTGGGGTCCAGCTGGTAGCTGCGCCACTTCACCTCAACAGCGTCGCGGTGCGGGAACTCGGCCAGGGCGGCCTCGAACCGGCGCTTGCCGATGTAGCACCACGGACACGCGACGTCTGACCAGATCTCAATCTTCATGCTTGCCACAACCCCGCCTGCCCCGGGGCCATTCCGCGGCGGGGTGTCAGATTGGTCACCATTGAGCGCGAACAGACACTTGAGGCCCTCAGCCGCGCGGCCTCAAGTGTCCCTTCGCGCTGGGTATTCGCGCTGGGTGTGGGCGGTGGGTGTGTCGCGTTGGGTGGGGTCAGACGGCGCGTTCGAGGACGAAGTCGTGCTCCACGGTGGTTCCCAGCCGGAAGGACTTGCTGCCCACCTTGTGGAAGCCGGACTTTTCGTAGAACCGGATGGCCCGGGCGTTCCGGCTGTTGACCCCCAGCCATACTCCGGCCGCGCCCGCTTCTGCCGCCGCCCGGAGGCTGGCGTGCATCAGTTCGCCGGCCGCGCCCAGGCCGTGGTGTTCGGGGTGGACGTAGCATTTGCTGAGCTCCACGGAGGGCAGGACTTTCAGCGCCGCCGCGACATCCGGATCCTCTGCTGGCCGGTTCAACAGCAGGCTGTAGCCGCGGAGCGCCCCGTCCGCGTCAATGACCAGGATGGTGACATCAGGATCCGCCAGGTACTCCCGGAAGTGCCGTTCGCTGAGCGTGTTGGCCAAGTGCGCGGCAATGTCCTCGGGTGACGACGACGGCGGGCACGCCAGCGGGAAGGTGACGGCCGCCAGGTCGGCGAGCCGGCCGGCGTCGTCCGTTGTTGCCTTTCGAATCGTGTGGGTCATGCAGGGATTCTACGTGCGCTTCCTAGGGCTTCGTGCTGAAGGCGGCGTCAAAGCTGGTCTGGGAGGCGGGGAAGTCGAACTTCTTCAGCGCGGCGAGGGCTTCCGGTGCGCCGTGGAGCCGGTCCATGCCGGCGTCTTCCCATTCGACGGAGATCGGCCCGTTGTAGCCGATCGCGGCCAGGGCGCGGAAAGACGATTCCCAGGGGACATCGCCGCGGCCGGCGGAGACGAAGTCCCAGCCCCGGCGCGGGTCGCCCCACGGCAGATGCGAGCCCATGACGGTGTTCCGGCCGGTCTGGCGCAGCTTGGTGTCCTTGCAGTCCACGTGGTAGATCCGGTCCTTGAAGTCCCAGATGAACGAGACGGGGTCGATGCCCTGCCACATGAAGTGGGACGGGTCCCAGTTCAGGCCGAACGCTTCACGGTGGCCGATCGCTTCGAGGGTGCGGACGGTGGTCCAGTAGTCGTAGGCGATCTCGGAGGGGTGGACCTCGTGGGCGAAGCGGACACCGCATTCGTCGAAGACGTCCAGGATGGGGTTCCAGCGGTCGGCGAAGTCCTGGTAGCCGGCCTCGATCACGGCGGCGGGGACGGGCGGGAACATGGCCACGTACTGCCAGATGGAGGAGCCGGTGAATCCGACGACGGTGTCCACTCCGAGGGCTTTGGCCAGCCGGGCGGTGTGTTTCATTTCCTCGGCGGCGCGTTGGCGGACGCCCTCGGGGTCGCCGTCGCCCCAGACTTTCGCGCCGACGATCGCTTCGTGGCGGAAGTCGATGGGGTCATCGCACACGGCCTGGCCCTTGAGGTGGTTGGAGATGGCCCAGACCTTGAGGTTGTACTTGGCCAGGACGGCGAGCTTGGACTCCACGTAGCCGGGCTCGTCCCAGCGCCAGGCGTCCAGGTGGTCCCCGGACACGGCGATTTCCAGGCCGTCGTAGCCCCAGCCGGAGGCCAGGCGCGCGACTTCCTCGAACGGGAGGTCGGCCCACTGGCCGGTGAACAGGGTGTAGGGGCGGGGCATGTCAGGCTCCTTCGGAGGGCGGGCGTTGCCAGCTGGATGGTCTCGGATCGGCTTACGCGATGGGGCGAAGCCGGTGCACGCGCAGGGGTTCAGCCATGAACTGCGCTGCGGATTCCACGAAGTCTACGACGTGCGGTTGTTCATTGTGGGCGTCGAGGGCCTCACTGCTCGTCCATTTCTCGCAAAGCAGGAAGGTGTCGGGATCCTGCTCGTCGCCGAACACCGAGTACTCCAGGCAACCGGGATCGAGACGGCTGGCATTCTGAAGAACAGTCAGCAGCCGCTTTAACTCGTCAGCGCTGCCCTGCTCGGCGACGAAGATTGGAATCAGATGGACGGGGCCGGAGGTGGGCGACCCGGTTGTTGCAGCAGTCATCACGACGCCTTATCTTGGCACTGTCTGCCAGGGACTGGTCGGGCGAGGCAGGCGCGCAGCTTCATTTTCAGCCACACGCCTGCCCGCCCCGATGGCTGGGTTAGGCGTCGATCCTTGGTACGTCGACCCAGGCTCCGCTTTCCGCGGATTCGATGATTGCGTCGTCGATCAGGGCGATTTGATACCCGTCAGCGAAGTTCGGGCTGACGCTTCCGCCTTCAGCGATTGCCTTGAAGAAATCGTAGGCTTCAATGATCTTGGTTTCACCGTAGCCAATGCCCAGGGCCGGGATGGGCCAGAGCCCTTCTCCGTACGGGTGCGCAGGGCCGGTGTAGACAGTCCGGAACCCCCGGCGGTCACCGGGGTCGCTGGCGAAGCAAACCTGGAGTTCATCGCGCCGTTCGTAGTTGAACACGATGCTACCTTCGGTGCCGTGGATCTCGAAGGTCAGGAAGTTGTTGCGGCCGTAGGCGTTGCGGGTCGCTTCGATGGATCCGATGGCACCGTTGGCAAACTTGACCATGGTGAGCACTTCGTCATCCACATCCACAGCCCCGCGGGGACCTTCCCCACCGGAGACGTTACCCAGGCTGTCCGCGCTGCCGGACTGCAACGGCCGCTCCGGAATCCAGGTGGACATTACCGAATTGACGGATGTGAATTCGCCGACGAGGTAGCGGGCCATATCGATTACGTGGGTTCCAATGTCGCCCAATGCGCCCGAACCTGCGATGGACTTCTGGAAGCGCCAGGAGAGCGGGGAATTCGCGTCGGCGCTCCAGTCCTGCAGGTAGGTGCCGCGGAAGCTGATAACCCGGCCGATGGCACCCTCGTCAATGTACTTTTTGGCCAGGGCGACTGCCGGTGTGCGGCGGTAGTTGAACGCAACCATGTGCACGATGTCAGTGTTCTTCACCGCGTCATACATGGCCTTGGATTCCTCACCCGTCCGCGCCAGCGGCTTTTCACAGATGATGTGCTTTCCGGCCTCGGCCGCAGCGATAGCGATCTCGGCATGAAGGTGGTTCGGCGTCGCGATGTCGACCACGTGGATGTCCGGATCATCGATGATGCTTCGCCAGTCTGAAGTGGACTTTTCGAAGCCGAAGCGGCTGGCGGCCTGGGCGGCCAGCTCGTCTGTGGCTTCGGCGATCACCTTGCGTACCGGCATTGCGGGGGCTGGCCAGAAGAACATGGGCATGGCCGCGTAGGCAAGGGAGTGGGCTTTGCCCATGAAGCCGCCGCCGATGAGGCCGACGTTGAGATTCTGCATGGCGTGTTCCTTATCGTTGGATGCCGGATTCGGCGAGGATCTTGTCGAGGTACTTCTTGCTGATTTCTGCGGCAGCCCGGGGGTCGCCGTCGTACGAGTCCAGTTCCACCATCAGCCAGCTGTCATAGCCGCTTTCCTTCACCGCGCGGATGATGTCCGGGAAATCCAGGTCCCCTTCTCCCAGCGGCAGGAACTGGAAGGGATCCTTCTTGAAGTCCTTGAGGTGGACATGCCGGATACGGTCAGGGTATTTGCGGATCGCGGCCGCCGGATCGCCGCCGCCTGCGGCGAGATGCGCTGTGTCGGGGCAGAATCCTATCCGGGTCTTGGACATGAGGCGGTCAAGTTCATCCGGACTTTCCACGATGGTTGTCAAATGCGGGTGATAGCTCGCCGACAGCCCGAATTCCTCAGCGATGTCCGTGACGCGGTCCAGCGCAGTGCCCAGCCGGTCGTAGTCCTCGTCCGTTGTTCCGGCCGCCCGTCGCGCGCCACCGCCGACGACGAGACGTTCCGCCCCGAAGATGGTGGCCAGTTCCGCAGCCCGCCGGATTCGGTGGAGCTCGTCTGGGAGGATATCGGCGTAGATGAAGTTCGCACCTGTGTAAACGCTGACAAGCTCGAGTCCGGCGTTGGACAGCGTTTCACGGAGCTCATCCGGCCGGTCCGCGTATTCGACCAGGTTGCCGTCGAACATTTCGGTGCCTTCGTAGCCGGCCGCCGCGATGTCACGTACCGCAGTTTCCATGGAGCCGTTAGTGAGGTAGTAGAGGTCTTTGACGCTCGTCACCCCGACGGGGTGACCGCCGACGCCGCCCCAAGTGATCGAATGGTATCCAAGTCGCATTAGCTTTGCCTTTCAAGTGCTGGTTGGTCCGGTGTGCGTGCGCTAAGGGGGAGTCCGGCGTCGATGTCCGGAACGTCGACCCATGCGTTCGTGGCTGTGGAGTCCAAGACAGCCTGGGTTATCTGTGCCGCGCGCAGGCCGTCGCGGAACGTGGGCAGGCCATCGATGCTTTCGCCCCGGGCCGCCGCGTAGACGTCCGCGATGAAAGCGTTGAAGCTGTCCTGGTAGCCATGCGGGTGGCCGGCGGGAAGGCGGGCGTACCTCTGCGACTCCGGGTAAGAAAGCGTGTCCGGTCCGCTCGGGACGCGGATGCTGCCCCGGGATCCGCCTACCCAAAGGGTGTCGGGCTGCTCCTGATTGAAGCTGAAGGACTCCTCCGTGCCGTCGAATGAGAACCAGAGCCGGTTCTTTCGGCCAGGCGTAACTTGGCTGACCACGAGGGACCCGGTTGCGCCGCGGTCGGTTTCAAACAACAGCGCGGCGCCGTCTTCAGTACCTACGTCCCGCATGACACCTTTGCTGGCGCGCTGCGCGAACGCCCTGGACGTCCTCGCGACCAGTCGGCTGATCCTGTGTCCCGTGGCGAACTCCATGAGGTCGCACCAGTGGACTCCGATGTCACCGAATGCCCGGGACGTCCCGCCTGCTGCCGGGTCAACCCGCCAGTTGGTTGCATCCGAGCTGGCAAGCCAGTCCTGCAGATAGGAACCGTGCAATAGCCACAGATTGCCTGCTTCGCCGCGTGCGATCCGCGCACGGGCTTCCCGAACCGCCGGATAGAAACGGTAGACAAACGGTACGGCCGCCACTGTGCCCGCGCCATCTGCCAGGTCGCGGAGCTTCTGTGCATCCTCAAGCGTTGTTGCCAGTGGTTTCTCGCACACCACGTGCTTGCCCGCAGCTATGGCCCGCTTTGCAAGGGCCGCGTGCGTCGCGTTCGGCGTGCAGATGTGTACGACGTCGACCTGGTCACTGTCGATCAATGCCTCCGGCGAGGGTGCCGCTTCTAGCGCATGAAGCCTGATAGCCGCATCTGCGGCACTCTCAGGCGTGCGCCCCGAGATTTCGCTGACGATACCGCCATTGGCCCTCACAGCATGCGCGTGAACCGCCCCCATGAATCCCGTGCCGATGATGCCTGCGCGCAGTGTGCGGGTCATGCGCCCGGTCACTTCTTGCGGGCGAGCGCAACAGCGAGAATGATGATCGCTCCGCGCACCACCTGCTGCTGGCTGCTGTCCAGGCCGGCCAGGATCAGGCCGTTGTTGATCAAACCGATCAGCAGTGCACCGAACAGTGTGCCGACCACCGATCCTGCGCCTCCGAAGAGGCTTGTGCCGCCCAGAATCACTGCAGCAATGGCCGACAGCTCGTCGCCACTGCCCCACTGGAACCGGCCTGACTCGAGCCGTCCGGCGTAGAGCATTCCGGCGAAGCTGGCAACGACGCCCGAGATCAGCAGCACCTGAAATTTGATGCGCTTGGTATTGATGCCGGTGAAATCAGCAGCCGTGCGGTTGCCACCCGTCGCGAGGACCTGCCGCCCGAACTTAGTCCGGGAGAGTACGACGGCGCCGATGGCCACGAAGATGGCACTCCACACAATCAGTCCGGGAACCGGTCCAAAGTTGCCGGAGCCGAACAACAAGTTGAAGGTGTCGTTAAGGATCGGCTGCGGTGCCGAGGCTGTGATCCATTGCGCTACCCCGACGGCAATTCCGAGCATGCCAAGAGTAACGAGGAATGAGGGTATTCCGAGAAGGCTGACGAGTGCACCGTTGATGGATCCGACAACGAGTCCAACCGCGAGGCCGGCGAGGATGCCCGGAACAATTCCCCACTGGGAGAGTGCCATGGCAGTACAAACGCTGGACAGGCCGGCGACGGAACCCACACTGAGGTCGATCTCCGCACAGGCAATGACGTAGGTCATGCCGACCGCGATGACGGTGATGGTCGCTGTCTGCCGGAAGATGTTCAGAAGGTTGTTCGGGGAAAGGAACCCCTGGTCCCGCAACAGTACGGCAAAGAAGATAAAGACGACGACGAAGCCTATGTAGATGACGTAGCGGCGCCAGTCGAGCTCACGCAAGGTGCGCTTGAACTTGTCTGACGCCCCTCCCCCGGAGGCTTTCGTTGAGACGGTTGAATTGTTCATGATCAGACTCCCTGGACTGCGAGTTGTAGTGATTCTTCGTCAGCGATTTCACTTCGTTTGAGGTCACCGGTTATGGATCCGTCCCTCAGAATCAGCACTCTGTCGCTGACCGCGAGGAGTTCGGGATATTCCGACGAAATGACGATGACAGCCTTTCCTGCCTTGGCGAGTTCGCGGATCATGTCCAGAATTTCGCTTTTGGTGCCAATGTCGACCCCGGCAGTGGGCTCGTCGAGAATGAGAACATCCGGCTCGGTGCCGAGCCACTTGGCCAACACGACTTTCTGCTGGTTTCCCCCAGAGAGCAGACGCACCGGCTTGCCTGGGTGGGCAACCTTCACGGCGAACTTCTTAATCAGGGAGCTTGACAAGGACTTGCCGGCTGCCGTATCGAGCAACGGTCCGCGCCGGATCCGGTCGAGCAGCGGCAAGAGCAGGTTGTCACGAACGGAGTGGTCAAGGACGAGCCCCTGGGCCCTGCGGTCTTCGGGAATGAGCGCCAGACCCGCCTCAATGGCGCGCCGGGGGCTAGTTATGGCGGCTTTCTTGCCTCCGATCCAGATCTCCCCGCTCTCCAGTGGGTCGATGCCGAACAACACCCTGGCGAGCTCCGTTCTTCCGCTGCCCATCAGGCCGGCAAGCCCAAGAATTTCTCCGGCATGCAGCGTGAAGGACACATTACGGACGCGGTTGCCGGAACTGATGCCCTTGGCCTCAAGAACAGGAATGGCCGTAGCCGAGTAGTCGTCCCGCTGCCGATAGCTCAGCTGGCCCTCAATCTTCTTGCCGACGATGCCTTCTACGATTTGCTCCGGCGTGACGTTGGTCAGCGGCTCGGTGAGCAGGCGGCGTCCGTCGCGCAGGATCGTGATGCGGTCCGCGATGCGGTAGACCTCATCCATCCGGTGAGAAATGTAGATGATGGATATCCCGCGTTTCTTGAGCCTCGCCACCAGATCAAAGAGCGCCTCTGTCTCATGCCGGGCCAAACTCGCCGTCGGTTCATCCATGATGAGGACGCGGGCGTCCTGCGCCAGGGCCTTGGCGATTTCCGTCAACTGCCAGTAGGCGGTGCCGAGGCGGGAAACATGGGCCCGCGGGTCGACGTCGACCTCCATGTCCGCGAAAATCTCGCGAGCCTTGCGGACGGCCTCGCGGTCGTCGATCAACCCGCTGCGGCCCTGCGGCTCTGCGGCGAGAAAGATGTTCTGGGCGACAGTGAGGCTTGGGACAAGGCTGAATTCCTGGAACACCATGCCGATTCCGGCTGCCTTGGCGTCCTGGATCGAATTGATGTCGACAGGTTTTCCGGCAACGAGGATGCTGCCGGCGTCCGCATGGTAGACGCCCTGGAGAATTTTCATCAGCGTGGACTTACCGGCTCCGTTTCCGCCGGCCAGCGCATGCACCTCTCCAGTGCGCACTTCGAAGGCCACGTCATTGAGGACATTGACTCCGTTGAATCCCTTTGAGATCGAGCGCATCTCGACGGCCGGGTCTTCTGTGTTCATGGTGAGATCACTTTCACTGGGTGGGGCAGGATTTCAGCATTGCCACACTGCCGGCTATTTCTTGTATGAGTCCTGAAGGTCCTTCGGAGCGTCTTCGTGGTAGACCTGCTTCCATGCCTCAAGAACGTTGGAATGGTCTACGGGAAGCGCGCTGAGCGCCACGTAGGCCGGTGTGCTCTTTCCCAACAGGGCGAGTGCGCCGAGACGGGCCTCAGTGACGCCCTGGTCAAAAGGAACCTGGGCGCCGAGTCCGACTACAAGCTCGTTCTTGGCCATAGCAATGGCGACGTTCTTGCCGAGGTCCTGGGTTGCAATCTTCAGATCGGTACGGCCTGCAGCCCGGGCCGCAGCCATTACGCCTTCTGCCGGGACGTCCCACACAGCCCAGATGCCCGCGAGGTTAGGGTGCTTGCTTAGCATCGCGTTGGCCGCAGACTGTGCGTCGCCGGCAAAATCGGGGCCGGCGATGCCCTTTTCCTCGATGAGCTTGATCCCGGGGTATTCCTTGGTGATCGTTTCCTTGAAGCCCTGGTAGCGCTGCTTTGTGACGAAGAAGTCGGCCTCATGGAAGATGACACCGATATCACCCTTACCGCCGAGCCCCTTGGCCATCTGATGGGCGGATACGACCCCGTTGCCGAAGTTGTCTGCGGAGACGACGGAGACGTAGTCCTTGCCCGCGGTGAGCCCCTGGGGAACGTTATCCATGAATACCAGCTTGGCCCCGGTACTCGCTGCCTTCTTATATGCGGACGCTGTCGCCACCGGATCCGTGGGGATGGAGACAATGACGTCTGGGTTCTGGATCATGACGGTCTCGAGATCGGACACCTGCTTGTCCGGCTTGAAGTTGGCATCGGTGGTCGCGATGACCTTTATGCCAAGCCTGGCGAATTCGCTCTTCAGACCAGCGGTCTGGGCGTTAGCCCAGTCGTTGCCGCCGTAGTGCATGACGATGGCGGCCGTGGCGCCGAGGGCCTTGACCTTTGAGATATCCTCTTCACTGAGCTCGGCTACGGAGGCTGGTGAAGGCTCTTCGCCGTTCGGACCCTTGCTGAGCACCTGGCCCTTGATTTTTGCCAACGCTGCGTCCGCCTTCTCTGACACACCGGCGTCCTGAGTTGAGGTGGCGGTTGTGGACGAGCTGCAGCCGGTCGCTGTCAAAGCAAGCGCCGTGGCAAGAACAACAAGCGGGAGCTTGTATTTCATGACTATTCTCCAATGAATATGAGGCTGGGTACCGCTCTGGACCCTCGGCCGATGTCTAGCGACGCCACCTTGTCTTGTGTGACTCGCAACAACATAAAGTTATGCACGATACGTGCAAAAGTCAACCCCGTGGGGGATAATGGTTGCAGATCAACGAAGTTAAGGAGTCGAAAACGTGACGGGGAATATCGGAAATCCAGCGCTTCCAGGCGAGCAGGTGGATTCACTGGCTCCTATCCTGAATGCCGTCCGCTCCGGGAAAGCACTAACTCGCCCGGAGCTTGTGCGCGCAACCGGGCTCGGGAGAAACGTCGTCTCCCAGAGGGTCGATTACCTTCTCGGCTCGGGGCTATTGGTGGAAGGGGCGACCGGTCCGTCCCAAGGAGGCCGTGCTCCGCGTCAGCTGGCTTTCAGGGCCTCCGCAGGGCAGGTACTGGTAGCCGAGCTGGGAGCGTCAAGCCTGGGGGTCGCGCTGACGGATCTGGATGGCCGGGTCGCGTCAGCGTTAGAAGAACCGTGCGACATCAATGCGGGGCCGGAGTTGATTTTGGACCGGGTAGGCCAGTTGTTTGGACAGATGCTCGAGGGGGGTCGGCCGGCGGCCAGCCTCTGGGGTATAGGGGTGGGGTTGCCCGGACCCGTCGAGTTCGCCACCGGCAAGCCGGTAGTGCCGCCCATCATGCCGGGTTGGGATGGCTTTGACGTTCGGGCATTTTTCCAGGACCGGTTCTCTGCTCCGGTCTGGGTGGACAACGAAGTGAACCTGATGGCACTCGGTGAATTTCGGGACGGACTCGCTCGTGGGCACTCGGACATCGTTTACGTCAAGGTGGGAACAGGGATCGGTGCAGGACTGATTTCTCAGGGCCGGCTTCACCGGGGGGCTTTGGGGAGTGCCGGGGACATCGGCCACATCAGGATGGGACCGGACACCGTCGTGTGCCGCTGTGGCAAGCGCGGTTGCCTGGAAGCCATGGCGGGGGGAGCCGCGCTCGCCCGGCAGGGGGAGGACGCGGCGCGATCTGGAAAGAGCCGGCTGCTGGCCGCGGTCCTTGCGGAGCGCGGTTCTGTTTCTGCGCGCGACATCGCCGAAGCTGGCCGTAGGGGCGATGCCGACGCGACCGATCTGCTGCTCCATTCAGCCAGGGAAGTAGGCGAGGCCGTGTCACTGCTGGTCAATGTTTTCAATCCGTCGCTGGTACTGATCGGGGGCGGGGTCGCTGACGCTGGTGACCTTTATCTGGCCGAAGTCCGGCGGACAGTGTTGGGCAGCTCCCTGCCCCTGGCGACCCGAAACCTGAGGATCCTGGCGTCACCTACAGGAGATCAGGCAGGACTTCGGGGCGCCGCTTTCATGGTCATTGACGAGCTACTGTCAGGAAGGCTGCTCCGGGAATGGATTAACGACGGGAGCCCGGCCGGACGCGCTGAATTGGCCGGATTCTAGTCCCCACAGCGCTGGACCGGTCCTGCGGTTGCTCCATGCCGGAAATCTGCAGGCCATCCACGCCCTGCGCCAGGCCGGCCGGGATGTCGGCGACGCGCTGGCCACCGTGGTCAACCTGCTCAACCCGTCCGTCATTGTCATCGGCGGGAGCCTTGGCCAGGCAGGAGAGCATTTGATGGCCGGCGTCCGCGAAGTGGTCTACCGGCGGTCCTTGCCGCTGGCAACCAGCCACCTGCGGATCGCCCTTTCCATGGCCGGGGACCAGGCGGCGATTCTTGGTGCGAGCCAGATGGTCACGCAGTACGTGTTGTCGCCTGCAGCCATTGAGGCAACTCTCCAGGCGGCCGGTTAGCCTTTAGAGGCCGTAATCACGCGGACCGGCGTTCCCTCCAGCCAGGCCTTGACGTCCTCGAACGCGCCACCGTAGAACTGCCGGTAGCTCTCCGCTGTCACGTAGCCGAGGTGCGGGGACAGGACAGTGTTGGGGGCGCTGAGCAGCGGGTGGCCCGCGGGAAGTGGTTCCTGGTCAAAAACGTCCAGGGCCGCGCCCCGGATCCAGCCCTCGTTCAAAGCCCGCACCAGGGAATCCTGGTTCACCAGCGGACCCCGCGAGGTGTTCACCAGGATGCCTTCCGGACCCAGGAGCCGCAGTTCCTGCTCACCCACGATGTCCTCGGAACGGGGAGACAACCGCAGATGGAGGGTGACGACGTCGGAATTCCTGAAAAGGTCCTCCTTGCTGACCTTCTGGACCCCGGCCTCAGCCGCGGCCTCAGCGGTGAGATTCTGGCTCCAGGCGAGCACCTCCATGCCGAACGCCTGCCCGTAGGCCGCGATCCGCCGCCCGGTCTTGCCCAGGCCCACGATGCCCAAGGTCTTGCCGGACAGCTCCATCCCCACCGAGGTCTGCCACGTGCCGGCGCGCAGCGAGTTCTCCTCGGCCGGGAGGTTGCGGGCGATCGCGAGCAGCAAAGCCCAGGTCAGTTCGGGCGCGGCTGTGGGTGACCCGGGCGTGCCGCACACGGTGATGCCGAGTTCCGCTGCTGCGGCCACATCGATGGCGGCGTTGGCCATGCCGGTGGTCACCAGCAGCTTCAGCGCCGGGAGCCGTTCCAGCACGGTACGGGGGAACGGGGTCCGCTCACGCATCGCAATGACGATCTGGTAGTCGGCGAGCGCCGCTGCCAGGGCGTCCTCGGACTGGAAGGGCTCGCGGAAGACGGACGTTGTGACGCCTGTCGATTCCAGGGAGGACCAGTCGGCGAAGGCGTGCGCCACGTCCTGGTAGTCGTCGAGGATGGCAAGCCGTTGCTGCATGTCTGTTCCTTCGTCCGAGGGTGCGGCTTAATATCCCCGCACGTTGGGGCCCGCTGGTGTGAGCTTCATCGTATGCCAGGGCGCCATGACGTTGACTGGGGCGTGGGGGCAATGCGCCGTGATAGCAATGGAAGTGATGAAATCCTTTTTAGCCACCGCGGAATCCTCATGAGCGGACAGTTCCTGGCCAAAGTCCCCAAGGGCTGGATTCTCCTGGCCTGTATCGGACTGCTGGCGCTGAACCTGCGTGGACCTTTCGTGGCCGTTGCCCCGGTGGTTGACCTGATGCAGGCCGACCTCGGGTTTACCCCCGTGATGTTGGGCCTGCTGACGAGCATCCCGGTGCTGTGCTTCGCGCTCGCCGCGTCGCTGGCGTCACTGACCACGAGGAAGCTCGGCGCGGAGTTCGCCGTCTCCGTCACCATCCTTGGCGTCCTGGCAGGCGTGATTGTGCGCTCGGCGGGCGGCCCGGGACCGGTGGTTGTGGGCACGGTGATGATTGGCCTCGCCATCACGGTGGGCAATATCGCCGTGCCGTTGATTATCCGCCGCGACTTCTCCCCGTTGCGCCAAGGGACCGCCATGGGTGTGTACACCGCGGCTCTGAACATCGGATCATTCCTGACATCCATGGTCACGGCTCCCTTGGCCGAGCTGGCCGGTTGGCGGGTGGCCCTGGTGTCCGTGGGCATCCTGGCCGTGATTGCCATTGTTTTCTGGACCCTCGCCGTGGGCGCCCGCACCGCGTTTGTGCCCTCTCGCACCGTGGTGGCCGGCGGGCAGGAGCACCCGGCCGTCAAGGGTTCCGGCTGGATTACCGCCGGGCTCACCGCAGGCTTCGCCGGCCAGGCGTTTTCCTATTACGCGGTGACAGCGTGGCTGCCGAGCTATCTCAACGACGAGCTTGGCATGTCTGCTTCGGCGGCCGGGGCAGGCTCATCGCTGTTCCAGATCTTCGCCATTGTTGGCGGCCTGGGAGTGCCCTTCGCGGCCAAGTATTTCAGTACGACGACGACGGCAGTCACCGTGGGGTTGTTGTGGACGGTCGTGCCGGCCGGGCTGCTGCTGGCGCCGGAACTGTGGTGGCTGTGGTCCACGTTCGGCGGCATCGCGCAGGGCGGCGGGATCACGCTGATCTTCATCGCCATCATCAAGCTGGCCCGGGACCAGGTGTCCGCGGGCCGGATGTCCGCCACGGTCCAGGGGCTCGGTTACTGCTTCGGGGCGGTGGCCCCGCCGCTGGTGGGCTTCGTGCACGACGCCTCGGGTTCGTGGACCCCGGCGCTGCTGGTGATCCTGGGCTCGGTGCTGATGTTCTTCGTCTGCACAACCCTGGCCGTGCGGCTGGTGCCGAAAGGACGCTGACGCGTCCCGCCGTCGTACGTTCCCTTGTCCCCTGCATGATTTACCGACGCTCTCTCACTTAACGCAGCTTAACGACCGACGCTCTCTCACTATCTTGAGGATAGTGAGAGAGCGTCCCGGGTTTTCTTGCATTAAGTGAGAGAGCGTCCGCGGGTCACACGGGTGTTCCGTCGCCGGGCCGGCGCCCCGGATCTCGGGGGTGCCTGTTGCGAAGGGCGTGCCTGCCCGGCGGACGGAAATCTATTCAGTGAGCTTGCTGCAGCCCTAGGCCGCGGCGAGCTCCTCTTTGGTTGCCTTTTCGCGGGCCTCGGTGAGGTAGCGGGCGTAGGCGGGGAGGGTCAGGAAGGACGGGAAGTCCTGGCCGAGGGTGACTTCCTCGAAGATGTCGCGGGAGTCTTCGAAGCGGTCGCCGTCGAAGCGTTCCAGGCGTGCGAACTCTTCGTCGAGCAGTTCCTCGATCCACTGGTGTGTGATGATTTCGCCGCGGTCGGTGATGGCGCTGGCGAACATCCACTGCCAGATCTGGGAGCGGGAGATTTCCGCGGTGGCGGCGTCCTCCATGAGGTTGTGGATGGCGACGGCGCCGTTCCCGCGGAGCCAGGACTCGATGTAGCGGATACCTACCTCGATGTTGTTCCGGATGCCCTGCTCGGTGATGGTGCCTTCGGTGGCGGCCACGTTGATGAGGGCGCGGTCATCGGGGATGACGTCCTCACGGGTGCGGTCCAGCTGGTTGGGACGCTCGCCAAGGATGGCATCGAAAACTTCGCGGCAGACCGGAACCAGGTCCGGGTGGGCCACCCAGGAGCCGTCGAAGCCGTCATTGGCCTCGCGGGTCTTGTCGGCACGGACCTTCTCGAACGCGTTGGTGTTGGCGGCCTCGTCCTTGCGGTTGGGAACGGCAGCGGCCATACCGCCGATGGCCATGGCGCCGCGCTTGTGGCAGGCACGGACCAGCTGTTCGGTGTAGGCACGCATGAACGGCTGGGTCATGGTCACCTGGGCGCGGTCCGGCAGGACGAACCGGGGGCCGCGGGTACGGAAGTTCTTGATCAGGGAGAAGATGTAGTCCCAGCGGCCGGCGTTCAGGCCCGACGCGTGATCACGCAGTTCGTAGAGGATCTCCTCCATTTCGAACGCCGCGGTGATGGTCTCGATCAGCACGGTGGCGCGGATGGTGCCCTGCGGAATGCCCAGCAGGTCCTGGGCGAGGATGAAGATGTCATTCCACAGCCGTGCCTCGAGGTGGTTCTCGATCTTGGGCAGGTAAAAGTACGGGCCCTTGCCCTGGGCCAGCAGGCGGTGGGCGTTGTGGAAGAAGAACAGGCCGAAGTCCACGATGCCGCCGGCCACGGGAGCGCCGTCGATGATCATGTGCTTCTCGGGCAGGTGCCAGCCGCGGGGGCGCACCACGATGGTGGGCAGTTCGTCGGCCGGGCGGAGCTTGTATTCCTTGCCCTCGGGGGAGGTGAAATCGATCCGGCGCTCCAGCGCATCGGTGAGGTTCAGCTGGCCCTTGATGACGTTCCGCCAGGTGGGGGTGGAGGAGTCTTCCATGTCAGCAAGCCAGACCTTCGCGCCGGAGTTCAGCGCGTTGATGGTCATTTTCTTATCCACCGGTCCGGTGATTTCCACGCGGCGGTCCTCCAGGCCCGGGGCCGGGGGAGCGACGCGCCACGACGGGTCGTTGCGGATGTCCTCGGTTTCGCGGAGGAACCTCGGATCCTGGCCGCCGGCGATGTCCGCCCGGCGGGTCCTGCGTGCCTGCAGCAGTTCCTGCCGGCGCTCGGCCGTGGCCCGGTGCAGCTTGGCGACAAACTCCAGTGCATCCGGAGTAAGAACCTCGTCCTGCCGGCAAATGGGCTGCGCGGCCAAAGTGATCCCGTTGATGGTGAAGCTGTCAGTGAAGGTGTTCATTTCAATCTCCTGGAGCTGTGCCCAAACTGGGTAGCACTAAGTGTCGTTTTGAGCCTCCAAAACGACACTTAGTGCTACTTACTTGGGGAAAATTAGTGGAACTGGCCTTCTTCGGTGGATCCCACCAGTGCCAGGGTTGATGCGTTCGGGTTGAGCGCAGTTGCAATGTCGTCGAAGTAGCCGGTGCCGACTTCGCGCTGGTGCTTGGTCGCGGTGTAGCCGCGGGACTCGGAGGCGAATTCCTTTTCCTGCAGCTCGACGTAGGCGCTCATGCCTTCACGGGCGTAACCGTGGGCGAGATCGAACATCGAGTAGTTCAGGGCGTGGAAGCCGGCCAGGGTGATGAACTGGAACGTGAAGCCCATGGCGCCGAGTTCACGCTGGAACTTGGCGATCGTGGTGTCGTCCAGGTGCTTACGCCAGTTGAACGACGGCGAGCAGTTGTAGGAGAGCATCTGGTCCGGGAAGTCGGCCTTGACGGCCTCGGCGAACTTGCGGGCAAGCTCGAGGTCCGGGGTGCCCGTCTCCATCCAGATGAGGTCAGAGTACGGGGCATAGGCCTTGGCGCGGGCGATGCAGGGTTCGATGCCGTTGCGGACCTTGTAGAAACCTTCCGGCGTGCGTTCGCCGGTGACGAATTCCTTGTCGCGGGGATCGACGTCGGAGGTGATCAGCGTGGCTGCCTCGGCGTCGGTGCGGGCGATGACCACCGAGGGGGTGCCGGCGACATCGGCGGCCAGGCGGGCCGCGTTCAGGGTCCGGACGTGCTGCTGGGTGGGGATCAGCACCTTGCCACCGAGGTGACCGCACTTCTTTTCCGAGGCGAGCTGGTCTTCCCAGTGCACACCTGCCGCGCCTGCCTGGATCATGGATTTCATGAGCTCGTAGGCGTTCAGCGGGCCGCCGAAGCCGGCCTCGGCGTCGGCAACGATCGGCACCATCCAGTCCTCAACGGTCTGGATGCCTTCGGAGAACTCAATCTGGTCCGCACGCAGGAGTGCGTTGTTGATGCGGCGCACCACGGTCGGAACCGAGTTGGCCGGGTACAGCGACTGGTCCGGGTAGGTGTGGCCGGAGTTGTTGGCGTCGGCGGCAACCTGCCAGCCGGAGAGGTAGATGGCGCGGAGGCCGGCCTTGACCTGCTGCACGGCCTGGTTGCCGGTCAGGGCGCCCAGGGCGTTGGTGTACCCGCCGGTCTTGTGCTCTTCGGTCAGCTGCTTCCACAGTTTCTCGGATCCGCGGCGGGCCAGCGTGTGCTCTTCGGAGACACGGCCGCGGAGCTTGACGACGTCCGTTGCCTTGTAGTCACGGGTCACACCTTCCCAGCGGGGATTGGCGGCCCACTCGAGCTCCAGGGCTGCGGCCTGCTCTTCGGGCGTCGGCTGGGTGGGCTCAAATGCTGCAGTCATCGTTGTCTCCTTGATTGAGCTCCGGGTGGATATCTGCCGGCCGGAGCTGCTTCGTTGCAGTTCCGGCCAGCTACCCCGGTGCGGTGTTTCTTTCCGTGATTACTACTTTTCAGCACTTCACAACACTTCTCTAGGGGAAAACAATGGAAAGAAATGCATTTCTTCGCGTATGCTCAAGAAATGACGCCTGGAAGCTGGAACCGCGAAGTCGTACTGCCACTGTCGTCCGCCGCCTCCCTGGAACTGGACGTCATCAGCCTGGGCCGCCGGGTGCGGCATCTGCGCAAACAGGCCGGGCTCACGCTCGATGACCTGAGCGCCGCCGTCGGGACTGCCCCCAGCCAGTTGAGCCTGATCGAAAACGGTAAGCGGGAGCCCAAACTTTCGCTGCTGCAGGGGCTGGCCGCCGCGCTCAACGTGAGCATCGACCAGCTGCTGGGCGCCGAACCGCCAAGCCGCCGCGCGGCCCTGGAAATTGAGCTGGAACGCTACCAGCGCGGACCGCTGTACGAGTCCCTTAATCTGCCCAAAATCCGCATCAGCTCACGGCTTCCGGTCGATGTGCTGGAGGCGCAGGTGGGGCTGCTGCACGAGCTCGAACGCAAGCTTAACGAGCAGGTGGCGACGCCGGAAGAGGCCCGCCGCGCGAACGGTGAGCTGCGTGCCATGATGCGCGAGCGCGGCAACTACTTCCCGGAGTATGAGGCCGAGGCGCAGAAGGTGCTCGGGCTGGTGGGTTACACGGCCGGGCCGCTGAGCCAGCACGTCATCGCCGACATCGCCGAGAAGCTCGGATTCACCCTCCACCACGTGAGCGACCTGCCGCATTCCACTCGTTCAGTAACGGATTTGAAGAATCACAGAATTTACCTGACGCAGAGCCAGCGGCAGGACCACGACCCCCGCTCCGTCCTGCTGCAGGCGCTGGGGCACTACGTTTTGGGGCATGAGACGCCGAAAAACTACGGCGACTTCCTCGGCCAGCGGGTGGCCACGAACTACTTCGCGGCCGCGCTCCTGCTGCCGGAGCAGGCCACTGTGGACTTCCTGCAGAAAGCCAAGGCTGCCAAGGAAATCGCCGTGGAGGACATCCGGGACGCTTTTGCCGTCTCCTACGAGACCGCCGCGCACCGCTTCACCAACCTGGCCACGAAGCACCTGGGCATCACCACCCACTTCCAGAAGACCCACAAGAGCGGCATCATCTACAAGGCCTATGAGAACGACGGCGTGACGTTCCCGATGGACCACACCGGCGCCATCGAGGGCCAGCCGTCGTGCAAGGCGTGGACGTCGCGGGCAGTGTTCGATGTGCCGGACAAGTTCAGCGCGTACAGCCAGTACACCGACACTCCGTCCGGCACGTATTGGTGCACGGCCCGGACCGAGCGCTCGGCCAACGGTGAGTTCTCCCTAAGCATCGGGGTGCCGTACCAGCATGTGAAGTGGTTCCGCGGCCGGGAAACCACGGCCCGCGAAAAGTCCACGTGTCCGGACCCGAACTGCTGCAAGCGTCCACCGGCCGCGCTGGCCTCCGAGTGGGCGGGCAACGCCTGGCCGTCTGCCCGCGCCCATTCGCACCTGCTCGCCGCGATGCCACCAGGCGCGTTCCCCGGCGTGGACGAGACCGAGGTCTACTCGTTCCTGGCTGCGCACTCGCGGAGCTGACCGCGGGCGTCACGCAGAGCATGCTTATGGTTCAGTCCCGGGCAGCTTTCGGCTGGAAATCCCCTGAAATCCTCGGTTTGCAGGCCCTTTTGGTGGACGAAGCCCGCTGAAAGCGTGCTGTGCGTGACGCGGCAGCCAGCCAACGTGCCACCCGATTCGCCCCACCTACCCGTGGAGCTCCCGGTACGCCGCAACGGCGCCGGGGTGCAGGGGCAAACCCGCGGTGTTGATCAAGGATTCCGGACTCAGGAACTGGACCCCCAGGCTGGAACGCGGAATCAGTTCCTCGGCGTGGCCCACCAGCAATTCGACGGTCCGCTTGACGGTACGGTCATCAAGATCGCTCCGGCACAGCAGCAGGTTCGCCACGCCCACGGTCCACACGGCCGGAATGCCCGCGTAGGCGCCCGCCGGGATCAGCACCCGGTCGTAGAAGACGCCGTATTTCGCCCGCAGTGCCGGCAGCAGCGGCGACAGATCGAGGAAACCCAGCCCGACGTCGTCGTTCGCGGCGGCAATGGCCGCGGTAGGCACGCCGCCTGACCAGAACAACGCGTCGACCGTTCCGTCCCGCAGTGCCGCGAGGCCCTCGTTGAGGCCGAGGCTCAGCACCGTGACGCCGCCGGCGGTGCCCGCAGTGCTGCTCAGCCCGGCAGCCTCGAGCAGCCGCGGAGTGGTCAGCGACGTCCCCGAGCCGGGCTCGCCGACAGCCACGGTCCGGCCGGCAAGCCCGCTAATGTCCCGGATCCCGCTGTTGTGCCGGATGACGCAGTGGACGTAATTTTCATACACCTTTCCGACGGCGGAAAGTCCGACGGCGGGCGACTCACCCACCGCTGTGCTTCGGGCAGCCGAATCCGCGAGCGCGACGGCGAACGTGGCTTTGCCGGTCAGCAGATGTTCGAGGTTGTCCAGGCTGCCGCCGGTAGTCAGCGCCGTGGCCAAGCCGGCCACCCCGTGACGTTGGAGGGATGCCGCCAGCAGCTCGGCGAACTCCAGGTAGAAGCCGCCAGGCTCGCCGCCGGCCACGGTGACGGTGGCCGGGCGGTCCGTCGGCGTGCACGCACCCAGGCCCGGCAGGAGCAGCCCGGATAAACCGGCCGCGAGTCCGGCCTTGAGGACGGTTCGCCGCGGGGGATCAGGGGGAAGCGGGGGACTCGTGGGCAAGGCCAGCGCTCCGGCCAGGCGCCCCCCGAACAGGTCACCCACGCGGAGCCGCCTGCTCCGGCCCGGTCTGTTCCGGCCCGGCAAAACTTCCCGGCAGCTCCGCGGCCCACGGAAACTCGAGGCGCGCGATCAGGCCATGCGGCGAGGCCTCGGCAAGCACCAGCAGGCCACCGTTGGCGGCTGCCAGCTTGTCCACGATGGTCATGCCCAGCCCGGTGCCGCGGATGCTCCGGTGCGCCGGGGACCGCCAGAAGCGGCTGGTGGCCGCTGTCCGTTCGTCGGCGGAAAGCCCGGGGCCGTCGTCGGACACTTCGATGGCCACCGTGCCTTGGCGCTCGCGGGCAGCAACCGAGATGTGGGCGCCGGGAGCGTACTTGATGGCGTTGTTCAGAAGTTCGCCGACCATCTGGGCCAGCTCTGCGGCGCTGCACGCGATGTGCACGGCGGGGGCCGGCGGATCTGCCAGCAGGATCGATGCTCCGCCGCGCTGGGCGGCGGGGCCCGCCCGTTCGGTTTCTTCCTGCAGGACCGGGTACGGATCAAGCGGCGCTTGTGCCGCGGGCGACGGGGTTCCCAGCGGGCCCCGTGCGGAGTCCTCGGAGGCCCGGTGCTCGGCGGACGCCAGCCGCAAAACGCCGTCCAGGATCTCCTCCACACGTTCGAGCTCGGCCAGCACCCCTGCGGCGGCGTCGTGCTCCCGGGCGGTCTTCAGTTCCAGCTGCAGCAAATCGATCCTGAGCCGCAGCGCCCCCACGGGATTGCGTAGCTCGTGCGACGTGTCAGCTATCAGTTGCCGCTGCGAATCGAGGCTGTGGCTGACGGTCTGCGCCATGGTGGTGAATGAACGGCTCAGTTCCCGCAGTTCCGGCGGCCCGGCCTCCGGAAGCTGTCCGGTCCGGCCCGTTGCCTCAAGTTCCGTGACGGCGGCGTTCAGCCGATGCACGGGGCGCAGCACCCACTCGGTCACGCGGGCCGCACCAAGCAGTAGCACCGCAGCCAGGACCGCCGCTGCCACTGCGACGATGAGCCACCGCTCCCGAAGTTTCTGCCGGGCCGCGTCCAGTTTGACCTCGAGGACCGCCTCGCCCAGGACCTGGCTCGCGCTGCCGAAGGAGCGGGAGATCACCTCGGAGGAAGGCCCGAACGGCTGCAGCGGGCTGAGCGTGGTGTCGCTAAGGTTCAGGTTCGCCCTGGCCACCGCGTCCCGGACGTCCGGCCGGTCCTCGCTCAGGCCACCGGAGCGCAGGGTTCCCTGCTGGAGACGGATCAGGACTCCTTCGCCGTAGAGCTCGGAATACCGGTCCATCTCCGTTTGCAATTGAGCGGTTTCGCCGGCGGAAGCTGCGTCGAACGCCACCTGTGCCAGGCGGTTGAGGGAAGCGGCACGGTTGATCTGGAGTTCCTGGGTCAGTTCGCGGCCGGCGGACGTCAGGATGGCGTTGGAGGTGATGATGACAATGAGCAACGCCAGGACACTCAGGATGCCCAGGACGCGCAGTTTCACGCCGGGTCCGCCTCGACCCGGTAGCCGACGCCGCGGACGTTGATGATGAAGCCCGGTAACTGGAGCTTGGCCCGCAGCCCCGTCAGGTGCACGTCAAGGGACCGGGACGAGGCCACGAAGGCGTCGCCCCACAGCGCGTCCAGGATCTGTTCACGGGTGACCACCGAACCGGCGTGGCTGGCCAACAGGGCCAGCAGGTCAAACTCGGTGGCCGTCAGCGGGAGCACCTCGGAACGGAGGGCCGCCACGCGCCGCTCGAGGTCGATCTCAAGATCACCCAGCACCACACTCTGCTGCCGCGTACCGCGATAGCGGCCGGCACGCCGCGTGACGGCTTCGATGCGGGCGAGAAGTTCCACGAGCTTTACTGGCTTGACGAGGTAGTCGTCCGCTCCGGACCGCAGGCCGAGCACCACACTGCGTTCGTCGTCGCGCGCGGTGAGAATCAGGATGGGCACCGGCGTGACCTGGCGCAGTTTCCGCAGCACCTCCAGCCCGTCCATATCGGGAAGGCCGAGGTCCAGCAGGATCACTTCGAACTTCCGGTGGACCAGCAGGGCGTCTGCTCCGCGGGCAACCCGGGTGGGGTTGTGCCCCGCGGTCGCGACGGCGGCGGCGAGGGCGGACGCCATGGCGTCGTCGTCCTCGACGATGAGCAACTCCATGGCCTGGTTCCCTTATTCGCTGAGTGGGCAACGCAAACTGCCCGCTTTGGAGATTACCCCGTCGCCCGCCGAAACCTAAGGAAGTGTTAGGAAATGCCCTCCCACGTTGGATGTGCCTTGCATCACGCATAACTTGGATGAGGCCCTCGGCGTTTGAGGGGGGCCCGTCAACGTCGAGGAGGAACCATGGGCAACGTAGCCATGGACAGCACGAAAGTAAGAACAGCGCCGCAGTCCGGGGAGGTTCAACGATGAGCGCCCAGCACGCAGTCCAGAGCGAGGCAGCACAGACCCGCCGGGCCGTGAGCAACATCCTCAAGGGTTCAGCGGGCAACCTCGTGGAGTGGTACGACCTCTACGTTTACACAGTCTTCGCGGCGTACTTCCAGTCGCACTTCTTCAATTCCCAAGACGACCTGCAGGCCGGGCTCGAGGCCATGGCCGTCTTCTCGACGTCGTTCCTGATGCGTCCGGTGGGTGCCTGGTTCTTCGGCCGCTATGCCGACCGCAAGGGCCGCAAGGCGGCCCTGACGCTCAGCGTAACGATCATGTCCGCCGGTTCCTTCGCCATCGCCATCTTGCCGACGACCCAGCAGATAGGCGTCTGGGCGCTGATTCTGCTGATCCTTGTGCGGCTGGTCCAGGGCTTCTCCGTGGGCGGCGAATACGGCACCAGCGCCACCTACATGTCCGAGGCCGCCACATCCAAACGCCGCGGCTTCTTCTCAAGCTTCCAATACGTCACGCTGATCGGCGGCCAGATGCTGGCCCTGCTGGTGCTCGTCATCCTGCAGAACACCATGGACAAGGGCGCCCTGACTGAGTGGGGCTGGCGCATCCCCTTCGCGATCGGCGGCGTCGCCGCGCTCGTGGTCCTGTGGCTGCGGCGCTCGATGGAAGAAACCGTGTCCGCCGAGCAGGTCGAGGCCGCCAAGGTTCCGGCCGTGGCCGGCGTTGCCCAACCGGGCACCATGAAGTTGCTGTTCACCCAGCACTGGAAGCCGCTGCTGATCTGCATCGGCGTCACCCTCGGCGGCACCGTGGCGTTCTACACATACACCAACTTCATTCTGAAGTTCATGAACGATACCTCCGGGATCGCCAAGACCGACACCTCCGTGATCAACTTCTGGGCGCTGTTCATCTTCATGCTGCTCCAGCCGGTCTACGGGATCATCTCGGACAAGGTCGGGCGCCGGCCGCTGCTGCTTTGGTTCGGCATCACGGGTGTGTTGTTCACCTGGCCGCTGCTCTCCACGCTGTCCAACACCAAGGACCCGTTCACGGCATTCCTGCTGATGCTGGGCGGCCTGCTGATCGTCGGCGGCTACACCTCGATCAATGCCCTCGTGAAGGCCGAGCTGTTCCCGGCCTCCATCCGCGCCCTCGGCGTTGGCCTGGGCTACGCGATCGCGAACTCACTCTTCGGCGGCACCGTCCCGCTGCTTGGTGCGGCGTTCCAGAAGGCCCAGCGCGTGGACCTGTTCTTCACCTACGTTACCGTGGCCATTGCCATCTCACTGCTGGTCTACATCTTCGCCCTGAAGAACAAGAAAACCACGCACCTGGACCGCGAACAGGGCGATGCCTGGAACCGCCCGGCAAAGGACGACGACAAGGACAAGGACCTCATCAACGCCTAGCGCTGTGGGCAGCTCCGGTGGGCGTACGACGGCGGGTGGCCACCCGCCGTCGTACGCCCACCACCCGCGCCGCCCCCCGCACCCTGGACGCTCTCTCAGATAATGCGGCAAATCCCGGGGCGCTCTCTCACTTTCTTGAGGAAAGTGAGAGAGCGTCCCGGGATTTCTTGCGTTAAGTGAGAGAGCGTTTGGATGAGACCAAAATGAGTGCAAAGCGTGACCGTTCAGGCATCGTCTCGCGCCGCCGTCGCTGGTTCACTGGGAGCAGGCGGATTCCCGCCCTTGTGTGCCGGGGGAGGCGACAGTGGTGTTTCGTTTTCAGCGGGCGGTGGCGTTGGGTGCGGTGCTGGGACTGGCAGCATGTGCGGCCCCGGCCCCTGCGCCTCCGGAGCTCCTGACGGCCGACGGCGTGGAGCGGATTTCGGTGGACCGCGCCGCTTATGCCGCTGAACTGCGCTCCTTCCGGGCTTCCGCCCTGGGCCTTGGCGAGGCGCTGCTGGCGGACGGCGGCGACGGCGCCAACGGGAACGTCGTGTCCTCGCCCGGGAGCCTGCTGATTGCCCTCGCGATGCTTCGCTCCGGCGCGTCGGGCGAGACCGCGGCGGAGATGGACAGCGTCCTGGGACTCCCCGCAGAGAATCGCGACGAGGCCATGAACGCGGTCCTCAGCTCACTTGCGAAGTTCGACGGCGACCCCGGCGCAGTGGATGAGGACAACCCGCCGCGGAAACCGGTCATGCATGCCGCCAACGGGCTGTTCGTGGACAAGGGTGTGCCCACCGGCGAGTCCTTCCTGGAAACGCTGGCCCGGCACTACGGAACGGGCGTGTATCCCGTGGCCTTCAGCGATGAGGGTGCCACGAAGCCCGCCATCGATGCGTGGGTCAACAGGAACACGGGCGGCCGGATCAAGGAAGCCCCGGCAGAGTACGACCGCCGGAACACCTTCAGCCTCCTCAATTCCCTGTATTTTGCCTCCGCCTGGAGCGCGCCGTTTGACCCGAATGCCACCTCGGACCTCCCCTTCACAACAGCTGCCGGCGAGGAAATCGATGCGCCTGCCATGCACAACGAGGCGGAGATGAAGTACGCGGAAGGTGCAGGCTGGCAGGGCGTGGACCTTCCCTACGCCGACGGTTTCGTTATGCGGTTGGTCCTGCCGGGGGCCGGATCCGACGCGGACGCCGGGGCCGAGTCCCGCCCCGCCTCGGCTGCCTTCGGTGCGGAAACGCTAGCGGAAATCGCGGACGCCTTCGACACTGCAGCGCTGGAGACGGTGCAGATCCAGTTGCCACGTTGGGACCACAAGTGCAGCTTTGACCTGCGGAAGGTGTTTGAGTCACTGGGGCTCCAGACGACGCTCGACACCACGGAGGATTTCAACAACATCCAGCCCAAGATGACGATCACCCAGGCCGCGCAGGCTGCCAACATCACGGTCGCCGAAAAGGGCATCATCGCAGCCGCGGTGACCCAGATCAACGGAGCTGTCACCAGCGCTCCGCCGCAGCCTGAGCGGTCCATCAGCTTCGACCGGCCATTCCACTACCAGATCGTCCATGTGGAAACCGGCCTGCCGCTGTTTATGGGAACGGTGGCCGACCCGCGCTCGTGACCGTGGCCTCCCCGGGCTGAGCCTAACTAACTGGTCTTGCGGGAATTGCGGCTTCGCAGCAGGGCGCCGTACCCGGCAAAGAGCCGCGGCACCACGAGGTAGACAGCAACCGGAACCACCACGAGCGTTAGAACCAGGGCACGGAGCACCGTGTGCCAGCCCTCGGTCAGGGGTGCCACAAGCATCATGCCCACGGCCACCAGCGGAAAGATGGCCAGCCACGTGATGGCGGCGCGCGGACGTGGATGGAGGGTGCAGGCGGCACCGGTCCGTGAGCAGTGACCGGAGCCTGAGCAGGGGCGGCTGACGCGGGAGCAGTTGCTGTGGGGCTGAGGGTGCTGTTCGCGACATGGCCTGGAATACTGACCGCACCAAAGCACTGCTGCTGACCGCCGCCACCGAAGTAGTTCAGTGACAAGGGCCTTGCGGGGGCGCGCGTGGACCGCATTGCTGCCGCGGCGGGCGTGAACAAGGAACGCATCTACCAGTACTTCGGCAAGAAGGACGAGCTGTTCGACGCCGTCCTTGCCGCTGAACTGGTGCGGGTGATGTCCGAGGTCCCCATCGAAGGTTATGGCGCGGCGTCCATCGGAGAGTACGCCGGAAGGCTTTTTGACCGTCACACGAACGACGGCGCCCTGGCCCGGCTCCTGTTCTGGGAAGGCCTGGAGCGCGGGAGGAATACCGTGGACCGGGCCACACGCGCGGACCACTGCGCCACAAAAGTGGACCAGATGCTGGCAGTTCTACCCGGAATCGACCGCACGGATGCGGCCGACCTGGTCCTCACCATCGTGACCCTCTGCGACGGCTGGACGGTGCTGCCCCAGATCGACGCACTTTTGGCGGGCTCCGCTCCGGACCGCCTGGACCGCCGTCGGGCCTTTATTGTGCGGACGGCCACGCTGGTGGCCGACGCCCTGCTGGAAGTGGCCCGGCTGGAAAAGACGCCGCTGGAAGACTCAATAAACTAGCGCGCGCCGCCCTGCCAGAGGGCGTCGAACGGCGCACCGGAGGCCACACGGTTGCGGATGCCCGCGGTGACAAAGTCCTTGGCGGACCGGGCAGCCTCCAGCGGCGTGGCGCCCTTGGCCAGCTCGGCCGTCACCGCCGCGGCGAGGGAGCAGCCGGCACCGGACACGGCCACCTCGCCCACCTTCGGAGCGCTGAGGACCTCCAGGGTCTCGCCGTCGTAGTAAACGTCGACGGCGTCCGGGCCTGCCAGCCGCACCCCGCCCTTGGCCAGGACCGCGGCGCCGCTGAGCTCGTGGATGCGGACTGCTGCGGCTTTCAGGGACTCGACGTCGATGATCGCCAGGCCGGACAGCGATTCGGCTTCGAAGTGGTTGGGTGTGACAAATGTGGCCAGCGGCAGGATCTGCGCCTTCAGGGCCTGGTCCGTGTCCAGTGCGTGGCCCGGCTCCTGGCCCTTGCAGATCAGCACCGGATCCAGCACTACATTGCGGAACCGGCCCGTTTCCAGCGCCGCGGCGACCGTGCTGATGGTGGCCGGGCTGCCCAGCATGCCGATCTTCACGGTGTCCAGGACCGGACGGCCTGGAGCTGACGGCTCTCCCGACGCCCTCTCGAAGGCGGCGCCCGACGCCGGGCCGTAGGCCGCCGCCGTGGCTTCCAACTGGTCCGCAATGACCTGCTGGTCCACCGGCACAAAGCGGTGGTTCCAGTTGTCGCTCGGATCGAAGGACACGATGCAGGTCAGGTTGGCGATGCCAAACACGCCCAGCTCCTGGAACGTCTTCAGGTCGGCCTGGGCTCCGGCGCCACCCGTGGCTTCGGATCCCGCGATGGTCAGGACGACGGCGGGAGCGGAAACGGGGGACTGGAGGGCAGCTGAAGCTAAAGTCATGGCACTATCCTGCCATCCGGCGTCGGGCCCTATTGTTCAGTGGGAGAATGTCGTGACAGTGCTAATACAGCCGGCGTCCCGCGCAACTTTCGTTGCGCGAGCCGTACGCCGAGCGAACCACTACGAATGGAATCCCCCAAGTCTTCCCCCTCAGGCCGTGACGCCCAGCCCATCGCCGACTCCGCCCGGACGGCGCCGAGATTCGCATCAATCGGTTCGCCGTACTTCGGTATCATGCTGGCGTTTATGGCCGTGGTGCTGATCCTGTCCAACATCGGGGCGTCCAAGGGCGTCGCGATCGGTCCGATCATCACGGACGGCGGGTTTTTCCTGTTCCCGCTCGCCTACATCCTGGGCGACGTCATCAGCGAGGTCTACGGTTTCAAGGTGGCGCGCAAGGCCATTTTCACCACCTTCGCACTGTCCGTCTTCGCCTCTGTTTGCTACTGGGTGATCATCGCCCTGCCCGGCTTCGATGACGAGTTCGGCACGTCCAAGCAGGCCGCCCTTGAGGGGGCCCTTGGTCCGGTGCCGCAGATTGTGCTCGCCTCGCTGTTGGCATTCCTGGCCGGCCAGACCATTAACTCGTGGATCCTGGTGAAGATGAAGGCCCGCTCCGGGGAGAAGTCACTCTGGGCGCGGCTGATGGGTTCCTCAGGCGCGGGCGAGTTCGTGGACACCCTGATTTTCTGCAGCATCGCCGCCTCCGTCATCGGCATCACGGACTTCGGCACGTTCCTGAACTACGTGGTGGTGGGCTTTGTTTACAAGACACTCGTGGAGTTCCTGTTTGTGCCGGTGACGTCCCTCGTGATCGGCTGGATCAAGAAGCGCGAACCGAGCTACGGGGTCTGAGCGGCCATCCCCGGGCCGCCATTTCGACGGTTCCCTGCGCAGACGATGTTCGCAGCCATCGAGTGCGCAGGGAACCATCGAAACGGCGTGGAGGACGACGGCGGGACGCAGGGAAGGCGGGCGGGCAGCGAGCCGTGACACGCGCTAGCGGTAGTACTGCGCCAGGGTCTCGGCCTTGAACTCGAAGAAAGTCCCGGCTTCGATGGCCAGCCGGGCGTCGTCCACCATCTTCACCACAAAGCGTTCGTTGTGGATGGAGATCAGGGTGGCGGAGAGCATTTCCTTGGCCTTGAACAGGTGGTGGATGTAGGCCCGCGAGTAGTTGGCGCAGGCGTAGCAGTCGCAGCCCTCCTGGAGCGGGCCGAAGTCGCGTTTGTACTTGGCACCGGAGAGGTTGAAGCGGCCGGCTGGCGTATAGAACGCGGAGTTGCGGGCCACTCGGGTGGGGGACACACAGTCGAAGGTGTCCGCGCCGTTCTCGATGGCCGTGAAGATGTCGTCCGGCTCGGAGATGCCCAGCAGGTGCCGCGGCTTGTCCTCCGGCAGTTCCTCGTTGCACCAGCGCACAATCGTGCCCAGGTTTTCCTTCTCCAGCGCCCCGCCGATGCCGTAGCCGTCGAAGTCCATGGCGCCAAGGTCCCGGCAGGCCTTCCGGCGCAGGTCCTCGTACTGCGCACCCTGGATCACGCCGAAAAGTGCCTGGTACGGCTTCCCCACACGGGACGTGGTCAGCCGGAAATGCTCCTCCAGGCATCGCAGGGCCCACAATCGCGTGCGCTCCAGCGATTCCTCCTGGTAGCCGCGGGAGTTCTGCAGCGTGGTCAGCTCATCGAACGCGAACATGATGTCCGCGCCGATCTGGTGCTGGACCTGCATGGAAATTTCGGGGGAGAAACGGTGGCGGTCGCCGTTGAGATGCGATTTGAACCAGACGCCGTCGTCGTCAATATGCGCCAGGCGTTCCTTGCCCGGAGCCACGGCGTCGTCCGGTCCGGAGGTGTCCACCGACTTCATGTCGATGACCTTCTTGAACCCGGACCCCAGGCTCATCACCTGGAACCCGCCGGAGTCCGTGAACGTGGGCCCGGACCAGTTCATGAACGCGCCCAGCCCGCCGGCCTCGTCCAGGATGTCCGCGCCCGGCTGGAGGTACAGGTGGTAGGCGTTGGCAAGGAGCGCCTGTGCACCGAGGTCCGCCATGGATTCCGGCAGGACGGACTTAACCGTCGCCTTGGTCCCGACGGCGATGAACGCCGGGGTGCGGATTTCGCCATGGGGCGTGGTGACGGTCCCCGTGCGGCCCAGGAATTTTCCGCCGTTGGCAGCTGCCTGCCCAGCCGACGGCGCACAGCTGTCAGCCAGGCGGGTGCCAACGGTGAAGGAGAACTGCGACTGGTCGGCTGCAGCGGCCGAGCCGGCCGCCGCTGCTACGGGATCAGCTGGGACTGCCGATGCGGAGACGGATGGCGCGGGGGCGGGGTTGGCTGGCACGGTTCCAGTGTGCCAGCAAGCGCCGCCGATCCCTCAGCCTGCCGCTTCCGATGTGGGGTAGTTCTCAGCCCGCCAACTGTCCCAGAGCGAATGGATGGACTCCATTTTGTGGGCACCCAGATCGAAGGTCGAGGCGATCACCATGGCGCCGCCGTGGGGCCTTACGCCTTCAATGACGGGCTGGTCCGCCACGATCAGCAAGCCGTCGCCGTGCTCCGCGTAGCTGTGGACGGTAAGCCCTACCTGATGGTTGCTGCGGAACCAGACCTTGCCGGTGATTTCCTCCCCTGTGGACAGCGTCAGCCCATACGTCTCACCCGGCGCAGGCACGTCCGACAAGCCCAGCTTCTCGATGGCGGAAGCCGGCTCGCCGGGAAATTCGAAGAACATCGTATGCCGCTTGCCGTGCGGGTGGTGTTCCAGCGCGAAGCGGAGTTGCTGCAGGAACGTCAGCCAGCCTTGCGTGATGTCCTCGTCCCAGGCCGCCCACTCAGAGTTGTGGTCCAGGGCTGCCCGCGTGACACTGACCAGCGTCCCGGCGGACACCGGTTTCAGGTCGAAGACGTCGCCGCCATTGGTGGTTAGGCTGGTGTGGTCCGGGGCTTCAACCACGTTGCTGCTGAAGTAGATCCCGTCAATCTCATCGGCCAGTTCGTCAGCCTCCCAGCCGTGCCACTGGGCAACTTTGGCCGGTTCACGCAGCATGGTCCAGACCTGCGGCGCATCAGCATTTATCACCACGCTCAGATTGTTCGTCATAGCCCGAATCTACAACGCGGGCGCAGCCCCGGGTAGGGGGCAATTCCCCCACCCCGACGGCTTAGGCCCGGACGGCCTCGAGTTCGTTGCTGATCCGGCGCTGGAGTTCGCCCACGCCGATCGTCTCAGACCCGCCGTGTGCGCGCAGGAACAGCAGGGATTCGAGGCGCAGCAGCCGCCACTCCCGCTCGGCCTCGTGGTTGGAGTTGTCGATCGAGCGGAAGATCTCTTTGTCGTACAGGTTGGGTTCGTTCAGCGAACGCTGGCGCACCTTGGCGTTCATCCGCGCCTTGAACGGGTCCGTTTCCTGGGTTTCCGGCAAACGCAGCAGCTTTTCATAGACTTCGGCGCGCTCCTCCTGCCGGTCCTGGCGGCAGATGAAGCTGGACAACGCCAGCGACGCCTCCACGGACGCCCACCGGCCCGGGTTGCCGTCGAACGGGAGGACGTTGAGCAGGTCCGCCACGGTGAGCGCCCCGTCCGGATCCTTGAGCGTGATGAACAGCTCGTGGGCCAGGTCGCTGAGGTCCTTGAGGCAGCTGCCGGACTTGAAGTTGATGCCCTTGGCCAGCTTGTCCGCCAGCAGCAGCACGCCAACGGCGTCCGGGTGGGCTTCCGCGGCAGCCTCCACCACCGCTTCGGGTGTGCCCTGCGGCGCCGGAATCCGCGCCAGTTCTTCCGCGGACGGGCCGCTCATCGCGGGCGGGATGGCCGGCGGGGGAGGTACGACGACGGCGGGAGCCGCCGGGGCTGCCCCCGCTTCGCCGGTGTGCTGGGGCTGTTCGGCAGGGTGTTGCGCCGCGACCGTAAGCTGCGTGACGGCGTCGGGCGTCGTGTCCTGAACGGGGGTGCCCCGAACGGTGGTGTCCGGAACCGTGATGACCCTGACTGTTGTGTCCAGGATCTTTACGGTGGAGCCGGCCGCGATGCGGAGGGTGCCGCCGCCGGTGAGGTTTGCCAGGACCACCGCAGGGGTCCCGAAATCGTCCGGTTCAAACTCCACGTGCTGGATTTCGGCGGTGCGTTCACCGTCGGGGAGGAGGAGCTGATCGCCGGTGGTCAGAGATCCAGCCTGCTGTTCGCTGTAGTGCCTGGCGGCTGGGTTTTCGGTCATGGGAGTCCTTAAGTTCTCTTGCGGTCCGCCCTACAGTCTACAAAGCGGGGCGCCGGAAGTCGGGGACGCCGGGGAACCCGCGGGCGTCAGTGACCCACGCCCGCAAAGGCCAGCGCCTGGCGGACCAGGGCGCCGCGGCCGCCGCTGAATTCGAGCTGGACGTCGGGGCTTAGCACTTCCGCCGGGGTCATCCAGGTCAGTTCCAGGGCATCCTGGCGGGGTTCGCATTCGCCGGTCACGGGGATGACATACGCCAACGATACGGCGTGTTGGCGGTCGTCGGTGAAGCCGGTCTGGGACGGGGCCGGGAAGTATTCGGCCACCGTGAAGGGGACCGGGCTGATGGGGAGCTGCGGAAACGCGAGCGGCCCCAGGTCCTTTTCCATATGGCGCAGGAGTGCGGCGCGGATTGTCTCGCGGTAGATCACGCGGCCCGAAACCAGCGACCGGATCATGTTCCCGTCCTCGTCGGCCTGGAGCAGCGTACCGACCTCGTTCACAAAACCCAGCGGATCCAGCCTCACCGGCACGGCCTCCACATAGATCATGGGGAGCCTCCCGCGGGCCTCAAAGAGGTCTTCTTCGGAGAGCCAGCCGGGATTGGGGTCAGGAGTGCGAACGTTCATGGTTAAGTTTTACCCCATTGGGCGGCCTCGGACCGCTGAGGGGTGAGCTATCAGCGTAAAGCGGCGCCCAAAGCGCCGGAATCTCACCCCTCGGCGGGCTTATCCGCAGAGACAGCCCCGGGCACCCCGGTCCGGATTGGAGCGGATCACGGCGCGGCGAGGCGCTGCGAGATCCAGAGCGTGGGCGGGACATGCGGGGCGGTTGTGGCTGCGGCTGTGTCGGCGGTACCTGCGCTGCCCGCGGCGTCGGGGTTGGCCACGTGCAGGGTCCGGCCGAAGGCTTCCTCGGTTTCGCTGACGTCCAGCCCGGCGGCGGTGAGCCGGTCCCGCAAGGCGCCCAGATCGCCGTCGTACTCAAATCCCAGGCCGGACCGCGGCGGCCCGGATGCCGGCCGCACCATCAGCACCCCGCCGTTCTTGGCGGTAAAGTCGGCGGTTTCGTCGGCGTCCGGGACGGGGCGGAACCTGGCGCCGATGTCCTGCAGCGTCACGGCGGCGGCGCCGGGATCCTCCGTAAACCAGACCCCGACGACGGTCAGCGCCGGATCAGCGTCAGCCGCGTTCGTCTCCCGGGCGCCTTTGTCCGCCAGGAAGCTGAAGCCGTCCCGGCCGGTGATGCGGCACGACTCGCCGTGATCGGCGGCGATGAGCTCGGCGACCGTGTTCCCGGATTCCTCCGCGGCCAGGGCGGTGCGCCGCCCGAATTCCGCCAGATCGCCCACCTCCACGCCCAAGGCAGTGGTGCCGTCGTCCGTGCCGCCGGCGTCGGCCACGTGCAGGGCCAGCCGGCCGGAACCGGCGTCGAACTCCCGCCATGGGCCGTCATCGACGGTCTTGGCCAGGCCCAGGGCAGCCAGGAGCTGTTCCCAACTGTCCGGCCGGGAGGTGAAATGGACGGGTCTGACACGCAGCATGGGTTCCTCCTCGAAACCAGGACAGGTCGGCTACCGCCATCATGCCACTTCCAGCAGAAGGCGGGCAGAATAGGGCCATGGCCATTGAACTCGAGGAACTGCTGGTAGCGGACGCGGCGGAGTGGCGGCTGTGGCTGGAACAGCACCACGCCACCAGCCCCGGCGTCTGGCTGGTGCTGCATAAGAAGGGCGGCAACGCCACTGAACTGGACTACGAAGCAGCGTTGCAGGAGGCACTGTGCTTTGGCTGGATCGACGGTCAGGGCAAAAGGCGCGACGACGACAGTTCCTTCCAGCGGATGACCCGCCGCGGCCCGAAGAGCGTCTGGTCGGCGCGGAATGTGGACCGCATCGGGAAGCTCGAGGCTGACGGCCGGATGACTGCGGCCGGCCGCGCCGCGGTCGACGCCGCCAAGGCGGACGGGCGCTGGGAAGCGGCCTATGTGGGGCAGGCGACGGCGGAAGTTCCGCCGGATCTGGCCGCCGCCATCGCTGCCGTCCCCGCTGCCCAGGCCATGTTCGACGTCCTTACCTCGGTGAACCGGTATGCCCTGATTTACCGGACGAATTCCGTGAAGCAGGCGTCCACGCGGGAACGGAAAATCGCCGGCTTTGTGGAGATGCTGGCCCGGGGCGAGGCGCCGTATCCGCAGAAGAAGAAGCCGGCCGGAGGTTAGTAGCGGCGGATTTCGACGGGCTCAATCACCGGTGCGCGACGGGCTCAATCACAAGCGGGGTCGAGCGGGAAGGCGACGGCTTCGCCCACCACGCGCAGGCAGAGTTCCATTCCCGGCCGGGCAATGGGGGCGTTCCAGTGCCGGATGGTGATGACTTCGCCGCCGCCGGGGTAGCGGTGGTCGGCGCGGTCGGCCAGTTCGGGTGGCACAGAGAGTTTGAGGCGCACGGTGGTTTCCGGGCCGAAGTAGTCGGTGTCCACCACCACGCCGCGGATGGGGCCATCCTCGGCAATGCGGATCTGCTCAGGACGCAGCATCAGCTGCACGCGGCCCTGGGCCGGCGGGCGGCGGACAGGGATTCCGCCCAGCGAGCAGGTGGCCAGCGAGCCTTCCATCCAGGCGTCCAGGATGACGGCGTCGCCCAGGAATTCCGCGGTGGCGCGGTCGGCGGGGCGGGTATAAACCACAAACGGGTTGCCGATCTGGGCCAGCTTGCCGCCGCGCATCACGGCCACCTGGTCCGCGAAGGACAGGGCCTCGGCCTGGTCGTGGGTGACCAGGACGGTGGTGACGCCGGCTTTGTTGAGGACCTTGGCCACGGCCCGCCGGGTTGCCACGCGCAGGCCGGCGTCCAGGGCTGAAAAGGGCTCGTCCAGCAGCATCAGTTCGGGTTCGCGGGCTAGTGCACGGGCCAGGGCCACACGCTGCTGTTGCCCGCCGGAGAGCTGGTGCGGCCGCCGCTTGGCCATGGAGGCGTCCAGGGAGACCATGTCCAGCAGCTCGCTGATGCGGCCCGCGGCCCCGCGGCGGCCACCCGCGAGCTTGGCCGTGTCCAGGCCGAACGCGATGTTCTGGCCCACCGTCAGGTGCGGGAAAAGCGCCCCGTCCTGAGCCACGTACCCCACCTGGCGCTTATGCGCAGGCAACCACACGCCGTCGCCCGCCACCTTGCTGCCGTTGAGCGAGATGCTGCCGGTGGCGGGGTGTTCAAAGCCGGCGATCAGCCGCAGGAGGGTGGTCTTTCCCGAGCCGGAGGGTCCCACGATGGCAGTGGTCCCGCCCTTGGCCACGGATAGGTTGACGCCTTTGAGGACGGCCTGGGAACCGAAGTTCTTGGTGACGTCGGTGATCTGCAGATGGCTGTTGGTGGTGGGTGCCACCGACGGCGCGATCCGCGGTTCCGGAAGCCTGGCGGGGGATTGTTCGGTCACTGTCCGGCCACTTTCTTGGACTGCTGGAAGAGAAGGTAGGTCATGGGTGCCGAGAGCAGGATCATCAGCAGGGCATACGGGGCTGCGCCGGCGTAGTCGATTTCGCTGCTCTTGCTCCAGAACGCGCTGGCCAGGGTTCTGGTCCCATTGGGGGAGAGCAGCAGCGTGGCGGTCAGTTCGGTCACGACGGCGAGGAACACCAGCGCTGCGCCGCCGGCGGCCGCGGGCGCCGTGAGGCGCAACGTGATCTTCAGGAAGGCATTGAACGGAGACCTGCCCAGGGCGCGGGCCGCTTCGTCCAGTTCCTTGGGGGCCTGTGCCAGCCCGGCGCGGATGTTCACCAACGCGCGCGGAATGAACAGCAGCACGTATGCGGCCACCAGCAGCCCGGTGGTCTGGTAGATGTCCGGGGCAACGTTGATGGCCACGGTGACGAAGGCCAGACCCACTACGATGCCGGGCATGGAACTGGTGACGTAGTTGGAGAGCTCCAGGGACTTGCTGAACCACCCTGGATGCCGGACGGCCAGGTACGCCATGGGGAAGGCGACAACAGTCGCGGCCACTGCGCCGGCAAGGCCCAGCCCCAGGGTCTGCAGCAGTGCGGGGACAAACTCGTCCACATCCCAGATCTCGGCGCCGCCGGCCACGATCCAGCGGATCACAAACCACAGCGGCAGGCCGAACGCCAGGCCAGTGAGCGCCATCAGTCCCAGCTGGGCGGGAACCTGGTAGCGGTGCAGGGGGAGCCGCAGGGGCTTGGACTGGGCGCCGGAGCCGATCCGCGCGTAGCGGGCCGTGCCGCGGCTGCGGACCTCCAGCACCAGGAGGATCAGGCAGAAGAACACCAGGACGCTGGCCAGCATATTTCCCGCCGTGCCGTTGAACGTGGAAGCGTACTGCTGCATGATCGCCGTCGTAAACGTCTCAAAGCGGATCATCGCGAAGGCGCCGTACTCGGCCAGCAGGTGCAGGCCCACCAGCAGGCCACCGCCGGTGACGGCGATGCGCAGCTGGGGCAGCACCACGCGGAAGAAGACCTGCCACGGGCCCAGGCCCAGGGACGCCGCGGACTGCTCGATGGCCGGATCCAGCCGGCTGAGCGTGGCCGCGGCCGGAATGTAGACCAGCGGGAAGTAGGACAGAGTGGCGATCAGCGCGCCTGACCAGACGCCTTCCAGGGAAGGGATGGCGGACACCCAGGCGTAGCTGTTCACAAACGCGGGAATGGCCAGCGGCGCCGCCAGGAGCACGGCCCACCACTTGTGGCCCTGCAGCTTGGTGCGTTCCACCAGCCACGCGCCGCCCACGCCCGCCACCAGAGTTGCGGGCACCACGATGAGCATCAGCAGGAGGGTGTTGACCAGCAGTTCGCCCACCCGGGGGCGGAAGATCAGCTCAATGCTGGCATCCCAGCCAGTGACCGCCGTCATGTAGATGACATAGCCCAGCGGGATGAGGGCGAACAGGGCCAGCAGTGTGGCCAGGAGCGCAACCGCCAATGGCGGGCGAGGGCTGTTGCCCTTGCCCGCCATCGCCGCTTTGGCGGTTAGTTCTGGGGTTGAAACCAAAAGCTAGAGCAGACCGGCCTTGGTCATCAGCTCCGTGACCTTCTTGGAGTTCAGCTTGGAGGAGTCAACCGTCGGTGCCTGCAGTTCGGCCAGCGGAACCAACTTGTCGTTGGATGCCACGCCGGCGCCCACGGTGTACTCGAAGTCCTTGCCCGTCTGCAGCTGCTCCTGGCCCTTCTTGCCCGTGATGAAGGCGAGGAACGCGTCGGCAGCAGCCTTGTTCTTGGAGGACTTCAGCACGCCACCGCCGGATACGGAGACAAATGCGCCCGGATCCTGGTTCTTGAAGTAGTGGCTGGCCACGTTCTTGGAGTTCTCGCCGGTCTTGGCCTGGTCACCGAAGTAGTAGTAGTGGTAAATAACGCCACCTTCGATTTCACCGGCGTTGACAGCCTTCATGACCGCACCGTTGCCCTGGTAGCCCTTGAAGTTTTCCTTCATGGCCGTGAGCCACTTCTCGGTTTCGGCCTCGCCCTTGAGTTCAAGGTAGGCGGATACGATCGCCTGGAAGTCGGCGCCGGACGGCGATGCGCCCCAGCGGCCCTTCCACTCCGGACCGGCCAGGTCAGAGAGGGACTTGGGCAGCTTATCTTCGGTGAGCTTTTCCTTGTTGTACACGAACACGGTGGAGCGGGCTGCGACGCCGGTCCACTTGTTGGTGGACGGGCGGTACTCGGCCGGAACCTGCTTCTTGACCTCGTCGGTGAGATCGGCGAACAGGCCTGCGTTTTCCACCTGGGTCATGGCGGGGGAGTTCTCGGTGATGAAGACGTCAGCCGGGGACTTGTCGCCCTCCTGGATGATCTGGTTGGACATCTCGGTGTCCTTGCCCTGGCGCAGGGTCACCTTGACGCCGGTCTCCTCGGTGAACTCTTCCACCCAGGCCTTGGTCATGGATTCGTGCTGTGCGTTGTAGACCGTGATCTCGCCGGACACCTTGGCGTCTGCAGAGGCGGAACCGGTGGCTGCCGGGGTGGTGCCGCCGCAGGCGGTCAGTCCCAAGGCTGCGGTGGCGGCGAGTGCGATGCCGGCCAGAGCGCTGTTGCGGATCTTCATTGAGTGCTACTTTCTGGGGAAAAGTGTGTGGACCGACGGTCCTGGTGAGCTGGGGATAAAGGGGTGGCTCACCCGAGAAACTGTAGGTTAGCCAAACCTAAGACACCAAGCGGCATAGCCCTTAAGTGATCAGGATCACATGCATTACGGAACTGTTGCGTGCCCTAATTCATTCACGGCTTTTGTGGATGGCCGCTGCGGCCTCCAGCGCCATCCAGGCCTGCAGCTGGGTGGAAAGTTCGACGGCGGCACCTGGCGGATAGGTTGTGTCCGCCGGTTGTGCCGCGTGGATGGAGAACAGGACGTTCCCAGCCGTGGCTGATGCCGCTCCGCGGCCGGCCGGCCGGCGGCCCGCCCAGAAGGCTTCGGCAGTAGCTGTCACGAGCTCCTGCGCGGTGTTCCGGGCGGACTCCGGGAGCCGGGCATCGACGGCCGCGAGTGCCAGGTATCGGCAGAGAATCCCGGTGAAGAGTCCGCCGTCGCCCGTTCCATCGCAGCGGAGGATGCGCTGCCCCGGTACGGTGAGCCGCTGTGCGACCGCGGCCACCAGTGCCGCGGCCCTGGCGAGGTTGGCGTCGCCGCCGAGCTCCAGCAAGGCTCCCAGTACGGGGCCTTGGTTGTAGGTGTAGAGGTTGTTCTCCACTAGCACTTCGCCAGCCGGGCTGAGCCGCGCCCCGTCAACATAGAGGCCCCGGGCCTGATCAAACAGCACGGCATTGAGCCAGTCCACCAACCGCTGCGCCTTGGCCTCCTGGCCTGTCCGGGCGTAGTAGAGCGCTACGGGGGCGGTGGCCGGAGTGTTCTTGAAGTCGCGCTTTTTGCTCCAGAAGGTCCCGCCGCCGAGGTCGTCGGTGGAGGCGGAATCGAACTGCAGGGTCAGCGTCTTGCGGACCCTGGCGTTCCGGCGGCGACCGGGCTGCCGCGTCTCCTCGGCCAGGCTTTGCAGACGGTGCGTCGCCAGCGCCAGCCAGGCCATGTCGTCGTAGTAGTTGTTGACGAAGGTGAAGGCGTTGCGCAGCCGGATGCCCGTGACCAGCCTGGACGCGAGCCTGCCGGCACTGGGGTGGTGCGCGCCGTTGAACCTTGCCGCGGGGGTGGCTCCGTTGCCCAGTTCGCGGCGCCCGGCATCCACCAGGCAGTCCACGTAGTGCGCCTGCCACCAGTAGTGCCAGGGGTGGAGGAGGTTCTTCAGGTGTTTTGACGGCCATTGCACGGCGGCCAGGTGGGTTCCCGGCAGGAACAGCAGCCGCCGGCCGAAGAGTCCGGTGACGGAGCGGGCCGCCACGTTGGCCCGGTCCTGCCAGTGGGCAGGTTCGGCATCCGGCATGGTCATCCGTTCAGCCTAGTGGGTGCGGCCCACAGGATTTTCAGTTAACATGCACTAACTAATGTTCCGCGCCGGTCTTATGGTGTTGGGGCCGCATCAAGGAGGATGTATGGACGTCTTGGGTACTGTCGCGCTGATTACGGGTGGGGCTTCCGGGCTGGGCGCTGCCACAGCGAAGCGCCTGTTCGACGCCGGCGCCTCGGTGGTGCTGATCGACCTGCCGTCCTCTGCCGGTGCAGCCTACGCCGCCGAGCTCAACGCCTCAGCGCTGAACGTGGCAGCGCTGAACGCCGCCGGCGGTTCGGGGGCACAAGCGGCCTTTGTCCCCGCGGACGTCACCAATGAGGCTGAGGTGCAGGCCGCCGTCGACACTGCCGTGGCGCTGGGACCCCTGCGCATTGTTGTCAACTGCGCCGGCGTCGCCACGCCGGGCAAGGTCCTGGGCCGGGACGGCGTCCTTCCGCTGGACACGTTCAACCGCGTCATCCAGGTCAACCTCATCGGGACGTTCAACGTGCTGCGCCTGGCCGCCGCGGCCATGGTATCCACCGAACCGATCAGTACTGAGCTCGGCGGCCCCGAGCGCGGCGTCATCATCAACACCGCCTCCGTGGCAGCTTTCGACGGGCAGATCGGCCAGCCCGCCTACGCCGCTTCCAAGGGCGCAGTCGCCGCCATGACGCTGCCGCTGGCCCGTGAGCTGGCCCGCTCCCTGTTGCGGGTGGTGACCATCGCCCCGGGCATCTTTGAAACACCCATGATGGCAACGCTCCCGCAGGACACGCAGGATTCGCTGGGCCGGCAGGTCCCGCATCCGTCGCGCCTTGGCCGGCCCGCCGAATACGCGAGTCTGGTGGCCCACATCGTGGAAAATGCGATGATCAACGGCGAAACCATCCGGCTCGACGGTGCCATCCGAATGGGGCCGAAATGAGCCTGCCGGGCACGTCCGAGCCCTCCACCACCGAGCCCTCCACCACTGAACGGGCGATCGACGAGCTGCCCACCGCCGATTTTTTCGCGTTCGAGTCACTCCTCAGCTCGAAGGAGCGGGCCAAGCTGGCCGAGCTGCGGGAGTTTCTGGCCACGGAGATCGCCCCCTACGCGTCGGACTGGTGGAACAAGGCGGAGTTCCCGGCGCACATCCTGCCCAAGCTCGCCGCGCTGGAGCTGAGCACACCGGCGCAGCGCGGCTACAGCAACCTGTTCGCCGGACTGGTCATCGCAGAGATGACGCGCGTCGATACCTCGATCGCAACATTTTTCCTGGTCCACCACGACCTTTTTGTGGAATCGCTCTACGGTTTCGGTTCGGCCGGCCAGAAAGAGCGGCTGCTTGCGGACGCCTCAAGCCTGCGTATCACGGGCGCCTTCGCGCTCACCGAACCCGACCACGGTTCGGACGTTGCCGGCGGGATGGAAACGAGTGCCCGGCGCATCTCCAGCGCAACGGGAGAGCCCGACGACGACGGCGACGCGTGGGTGCTCAACGGCGCCAAGCGCTGGATCGGGAACGGGACGTTCTGCGACTACATGCTCGTGTGGGCCAAGGACGAGGCCGTGGCTGCCAACGGGCAGGGCGCGGTCCGAGGGTTCATCGTTGATGCTTCCTTGCCGGGCGTGAGCCGGAGCCGGATCGAGAACAAGATTGCGCTCCGGACCGTGCAGAACGCGGACATTGTGCTTAAGGATGTCCAGGTCGCCGAGGCCGACCGATTCGCCGGCATCAGCAGTTTCGAGGACACCAACCAGCTCCTGCGTGGCTCGCGGATCATGGTGGGATGGCAGGGGGTGGGGCAGCAGCTGGCGGCGTTCGACGTCGCCCGGCAGTACGCCGTCGAACGCCACCAGTTCGGCCGGCCGCTGGCGAAATTCCAGCTCATCCAGCAGCAGCTGGTCACCATGCTGGGCAACGCCGTAGCCAGCATGGCCATGATGGCGCGTATTGCCCAGCTGCAGGACGACGGCGTGGCGGACATGCCGCAGGTGGCCCTCGCCAAGTCCTACACCAGCGCCCGGATGCGCGAGACAGTGGCGCTGGGCCGGTCCCTCCTGGGCGGCAACGGCATCGTGACCGACTACCGGATGGCCAAAATCTTCGCCGACGCCGAGGCTATCTACACCTACGAGGGCTCGTTCGAAATCAACACGCTCATTGTGGGCCGGGCGGTCACCGGCGTCTCAGCGATCGTCTGACCCACCATTTAGCGCGAAAGGACATTTGAGGCCCCGTTCCGCTGGGCTTAAGTGTCCTTTCGCGCTCAATCAGCGAGGAGAGGCTGCTTTTCGCCGGCTTCAATCTTCGCGTCGAGGCTGTTGTTCTTCACGGGCATGGGGCAGGTGCCAAACGGGGTGAAGGCGCTGGGGTAGTTGATGGCGCGGTTGAAGTCCAGGACCACCGTGGCCTTCCCGGCCGCGTCAATGCGTGGCCGGGGCGTGGAGACTTTCCGCCACTCATCCGTTGATTCACCGTTGGTCCCGTCATGGAACGTGATGGTCAGTGCGCCCAGTTTTTCCTCCTCGGCGTGCAGACGGTACTGGTGCTCGATGCCCGGCAGCCGGAAAACCACCTCGCCCACTGAATAATGGACGCCGTCCACCAGCGGATTGGCCGTTCCGATCGGGACCGCCACCGGTTCCGGATACGCCTCGTAGGCGGCCTCAATCACGAGGTCCGGGTTGTAGTCGAACGTGGGAACGCCGTCGAACTCCGTCAGCACCGGCGAGCCGGAATCGCGGGTCCGGATGGCGTACCGGTCTGCGCGCATGGCGAGTTCCACCACTACCTGCTGCCCGTCCGCGCCGCCGAACTGCACCCACATCAGGGATTCCTCGTTGGCGAGGGAGACGGTGATGGTCCCGTCAATGGGCTCGCCCGTTTCCACCAGCGTCAGGCCGTCGTGCGCCACAGCGGTGAGTGTCGCCGTCGTGCCGTCCGTTGACCAGAGGCCGGGGGCGACGTCGATGGCGGCGGGCCGGGATTCCAGCCACTGGAAGGAGGTGAGCGTCAGCCAGCCGTGGCGGGTGGCGAGGGCCTTGTTCCGGTTCGTGCGGAAACGCTGCCAGCGTTCCAGCTGCGCGGTTGCGGTGGTGTCCATGGTTCCTCCAAAAGGGGTTCTGATTCCCCGGCTACGACGTCAGGGTTTACAACCCGGCGCGGACGCAGTCCATTCCACCACGGACCGCCGCGGAGCACCACGGACCTCGCGCCGCGTTGCTGCCGCGGCCCTTGTCTTGCAGGCGGCGGAGAGTAACGTCGAAAGCGGCGGAGCTTCGTTTCCGGACTCCCACGGCTGACCTTGGAGGAACCATGAAAATCGCGGTCCTTGGCACGGGTTTCGCAGGCCGGACCCTCGCGGGCGCGCTGTCCGCGCTGGGACACGACGTGGTGGTGGGTACTCGCGACCCGGGGGAGGCTCTCGCCCGCAGCGCGCCGGACGCCATGGGCACGCCGCCCTTCAGCGAATGGCACGCAGCGAACCAGCACATAGCCCTGGAAACGTTCGCGGAGGCCGCAGCCGCGGCGGAACTGATAGTCAATGCAACGAACGGAGCGGGCGCCCTCAGTGCCCTCAGTGCCGCGCGTTCGGCCAACCTGTCGGGGAAAGTGGTGGTGGACGTTTCCAACCCGCTCGACTTCTCCCAGGGCATGCCGCCGGTGCTGAACCCGGTCAACACGGACAGCAACGCCGAACGGATCCAGCACGCGTTTCCGGAGGCGCGGGTGGTCAAAACCCTGAACACGATGAACGCAGGGCTGATGGTTGACCCCGGACGGCTGGGCGGCGGGGACCACTCGGTGTTTGTCTCCGGCGACGACGCCGGTGCCAAGAACACCGTGACGGCGCTCCGCCAGGAGCTGGGCCACCGCGATATTATTGACCTCGGAGACATCACCACCGCTCGGGGAGCGGAGATGATGCTCCCGGTGTGGCTGCGCCTGTGGTCGGTGCTGGGGACGCCGGATTTCAATTTCAAGATCGCCGCTGAAGTCCGGCGCGGCAGGGGCGGAGACCGGCGCAATATCTGAGACGGATTCCACCTTCGCCATCCCGTGCAGGTAGCATCGATAGCTAGTAACGTGGCTCACAGTATCCAGCGCAGTGTACGAGCCAAGTCCGAACCCTCGAAAGACAGTTTCCATGGCTAACACTGCAATGAATTCCGCAACCGACCTCGCCTCTGAACTGAGGGCCGATGTCCGGCGAGTCTCCACACTGCTGGGTGAATCCCTGGTCCGCCAGCACGGCCCCGAACTCCTCAATCTGGTGGAGCAGGTCCGCCTCCTCACCAAGGAGTCCAAGGAAGCCGCCCGCGGCGGTGCCGATGCCACCGGCCCATGGAGCGCGCACGACGTCGTTGAACAGGTCCGAGAACTGCTCGGCTCCCTGCCGATCGAGCAGGCCACCGACCTGGTCCGTGCATTCGCGTTCTACTTCCACCTGGCCAACGCGGCCGAGCAGGTCCACCGGGTCCGCGGCCTGCGGACACGGAAGGAAAAGGACGGGTGGCTGGCCAAGGCCGTCACCGAAATCGCCGCCCAAGCGGGGCCCGAAGTCCTGCAGGAAGTGGTCAACGGGCTGGACGTCCGCCCCATCTTCACCGCCCACCCCACCGAGGCTTCGCGCCGTTCCGTGCTGGACAAGATCCGCAAGCTCTCTGATGTCCTGGCCGAGCCCACGAAGGAAGGCACCTCCGCGCGCCGCCGGCAGGACCGCCAGCTTTCCGAAGTCATCGACCAGATGTGGCAGACCGACGAACTGCGCCAGGTACGCCCCACCCCGGTGGACGAGGCCCGCAACGCGATCTACTACCTCGGCGGCATCCTGACCGATGCCATGCCCGAGATGCTTTCGGACTTCTCGGAACTGCTCGGTGAGCACGGCGTCAGCCTTTCGTCCCAGGACGCACCCATCCGGTTTGGGTCCTGGATCGGCGGCGACCGGGACGGCAACCCCAACGTCACGGCTGCGGTCACCCGGGAAATCCTGCAGATCCAGAACCAGCACGCCGTCCGCATCAGCATCGCGATGATGGATGAGCTGATCTCCATCCTGTCCAACTCCACCGCCTTGTCCGGCGCGGACCAGACCCTGCTGGACTCCATCGACGCGGACCTGAAGAAGCTGCCGGGCCTGGACCGGCGCGTCCTGGAGCTCAACGCCCAGGAGCCGTACCGCCTCAAGCTCACCTGCATCAAAGCCAAGCTCATCAACACGGGCAAGCGGGTGGCCGCGGACTCCACGCACGAGCACGGCCGTGACTACAGCTCCACCGAGGAACTCCTCAACGACCTCGAGCTGCTGGAGCTGTCCCTCCGCAACCACTCGGCGTCGCTCGCTGCCGACGGCGCGCTGGCCCGTGTCCGCCGCGCCGTCGCGTCCTTCGGCCTGCACCTGGCCACCCTGGACATCCGCGAGCACGCGGACCACCACCACGACGCCGTTGGCCAGCTGATGGACCGGCTGGGCGGCCCCGGCATCCGCTATGCCGAACTGAGCCGTGAGGAACGCTTCGAGGTGCTCGGCTCGGAGCTCGCCTCACGCCGGCCGCTGTCCGGCCACCCGATTAAGCTCGACGGCGTCGCTGACGGCACGTACGACGTCTTCCGTGAGATCCGCCGCGCCCTGCGCACGTACGGTCCGGACGTCATCGAGACCTACATCATTTCCATGACCCGCGGCGCGGACGACGTCCTGGCCGCGGCCGTGCTGGCCCGCGAGGCAGGCCTGATCAACCTGTTCGGCGACGCCCCCTACGCCAAGATCGGGTTCGCGCCGCTTCTGGAGACCGTGGAGGAGCTGCGTGCCTCGGCGGAGATCGTGGACCAGCTGCTGTCCGTTCCGTCCTACCGCGACCTGGTCCGGCTGCGCGGCGACGTCCAGGAAATCATGCTGGGCTACTCGGACTCAAACAAGGAATCCGGCGTGATGACCAGCCAGTGGGAGATCCACAAGACCCAGCGCAACCTGCGCGACGTTGCGGCCAAGCACGGCGTCCGTGTCCGGTTGTTCCACGGCCGCGGCGGTTCCGTGGGCCGCGGCGGCGGACCCACCTACGACGCCATCATGGCCCAGCCCAACGGCGTGCTGGAAGGCGAGATCAAGTTCACCGAACAGGGCGAGGTCATCTCGGACAAATACTCGCTGCCGGAGCTGGCCCGGGAAAACCTGGAGCTGTCCCTCGCGGCAGTGCTCCAGGGCTCGGCCCTGCACCGGGATCCGCGCACGTCGGACGACCAGCGCGAACGGTACGGGCACGTTATGGAAATCATCTCCGACGGCGCCTTCGACCGGTACCGGAACCTGATCGACCATCCTGACCTGCCAGCGTACTTCCTGGCGTCCACTCCGGTGGAGCAGCTGGGCTCGCTGAACATCGGCTCACGCCCGTCCAAACGCCCGGATTCCGGGGCGGGGCTTGGCGGCCTGCGTGCCATCCCCTGGGTGTTCGGCTGGACCCAGTCCCGGCAGATCGTCCCGGGCTGGTTCGGTGTGGGCTCGGGCCTGAAGGCTGCCCGCGAGGCCGGAAACTCCCCGCAGCTCGTGGAGATGATGGAGAACTGGCACTTCTTCCGGTCCGTTGTCTCCAACGTGGAGATGACGCTGGCCAAGACGGACATGGACATCGCCGGGTACTACGTGGCCACCCTGGTTCCCGAGGACCTGCACCACATTTTCCGCGCCATCCGTGAAGAGTACGAACTCACGGTCACCGAGATCCAGAACCTGACCGGCGAGAACGTGCTCCTGGACGCGCAGCCGACGCTCAAGCGGTCGCTGGAGATCCGGGACCAGTACCTGGACCCCATCAGCTACCTGCAGGTGGAGTTGCTCCGCCGCGTGCGGGCTGCCCAGAACGCCGAAGGCGGGAGCATCAGCGGCGCCGAGATCGACGAACGGCTCCAGCGGGCCATGCTGATCACCGTCAACGGGGTGGCGGCCGGCCTGCGCAACACCGGGTAGGACCCATGTTGCACAGCCAGCGGCCCGCTGACCTCGCCGAACGGATCGCTCTTACGGTTCGGGGCAGTGAACATTCGGGTTGTAGGTTGCCAGGACGCCGTCCGGATTACCTTGCCACAGGTATGCATGGAGGTCGTAGTGGATCGGCATGCCGGGAGCGTGCCCGAGCATTGGTCCGTCGAATGCCTTGCCGAACATGCTCGGCCGGTCTGTGTCGGTCGCCAGGTCCTGGTCGGCGTCGACCTTAAACCACTCCGCTGCGACCAGTCTGAGCTGGCCCGTTTTGTTCGCTGCATACGTCAGTGCGTCCGGGACCAATGGATTCATCTGACCGAACTGACTGAAGTTGACGTAGTGAAAGCCCATGCCTGGAACGCACTCACCCACGGGCTGGTAGCCCGCGGCAATGGCCGCACTAACGTCGTGATATTGGGTTGTGGCCTGTCGCACTTCGGCCAGGTCACTCCGGCTGCCGGCGGAGGCGACGCCGATCCCTAACATTGATGCCAACATGCCTGCCGATACCGCCGCAATCACTCGCATTGTGGTCCGTCTCATGTTCGGTCTTCTTTCTTGATGATTGTCAGGTGTGACTATGAGACCGAGGCCACAGTCTAGTCCTGTCCCGCGCGGAAAACCATGGTGGTGCGGTTCCTGACGGACCTCGGCAGCTGCTTGAGGTTATTTGCCTGACGCCGGCGCCGTCCAGCTGTCCCACCACAGGGAAGGGACCAGGAACACGCCGTATTAGGGTTGAGGCATGCCTTCGTTCCAGACCCGCCTGAAAATCACCGGACTGAAGCCTGGCAACCCGCCGGAAGCCGTGATGGCCGCAGCGGTCGAGGCGTTGGAGACCCGTCACCATGTGGAATCCAACCAGATCGAACTTGCCGCCGGCGTCCCCCAACTGAACCTCCGCTTCCTCGTGGAGGCGACCAAATACAGCGGTGAGAACCAGCAGGCGCGCGAATCGGCAGCGATGATGCGCGACGCCGTCGAACGCGTTGCACTCACCGGCTCACTGACGGTGCTCCGCCGTAACCGCGGCCGCTGGGCGCCCGTTTAGCTCAGCCGTCCCAGCTCACTCGCCGGGGGCGGGCTCGTCCACGGGTGAGCGGGTGCCGCGCCGGCGGGTGACAATGACGCCGACGGCGGCCCCGATCACCAGGCCCAGCAACACGCCGATCAGCGAACTCGCCCAGAACGGCAGGTTGGTTGCCGATCCCGTGAAGTAGCCCAGGCCCACCAGCCAACTGGCCCAGAGGACCGCGCCGAGGCCGGCGCACAGGCTGAACCCCGGGGCCGAAACGTCGGCGATGCCCGAAGCCGCCGACGTCGCCAGCCGCCCGCCCGGGATGAAACGGGCGCCGATGATGGTTCCGTAGGTGGAGGAGCGGCCGGCCTTGGCGATGGCCGCGTGGATGCCCGTATGGACCTTGCGGCCCCAGCGCCAGCGGTCCAGGACATGGCTGAGCCGGCGTTTAAAGAGCTGGAACACCACCATGTCGCCGACCCAGGAGGCCACCGCGGACAGTGCCCCCACCAGGAAGACGTTGGCCCGGCCGTCGGCCGAGAGGGCGCCGCCGGTAATCACCACCATCTCTGAGGGGATGGGCGGGAAGATGGCATCGCCGAGGACCACGGGGATGATCCAGAAGTAAATCGCCGCCCCCCAGCTGTCGGCGTTGCCAAAGTCCATGGCCACAAAGTACCGCACATTTGCGCGGCAGCACGGCCTGAGCCGGCCAGCGGCACGGACTTGCCGGGCGTTGGGTTCAGCGAGTGCCTCAGTACCCGGTGCCGATGTTCCGACGGCGTGGACGTGGGGCTCCGCCAGGAACTTCCCTGGGGACGTGGCTGAGGTGCCGGGCCGCGAGGAAATACCAGTACGGCCAGGCGACCCACGCTGTGGCGCCAAAGGCTATTCCCGCCCCGCCGATGCCCCAGCGGATCCAGGCCGGCGCCTGTTCCACCGCGGTCAGCGCCGCCAGGGGCAACGCCACCAACAAGGCGCCGCCAATGAACTGTCCCAGCTTCGCGAGATCCCGGGGATAGCTGCCCCTCTTGAGCAGTGCCCGGTGGGCCAGCAGGAACCAGCCGGCCTGGACCATCATTGCCCCCACCGAGATGCCAGTGGACACCGTGAAATCGAGCTTCTTCGCGACCAGGAGGAACGAGCTTGCTGATCCTGCGCCACTGGCCGCGATCACCAGCCATTTGGCGGCCTCGGAGCCGGGTGTGCGGCGCAGGCGCCGGTGAACCTGGACGATCACCGGGATGATCACCAACTGGAAGACGCCGCCGGTGGCATCGTTGATGGTGCCGAAGACGTAGGGTCCGTTCTTTGGCACTTCGATGGCGTACATGGCGCCCAGTGATGCCACGCCTACTACGCCCAGGCCGGCGGCCGCGTAGGCGAACTTGGCCGCCGTGCGGTCTCCGGGGATTTCGATGAGGGTATCCATGATGATTCCTCGCTCAGTGCAGATGCTCGCTCAGTGCGGATGGAACGCAGAGACAAGCTCGCTCAGCTGGCTTGAGGGAAGGACGCCGAGTTCGCCCTCCAGGCGGCTGGCAAACATCGTGTAGGCGCGGACTGCGGCGGCTCGGTTCCCGGCGGCCAGATGGGCCTGGACCAGCAGCAGATGCGCGGATTCCCTCAGTGGTTCGATGCTTGCCGCGGACAACGCCGCGATAACAGCTTTGCCGGGTTCACCGGCCGCCAGATGTTGCCGGGCCATGAGCTCCAGCGCGCTGAGGCGCAACTGCCGCAGCCGCTCCTGTTCAAATATCACCCAGTCGTCGTACCAGCCGGGCAGCAGGTCAGCCCGGCTCAGGTCGTCGAGATAGCCGTCAGGAATCCGGGCTTCAGGCTGGGACTGCAGGGTGGCGACGTGGCGCTGCAGCGCCGTGACATCGACCCTGACCGCTTCGTGAAGCTCCAGCGTGTCCGCGCCCGTCAGGAGAAGGTGCGGGAACGCGTGGGAGATGCACCAGACGGTGGTGCGCAGGTTCCCGGCAGCCTGCGTTTCGCTGCTTTTTGGCCACAGCAGGCCAGCCAGGAAACTCCGGTGCCTGCAGCCCAGGAGTCCCACACACGCGATGAGCCGCTGTTCCCGGCTGGCCACCGTCACGGTATTGGTGCCGCGGCGCAACCGCCAGGCCCCCAGCAGGCTTAGATGCCAATCCTGTGCGAGAGCCACCGTCATGCCTATCCCCTTCAAGCGACCGGACAACACGCGATACCCCAGATAACCATCGTGGCACTGGGGCGCATCATGTCAAGGCAATTTAGTAACAGGGGTTTTTGAGGTTTATATACCGGCAATAAGTCCACATACTGGTCAATCAGTATGGCGCCGGTTGTCATTCAATAAGGGCTTGCCGGAATCGACTCAGCCGATAAGGAATCTACGGTTATGCGCTGGCAGTGGTTTCTGATGCCTTCAGCACATCGAGCCAACGCTGCACAGCCAAAATGACTTCTTCTGCATCGCCGGCCGTCTCCACAATTTCCTGGTCCTGGCCCGGATGGCTGGAGATCAGGCGTGCCCGTACACGATGGTTCTGGGCAGGCTCCGCCCACGCGCGGATGACCATGGTGCCTTCAATGTCCGCCATGAATCGGCGCCTGCTTTCCTTGTCTGCAATTTACGTCGTCCAGGAACATTACTGTCCAGTATGACCATCTTAGGCAAAGATTATTCGGCGCCCAAGTCATAACTGTCACCACATTAGTCTTATGCGACAACGGAAAAATAACAGCCCAGTAACGAAGCCACAACGGGGCTACGCGTTGACTGATCGCGGGACGTCGAAAGGGGGTGATTGACATGATGAAGGAACTTACCGTTCACGAACTGGAAAGCCAGAAAGTGGAGCTGTTGCCTTCGCGGGAGACCCTGTTTCTGGACACGAATTGGGCGGGTGTTTACGCAAGCAACTCGTCTGTGGCTCTGAACGCTGCGTCGTTCTTTGCGGTAGCACACAGCACTGCGCTTCAGAACATCGCCGTAGTCCAGGGTTAAGTCCGTCTATCATCCGATATCTGGACCCTGGGATTGCCCGGGGGAGAGAGGTGAGGTGCTATGACGGCATCAACCGCGCTATTACCGGTGGATCTCGACGCCGAGGTTGCAGAACTGCTTCCAATGAGGGAAACGCTGTTCTTCAACATCAACGTTGCTCCCGTGATCGCCGTGAACCTTTCGATCGCCATCAATGCGGCCTCGATCGGTTCAATCGCGAACTCGGCCGCCTGGCAGGAAGTGATCGTCCTGCAGCAGTAGGTCCGCAGGATCAACAGGAAACCCGGAGGGCATGCTTCAGCGTCGGAGCATGCCCGCCGTTCTTAGTGGCTCAACCTAGGTGGGGACCGTGACCACAGCACCCGAAGCTGACTTTGTCCGGCATTGGTCGCCGTCACCCGGGCTTGTTTTCCTGGGACCGGTTGAGGGGTCTGGTCTCAAGGACCGCAGCTACCTGCTGCAGCGCGGAGACGGGCAGATTGTCCAGCTGTCGGAGCTTCTCCAGCTGGTCATGGCCACCGTCTCGCCGGAGAAATCCGCTGATGAGCTGGCGCGCGATGTCAGCGACGCCTACGGCCGCGAACTCGGTGTGAGCGGACTCCTCCACCTCATCGACACCAGGCTGGCGCCGATGGGCCTCGTTCACGACGCCGATGCGAACTTAGCCGAGGCCGGGCCGCCGCCGCGGGCAAACCCGTTGCTGGCCCTGCGGCTGAGGGGAACGCTGCTGCCGGAAAAGGCAGTCAACACGCTAGCCCTGATCCTGGCCCCGCTGTATTGGAGTCCGGTGGTGGCCACCGTCCTGGTCGGGCTGGCCGCCGTCGACATCCTGGTGCTGGCCAGGGGCGACTTCCTGGCTTCCCTGGCGCAGGTACTTCTCACGCCGGCGCTGCTCCTTGGCATCTTCGCGATGCTGACGGCGGGAGCCGTGATCCACGAACTGGGGCATGCCACCGCGTGCCGGTACGGCGGCGCCAGGCCGGGAGTGATCGGCGTCGGCGTCTATCTGGTCTTCCCGGCATTCTTCACCAACGTCACCGACTCCTACCGATTGGGCCGGGCGGGCAGGATCCGCACCGACCTTGGCGGGCTGTACTTCAACTGCCTGTGCCTGATCGGCCTGGGCGGCGCCTACCTGCTGACAGGGCAGGGCTTTTTCCTGCTGGCGGCGGCACTGATGCATTTCGAGATGATCCAGCAGCTGGTGCCGACGCTGCGCTTCGACGGCTACTTCGTCCTGGCCGACATCGCCGGTGTCCCCGACTTGTTCAACCGAATCCGCCCGGTTCTGCTCAGCCTCATTCCCGGACGCGCGGTGGATCCGCGGGTTGCCGAGCTCCGGACGTTCGCGCGCCGCATCGTCACCATCTGGGTAGTCACGGTGGTGCCGCTCCTGTGCCTGGCGCTGGGCTGGATGTTGCTGAACCTCCCCATGATCATCGAGCAGACCGCTAACGCCATCCGGCAGCACGCGGGGCTCGCCAGCGAGGCCATCGCCGCCGGCGACCCGGCGGCCGCTGCGCTCTCCATCCTGTCCATCCTGATGCTGTCGCTGCCGGTGATCGGCCTGGCCATTCTGCTGTACCGGTTGCTGTCGGTCCTCCTCGACCTGCTTGGCCGCCTCGGCAGGCGCCTGTGGCGAATGGCGGCGGAGCCGGAGTCCGTCGTGCCACGGCACCTCCGGGCAGTGAAGCCGCAGACAGTGAAGCCATTACAGATGGGGCAGCCGTTACAGATAGGGAAGCCACTACAGAAAGGAAGGTCCGCCATGGCTATCGCAGTCCCTCCCGCGGCCATGCCCGACGAGGTCCCCCCGGCGCCATTGCGTGCTCCCGCCCATTTTCAAGCCCGCGCGGCCCTCCCGGCCGCAGCCATTCCCGACGACGTTCCCACCCTCCAGGATTTCCTCGCCGACAGGCCCACCCAGCCCGCCCCGCCGCTCGCCGAATTGGGCTGGCAGGGCGCTGTCCGGCGGCTCAGCCGCAATTCCCTGAGCCTCGGTCCCGGCAGGCGGGAACTCGCCCACCTGGACGCCGTCGAAGAGGTTCAGCGGCGCCTGGACGGCCCCCGGACCGTCGTCGTGGTTAACCCCAAGGGCGGCGCCCACAAGACCACGGCAACCCTGCTTCTGGCCGCGACGCTGGGCATCCAGCGCGGCGGGTACACGCTTGCCTGGGACAACAATGAAACGCGCGGAACCATGGGGTGGCGGGCGCCTCTGGCCGGGCACGCCGGCACTGCCGTTGACCTGATGCGGGAAGTGGACCGCTTCGAAGACCCTGTCCTTGGCCGGATCGGGGACCTGGACCGCTATGTGCGCTACCAGGGATCCTCGCAGTTTGATGTGCTGGCCTCGGACGAGGACGCGGCCGGGGCCGCCACCATCGGCAGCCGTGAATTCGACCGGCTGCACTCGGCGCTGCGCCGCTTCTACCGGATCATCATGGTGGACACCGGCAACAACATGCGGTCCTCGAACTGGGAAGCCGCTGTGGCGGCGGCGGACGAGTTGGTCATCGTTTCCACGGTCCGCGAAGACACGGTGGCCAGTGCGGTCTGGCTCGTGGACGGGCTGCGTGAACGCGGCTACCAGGACAAAGTCAGCAACGCCGTAACCCTGCTGGCCGCGCCGTCACTGCACACCGATCTGCAGCTTCATGACAGGACCCGGACCCACTTCGAGACGCTGACAAGGGAAGTCCTCGACGTTCCCCATGACAAGTCCCTCGTCTCCGGCGGGCCGCTCAACTACCAGGCGCTGATGCCGGCCACCCGCGAGGCCTGGTTGCGTGCCTCGGCTGCGGTGATGCGGGGCCTATGAGCCGCACCCCGTAGGTGGGAAACTGGCGGCATGCGGATCATCATCCTCCAAGGCGATATCACCACACGCACGGTTGACGCGATCGTGAACGCGGCCAACTCCAGTTTGCTGGGCGGTGGCGGTGTGGACGGGGCCATCCACCGGGCCGCCGGGCCGGAACTGCTGGCCGCCTGCCGCGAACTGCGCGAAACGGACCTGCCGCACGGGCTGGCGCCCGGAGCGGCCGTCGCCACTCCTGGATTCCGTCTGCCGGCACGCTGGGTAATCCACACTGTTGGGCCCAACCGGCACGTGGGGCAGACCAACCCGGCGCTACTGGTTTCGTGCTTCAGCGAAAGCCTGCGGCTGGCGGACTCGCTGGGTGCGGCTTCCATCGCAGTCCCGGCGGTGGGCGGGGGAGTGTACGGCTGGCACGGGCGCCAGGTGGCGGAGGCCGCGTACGACGCCGTCACAGGGTTTGGTGCCTCACTTCCGGCCAGCGCGCTCGAGTTGGCGGAGTTTGTGCTGTTCAGCCCCGAGATGGAGCAGGCCTTCAAGACGGTGTTCGATCAGCGCGGTGTTTGAGTAGCCTTGCTGAGGTGGAGCCCGCTGCGGTACTCCACGGGCTTTTTGCTGATGGGGTCGACAAAGCGGATGCCGCGGGCCAGAAGCTGCAGCGGCTTGGAGTAGTCGTCCGGGGCCTTGTCGAGCAGATCGGGGTAAAACGCGTCATTCACGATTCCCAGCCCCAGCGAGGCCATGTGGACCCTGAGCTGGTGCGTTTTTCCGGAGTGCGGCTCCAGTCGGTACCGCGCCAGGCGGGCGGAGTGGGTTTCGGCGAGGTTGGTGCCAGCCGCAGGGGTGCCAGGCGCGCGTGTGCCAGCGGCACCTGCTGAAGTGCCGCCGTCGAACGTTTCAAGCCGTTCGATCCGGGTCTCCGCGTTCGGCTCGCCGTCGATCACTTCGGCCAGCAGGTAGCTGCGCGACTTGGTCATCCGGTTCCGGACCACCACGGGGAAGTCGACGGCGGGGTGTCCGGCGGCGGGCTCCGCGGCGGAGACGCACTCGTATTCCTTCTGCACCTGCCGCTTCTCGAAGAGCACCTGGTAATTTCCGCGGGTTTCGGGGTTGGTGGACAGCAGCAGCACGCCGGCGGTCATCCGGTCCAGGCGGTGCATGGGGATCAGGTCCGGCAGGTTGAGCTGGTTCCGGAGCCGGACCAGGGCCGATTCCTGGATGTAGGTACCGCCGGGGGTGGTGGGCAGGAAGTGCGGCTTGTCCACCACGAGGAGGTGGTCGTCCTGGTGCAGGATGCTGATTTCCACCGGGATGCGGGTCTCCGGCGGCAATGAGCGGTAGTACCAGATGAAGGTGTGGTCCTCGAGCCTGGTGGCCCGGTCCAGGGCGACGCCGCCCTCGCCCACGATCTCGCCGGCGTCGAACCTGTCCTCGATGCCCTGCGGATCGATGTGGCCCCACCGGTGCATCATGTAGTCCATCGCGGTGGTCCACGGCCCCTCGTCCGGCAGGCGCAGGCGGGTGGCGTTGACGCCTTCGCGCACGGGGAGGGGGGATTGCATCACCGGTCCATTCTACTTTGCCGGGTCCCTTGGCCCCGCCCCGAGCCCGCCCCAGCCCGCGCCCGTTTAGACGGTTCCCTGCGCACTCGATGGTTGGACCCATCGATCGGGCAGGGAACCATCGAATCGGAGTGTTCCCGGCGACCCTGACAACCGACGGTAAAAAAGTTCTTGACAATAAAAGTTGTCGGTTGGCAAGATGGACGCATGTTGGACATCGAAGTGATCGAGGACCCGGCCGCGGCGGAAGCGTCGTTGGACCCGATCCGGACGCGCATCCTCCAGGAACTCGCGGAGCCGGGGTCGGCCACGCAGCTTGCCGCCAAGGTGGGCCTGCCGCGGCAGAAGGTCAACTACCACCTCAAGGCCCTCGAGCGGCACGGACTCGTGGAACTCGTGGAGGAGCGGCGCAAGGGGAACGTCACCGAGCGCGTCCTCCAGGCGACGGCAGCCTCCTACCTGATTTCCCCGGTGGCCCTCGCGTCGGTGGCACCGGATCCGCACCGGTTCTCGGACAGGTTTTCGGCCTTCTGGCTGCTGGCGCTCGCCGGGCGGATGGTCCAGGAGGTGGGTAAGTTGATCGCCGGCGCGGCCGCGGCCAGGCAGAAACTGGCAACGTTCGCCATCGACGGCGAGATCACCTTCCGGACGGCCGCGGACCGGGCAGCGTTTGCCGAGGAACTCGGTGTCGCCGTGACCCGCCTGGTGGAGAAGTATCACGACGGCGGCGCGGTCGCCGGCCCGGGCGGCGCCCCGGCAGGCGGCTCGCCCCCAAGTGGCACTTCGGCGGGGGGCGGACGAAAGCACCGGCTCGTCGTCGCTCTTCACCCCGTTCTCAAAACCCCCATCAAACCCCTCTCAGCGAAGGAGCAGGACAATGACTGACAACCGTGAATTTGAGATCGTGTACGACACCGAACTGCCCGGCACGCCCGAGCGTGTCTGGGAAGCCGTGACAAGTGGAACGCCGGCGTGGATGTTCCCCACGGACCAGTGGCCGGACGTCAAGACCGTGCAGGAGCATCCCACGCATCTCGTCTCCCGGATGGACGGCCCGGATGGCTGGTTCAACCAGCTGGAGCACGTGCTGGAACCGCTCGACGGCGGCCGCGCCCGGCTGCACTATGTCCACAGCGGGATCTTCGCCGACCAATGGGACGAGCAGTACGACGGCGCCAGCAAGCACACGGCGTTCTACCTGCACACGCTGGGCCAGTACCTGCAGTACTTCGACGGCAAGCCGGCGGTATTTACGGACATCCAGTCTCCGACAGCGTCGCAGACCCCGGACGGTTTCGACCGCCTGAAGAAAGCTATGGGCGTGGATTCTGCGGCGCGGGGTTCCGCCGTTGAGCTGGAGCTCGACGGCGTGGGGCGGCTGTCCGGGGAAGTGGACTTCTCCAACGAGAACTTCCTGGGCCTGCGGACGTCGGATGCGATGTACCGGTTCTTCGGCCGCAACGCCTTCGGTGCTCCGGTGGGTATGACTGTGCACGACTTCAGCGGCAGTGGTGACTCTTCAGCGACCACCGAGGCCTGGAGCGGCTTCCTCGAAAAGGTCTACGCGTAGGTTGGCCTGAGGCCGGCGCACGGTTATCGACTCGCACATTATCTGGCGCACCGGGAAATCCACCTGCGTCAGATAATTTGCGCGTCGCGGGCGGATCGGCGCGTCGGGAAAGTCCGGTCGCGTCAGGCGGCCCAGCCGCGGGCGACCGCGTCGAGGGAGGCGCTGTAGGCCGCGGCCCAGTCTGCGTCCGGCGGGCCCACCTGGGCCAGTTCCAGGCTTACAAGGCCGTGGACCTGCCCCCAGATTGCGACGGCGACCATTTCCGCCGGTGCCTGCAGCACGGTGCCGGCAGACTGGGCGGAGGCCACTGCTTCCATTAGGGGCTCCATGGCATCGGCGGCAGCATCGGGGCTGGGCTGGCAATCGACGTAGGCGGCCAGTGCGCCGCCGAACATCAGCCGGTAGAGTGCCCGATGCTCCAGCGCCCAGGTCCGGTAGGCCGCGCCGAGTCCCCGAAGCCCGCCCGGGGCCGCGGCCACCTGTGAGTCGCGGAAGGACCGGAACCCGTCGTCCACGACGGCCGTCAGGAGCTGGGATTTTCCGCCGAACAGCGAGTAGACGGCCGTGGTGGACGTGCCGGCGGCCGCTGCCACATCCCGCAGATTGACGCGTGCGGGACCGTCGTGGTCCATCAGGTCAGCCGTGACGGCCAGAAGGCCCTGCCTGAGGGAATCGTTATGCACTACGGGTCTTGCCACAGAGTCCATTGTTTCATAACCTTGTTTCGTAACGGTGTTATGAAACAAGGTTATGAAACCGCGAACCGAAGGAGTTCCCATGGCGCAGAGGGTATTTCCGGGCCGGTACACCGCTGACCCGGGCCGCGAATCGGTGACGGTCTTCCTGATCGGCATGCGGGCGAACCGATGGTGGAAGGTCGGGACCGTCGGCAAGGTGGCTGCCGCCATGCCGCGGATGCTCCAGCACCTGGCCGCCGACCCCGCGGCAGGAATGCTCGGCTGTGAGCAGTGGTTCGGGCGCACCACCATCCTGCTCAGCTACTGGGAGAGCCCCGAGCACCTGCGGAAGTTCGCCGCGGACCGGGAGTCCCCGCACCTGGAACCGTGGCGACGATTCATGAAGGAACTCTCCGGGACCGGCGACGTCGGCGTGTGGCATGAGACGTACCAGGTGCCGGCCGGCGGGATCGAGGTTGTCTACAACGGGATGCCGGAGTTTGGGCTGGCCAAGGCTACGGCTCATGTCCCGGTCGGGGCCGGGACCAATACGGCCAAGCAGCGGATGGGCCGGGCCGCAGGCCGCGGTGCCGGCGGCAGCTGATCCCGAAATCCCACGCCTCACGCGATAGCCAGGGCCGGCGCGTTCTTCAGGGACCGGCGGAGCTGCGGGGCGGCATCGAGCCGGTCCTGGGCTGAGCGCAGGGCCAGGACGGCGGTCTCCAGCTGGTCCGGCGGCAGGGTGAAAGGTACCCGGAGGTAGCGTTCGAACGCGCCGCCGATGCCAAACCGCGGCCCGGCGGCCAGCCGGATACCAAAGTCCGGGGCGATCATGGTCAGCGCCGTGCTGACCGGTGCTGGCAGCCTGGACCAGACGGACAGTCCGCCGGCCGGGCGTGCCGTTTCCCACTCTGGGAGGTGTCCGGCAAGGAGTTCCAAAAGTGCGGCGCGGTTGTCCCGGAGGGCGCTGAGCCGTGCGGGAAGCGGCTCGTCGAGGGCGCGGACCAGGTGGGCGGCCGCCAACTGTTCCATAAGCGGTCCGCCCAGATCCAAGGACGTCCGTGCCGCCGCAAAGCGCTGGATCATGGCTTCGGAGGCGCGGATCCAGCCTGTCCGAAGTCCGGCCCAGTGGGATTTGCTGAGCGAGCCGATGGTGACCACGGCGGGACTGAAGGCTGCCACTGGGCTGGTTTCGACGCCGTCGAGGTTCAGCTCGCGGAGGGTCTCGTCCACCACCAGGACCGTCCCGGCAGCGACGGCCGCCCGGACCAGCTGGCGGCGCTGGACATCGGGCATCAGCTGCCCGGTTGGGTTGTGGAAGTCCGGCACGACGTACGCCATCCTGGGACGCTGCTGTGTCATGGCGGCCTGCAGGGCGTGCATGTCCCACGCCAGGGCGGGACCGCCGTCGGCCCTGTCACTGCCGGTGCCGTGGGCTGCGGTGAACGCCACCGGAATGGCCCGGCACCCGGCCGCGCGGATCGCATCCAGGGCATTTGGGTAGCTGGGGTGTTCCACCAGCACCCTGTCCTGCCGGCCCGCCAAGGCGCGGATGATGATGTTCAGGGCATGCTGCGCGCCCGAGGTCACCAGGATCTGCTCGGCAGTGGTCGGCACGCCGGCCGCCGTATAACGCGCCGCCACCGTCTCGCGCAGCGGGAGAAGGCCCATGGCGTCGTAGCCGAATCCCGGCAGCAGGGCGGGAAGTTCGGTGAGGGCTGCCGCGAACGCGCGATGCACCACCTCGCCGCTGGCAGGCAGCGACGCATAGGCGAGGTCAATCAGACCCTCCGGTGCCGCGAGCCCGGGAGACGTTGTTCCGGGCGTCCGCCCCGCGGTTGTAAGGCCCGGGTCCGTGAGCACCGTGGTACCCAACGCCGTCAGGCGCGGAATCCGGGTCCGGCCCCTGCTGCCCTGCCCGCTGCTGAGGAAACCCTGCTCGCGGAGGTGGCCGTAGGCGGCTGTCACGGTGGTGCGGCTGACGCCCAGCGCCTCAGACAGTGCCCGCTCGCTGGGCAGGGCCGTGTCCAGGGCCACCCGGCCGTCCAGGACCAGGAGACGGACGACGTCGGCCAGCTCGCGGTAGGCGGGAGCGGCGCCGAGGTTCCACTCGCACAGGAGACGGGCCAGCGCGGGCGGGTTCAGCGAAGGGGACATGATGCCAGTATCTCAGACTGGCTATGTAATTCAATGCCAGATATCTGTCAGAGTGGTCGTCATGTTGACTCGCAGACTACTCCAGCTCTTTACCGGCCTCGCCATGTACGGCATCTCCCTGGCCATGTTTATCCGTGCCGGACTTGGACTGGATCCATGGGATGTTTTCCATCAGGGAGTGGCCGGCCGGACTGGGCTGAGCATCGGCGTGGTGGTCATCATTGTGAGTTTCCTGGTGCTGCTCCTATGGATCCCGCTCCGGCAGTGGCCAGGGTTCGGCACGCTCTGCAACGCCGTGCTGGTGGGCGTTTTCGCTGACATCGGCCTCGCGTTGATCCCTGCGTTCTCGCATCTTGGCGGCCAGATCGGCATGCTTGCCGGTGCCGTGTTGCTGAACGGCATCGCGTCCGCCTGCTACATCGGCGCACGGTTCGGTCCCGGTGCCAGGGATGGCCTGATGACCGGGCTGGCACGGCGCACCGGCTGGCCCGTGCGGGTCTCGCGCACCCTGATCGAAGTGGTGGTGCTGGGAGTCGGCTGGCTGCTGGGCGGTTCCGTGGGTGTGGGCACGGTGGTCTACGCCCTCGCCATCGGGCCCTTGGTCCAGCTGTTGCTTCCGCGGTTTATGGTGCCCGCAGCTCTGCCAGCCGAACCTGCAGTCCTCGAACAGGATGCCGGCGAGTTCGATGCCGCCGAGTTGGACGCTGGCGAGCCGGTCGCCGTCGAACGCGTGGCCAGGACTCCCTAGGACTGCGCTGAACTAAGCGCCATTTGATTGGCCGGTTCGGGTATGGCCGCCCGAACCGGCCCCTCAACCTTTTTCAGTGGGCATCCGACGATCCGGTT
>NZ_JAMXBH010000002.1 GCF_023913735.1 Pseudarthrobacter raffinosi
CGCGCTTTTGGAAAAACGGCTCAGCGTAGATGCCCTTCGGGAAGCGCTTGAGCACCATGGGCCGGCCACCCGCACCGCGCAGCGCACCATCCGCGACGGCGAGGTAATAGCGCACCAGGTCGAGCTTAGTCAGCCCGGGCTCGGGGAAAACCACCTTGTCCGGACTCGAGATGCGCACCTCGGCGCCGCCAATGTCGAGGATCTCGGCCGGGGTCTTCGACGGGCTCATGCCGCCACGCTAGCAACGATTGGAGGCCCCAGCCAGACCTGCTGGAGGGAACAGCTGCACCACGAGGGATGGCCGGAGGGGAGCCCGACACTCCGTGCCTGCAGTTCAGAGCAGCAGGACTACGCCGACCGCCACCAGCCAGAGTGACCACACCACGTAGGTCACTGGCGTCAGCGTCGCGGCCAGCTTCCAGCCATGCGGTTCGAACGATCCCACGAATTCCAGCGAGCACAGTGCCAGCACTGCGCCGACGACGATCCCCATAATCCCGAGCAAGGCCGGAACGGCGGTGCTCTGGATCATGGCCACGCCGGCGAGCACCCTGGGCAGCCTCAGTCTCTGCCGGTCGCTGCTGACCGCTGGCCTCGTGGACAGGTTCCGATTGGTCGTCTTCCCGGTGATTACAGGCAGCACCGGCAAGGAACGGATCTACGACGGCTATCCGGACATCTCGCTCGAGATGGTAAATAGAAGGACCTTCGACGGTCGGCTCCAGCTGCTCGAGTACATCCCCACCGTCCTCAGCGGCCCGCCGGGCAGCGGTCCCACCTGAGCCAATCCGTGGAGTTCCCGCGTCAGTAGCTGGCGGGGGTTTCGCCGTCGGAGGCCTTAGTGAAAGCGGCGGCCAGCGCCTCGGAGCCGCGGGCGAGGATAGCGACGTCGGCGCCCACCAGGACAAAGGCGGCGCCGGCCGCCAGGTAGCTGCGGGCAGTATCGGGGTTGAACGCGTTCACCCCGGCAGGTTTCCCGGCCGCTTTTGCGGCGGCAAGGCAGTGTTCGACGGCGGCGCGCACCTTGGGGTGTTCCTGGTGTCCCAGCACGCCCATCGAAGCCGCGAGGTCGGACGGTCCCAGGAAGATGCCGTCCACGCCGTCCACGGCCAGGATATCCTCGACGGCTTCGACGGCCGCTGTCGATTCGATCTGGACGGTGACGCTGACGGTCTCTGACGCCCGGGTGAGGTAGTCCGGGACACGGTTCCAGCGCGAGGCCCGGGCGAGGGCGGATCCCACGCCGCGGACGCCGTGCGGCGGGTAGCGGGTGGCGGCCACCGCTGCTTCCGCCTCCTGCACCGAGTTCACCATGGGAATCAGCAGGTTCTGCACTCCCAGATCCAGGTACTGCTTGATCAGCACGGTGTCGTTGACCGGGGGCCGGACCAGGACCTGGACCGGGTAGCCGTTGACGGCCTGGAGCTGGGCGAGGATGGATTCGAGGCCGTTGGGGCTGTGTTCGGCGTCGATGAGGAGCCAGTCCAGGCCGGATCCGGCGCAGAGTTCTGCGATCAGCGGGCTGCCGGAGCAGACCCACATTCCTGCCAGGGGGCGGTCCGCCGCGGCGAGGGCGTCGCGGAAGGTGTTCGCGTAGACAGGATTTCCGGGTTCTACTCGAAGCGGCATGTGATGGCTCCCAAGGGTCCGTAGTCGGCGTGGACGGTGTCGCCTTTGTACACCCACAGCGGGCGGGTGAAGGAGCCGGCGAGGATGATGTCCCCGGCTTTCATTCCGTCGCCGTGGGCGGCGATCTTGTTGGCGAGCCAGTGCACGCCGTTGGCGGGGTGGTCCAGGACGCCGGCGGCAACACCGGTTTCCTCCACGGTCTGGTTTTTGTAGAGGATGGCCGAGACCCAGCGGAGGTCCACGGCGTCGGGTTTTACGGGGTTGCCGCCGATCACCATGGCGCCCATCGCGGCGTTGTCTGCGATGGTGTCCACGATGGTCCGGCCCTCCATTTCGATCCGGGAGTCCAGGATTTCCAGTGCCGGAACCACGTAGTCCGTGGCGTCCAGGACGTCGAAGATGGTGCAGCCGGGTCCGGACAGGTCCTTCTTCAGCACAAATGCCAGTTCAACTTCCACCCGGGGATGGGTGTACTGGTCCCACTCCACCGAGCAGCCGGTTCCGAGCACCATGTCATCGAAGATGGCGCCGTAGTCCGGCTCGGTGATGCCGGTGGCGGACTGCATGGCCTTGGAGGTGAGGCCGATCTTGCGGCCCACCAGCTTGCGGCCGGCGTCCTCGTTGCGCCGCCGCCACAGCTGCTGCACGGCATAGGAGTCCTCCACCGTCATCTCCGGGTAGCGGGCGGTGAGGCGGGGGACCGGGGTGCGGGTCCGGGCGGCCGCCAGGAGTTCGTCGGCGATGGCCTCAATCGTCTTCGCGTCCAGCATGGCTACAGCTGCGCCCCCAGCTTGAAGCCTGTCCGGTCCCCTTCGGGGGCCCCGTCTTTGCGGGTGTAGGAGAAGCCGTCGGCACCCACGGTGACCGCCATTTCGCTCTTTTCCTCACGCACGACGACGGGCTGCGGCTTACCGTCGAGGTCCAGGACCAGGGAGGCCTCGGTGTACCAGGACGGGACCACGGGGTTGCCCCACCAGTCGCGGCGCTGGTTGTCGTGGACGTCCCAGGTGACGACGGGGTTGTCGGGGTCGCCGGTGTAGTAGTCCTGGGTGTAGATCTCGATGCGGTGTCCGTCGGGATCCAGGATGTAGAGGTAGAAGGCGTTGGACACGCCGTGCCGGCCGGGGCCGCGTTCGATCCGGTCGCTGATGCGCAGGGCGCCCATCTTGTCGCAGATCTGGATGATGTTGTGCTTTTCGTGGGTGGCGAACGCGATGTGGTGCATGCGCGGGCCGTTGCCGCCGGTCAGGGCGGTGTCGTGCACGGTCTGCTTGCGGTGCATCCAGACCGCGTACGTGACGCCGTCGGAGTCCTGGATGTCCTCGGAGACGCGGAAGCCGAGGTCCTCAAGGTACTTGCGGCCGCGGGGCACGTCGGGGGTGACCTGGTTGAAGTGGTCCAGGCGGACCAGTTCGCCGGCGGAGTAGAGGTCGTAGCGCTGGGTGAGGCGTTCGACGTGTTCCACGTCGTAGAAGAACTCGTAGGGGAATCCCAGCGGGTCCTCCACGCGGACAGAGTCACCCACACCTTTCGTGAAGCCCTCCTTGCGGCGTTCGGTGCGGCAGCCCAGTTCCTGGTAATAGGCCTCTGCGGCGTCCACTTCGTCGGGGGACTTCACCCGGTAGGCAAAAGCGGCGACGGCGGCGATGGGTCCCTTGCGGAGCACGAGGTTGTGGTGGATGAACTCCTCCAGGGAGCGCAGGTAGATGTTGTTCTCATCTTCCTCGGTCACGTGCAGGCCCAGGACGTCCACGTAGAACGCGCGGGACCTGGCAAGGTCGGTGACCACGATCTCCATGTAGGCGCAGCGGACGATGTCCGGAGCCGGGACGGTGGGGGTGCGGACAAAGTCGGTCATGGGATTCTCTCTTCTTTGAAAGGGCTTGGCGGCTCAGGCGCCGAATTTGGGTGTGTGAACGGTGCCGAGGCTGATGTGCACGGCCTGCTGATCGGTGTAGAAATCGATGGAGCGGTAGCCGCCCTCGTGGCCCAGGCCCGAGGCTTTAACGCCGCCGAACGGGGTGCGGAGGTCGCGGACGTTGTGGCTGTTCAGCCAGACCATGCCGGCCTCGACGTTCTGCGAGAAGTTGTGGGCGCGGGTCAGGTTCTGGGTCCAGATGTAGGCCGCGAGACCGTAGCGGGTGTTGTTCGCCAGGGCGAGTGCTTCGTCGTCGTTCTCGAACGGGGTGATCGCGACGACGGGACCGAAGATTTCCTCCTGGAAGATCCGCGCGTCGGGGGCGACGTCGGCGAACACGGTGGGTGCGATGTAGTTGCCTTCGGGGAGGTGGTCGGGGCGGCCGCCTCCGGCGAGGAGCCGGCCTTCGGTCTTGCCGATCTCCACGTAGGAGGCCACCTTCGCATAGTGCTCCGGGTGGACCAGGGCACCCACTTCGGTCTTGGGATCGTGCGGGTCCCCGACCACAATGTTTTTGGCGCGGGCGGCGTACTTTTCGCAGAACTCGTCGTAGATGGCGCGTTCCACGAGGATGCGGGAACCGGCGGTGCAGCGTTCGCCGTTGAGGGAGAAGACCCCGAACAGGGCGGAATCGATCGCGGCATCCAGGTCGGCGTCGGCAAACACCACACAGGGGGATTTGCCGCCGAGTTCCATCGAGAGGCCCTTGAGGTTGGCGGCGGCGTTCCGGAAGATCGTCTGGCCCGTGGTGGTCTCGCCGGTGAACGAGATCAGCGGGACGTCCGGGTGCTTGACGAGGGCGTCGCCGGCTTCCTCGCCGAGGCCGTTGACCAGGTTGAACACACCGTCCGGGAGCCCGGCGTCCTTGAAGATCTGCGCCCAGAGCGACGCGGACAGGGGCGTGAACTCGGCGGGTTTGAGGACCACTGTGTTCCCGGTGGCCAGCGCGGGGGCGAGTTTCCAGGACTCCAGCATGAACGGCGTGTTCCACGGGGTGATGAGGCCGGCGACGCCGATCGGCTTGCGGTTCACGTAGTTGATCTGGGCACCGGGGACCTTCATGGCGTCGTCAAACTGGGCCACGATCAGGTCCGCGAAGAACCGGAAGTTCTCGGCCGCGCGCAGCGCCTGGCCCTTGGCCTGGGTGATCGGCAGGCCGGTGTCGAACGTTTCGAGTTCGGCGAGGCGCTCCTCCTGGGCCTCGACGGCGTCCGCGATTTTGTTCAGGAGCCGGGCGCGTTCGCGCGGCTTCATCTTCGGCCAGGGCCCGGTGGTGAATGCTTCGCGGGCGGCGGCGACGGCGAGGTCGATGTCCTCCTTCTGGCCGGCCGCAGCGGTGGCGTAGTTCTGGTTGGAGACCGGGTCCAGGACGTCGAAGGTCTTCCCGCCCACGGAGTCAACGAACTGGCCATTGATGTAGTGCTGGATGTGTGTGGGGAGGTCCTGCGGCACGTAGTGTTTCGTGGACTGTTCGGTGGTGAACGTCATTGTTGTTTTCCTTTGCTTCTAATGCAACGCGGGGTCACTTCTTGCCCATGCGGGGCCGTTTATCGGGCGTTTAGTGACCCCGCGTTGCTTTGGGCGAGGTACGCGTCCAAGGTGGCGGAGCGGTGCCGGCGGGCGGACTTCTCAATCTCTTCCGCGCCGGCTCCGCCCTCGATGAGCCGGAGCAGCGCCTCGTGCTCGTCCACCGATTCGTGGGCACGGCCCGGAACGAACCGGAACGTCGAAGACCGGAGCGAGGCGAGCCGGTTCCAGCCCCGGTGGACCAGGTCCAGGATGTGCGGGTTGGGGCACTGCTCAAAGAGGATGCTGTGGAAGTCCTGGTTCAGCGCCGTGAAGCGGACGGGGTCGAAATGCTGGAGGCATTCGCGCATGTCCTCGTTCACCGCCCGGGCACGTGCAATATCCGCCGGGCCAATCAGCGGCGCCGACAACGCGGTGGCTGCGCCCTCGACGATGCTCAGGGTCTGCATCGTGTAGAGGTACTCGGTGGGGTCGATCCCGGATACCCTAGCGCCGACGTTCCGCTCAAATGTCACCAGACCTTCGGCCTCGAGGCGGCGGATCGCTTCACGGACCGGGACCACGCTGACTCCCAGATCCTTGGCGATGGCGGCCAGGACCAGCCGGTAGCCGGGGGAGTAGGTACCGTCCACGATCCGTGCCTTGACGGCCGCGTAGGCCTGCTCTGATTTGCTGCCTGTCGCCATCAACGTCTCAGTCATTGGGCTTTGCCTGCTTCCCATGCCTCGTACTTCATCCGCCAGGTGGCGTTCAGCGGGTAGAGGCCGTCCACGCTGTGGCCCTGTGCCACCATTTCCGCGATGAAGGTTTCCTCGCGCTCTTGGATGATGGACTCGTCCGCGAGCTCATCGGCGAGGGCCGGCGGGATCACCAGGATGCCGTCGGCGTCGGCCACGATGATGTCCCCGGGCTGCACGGTGGTGCCGCCGCAGGCGATGGTGATGTCCGTGTCCCACGGGATGTGCCGGCGCCCCAGGACGGCGGGGTGCGGGTTGGCGTAGTAGGTGGGCATGTCCATCGCGGCCACCGCGGCGAAGTCCCGGACCCCGCCGTCGGTGATGATCGCCGCAGCACCCCGGACCTGGGCCCGCAGTGCCAGGATGTCACCGATCGTGCCGGTGCCCTTTTCCCCTCGGGCTTCCATCACCAGAATTTCACCCTCGTTGACGGAGTCGATGGCCTGCTTCTGGGCGTTGAAACCGCCGCCATGTGACTTGAACAGGTCCTCGCGATTGGGCACATACCGCAGGGTCCGGGCCAGGCCCACGATCCGCTTCTCCGGGCGGGTGGAGGTGAGTCCGTCGATGCTGACATTGTTCAGGCCGCGCTTGCGCAGCTGCGAGGACAGGGTGGCGGTGCAGACGCTTTCCAGCTTCGCTTTCAGCTCAGGGGTCAGAACATGCCCGACGGCGGCAGCCTCCACGGGTGCAAGGCCCGCCGCTGCCCGCGAACCGTACGCCTCCTCCCGCTGCCCGTCATCTGCCTTGGGCTGCGCACCAAAGTCAGCGAACGCCGTCGTGCCTTCCTCCACCCGGGTGACCAGACGCCCCGTGGAGAGACTGGTGGATGCGCTGGCTTCAACGGTGCTGACTTCAACCTCGACGACGTCGCCCGGCTTGGCCACCGAGGCGCCGGCGGGGGTGCCGGTCAGGATGATGTCGCCCTCCTCTAGCGTCGACAGCTGGGACAGGTCGGCGACGAGGCGGGCGAATGGAAAAAGCAGGTCCGCGGTCGTGTCGTCCTGGACGAGGTCGCCGTTGTGCCAGGTACGGATGCGGAGACCGGCGGGGTCCACGGCGTCCGCGGGGATCAACTCGGGGCCGATCGGCGTGAAGCCGTCGCCGCCCTTGGACCGGAGGTTGGAGCCCTTGTCCGCGTAGCGGAGATCGTAGACGCCGAGGTCGTTGCTGGCGGTCACCCACTCGACATGGCTCCAGGCGTCCTCCACGCCGACCCGGCGGGCGGGCTTGCCGATGATCAGGGCGACCTCGCCCTCGAAGCCGAGGAGTTCGCAGCCGGACGGACGCTCTACAGCGGAAGGGGCTTCTGCCGAACCGAACGTTAGGGAGGACGGCGGCTTCAGGAAGTAGGAGGGCTGCTCCGGCGTGCGGCCACGCTGGGCTGCCCGGCTGGGGTAATTGATGTGCACCGCGATGACCTTGCGGGCCGCGGCCAGGGTATGGTCGGTGACCTGTTCCAAGAATTACTCCTCATCGAGTATGAAATCGTATACGAAGCAATATTCCATATAACTCGTACTGCGTCAATGCGTGTGTCCGAGCAAAGGCTTTGCCGGTCGGCGTTTACCGTGCGGGCTTGGAGAGTGTCCCCGAGCACGTTTCCGGCGTCAGTCCTTCGTCCGTGGAAACGTGGGGTTGCATCCCAGGGACGATATCGGTGTTTTGCGCGCTCATGGCCAGCCACCGACCTTTCGATTGGCGGGCGCCGTGAAGCTGATGACTCCGCGCCTTGTTCCTGTTCGGTCCCTGTCGGGGTCAATCTGCCCGGTCATGGTCCACCGGGCGTGAACCACGGCCACATCAGTCCCGAGGAAGCGGACCCTGACGCGCTCCAGCACCATCACGGTGTCCGGGAACATGCGCCGGAACCCAATGGCATGGTTCTCACGGATCTGACGCCGGTTCGTCCACCAAAGACCGACAAAGTTAACGAAGTCGGCGTCGTCTACAAAGAGGGCCGCCAAGGCCTCCGGATCCGCCGCGTTCCAGGCAGCACCGAACTCCTCAGCGATCCCACGCGGGTTACTGGGCATTGGATAGGGCACTTTCAGGGCTCTTTGGGGATTCATCCTTTCAGGAGAGCCTTAGCGACCTACCTCGGTGCTGACTGGAAGTCGGCTAGCTGGAGGTCGAAGGCACTGCGGCGCGGCTGTCCTCATCAATATGCCCACAGGCCCGCGCGTACTGCTGGCCGATGACGGGCTGGAAGTCCGACGCCGGCGCCGCGACAAGTGCCACCGGCCAGTCGGGACGGGCTCCCGTGAGTGCCCAGGCGGCCTGTGCTGCGGCGCCGCGGGCCACGTATTCGTCGGGGCTTGGCACCACCACCGGCAGGTCAAACACCTGTGACGCGATCTTCTGTACCGCCGGGTTCTGCACGGCTCCGCCGATCAGCAGCAGCCGCCGCGCCGGGTAGCCCAAAGCCAGCAAGGCTGCCAGGCCGCCGGACAATCCGCACAGCATCCCTTCGATGGCCGCCCGGGCAATGTTGCTTCGGGTGGCGGACGCGATGCTGAGACCATGCAGGCTGGCCTTGGCGTGCGGCAGGTTGGGGGTGCGTTCGCCCTCAAAATACGGCACGAGCACCACACCATCTGCCCCGGGCGCAGCGTCCAATGCCAGCCTGGAGAGTTCATCAAAACCGACGTCCAGCAGCGTGGCCATGGAGCTCAGCACCCTGGCGGCGTTCAGCGTACGGCGATGGGCAGATAGTCGCCGCCCGCGTCTGCAAAGCCGGCAACTGTTCCGCTGGGATCGTAACCAACCTCGGATGCGACGGCGAAGACTGTTCCGCTGGTGCCGACGGAGACCACCACATCCCCGGGCTTGGCGCCCAGACCCAGGGCCGCGGCTGCGTTATCCCCGGCGCCGGCGCCGAGCAGGATTTCAGCCCGCCCGCCGCCACCACTTGGGCCAGCATCCGTACGAGGGCGAGCGCCGGCGTTGCTCCCCGCAAAACAGAGTGGATGAACACGGCCGGCGGCTTCGCCGGCAGCCAGCACGCGCGGCAGGATGACAGCGCCCCCGGCCGCGGGGGCAGCCGAAACAGGTGCAGGTCCAGCCGCTTCCGGCTCTTGACGGGCTTCGCGTGCGTCCCTGCCGAAGGCCAGCCGGAATAGCTCCACGTCATAGCTGCCGGAGGCGGGGCTCCAGTAGCCGGTCCCGCTGGCATCCGAGCGGTCCGTGGTGAGCGCCTCCAGGTCCGGGCCCAGCGGGCTGGCCCCGGCCGGACCGTATCCCCGCAGGCGCCAGCTCAGCCAGTCATGGGGGAGGGCGACGGCTGCCACCCTGGCAGCGGATTCGGGCTCGTTGTCCCTGACCCAGCGGACCTTGGTGACCGTGAAGGATGCCACCGGTACCAGCCCGGTACGCCGCGCGAACTCCCCGGCCCCTACCTCATCGATCAGTGCCGCTGCAGCTGCCGCGGAGCGCGTGTCATTCCACAGGAGCGCGGGCCGCACCACGTTGCCGTCGCGGTCCAGCAGCACCATGCCGTGCTGCTGGCCCGCGACGGACAACGCGTCCACGTCCGCCAGCCCGCCGGCGTCCTCGATGGCTTCGGCCAGGGCCCGCCACCAATGGTCAGGATGGACTTCCGTCCCGTCCGGGTGGCTCGCCCGGCCCTCGCGGACCAGGACACCGCTTTGAGCGTCCAGGACCGCAACCTTGCAACTTTGGGTGGAGGAGTCAACCCCGGCAACGAGGTTCAACGAAGCAGCCGCCACAGTATCAGCGCGCTCCGAGAAGGTGCTCGATGAAGAGCTGCTGCAGCCGCACGAATCCGAAGCCCTTGCCGCCAAAGTAGGCATCGGCGTCGAAATCCTCGTAGGAAGCGCCGTCCGATCGCAGCTGCTCGTAGCCTTCACCGGGGTTGAGGGTGGGCTCATTGATTTGGGCAACGCGGGAAGCCAACAGCGCTTCCTGCACTTCGGGGTCGGCACGGAAGGCCTTCGCGCGTTCCTTCAGCAGCAGGTAGGTCTGCATGTTCGCGGCGGCGGAGTCCCACACGCCGTCGATGTCCTCGGTGCGGCCGGGCTTGTAGTCGAAGTGGCGGGGGCCGCTGTAGGCCGGTCCGCCGTCGGGGCCGCCGTTTTCGAGCAGGTCCACCAGGGAGAACGCGTTCTGCAGGTCGCCGTGGCCGAACACCAGGTCCTGGTCGAACTTGATGCTGCGCTGGCCGTTGAGGTCGATGTGGAACAGCTTGCCCTGGTAAAGGGCCTGGGCAATCCCGTGGGTGAAGTTGAGACCGGCCATCTGCTCGTGGCCGGTCTCGGGGTTAACGCCCACAAGTTCCGGACGTTCCAGGGTCTCGATGAACGCAAGGGCGTGTCCCAGGGTGGGGAGCAGGATGTCGCCGCGGGGTTCGTTCGGCTTCGGTTCGATGGCGAAGCGGATGTTGTAGCCCTTGTCCGTGACGTAGTCGCCGAGCAGATTCACGGCCTCGCGGTAACGCTCCAGGGCGCCGCGGATGTCCTTGGCGGCGTCGTACTCGCTGCCCTCACGGCCGCCCCACATCACGAACGTTTCGGCGCCGAGTTCAGCTGCGAGGTCGATGTTGTCCAGCACTTTGCGCAAGGCGAAGCGGCGCACGCCCCGGTCATTGCTGGTGAAGCCGCCGTCCTTGAAAACCGGGTGGCTGAACAGATTCGTGGTGACCATGGGAACGATCATCCCCGTGGACTTGAGCGCACCGGTCAGCCGGTCGATCTCACGCTGGCGATCAGCTGCCGAGCAGCCAAAGGGAAAGAGATCGTTGTCGTGGAAGGTGATGCCGTAGGCACCCAGATCACTCAGCTTGTTGACGGTTTCGACGGTGTCCAGGGGCGGACGGGTGGCAGAACCGAACTGGTCCTGGGCCTCCCAGCCGACCGTCCAAAGGCCGAAGGAAAACTTGTCTTCGCGGGTGGGCTGAATCGTCATTGAATGCTCCGTTAGTAGGTATGAAGAGGAGTGCGTACCGCGTCCCTTTGATGAGTCGCAGCATTTTGTTCTGCGCACAAACATATTAGGAATTTCCGTGAGTCAACTACTAGGCACTCCGAGCTAGGCTGGGTTCTGAATGCCAACTCCCTCGAAATCTCTGGTTTTCCGCACCCGAAGCGGTTATGTTGTGAAGAACACCAAACCTGAAAACCAGACTCCGTGGAGGACGCAGAGCGTGACTGAACAACGTGTGCAGCAACGGAACTGGGCCGGAAACTTCGGCTACCGGGCGGAACGGATCGCGCACCCGCGCACCGTGGCGGAGCTGCAGGAACTGGTGGCCGGAGCCCGGACCATCCGCGCCCTGGGATCCCGCCATTCATTCAACGACATCGCCGACACTTCAGGCACGCGGGCGGCCCTGAACCTGCTGGATCCGGCCATCACTGTCGATGCTGAGAACCTGAACGTCACGGTGAGCGGAGGCACGCGGTACGGGACGCTCGCCGCGGAGCTGCAGCGGCAAGGTTTCGCCCTGCACAACCTGGCCTCGCTGCCCCATATTTCGGTGGCCGGTGCGGTGGCCACGGCCACGCACGGCTCCGGAGACGGCAACGGGAATCTGGCCACCGCCGTCGCCGGTTTGGAACTCGTGACCGCAGACGGCGGCATCCTCACCGCCCGCCGCGGCGAGACCACGGACTTTGACGGCATGGTGGTGGGACTGGGCGCCCTGGGAATCGTCAGCAGCGTGACCCTGGACATAGAGCCGGCCTTCCATGTTGCCCAGCACGTTTTTGAGGACCTGGATTGGGAGCGGGTTCTGGAGAATTTCGACGACGTCACCTCCTCCGCGTACAGCGTCAGCCTCTTCACTGACTGGAGCGGCAGTACCGTTGGGCAAGCATGGCTGAAGGGCCGGGTGTCGGATCCGGGAGTGGTGGCCGGCAGGCGGGACTTCTTCGGCGGCACCCCGGCCCTGTCGGCCCGGCATCCGCTCCCGGGCGTCTCCGGAAGTAACTGCACGGAACAACTCGGCGTGCCGGGGCCGTGGTCGGACCGGCTTGCCCACTTCAGGATGGAGTTCACGCCCAGCAAGGGCGACGAACTCCAGTCCGAGTACCTGGTGCCCCGGGAACACGCTGTGGATGCCATTCGCACGCTGCGCAAACTCTCCGGGGTCCTGACTCCCTTGCTCCTGGTCTCCGAGATCCGCACGATTGCTGCCGACCGGCTCTGGCTGAGCCCAAATTATGGTCGCGACGGCATCGGCCTGCACTTCACCTGGCGGCAGGACCAGCCAGCGGTGGAGGCGGTACTGCCACTGCTTGAGGCGGAGCTGGCGCCCTTTGCCGCACGGCCTCACTGGGGCAAGCTGTTCGACGGCGGTACTGCCGCCGTCGGGCCCCTGTACCCACGCTTCGATGACTTCAGGGCCCTGGCCGGCCGGCTGGATCCGGCCGGAAAGTTCCGCAACCGGTTCCTGGACTACGCGGTCTTCGGCTCCTGATATTGTCACGGATGATGTCCTCAGCAACCCGCCTCCCCGCAACGGCCAGCGATCCCGATCCGTCGCGGCGGAACAACCTTGCCCTGATCGCAACCCTGGTGCACCACCATGGTGTCCTCAGCCGAGCGGAGCTGACCAGACGGACGGGGCTGAACAGGTCCACGGTGGGGACGCTGGTGGGCCAGCTGGTGGCCCTCGGACTCGTCTATGAAGCGGCGCCGTCCGGCGAAGCCCAGGTTGGCCGTCCGAGCCCGGACGTAAGGCCTGATCCGTCCACGGCGGCATTGGCCGTGAACCCGGAAGTGGACGCCGTCACCATCGGACTGGTGAGCCTGGGCGGAAAAGTCCAGAAGAAGATCCGCTTCGCCACGGAGCGGATCCCCACCGCCAAGGAAGCAGTCAACATCGCTGCCGCAGTCATTGTAGGGATGCGGTCGGAGCTCGATGCGTCCTACCGGATCGTTGGCATCGGCTTGGCAGTGCCCGGCCTGGTCAACCGTGCCGACGGGGTGGTCCGCCACGCCCCCCATTTGGGTTGGCGCGACGAACCCGTGGCCCGGATGTTGGGCGAGGCCACCGGCTACCCGTGCCTGGCGGACAACGATGCCTCCCTGGGTGCGGAAGCCGAGCTCATTTTCGGGGCCGGCGCCGGCCGCGGCAACCTGGTCTACCTCAACGGCGGCGCCAGCGGCATCGGCGGCGGCGTCATTGCCGATGGAGCGTTGCTGCGCGGGTCCGCCGGATATGCGGGCGAGCTGGGACACACCTTCGTGCGCACCGCCGGCCAGATCTGCCACTGCGGCGCCTCCGGCTGCCTCGAAACCGAGGTGTCCCAGTCCCGGCTCTTCGACCTGGCAGGGCTCGGCGGCGGCGACGCCAGCCAGCTCGAAGCGGCCCTCCGCTCGAAAGCCAGTGCGGAGCTGGCCGCGGAAGTGGCCCGCCAACTGGGCTATCTGGGCATCACCCTGCGCAACGCGGTCAACACGTTCAACCCGGACGCGATCGTCCTCGATGGGTTCCTGGGCATTCTGCACGCACTCTCGCCTGACACGCTGGACGGCCTGATCCGGACCCAGGCCCTGGACGAGGCGGCGGGCCGGGCCAGGATCTACCGTGCCGCGCTGGGCTCCGATCTTATGATGATCGGGGCTGCCGAACTGGCGTTTACCCGATTACTCGCGGACCCGGCAGGCATCACTGCCCTGCCCGCACCTCCTGCGAAGGTGCGCTGAGCGGCCTGAGGACGGCACCTCCCCGTGGGCGGGCGTGCCCGGGGCAGTGCTCACGGCGCACGCTGCTTCCAGCAGGGATCGCGGCCATAGAATGTTGGACACCACCTTGTCTTCCACCGAAGGGTCCCTCGCATGGGCAACACGATTGACCGACGCCAGCCACGCCTGGAGGACGTGGCAGCGCGGGCAAAAGTGTCCCACCAGACGGTCTCGCGGGTCATCAACAACCACCCCAATGTCAGCAGCGCCACCAGGGAGAAAGTGGAAGCGGCGATTGCGGAACTCGGCTACCGGCGCAACACCGCCGCCAGGAGCCTGGTCACCCGGCGTTCGCAAACCATAGGTGTGCTCGCGGCCGAAATGGGGCAGTACGGCCCGGCCAACACCCTTCTCGGAGTCCAGCAGGCTGCCCGGGAGGCCGGTTACTTTGTGAGCATCGAGGCCATCAAGGAGGCCGGAGCGGATGCCATCTCGGACGCCGTCCGCCATCTCACGGACCAGGGCGCGGACGGGATCATCGTCATTGTGCCCCACGACGGTACCGTTCAGGCGCTGGAGGGCCTCACCCTGGACGTTCCCGTGATCCTTGTGGGTGCCGCCGGTGGGGGCCTCTTCAGCGGAGCGTTGGTGGACCAGAAGCTCGGGGCGCGCCTGGCGGTCTCGCACTTGATCGACCTGGGGCACCGGCGGATCGGGCATGTTTCCGGGCCCCAGGACTGGGTTGACGGCAGGTCACGTGCCGAGGGGTGGGGTGAGCGGCTCCGCGAGGCCGGCCTGGCTGATGACCTGTTGATCGAAGGGGACTGGAGCGCCGGCAGCGGGTACCGGATCGGCCGGCAGCTTGCCGCTGAGCGCACGGCAACGGCCCTGTTTGTGGGCAACGACCAGATGGCCCTGGGCCTGCTGCGCGCCTTCAGCGAAGCGGGGGTCCGCGTGCCCGACGACGTCTCCGTGGTGGGCTTCGATGACCAGCCTGAGTCGGGCTACTTCACGCCGCCGCTGACCACCGTGCGCCAGGACTTCGAGGAACTTGGCAGGCGCTGCCTGGGCGTTATGCTGAACGCCCTTGAGGGCGGCGCGGGCGCAGGCACCATCATGGTGGAGCCGGAGCTGGTTGTCCGCAGCAGCACGTCCGCTCCCGCCTGATTCCTTCCTGAGCGTCCCAGTCGCGGTCCACACTTGACGTGCCAATTGTTAGCGCTCACAATTGAATCAATCCGCGCTCACCGGACCAGCTATTTGGAGGACTTCATGGACGTCACAGTGGACGGCACAGACAACTACGTCATCGGCGTGGACTACGGAACGCTCTCGGGACGGGCCGTTGTGGTCCGGGTCCGTGACGGCAAGGAACTGGGCAGCGGTGTCTTCGGCTATCCGCACGCCGTGGTCACGGATTCCCTGCCGGCGGATGTAACGGGCGTTGCGGGCGACGGCGCCGCCCGGCTTCCCACGGAATGGGCACTTCAGGTGCCCAATGACTACCGCGACGTCCTCCGCCACGCCGTCCCCGCAGCGATCGTAGACGCCGGGATCAACCCGGCAGCCGTCGTCGGAATTGCCACTGACTTCACGGCCTGCACCATGGTGCCGGTCAAGGCCGACGGCACCCCGCTTAACGAACTGCCCGGCTTTGCCAGCCGCCCGCACGCCTACGTGAAGCTGTGGCGGCACCACGCCGCGCAGCCGCAGGCGGACCGGATCAACGCCCTGGCCGCCGAGCGCGGCGAAGCCTGGCTGCCGCGCTACGGGGGACTGATTTCCTCCGAGTGGGAATTCGCCAAGGGCCTGCAGCTGCTGGAGGAGGACCCGGAAGCCTACGCCGCCATGGACCACTGGGTGGAGGCGGCCGACTGGATCGTCTGGCAGCTTTGCGGCCAATACGTTCGTAACGCCTGCACCGCCGGCTACAAGGGCATCTACCAGGACGGCGGGTATCCCTCCGAGGACTTCCTCGCCGCGCTGAACCCGGAATTCAAGGACTTCGTCAGCACCAAACTTGAGCACACCATCGGCCGGCTCGGCGACGCCGCGGGCTACTTGACCACCGAGGCCGCCGCCTGGACCGGACTGCCGGAAGGCATCGCCGTGGCCGTCGGCAACGTGGACGCCCACGCCACAGCCCCCGCCGCAAAGGCAGTGGAGCCGGGGCAGCTGGTGGCCATCATGGGCACGTCCACCTGCCACGTTATGAACGGTTCAGATCTTCGCGAAGTGCCGGGCATGTGCGGCGTAGTGGACGGCGGGATCGTGGACGGCCTGTGGGGCTACGAAGCCGGACAATCCGGCGTAGGCGACATCTTCGGCTGGTTCACCAAGAACGGTGTCCCGCCGGAATACCACCAGGCGGCGGCCGCGGCAGGCCTGGGCATCCACGAATACCTCACCGAACTCGCCGCACACCAGGCCGTCGGAGAGCACGGTCTCATCGCCCTGGACTGGCACTCGGGGAACCGTTCGGTGCTGGTGGACCACGAGCTCTCCGGCGTGGTGGTGGGCCAGACCCTCGCCACCAAGCCCGAGGACACCTACCGCGCGCTGCTGGAGGCCACGGCCTTCGGCACCCGCACCATCGTGGATGCCTTCCGCGACTCCGGTGTGCCCGTCAAGGAGTTCATCGTGGCCGGCGGCCTGCTGAAGAACAAGCTGCTCATGCAGATCTACGCCGACATCACCGGCCTGCAGCTTTCGACCATTGGCTCAACCCAGGGTCCGGCGCTGGGATCGGCCATCCATGCCGCCGTTGCGGCCGGGAAGTACGCCAATATCCGCGAAGCCGCGGCCGCCATGGGCTCGGAACCCGGCGACGTCTACACACCGATCCCGGAGAACGTGGCGGCCTATGAGGAACTGTTCCAGGAATACCGGACACTGTACGACTACTTCGGCCGGGGAGCCAATGACGTGATGCACCGGCTCAAGGCCATCCAGCGCAACGCCACCAAAGCACTCGTTGCGGCTGGAGCCTCCGCATGAGCGCCGCGCTTTCAGACACCCTGGAAACGATCGCCCGGATCCGTGCCGACGTCTGCGCCCTGCATGCCGAGCTCACCCGCTATGGGCTGGTGGTATGGACGGCAGGCAATGTCTCCGCGCGCGTTCCAGGCCATGACCTGATGGTCATTAAGCCGTCGGGCGTTTCCTACGATGACCTCACACCCGAGCAGATGGTGGTCACCGACCTGTATGGGGTACCCGTGGCGGGTGACGCCGCCGGTGAGTGGGGCAACCCGGGGCTGTCGCCGTCGTCGGACACGGCCGCGCACGCCTATGTCTACCGGCAAATGCCCGACGTCGGCGGCGTGGTGCACACGCACTCCACCTACGCCACGGCCTGGGCAGCGCGGGGCGAAGCGATCCCGTGCGTGCTGACCATGATGGGCGACGAGTTCGGCGGCACCATTCCGGTCGGACCGTTCGCACTGATCGGTGACGACTCGATCGGACAGGGCATCGTGGAGACTCTGAAGGACTCCAACTCGCCCGCGGTGCTGATGCAGAACCACGGCCCGTTCACCATCGGCAAGGATGCCAGGGACGCGGTGAAGGCTGCGGTGATGTGCGAGGAAGTGGCGCGGACAGTGCACATTTCCCGGCAGCTCGGCGAGCCGCTGCCGATCGACCAGGCCAAGATCGAATCCCTCTACGCGCGCTACCAGAACGTCTACGGCCGCTAGCTGGCCCGGACCCCGCACTTCACCGGACTTTCACAGGAGAAAACCATGAACAACGCCAACAGCACGTCCCTCGGCCACTACGAGGTCTGGTTCCTCACCGGCAGCCAGCACCTCTACGGCGACGATGTCCTCAAGCAGGTCGCCGCCCAGTCGCAGGAGATTGCCGCAGCGCTGAACGCCTCCTCCGACGTTCCCGTCAAGGTGGTCTGGAAGCCGGTCCTCACTGATTCGGACGCCATCCGCCGCACCGCGCTGGAAGCGAACTCGGACGATTCAGTGATCGGTGTGACGGCGTGGATGCACACGTTCTCCCCGGCCAAGATGTGGATCCAGGGCCTGGACCTGCTGCGCAAGCCGCTTCTGCACCTGCACACGCAGGCAAATGTTGAGCTGCCCTGGGCGGACATCGACTTCGACTTCATGAACCTGAACCAGGCCGCCCACGGCGACCGCGAGTTCGGCTACATCCAGTCCCGCCTCGGCATTCCCCGCAAGACCGTGGTGGGCCACGTGTCCAACCCGGAAGTCTCGCGCCAGGTGGGCGTGTGGCAGCGGGCGTCGGCCGGCTGGGCCGCGGTCCGGACCCTCAAGCTGACCCGCTTCGGTGACAACATGCGCAACGTCGCCGTCACCGAAGGCGACAAGATCGAAGCGGAGCTGCGCTTCGGCGTCTCCGTGAACACGTGGTCCGTCAACGAGCTCGCCGACGCCGTGCACGGCGCCGCAGAGTCCGACGTCGACGTCCTGGTTGCGGAATACGAGAGCCTCTACGAGGTGGTCCCGGAACTCCGCGCCGGGGGAGCGCGGCACGAGTCGCTGCGATACAGCGCCCGGATCGAACTGGGGCTGCGCAGCTTCCTTGAGGCCAACGGCTCCGCCGCGTTCACCACCTCCTTCGAAGACCTGGGCGAACTTCGCCAGCTGCCCGGCATGGCCGTGCAGCGGCTCATGGCCGACGGCTACGGCTTCGGCGCCGAAGGCGACTGGAAGACGGCCATTCTGGTCCGCGCCGCCAAGGTAATGGGCGCGGGCCTGCCCGGCGGCGCCTCCCTGATGGAGGACTACACGTACCACCTCGAGCCCGGCGCCGAGAAGATCCTGGGCGCGCACATGCTCGAGGTCTGCCCGTCGCTGACGGCCACAAAACCGCGCGTCGAGATCCACCCGCTCGGTATCGGCGGCAAGGAAGACCCGGTCCGGATGGTGTTCGACACCGACGCCGGCCCCGGTGTCGTGTTGGCGCTCTCGGACATGCGCGACCGATTCCGGCTCGTGGCGAACGCCGTCGACGTCGTGGACCTGGACGAGCCGCTGCCCAACCTGCCGGTGGCCCGGGCTCTCTGGTCGCCGAAACCCGACTTCGCCACGTCGGCCGCCGCGTGGCTCACCGCAGGCGCCGCGCACCATACGGTACTGTCCACGCAGGTGGGGCTGGACGTGTTCGAGGACTTCGCCGAAATTGCCAAGACCGAACTCCTCACCATCGATGAAGGCACCACCATCAAGCAGTTCAAGAAGGAACTCAACTGGAACGCCGCCTACTACAAGCTGGCCGGCGGCCTGTGAACGGCGTCGAACTTCAGCTCGTCTCGCGGGACTACACCGCCTCCATTGTGCAGCGCGGCGGTGCCCTCAGGCGGCTGGCCTTCCAGGGCCGGGACCTGGTGGTGCCGTTCGACGCAGATGCGCCCATCCCGGACTACCGGGGGATCATCGCTGCGCCGTGGCCCAACCGGATCGCCGATGGCACCTACCGGTTTGCCGGCGTCGAGCACCAACTGCCCATCAACGAACCGGAGCGGGGCACGGCACTGCACGGGTTCGCCTTCGACCTTTTGTGGACCGTTGAACGCAGCGCTGCCGACGCAATGAGCCTGTCCTGCGAGATCCCCGGGGCCCCAGGGTATCCGTTCCACCTTCGGCTCCACGTGGACTACAAGCTGGACGACGCCGGGCTGCACACCACCGTCACGGCAAGCAACGCCGGCGACGAGGCGGCCCCTTACGGGGTTTGTCCGCACCCGTATCTGTTGGCGGGACCCGCACCGTTGGATGAGTGGACGGTCGGGATCCCCGCGGGGTCTTTCCTCGAGGTCACGCCGGACAGGCTGCTTCCGGTCGCCACCCGGACGGTGGAGGGGCATCAGTTCGACTTCCGGGCGCCGCGGGCAATCGGCGGCACGCAGATCGACCACGCCTTCACCGACCTTGAGTTCGACGACGGCGGCCGCGCCCAGCTGATCGCCAGGGACCCCGGCGGAAGCGGAGTGGGCATGGCCTGGGACCGGGCATGCCCCTGGCTGCAGGTACATACCGCAGACAAGCCCGCCCCCGCAGCGAACAGGCTGGGCCTGGCGGTTGAGCCGATGACGTGTCCACCGGACGCCTTCAACAGCGGCCAGGACCTCGCACAGCTGGAGCCGGGCAGCAGCCACCAGGCCGGCTGGAGCATCTTCGCCGCCTGATGCCGCCTGATGCAGCGTGGTGGTGGCGTTGACACGCACAGAAGCGGCCGGTCCCGGCAGTCTGCCGGGGCCGGCCGCTTCAGTGGACAAGCAGGTCAGTGCACAATCAAGCCAGTGCACAATCAAGCCAGTGCACGCGCACGTCAGTGCGCCAGCAGCGTCTCGAGCGGTTCTCCGGCCGCGATCCGTGCCAGCAGCTCCGGCTCGGCCGCATCGGAGGCGAGCGCCTGCTCCAGGACAGCTGCCGTCTCCCGCGGGGACAACACAATCTCGCCGTTATCGTCGCCCAGCACCCAGTCGCCGGGGGCCACGTCAACGCCCCCGCATGTCACGGGAACGTTGACCGCAGACCGACGTGCGTGCCGGCTTGGCGTCGCCGAAGAACTCCGCATAGACGCGGTTGTACTCCTACAGCTGCCCCGGGTCGGTGAGGTAGGTGTTCACCTTGACTACCTGGGCCGGCCCGGATCCAGCGGCCTCCAGCACCGTGGTGAGGTTTCGGATTGTCTGGCGGACCTGTTCCTCGAACGTTTCGGGCTGGTGGTCCAGTTCCGTGATGGCGGGGATTTGGCCGGCCGTGAATACGAACCCGTTGGCCACCACTGCCTGGGAGAAGGGGCCGACGGCGGCCGCCCCGCCGGGGATCTCAGCGATCCGCCGAATGGTCCCCGCGGGGGAGGCTGCCGTCACTTCGCCGCCGCCTCGACGGGGGACTCGTCGACGGCGTCGATGTTGCCGTAGCGGGTCTCCGTCAGAATCACGAGCGCCCCGAGCGACACCAGGGAGGCTCCCATGATGTACCAGGCGATGGACGAGCTCTGGTGCGTGACGCCCAGGAGCCAGGTGGCGATGAACGGTGTCGCGGCGCTGCCCAGGAGTCCTGAGAGCATGTACGCCACCGACACGGGGAGAGTGCCACGGCAGCCGATTCAGCTTCGAGCGCTTGCAGAATGCTGCCGCCCTCTCCAAGGCTGGTTGCCATTCCCTGCGGCTTGGCAGGACTGCTGAGCATGGCCCGCTGTGGCCCGGATCCGGGGTACCGCGCCACGGTGACATCCAGCACCGCGCCCGCGAGCTGCGGCGTCGCCAGCGCCTCGCTCTGGGCAGCAAAATCGAGGACGACGACGACCGTTCCGTCGGGTGCGCGGAGCCAGGTCCGCTGCTGCTGGAGCCGCCCGTCGTCGCTGCGGTGGGCGCCGAGCACCAGCCACGGCCCATGCAGTGCCTCGGTGCCCTGAACGTCGGCGGCAGGCGTGGCCCAGCCGACGGCCACCCGGAGATCCGCAAGCTCTTTGCCGCTCAAGGTGTCCCGCTTGCTCCAAGCCTTGGTCACTGCCCACCAGCGGCCCGCCCGCAGCAGCAGGTGATCTGCCCAATCGGTCCGTGCGTGCACATCCGATCCCATTGTCCGTACCTGTTCAGCCAAACCCGGGAGCTGGGCGTCGACGAGCCGTGCTGCCACTCCGTCCCACCAGGCATACGGCTGGGTGCGGGCAGTTGCCAAGCTTGTCCGCACCAGATCAGTCAGCCACCGGGCAAAGTCGTCCATCCCGGCATCCATCAGAGCTATTCGGTCGGCCAGCCGCTTGGCCTGGGCCGCCGGATGCACCGGCTGGTCAGGCTGGCGCCGCTCCCTTACGGTGGCCCGTTCCGCCCGCTGGGCCGCCCATTCCTGGGCGAAATCAGCGGTCTTCGCCCCGGCGTCGGCCGCTTCGCCGCGAGACCACAGAAGCAGCAGCGCCAGCGCGTGCTTGCAGGGAAACTTCCGGCTGGGGCAGGAACATCTGTAGGCAGGCGCGGCAGTATCCACGCTCACCTGGGGGGGAATCTTGCCGCTGCCTTGGCACTTGCCCCAGACCAGGACATCGTTGCTGCCTGTATCGGACCATGGACCCTGACGTGCCAGCTTACGGGCGGCTGCCAGGGAGGATGCGTCGGGAGCGGCGTTGATAACCCGCTCCTCGCTCCAACGCCCCATGAAGCACATTGTGCCCGATGCCACAGGAAGCGTAAGCGAGGCGGCGCGGCGTGGCGGCGGTGCGGGGGGCGGCAACCCGCGTTCCGGCCGGATCCGAAGCAAGATTGCCGGAATCTTGACCCAAACCGGCATGCTGGTGCACCCATTGCCGTTTAGGGTGGGCCCAATGGTTCAGGCGGCCGGATCAAAATCACCAGCGTTCGGAGCGCACTAAGTGGCCCAGAAAACGAAATCCTGCCTTCACCTTGGAGCGAAAAAGTGGACGACAAACCAGGCACCGCCGCGGGACACGAGGAAGATCACAATTGTCCGACGAGCCGAAGGCCAGGCCCCCTCTCTATGGCAATTACCAGGATCTGTGGCCCTAAACCGTCGGCTCAGCGCCGCTTGCGTTTGGACCGTTGGTCCTCCCGCCGCTCGGAACTGTCACGCTCTGCGGAACGCTGCGATTTCCCTGCCACCACCACCCTCTGGTGCCACTCGCGCTGGTAGGCCCGGCGGGCGGCGGCATCTGTGCGCCGGGCCAGGGCGGCGAGTTCGCGCTGGAGTTTGCCGTAGCTCAGCCAGCGGCGCTCATCGAGTGTCCCGTCCGCCAAAGCCGCCTGCACGGCGCAGCCGGGCTCCTGCTGGTGGGCGCAGTTGGAGAACCGGCACAGGCCGGCGAGTTCCTCTACGTCCCCGAACATCTCGCCTAGGCCTTCATCGGCGTCGAACAGGCCGAATCCCCGGACGCCCGGAGTGTCCATGAGGACGGCTCCGTTAGGCAGCGGCACGAGTTCGCGCGACGTGGTGGTGTGCTTGCCTTTGAAGTCGCCGGAGCGGACCTCGCGAGTGTGCTGGACCGCGCGTCCCGCCAGCGCGTTGATGAGCGTGGACTTGCCGGCGCCCGACGGGCCGAGGAGGACCAGCGTGCCGTGCGGCGGCAAGTGCTCCAGCAGCGCATCGATCCCGTCGCCGTTCTCGGCTGACGTGGTGACCACGTCCACGCCCGCCGCCTGCAGGATGACCTTCCCGACGACGTCGTCCGCTATGTCCGCAAGGTCGGCTTTGGTGATGATCACCAGCGGAACCGCGCCGGAATCCCAGGCTGCAACGAGCGTGCGTTCGAGGCGGTTGTGCGTGAGCGGCCGGTCCACCGGGACCACCACACCCACCACATCCATGTTCGCGGCCAGCACCTGCGCCTCCGATGAATCTTCAAAGGCGCGCTTCCGGCTGAGCTCAGACCGGCGCGGGAGGATCCCGGTGATCTGGCGGCCACCCGCGCGGTTGGGCCCGATCCAGACCCAGTCGCCGGTGACCGGAACGCCGGCGTCGAGCGGGTACGGCAGGTGGAGAAGTTCGCCGCCAACGGCTGTGAGCACGAGGTTGCGGTCCAGGCGCACCACCCGTCCGCGCTCGCTGTGTTGGTTCGCTGGGTGGCGGGTCCGGTGTTGGGGTTGGTGGGCGTCAAAATAACCGGCGACGGCCGGGGAGTAGCCGTACGTTGTGGGCCCTTCGGGGCCGGGGATCGAGTCGGAGGTTGAAGGGGAGTAGCTGTCCAGGCTGGTGCCTGAGGAATTATTCAAGGTGAGTCCTCGGGAGAGGTCTCCAGACTCCGGAATCAGCGCAGCCCTGCAGCCATTAGGCCTGTCCGTTGGTGTGTTGCGCGCTTACGCCGGGCCGATGCTGGAGACGGTGGTGATTGGATTGATGCGTGTGGGGCGCTCTGGGCGCGGGACCGTAGCAGTCATCAAAACCACCTCCGTTTCTCTCCAGATGTCCGGATGCTGTCACGGACTCTCGGCTCTGAGTTTAGCTGCCCGGGGTTGGGTTGAATAGGGAAGCTTCCGCTTCGTCCGGCCGCACCGGTTCCCATCAGCCGGTGGGGCCGGTCAGTTGATAGTTCAGCAGCACGATGCCGGACGGAAAGGAGCGGCACTCCCGGAGCGCAAGCTTTTTCCATTCGCTGATCCTGCCGAAGAAGGGCACTCCGCCGCCGAGGATGACCGGCACGACGGCGACGCCCAGTTCGTCCAGCAGGCCCAACTCGATGAATTCAGTGATGAGCTGACCGCCGCCGAACACGCAAATGTCCTTCTCCTCAGGGATGGCGGGCTTTATCCGGGCGACAAGATCGCGCAAATCTCCGGAGTGCAGGTGCGTGTTCCGTCCCGTGGCCAGAGTTTCATCGTGGGAGAGGACATACGTTGGAACCGCGGAGCCCCGGCCGCCCATTGCCGCCATTTCCCGGTATGTATTGGCACCCACGACATAGGCTCCGGTTCTGCGCTCAGTTGCCTCGCATCCGTAGTCCTCGTTCTTGGCCATGGCATCGTTCAGCCATGACAGGTCCCCGCTCTCTGAACGGATGTAGCCGTCGAGGCTGACCGCCATGCCGCCAAACATAGTGCCCATAGTCGCGACGCTATCCAGCGCCGATGTCACGGTCAAGACCACCACTTCGCTAGCCGAAAACGCCGGCTGGCGCACCTCCGGTGGCGGCCTATTTGTGGATTCCGATGCCGCGGGTTTTGCCGCCCACCGCGAATATGAACACATCGAGCGGATCGGGGCTGCACAGATCATTTCGCGGCTGGAGCGCAGGACCATCCAAACGTTCGAGGTTACGGCGGACGCCTAGGTTTATCAGCCCCGGGCTGCAGCCACTACGCGCTCGCCGTTGAAGTATTCGAGGTGCCAGCCCTCGGTGGCATGGTAGAGGGCAAGGTTCAGCACCGCGTTGTCGATCCTGTGCAATGTGCGGCCGATGGCGCGGTTAAGGCTCACCCGGAGGAGTGTGCCGTGTGCGACCACAAGGACGCGGCGGGCGGGGAATTCTTCGGCTAGTGCTTCCAGTGCACCCAACCCGCGCGCAGCCGCGTCTTCCTCGCTTTCGGCGCCGCGGTAGCCACCGGGTATGCGCAGGGCCTCCAGCTCGGGGCCGGCCTGCAACCCCTCTGCCGGTCCGAAGCTGCGTTCGGCGAGCGCCGGAATGTGCCGCGTAACGCTCAGCCCCAGCCCGTCCGCAATCACGCTGGCGGTTTCCGCGGCACGGCTAAGCGGCGAGGACACGATCGCATCCCACTCGTAGTCTGACAGGACGTCGACGGCGTCGCGCGCCTGGCCGCGGCCGACGTCGTTCAGCGGAATGTCGGTGGCTCCCTGGAGCCGACGCTGCGCATTCCAGTCTGTCTGGCCATGGCGGATCAGGGCGAAGGTCGTAAGGGTCATGCTGTCTATTCTGCCCTGACGGCGGGCTCGGTCCGGGCGGCCGCGAAGATTAGGGCAACCTTTCTAGGCCCAAGGGTCCGGTCCGGCGTTGCGGTCGATGAAGTCCAGGACAGCCGGATGGGCGGGATCAATAAGATGCCCGCCCGGGACCAGAACCGTATGGGTAAAGGGCAACGCACCCGACAACCTTGCGTTCACGGACCGGCAGGCCTCGGGGGAGTCCTCGGCGGAGACGATCAGGGCGGGCCGGCGGATCCCGGCGAGTTGCTCCTCGTTCAGTTCCAATGCATCGTCGCTGAGATCTAGGCCGTGGCCGTTGATTTCGGCCAGGACAGCGTGGCTCGTGCCGGCAAACATCTGTTTGAGCCCGGGGGGAAACGACTCCCACGTCGCGTCCCCCAGGGCTTCCCGGATCACAATCTCGGCGGCAAGCCCGGGCTGACCGTCCGTGCGCTCAAGCACACGGCGGCGCAGGCCGCGGGCCCAGGCGTCGGCATCCGGAGCGATGGTGAACAACGCCGGTTCCAATAGGACCAGCGCTTTGACTTTGTCCGGGAAACGGCGGGCAAGTTCGACGGCGATCAGGCCGCCTGTGCTGCGGCCGATCACGATTGCCGGCCCGGCATGGAGCGCCGCCAGGACTGCCGCTGCGTCGTCGACATGATCCACCAGGTCCAAGGTCGCGAACGGCCGCGGCGGGGCACTGCGGTGGAAACCCCTGCGGTCGTAGATGATGCAGCGGCCATGCCGGGCGAGTTCGGTTGCGGCGTCCGCCCACATCACAGCCGAACTGGGTGTTCCGTGCACGCCTAGTATTGGCGTCCCTTGGCCGCTCTCTTCGTAGTAGAGATCAACACCGTTGACGCTGAGGTGGGGCATGTCGTCAGCCTGGAGTTCGCGCGCTCACCGCAGGACACCACCCGGGCTCAGGGGCCCGGCCAGTGTTCTCGGTCGAATCCATAGGGGTTGGGAGCAGCGTTCCGCTCAGCCGCTGCGGCGGGGCCGTTCCGTTCGTCGTCGTGATGAGGTGGCGGGGCGTGCGGGTCCGAAGCCTGCTTCAAGGGCACGCGGGGCGCGGTCTCTACGGGTGCATCTTCGGCCAAGGGGAACCTCACAGACACAGAAGGTTGGCCCGCTGCTTGAACCGATAGAGGCATCCTAACCCCAAGGGAGCGTTCTGTCGCTGGTAAATGCTCGTAGCCCGGCAGCTGCTTCCGTGTCAGGATCAGGTATGCCACACCGCCTGATGCTGCTTGATACTGCGTCACTGTACTTTCGCGCCTTTTATGGCTTGCCGGACACGATCCGCCGTGCTGACGGAACGCCGGTCAACGCGGTTCGCGGTCTCCTGGACATGATCGCCCGCCTCACCACGGATTACGGGGCAACGCATCTGATTGCCTGCTGGGACGACGACTGGCGTCCGCAGTGGCGCGTGGACCTCATCCCGACCTACAAGTCGCACCGGGTTGCCGAACTTGTGTCGGATGCCCCCGACGTCGAGGTCGTCCCGGACGCGCTCGAGGCGCAGCTTCCGATGATCCGCCGCGTGCTCGAACTCGCCGGCATCGCCATCGTGGGGGCCGCGGAACACGAGGCCGACGACGTCGTCGGTACTTATGCCAGCCATGCAGACCTTCCCGTCGATGTGGTCACCGGAGATCGTGACCTTTTCCAAACAGTCAACGATGACCGTCAGGTGCGGGTGATCTACACCGCGCGGGGCATGAGGAACCTCGAAGTCGTGACCGACGCCGTCGTCGTCGGGAAGTACCGCGTGCTGCCCCAACAGTATGCCGATTACGCCACCCTGCGCGGCGACGCCTCCGACGGGCTGCCAGGCGTGGCCGGCATCGGCGAGAAGACCGCTGCTTCGCTCCTTGGCGAGTACGGCACACTGGAGAACCTGCTCGCTGCAGCCGCTGACGGTGGCGGACTATCCGCCTCGGTTCGGTCAAAGCTGGCCGCGGCCGCCGACTACCTCACGGTCGCGCCAACGGTTGTGAAAATCGTGCGCGACCTCCCGCTTCCCACCCTCGAGGAAGCCGGAGCACAGCTGCACCCCGTCGGCGGGGAATCGCGCGCCGAGCTGGAGCGTCTCGCCGTCGAATGGAACCTTGGAGGCTCGGTCAAACGGCTGCTCGACGCGCTTGACCGGCAGTAGCGGTGATTGCTGCAAGGCCCAGCTAGACCGTTTGCGGGATTCTCCACTCCGGCCATGGCTCGTCGAGCGGTGCCTGTTGCCAGCTCCACTCCGGCACGGGATCGACAGGGCGCAGATCTGAAGCAGGCGGTTCGGCGGGCAGGATGTCTTCGGGCACGTCAGGACCAAGTTCCTGATGTCCTAGTCTGCTCATGATGTGGGGTGGCCAGTAGGGTGGTTCCCAGTCCTGTTGTTCGCTGGCGTACTGACGGCCTGTCGGTGAGATCCAGCCGGGTGGCTTGCCGGCGCTCGCCCCGGTGGGTGTCCAGGCGGTTGTGTGTTTCAGACTGTGGTGTTTGTGGCATGGCTGGCCGAGGTTGCTGAGGCCGGTGGTGCCGCCGTCGGCCCAGGCGAGGAGGTGGTCGGCCTCATTGTCCAGAGACTGGTTGGTGCAGCCGGGGAACGGGCATTTGCCGTCCCGCAGGCGGAGCCATTGCCGCATGCTGACGGGGATGCGGTAGCTGGTACGCCCGATCTCCAGCGGTGCCCCGTCGCGGGGGTCTGTAAGGACCCGGTGGAACGATGTGGAACTTTCGGCCATGAGCCGGCTGGCCATCGACGTCGGGATGGGCCCATATCCGTCGAGCATGGCGGGCTCGTCGGTGAGGCCCATCAGGGCGAACACCGGCACAGTCACCAGAACCTGCGCCGACGGTGACGGCACGTGCTCCGCAGTGCCGCCAAGGAGCCACCCGGCGGCCACGTCGGCGCGGATTTGGCTCAGGTTCCGGTCCTCATGGGGTCCTTGGAGGGCGCGGGCCGCCGTGGTGGTGCGGTCCCAGATCCCGGCCGCCTGGTCCGCGGGGAGGTACGCGCTCAGCCAGGCCATGCCGTCCCGGTCCGGGGCGAACTCCAGCCGGCGATCCAGGGCGCTTTTGGTGTGGCGTTTTTCGATGCTGTCCGGATGGTGGCGTTCGCGCCAGGTCCGGGCTTTGTGCCGGAACCTGGACGGAACGAGTTCCCCCGCGGGACAGCATTGTGCCGGGTTGGGTGCGTCCGGGTCCAGGAAGTGGGCTTCCAGGGCGGCGGCGCCAGCCGGGTTCAGGCTGGCGGTTTCGTCGACCATGGCCCGGGCGTGCTGCCACGAAATGTTCCCGTCCTGCAGGGCGGCCAACGTCAGCGGGAGGGTGGTTGTCAGTTCGTGGGCCTCGGACAGAAGCGCACCGGCCGTCCGTTCGCTGACCGTCAGGACGCACGCCACCTCAGCGACTACCGCCATCTCCTGAGCGATGCGGCCCTGCGGCAGCGCGTTCGGGGAGGCCATCGCCCGTGTGGTGTCTGTGAATCCGGCGGCGGCGTGGACCACCAGGGCAGCCGTCGCAGCTTGCAGTCGTGCGGCCACCGCGAGCGTGTCCAGCCAGCCGTCAGACTGCTGCCGCAGCGGATCCGGATCCCCTGGACCGGTGAAGCCTGCGCCAGGGATCACCTCAGCAAGCGCAGCGACAGAAGCCTTGATGGCCTCCAAAGCCTCCACCGCTGTTGTCCTTTTCATACTCACATCATCTTGCGAGCCACTGACATTTAAGGTCCCCTCTAGCCAGTAACGAGAAATACTTTGGGAAAGTTTTTCGCGTGGGGCCTCAAGTGTCCGTTCGCGCAGGGGTGTGGGGGAGTGGCCGCAAGGGTCCGTTCGCGCAGCGTGCGGGCCTGGAACGGTGCCGCGCTCTGACGCGTTGGCAGCTCAGTCAGCCGCAGAGAGGAACCGGCCGTTCCTGATCCGCGACGGGCCAAAGACGACGGTCAGCGGGGCAATCGTCCGCGGCCGGTGATCCCGCGACAGGGGACGGCCGACGGCGACATGGGGCACCCAGTGCGGGTACCGGTAGCCCAGCGCCGGGGAGCTGAGGATGAAGTCGTCCATATTGTCCACGAGGAGCCGGTCCAGGAGATCATGCAGGCCCTGCACCAGAAACACCTGGTAGTCGTGCACGCGATCGGGCACATCCACTTCGAGCCCGGAAATGCCGCCGCCACCCAGCACGATCACTTGTTCCGAGGTGCCCGCAAACCCGTCCAGAACGGGCAGGCCCTGCAACCAGCCCGTCGTGCGCCGGGCGGCTTCACCGGCCGAGGTGATCCCCTTGGTCCAGTCCGCGACGTCCTGCGCAAAATCCGCCAGGATGCCGATATGCAGCAGCGTCAGGTGCAGCCCCTGCGGCCTGCGCAGGGCATTGACATAGCTGGCCAGCGCCTCGTAGTCGGACGGGCCCGCACCAACCGTGAGGACGGGAACCTCCACTGTGATGCGCGGAACCGGCTGCATGGGACCCCCTCACAGTGGCACGGACTCTTGGGCTCTGGCTGCCATTATCCTCCGCTGCGGCCACCCCGTCCCGGCGCGTGCTCTTGCCCTTGCGCCCGCCAGGGTGTCGAATCAGAGAAACATGATTCGGCCCGGTGCATGGCAAAGACGCCAGGAGGTTCCCATGTCAGTGAAAGCCGCAAAGGACGCAGCACGGACACCGGGGCGGGGAGGGCCGGAGGTGCGCCGGGCTGATGCTCCGCACGGCATCGCGGCAACAGATCCGGAACAGGTGCGCAACGTGGCGCTCGTGGGGCATTCGGGAGCCGGGAAGACCCTGCTGATCGAAGCAATGCTGGCCGTCCACGGCATGATTTCACGCAAAGGCTCCATCGCGGAGGGCACCACCGTCAGCGATTCTGACCCTTCGGCAGTGCGGCAGCAACGGTCGGTCACGCTGTCCCTGGTTCCGCTGCTCGTCGACGGGACCAAGGTGAACCTCCTGGATACTCCGGGATATCCGGACTTTATCGGCGAACTTCGGGCGGGGCTCCGGGCTGCGGACGCCGCCCTCTTTGTTGTCTCCGCCGTTGACGGCATCGACGCCACCACTACGGCGCTCTGGGGCGAATGCGAAAGCCTCGGGATGCCGCGGGCTGTGGTCATCACACGCCTGGACCACCCTCGGGCAGATTACGACGGCGTCCTGGCCGCCTGCCAGCAGGCGTTCGGCGACGCGGTGCTGCCGTTGTACGTCCCGGTCAGGTCCGGCGGCGAAACCAGCGGGCTGCTGGGACTGCTGACGGGCACAGTCTCTGACGACTCCGCCGGGGAGGCGGCGGCAGGTTCCCGGGACGTTGACGCCGGCGAGCGCGCGGCGTCGGAAGCCGCCCGGGGCCGGCTCATCGAAGGGATCATCGCCGAGAGCGAGGACGAGACCCTGATGGACCGCTATCTGGGTGGTGAGGACATCGATACCGATGTCCTCACCGCGGACCTGGAAACCGCCGTCGCCCGCGGTTCCTTTTTCCCGGTGGTGCCGGCCTCGGCTGTCACCGGACTCGGCACGGCGGAACTGCTGGAAGTCCTGACCCGGGGCTTCCCGTCGCCGGTGGAGGGCCGCCTCCCGGAGGTGACTGACCTGGCGGGCGCTCCAGCGGCGGCCTTGGCCTGTGACCCGGACGGGCCGCTGGCCGCTGAGGTGGTCCGCACCACCATTGATCCGTTCCTGGGGAGGGTCTGCCTGACGCGTGTATTTTCAGGTACTTTGCGTGCTGACACTCCAGTGCACGTCGGCGGGCACGGGCTCGCGGACCGCGGCCATCAGGACCATGACACCGACGAGCGCGTCACCCACCTGTATTCTCCGCTGGGCCCCAACCTGCGTCCGGTGGCGCACTGCGTGGCCGGTGACATCTGTGCGGTGGCGAAACTGGGAAGCGCCGAAACCGGGGACACCATTTCGGCGAAGGACCAGCCGCTCCTGCTGGCTACCTGGGAGATGCCGGAGCCGCTGATGCCGGTGGCCGTCGAGGCGGACTCGCGCAGTGACGAAGACGCGCTGGCGCGGAGCCTGGCGAAGGTGGCCGCCGGCGATCCCACGCTGCGTGTTGAGCGGAACGCGGAAACACACCAGCTGATCCTCTGGTGCATGGGGGAGGCCCATGCCGACGTGGTGCTGGACAGGCTGCGCGACCAGGGCGTGAAGCTGCACACCGTTGACGTAGTGACGCCACTGCGGGAAACGTTCGCCGCCCCGGCAACGGGCCACGGCCGGCACGTCAAACAGTCCGGCGGCCACGGGCAGTATGCCGTCTGCGACATCGACGTGGAGCCGCTGGACCGTGGCGGCGGGTTCGAATTCGTCGACAAAACGGTGGGCGGGGTGATCCCAGGAACGTTCATCTCCTCCGTGGAGAAAGGGGTGCGTGCGCAGATGCAGAAAGGGCTGGCTGCCGGGTTCCCCGTGGTGGACCTCCGCGTCACGCTGGTGGGCGGCAAGGCCCACAGCGTTGACTCTTCCGACGCCGCCTTCCAGGCGGCGGGGGCCCTGGCGCTCCGGGAGGCTGCCGCGGCCGGTCGCATCCAGCTGCTCGAGCCGGTTTCCGCGGTCAGCATCACCGTGTCCGAGGCGCACGTGGGGGCCGTGATGAGTGACCTCTCAGCACGCCGCGGACGGCTCACCGGCACGGCCACCTCCGGTAGTGAGCTGACCGAAATCAGCGCGGAAGTCCCGGACCAGGAACTGCTGAAGTACGCTGTGGAGCTGCGGGCGCTGACTGCCGGGACCGGCCGGTTCCGGCGCCGGTACCTCCGGCATGACCCGGTGCCCAGCGGCTCATCAACGCCACGTTTATGAACGCCACGTCATGAACGGATCGTCATGAACGCCGCCGCGCGGAAGATCCAGCGCATCTACCTCACCCTGACGCTGGGCAACACCCTTGCGGCCTCCTTCATCTGGGGCATCAATACGCTCTTTCTGTTGGATGCCGGGCTGAGCAACCTGGAAGCATTCGCGGCCAATGCCTTTTTCACGGCCGGCATGGTCCTGTTCGAAGTGCCTACCGGGGTCATCGCGGACGGTTGGGGACGCCGGGTCTCATTCCTTCTCGGAACTGTGACCCTGGCTGCCTCCACCTACCTGTACTACCTGCTCTGGCAGTTGTCCGCTCCCTTCTGGGCCTGGGCAGTGGTGTCGGTCCTGCTGGGCCTGGGCTTCACGTTCTTCTCCGGGGCCGTGGAGGCTTGGCTGGTGGATGCGTTGCGTTTCTCCGGCTACGACGGTGAGTTGGAGGCAGTGTTCGGGCGGGCATTGATGGTCTCCGGCATCGCGATGCTCGTCGGTTCGACGGCCGGCGGCGTGATTGCCCAGGCCACCGACCTCGGCGTGCCGTTCCTGTTGCGCGTTGGAGTGCTCCTGGCGATGTTCGGGGCGGCCTTTTGGCTGATGCGCGATGTGGGCTTCACTCCGGAACGTTCTCCCCATCCGCTCAAGGCGAGCCGGGACGTGCTGTCCGCCTCCATCGACAACGGCCTGAAAAACCCGCCCGTACGGTACATCATGCTCGCAGCGCCTTTCAGCGCCGGCGTCGGGATCTATGTTTTCTATGCCCTGCAGCCCTACCTGCTGGAGCTCTTCGGTGACCCGCGCGCCTACTCCGTCGCCGGCCTCGCGGCGGGCATTGTGGCCGGGGCCCAGGTGGTGGGCGGCTGGCTGGCGCCCATGGTCCGGCGCCTGGTCCACAAACGCACCACGGTCCTGGTAGCGAGCAGCAGCATGGGCGCCTTGATCCTAGTGGCTCTCGGTATCACGCGTGTGTTTTGGGTGGCGTTGCTGCTGCTGGTGTTGTGGGCACTGATCTCAGCGGCGGGCACTCCGGTGCGGCAGGCCTATTTGAACGACATGATTGCTTCAAAGCAGCGGGCAACGGTGCTCAGCTTCGATTCACTCATGGGATCCAGCGGTGGAATTGTGGTGCAGCCGCTGATGGGCCGGGCAGCGGACGTGTACGGCTACCCCCTTTCGCTTGCCATCAGCGGTGTGATCGAACTGTTCGCCGTGCCGTTCCTGCTGGCGAGCCGGCGGCGGCGCTCGCCGGCCGACACAGCAACCACCGAAGCCGGCACACCGGCCTGAAGCCATGGCCTCGGCACAAAAAAGTTGAGCCTTGAGAGTCCCAACCCGGCGGAGTATCGTGGCGCAAACCCACCCTGCGCAACACCCCGACTTGGGAGAGATCATGCCTAGTGTGCGACGTCAATTAGCTGCTGTAACGGCTGTTCTGGCCTTGAGCGTGACGGGTGGGGCGGTGACCAGCCCCGCGTTCGCAGATCCCCGCGCGACCGATAAAACACCGATGGCGACCGGGTACGGCGGGGCGGTGAGCACCGTTGACCCGGAGGCGTCCGCTGCGGCTATCGAGGTCCTGCGCGACGGCGGCAATGCGGCGGATGCCGCCGTGGCCGCGGCCGCGACCCTGGGTGTGACCGAGCCATACAGCGCCGGCGTCGGCGGAGGCGGATACTTCGTGTTCTACGACGCGAAGACCGGCAAAGTGGGAACCATCGATGGTCGGGAAACGGCTCCGGCAACGATGCCGACCACTGCGTTCGTGAATCCGGCCACCGGCGTCGTATACACGTTCGCAGAGCTCGTCTCGAGCGGCGTCTCCGTGGGCGTCCCCGGAACGCCGGCGACGTGGGAACGGGCGCTGGAGCGTTGGGGGACGCTGGACCTTGACGAGGCCCTCGAACCTGCCATCAAGGTGGCCAACCGCGGCTTCGTGGTGGACGAGACCTTCCGCCAGCAGACACTCGACAACAAAGTCCGGTTCTCGGCCTTCCCCGCCACGGCGAGTCTCTTCCTGCCCGGCGGTGACGCTCCCGCCGTCGGCAGTATTTTCCACAGCAAGGACCTCGCCAAGACGTACCGGCTCCTCGCGAAGGAGGGAACGGATGCCTTCTACGGCGGACAGCTCGCGACGGAGATCGCGGCAACTGTCAAGGACCCGCCGAAAGACCCCGCCTGGGTGCCTCCTGTGACTGTCCCGCCCACCAGCATTCCAGCCCTTCCGGGCTACCTGACGACGGCGGATCTCGCCGCATACCGGACGCTGGACCAGGAACCCACACATGTGGAGTACCGCGGCTACGACGTTTACGGCATGGCGCCCTCCAGCAGCGGTGGCACAACTGTGGGCGAAGCGCTGAACATCCTGGAACCGTTTGACTTGTCGCCCACGGCTAAACCAGCTGCCCTGCACCACTACCTCGAAGCCAGCGCGCTCGCCTTCGCAGACCGCGGCAAGTACCTCGGGGACCCGGCATTTGTCGACGTCCCCACCGAAGCCCTCACCGACCCGGTGTTTGGCAAGGAGCGGGCGTGCGCCATCGATCCGGGGACGGCGGCAATCAAGCCGGTACCGGCAGGGGACGTGTCAGACTACAACGGCGTGTGCCCGGTTGCACCTGCGGCAGCCGCAGACGAGAAGGACACCGAAAACATCTCCACGACCAACCTGACTGTCGCCGACAAGTGGGGGAACGTGGTGGAATACACTCTCACCATCGAGCAGACTGGCGGGTCCGGCATCGTGGTGCCCGGCCGTGGGTTCCTGCTCAACAACGAGCTCACCGACTTCTCCTATACGTCGACCAATCCGGAGGACCCGAACCGGATCGAGCCGGGGAAGCGTCCGCGCTCGTCGATGTCTCCCACCATCATGCTCAAGGACGAAAAGCCGTTCCTGGCGCTCGGTTCGCCCGGCGGATCGACCATTATCACCACGGCGCTGCAGACCATCCTCAACAGGGTGGACTTGGGTATGAGCATTTTGGACTCGCTCGCGGCCCCGCGTGCGTCCCAGCGCAACACAGCCAATGTCACGGCCGAGCCGGAGTTCATCAAGCAGTACGGAGACGCCTTGGCACCATACAAACACAAACTGGTACCCGCAGGTGACGCCTTCACGTCGGCTGCAGAGATCGGCGCCGCGACAGCCATCGAGTTTGGACCCGGCAAGAGCATGACGGCGGTTGCCGAGCCCCTGCGGCGCGGTGGCGGTTCCGCGATGGTGGTCAAACCGTCGCGGTGAGACGGGGTGCCGCGGTGAGCCGGATGGCCGGGGTGGGCCGGGTTACTGCCCCATCCCGGGCCGGACGGGGACAAACTCGATGCTGGTCTGCACCTTTTTCTGCGGGCCACGGGAAAAACCTTTGGCATCAAGGTGGTTCTGGGCGCGGTACACCGCCAAGGCGTCGTCGTAGATCTCGTTGAGCCGGCGGCCGGAGAATTCCTCTTGGGAGCCGTCGCTGAACGTGACTGTCACGGCGGCACTGGCTGGAAAGTGCCTCTTCATGCGGATGAAGCCTTCGGAGTCCTGCTGGAGGTTGATCAAGGGAAGTCCTGCTTTCGTGGTCGATGACCTCCAGTCTGACCTATCCCACCGCACGTGCGCTGACGGCGGTGGGGGATTGCGGCGACAATGGACGGGTGACATCGCCAACCGACTCCGCCGCCGTCCCTGCTGGCCCCTCTGGTGCCGGCACCTTTGATCTGGCGGTCATCGGCACCGGTCTTGCCTTCGCCGAATCGCTCGCCGAGTTGTCGTCTGTGCTGCGCGCCGGCGGTGCGGCGGGTACGGCAGTGGTGCAGGCGCCGCCCGGCACCGGCAAAACAACGCTTGTCCCGCCGCTGCTCGCCAACCTTGCCGCGCCTGCAGGAATGGCCAAGCGCGTGGTCGTCACCCAGCCGCGGCGGGTCGCTGCGCGTGCCGCCGCCCGGCGACTGGCCTCATTGGACGGCAGCCAGATCGGCGACCGCGTGGGGTACACCGTCCGCGGTGAACGCCAGGCCGGATCCGCCACCCTGGTGGAGTTTGTCACGCCGGGCATCCTGCTGCGGCGCCTGCTCGATGATCCCGGCCTGGAAAGCACGGGCGCGGTCATCCTGGACGAGGTCCATGAACGCGGCCTCGAAACCGACCTGCTGCTGGGGATGCTCGCCGAAGTTCGGCAGCTCCGCGGCGACCTCACGCTGGTGGCCATGTCCGCCACCCTGGACGCGCCCCGCTTCGCCGCCCTGATCGGGGGTGCAGCCGCGAATGCAGGGACAGGACAGGCAGGGACAGCGGTCGACGACGGCGGGCCAGCTCCCGTCGTCGACTGCCCCTCAGCGCTGTACCCCCTGGCAGTGGAGTGGGTACCCGCCGCCGTGGCGCGGCTGGATGACCGTGGGGTCACACGCGCGTTCCTGGACCACGTGGCCGATACAGCCGCGCAGGCCCATACCGCGGCGGTGGGGCAGGACGCGGGCACCGATGCGCTGGTTTTTGTCCCGGGAGCCTGGGAGGTCTCCTATGTGGCGGCCCGCCTCCGCGGCCGGGCTGCCCCCGGAACCGACGTGCTGGAGCTCCACGGCCAGGTCAGCCCAGCCGAACAGGACCAGGCAGTTTCGGTGCGCCGGCCGGGCGGCCCGGCACGGATCATCGTGTCCACGGATCTGGCCGAGTCATCCCTGACCGTCCCTGGAGTGCGCCTTGTCATTGATTCCGGGCTGACCCGCGAGCCGCGCCGTGATGCCAGCCGCGGCATGTCCGGGCTGGTCACTGTTTCCTGCTCCCGGGCATCAGCCGAACAGCGGGCCGGCCGGGCCGCGCGGCAGGGTCCGGGCCGGGTGGTCCGGTGCTACGACCAGCGGACCTATGGCGCCGCGCCGGCGCACGTGACGCCGGAGATCGCGGTCGCGGACCTGACCGGTGCTGCGCTGGTCCTGGCCTGCTGGGGATCGCCGGGCGGCGCCGGGCTGGCGCTTCCGGATGCACCTCCGGCAGCTGCCATGGGCGAGGCTGTTGAAGTCCTCCGCGAACTCGGAGCCGTGGCGCGTGACGGACATGCCACCGCGGTGGGGCGGGCGCTGGCCAGGGTCCCGGCCGATCCGCGGCTGGCCCGCGCACTGCTCGACGGTGCCGCGGCCGTAGGTCACCGCGCCGCAGCGGAAGCGGTGGCGCTCGTAGCCGGGGACCAGCGGGCCCCGGGGGCCGACCTCACCCGGCTCCTGTCCGGCCTGCGCGCCGGAAAGGACCCCGCCGCCAGGCGCTGGGCGGAGGACGTCCGCCGGCTGGAGGGCATTGCGCGGACTGAAGGCGCCGCCATCGGCACGTCCGGCATCGCCTCCCTCGTCAGCACCGCGCCGGTGACCGCTGCGGAGGCGGTGGGCGTCGTCGTCGCGCTGGCGTTCCCGGACCGCGTGGCCCGGCGCGTCCCGGGCGATGGCCCGGCCCGGTACCTGCTGTCGTCCGGCACTCGTGCGGGATTGCCGGCGGGCAGTCCGCTCACCGGGCATGAGTGGCTGGCCGTGGCGGAAGTTTCACGCGCCGCCGGCCGGGACGCAGCCGGTACCGGCGCGGTGATCCGGTCCGCCGCGCCGCTGAGCGCCGACACCGCCGAGGCGGCCGCCGGGCACCTCTTGACCGACACGGTGGAAGCGCAGTTCAGCCAGGGCCGGGTGAAGGCCAGGCGGGAACGCCGGCTGGGTGCCATCAGCCTGTCCTCCACCCCCATCCGCCCCTCCGCCGAGGAAGGCCGTGCCGCCGTGGCCCGTGCCCTCGCGAAGGAGGGGCTGGGAACCATCGGATGGTCGACGGCGGCCGATGTGTTGCGCCGCCGCCTCGCCTTGCTGCGCCGCGAACTTGGCGAGCCGTGGCCCGACGTTTCCGAACCGGCCCTGCTGGCCCGGCTGGACTCCTGGCTGGGACCCGAGCTCGAGGCACTGGCCGGCGGCGCCGCCACCAGCAGCATCGACCTCACCAACCCCCTACGGAGGCTGCTGCCCTGGCCGGAGGCGGTCCGTCTGGCGGAGCTGGCACCGGAGGCACTGAAAGTACCCAGCGGATCGATGGTGCGGATCGACTACCCCGAGGTGTCGGACAAAGCGGCGTCAGGCGGTGCCGGGTCAGGCTCGGCCGCGGCGGACCAGGCAGGACCCGGGCAGGAAGCGCCTCGGCAGCCACGCGCGGACGACGGCGGCCGGCCGGTTGTCGCGGTCAAGCTGCAGGAGTGCTTTGGCTGGGCTGAGACCCCACGGCTGGTGGACGGCAGGGTTCCTGTCCTCTTCCACCTGCTGTCGCCCGCGCGGCGGCCGCTCGCCGTGACGGACGACCTGGCATCGTTCTGGTCCGGGCCGTACGCGCAGGTGCGGGCCGAGATGCGCGGCCGCTACCCCAGGCATCCCTGGCCGGAGGATCCCTGGACGGCACTGCCGACGGCCCGGACCAAAGCCCGCATGTAGCGCCGGACCGCCGGCGGCCCTTCTTTCGCTGGTTGCACCGGTGAGATGTCCGATACCTCGCCGAAACGTTACGTCGACCCGCTGAAACATGGCACAGTTAGGCTCGTTCCTACTTGGACAACGTGGTCCAGACCACCACACGAAGGGACACACATAATGTTGCTTTTGAGTAGCCTGAACTTCCTCTTTGACGCCGGCCGCGGAGAGGGTAGCCGCCCGCACAATGGCGGGATCGGGAAGGCCGATTTCCCCACCGGCCGGCTGACCTCCACCGCCTGGGAAGGCTGGTGGCACGAGGACGCTGCGTAACCGGTCGGGACACGTGGCCGTTACGGCTGGCCGGATGGGTTAGCCGCGGCTCCGCATGAACCCGGCCACCTTGGGCGCCAGCGACGCTCCGATCTCTGCAGCGTCGCGTTTCTTTCCTGCGACGGCGAAGGAGTGGTCACCGCCGTCGATCCAGTCCAGGACAGCGGACGGACCGATCCGGGAGACCACACCCTCCAGCAGATCCGGCGTCGCAAAGGTGTCGCGCGTGCCCTGCAGGAACAACATGGGGAGCGTGAGCCCGAAGAGGTGCTCGTCGCGGAGCTTTTCGGGCTTGCCGGGCGGGTGGAGGGGATAGCCGAGGTAGACAAGGCCGGCAGTGTCCATTCCCTCGGCAACTGCCATGGACGCCATCCGGCCGCCAAACGATTTGCCGGCAGCCCACACCGGTCCCGTATCACCGTGCTCGGTTCCTCGCCGCATTGCTTCATGCATGGCGGCGCGCCAGGCGGCGATGGCTGCCGGCGGCCGGTCCGGGAATTTTCGGCCAGCCTCGCGGTAGGGGAAGTTGAAGCGCAAGGTGGCAACGCCGTCGTCGTTCAGTCCACGGGTGAAACCGCTCATGAACGGGTGCTCCATACCGGCGCCTGCCCCGTGCGCCAGCACCAGTGTGGCGAAGGGGCTGTCCGGGCGGGCGTAAACGCCGGAGACCTCAACGTCGCCGACGGGAAAGGTGACAGGGGATTCAGCTACGGCCATAGGTCCATGATGCCGGATCACCGGCAGCCCTGGGCGCCGGGGTGCTGACGCCACGCGTGGCGCAGGGTAGGTTGTCCCCATGGCGAGCGAACAGACCACCCTCACTGTCCCGGGACCGCACGGCGAGCGCGAGATGCGTGTTTCCAGCCCCAGCAGGGTGCTCTGGCCGGAGCTGGGTCTGACCAAGCTGGACCTCGCACGCTACATGGTGGATGTGGGGGAGGCGTTCATTGCCGCGAACGGTGACCGGCCGGTGGCGCTGCAGAGGTTCTCGGAAAACGTCGAGGGGGACCAGTTCTTCTCCAAGAACCCGCCCAAGGGAACCCCGGACTTCATCCGGTCGGTGAAGGTGGTCTTTCCGAGCGCGCGCTCGCACCCCATGCTGGTCCTTGACGAACCCGCCGCGGCAGTATGGGCGGTCCAGATGAATACGGTGGTGTTCCATCCGTGGCCGTCACATGCGGAAAACACCGATAACCCGGACCAGCTGCGCATCGACCTTGACCCGCAGCCGGGCACAGACTTCGACGACGCCGTCCCGGCTGCACTGGCGCTGAAGGACGTGTTGGCGGAGGCCGGGTTGGACACGTTCATCAAGACATCGGGGAACCGCGGCCTGCACGTCTACGCGCCCATCGAGCCCACCCACGAATTCCTGGACGTCCGCCACGCAGTGATCGCTGCGGCCCGCGAGCTGGAGCGGCGGATGCCGGACAAGGTCACCACGGCCTGGTGGAAAGAGGAACGCGGGGTGAAGGTGTTCCTGGACTTCAACCAGGCGAACCGGGACCGGACCATCGCCGGCGCGTACAGCCCCCGCGCGCTGGCCCATGCGCCGGTCTCCTGCCCCATCAGCTGGGACGAACTGGGCAGCGCGGATCCCAAGGACTTCACCATCCTGACGGTCCCCGAGCGGCTCAGGACCATCGGCGATCCCTGGGCAGACATGAAGTCGCATCCGGGCACCATTGACGTGCTGTTGGAGTGGTGGGAGCGGGACCTCAAGACCGGGCTCGGCGAACTGCCGTTCCCGCCGGACTACCCGAAGATGCCCGGTGAGCCCCCGCGGGTGCAGCCGAGCCGGGCCCGCAAACAGGACTGAGTCCGTTCGAGCCGGCTACTCGAACCGGGACGGGTCGCCGGTGCCGCGACGCACCACCTCGGCCACTCCGCTGGAATAGTCGATCACCGTGGTGGGCTCTGCCCCGCAGTCGCCGGAATCGATGACCGCGTCCACCTCGTGCTCAAGCCGTTCCTTGATTTCCCAGCCCTGGGTCAGCGGGTCTTCCTCGTCCGGGAGCAGCAGGGTGCTGGAGAGGAGGGGCTCGCCGAGTTCGGCCAGCAGCGCCTGGACCACCCGGTTGTCCGGGATGCGCACGCCCACGGTCTTTTTCTTCGGGTGCAGCAGCCGGCGCGGCACTTCCTTGGTGGCCGGCAGGATAAACGTGTAGCTGCCGGGCGTGACGGCCTTAATGGCGCGGAAGACGTCGTTGCCGATGTTCACGAACTGTCCCAGCTGGGCGAAATCCTTGCACACCAGCGTGAAGTGGTGCTTGTCGTCGAGCTTGCGGATATTCCGGATCCGGTCCAGGGCATCCTTGTTGCCCAGCTGGGCCCCGAGGGCGTAGCAGGAGTCCGTGGGGTAGGCGATCAGCCCGCCGTCGAGCACGATCTTCACGGCCTGCGTGATCGCGCGGGGCTGGGGATCCTGGGGATGAACATCAAAGTATCTGGCCATGCTCCTGAGCCTACGACAATTGGCGCCCTGGCCAGTAGACAGGCACGGCGCCGTGCGTGCAACGCCGAGGGAGGATAGGTTCAGGGCCTATGGGTTCAGTCAGCAGGGTGAGTCCCGTGCGGGGCGAACGAAAGGTGGCAGCATGCCGGTGTGGCTTCAGGCGTTGATGTGGGGAACCGTGGCCGGTGCCGCCCTGGTGCTGGGGGCCGCCGCGTCGTGGAAATGGGCCATTCCGTCCAAACTAGTCTCCTCGATCATGTCCTTTGGGGCGGGCGTGCTGATTTCGGCACTGGCGTTCGAGCTCGTCTCCGAGGCGGTTGATGGAGGGGGCCTGTGGCCCACCGTGACCGGATTCCTGGCCGGCTCCGTGGTCTACGTGGGAGCGAACATGCTCCTCACACGGGCCGGCGCAAAACACCGCAAACGCTCAGGCAGCCAGCAACCGTCGGAGCAGGACAGCCCGGGCAGCGGCACGGCCATCGCCTTCGGCGCCCTCCTGGACGGGATCCCGGAGTCGATAGTGCTCGGCGTCGGACTCGTCACCGCGGGATCGGTCAGTCCGGCCATGCTTGCGGCTGTCTTCATTTCCAACGTTCCCGAGGGTCTTTCCGGAACTGCCGGGATGAAAAAGGCAGGACGCAGTACCGGCTACATTTTTGGGGTGTGGGGAGGCATAGCCGTCATGTGCGGGTTCGCCTCCCTGCTCGGGTATGTGGCGCTGGAGAACGCTCCGGACGCCGTCATCGCCTTCATTACCGCGATCGCGGCGGGCGGGATCCTGGCGATGCTCGCCGACACCATGATCCCCGAGGCGTTCGAAGAGCACCACAACCTCACCGGACTGACCGCCTCCGTCGGGTTCCTGACGGCCTTCACAGTCCACCAGCTCGGGGGGTGAAGTCCCGCCGCCGTCAACGGTCAGCCCACGTGCACCCACGGCCGCTTGGTGACATTCGGTTCGGCCTCGCGGAGGATCTCGCGTGTCACGGGGGCGATCTCGCCTTCGCCCAGCACCAGGAATTTCAGGAGGTTCACGGCAGGATTTCCTTCGGTCCAGCGGAAGTAGACGTGCGGCATCAGCCCGGTCACATCGCGGATGTGCAGGAGCACCGAGGCGATGGTGTTGGGCACCACCGGTCCATGGACTTCCAGGACGGCGAACCCGTGCCGCACCACGCCGCGGACTTCCAAGGCCGTCTCGAAGTCGGAGGAGTCATCCACTGTCACTTCCAGGAACAGGGGCCGGTAATCAGAGGGGAAATGGCTTGCTTCGGTGGCGGACGCCAGTTTCTGCCGGTATGCGTCCGCCGACTGGCGAAGCGGTTCGTGGGCGATGATCCCGATGGGCCCGCTCAGATTCTCCGCCATGAACTCCAGGGCCTGGGTGTCCAGCCGGACGTGCGTGGCGTGCAGTTCGAAGGATCGCAGCACCCTCGAGAGCAGCGAGATGCTGATGATCCCCAGGATGAAGAAGCAGGCAATCCGGATGCCTTCGGGACGTTCAAAGATATTGGTGACCGTTGTGTAGACAAACAGCACCGTGATGATGCCGAAGCCGATGGTCCGCTTACGCTGCTGAAGCCGGCGGGCCGAGAGTGTCACAGCCACTGCAGCCGAGGTCATCAGCACCAGGACGCCGGTGGCGTACGCCCCGCCCTGGGCATCGACGTCGGCCTCAAACAGCCAGGTGATCAGGAACCCGATCAGCGTGAAGACAAGCACGAGCGGCCGGACTGCCTTCGCCCACGCAGGGGCCATGCCGTACCGCGGCAGGTACCGGGGGACAAGGTTCAGCAAGCCGGCCATCGCGGACGCACCGGCGAACCACAGGATGGCGATGGTGCTCACGTCATACACCGTGCCGAAGCCCGGCCCGAGGTATTCGTGGGCCAGGAACGCCAGCGCCCTGCCGTTGGCTTCGCCGCCCGGCAGGAACTCAGCCTCGGGGATCAGGACAACCGTGGTGAAGCTGCTGGTCACTAGGAAGGAACTCATGATCAGGGCGGCGGTGGTCAGCATCCGCCGGGTCCCCTGGATCCGTCCGGCCGGGTTCTCCTGGGTGTCGGCCGCGCCGCCGCGGACCTGCGGCATCACCGCCACACCGGTTTCAAAGCCGGACAGCCCCAGCGCCAGCTTGGGGAAGACGAGCAACGCGATGGCCACCGCCATCAGCGGATTCCCGTGGGAGGCATTAAGAGTCTGCCACCAGTCACCGACGGCCACCGGATGGGCGGCTGCCTCCGCGAGCGACCTCGCGATGACCACCACGTTGAGCCCCAGGTACAGGACCACCAGCACAACGGCGACGCCGATGGCCTCCTTGAACCCGCGCAGGAAAACGGCAGCGAGCAGGGCAAGCAGGGCCAGCGTTACGGCCACCTCCTGGCCGTGCAGGGCGTCCGGTGCAAACGGATTCTCGATCAGGTGTGCCGTGGCATCGGCGGCGGACAGCGTCATGGTGATCATGAAGTCCGTGGCCGCGAAACCCAGCAGCACCAGCACCAGGAGTTTGCCCCGCCACTTGGGGAGCAGCCGCTCCAGCATGGCAATGGACCCTTCGCCGCGGTGGCTCTCGCCGGCAACCCGGCGGTAGACCGGCAGCGCGCCGAACAGCGTCACGGCCACCAGGACCAGCGTGGCCAGAGGAGAGATGGCACCGGCCGCGAGCGCCGCGATGGCCGGCTGATAGCCCAGCGTGGAGAAGTAGTCCACGCCGGTCAGGCACATCACCTGCCACCAGTGGTGCTTCTTTTGTTCGTCCGCGAGCCCGCCCGGCCCCTGATGGGTGCCCTTGGCATCCTCCAATCCATGCATCAGCCAACTGCCAAGGGCCTCCTTCCGCGTCGCACGGAGTGCCGAGGGATCGGCAGGGGGTCTGCTCATGGTGGTCATGGAAGCCTTTCAGCCTGCGGCACAGCACCGCGGGCACAGCAGAATCTAGTACTGCCCACTCGCCTTGGAGCCGGATTCGGGCGGATCTTGACGCATCCTTAACGTCCGTATGACCAAAGCCCTAACCCCGGGAAAGGCCCGCACGGGACGTCGGGATCCGGGTGGGAGAATGGCGGCATGGCACGGGAACGGATAGTCATTGGCCTCAACGGCAGCGATGACGCAGAACTGCTCATCCGGCGCGCCGCCAGGATTCTCGAAAGGACCGACGGCGGTGAGCTGGTGGCCGTCCACGTCCGCACCACAGGGGGTGCCGCGTGCGAGTCTCCCCAGGTTTTGGAGGCACAGCGGCGGCTGGTCAATGACCTGGGCGGGACCTACCACACCGTCTCCGCGACGGATCCGGCCCGGGCCCTGCTCGATTACGCCCGCAAGTCCAGTGCCACCCACATTGTTGTGGGGCAGTCCCGCCGCGGACCGCTTGCCAGTGTGCTGGCAGGGTTGTTCGCCGGCGGCACCGTGGAAGCCCGGGTGGTCCGCGGTGCGGGCGACGTTGATGTCCAGGTAGTTCCCCGCGTCCCGCCCCAGCGGAACGCACCACGCCGGCGGCCTGACCTGGGCCGCACCAGGGTTGCTATTGGCTTTGCGCTCGCAGCAGCCCTGCCCGCCCTGCTGCAGCTGCTGCTCGCAGCCTTCGACCACAGCGTTGCCACCGCCGTCCTAATCCAGCTTGCCGGCGCCGTTGCGGTGGCGCTGGTGGGCGGGTTGTGGCCTGCCGTGGTCGGCGCGCTGTGGAGCAGCGTGCTGGTGAACTACTTTTCCACGCCGCCCCTGGAGGACCTGGCGATCAGTGATCCCCAGGACCTCCTGTCCCTGGCCGTTTTTGTGGGGGTGTCAGTGGCAGTCGCCGGGGTGGTGGACGGGTCTGCCCGCCGGTCCAAGGAGGCTGCCCGCGCACAGGCGGAGGCGGCGACGCTGGGCGACCTCGCCCTGGGCGCCTCCCGTTCGGAGGACACCCTGGACGGGATCCTGGCGGAGGCCCTGGACGTTTTTGGTGCCACCGGTGCCGGTGTGTACAGCAGCCGGGAGGGCACAGCGCAAGGTTCCGTTCCGACGTCGGGACCCTCCGGAGTCCGCGGCGCGGACGGCAGGATCTGGTCGCTCGTGGCCGCTGCGGGGGATACCTCCGGGTGGGAGCATGGCGTCACCGGACTGCCGGGCAGCACCGCAGAACCGGTCGACGCCGACACCCGGCTGGTGCTGTTCGGCCGGGAGGTGCCGGCAGTGGAAAGCCGGTTGCTGGGTGCGTTTGCGGTCCACGTGAAAGCCCAGCTGGAACGCCGCCAGCTGGCCGTCAGCCGGCGCGAGGTGCTGCGGCTGGCCGAAGGGAACTCCATGCGCACGGCGATCCTGCGGGCGGTGTCCCACGACCTGCGGACGCCCCTGGCGGGGATCAAGCTCGCCGCCGGTGGCTTGCTGCAGCGGACCGTCACCTATACGCCCGCGGAAGAACGGGAGCTGCTGGAAACCATTGACGAATGCACGGACCGGCTGGACCAGCTGGTGGGAAACCTCCTGGACATGTCAAGGATCACCGCCGATTCCGTCCGGCCGCTGCTGGGACCCGTGCGGTGGAGCGAGGTTGTTGCCCCGGCCCTGCGCGGGCTCCCGGACGGTACAGTCCGGGTGGAGCTGCCCGCCAACATGCCCACTGTGGAAGCCGATCCGGTGCTGCTGGACCGAGTGATCGCGAACATTGTGGAAAACGCCGTCAAATACGCGCCGGGTTCGGGGATCACCATCACCGGCACTTCCGACGGCATGGGTGCAGCCACGCTGGATGGCTATCCGTCCGGCGAACTGCGGATCATCGATCACGGCGCCGGTGTGCCCGCCGGGAAGGTGCTTGAGATGTTCCAGCCGTTCCAGCGGCTCCACGACCGGCCACAGGCCACCGGAGTGGGACTGGGCCTGGCCGTCGCCGACGGGTTCGTCAGGGCCATGGGCGGCACGCTGACTGCACAGGAAACTCCCGGCGGCGGGCTGACCATGGTGATCAGGCTGGCCCTTTCCACCGGCTCGCCGGGCGCGCGTCACGCGGCCGGCCAGCCGCGTCAGGAGGCCACGTGAATTCGGACCAGGCTGATTCTTCGTGCACGCAGGGCGGCCGCCGGACCAGTGTGCTGGTTGTCGACGACGATCCCCACCTGCTGAAGGCACTCCGGATCACACTCCAGGCCCACGGCTACGCCGTGGAGTCAGCGTCCGACGGCGACACAGCCCTGCGTGCCGCTTCCCACCGTCCGCCGGACGTGATGATCCTGGACCTCGGACTGCCGGACCTGGATGGCGCGGAAGTCCTGCGGGAACTCCGTCGGTGGAGCAACCTGCCCGTACTGGTGCTGTCCGCACGCCACGGCTCATCGGACAAAGTCGACGCCCTGGATGCAGGTGCGGACGACTACATTACCAAGCCGTTCGGACTCGACGAGCTGTTGGCCCGCCTGCGTGCGCTCCTGCGCCGCGTTCCGGATCCGGCGTCGGCACCCACGGTGGCCGCTTCCTCGTTCACTGTGGACTTGGCCCAACGGCAGGTCACGAGGGACGGGGACGTTGTCCGGCTGACGCCGACCGAATGGAACATCTTGGAACTGCTGGTCCGGAACCCTGCCCGGCTGGTGACCCAGCAGCAGTTGCTGCTGGACGTCTGGGGACCGGCCTACCAGACGGAAGCCAACTACCTGCGTGTGTACATGGCCCAGTTGCGGCGGAAGCTGGAGGCCGATCCCGGGAAACCCCGCCACCTCCTCACGGAACCTGGTGTGGGATACCGCTTTATGCCCTGAAAACTGCGGGGCAATCAGGTTCCGTGAACCCTATGAACGCGGCGGGAAGTGCGGCAGGATGTTGACTGTTTCGAATCCGAATCAGTTCTGTACTTCAAGGAGACCCGGCCATGCCAACGACGCTCAACCCCTACCTTGGCTTCCGCGAGAACGCCCGCGAGGCGATGACCTTCTACCAGTCTGTCTTCGGCGGCGACCTGGCCCTCAGCACGTTCGGGGAGTTCCACGCCAGCGAAGATCCGGCTGAAGCCGACAAAATCATGCACGGCATGCTGACGGCCAGCAACGGCCTGGTCCTGATGGGGGCGGACACGCCGAACGGCATGGACCTCGCGACCGGCAGCTCCATTTCGGTTTCGCTCAGCGGCGACGACGAAGCCGAACTGCGCGGCTATTGGGAGAAGCTGTCCGCCGACGGCGGCACGGTCACCGTTCCCTTGGAACCGGCGCCCTGGGGCGACATCTTCGGCATGTGCACGGACCGGTTCGGGACTGCCTGGCTCGTCAACGTCAACAACCCCCAGGCCGCTCCCGCCTCATAGGCTCCACTCATTAGAACGGGACATAGAACGACGGAACAGCGGCGGGTTATCCCGCCGCTGTTCCGTTATCCTGACTATTTGCAGTGCTTTTCGGCTGCCCGAAGGTCACAGGCTCAGATCCATTTGGGGGCTGCGGGCGTTTCGTCCAGGGGTGTTCCGTTGTGTGTTGCGGTGACGCCGCGGGTGCCGCGTCCGGTGGCCCATTGGGTGATGCCGGGCAGGGTTCCGGTGATGAGCGTCGGGTTCTGGGCGGTGGTGTCGCCGAATGTCAGGTCCGGTCCGGTGACGTTGATGAGCAGGCCGGTGTCGGTGCCGCGGGTGTGCCACGCGGTGGTGATGTCTGTTAGGAGCCGTTCGAGCACGGGCGCGGGGATGTCGGAGAACGCCGCTCCGTTGTCCAGGTCGATGGCGTGGGTCCAGACTTCGCGGGTGCGCATCCACACGGTTTCCGTGGCGGGCACAACGCGGCCCTGAGCGGTTTTGACCTGGTGGTGCCAGGCCTGTGCCGGGAGGTCGCGCCATTCGACGTTCAGGTGCACCGCGGAGTGGTCGAACAGGTACCGCAGCGCGATCGGCGGCAGGGTCGCCCCGAAGCTGATTTCGTGGTCCCGGGCTTCGGGCGACGCGTACATGGGTGTTTCGGTCCCTGTTGCGGCCCATTCGATGAGGCGGGCGATGGCGCGGGCATTGTAGCCGATGTGCGCGGTGACGTGCCGGCGGTTCCACCCCGGCAGCAGCGAGGGGCCGTCGAGGTCCTCGTCGGAGAGCTCGTTGAGTTTCCGGGCGAAGAACGCGGTCCCCCGTCGGGCCTGGAGCAGCGCCTCGAGCAGCTCCGGGTCCGTCGTCTGGTCCTGGCGGGCGGTCATCAGGCTTCCTTGACCACGCGGTTGGTCAGCTGGCCCAGGCCCTCGATGGTGGTGACCAGGAGTTGGCCTTCCTGCAGGTAGCGCTTGGGGTCCTGGGCGTGGCCCACCCCGCCCGGGGTGCCGGTCGCGATCACATCTCCCGGGTTCAGGGTGATGATCGTGGAGATGTAGGAGACCAGGAATTCGGGCGTGAAGACCAGGTCGGAGGTGGGGGTCTGCTGCTGGATTTCCCCGTCCACGGCGCTGGTCATCAGCGGGCCTGCGCTGAATTCGTCCTGCGTGACCAGGGCGGGTCCGAACGGGGTGGACTTCTCCCACGTCTTGCCCTGGAGCCACTGGACGGTCCGGAACTGGTAGTCCCGCATGGACACGTCGTTGAGCACGGCGTAGCCGGCGATGTGATCCTTGGCGTCGGCCTCGGCGATGCGTCGGCCTGTCTTGCCGATCACGACCGCAAGCTCGGCTTCCCAGTCCACCGCGTCGGACTCCTGCGGCAGGGCCAGGTCGTCATTTGGCCCGATCAGGGACTCGGCGTACTTGGCGAACAGGGTGGGGTACTCGGGGACTTCCCGGCCCATTTCCTTGATGTGGTTGCGGTAGTTGTGGCCCACGCAGATGATCTTGCCCGGGGCGGGGATGACGGCGGCGAGGTCGGCGCCCTCAGACGGGTGGGTGGCGCCGTTGGCGGCTTTGGCGATGGCCTCCCAGGCGGGGTCCTTCAGGAGGGCCCCGACGTCGGTGAATCCGTCGATCTCGGTGAGGGTGGTCCCGTCCTGGCGGACCGCGACGGTGTTGGTGCTGATGCCGTTGCTGGTCTGGGTGCGGAGGGTGAGGAGTCTCATGCGTTCTTGCGTCCTTCGGTGTAGGTGCGGCTGAAGTTCAGGCGTTCAAAGATGGGGGCGTCGCTGAATCGGAACAGATCAAACTCTGCAGCCTCGTCGGCGGTCAGGGACCATTCGGTCCAGGACGGGACGACGAACAGGTCGCCCTTGGCCAGAGACTTGGCCTCGCCGTTCAGGACCGCGGTGCCGGTGCCTTCGAAGACCTGCCAGACGCTGGAGCCGACTTCGCGCAAGGGCTCGGTGGTGGCGCCGGGCCGGAGGCGGTGGAATTCGGCCCGGATGGTGGACATGACGTCCCCGCCGGTGGTCGGGTTCGAGTACCGGACCGCGGCGTGGCCCTGGGACACGGTGGCCGGATGGCCCTCGTCCTCGAGGAGTAGCTGTTCTGCCAGGGCGGCGTCGGTGTGTTCCCACCGGTACGCCGCGATGGGGGAGTTGGCCGTGTCCTGGAGACCCGAGAGCGGGCGGAGGCCGGGGTGGGCCCAGAGCCGCTCGGACCGGGAAATCTCCGGGGTCGCTTCGTCGGTGACGCGTTCGGTGCCGAACTCGAAGAACCCGGCGTCCGCGTAATGCACAAACGGGATATCCAGCCCATCGATCCAGGCCATCGGGGAGTCGGTGTCGTTGTGGTGGCCGTGGAAATTCCAGCCCGGCGTGAGAAGGAAATCACCGCGGCGCATCGCCACCGGATCCCCGTTCACCACCGTCCACACGCCTTCGCCCTCGACCACGAACCGGAACGCGTTCTGGGAATGGCGGTGCTCCGGGGCGGTCTCGCGGGCCCCTAGGTACTGGATCGCAGCCCACAACGTCGGGGTCGCGTACGGGGTCCCGGCAAGGCCAGGGTTCGCCAACGCAATCGCCCGGCGTTCCCCGCCACGCCCAACAGGGACCAGATCCCCCGCCCGCGCAGCCAACGGATACAGATCATCCCACCGCCACACATGCGGCACAGCCTTCGGCGACGGGACCATCGGCATCAGATCCCCGATCTCCGTCCATAACGGGACCAGGTTCTCACTCTCAAAACCCTGATAAAGCTTCACCAGCTGCGCAGCCTCCTCCGGCGTCGGCTCCGGAACAATCTGGCCGGCGGCAACAGAAGCATGCGTAAGATTCTCGGCGCTGACGGACATGGGGGCCTCCTTGATGGTGCGATGAGCGTTTGGGCGTACGAACGACTCTAGGGAGCGGAGTATGTGACCTCCAACATATTCTGCCTAGCAGAATCACCGGGCAAGGGCCCGGTCTGTTGGATCAGTCCCTGTTGAAAGGGTTGGCGGCAATGTCGATTTCGAGCTGGCGCCGGGTCTCCATCATGACGCCAACCAATCCTGCGTCAAAGAGTCGCCGGAACCTTGCAACCGGGGTGGCTACGCTCAATGCCCCGACGACGTCGCCGGCGCGGTTGTGCAGGGCCATCCCCAGGGCGCTGATGCCTTCCTCGGTACCTTCGAAGTTGGCGGCGAATCCGTTGCCGCGGATGGTTTGAAGTTCCCGCAAGAAGGCCGGGTACTCGGCGTCGGGGATGTTGTCGCCGCCGATCTCCGCGTTGCTGCTGCGGAACAGTTGGTCGACCATGGCGGGTTCAAGTTCCGCCAGCATCGCCTTGCCGCCCGAGGCCTTGTGGGCCGGCAGGACTGTTCCTTGGCGGTCGCCAACGCGCAGGGCACTGGTGCTCTCGACGGTGTCCAGGAACCTGACCTTCGTGCCCACGCGGATCATCAGGTTGACCGTTTCGTTGACCCGCGAACACAACATCTCCATATGCGGCCTGGCCACTTCCCGCAGCAGGCGTGACCAACTCACGCGGGCGGGGCCTGCACCCATGGCCGGCCCGGGAACATAACGCCGGGACTCGTCCTGGACCGCGAAGCCCCGGTATACCAGCATGGCCAGGAGCCGATGGGCGGTGGAAGGAGCCACGCCCAGTTCGTTGGCGGCATCCTTGAGCCTCAGGCTGCCCCCGTCACGCAGGAGTTGAAGTAACAGCAGGGCGTTGTCCACCGTCTCGATGGGGTAGGTAGGTTTTCGCTGGACCGGTAAGTTCTGCATGGCAGAATTATATAGCGAGGCCGTATGAGGTGGCCGACAGTGGTGGGATGAATCACACACCTACCGCCGCGGCGCCGGGAATCACAGGCGGCGCCGGCCTTTTCTCCTCTGGCGCATCGCGGTTCTCGAAGCAGTCCGCCATGGCTGTGCTGGTCTGCTGGCTCCTGGTGGTCTTTGACGGCTACGACCTCATTGTTTACGGCACGGTGCAGTCGTCCCTTATCAATGACACCGGCTGGGGGCTGACGAAGGCCACAGCTGGGACCGTCGGCTCGATGGCGTTCGTTGGCATGATGATAGGCGCCATCTTCGCGGGTCGGATGTCGGACACGTGGGGACGCCGCCGGACCATCATCGGCTGCGCCATTCTTTTCTCCGTCTTCACCATCCTGTGCGCGTTTTCCCCCAACGCCGTCGTCTTCGGTGCCCTCCGACTGTTGGCGGGCATCGGCCTGGGTGGCCTCGTCCCCTCAGCCAACGCGCTCGTGGCAGAACTGGTCCCCACAAAGTGGCGTTCAACGGTGGCCACGCTCATGATGTCTGGCGTACCGATCGGCGGCTCCATCGCCGCGCTGGTAGGGATCCCGCTGATTCCCGCCTTCGGCTGGCCGGCGATGTTCCTGGTCGCCGTGTTGGCCTTGATAGTGGTCATTCCGCTGGGACTCCGCTACCTCCCTGAAACCCTGGCAACGTCCGCGTCCTCCGACGCTGCAGTAGCCCGGGAACCCGCCGGTTTCGGGTCACTGCTCCGGGCGCCGTTCCTCGGCATGAGCCTGCTCTACGCATTCGCCACCTTGGTAACCCTGTTCGCCTGGTACGGCCTCGGCACGTGGCTGCCCAACCTGATGCAGCTGGCCGGTTACAACCTCGGCTCAGCATTGACTTTCGCCCTCGCCCTGAACGTGGGTGCCGTAGCGGGATCCGTCATCACCGCCTGGGCCGGGACCCGGTTCGGCCCGATCCCGACGGCGATCGCCGCCGCCGGCGTCGCTGCCGCCGCGCTGCTCGTGCTGGTCACCGGCCCGCCCGTCGCCGTCGTCTACCTCATGCTGGTCCTGGCCGGCGTGGGAACCCACGGCACGCAGTGCCTCGTCATTGCTGCAGTGGCCAGCCACTACCCTGCGCACCTGCGCGGAACGGCCCTTGGCTGGGCCCTCGGCGTCGGCCGCATAGGCGCCGTCGCGGCACCGCAGGTGGGCGGGCTGCTGCTGGCTGCCGGGCTGGGCGTCAACTCCAACTTCCTGGCTTTCGCCGGTGCGGCAGCCGTGGCAGCCGTCCTGCTGGCAGCCATTTCCGCCAAGATCAATTCCACTACCAAAATCTCTGAAGGAGACAGCAATGTCTGACCTGAAATCGTCCACCGAAGTCCTCGTTATCGGCGGCGGAATGGCCGGCCTGGCCGGGGCCCTCGCGCTGCGGGAGAACGGCGCCGAAGTGACTCTCGTGGAGCGTGCTCCTGAGTTCGGCGAAGTGGGCGCGGGCCTGCAGATGGCCCCCAACGCCTCACGCGTACTGAAGCGTTGGGGCCTGCTGGAGAAGGCCCTCGAAATCGGCGTCCGCCCCAAGCACCTCGTGTTTCGCGACGCAGTGACCGGCGAGGAGCTCACCAGGCAGACGCTCGGCGGCGAATTCGAGGAACGCTATGGCGCTCCCTACGTCGTGATCCACCGCAGCGACCTGCACCGGGTCCTGCTCGACGGCTGTGAGGCGGCGGGCGTCAAACTCGTCAACGACGTCATGGTGGAGAGTGTGGAAACCGTGAACGGCCGCGGCATTGCGCACACCGCCGCCGGCGTTGACTATGAGGCGGACGCCATCATCGGCGCCGATGGACTTAAGTCCACCCTGCGCCCCCTCGTTGCCAACGACGAGCCGGTTTCCTCGGCCTACGTGGCGTACCGCGGTACCGTGCCGATCACCGAAAACACGCCCAAAGCCGACCTTGAAGACGTCATCGTCTACCTTGGACCGGACTGCCACCTGGTGCAGTACCCGCTGCGCAAGGGTGAGCTGCTGAACACCGTCGCGGTGTTCAAGTCCCCCTCCTTCGAACGCGGCGAAGAGCAGTATGGCGGTGTGGATGAACTCGAAGCGGCTTACAAGGACTGCATTCCGGCAGTGCAGGAGGCACTGAAGAATCTTGGCACCGCCATGCGCTGGCCCATGTACGACCGTGACCCGATCGAAAACTGGGTGGCCGGCCGAATGGTCCTGATGGGTGACGCCGCGCACCCCATGCTCCAGTACCTGGCCCAGGGCGCCTGCCAGGCCCTCGAAGACGCGGCCGTGCTGCAGGACGTCACCAACGGCACCGTCTTCACCGCGGACGGCGTCAACCCCGCAGCCTGGGATGGTGCCATCAAGGAATTCAACACCATCCGTGCCGGCCGCACGGCCCGGGTCCAGCGGAATGCCCGTGTCTGGGGCGAGTCGTGGCACGTCTCCGGCCTGGCCCGCACGCTCCGGAATCTGCTGTTCAAGAGCCGGACGGACAACAACTTCCAGTACAACGACTGGCTCTACGGCCATGACCAGCACGGAAGCCCCGCCCGCCCTGAAGCCGCCCCGGCCAAGGCGTTCTCTGCCTAGGACACACTCCTTATCCGCGAGTCCTTGAGGAGGGGCTGGGCGCAGTGCAACCATTGATGCGTGCAGCCCCTCAATCGCTTAAGGGCCGTTCCGGGCCTGCCGGCCTGACCGGGAGCGGCAGTGCGGAACGTCACCCTGTACCTGGACGTCGACGGCGTCGTTTGCCCGTTCGGAGCGACGGGCACGACGCCATGGGGTTCCGGCTGGATACTTGCGAACGCCGGCGTGCTTGAGGTGGCATATGCGGGCCAGCTGGTTGACGGGCTGAACCGGCTTTCCCGGTTGCCTGGAGTCCGGTGCGTGTGGCTCACGAGCTGGGAGGAGATGGCCGCGGAATACTTATGCCCTGCCATCGGACTTGCAGGTGGCCACTGGCCCTGCCTGACAGCGGATGGTGCCGGAACGGGGGAGGGCTGGTGGAAGCTTGCCGCTCTCCAGGAGGACCTGGCGGCCAACGCCCCGGATGGCATCGTGTGGATTGACGATCAGCTCCGCTATGAACAGGAAGCACTGGCGTGGGCCGGATTCCTGGGCCGACGCATCCTCACGGTGTCGCCCGATCCGCGCCGGGGAATCTCTCCCGCCGAGCTGGCCGCCGTCGGTGGGTTTGTCACGGAGCAGCTGTTTTTGACCTGATGCCATGGACGCGTACGATCGATAGGAATTTACGCCGGTTCCGTTAACTCCACAGGTCATTTCACATGAACTGTAGGTGAAGTATGCGTTGCAGGGCACGGCGGGTAGTGGAACTGCTGAACGTCGACTCAGCAGATTGGGCAACAGGTGGATATCACCTTTATGGTGGCGCTGGTCATCGGACTGGCATTATTTTTTGACTTCACAAATGGATTCCACGACACCGCCAATGCGATGGCTACGCCCATCGCCACCGGTGCCATCAAGCCGAAGACCGCGGTGACTCTCGCGGCAATCCTGAACCTGGTAGGTGCCTTCCTCTCGACGGAAGTGGCCAAAACAGTCTCCGGCGGCATCATCCGGGAAGGCTCGGACGGTGTCCAGATCACGCCGGACATTATTTTCGCCGGGCTTATGGGTGCCATTTTCTGGAACATGATCACGTGGCTCAAGGGACTGCCGTCCAGCTCATCGCATGCGCTCTTCGGCGGGCTGATCGGCGCGGCCATCGCCGGTATCGGGTTCAATTCCGTGAACCTGGAAACGCTGCTGCAGAAGGTCATCCTGCCCGCCATTTTCGCCCCGCTGATTGCCGGCCTGGTGGCGTACCTTTGCACGCGGCTCGCGTATGCCCTGACGTCGCGGCACGATCCGGAAACCGGCAGCAAGCTGACGCAGAAGCGGGGCGGGTTCCGCACCGGCAGATCTTCACGTCCAGCCTCGTGGCGCTGGCCCACGGAACCAACGATGCACAGAAGACCATGGGCATCATCACCCTGGTGCTGATTTCCGCCGGCACCCAGTCCCCGGGTTCGGGCCCGCAGTTCTGGGTCATCACGGCATGCGCCCTAGCCATCGCGGTCGGCACCTATGCCGGTGGCTGGCGCATCATCCGGACCATGGGCTCCGGGTTGACTGAGGTCAAGCCCGCACAGGGGTTTGCGGCCGAGACCAGCACCGCCTCAGCCATCCTTGCGTCCTCCCACCTGGGTTTCGCTCTTTCCACCACGCAGGTGGCGTCCGGCTCCGTCATCGGGTCAGGCATGGGCCGTAAGGGCACCACGGTGCGGTGGAACATGGTGGGCAAGATCGCCCTGGGGTGGCTGTTCACGCTTCCCGCGGCCGGCATTGTGGGCGCGCTGACCGCGCTGCTCGTGAAGACGGGGGTGGTGATTGCCGCCGTCGCCGGCACCGCCGCGGTGCTGTTTATGTTCTTCTACTCCCGCAAGTCCTCGGTGGGCCACCACAATGCCGTGGAAGTCGAAGAAGCGGGCCAGACCGTCCGCTTCGCCAAGAAGAAAGCCCTCGCCCGGGCCCGCGCCAAGGCGAACCAGCACAAGGACGCTCAGCTATGAAGTGGTTGGAACTCTTGACTGTGGCCGGCACCACCCTGGTGTCCGCGGTAACGGTTGTGGTCCTGTATTCGCTGGGCGTGCGGCTGACGGCCATCGCCGGCGACGCCCAGCAGGCCTCACCCCGCGCCAAACGCTACTTCGCCTCCGCCTGCTTCGGCCTCTGCGGCCTGGCTGTGATGTTCGGGCTGTACCTGATCATTCCGTACTTCAGCAAGTAGCCCTTCAGCCCGTCCACACCGCAGCGCTACTCTGGTTCCATGTCCAGGATCCAGTATTTTGTCGCGGCCTCCATCGACGGGTTCATCGCCACCACGAAGGATGACCTCGCCTGGCTTCTTGAGTTCGACGGCTTCGAGGGCGGCAAGGAAAGCTACGAAACCTTCATGGCCGGCGTCGGCTGCATTGTTATGGGCGGCGAGACGTACGCCTGGCTGATGGAGCACGAACCCGGCAACTGGCCGTACCCTTCCACACCCTGTTATGTGTTTACCCGGCACGAGCACGTTGCCCCGGCCGGCACGGACATCACGTTCGTCCGCGGACCCGTCCAGGAGTTCATCCAGGACTTCAGGGACCACGCCGGCGGCTTGAACGTCTGGGTGGTGGGCGGCGGCAACCTCGCTGCGCAGTTCGCCAACGCGGGACTGCTGGATGACCTCATCCTTTCTGTCATCCCCGTGGTCCTGGGCGACGGCAAACGGCTGCTGCCATTGGAGGGCCCGACGTCGCCACTTGAGTTGACGGCGTCCCGCACCTTGGGACGGGGCATAGTGGAGCTCCGCTACACCCTCACCTCCCCGGTTCCGGCGCGCTAGGGAGCTGAACGGACTGAGGCGCTTAGGCCTCCGCGGGCTCGTTGTCCCGCAGCATGTTGGTGAGGCGTGCGGTGGAGAGGCGGCGGCCTTGTTCGTCGGTCATCACGATTTCATGCGTTGTCAGTGTCCGGCCCAGGTGGATCGCGGTGCACGTACCTGTCACGGTGCCCGCGGCGATTGCACGGTGGTGGGTGGCGCTCACTTCGATGCCCAGGGCGTGCCTGCCTGCGCCTGCGTGCATCCCGGCGGCAAAGGATCCCAAGGTTTCGGCCAGCACCACATGGGCGCCGCCGTGCAGGATGCCTGCCACCTGGGTGTTCCCTTCCACCGGCATGGTGGCCACCGTTCGTTCCGGGCTCATCTCGAGGAAGTGGATCCCCATCTTCACCACCAGGGCACCGATGCCCAGGCGGCCGAGCCAGTCGTGGAGGTGCGCCGGGATGCCTGCTGTGACCAATTCCTCAGTGAAGGGCCCGGGCGTGAAATTGTCCATCATGGGAACTAGGCTGGCACCTGTGAGTGAAACTACCAAACCGGCCCCCTTCCCGTCCGAGACCGCAGTGCTTGACGCTGATGCTGCCCTGCAGGACATCAACGTCCTGCCGGCCGGAGGCCAGGTTTCCGCCACGGAAGGCCCCGTGGTTCCCATCACCGGCCAGCCGCGGCTCCTGGTTCTGGACGGCCACTCGATGGCGTTCCGCGCGTTCTTCGCCTTGCCGGCGGACAAGTTCTCCACCGCCAACGGACAGCACACCAACGCCATCCACGGTTTCACGTCCATGCTCATCAACCTGATCAAGGAACAGAAGCCCACCCACATTTGTGTCGCCTTCGACGTCTCGGATGACACCACGCACCGCAAAGCCGAGTACAGCGAGTACAAGGGAGGACGCAACGAAACGCCCCGTGAGATGAGCGGCCAGATCGACCTCATCGACAAGGTCATGGGCGCCTGGGGCATCAAGACCATCAAACTGCCCGGCTATGAGGCCGATGACATCCTGGCCACCCTCGCCGCCATGGGGGAAAAGGCCGGTTTCGAGGTGCTGCTCGTCTCGGGCGACCGTGACGCCTTCCAGCTGATCACGGACAACGTTTTTGTGCTGTACCCGAGGAAGGGCGTCAGCGACATTCCCCGGATGGACGCGGCAGCCATCCAGGAAAAGTATCTTGTGACGCCCGCGCAGTATTCGGACCTTGCCGCTTTGGTGGGCGAGACCGCGGACAATCTTCCGGGCGTTCCGGGCGTCGGCCCGAAAACCGCGGCCAAGTGGATCAACCTTTACGGCGGTCTTGAGGGCGTCCTCGAGCACCTGGATGCGATCGGCGGCAAGGTGGGCGATGCCCTCCGGGAAAACGTGGAGGACGTCAAACGCAACCGACGCCTGAACAGGCTCCACACGGATCTCGAACTTCCGCTCACCCTGGATGATCTCGCGGAACCGCGGCCGGACGAAGCCGCGCTGGAGGCTTTGTTCGACGAACTTGAATTCAAGACCATCCGTTCCCGGCTCTTTGCCCTTTACGGCAGCGAGGACGTGGAATCTGCGGAGCGCGAAACCATCGCCGCGCCGGACTTCGTGATTCCCGCCGGGGCCGCCGAGCTGGGTGCCTTCCTGGCGGCGGGCGCTGGCAAGACGTCGGCAGTCGCCGTCGACCTGGTGCCCGGGCGGATCGGCGAGGACGCCGCCGCACTGGCCATCGTCCGTGACGATGCCGCCGTCTATATCGACCTCGCCGCGCAGGACGCCGCAGCCGAAAACGTCCTGGCGGACTGGCTGCGCGATGAAAGCTCGTCAAAGGTCATGCACGGCTACAAGGCTGCGTTGAAGGCCCTGTCCAGCCGTGGCCTGGGACTGGAAGGCGTAGTGGATGACACGTCAATTTCCGGATACCTCATCCAGCCGGACCGCCGCACGTATGAACTCGCCGAGTTGGCCCAGCATCACCTCAACGTCAGTGTTCCGTCCGAGGCCTCCAAGGCGGGCCAGCTGGAGCTGGCGTTCGACGACGCCGCCGCCGCCGGCGCGCTGGTCCAGGTGGCGGCCGTGGTCCAGGCCCTGAGCCGGCACTTCGCATCAGAGCTCACCGAACGCAAGGCGGGGGACCTGCTGACCACCCTGGAACTGCCCGTCAGCCGGGTGCTGGCCGACATGGAAACAGCGGGCATCGCCATCGACCTGCCGCGCATGGACGAGCAGATCGCCGATCTGGCCAAAGTGATCGACAACGCGCAGGAACTTGCCTTCGCCGCGATCGGCCACGAGGTTAATCTCGGATCGCCCAAGCAGTTGCAGACCGTGCTCTTTGACGAACTCGAATTGCCGAAAACGAAGAAGATCAAGTCCGGCTACACCACCGATGCCGCGTCGCTGAAGAACCTGCTGGAAAAGACCGGCCACGAATTCCTGGTCCAGCTGATGGCGCACCGGGAGTCCTCGAAGCTGCGCCAGATGCTGGAGTCGCTCAAGAAGTCCGTGACGGAAGACGGCCGGATCCACACCACCTACGCGCAGAACGTGGCAGCGACGGGCCGGATCTCCTCCAACAATCCCAACCTGCAGAACATCCCCATCCGCAGCGAGGAAGGCCGTCGCGTCCGCGGCATCTTTGTGGTCAGCGACGGCTACGAGTGCCTGCTGTCCGCGGACTACTCACAGATCGAAATGCGGATCATGGCGCACCTTTCGGGCGACGCAGGCCTGATCCAGGCCTACCAGGACGGCGAAGACCTCCACCGGTTTGTGGGCTCGAACATCTTCCACGTGCCCACCGAAGAAGTCACCAGTGCCATGCGCTCCAAGGTCAAGGCGATGTCCTACGGCCTCGCCTATGGCCTCACATCGTTTGGCCTGTCCAAGCAGCTGGAAATTTCCGTGGACGAGGCCCGCACGCTGATGAAGGACTACTTTGACCGGTTCGGCGCCGTCCGCGACTACCTCCGCGGAGTGGTGGACCAGGCCCGGGTGGACGGCTATACGGCCACCATCGAGGGGCGTCGCCGCTACCTGCCGGACCTCACCAGCACGGACCGGCAGCTTCGCGAAAACGCGGAGCGCATCGCCCTGAACTCACCCATCCAGGGATCGGCCGCGGACATCATCAAACGCGCCATGCTGGGCGTGCACGCTGCACTGGCGGCCCAGGGCCTGAAGTCGCGCATGCTCCTGCAGGTCCACGACGAACTGGTCCTTGAAGTCGCCGCCGGCGAACGTGTTGCGGTGGAGAAGCTCGTCACCGAGCAGATGGGCTCCGCCGCGGACCTCAGCATCCCGCTGGATGTCCAGATCGGGGTGGGCCCCAGCTGGTACGACGCCGGCCACTAGGCTGCTGGGAACGAATGGGTGGGGCGCGATGGACAAGTACGACGTCAAGAAACAGTTCAAGGATCTGTACGCGCCCCGGGCCCGGGACTTCGAAGTGGTCACCGTCCCTCCGCTGAGCTACCTGATGCTGGACGGGCAAGGTAATCCGGGGACGGCCCCCGCCTACGCCGCCGCCCTCGAGGCCCTGTATTCGGTGTCCTACGCCGTCAAGTTCGCCAGCAAGCACGCGGGCCGGGACTACGTCGTCGGGCCGCTGGAGGGCCTGTGGACAGCAGACGATCCTGACGCCTTCACCCGGGGCGAGAAGAACAGCTGGAAGTGGACCATGATGATCCATCAGCCAGGCTGGATCGGCGCCGCCGAGGTGCAGGACGGTATCGCGGAGGCGGCGGCGAAGAACGTTCCGGGGCTGGACCTGCTCCGCCTTGAGACCCTCGATGAAGGCCTCTCGCTGCAGATCCTGCACATCGGCAGCTACGACGACGAGGCCCCCACGCTGCACCGCCTGCACAGTGAATACATTCCGTCCAAGGGCTTCGGATTTGCCGGCCTGCACCACGAGATCTACCTCAGCGACGCCCGCCGGGTGGCACCGGAAAAGCTCAAAACCATCCTCCGCCAACCCGTGCGGCGGCTCTGAGCCATTTCCCGCCGGCTCTGCGGAACTTCCTGCCTGCGAGCGTGTTGCTGCTGGCCAGGCGCCGGAATCATTGGTTAGGCTCGGCGGTGTGGCCGAACTGAGTGATGACTATGAAATCCGGCGCTTCCCAGCGGCATCCAAAGGCGAGGCGGGTTATCCCGACGCCGAATCATGGGTGAAGGCGGTCGCCTTTGGCTTCCACGAATCCACGCGGACACCGGAGCATGTTGCCAAATCCTTGGAGACCTACGCAGCTGACCGGCGGATCTTCACCGGCGCCTACCAGACCCGGGAAGTCGCGCCTGGGTCGCTCCCCGCGGAGGTACCGGTGGCAACCTTCGGCACCCTGCGCAAAACACTCAACATCGGCTTCGGCCGGCTGCTGGAAACGCAACTGGTCACAGCTGTGACGGTCCGGACCTCACATCGGCGGCGCGGCTTGCTGCGCCGGATGATGTCCGAGGACCTGGCCATGGCGAAAAACGATGGCCTGGCAATGGCCGCCCTGACAGCGTCAGAAGGCTCCATCTATGGGCGCTTTGGCTACGGCGTGGCCAGCTTCGAACGGACCGTGAAAGTGGACACCACTGCCCGGTTCCGGCTCAACCATCACGCCGTCGGTACCGTGGACATCGCGGACCCCCGTGTGCTGCTGGACCTGGCGCCGGTCGTCTTCGACCGCGTGCACCGCCTGACGCCGGGATCGATCGGCCGCCAGGACTGGTACCGCCAGCTTGCTTCAGGTTCCTTGGGCCGCGAGGGCAAGGAAGATCCTGCCGTCAAGGCGGCACTGCACTACGGCCCCGACGGCGCCGTGGACGGCTACGTCTCTTACAAATTCCTTGGCTGGGACACCGAGCCCTACACCATGCAGGTGGTGGACCTCGTGGCGGCCACGAACGAGGCGTACCTGGAGCTCTGGCAGTTCCTGGCCGCCATCGACCTGGTGGAACGCATCACGTGGGACGAAGCACCGCTGGATGACCCGCTCACGTGGGCACTGGCCGATCCCCGCTGCATCGACTCCTCAGACAGCCGGGACATGCTCTGGCTCCGCATCCTGGACGTGGCCCAGGCGCTGGAAGCCCGGCATTACCCGCTGGACGGCAGGCTGGTGCTCGAGGTGCAGGACCCGCTTGGTCTCACGGCGGGAACGTTTGCCGTGGACGTCAGCGGCGGCGAGGCCGCCGTCGTGCGTCTGGCAGCTGCGCAGGATCCGGACCTGACGCTGGATGTCTCCGCGCTGTCATCCATCTACCTCGGCGCTGTCAGCCCGGTGACGCTGACGGCGGCGGGCCGGATCCGTGAACACACCCAGGGCGCGGCGCTCCGGGCCCGCGGGATGTTCGCGGTGGAGCGCGCCACGCACTGCCTCACACACTTCTGAGCCCCGGCATTGCAGGCACGCTCAGCCAGGCCGCTCGTTGCCATGCGCTTTGACCCTCGTTGGCCGCTGCGACTAGAATAAGTGGGCGCGTACTACGTGCGCGTTTCTAGAATCCACAAATCAGGAAGACCCGGAAGATCCCTGCGATCGCCCGAAGACCTGCGCCTGCGTTCCATAACGCGGGCGCGGCGGTTTGCCTGACCGACTTACTATCCACAACGGAGCCCCTACTACATGACCATCACCTCCACCGAGAAGCCCGGTACCCCCGTAGTCGCCATTAACGACATCGGTACCGCTGAGGACTTCCTCGCAGCAGTCGACGCCACCATCAAGTACTTCAACGACGGAGACCTCGTCGAAGGTACCGTCGTCAAGGTCGACCGCGATGAAGTTCTGCTCGACATCGGTTACAAGACCGAAGGTGTCATCCCCTCCCGCGAGCTGTCCATCAAGCACGACGTTGATCCCGGAGACGTTGTCTCCGTTGGCGATCTCGTCGAAGCCCTGGTGCTCACCAAGGAAGACAAAGAAGGCCGCCTGATCCTCTCCAAGAAGCGGGCTCAGTACGAGCGCGCCTGGGGCGACATCGAGAAGGTCAAGGAAGAAGACGGTGTTGTCACCGGTACCGTCATCGAGGTTGTCAAGGGTGGTCTTATCCTCGACATCGGTCTGCGCGGCTTCCTGCCCGCATCCCTCGTCGAGATGCGCCGTGTGCGCGACCTCGCTCCGTACATCGGTCAGAAGATCGAAGCCAAAATCATCGAGCTGGACAAGAACCGCAACAACGTTGTGCTGTCCCGCCGTGCCTGGCTCGAGCAGACCCAGTCCGAGGTCCGCTCCACGTTCCTCAACAAGCTGGAAAAGGGCCAGGTTCGTCCCGGCGTTGTTTCCTCTATCGTCAACTTCGGTGCCTTCGTGGACCTGGGCGGCGTAGACGGCCTCGTTCACGTTTCCGAGCTGTCCTGGAAGCACATCGACCACCCGTCCGAGGTTGTCGAAGTTGGCCAGGAAGTCACTGTCGAGGTTCTCGAAGTCGACCTGGACCGCGAGCGTGTTTCCCTGTCGCTCAAGGCTACGCAGGAAGATCCGTGGCAGACCTTCGCCCGCACCCACGCCCTCGGGCAGGTTGTTCCGGGTAAGGTCACCAAGCTCGTTCCGTTCGGTGCGTTCGTACGCGTCGAAGACGGCATCGAAGGCCTCGTGCACATCTCCGAACTGGCAGTCCGCCACGTGGAGCTGGCTGAGCAGGTTGTCTCCGTTGGTGACGAGCTGTTCGTCAAGGTCATCGACATCGACCTCGAGCGCCGCCGCATCTCCCTCTCCCTCAAGCAGGCTAACGAGGGCGTTGACGCCGAGTCCACCGAATTCGATCCGGCGCTCTACGGCATGTCCGCTGAGTACGACGAAGAGGGCAACTACAAGTACCCGGAGGGCTTCGACCCGGAGTCCAACGAGTGGCTTGAAGGCTACGAGAACCAGCGCGCCGTCTGGGAGCAGCAGTACGCTGACGCCCAGACCCGCTGGGAAGCACACAAGAAGCAGGTTGCCCAGCACGCTGCTGACGACGCTGCAGCTGCAACGTCCGGTGACAGCGATTCCGGCACCACCAGCTACTCTTCGGAGCCTGCTGCCGAGTCCAACGCCGGGGCCGGTACCCTTGCTTCGGACGAGGCTCTTGCAGCTCTGCGCGAGAAGCTGACCGGCAACTAATTGCCACCGGCCCGGGGCTTCCCGGGCCAGCACAGCGGGCCCCTGCGAAGGCAGGGGCCCGCTGTGCTTAATGCGCCATCCGTGGTTGGCCGGCCATCTGACCAGCACTTAATGCTCCCAAACGAGGCTTTCGGTGCGTCTACTGCGAGTTAGTTGAGAGTACGACGACGGCACTCACCGCGCCGCCGTCGTCGTGCGTCAGGACCGCGCCAGCGGCGGTGAGGAGCCGCTGCGCGCCGATGTTGGCTGCCGTGGTGTTGGCCACGACCTGGTGCAGTCCCGCGCGGCGGGCTTCCGCCAACACCAGCCGCAACGCGGCGCCGCCGACACCGTGGCGGCGGTAGCTCCGGCCCAGCCAGATGCCCGTCTCAGCTGTTTCGTGTTGCGCCGTTTCCGCGTCCGTCAGCTTGAGCCTGATCGCGCCGGCCGGGCTGCCGTCGCATAGCACTGCCCAGCTCTTTTCCGCTACCGGTCCCTCCAGTCCCGCGGCTGCAGACCGGTGGTAGACGCGGAACCAGTCGATGCGTTCGGCATTCCAGCCCGTCCCGTTGCCCAGCGGCGGCGTGACGTCATCCGCGGACGCATCCAGCTGCGCCAGCTGCAGCAGCCGCTCCAGCATGGGGTCGTCGACGTCTGCCAGACGGACTTCAGGGCAGCGGGACATCGAGCCACTCCGTTCCGGCCGGCGTGAGCACGGTTCTCCCGGCGGTGAGTGACAACACGCGATCGGTGGCGGCAGAAACTTCCGCGGCATCGTCAGGCACGGCCAGGCGAAGGACCGTGTCCTGCGCTCCGTAGGTGGTTTCCGCCATCACAAACCCGGCCGCGCGAAGGTCGTTCTCCAGCCGTCCCGCGGCGGAGTGCGGCACCGACGCCGAACAGATCCGCAGCCGGCTGCGACGAACCAGTGGGGCCCGTTGCAGGGCCGCGGAAACCGACTCGGAATATGCACGCACCAGCCCACCCGCCCCCAGCAGGATGCCGCCGAAGTAGCGGACGACGACGGCGCTGACGTCGCTGAGGTCCGTCACGCCCGGCGCTGTTTCCCTCTTGATGATGGCCTCCAGCATGGGGATGCCGGCCGTGCCGGAGGGCTCGCCGTCGTCATTGGAGCGTTGGATGTCCCGGTCCGGCCCCAGGACGAACGCCGAGCAGTGGTGGCGGGCATCGTGGAACTCGCGGCGCAGGGCGGCCACCAGATCCCGCGCGGTGTCCTCATTGTCCGCGCGGCGCAGCACCGTGATGAACCTGGAGCGTTTGATCTCGATCTCGTGCCGGAACTCCGGCCCCAACGCGAGCGTGGTGTAGGCGGTGGCCCTGCTGTCTGCGGCGTCAGTGCTCTGTGTATCCGCTGTTTGTGCCACGTCTTCAGTTTAGGGTGGTGGGATGCTGAAGATCGGTTTGACGGGCGGCATCGCCTCAGGGAAGTCAGTGGTCGCCACACGCCTGGCGGAGCTCGGTGCGGTGCTGGTGGACGCGGATGCGCTGGCTCGGGACGTCGTTGAACCGGGAACGCCGGGGCTGGCCAGCGTGGTGGAAGCCTTTGGAGAGGAAATGCTCGACGGCGGCGGCCGGCTGGATCGGGCCAGGCTGGGTGCCGTGGTGTTCGGCAATCCCTCGCAGCTGGCCGTGCTGAACGGCATTGTGCACCCGCTGGTCCGGGCCGCCGCGGCCAGGATCATCGCCACAGCCCCGGCCGGCGCCATTGTGGTCCAGGACATTCCACTGCTCGTGGAGACGGGCCAGGGGAGCGGCTTCCATCTTGTCCTTGTGGTGGACGCGGCCGATGACGTCAGGATCGCCCGGATGCTCGAACACCGCGGCATGACGGCCGAGGACGCCCGGTCACGCATGGCTGCCCAGGCCTCGCGCGGGGCGCGGCTGGCCGCTGCCGACGTCGTGCTGGACAACTCCGGATCACTGGCGGACGTGACGGCGCAGGTGGACCGGCTCTGGGCCGAACGACTGGTGCCGTTCGCGCGCAATCTCCGGCGCAGCGTCAGGGCGGTCAGGGCAGGCATGGCAGTCTTGTCGGTGCCGCAGCAGGATTGGGCGGTCCAGGCTGCACGGCTTGGCGCCCGAATCACGGCCGCAGCACCGGACGACATCCTGGCTGTGGACCATATCGGCTCCACAGCCGTGCCTGGCCTGGCAGCCAAGGACGTCATCGACCTCCAGGTCACGGTGTCCGATCTCAACGCCGCGGACCGGATCGCACCGCTGCTGGCCGCTGCTGGCTTCCCGGCCGTGCCGGGGGTTGGCTTCGACACTCCGAAACTGACGGATCCGGACCCGGCGCAGTGGCAAAAACGCTTCCACGCCAACGCGGACCCCGGCCGCCCCGCCAACGTGCACGTACGGGCGGCCGGATCGGCCGGCTGGCGCTACGCGCTGCTCTTCCGCGACTGGCTCAGGAACGACACGGAAGCCGCCGCCTTGTATGAAGACCATAAACGCGCGTTGACCGAACAGTTTGCCGGCAGTAGAGGTACCCACGCCTATGCGGAGGCGAAGGAGCCGTGGTTCACGGACGTCGCCTGGCCGCGTATGGACGGTTGGGCTGCGCGCACGGGGTGGGTGCCGCCGTCGTACGCGCCCTGATCCTGTCCGCCCGTTTAGGGTGATGTTCGCCGGTAACTGATCCGGCTTTCACTGTCGGTCCCCGGTTGTAGATTAGATGCATGAGCCTTGCCCAGGAGATCAACCGCGTCGTCGCTCCGTTTGAAGTCATCAGCGAGTTCCAGCCGGCCGGCGACCAGCCTGCCGCCATCACCGAACTCACGGAGCGGATCAGGAACGGCGAAAAGGACGTTGTCCTGCTGGGCGCCACCGGCACCGGCAAGAGCGCCACCACGGCGTGGCTCATCGAACAGGTCCAGCGGCCCACGTTGGTCATGGTGCAGAACAAGACCCTGGCCGCCCAACTCGCCAACGAATTCCGTGAACTCCTGCCCAACAACGCGGTGGAGTACTTCGTTTCGTACTACGACTACTACCAACCTGAGGCCTACGTAGCGCAGACGGACACCTTCATTGAGAAGGACTCGTCCATCAACGAGGAAGTGGAACGGCTCCGCCACTCCGCCACCAATGCGCTGCTGACCCGCCGGGACGTTATTGTGGTGGCCACGGTGTCCTGCATCTACGGCCTGGGCACGCCGGAAGAGTACATTGCCGGCATGGTCACGCTCCGCAAAGGGGCGCAGATGAACCGCGACGACCTGCTCCGGAAATTCGTCTCCATGCAGTACGCGCGCAACGACATGGACTTCCACCGCGGCACGTTCCGGGTCCGCGGCGACACCGTGGAAATCATCCCGATGTACGAGGAACTGGCCATCCGCATCGAATTCTTCGGAGACGAGATTGAGAACATCCACACTCTCCATCCGCTGACTGGCGAACTGATCCGGGACGAGGAGGAAATGTACGTCTTCCCGGCCTCGCACTATGTGGCCGGGCCCGAGCGGATGGCCCGGGCCATCAAGCGGATTGAGGACGAACTCGCCGAACGCCTGGCCGTCCTGGAAGGCCAGAACAAGCTGGTGGAAGCCCAGCGGCTCCGGATGCGCACCACCTACGACCTCGAAATGATGCAGCAGATGGGCTTCTGCAACGGCATCGAAAACTACTCGTCGCACATCGACGGCCGTGCCCGCGGGACCGCTCCGCACTGCCTCATCGACTACTTCCCGGACGACTTCCTGCTGGTGATCGACGAATCCCATGTCACCGTGCCGCAGATCGGCGCCATGTACGAGGGCGACATGTCCCGCAAGCGGAACCTCGTGGACTTCGGCTTCCGCCTGCCGTCGGCCATGGACAACCGACCGCTGAAATGGGACGAATTCCTCCAACGCGTGGGCCAGACGGTCTACCTGTCGGCCACGCCCGGCAAGTACGAACTCGGCAAGGCTGACGGCTTTGTGCAGCAGATCATCCGGCCCACCGGACTGATCGACCCCGAGGTGGTGGTCAAACCCACCAAGGGCCAGATTGATGACCTCCTCGGCGAGATCAAGACCCGCACGGCAAAGAACGAACGCGTCCTGGTCACCACCCTGACCAAGCGGATGGCGGAGGACCTCACCGACTACCTGCTGGGCCACGGCATCAAGGTCGAATACCTGCACTCGGACGTGGACACCCTCCGACGCGTTGAACTGCTCCGGGAACTCCGGATGGGTGTCTTCGACGTCCTGGTGGGCATCAACCTGCTTCGCGAAGGCCTGGACCTGCCCGAGGTCTCCCTCGTGAGCATCCTGGACGCGGACAAGGAAGGCTTCCTGCGCTCGGCGACTTCGCTGATCCAGACCATCGGCCGTGCTGCCCGCAACGTGTCCGGCGAGGTCCACATGTACGCGGACCGCATCACCGACTCCATGGCCAAGGCTATCGACGAGACCAACCGGCGCCGCGCCATCCAGGTTGCCTACAACACGGAACGGGGCATCGATCCGCAGCCGCTGCGGAAGAAGATTGCCGACATTACCGACCAACTTGCCAAGGAAGACGCCGACACCCAGGAGCTGCTCAACAACAACCGGCTGGCCAAGGGCGCCAAACGTAGCAAGTCTGCGGCCAAGGGCGCGGCACAAGTCCGCAAGGACGGCCTCGCCGCGGCACCGGCCGAAGACCTCGTGGGCCTCATCGAACAGCTGACCGAACAGATGCACGGCGCTGCCACCGAACTCCAGTTCGAGCTGGCCGCGCGGATCCGGGACGAGGTCAGTGACCTTAAGAAGGAACTCCGCCAGATGCAGGCGGCCGGCCACGCCTAGTCCACCCCCGGGCGTCGAAGGGACGTGGCAGTCGGGGCATGTTTCCGCATGTCGGGACGCTGCTGTACAGTTAACGTCACGTAGGGGAGTATCCCGAGCGCTACGATCGTCAGCACGCCAGGCACAGTTGCCTGGCCGGGCGTAGCGGGCCGCCATTTCAGCACCAAGTGCACAGGCTGGCCGGAGAGACTTACACCATTTCTCTGTACCCTGCGAAAGGCTAACCTGTGCCCGAATTACCCGTGTGGTTCGAGGTCGGCTCACTTGTCGTCCTTGGCCTGATCCTCCTCATTGACCTTCTGCTGGTCGTCCGGCGCCCCCACGAGCCTTCCATGAAGGAAGCCGGCCTGTGGGTTGCGTTCTACGTCTCCCTGGCCCTGCTGTTCGCCGGGGCCATGTTCTTCTTTACCGGCGCCGAATTCGGCGGCCAGTTTGTGGCCGGCTGGGTCACTGAATACAGCCTCAGCATCGACAACCTGTTTGTCTTCATCATCATCATGGCCCGCTTCTCCGTGCCTCGTAAGTACCAGCAGGAAGTCCTGATGGTGGGCATCATCATCGCCCTGATCCTGCGCGGCATCTTCATCCTCCTCGGCGCCATCGTGATCGAGCAGTTCAGCTGGGTGTTCTACATCTTTGGCGCGTTCCTGCTCTGGACCGCCTGGAAGCAGGCCCAGGACGAAGGCGAGGACGAAGAGGACAAGGAAAACCCGCTCATCGCCCGGATCCGCAAGGTCATCCCCATGTCGGAGAAGTTCGACGGCGGCAAGCTGCGCACCACGGTGGACGGCAAGAAGGTCTTCACCCCCATGCTGATCGTGTTCATCACCATCGGCCTGACCGACCTCCTCTTCGCAGTGGACTCGATTCCCGCGATCTTCGGCCTGACGCAGAGCCCGTTCATCGTCTTCACCGCCAACCTGTTCGCCCTGATGGGCCTGCGCCAGCTCTACTTCCTGCTGGGTGGCCTGATGAACCGCCTGATCTACCTGAAGCACGCGCTGTCCTTCATCCTGGCGTTCATCGGCGTGAAGCTGGTGCTCCACGCCATGCACGTGAACGAACTGCCGTTCATCAATGGCGGCAACCACATCGAGTGGGCCCCGGAGATTCCGACATTCGTCTCCCTGGCCGTCATCGTGGGCACCATCATCGTTGCCGTGATTGCCAGCCTCCTGAGCTCCAAGGCAAAGACAGCCCACCTGGACCCCCGACTCGAGGAAGACGCCAAGAAGAGCCTCAGCGACGCCGAGTAGGCTGTCTCCGCGTTCCGTTGACGCACACTGCATTTCCACTGATCCCGGCCGCACGGCGGCCGGGATCAGTGGCTTAATCTGCCCCCTGTAGGACCTGGCCGCCCAGGACTATGCTCGGACCATGGCCCGCACACTGATCACGGAAAGAGGAGTGCGCCAGGTGCAACGGCGCACCGTGGTGCTGCTGAGCGCGGCCCAGGTTTTCGGTGGCATCGGCACCGGAGCCACGGTTTCCATTGGGTCCATCCTGGCCGTGGAACAGTCAGGTTCCAGCGTGTGGGCGGGTGCCGTGGCCACGGTTATGACATTGGGGGCCGCGCTGACAGCACTGCCCCTTGCTTCGCTGGCGGACCGGCGGGGCCGTCGGGCCGGGCAGGTCACGGGGCTTTCCGCCGCCCTCGCCGGCACAGTTCTGATAGTGATGTCGGTGGTGTCCGGCTTGTTCGTCCTGCTGGTGCTGGGGGCGGTGGGCATCGGGGTGGGTACCGCGGCCAGCCTGCAGGCACGCTTCGCCGCCGTCGACCTTGCGGATGCTGAACACCGCGGCAGGGCGCTTTCCGCCGTGGTGTGGGCTGTGACGGTCGGCGCCGTGGCCGGACCCAACCTGATCCAGCCCGGCACCGTTGTGGGCCTGGCCCTCGGCCTGCCGCCCGTCGCCGGACCGTTCGTGATCTCCGCAGCCGGACTCCTGCTGGCCATTGTGCTGCTTTTCGCTGGCCTCAGGCCGGACCCGCTCCTGCTCGCGCGGGAAATCGCCGCCCAGGATCTTGCCGCCCGGGATCTTGCCACTCAGGAACCCGCCGCACTGGATCTCGACGCCCAGCCAGCTGGCGGGAAGATGCAGGGCACGCCACCACGTACGGCAAATCAGCAAAGCGCCACCGCGCGCAACGCAGTCGGGGGATCGCTCGTCCGCGGGCTGCGGGCAATCCGCCAGTCCAGGGCTTCCTGGCTGGCGCTTGCCGCCGTCGTCGGAGCGCACGCCGTGATGGTGGGCGTGATGTCCATGACCCCGCTGCATTTGCAGGAACTCGTGGCCGGGCCTGGTGCCTCCCATGCCGGCCACGCCGCCTCCGGCGATGTCCTGGTGATCATCGGCTTCACCGTCTCCCTGCATATCGCAGGCATGTTCGCGTTGTCGCCGGTCATGGGCTGGCTGACGGACAAGGCAGGCAGGACTGAGACCATCATGATCGGCTTCGCCACGCTGATCGCTGCCGTCGCCGTCGCCGGATTTGGCCAGACGTCCACCGTCGCGGTGGCCGTGGGACTTGTGCTGCTGGGCATGGGCTGGTCTGCGGCCACCATTTCCGGGTCCACGCTGCTGGCGGAGAGCGTCCCCCAGGAGTCCCGCGTGCTGGTCCAGGGGGTGTCGGACATGCTGATGGGCGCCGCAGGTGCGGTGGGCGGGGCCACTTCCGGACTGATCCTCAGCTGGGCCGGCTACCTGGGGCTCAACATGGCAGGCGGACTGGTGGGGGCTGCTGTCCTGACCGCCGCCGTCGTTGCCCTGGTGGCGCGCCGCCGCAGCCCGGCGGCCGGCTCAGCTGCCGGCTGAGCCGGCAACCGAGCGCACCATACCCAGCAGCCGCCCGAAAATAGCCTCGCCGTCGTCCGCTATGCCGTCATGGTGGAAGTCGGCCGTCTCCCATACCCGGAGTCCGCGCACAGCAGCCGCCGTCTCCAGTGACAGGCTGCGGTCCACGTAAATGTCGTCCTGGTAAACCGCGGCGGCGACCGGCACGCTGTTCGCGGCCAACTGTGTGGGGTCATAGAGCGGCTTCCAGTCCGTTTTGGCGGCCAGCAGATGGGCCACCTGCCGCAGCGGCACCAGGGCGGGATCCTGTTCGAAATACCACGGGTACACCATCTCGCCGGTCAGCAGCAGCGCCTCCGCATCCGGGCGGAATGCCGGATTTTCCTGCAGCACACGCCAGGCAGCCCAGTCCGTCGCTTGTCCCTGCCCGTAGATGGACTCGTGCAGCAGAGCATAGAGCGGGTTCGCCAGGCGGGACACGATGCCCTGGACCTGCTCCAGGAAGGCATCGGCGAGCCTGTTCCCGTGTGGTGTCCCGGTAAAGGCGTCCTCCAGCAGGTAGTGCAGGCCGTCCACCCGCGTGTTACCGCCCAGGAAGGACCCCACCATCTGGAACCGTTCCACCGTGAGCCGGCCGCCGTCGGGTAGGAACTCCTCGGTCTGGCGAAGGTGCGATGCGATCGCGTTCACTGTCCGGCGGTCCTCCGGATACCAGCTGAAGTACTCGGTGTTGCGGGCGGCAACGCGCGCGAACGTGGCGCGGTAGACGTCGTCGGCATGGCCGGCTAGCGGCGCAAGTCCGCCCGTGATGAGAGCCTCCTTCAGCCCGTCCGGGGCAAAGGACAGGTACGTCAGTGCGCAGAATCCGCCGTAGCTTTGGCCGTAGATGCTCCAGGGGCCGGAGCCGAGCGCCGCCCGGATGAGCTCCGCGTCGGCCACGATGGAATCCGCACGGAAATGCTCAAGGTACGCAGCCTGTGCCTCTGCCGTTCCACGCGCCGGCAGCGTGTTCCGGTCGATGGGGGTCGAAAGCCCGGTGCCGCGCTGGTCCAGCATCAGGATCCGGAAGTCCCGGGCCGCCGCCTTGCTCCAGCCGCTCAGCGAAGCCAGCCGGTTGCCGCGGCCGCCCGGCCCGCCCTGGAGGAACACCAGCCAGGGAAGCTCCTCGGCTTCAGCCTGAGTGTGGGCCGACGAGACGTACTCTCGGGCGAACACGGTGATGGTCTCGGCGGCGGCGTCACTGCCGGGCGCGAAGTGGTCCAAAGGAACGGTGAAGTAGTGCTCGGCGGTGCGCATGCCCCGGAATTCGTGCCGGGCCTTCACAAAATGCGGGACAGGGGTCCGCGTTTGCATGGTTTGAGTGGAAGCGTCCCGCTCAACCACGGATGGACGCTGCCGTTCTGGTGCCAAAGCTCTCCAGCGCGTCGCCGGTCAGCCGGAACGTGGACCAGCCGTCCAGGGGGCGGGCGCCGAGGCTGCGGTAGAAGTTGATGGACGGTTCGTTCCAGTCCAGGACGCTCCACTCAACCCGGGCGTAACCGTTCTCGACGGCGGTGGCGGCCAGGTGCTGCAGGAGCGCTTTGCCGTGGCCCTCGCCGCGGGCGTGCGGGCTGACGTAGAGGTCTTCCAGGTAGATGCCGTGGACGCCTTCCCAGGTGGAGTAGTTCAGGAACCAGAGCGCGAATCCCTGGACCTCGCCTGCGCTGTTCTCAGCCATCGTGGCAAACACGCGCGGGTTCTCGCAGAACAGGACCTCAGCCAGCATTTCCGATGTGTTGCGGACCGCGTCCGGTTCCTTTTCGTAGATGGCCAGTTCATGGATCATCTGCAGGATGGCGGGGACGTCTTGCCGGGTGGCTGGGCGGATTACACTCATGGTCCGAGTTTACTGGCGGGGCCGTGATCCCTGCTGCCAGGCTCCCTATTGCCAGCGAAGCTGCGATGTTCCGTAGCGTACGGGTCCCTTGCTGTACTCCAGCGGCACGCCGTCCGCCATGATGGGCGGCCCAACATATCGCAGGCGGCCGTAGGGGCTGTCCATCACGCGGAGTTCCGGGTCAGGCAGGGAACCGCCGTGACTGGCCACTGCGGGCAGCCGGAACAATTCTTCAGCGGTGCGGGCCAGGGAAAGCCGGCCAGTGCCGCCACGTCCGCTTCGGAGCCGTTCGGCCAGCAAGGCAATTGCTGCCGCCGCCAGGCCATAACCGGTGGCATGATCCAGTGCCTGCACTGGGAGCTCCCCCGGCTGCCACCCGTCATCAGTCGTGCGGCCATACCGTTCGGCAATGCCGCAAGCGGCCTGTACCAGGCTGTCAAAACCGCGCCGTCCGTTCCAAGGGCCGCCGCTGTCCCAGGCGCTGAGGGTGACGATCACGAGTTCGGGCCGGGCAAGCAACAGCGCTTCGGGCGCCAGCCCAAAAGGGTCCAGCCCGCCGTCGCGGTAACCGGTGACCACCACGTCTGCAGACTCAATGAGAAGCCTGACCGTTTCCATGGCGGCAGGATCCCGGAGGTCCGCCTCGGCGCTGCGCTTGTCAAGCCCGAGTCAATGAACACATCTCTCAACTCCCGGAAGCTGGGGCGGGTCGATGCGCAGGACGTCCGCGCCCAGGGCGCCCAGGAGGCGTGTGGCAGTGGGCCCCGCAATGACGCGCGTCAGGTCCAGCACCTTTAGCCCGGCCAAGGGGTGGCGCGGAACTGCCGATGGAACCCACCGGGAGAGCTGCGGACTTTCACTGGCTGACGGTGGCGGACTGGAGATTCTGATCCATGGACCGGAGCTGGCCGTCGCATACATGGGGGTCGCGATCCACTCGTCCCGTGTGCGCACGGCAGCAGCGACGCCGTTGTTTGCCGTGATGGCTTCCTCGGCTGTCAGCGACGTCATACCTAACAGGGCGTGTTCCACGTCCTGTGGTGTGCTCACGGTGAGGGCCGACGTCAGCCGGGCTGCGTGGTGGGGGTAATTGGCGTGGAGGCGGATCCAGCCGTCCGACGTGCGCCGAAAGCCGGACATCGGAGCGAACCCTTCGGGTTTGACGCCCGCGACCCGCAGATGTCCCAGCGAATCGAAGGCCGCCGCGGTGGCTCCGGATGCCAGGGAATACCGGCCCGGAACGCCAACAAGCGCGTTCAGCGACGTCGCTGCTGCCTGGACCGCCCCCAAAGCCAGTCCCTCGACGTCCAGCGGGCCCTTCCACCACTGCCGTGGACCGTTGGAAGGTGCCACGGGCTGGGCCTCCAGGGCTTCCACAACCCGAAGGCTGCCGGTCAGGTCGGGGACGGAGTCCATTCGGTCAGAGCCTAGAGCCGGTTGACGTCGGTGACACGGACCACTGCCGTACCGGTTTCATCCGAGGCCGCCAGGTCCACTTCCGCGGAGATGCCCCAGTCATGGTTGCTCGCCGGATCGTCGAAAATCTGCCGGACCTTCCAAAGCCCTGGCTCTTCGGTGATCATGAGCAGTCCGGGACCGCGGGCATCCGGGCCGGTGCCAATGTCGTTGTGTTCGTCGAAGTAGTCGTCCAGGACGTCTTCCCAGCGGTTGGCATCCCAGCCCGCGCCGCCGTCGAGCTCGCCCAGGGCTGCGGCGTTTTCGTCCGCGAACAGTTCCACGCGGCGGAACATCTCGTTGCGGACCATCACGCGGAAGGCGCGGATGTTGGACGTCAGCGACGGCGGCGGGGGAGGGGGAGCGTCGTGCGGGGTGGGCATCGCGCCGGACGTCAGCTCCTCCCATTCGTCCAGGAGGCTGGAGTCCACCTGCCGCACCAGCTCGCCAAGCCAGGCGATGAGGTCTTCAAGGTCCTCCCGGAGCATGTCCTGCGGCACGGTCTGGCGCAGCGCCTTGAAGCAGTCGGCGAGGTAGCGCAGCACAATGCCCTCGGAGCGGGCCAGCCCGTAGAACTGGACGAATTCGCCGAAGTTCATTGCCCGCTCGTACATGTCGCGGACCACGGACTTGGGCGTCAGTTCAAAGTCGCCCACCCATGGCGCGGCCTTGCGGTAGACCTCGAAGGCTTCGCCCAGGAGTTCGGCGAGCGGCTGCGGGTAGGTGACTTCCTCCAGCATGGCCATGCGCTGGTCGTACTCGATGCCGTCAGCCTTCATCGCGGCAATCGCTTCCCCGCGGGCCTTCTTCTGCTGCGCGGAGAGGATTTGGCGGGGCTTTTCGAGGGTCGCCTCGATCACGGACACCACGTCCAGGGCGTACGACGGCGAATCCGGGTCAAGGAGCTCCAGCGCCGCCAGCGCAAACGGCGAGAGTGGCTGGTTCAGGGCAAAGTTGGCCTGCAGATGGACGGTGAGCCGTACTGTCCTGCCGTCATGGCCCTGCTCTTCTGCCGGGATGCGCTCCACCACCTCAGCGGCGAGGAGCTCACGATAGATTCCCAGGGCTTTTTTCATCAGCCGCAGCTGTGAGGACCGCGTCTCGTGGTTTTCGGTCAGCAGCTGGCGGGCCGCTGTGAACGGGTCGCCGGGCCGTTCCATCAGGTTCATCAGCATCGAATGCGTCACGCTGAAGCTGGACGTCAAAGGATCGGGCACGGATTCCACGAGGCGCTTGAAGGTGGGTTCCCCCCAGGAGACGAAGCCCTCCGGCGGCTTCTTTTTGACCACCTGGCGGAGCTTCTTCTGGTCGTCACCAAACTTGGCGGTGGCCTTGGCCATCGCCTTCACGTTTTCGATGACGTGCTCGGGTGCCTGGACCACCACTGTCCCCGCGGTGTCATACCCGGCGCGGCCGGCCCTTCCGGCAATCTGGTGGAACTCCCGGGAGTTAAGCGGGCGGGTGCGGACGCCGTCGTACTTGCTCAGTGCGGTGAGCAACACGGTGCGGATGGGCACGTTGATCCCCACGCCCAGTGTGTCCGTACCGCAGATCACCTTGAGCAGGCCCGCCTGGGCGAGCTGCTCCACGAGCCTGCGGTACTTCGGCAGCATGCCGGCGTGATGGACCCCGATACCGTGCCGGACCAGCCGGTTGAGCGTCTTGCCGAAGCCTGCGGCGAAACGGAAATTCGCGATCAGCTCCGCGATCTTGTCCTTCTCCTCGCGGGTGCACACGTTGATGCTCATCAGTGTCTGGGCCCGGTCAATGGCCTCGATCTGGCTGAAGTGCACCACATAGGCGGGCACCTGACGGGTGGAGAGGAGTTCCTCGAGTGTTTCGTGGACCGGCGTCTGGTGGTAGTAGTAATGCAGCGGAATGGGGCGCTCGGCTGAACTGACGGTGGTGGTGGGGCGGCCCGTAAGTTCGGTGATGCCGGCCTCGAACCGGCTGACATCGCCCAGGGTGGCGGACATCAGAAGGAACTGGGCCTGGGGGAGCTCCAGCAGCGGGACCTGCCAGGCCCACCCACGCTGGGGGTCGGAGTAGAAATGGAATTCGTCCATGATGACCGCACCGAGCTCGGCGTCGGCCCCTTCGCGGAGGGCGATGTTCGCGAGGATTTCTGCCGTGCAGCAGATGATCGGTGCGTTCTGGTTGACGCCGGAGTCACCCGTGATCATGCCGACGTTTTCTGCACCGAAAATGTCGCACAGGGCAAAGAACTTCTCCGAGACCAGCGCTTTAATGGGGGCGGTGTAGTAACTGCGCTGGCCCCGCGCCATGGCCTGGAAGTGCGCCGCGATGGCCACCAGCGATTTGCCGGAGCCCGTCGGGGTGGCGAGGATGACGTTGGCTCCGGTGGCGAGCTCCATGATGGCCTCGTCCTGGGCAGCGTAAAGTTCCAGGCCCCGGCTTTCGGTCCACTCAAGGAATTGCGTGTACAGGGCGTCCGGGTCGATGCCTGCGCCGGAGGGGTCTGAGGCGGACAGGACAGGCAGCTGGTCAACGAGTTTCATTGATTTCCAGCTTAGTGCCCAGCCGGTGCCGGATATCCGGGCGGGCCCGGGTTAGGCTCGCGGTACTGCCAGACAGCACCCGGCGATGGAGGTAACTGTGAAGTGGGACCCCGTAAAGTACGTCCAGTTCGGCGATTACCGGGACCGGCCGTTTTTCGACCTGACGGGGCGGATCCAGGCCGACCGGCCACAGCACGTTGTGGACCTGGGATGTGGTCCGGGAAACCTCACGGCCACCCTCGCCCGGAGATGGCCGGAAGCGCAAGTGGTGGGGCTGGATTCGTCCAGGCAGATGCTGGACAAGGCCGCCGCGCACGCAGCCAGGCATGCGGGCCTCAGCTTCGGGCTGGCGGATATCGCAGCCTGGACGCCCCCGGCTGAAACGGACGTGGTGGTCACCAATGCCGCGCTTCAGTGGGTGCCTGGGCATCAGGAAATGCTGGCGGGCTGGCTGGCGGCGCTCAAGCCCGGTGCCTGGTTCGCCATGCAAGTGCCGGGGAACTTCAATGCCCCGTCCCATGCCCTGATGCGGGAACTCGCAGGTTCGGCACGCTGGGCGCCCCAGCTCGCCGGCGTACTTCGCGGTGGAGAGTCCGTGGGGGAGCCCGCAGACTACCTCAGCCTCATGCTGGACGCGGGCTGCACGGCAGACGCCTGGGAAACCACATACCAGCAGGTCCTCACTGGAACGGATCCGGTGCTGGACTGGGTGCGCGGCACGGCGTTGCGCCCGGTCGTGGCGGCACTTTCGGCCGAGGACGGGCACGCCTTTGAAGCGGAGTATGCTGCAGCCCTGCTGTCCGCATACCCGGCAACGGCACATGGCACGGTGTTTCCGTTCCGGCGGATCTTTGCCGTGGCGCAAAAGCGGCCAGGCGCATAAACTCCATTCGTTTGAGGTTCTCTGGTCGGTAATGCCTTATGACTGAGTCGAGAATGTGATGCTGGTTACAATGACGACAACGGCTTCTGGGGATGGCAAATGGCCGGACCCTCATCGGCCTCCCAAATCCGTCCTGGAGGTGCGATGCTTTTCGGCTTGATGACCCGGCTGCTGGCTGGCCACAAAGGCGCCGTGACCGCGATCGTTGCTCTCCAGCTTGTCCAGACCGCAGGCAACCTCCTGCTGCCCACCATCAACGCTGCCATCATCGACGACGGCATCGTTGCGGGGAACACGCCGGAAATCTTCCGTTTGGGCACTGTCATGGTCCTGATAGCTGCGGTCCAGGCGTCGGCGGCCATCGCCGCGGGCTACTTCGGGGCAGTGGTGGCCATGAAGCTCGGGCACCAACTGCGCGGCGAGGTCTTCACCAGGATCCAGTCGCTTTCTTCCCAGGAAATGGCAGCCTTCGGCACGCAAAGTCTTGTTACCAGGGCCACCAACGACACCCAGCAGATCCAGTCGTTCGCCGTCCTGGTCTTCACCATGCTTGTGGCGGCCCCCGTGATGGCCGCCGGGGGCGTCTTACTGGCGTGGCAGCAGGACATGGTGCTTTCAAGCGTCGTGATGGTCATCATGCCAATACTTCTGCTCATCATGTATCTCATCGTCCGGCGCCTCGTTCCCCTGTACCGGCAGGGGCAGGAGCTCCTGGACCGAACGGGGGAGCTCTTTCGTGAACAGATCATCGGCGCGAATGTGATCCGCGCCTTCGTCAGGCAGGGACACGAAACGCGCCGGTTTGCGAAGACCAACAGCAGCCTCACGGGAAACAACCTTCAGTCGTCGCTGCTCGTGGCCGGCATGTTGCCACTGATCATGATTGTGGTCAACCTGTCGTCGGTGGCCGTGGTGTGGTTCGGTGGTCACCGGGTTTACGACGGCGGGATGAAGATTGGTGCCCTCACGGCCTTTATCGCGTACATCCTGCAGATTCTCCTGGCAATCATGATGGCCATGTACGTGTTCATGACGGCGCCGCGGGCCGTTGCCTGCGCAGAACGGCTGGGAGCCGTGCTCGACGCAAGACCGTCAGTCCAGGACCACAAGGCGCCGACCCAAGAGACCCGCCATGGGAGCTCCCTGGAGGGCGGCAGCGTCACTTTCAGGAACGTCAGCTTCTCCTACCCCGGCGCCGAAAATCCGGTACTGGAAGACATCAGCTTCACGGCCCGGCCAGGAACCACTGTTGCCATCGTCGGCTCAACAGGGAGCGGCAAGTCGACACTCCTGAGCCTGGTGCCCCGGTTCCTGGACGCCACGGCCGGAACCATCAGCATCGGCGGCCGGAACATCTGCTCGATGTCCCTGGACGTCCTCCGCCGGACCATGGCGGTGGTGCCGCAAATGTCGCACCTTTTCTCCGGAACCATCGCCGACAACCTGCGCGTCGCAGCTCCGGAGGCAACCGAGGGCCAGCTTTGGGAAGCCATGGAGACAGCTCAGGCCGCCGGCTTCGTCCGTGCGCTGCCACGGGGGATGGACACGGAGGTCGGGCCAGGCGGAACGAATCTCTCCGGCGGCCAGCGGCAGCGTATCTGCATAGCGCGGGCCCTCCTGCGGAGGGTCCCCGTCTATCTCTTTGACGACAGCTTTTCTGCGCTGGACTTCGCCACCGAGGCCCGGGTCCGGGATGCCCTGGAGATTGCCCTTGAGGGTGCAGTGGTCATTGTCGTGGCGGAACGGATCTCCACCGCTGCCGGAGCCGGCCAGATCCTGGTGCTCGACGACGGCCGGCTGGCTGCCCAGGGAACACACCTGCAACTGCTGGAGACGTCTGCCACCTACCGGGAAATCGCCGAGTCCCAACTGGCGCTGGACGACGCGCCATGACCGCTTCGCCCGGCGCCGGGGCGTCCGAAGGGTTCTGGCCCACAGCGCGCCGGGTCCTCGCGTTGCTGCGCCCGTCCAGGGGGCGGATGCTGGGTGCAGTTGCGGCCACCTGCGCTTTTGTTGCCCTCAACGTCGCGGCGCCGAACTACCTCGGTGATGCCACCGATGTGGTGGTGGATGGGGTCTACAGCGGAGCGCTCGACGGGCAGCGCCTGGGACTCCTGCTGGCCGCCGTTGCCGCGATGTACATCGGCGCTTCGCTGTTCAACTGGATCCAGGGAGCGCTGACGGCCAGCGCGGTTCACGGCCTGATGTACCGCCTCCGGGCATCGGTTCAAGACAAGCTGCACCGGCTTCCTTCCACGTACTTCCAAGAGCAGTCCAGGGGTGATGTCCTGAGCCGCGTCACCAATGACATCGACAATATTTCGCAAGCGCTCAGCCAGGTCCTCACGCAGCTGATCATGTCTGTCCTGATGCTATGCGGTGCCTTGGCCATGATGCTGTGGATCTCGCCGCTCCTGGCCCTGATCGCGCTTGTTTCGGTGCCCTTGTCCACCCTTATCACCGTTATGGTGGCCCGGAAGTCCCAAGCGCATTTTGCCCGCCAGTGGACCGAAACGGGTGAGTTGAACGCGCACGTGGAGGAGTTTGTCACCGGGCACGAGGTTATTAAGGCCTTCGGGTACCAGGACCAGACAGCGGCAGTCTTCAAGGCAAGCAACGACCGCCTGGCCCGGGCATCCGCACGGGCCCAGTATTCATCCGGCATTGTCCAGCCATTGATGGTCCTTATCGCCAATATCAACTACATCGCGGTGGCGGTGGTGGGGGCGCTCCAGGTCACCATGGGGGCCATGACCATCGGCGGGATCCAGGCGTTCATCCAGTTCAGCCGGCTTTTCACCCAGCCTGTGGGCCAGATCGGCGGCATGCTCAACGTCATCCAGTCCTGCGTGGCTTCGGCGCGCCGTGTGTTCGACCTGCTCGACGCCGCGGAGATACCTGCCGAGCCCGAAAGTGACGGTCACAAACCCAGTCAGGAAGGGCGGATTGTGTTCAGTGATGTCACCTTCGGCTATGCCCGGGCTGACCCTGTGGTCCGTGGACTGTCGTTCACGGTGGAACCGGGCCGGATGGTCGCGATTGTCGGGCACACGGGCGCCGGCAAGACCACCGTTGTCAACCTGCTCATGCGGTTCTATGAGGTCGACGCCGGCACGATCACCATCGGGGGTACCGACATTGCTGACATTCCGCGGGACGTCCTGCGCAAGGGATTCGGGGTGGTGCTGCAGGATGCCTGGCTGTTTTCCGGCACCATCAGGGAGAACATCGAATACGGCCGGCCAGGAGCCACGTTTGCGGAGATCACTGCGGCAGCAGAGGCGAGCCACGTGGACCACCTCATCAGGTCGCTGCCGGCCGGCTACGACACGATGCTGGGCAACGGGGGAGAGCCGCTCAGCCAGGGCCAGCGCCAGCTGATCTCCATCGCCCGGGCGCAGTTGGCGGACCGCACTGTGCTGGTCCTGGATGAGGCCACCAGTTCAGTGGATTCCCGGACTGAGGTCCTGATCCGCCAGGCCATGCGGAGGTTGCGCCGTGGAAAAACAAGCTTTGTGATCGCCCACCGTTTGTCCACGGTCCGGGACGCTGATCTAATTCTGGTCATGGACCACGGACGCATTGCAGAGCAGGGAACCCATCGAAGCCTCCTGGCGGCCAACGGCCGCTATGCACGGCTTTACAACGCCCAGTTCGCCGGACGCTCGGGCCGGGCCGGCACGTTGGAGGCCGGACGATGACAACAACTGGTCCGTTCCCCGGGCCCTGGAAGCCCAACCAGTCCAGCACGGTGGCACTGTTTGAGCAGCTGCGCCTGCATGTGATCCGCCTCGCGGACAGCGGGGCCCTTCCGCCGGGAACCAAGCTGCCGGCGGTGCGGACCCTGGCGGGGCTGCTCGACGTCGCGCCCCACACGGCGGCCAGGGCGTATAAGGAGCTGGAGGCAGCCGGTGTCGTGGCCACGAAGGGCAGGAACGGCACCGTGGTGTGCGCGCGTGATGAGCGGGCGGACGCGCTCTCTCTGGCCGCCAACTCCTATGCGTCGGTGGCCAAGGCCCAAGGTGCCACCTTTGCGGAAGCGGTCCAGCTGCTGGCAGCAGCCTACGACGCCGACTAGCCGGACCCCGCATGGATATTCGAAGAAGTTTTCGATTAGCATTAGTGGGTGCCTAAAGCCGTAGCTGAAGAAACAGCAGTCGAATCCGTCCCCGTCGCCGTTCCCCAGGCCCCAGCCACGCCTGCCCGGCCAGACCTCTCCCGCCTTGTGGTCAAGGGGGCGCGCGAGCATAACCTGCGCAACGTGGACCTGGATCTGCCCCGTGATGCCATGATCGTTTTCACCGGGCTGTCCGGTTCCGGGAAGTCGTCGCTGGCGTTCGACACAATCTTCGCCGAGGGCCAGCGGCGCTACGTTGAGTCCCTGTCGGCCTATGCCCGCCAGTTCCTCGGCCAGGTGGACAAGCCGGACGTCGATTTCATCGAGGGGCTCTCGCCGGCGGTATCGATTGACCAGAAGTCCACCAGCAAGAACCCCCGGTCCACGGTTGGCACCATCACCGAAATTTATGACTACATGCGATTGCTGTGGGCACGCGTGGGACGGCCGCATTGCCCGGTCTGTGGCGAGGTTGTGGCCCGGCAGACTCCGCAGCAGATCGTGGACCAGCTGCTAGAGCTTGACGAAGGCACACGCTTCCAGGTCCTGGCGCCTGTGGTGCGGGGGCGCAAGGGCGAGTTCGTGGACCTCTTCAAGGAGCTGACCGCCAAGGGCTATTCGCGTGCCCGGGTGGACGGTGAGCTGATCCAGCTGAGCGAGCCGCCCAAACTCGGCAAGCAGTTCAAGCACACGATTGAGGTGGTGGTGGACCGCCTGGTGGCTAAGGAAGGCATCAGCCAGCGCCTCACGGACTCCGTTGAAACGGCGCTTGGCCTGGCCGAAGGCCGGGTGCTGGCCGAGTTCGTCGATCTGGACGCAGACGCGCCGGGACGGCTGCGGGCATTTTCCGAGAACCTCGCCTGCCCGAACGAACATCCCCTGGCCATCGATGAAATCGAGCCGCGGTCCTTCTCCTTCAACAACCCTTTCGGCGCCTGTTCCGCGTGCAGCGGTATCGGTACACGGCTCGAGGTTGACGAAGAACTGATCATTCCGAATCCTGAGCTGTCGTTGTCCGAGGGCGCCATCGCGCCATGGTCACTTGGCACCGCAACAACCGAGTATTGGAACCGCCTGCTCGAAGGGCTGTCCAAGGAGCTTGGCTTCTCCATGGACACACCCTGGGAGAAGCTGGGCAACGACGTCCGCCAGACCGTCCTGCACGGCAAGGACCACAAGGTGGTTGTGCAGTACAAGAACCGCTTCGGACGGGAACGCAAATACAGCACCGGCTTCGAAGGTGCCATCCAGTACGTCCACCGCAAGCACGGTGAGACGGACTCCGAGTGGGCGCGCGACCGCTACGAAGAGTACATGCGGCAGATCGCTTGCCCCGCGTGCAATGGCGCCCGGCTCAACCCCGCCTCGCTGTCCGTCCTGATCAACGGCAAGTCCATCGCCGACGTCGCGGCCATGCCCATGCGCGTGTGCGCGGACTTCCTGAACAACCTGGTCCTCACCGGCCGCGAGGCCCAGATCGCCCACCAGGTGCTCAAGGAAATACAGGCCCGGCTGACCTTCCTGCTCGACGTCGGGCTGGAATACCTGAATCTCGAGCGCCCCTCCGCCACCTTGTCCGGCGGCGAAGCGCAGCGAATCCGGCTCGCCACCCAGATCGGTTCCGGCCTCGTGGGCGTCCTTTACGTCCTGGATGAGCCCTCCATCGGCCTCCACCAGCGCGACAACCGCCGGCTTATTGAGACCCTGACCCGGCTCCGCGACATGGGCAACACGCTTATCGTTGTGGAGCACGATGAGGACACCATCCAGGTGGCGGACTGGATCGTGGATATCGGGCCCGGCGCAGGCGAGCACGGCGGCCAGGTGGTGCACTCGGGTTCGTACCAGGATCTCCTGGCCAACACCAACTCACTGACCGGCGATTACCTGTCCGGCCGCAAGAAGATCGACATCCCCAAGAAGCGGCGCAAATACGACAAAGAGCGTGAGCTGAAGGTCGTCGGGGCGCGTGAAAACAACCTGGTCAACGTTGATGCGGTCTTCCCCTTGGGCCTGTTCACCGCCGTGACCGGCGTGAGCGGCTCCGGCAAATCCACCCTGGTCAACGAGATCCTCTACAAGGTGCTGGCCAACAAGCTCAACGGCGCAAAACAGGTGGCCGGACGCCACAAGAGCATCATGGGCCTGGAGCACCTGGACAAGGTGGTGCACGTGGACCAGAGCCCTATCGGGCGCACCCCACGCTCCAACCCGGCCACGTACACCGGCGTCTTTGACAACATCCGCAAGCTCTTCGCCGAGACCACCGAGGCCAAGGTCCGTGGCTACCTGCCAGGCCGGTTCTCCTTCAACGTCAAGGGCGGGCGCTGCGAAGCCTGCGCAGGTGACGGCACGCTGAAGATCGAAATGAACTTCCTGCCGGACGTCTACGTGCCCTGCGAGGTGTGCCACGGCGCACGGTATAACCGCGAAACCCTCGAAGTCCACTACAAGGGCAAGACCATCGCGGACGTGCTCAACATGCCCATCGAAGAAGGTGCGGAGTTCTTCGCGGCCTTCTCCCCGATCGCCCGGCACCTGAACACCCTTGTGGACGTGGGCCTCGGCTACGTACGGCTGGGACAGCCGGCAACCACCCTCTCCGGCGGCGAGGCCCAGCGTGTCAAGCTCGCCGCGGAACTGCAGAAGCGCTCCAACGGACGCAGTGTGTATGTTCTCGACGAGCCCACCACGGGCCTGCACTTCGAGGACATCCGCAAGCTCCTGATGGTCCTTCAAAGTCTGGTGGACAAGGGCAACACCGTGATCACCATCGAACACAACCTGGACGTGATCAAGAGTGCCGACTGGATCGTGGATCTTGGCCCGGACGGCGGTTCGGGCGGCGGCCAGATCGTGGCCACCGGCACGCCCGAGCAGGTATCGAAATCCACCAAGGGCCACACGGCATCCTTCCTCGCGGAAATACTCGGCTAGGCGGTTGGCCTCCGATGACGTATGCCGTGTCGGGCATGCGAGTTTCAGCCATGCTCGGTGTCGTGAGAAACTAAGCCGGTGACTCAAACAACAGTGCCCGTGATCTTTGACCTGGACGGCACTCTTGTCGATCCGGCCGGCGGAATATCCGGCGGAATCGCAGCAGCCCTTGCCGCCGCAGGTCTGCCGGTTCCTGGCCAGGACGTCCTGAACTCGATGATCGGCCCCAAACTCAGCGACGCACTCCAGAGTGTCTGCAAGGTTCCGGCCGAGATGCTTGACGAGGTCATCCGGACTTACCGGCAGTACTACCTGGCCAAGGGGATAGCCCAGAGCAGGCTGTACCCCGGGATCAGGGAAGCGCTGGAGACCTTCGCGGCCGAAGCCAGGCCAGTGGCCGTCGCCACGCAGAAGCCCGAAGGGCTGGCCCAGATCGTGCTGCGCCACCACGGCATCGCCAACCTGTTCCAGTCCATCAGGGGTTCGGCAGACAACGAATCGTCAACGGACGGTCCGGTGGGGAAGGCCGACATCATCGCCGCGGCCCTGGCTGACCTCTCCACCCAGCACGCCGTTATGGTGGGTGACCGCGCCCAGGATGTGGCGGGCGCCATCGCGAACGGGCTTGACTGCATCGGTGTGGGTTGGGGTTTCGCTCCCGACGGCGAACTCGAGGAAGCCGGGGCCGTCACCGTGGTGGACACCACCGCGGGCATGGTTGCCGCCATCGGGCGCCTCGAAGCCATCCACGCTGCCGCGATGAGCGAGGTGCGCAACGATGGCGCTGTTTGAGGCGGTCCGCTGGACATTTCGCGGGCTCGTCGCGGGCACCTGCCGGCCCACCGTCGTCGGCCTTGAAAACGTCCCCAAAGAGGGGCCCTTCATTGTGGCCCCGAACCATCTTTCCTTCTTTGACAGCGTCATTGTCCAGGCACTGATGCCGCGGCCCGTGGCCTTCTTCGCCAAAGCCGAGTACTTCACCACGGGTGGCGTCAAGGGCAGAGTCATGAAGTCCTTTTTTGAGTCCGTGGGTTCCATCCCGGTGGAGCGCGGCGAGCAGGCAGCAAGCGTCCAGGCGCTCAAAACCCTCCTGGACATCCTCGAAGCGGGCAAAGGCATTGGCATCTACCCCGAGGGCACGCGCTCACGGGACGGCATCCTCTACCGCGGCCGCACCGGGGTGGGCTGGCTTGCACTGGCAACCGGAGCTCCCGTGATCCCGGTTGGACTGATCGGGACGGAGAACCTGCAGCCGGCCGGTGAGAAGGGCTTCAAGCCGCATCACTTCACCATGAAGGTAGGGGAGCCCCTGTATTTCGACAAGACCGGCCCGGACCATTCGCTGCCGGCGCGGCGGCAGGTCACGGACCGCATCATGGATGCGATCGCCGAACTCAGCGGCCAGGAACGCTCCACCAGCTACAACCAAAGTAAAAGCACGGATTAGTAGAATGAAGTAGTGGCAGATCCAGCAAGTTACAGGCCCCAAACGGGTGAAATTCCCACCAATCCCGGGGTGTACCGGTTCCGCGATCCCCACGGCCGGGTCATCTACGTCGGCAAAGCCAAAAGCCTTCGCTCCCGCCTGAACTCCTACTTCGCGAATCCGGCGGGCCTGCTGCCCAAAACCCACGCAATGGTTCACACAGCCAGCAGTGTCGAGTGGACGGTGGTGGGCAGCGAGCTGGAGTCGCTGCAGCTTGAATACACCTGGATCAAGGAATACAAGCCACGCTTCAACGTGGTCTTCCGCGACGACAAAACCTATCCGTACCTGGCCCTCACCATGAGCGAGAAGCTCCCCAGGGTCCAGGTCATGCGGGGGGACCGCCGCAAAGGCACACGGTACTTCGGCCCGTACACGGCTGGCGCGATCCGGGAAACCATGGACACCTTGCTGCGGGTTTTCCCCGTCCGCAGCTGCAGCGCCGGGGTCCTCAAACGGGCCCAGGCGAGCGGCCGGCCCTGCCTGCTGGGCTACATCGACAAATGCTCGGCCCCCTGCGTTGGCCGGGTGACTCCCGAGGAACACCGGGCCCTGGCGGAGGACTTCTGCGCGTTTATGGGCGGCGAGGCCAAACGCTTCATCACCAAGCTCGAAAAGGAGATGGCCGACGCCGTCGGCACCCTCGACTACGAGCGTGCGGCGAGGCTCCGTGATGACATCTCCGCCCTGCGGAAGGTCTTTGAGCGCAACGCCGTGGTGCTCGCCGACGATACCGACGCCGATGTCTTCGCGCTGCACGAGGACGAGTTGGAGGCTGCCGTCCAGGTGTTCCACGTCAGGGGTGGCCGGATCCGTGGCCAGCGCGGCTGGGTAGTGGAAAAAGTGGAGGACGCCACCACCCCGGATCTCGTCGAACACCTGCTGCAGCAGGTCTACGGCGACGACGGCGACAGCCATGGCAGGCTGCCCCGCGAAGTCCTGGTGCCCGTCGAACCCAGCAACGCTGCGGAACTTACGGAATGGCTCGGCGGCCTGCGCGGAGCCAAGGTGGATGTCAGGGTGCCGCAGCGCGGCGACAAGGCCGCGCTCATGTCCACCGTCCGTGAAAATGCCGAGCACGCGCTCAAACTGCATAAGACCCGCCGTGCCGGGGACCTCACCGTGCGCTCCCAGGCACTGCAGGAGCTGCAGGAAGCCCTGGACCTGCCCGTGGCGCTCCTGCGGATCGAATGCTTCGATGTCTCCCACGTCCAGGGCACCAACGTCGTGGCGTCCATGGTGGTGGTCGAGGACGGGCTGCCCAAGAAGTCCGAATACCGGAAATTCTCCGTCACCGGGGCCGCAGCGGCAGACGACACCGCCGCCATGCACGACGTCCTGACCCGGCGCTTCCGGCATTACCTGCAGGACAAGTCGGCGCAGTCCGAGGCGTCCGCCCTGCCCGGGCACCAGGCCGCCTTGGAAGCAGCCGCTGCTGCGGTCCTGGACACCACCACGGCCGCCCCGCGGGCAAAATTCGCGTACCCGCCCAACCTGGTGGTGGTCGACGGCGGCAAGCCCCAGGTGAACGCCGCAGCCCGGGCCCTGGCGGACCTTGGCATTGAGGACGTCTACGTGGTGGGCCTGGCCAAACGCCTTGAGGAAGTCTGGCTGCCGGACAGCGACTTCCCCGTGATCCTGCCCAGGACGTCCCAGGGACTCTATCTGCTGCAGAGGATCCGTGACGAAGCCCACCGCTTCGCCATCACCTTCCACCGGCAGAAGCGCGGCAAGGCCATGACCGTCTCGGCGCTGGACGGAGTGCCGGGCCTTGGCGAGTCCAAACGCAAGGCCCTGCTCACCCACTTCGGATCCGTCAAAGGCGTGAAAGCCGCCACCGCGGCCGAGCTCACGGCGGCCAAGGGCATTGGACCATCCCTTGCCAACGCCATCGTCGCCCACTTCAGCGGCGATGACACGGCCGGCGATGCGCTTCCGGCCGTGAATATGGCCACCGGCGAAATCATTGAAACCTAGGTAGGGTAAGGAACGCAGGTTTCCGCCATTGCGGGTGCCTGCCTTCATCTGAACAGGAACGGGGCGGAACGAATGGCAGACTCTACGGCGGAATCCGGGACGGAGCAGGACGGGCTGACGCCGGTCAAGCCCCTCGAAGCGGAACTGCTGGTGGTCACCGGTATGTCAGGGGCGGGACGCAGCACCGCCGCGGACGCACTTGAGGACCATGGCTGGTATGTCGTGGAAAACCTGCCGCCGCAGATGCTCGGCACCCTGGCCGAGATTGTCTCCCACGCTCCGCAGTCCATTCCGCGGCTGGCCGTGGTGATGGATGTCCGCAGCAAAGGCCTCTTTGTCGACGTCCGTGCGGCCCTGGGGGCCCTCGCCGCCAGTGGTGTCAAGTTCCGCGTCCTTTTCCTCGACGCCAAAGACGACGTCCTGGTCCGCCGGTTCGAGCAGGGCCGCAGGCCCCATCCGCTCCAGGAAGGCGGCCGCATCCTCGACGGCATTGCAGCCGAACGGGAGGTGCTCAAGGAACTGCGCGACAGCTCCGACGTCGTACTGGATACCTCGACCTACAACGTCCACGCCCTGGCTACCGCCATCACGGAACTCTTTAGCGAGACCGGCCCGGTGGCACTGCGGCTCAACGTCATGAGCTTTGGCTTCAAGTACGGACTGCCGGTGGATTCCAACTACGTTGCTGACGTCCGGTTCATCCCGAATCCGCACTGGGTCCCGCAGTTGCGCCCGCATACGGGCCTGGACAAGGACGTCAGCGATTATGTCCTCGAGGCGGAAGGTGTAAAGAACTTCGTGGACCGCTATGTCCTGGCGCTCGAGCCCGTCCTGGACGGTTACCGGCGCGAAAACAAGCACTACGCCACCATCGCCGTCGGCTGTACCGGCGGCAAGCACCGGTCCGTGGCCGTCGCCGTCGAGCTTTCCAAGAAACTGGCACAGTATCCGCGCGTGACCGTGACCACCACGCATCGGGATCTGGGCCGCGAGTAATGGGGATGTTCACCGGGCCCCTCCCGCTCGTACCGGTTTCCAGCGGAACGGCAGCCGGCCAGCAGGACAAGGGCCCCAACGTCGTGGCGCTCGGCGGCGGGCACGGACTGTCCGCTTCGCTCTCGGCGCTGCGGCTGCTCACCTCCGAGCTGACCGCCATTGTCACTGTGGCGGACGACGGCGGGTCTTCAGGGCGTCTGCGCGACGAGTACGGCGTCCTGCCGCCCGGAGACCTGCGCATGGCGCTCTCCGCCTTGTGCGATGACACGGACTGGGGACGCACCTGGCGCGACGTGATGCAGCACCGTTTCAGGCCAGGCCAGGGCAGCGGCGGATCGCTGGACGAGCATGCAATGGGCAACCTGCTCATCGTCACCCTTTGGGAGCTGCTGGGCGACACCGTGGCCGGCCTGAAGTGGGCCGGCGCCCTGCTCGGTGCCCGTGGACAGGTCCTGCCCATGTCCACCGTTCCGCTGACCATTGAAGGTGACATCCGCGTCACTGCACCTGACGGCACGTTCGCGCTCCAGACAGTCCGCGGGCAGGCGCGGTGCGCCGTTGCCGGCTCGCTGGAGCACGTCCGCCTCCTGCCCGAACAGGCGCCGGCCTGCGTTGAAGCCCTGACAGCCATCGAACTGGCTGACTGGGTAATCCTGGGGCCGGGGTCCTGGTACACGTCCGTGCTGCCGCACCTGCTGCTCCCGGAAATGCGTGACGCCCTGAGTGCCACAGCCGCAAAACGCTGCCTCACCATGAACCTGGCCACGGACACCAAGGAGACCACGGGCATGTCGGCGGCGGACCACCTGTACGCAATGCGCCGGTATGCGCCGGACTTCAGCGTCGACGTTGTCCTGGCGGATCCCGCGTCGGTGCCGGACCGGCAGGAGTTCGAGAAAGCCGCCGGGATGATCGGCGCCGAGGTTGTCTTGGGTAAAGTGGGGGCGTCGGGCCGCCGACCCGTCCATGACCCCCTGCGTCTGGCAGCGGCGTACCACGACATTTTCGGGAACAGTTAGGAAGGTGCCATGGCACTGACATCATCGGTCAAGGAAGAACTGTCCCGTCTGGACATCAAGAAATCTTCAGTCCGCAAGGCAGAGGTCTCGGCAATGCTGCGCTTCGCCGGCGGCCTGCACATCATCTCGGGCAGGATCGTGATCGAAGCCGAGGTTGACCTCGCATCGACGGCGCGCAGGCTCCGGGCGGCCCTTGCTGAGGTTTACGGGCACCAGAGCGAGATCATCGTCGTCTCCGGCGGCGGACTGCGCCGCGGCAGCCGGTACGTGGTGCGGGTAGTCCGCGACGGCGAGTCCCTGGCCCGGCAGACAGGCCTCCTGGACGGCCGCGGCCGGCCGGTGCGGGGGCTTCCCTCGGCCGTCGTTAACGGCTCGGCCGCCGACGCCGAGGCCGTGTGGCGTGGAGCTTTCCTGGCCCACGGGTCCCTCACGGAACCGGGCCGTTCGTCATCGCTTGAGGTCACCTGCCCGGGTCCCGAGTCGGCGCTTGCCCTCGTTGGTGCCGCCCGCCGTCTTGGCATCCAGGCCAAAGCCCGCGAAGTCAGGGGAGTGGACCGTGTGGTGATCCGCGACGGCGACACCATCGCCGCCCTGCTCATCCGCATGGGCGCCCACGACGCCCTGATGGTCTGGGAAGAACGCAGGATGCGCAAGGAAGTCAGGGCCACGGCCAACCGGCTGGCCAACTTTGACGACGCCAACCTGCGGCGCTCCGCCCAGGCGGCCGTGGCCGCCGGAGCCAGGGTTGACCGGGCACTGGAGATCCTGGGTGACGACGTCCCGGACCACCTCAAATACGCCGGCGAACTCCGGGTGGCCCACAAACAGGCGAGCCTGGACGAGCTGGGGCGCCTGGCAGATCCGGTAATGACCAAGGACGCCATCGCCGGCCGCATCCGCCGGCTCCTGGCCATGGCGGATAAGCGGGCCATCGATTTGGGGATCCCTGGCACTGATGCCAATGTGACGCCTGAGATGCTGGACGAGTAGCGGCGCCCCTAGAATCAGAGCGTTCACCCTGATCTTCCGGATGCCAGTCATCCGGATGCACAATCCGAGAGTTACAACCCGGACAGACCGTCCACGACATTGGAGGATTTTGTGACCGAGTACGTACTGCCAGAACTCAGCTACGACTACGCGGCGCTTGAGCCGCACATTTCGGCGCGCATCATGGAGCTGCACCACAGCAAACACCACGCTGCCTACGTTGCAGGTGCCAACAACGCCCTTGCCCAGCTGGCAGAGGCGCGCGACAAGGGCGATTTCGCCAACATCAACCGCCTTTCGAAGGACCTCGCGTTCCACACCGGCGGCCACATCAACCACTCGGTGTTCTGGAACAACCTGTCACCGGACGGCGGCGACAAGCCTGAGGGCGAGCTGGCAGCTGCCATCGACGATGCCTTCGGTTCCTTCGACGCCTTCCGCGCACAGTTCTCCGCGGCTGCCCTTGGCCTGCAGGGATCGGGCTGGGGCTTCCTGGCCTACGAGCCGATCGGTGGCAACCTGGTCATCGAGCAGCTCTACGACCAGCAGGGCAACGTGGCTCTCGGCACCACGCCGCTGCTGATGCTGGACATGTGGGAGCACGCCTTCTACCTGGACTACGTCAACGTCAAGGCTGACTACGTCAAGGCCTTCTGGAACATTGTCAACTGGGCCGATGTCGCCAAGCGCTTCGCTGCTGCACGCACCAACGCCACGGGCCTCATCACCCTGCCGTAGTGACCCGCAGTACATGAGCGTGTAACAAACTTCACATTTCGGCGTGATTTCGGCCGGAATGTGGAAGGTCCGCCCCCGCACTTGCGGGGGCGGACCTACTTAAACGTAAGATGGATCACGGAAGGCGGTCTGCCTTCAGCAATGTGGCTGGTCGCCCTCCGATCTGTTAATCATCTCTGCCCAATGGCGTGCGGGATCTGTTAGTTGGCTTCAATGCCCGCTCAACTAGTTTGTGCTTAATCAAGCACCAAGGAGACTGAACAAGTGACGACCCGTATTGGTATCAACGGCTTCGGCCGCATCGGCCGCAACTACTTCCGCGCAGCCCTCGCACAGGGCGCGGACCTGGAGATCGTTGCCGTCAACGACCTCACCAGCCCTGAGGCACTGGCCCACCTGCTTAAGTACGACTCCGTCGGCGGCCGCCTGAAGGAAACCGTTGAGGTCAAGGACGGCAACATTGTTGTCGACGGCAACGTCATCAAGGTTCTCGCCGAACGCGATCCCGCCAACTTGCCCTGGGGCGAGCTGGGCGTCGACATCGTCATCGAGTCCACCGGCTTCTTCACCAAGGCCGCTGCCGCGCAGAAGCACATCGACGCAGGCGCCAAGAAGGTCCTGATCTCCGCACCTGCCTCCGACGAGGACATCACCATCGTGATGGGCGTCAACGAGGGCCTGTACGACAACGCGGCGCACAACATCATTTCCAACGCGTCCTGCACCACCAACTGCCTGGGCCCGCTGGCCAAGGTCCTCAACGACACCTTCGGCATCGAGCGTGGCCTGATGACCACCATCCACGCCTACACGGCTGACCAGAACCTGCAGGACGGCCCGCACAACGACCTCCGCCGTGCCCGTGCCGCCGCCATCAACATGGTTCCCACCTCCACGGGTGCGGCCAAGGCGATCGGCCTGGTCCTGCCCGAGCTCAAGGGCAAGCTGGACGGCTTCGCCATCCGCGTGCCCGTCCCCACCGGCTCGGCCACCGACCTCACCGTCACGGTCTCCCGCGAGACTACCGTCGAGGAAGTCAACGCGGCGCTGAAGAAGGCTTCGGAGTCCGACGAGTTCCAGGGCATCCTGACCTACACGGACGCACCGATCGTGTCCTCGGACATCGTCGGGGACCCGGCGTCGTCGATCTTCGACTCCGGCCTGACCAAGGTCATCGGCAACCAGGTCAAGGTTGTTTCCTGGTATGACAACGAATGGGGCTACTCCAACCGCCTCGTGGACCTCACGGAGCTCGTCGCAGCCAAGCTGGGCTAGGGTTAGACACATGACATTCCACACCCTCAACGAACTGATCGCTGAAGGTGTCCGCGGGCGGTACATTCTTGTCAGAAGTGACCTGAATGTGCCGCTCGACGGCTCTACAGTGACTGACGACGGCCGCATCAAGGCCTCTCTGCCAGTACTGGGAAAGCTCACGGACGCCGGTGCCCGCGTGCTGGTAACAGCCCACCTCGGACGCCCCAAGGGCGCTCCGGAGGAAAAGTACTCCCTCCGGCCTGCCGTAGCGCGGCTCGTCGAACTTGCCGCCTTCAAGGTCTCGCTCGCGAAGGACACCGTGGGCAGCTCCGCTAAGGAACTCGCCTCCTCCCTTCAGGACGGCGAGGTCCTCGTCCTGGAGAACGTGCGCTTCGACGCCCGGGAGACCAGCAAGGACGACGCCGAACGCGGCGCCTTCGCGGACGAACTGGTGGCCCTGACCGGGGCCAACGGCGCCTACGTTGACGACGCCTTTGGTGCCGTGCACCGCAAGCACGCCAGTGTCTACGACGTCGCCACCCGGCTCCCGTCCTACCAGGGCGATCTTGTGCACACCGAGGTGGAGGTCCTGCGGAAGCTGACAGCTGACACGCAGCGGCCCTACGTGGTGGTGCTCGGCGGCTCCAAGGTCTCCGACAAGCTGGCGGTCATCGACAACCTCATCGGCAAGGCCGACACCATCCTGGTGGGCGGCGGCATGCTCTTCACGTTCCTGGCAGCAGAGGGCCACAGCGTGGCCGGCAGCCTCCTGGAAGAAGACCAGATCCCGGTTGTCCAGGACTACCTGAAACGGGCTGCCGGTGCCGGCACCGAATTCATTGTGCCCACCGACGTTGTGGTGGCCGGTAAGTTCGCGTCCGACGCTGACTACGAGACTGTCCCCGCGGACGGCATCGAGGGCAGCAGCTTCGGTGCCCGGGGCATCGGCCTGGACATCGGACCGGACTCTGCAGCCGCTTTTGCGGACCGCATCAAGGGCGCCAAAACGGTGTTCTGGAACGGGCCCATGGGCGTCTTTGAATTCGAAGCATTCTCCGGCGGAACCCGCGCCGTGGCCCAGGCCCTCACCGAGGTCGACGCGTTCACCGTGGTCGGCGGCGGCGACTCCGCTGCCGCCGTGCGGACGCTCGGCTTCGCTGACGACCAGTTCGGTCACATTTCCACCGGCGGCGGCGCCAGCCTGGAATATCTCGAAGGCAAGGAACTCCCGGGACTCAGCGTCCTGGACCGTTAGGCACCTGGACTGCCAAGTCCTCCGGCTGGCAGGGTGCCCGCGGGCACCCTGCCGGCCGCACACATATCAAGTACTTTTGGAGAACACGTGACTACGTCAACGAACGGCGCTTTTGACCGCACGCCTCTCATTGCAGGCAACTGGAAGATGAACATGGACCATGTCCAGGGCATCACCCTCCTGCAAAAACTGGCCTGGACCCTGTCCGACGCCAAGCACGACTACAACCGGGTTGAGGTGGCCGTCTTCCCGCCATTCACCGACCTCCGCGGCGTGCAGACCCTCGTCCAGGGAGATGAACTGGACATAGCCTACGGCGGCCAGGACCTCTCCCAGTTCGACTCGGGCGCCTACACGGGCGACACCTCCGGCCAGTTCCTGAACAAGCTGGGCTGCCGCTACGTCCTGGTGGGGCACAGTGAACGCCGCACCATCCACCAGGAATCCGACGAAGTGCTCAACGCCAAGGTCAAGGCAGCGTTCAAGCACAGTGTCACTCCGGTCCTTTGCGTGGGGGAAGGCCTGGAAATCCGCCAGGCCGGCACGCATGTCGAGCACACGCTGACACAGCTCCGGGCGAACGTCGCCGGTTTGACGGCCGAGCAGGCGGCAGAGCTTGTGGTGGCCTACGAGCCCGTCTGGGCCATCGGCACCGGTGAAGTGGCCGGGCCGGAGGACGCCCAGGAAATGTGCGCCGCCATCCGCGCGGAACTGGCCACGCTCTTCGGCGATGACGTTGCGGCGAAGATCCGGCTGCTCTACGGCGGCTCGGTCAAGGCCAATAATGTCGCCGCGATCCTGAAGGAACGCGACGTTGACGGCGTGTTGGTCGGCGGGGCAAGCCTCGATCCCGCGGAGTTTGCTAATATTGTCAGGTTCGAGAGTCACCTGGTGACGGACTAGTCCGTCACTCAGCTCCAGGCTCCCGCAATTCCAATCTTCTGAAAGGCCGTCGTGGACGTTCTTCATGTCATTCTGCAGATTCTCCTGGGCATCACCAGCCTTCTGCTGACCCTGCTTATCCTCCTCCACAAGGGCCGGGGTGGCGGGCTGTCGGACATGTTCGGCGGCGGTATGAGTTCCGGCCTCAGCTCCTCCGGCGTGGCCGAGCGGAACCTGAACAGGTTCACGGTGATTCTGGGCGTTACCTGGGGCGTCGTGATCATCGCCCTTGGCCTGTTCATGCGCTTCAGCGGCGCAGGGGACTCATAGCTCCTGCAACTGATCGTCGCCCGGCACTGCCGCGATGGGGAACTCCGAACTAAACTGTGGCTGTTGGCTTCCAACAGCCACAGTTTTGTGTTTAAGCAGCCAGGAGTCCCGATGGTACATAGTGCGTCAGCGTTCCGCGGCACCCGGGTGGGTGTCACAGAAGGAGCCGGTCCCAAGAACCAGTCAGAAGCGGCCTCGGGCGAGAGGGTGCCCCGTATCAGGGTTTCCTTTTGGTGCGCCAAGGGGCATGAGACCCAGCTTGTTTTCCTGCGGTTGCCGGAGGAGCAGCTTCCCACGGTCTGGGACTGCCGGCGCTGCGGGGCTCCGGCATCACGGGACGGCAAGGAAGCCGACCTGCCGGACCCGCTGGACGAAGGCTTCAAGAGCCACCTTGAATACGTTAAAGAACGGCGCTCCGACCAGGACGCCCAAGCTGTCCTGGCCGGAGCGCTGGAAAGGCTACGCGCCGGCGGCGTCCTTCCGGACGAGCTGCTGCGGGACGCGTGACGCTGCGTTTTCGTCGATAAGCCACAGCGTGCGGGATGTTCCCCGCGGGCCTGCCGCCGGTACCTGTACCGGGTTGGCGCCCGCCAGGGCCAGGCCCACCGCGCCGGCCTTGTCCTCGCCCGCCACCACCATCCAGACCTCGGCAGCAGTGTTTATGGCGGGAAGCGTGAGCGAGATCCGCTGGGGCGGCGGCTTGGGGGAATTGCGGACGCCAACGACTGTCCGCTCCTTCTCCCGGATTCCGCCCTGCTCCGGGAAGAGCGAGGCTACGTGGGCGTCCGGGCCAACGCCCAGCAGCACAACGTCCAGCCGCGGCAGTACTCCCGGTTCGTCCGGACGGTCGTCGGACATGTCGGCAGCGTGTTCGGCCTGGGCTGCTTCCCGGAGCCTGCGCGCGTAGTCCTCGGCGGCTTCTTCGGGCGTGTCGAAGTCATCCGAGGAGGCAGGCTGGTTGATCCTTGCAGGATCAACCGGAATGCTCGACAGGAGTGCAGCAAACGCCTGCCTGGTGTTCCGGTCGGGATGGTCCGCGGCAACAAAGCGCTCGTCACCCCACCAAAAGTTCACCTTGGACCAGTCCACGGCCGGCGCTGCCGGCGAATCCGCAACAGCCTTCAGCGTTCCGATGCCTACTGTGCCGCCGGTCAGCACCACCGTGGCCTCACCGTGCTTGTCCTGCACATCCACCAGCTTGGTGATCAGGCGGGCCGCAATGGCGGCCATCAGGACGGACGAATCAGGATGGATGCTAACTCTTGGCTCAACGCTCACTGGGTCGGACGCTCCTTAGATTGGTACGTGGCAGTCCAATAGTAATCACTTCGCCGAACACTTCGTCGGGGTCGAGGCGGCGGAGCTCTTCGGCGAGGCAGTCTTTGAGGCTGCGGCGTGGGAGGGAGATGCGTTGGGCGGGCTGTCCGGGCTGGGTGAGTTCGGCGACGGAGAGTCCGGGGCGGAAGAGCTGGACGTCGCCGGTGTGGCGCGTGAGCCGGACCCGGCGGATACCGGTGCCGGCGGGGTCCGCGACGATGGTCACAGGCGCGTCCAGGGCCAGGGTAAGCCATGCCGCCAGCAGGATGGTGGACGGGGAGTCGGAGGCGCCTTCGACGGCCACGGCGGTCACGGGGGAGGAGTCCACCTGGTCCAGGACTGCCGCGAGCTGGATCCGCCAGTTGGTCAGCCGGGTCCAGGCGAGGTCGGTGTCCCCGGCCTTGTACGTGGCCCGGATGTTCTCCAGCGCGGCCTGGGGATCGGTTTCGTTCGCGGAGTCGGTGATCCGGCGGTGCGCGATCCGGCCCACGGAGGTTTCGCAGGCGTTCTTCGGTGCCCCGTGCGGCCACCAGGCCACGATCGGCGCGTCCGGCAGGAGCAGGGCCGCGACCAGGGATTCGCTTTCGTGGGCGAGCTCGCCGTAGCCGCGGAGCACGATGACCTCGGACGCGCCGGCGTCACCGCCGACCCGGATCTGCGCGTCGAGCCGGTTCGGGGCGGTCGCCCCGGCGTCGGCGAGGACGATGATCCGGCAGGGGTGTTCGCGGCTGGCCTCGTTCGCGGCCTCGATCGCTTCTTCCTCGAGCCCGGACCGGGTGACGACCACCAGGGTCAGGACCCGGCCCAGGGCGATCACGCCGCCCTGCTCGCGCAGGGACATAATCTTCTTGGAGATCTTCGAGGTGGTGGTGTCAGGCAAATCTACAATCATGGCCTTCTCCAGGTTCGTCCGTCACGGGCCAGCAGTTCATCGGCCGAGGCAGGGCCCCAGGACCCCGGAGCGTAGGGCTCCGGCTGCTCTTTGAGTCCGGCCCAGTAGTCTTCAAAGGGGTCCAGGATCTTCCAGGACAGCTCCACCTCCGCGTGCCGCGGGAACAGCGGCGGCTCGCCCAGGAGCACATCGAGGATGAGGCGCTCATAGGCTTCGGGGCTGGACTCGGTAAAGGAATGCCCGTAGCCGAAGTCCATGGTCACGTCCCGGACTTCCATCTGCGTGCCCGGGACCTTGGACCCGAACCGGATCGTCGCACCCTCATCGGGCTGGACCCGGATCACCACGGCATTCTGCCCGAAGTCATCCTCACCATGATCACGGAACAGCAGGTTCGGGGCGCGTTTGAACACCACCGCGATCTCCGTCACCCGCCGGCCCAGGCGCTTGCCCGCACGCAGGTAGAACGGCACACCGGCCCACCGGCGGGTATGGATATCCACCCGGATCGCCGCGAACGTCTCGGTCTTCGAATCCGCCGGGATACCCTCTTCTTCCAGGTAGCCCTGGACCTGTTCCCCGCCCTGCCAGCCGCCGGCGAACTGCCCCCGCGCCGAATGCGTCGACAGATCCTCCGGGAGCTTGACCGCGGCAAGGACCTTTTCCTTCTCCGCCCGCAGATCATCGGCGTTGAAGGAAATGGGCTCCTCCATCGCCGTCAAAGCCAGCAGCTGGAGCAGGTGGTTCTGGATCACGTCGCGGGCAGCGCCCACACCGTCGTAATACCCGGCGCGGCCGCCCGTGCCGATGTCCTCGGCCATCGTGATCTGGACGTGGTCCACATAATTGGCGTTCCACAACGGCTCGAACAACTGGTTCGCGAAACGCAGCGCCAGGATGTTCTGGACCGTTTCCTTACCCAGGTAATGATCGATCCGGAACACCGCATCCGGCGGGAAGACCGACTCCACAATGTCGTTCAGCTGCCGGGCCGAGTCCAGGTCATGCCCGAACGGCTTCTCGATCACCACCCGCCGCCACTTCTCACTCTCAGCCTGCGCGAGGCCGTGCTTGGACAGCTGGCGGCAGACCTGTTCAAACGCCTTCGGCGGGATCGAGAGGTAAAACGCGTGATTGCCCCGCGTTCCGCGCTGCTCATCCAGCTCAGCGATCGTGTCACCCAACCGCTCAAAGGCGTCATCGTCGTCGAACTCGCCCTGGACAAAACGGATACCCTCAGCGAGCTGGTTCCACACCGCCTCATCAAACGGCGTCCGCGAGTACGACTTCACCGACGCCTTCACCTCAGCAGCGAACTCCGCATCACTCCACGGACGGCGGCCGAAACCCACCAACGCGAAACTCGGCGGCAACAGCCCCCGGTTCGCCAGGTCATACACGGCCGGCATGAGCTTCTTACGGGCAAGATCCCCGGTCACCCCGAAGAGCACCAACGACGACGGACCGGCAATCCGATTCAGACGACGGTCACGGGGATCCCGGAGCGGATTCCGCCCTGATCGCCCGGAACGCGTCGCGGAATTCCTGCCGTTTTCAGTTTCTGGCATGTTTGCTGTTGAGCCTTAGTTTTCGGTGACGGAAGATGACCGGGCTGCGAGTGCTGCAATGATCTCCTGCAGCTGTGCAACTCCGGCGGCGCGGTCGGTCAGGTGCAGTCGCAGGACCGGGCGGCCATGGCCGGCCAGGACCTGGGCGTCGCCCGCGGCCTGGGCGGAAATCAGTTCCCCGAACGTGAACGGACGGTCCGGGATGGCCAGGTCTTCCGCAGGAGCGGCCGTGACCTGGAGAAAGACTCCAATGGCGGGTCCGCCCTTGTGGAACTGCCCGGTGGAGTGCAGGAACCGCGGGCCCCAGCCAAACGTGACGGGACGGCCGCTTACGCCGGCAAGCGGGTCGCGGATGCCTTCCAGCTCTGCGAAGGCCAGCCGGTCAAAGTAGGCATGGACGCTGAGGTAGCTGTCGTCGTCGAGCGTTCCAAGGAGGGCGCCGACGGCTTCCTCCGCGGTGGCTGCCCCACGGAGCCAGTCACCGCCGCGGACCTCAACGGCGCCGTCCACGAAGGCGGCAGGGGTCGGTTCGGGCTGGGCATCCAGCAGGCCGCGGGCGGCAACCTTGGCTGCCTCCACGTCCGGCTGGTCATACGGGTTGATGCCCAGGAGGCGCCCGGCCACGGCAGTGGCGAACTCCCACACCATCATCTGGGTGGCCAGGCCGCCCGCGATGGCTACCTCGTTGTCACCGAGTTCGACGTCGGCATCCGCGGCTACCAGCCGCACCACCAGGACGTCCGCGGCGCCGGAGGTGACCTCCGGCGACGTCAGTCCGGCAACCACCGGCAGGACGCCGGTACCGAGCTTGCCGGTGGATTCGGCGATGAGCTGTTCGGCCCAGTCCGCGAAGCCCACAATGCCTGAGCCGTCCTCGGCGATGACAATCTTGTTGCGCAGCGGGTTGGTTCCGCCCAGGGCTGTTCCGAGGGCCAGACCGATGTTCTCGGCGGCGTCCTCGTTCAGGATCTCGGCGGCTTCCTCGGCCTCATCCAGGAAGGCCTGGATATCCACACCGGCCAGGCCCGAGGGGACCAGCCCGAATGCGGTGAGGGCCGAGTAGCGGCCGCCCACGTTCGGATCGGCGTTGAAGACGGCGCGGTAGCCGGCCTCACGCGATGCCTTATCCAGCGGGGAACCGGGATCGGTGACGATGATGATCCGGCTCTTCGCTTCGATGCCGGCCTCGGTGAAGGCGTGCTCGAAGATCCGGCGCTGGGAGTCGGTCTCCAGGGTTGAACCGGACTTGGACGAAACCACAATCGCGGTTTCGGCCAGCCGGTCTGCGAGGGCAGCACGGACCTGGTCGGGGTCGGTGCTGTCCAGCACTGTCAGCTCGACGCCAGCGGTGCCGGCGATGACCTCGGGAGCCAGCGAAGATCCGCCCATGCCGCAAAGCACGATGCGGGTCACGCCGTCAGCCTTGAGGGCATCACGGAGCTCGAGGATGCCGGCCACAAGGGCCTGTGAGACGGTGGCCGCCTCCACCCAGCCGAGGCGGACAGCGGACTCGGCCTCGGCGTCGGGACCCCACAGGGTGTGGTCCTTGGCGAAGATCCGGGTGGCGATGCGGTCCGCCACGAGGGCGGGCAGGTGCTGCTCGAGTGCCTGCTGCGCGGCACCGGTGGCGTCGTAGCTGAGAGTGCTCATAGTGGGTTAGGAGGCCTTCCGTGCGGCGGCAAGGGCACCTTCGACGTCGCCCAGGAGTTCATTCCAGCTGGCCACGAACTTGTCCAGGCCTTCGGATTCGAGGAGGGCGACAACCTCGTTGTAGGAGATGCCCAGTGCGTCCAGCGCGTCCAGCGTGGCGTTGGCCTCGGTGTACGTGCCGGAGACGGTGTCGCCGGTGACGACGCCGTGGTCGAACGTGGCATCGAGGGTCTTCTCCGGCATGGTGTTCACGACGCCGGGGGCGGCCAGTTCGGTCACGTACAGGGTGTCCGGGTAAGCCGGGTCCTTGACGCCGGTGGAGGCCCACAGCGGACGCTGGGGGAGGGCGCCGGCTTCAGCCAGCAGTGCCCAGCGTTCGGTGGCGAAGAGCTCCTCGTAGACCTGGTAGGCCAAGCGTGCGTTGGCCACGCCTGCCCTGCCCTTGAGGGCCTTGGCCTCGTCGGTGCCGATGACGTCAAGGCGCTTGTCGATTTCGGAGTCCACGCGGGACACGAAGAACGACGCGACCGAGTGGATCTTGGACATGTCGTGGCCGTTGTCCTTGGCCTGCTCCAGGCCTGACTGGAAGGCGTTGATGACTGCGCGGTAGCGCTCGAGCGAGAAGATCAGGGTCACGTTGACGCTGATGCCCTCGGCCAGCGTCGCGGTGATCGCTTCGAGGCCTTCGAGCGTGGCCGGGATCTTGATGTGGACGTTGTCCTTGTTGACCTTCTTGTACAGGTGCTTGGCTTCGGCAATGGTGCCGGCAGTGTCCCAGGCAAGGCGCGGGTCAACTTCGATGGACACGCGGCCGTCAACACCGTTGGTGGCTGCTGCCACCGGTGCGAAGAGGTCGCAGGCGTCGGCGACGTCGGTGGTGGTGATTTCGAAGATGGTCTCCTCGACGCTGGCGCCGGCTGCTGCCTGCGCCGCGATGATGGCGTCGTAGTCCGTGCCGGCCGTGATGGCGGCGTGGAAGATGGACGGGTTGGTGGTCACACCAACAACGTTCTTCTCTTCGATCAGCTTCTGCAGCGTGCCGGTCTCAAGGCGGCTGCGGGAAAGGTCATCGAGCCAGATGGATACTCCGGCGTCGGAGAGCTGCTGTGTAGGGGTAGTCATGGTGATATCTCCTAAAATCTGGTTCAGGCCTGCAGGCCAGCGAGGGAGTCCTTGGCAGCGGCGGCGACAGCCACCGCGGTGATGCCGAACTCCTGGAAAAGGCGCTTGTAGTCGGCGGAAGCGCCATAGTGCTCGAGCGAGATGGAACGTCCGGCGTCGCCGACGAATTCCCTCCAGCCCAGGGCCAGCCCGGCCTCGACGGAGACCCGGGCCTTGACGGCAGCGGGGAGCACGGACTCGCGGTAAGCGGCGTCCTGCTTGTTGAACCACTCCACGCACGGCATGGAGACGACTCGGGCAGCGATGCCTTCAGCCTGGAGGGCTTCGCGGGCCTGGACGGCCAGCTGGACCTCGGAGCCGGTGCCGATCAGGATCACGTCGGCGGGCACGGTGGCGCCGTCCTTGGAAGCTTCAGCCAGGACGTAGCCACCCTTGGCCACACCGGAAACGGAACCGAACGTGTCGCCGTCGGCTTCGCCTTCACCGCGGGCATAGGTGGGGATGTTCTGGCGGGTCAGGACAATGCCGGCAGGGTTCTCGTGGTTCTCCAGCATGGTCTTCCATGCCACCGCGACCTCGTTGGCATCGCCGGGGCGGACCACGTCCAGGCCCACGATGGCGCGCAGGGAAGCGAGCTGTTCCACCGGCTGGTGGGTGGGGCCGTCTTCGCCCAGGCCGATGGAGTCGTGCGTCCAGACATACAGGGACGGAACACCCATCAGGGCGCCGAGCCGGATGGCGGGCCGCTGGTAGTCGCTGAAGATCAGGAACGTGCCGGAGAACGCGCGGGTCCGGCCGTGCAGGGCAATGCCGTTCACGATCGATGCCGCGGCGTGCTCACGGATACCGAAGTGCAGGACCCGGCCGTAGGGGTTGCCGGACCAGGTATCGGTCTGCTTGGAGGCGGGCACGAACGACGGCGAGCCTTCGATGGTGGTGTTGTTGGACTCGGCGAGGTCGGCGGAGCCGCCCCAGAGTTCCGGCATGACCGGTCCGAGTGCGTTCAGGACCTTGCCGGAAGCGGCGCGGGTGGAGACGTCCTTGCCGGCCGGGAAGACCGGAAGCGCGGCGTCCAGGCCGTCGGGCAGTTCGCGGGCCTCGATGCGCTGCAGGAGTGCAGAGCCTTCGGGGTTGGCGGCCTGCCAGGCGTTGAAGGACTCTTCCCATTCCTTCTTGGCAGCGGCGCCGCGGTCCACGACGGAGCGGGCGTGGGCCAGGACTTCCTGGTCAACGTCGAAGGACTTGGCGGGGTCGAAGCCCAGGACGGACTTCAGGCCTGCGACTTCCTCTGCGCCCAGGGCTGAACCGTGGATCTTGCCCGTGTTCTGCTTCTTGGGCGCCGGGTAGCCGATGATGGTGCGCAGCGAGATGATGGACGGCTTGGACGTCTCGGCCTTCGCGGCGAGCAGCGCGGAGTAGAGCTCCTGGACGTCTTCGACGTATTCGCCTGTCTCGGTCCAGTCGACGCGCTGGGTGTGCCAGCCGTAGGCCTCGTAGCGCTTGAGCACATCCTCGGTGAAGGAGATGTCGGTGTCATCCTCGATGGAGATGTGGTTCTCATCGTAGACAACTACAAGGTTGCCCAGTTCCTGGTGGCCGGCCAGCGAGGACGCCTCGGACGTCACGCCTTCCTGCAGGTCCCCGTCGGAGGCGATAACCCAGATGGTGTGGTCGAAGGGGCTTTCGCCGGCCGCAGCATCGGCGTCGAACAGGCCGCGCATCCGGCGCTGGGAGTACGCGAACCCGACCGACGAGGCCAGGCCCTGGCCCAGCGGCCCGGTGGTGATCTCCACACCGGCAGTGTGCTTGTACTCCGGGTGGCCCGGCGTCAGGGAATCCCAAGTGCGAAGCGCCTCAAGGTCCTTCAGTTCCAGGCCGTAGCCCGACAGGAACAGTTGGATGTAAAGGGTCAGCGACGTGTGGCCGGGAGACAGGATGAAACGGTCGCGTCCCAGCCAGTCCGGGTTGCGCGGGTCGTGGCGCATCAGCTTCTGGAAGAGAAGGTAGGCGGCGGGCGCCAGGCTCATGGCCGTGCCCGGGTGGCCGTTACCGACCTTCTCGACGGCATCCGCAGCCAGAACGCGGATGGTGTCCACCGCGCGCTGGTCCAAGCTGGTCCATGACAGTTCTTGCTCTTCCAAATGTGGCACGAAAACCGGGCCCCTCTCTGTGCTGATGGTGGGCGGTACGCGGGATCCGTTTCGGGGCACGCTATGGTGCCCGCTGCGGTGTGTACCAGCCGTTCACCATCGAAACGTTGATCTATCATTCAGCAGGGCTATGGGAACGCGTTATCCAACGCTTTTCTGCCGCTTGCTGATCTGGTGACAGCTTAGCTCGATTCCACTCTGCGGTCAGTGCAAATCTCACCTTTTGGACGCAATTTCCCCTTATGTGAATCGCCATTTCGTGAGGTTGAGTTAATCTGCTCGAATCACCCTGCGCGCAATCATCAGGGCCTAATCAGGGGGCATCTGTTACAAATGCGCACGGTATGATATTTGGAGGCCGACACCGGTAGCCGAGCCCTTTAGGGGCGGCTGGGGAGCCGGGGCGTTGCCGGGACCTCTTCTGATGACCATTGGCGGGCTGCCCGGCGAACGGCCGCAAGACACAGCTGCACCGCCAGACAGAACTGCCAACCAGAACGGGTGACTGCCACCGTGAGCACAACAGATACGCCGCTTAATGCTTCCCGCACCAGAGGGGGAGCCGGGTTCGCCCGTAAGGCCAAGGCGTATTTCGCCCTCACCAAGCCGCGTGTCATTGAGTTGCTGCTGGTCAGCACCCTGCCCACCATGATCTACGCCGAGCGCGGCTTCCCGCCGATCGGTCTGATCCTGGCCACGCTGGTCGGCGGCGCGTTTGCTGCCGGCAGTGCCGGTGCCTTCAACTGCTACCTTGACCGCGACATCGACAAACTGATGCACCGGACCGAGAACCGTCCGCTCGTCACTGGCGAGGTGACGCCGCGCGAGGCGCTGGTGTTCTCCTGGCTGCTCGGGGCAGCCGCCATTGTTATTCTCTGGTTCGGCGCCAACCCATTGGCCGCGTGGCTCGGGTTGGCCGCAATTTTCTTCTATGTAGTCATCTACACCATCATCCTCAAGCGCCGCACCGCACAGAACATTGTGTGGGGTGGAGCTGCGGGCTGCTTCCCGGTGCTGATTGCATGGGCCGCCGTGACCAATACCGTCGAATGGCCGGCCGTCATCCTGTTTATGGTCATCTTCCTCTGGACGCCGCCGCACTACTGGCCGCTTTCCATGCGTTACGGCGAGGACTACCGCAACGCGAACGTGCCCATGCTTGGGGCAATTGCAGGCGCCAAGGTGGTTTCCGTCCAGGTGGTCCTCTACGCCTGGGCCATGGTGGCCTGCTCGCTGCTGATGGTCCCCGCCGGTGGCGCGGGCTGGGTCTACACGGCCACGGCAGTGTTGGCGGGTGCCTGGTTCCTGTCCGAGTCGCACTCCCTGTACAACCGGGCGCAGCGCGAGGACATCTCGGACAAGCGCGCCATGAAGGTCTTCCACGGCTCCATCAGTTACCTGACGCTGTTGTTCATCGCATTGGCCGTGGATCCGTTCGTTGGATCAGCGATCATCGGTTAACAGCACCCCCACCCAACGCTCTCTCACTTAACGTGGGTTTTTTACCGATCCTCTATCAGTACCTGCAGCTTTCTTAGCGACCCTCTCTCACCAACGGTGAAGGAGGGTCGCTTTTGTGTCTCCAGGAGGTAAGGGAAGATCCTGCGAACCACCGCAGGGAATGAGAGAGGGTCTGCCGATTCCATGCATTAAATGAGAGAGCGTCCTTACATGCGGGGCGCCACGGTTCGTCGCGAACCGTGGCACTCCGTCGGGGCAAAAAGCGGTGGAGGTTACGTGACCGGGCTCGAACGGGCGAGGTCGGCGGAGTTTGTTGCCGCGCTCATCAGCAGCGCCGCCCCCAGCATGTGGGCGCCCACCAGCAAGGCGGGGATGCCGTTGTAGTACTGGGTGAAGCCGATGACGGCCTGCAGCAGGGTCACGGCAAGCAGCAACAGGACGGACGTGCGGAACGGGCCATGGATCCGGCGGACAATCACCAGCACCAGTGCGAACAGTGTTCCGGCCGTGATCACATACGCCGGAACGGCATGGATGTGGGAGAACAGGTCCCAGTCCAGGCCGTTGCGGGGAGCATCGGCGTCACCGGCGTGGGGACCGGAGCCGGTCACCACTACGCCGAGCATTACGGCGAGGGCGGAGAAAAGCCCGACGGCGGCAGTCACCGGACGCATGACGCCCGGCAACGCGGGGAGCTGGACGCTGGCGTGGCGGCCAGTCCTGCTGTAGGCCCGGTTGACGAGCAGCGTGGCAATCACCACAAGGGCCATGGAAACGAGGAAGTGCAGGCCCACCACCCACGGATTGAGGTTGGTCAGCACGGTGATGCCACCGATCACCGCCTGTGCCGGGATGCTGGCCAGCAGGCCCAGCGCCAGCAGGAAGAGGTCCCGGCGCTCCTTGCGAAGGTTCCACAAGTACACAAGCATGGCCAGCGCAACCGCCGCCAGGGCAAACGTCAGGAGCCGGTTGCCGAACTCAATGAAGCCGTGGATCCCCATTTCGGCCGTGTTGACCAAAGAGGTCTCGGTGCAGCGCGGCCAGGTGGGGCAGCCGAGGCCGGATGCAGTCAGCCGCACCGCGCCGCCGGTCACCACTAGCAGCGTCTGGCCAACCAGGGACGCCACCGCGAGGCGGCGGACACTGGCGTCCACGGTTCGGGGCAGCCTCGCGATAAGGCGGCCGGCGATCTGGGGGAGGCGTGAAGCCGTGCTCACGGATATCTCAATTCCACTTGAACCAACGGATGGCTGCTGCTCCGGCAAGAACCGTCCAGAGCAGCAGGATAAGCGCGGCGCCGCCGTTCAACGAGCCGTGCAGGAAAGCTTCGCGCATGGCCTCGCCGAGTGCGCCGGAGGGCAGGTAGTGGACCGCTCCCTGCGCCAGTGCGGGCAGCCGTTCCGCGGGAATGACTATCCCGCCCAGGGCGCCCAGCAGGATCCACAGCAGATTGGTGATGGCAAGGGTTGCCTCGGGCCGGACTGTGCCTGCCACCAGGAGCCCCAACGCGGTGAACGCCACGGCGCCCAGGGCCAGCAGCGACAGCCCAGGGAGCCAGCCGGAGGCAGGCGGCTGCCAGCCCAACGGAAGCGCCACCAGCGTCACCACTGCCACCTGGAGGCAGAGCACCGCGAGGACCGCCAGCACCTTACCCGCGATGAGGCCTTCGCGGCCCAGGGGTGTGGTGGACAGGAACCGGAGAACACCGTACCGCCGGTCAAAGCCGGTGGCGATGCCCTGCCCGGTGAAGGCCGTGGACATGGCGCACAATGCCAGGATGCCGGGGACGGCCACATTGATGCGGCTGGCTCCGAAACCGTCCAGGAAAGGAGTGACGGTGAGCCCAATCAGCGCCAGAAGCGGCAGGACGACTGCAAGGATCAGCTGCTCGCCGTTCCGGAGCATCGTCAGTGATTCGTACTTACCCTGCAGCAGGATACGGCGCAGCAGCGTGGCTGGTGCTCCCTGGGCGGCGGTGGCTGCGGGAGCCGTCATCGGATGTCCTTTCCCGAGATGTCCAGGAAGACATCTTCCAGGCTTCGTGCCGCCAGGCTCATGGAACCGGGCATCACGCCGTGGGCTGCCCACCAGGCGGTCAACGACGCGAGATCGCGGGGTGTCAGTGCACCCGAGGCCACGTAGCTTCCGGCCCGTGTTTCAGAGACGGCGATGGCATCGGGCAGCACGCCGGTGAAATCCAGCCCCGGGGGAGCCTCGAACACCAGGGTGCGGACGTGGTCGGTGCCGGCCTCCACAGCCGGGTCCCGCTGCAGCAGCTGGGAAACTGTTCCCTCGGCGACGTTCCTGCCGGCGTCGATGATGTACACGTAGTCCGCCAGCCGCTGGGCGTCGTCCATCAGGTGTGTTGTCAGGATGATGCCCATCCCGGCCGCCCGCAGTTCCGAGATCAGCTCGAAGACCAGTTGCCGGGACTGGGGATCCAGGCCGGCGCTGGGCTCGTCCAGGAAAAGGACTTCCGGATTGCCGATCAGTGCTGCGGCGAGGGCCAGACGCTGCTTCTGCCCACCGGAGAGTCTGCGCACGCTGGTCCTGGCGAAAGTATCAAGGCCGAGCCGTTCCACCAGTTCGTCAACTGAGCGGGGCCGCGCGTACATTCCGGCGATGTGCCGCAGAAGCGGGATGGGACGGGCCGACGGCGGGAGGCCGCCGTCCTGAAGCATGACGCCTACGCGGGACCGCAGGTCTGCGCCGGAACGGCCCGGATCCTGGCCGAGCAGCGAGATGCTGCCGCCGCTGCGCTTCTGCAGGCCCTGGGCGCATTCGATGGTGGTGGTCTTTCCGGCTCCATTGGCGCCCAGGAGGGCCGTGACCTGGCCGCGTTCGGCCATAAGGGATACGCCGTTGACCACCCGGAGCATTTTTCCGTCCAGGCTGGCCAGCGGACCAACATCCTTAATTAACCCGCTGATGGACAGAACCGGGGATTCGGGGGATCGCACCCCAGCATTCTACGCGATGTAGTACTGGCGGCCCTGCAGTGGACCCGGGCCGCAGGTCAGCCTGACCTTACTAGTACGGGGGAGTAAATTACGACATGATTGTGTTGTGTATTCCATGACCAATGCTCCTGCTGTGCCGTTTGCCGGGCACCGAGCGCCGCGTGCCGCCGCTGACCGCGGCCACGTGGCCGCTGTGCCGGTGGCGGACTCGGACGAGCGTACACGGGACCGGGTCCTTGGTGCCGTGCTTGAGCACGGCCCCATCAGCGCGGCGGAACTCGGCGACATGCTCGGTTTCACACCCGCCGCGGTCCGGAGGCATCTTGATCATCTGGCCCGCAGCGGGGTTATTGAGGTCAAGCGCGTGGCCAAGGCCGGCGCCGGCGCGGGACGTCCCGCCCGCCGCTACGTCCTGAGCTCGCAGGGCCAGTCCACGCTTGGCAACGATTACCTCGACATCGCTACCCTCGCGCTCAAGCAGCTCCAGGCAGTGGCGGGCGACGACGCCGTCCGCGCGTTCGCCGTCGAACGTTTTGCCGACATGGAACGCCGGTACGCACCCGAGGTCGAACAGGCCGGACCGGACATTACCGCCAGGGCGCAGGCACTGTCCGCGGCGCTGAGCCGGGATGGCTTCGTGGCGTCGGCCGCCTCGATAGAGGCCAAGGCCCCGCTGCCGGCAGCACTCTCCAGCGTCCAGCTGTGCCAGGGGCATTGCCCCATCCAGCAGCTCGCCGCCCAGTTCCCTGTCTTCTGCGATGTGGAGACCGAAGTGTTCTCCCGGCTGGTAGGCGTTGACGTACGCCGCCTGTCCACGCTGGCTCGCGGTGGACACGTCTGCACCACCCATATACCCACAGGCCGGCTGGTTGCCGGGGGACCCCGCGTCCCGCAGGCAGCCCCCGCCAGCCTGGATGAAGTAACCAACCATCAGCAAGAAAGGCCGTGATGACGGACCAACTATCAGAGAAAGCGGTAGCCGAAGACACTGTGATCTCGGAGATTCTGGAAAAGAATCCTGAGCTCCACGGCATCGGCACGTACGAGTACGGCTGGTCCGACAAGAACGACGTCGGCGCCAACGCCCGCCGTGGGATCAATGACGAGGTCGTCCGTGACATTTCGGCCAAGAAGAGCGAGCCCGAATGGATGCTCGATCTTCGGCTCAAGGGCCTGAAGTACTTCGACCGCAAGCCCATGCCCACCTGGGGTGCAGACCTCTCCGGCATCGACTTCGACAACATCAAGTACTTTGTGCGGTCCACCGAGAAGCAGGCCACCAGCTGGGAGGACCTGCCCGAGGACATCAAGAACACGTACGACAAGCTCGGCATCCCCGAGGCCGAAAAGCAGCGCCTGGTTTCCGGCGTCGCCGCCCAGTACGAGTCCGAGGTTGTCTACCACCAGCTGCGTGAGGACCTTGAAAAGCAGGGCGTCATTTTCCTGGACACCGACACCGCACTGCGCGAACATCCTGAGATCTTCCAGGAATACTTCGGCACCATCATTCCCGTGGGCGACAACAAGTTCGCGTCGCTGAACACGGCCGTCTGGTCCGGCGGTTCCTTCGTGTACGTCCCCAAGGGCGTCCACGTGGACATCCCGCTGCAGGCATACTTCCGCATCAACACGGAAAACATGGGCCAGTTCGAGCGGACCCTGATCATCGCCGACGAGGACTCCTACGTCCACTACATCGAAGGCTGCACCGCGCCGATCTACACCTCGGACTCGCTGCACTCCGCCGTCGTGGAGATCATCGTCAAAAAGGGCGCCCGCGTCCGTTACACCACCATCCAGAACTGGTCCACCAACGTGTACAACCTGGTGACCAAGCGTGCCATCTGCGAAGAAGGCGCCACCATGGAATGGGTTGATGGCAACATCGGCTCCAAGGTCACCATGAAGTACCCGGCCGTCTATCTGGTAGGCGAGCACGCCAAGGGCGAGACCCTGTCCATCGCGTTCGCCGGCGCCGGCCAGCACCAGGACACCGGCTCGAAGATGGTGCACATCGCGCCGAACACGAAGAGTTCCATCATTTCCAAGTCCGTGGCCCGCGGCGGCGGGCGTGCTGCCTACCGCGGCCTGGTTCAGGTCCGTGAAGGTGCGAAGCACTCGGCGAACACCGTCCGTTGCGACGCGCTGCTGGTGGATACCATCAGCCGTTCGGACACCTACCCGTACATCGACATCCGTGAGGATGACGTGGTGATGGGCCATGAAGCAACTGTTTCCCGGGTCAGCGAAGAGCAGCTCTTCTACCTGATGTCCCGCGGCATGCGCGAAGACGAGGCCATGGCGATGATCGTCCGTGGTTTCATCGAGCCCATTGCCCGCGAACTCCCGATGGAGTACGCACTCGAGCTGAACCGCCTGATTGAACTGCAGATGGAAGGGTCCGTCGGATAACGATGACTGAAATCACTACTGAAAAGGCCCGCATCGGCGCGCCCTCGGCCCAGCCGTTTATCAACGGTTTCACGGAAGAAGGCGAAAGCCTGTCCCCGATCAACTCGGCCACGTCCAAGGCCCCGCTGGCCGGGGAAGCGGTCAAACGCCACTCGCACGGCGGCGGTGTGGGCATTCCGGACAGCTCACGAGCCGGTCGGCTGACCTCGTACAACCTGGCGGACTTCAAGCCGCTCACCGGGCTTGAGGAGGACTGGCGGTTCACCCCGCTCAAGCGCCTGCGCGGCCTGCACAGCGAGGTCCTGTCGGGGGCGGCTCCCACCGTCACCGTCAGCGGCCCGGAGCGGGTGACGGTCGAAACCGTGGCCCGCGGCGATAAGCGCATCGGTTCCGCCGGCATCCCGGAGGACCGCGTGTCCGCCAACGCCTGGGAGAACTTCAGCGAAGCCACCGTACTCACCATCCCGGCGGGGTTTGAAGCCGATGCCGAGATCACCGTCGTGATCGAAGGCACCTCCACGGAGGCAGCTGCCCAGCACGTGGTGATCGTCGCGGAGAAGTTCTCCAAGGCCATTGTGGTCCTGGGCCACCAAGGTACGGCTGTTGTGTCCGAAAACATCGAAATCGTTGTTGAAGACGGCGCCAACCTCACGGTTGTTTCGCTCCAGGAATGGAACGACGACGCCGTCCACGCCTCCTCCCAGCAGGCAAAGATCGGCCGCGACGCCAAGCTCAAGCACGTGGTGGTCAGCCTCGGCGGGGACCTGGTTCGCGTCACGCCGTCGGCCCGTTTCACCGCCCCGGGCGGTGAAGTGGAAATGTTCGGCCTGTACTTCGCCGACGCCGGCCAGCACCTTGAGCAGCGGCTTTTCGTTGACCACGCAGTGGCCAACTGCAAGTCCAACGTGCTGTACAAGGGCGCGCTGCAGGGCCGAAACGCCCACGCCGTGTGGGTAGGCGACGTCCTGATCCGCAAGGAAGCCGAAGGCACCGACAGCTACGAGGCCAACCGCAACCTGCTGCTCACGGACGGCGCCCGCGCCGACTCCGTGCCGAACCTCGAGATCGAGACCGGCCTGATCAAGGGTGCCGGCCACGCCAGCGCCACCGGCCGGCTGGACGACGAGCACCTGTTCTACCTCATGGCCCGCGGCATCCCCGAGGATGTTGCCCGCCGCCTGGTGGTCCGTGGCTTCCTGCACGAGATCATCCAGCAGATCAAGGTACCGGCCCTCGAAGAGCGGCTCACCGAGGCTGTTGAGCGCGAACTCGCCGTGACGAACAACTAGACGGCGCGGAAAACAGATGACTGACCAGCCAAAGGGCGAATTTGTCTGCAAGACGGATGAAATCCAGCTCAAGCAGGCGCTCCGGATCCTGATCGATGACTACCCCGTAGCCATCGTGAAGGACTCCATGGGAGACATCCACGCCATCGGGGACACCTGCTCGCACGCGGACATCTCACTGTCCGAGGGCGAAGTGGAGGGCTGCATGATCGAGTGCTGGGGCCACGGCTCCCAGTTCGACCTGCGCAGCGGTGAGCCGCTCCAGCTCCCCGCCTACGATCCCGTCCCGGTGTTCGCCGTCGAGATCGTCGGCGACGAGGTCTACGTGGACTTCACGAACGTGCTCAACGGAGCGGAAGCCCCGAACTTCAGCTAGCAGCATCAACCGGGCAGATCAGCCGCGAGCAGCAATACCAAGCAACAGAACCAAACTTCCAGATACAGACCGCACCACCGCCGGAGGGCGCGGTGCAGAGGAGAACAAGACCTATGTCTACTCTTGAGATCAAGGACCTGCACGTCAGCATTGACACGGAGCAGGGCACCAAGGAGATCCTGAAGGGCGTCAGCCTGACCATCAAGACCGGTCAGACCCACGCCATCATGGGCCCCAACGGTTCGGGCAAGTCCACCCTGGCCTCCACCATTGCCGGGCACCCGCGCTACAAGGTCACCAGCGGAACTATCACGCTCGACGGCGAAGATGTCCTCGCGATGACCGTTGACCAGCGGGCCCGCGCCGGCCTCTTCCTGGCCATGCAGTACCCCGTGGAGGTCCCCGGTGTCAGCATGACCAACTTCCTGCGCACCGCCAAGACCGCCATCGACGGCGAAGCACCCAAGCTGCGTACCTGGACCAAGGACGTCAAGGCGGCCATGGCCCAGCTGCGCATCGACGCAGACTTCGCCGAGCGCAACGTCAACGAAGGCTTCTCCGGCGGCGAGAAGAAGCGCGTCGAGATCCTCCAGCTGGAACTCTTCAAGCCGAAGTTCGCCATCCTTGACGAGACCGACTCGGGCCTGGACGTTGACGCCCTGAAGGTTGTCTCCGAAGGCGTCAACCGTGCACACGAGGCGGGCAACATGGGCACGCTGCTCATCACCCACTACACCCGCATCCTGCGCTACATCAAGCCTGACTTCGTCCACGTCTTCGTCGACGGCCAGGTTGTCGAAGAGGGCGGCCCGGAACTGGCTGACCGCCTCGAAGACGAAGGCTACGACCGGTACGCGACGGGCGCCGGTGCAGCCACCATCGCTGCTGCCGCACAGGCCTAGATAGGACTTGCCATGACCGAAATCAATGTGGCCCGCACGGGCCTCGAAGATGTCGAAGAGGCACTCAAGGACGTCATCGACCCGGAACTCGGTGTGAACATCGTGGACCTCGGGCTGCTGTACGGTCTGAAGTACTCCGACGACGACGGCGCGCTGCTGATCGACATGACGCTCACCACGGCCGCCTGCCCGCTCACCGATGTCATCGAGGAGCAGGTAGGCAAGTCCCTCGACGGCGTCGTTGACGACTGGCGACTGAACTGGGTGTGGATGCCGCCTTGGGGTCCGGAGCGGATCACCGACGACGGCAAGGACCAGATGCGCGCCCTCGGCTTCAACATCTGATCCCCACCGCCTCCCTAGCCTCGCTTCGCTCGGCCAGGGAACCCTGGCGGCGTGGCCCCTGACATGAAAGTACGACGACGGCCGGTCACCTCCCCAGCGGAGGTGGCCGGCCGTCGTCGTACTTGTCTAATTGGTTCTGCCGCCGGCCGCGGATCCTGTCAGAGGGTGGCCGCCGAGAATGTGTCGCACTGGTTGATGTCGCCGGTCTGGTAGCCGGTGTAGAACCATTTCTGCCGCTGTTCGCTGGATCCGTGCGTCCAGGCCTCGGGCGAGACCTGTCCGGTGGCGGCTTCCTGGATCCGGTCGTCGCCCACCGCTGACGCTGCGGACAGGGCATCGTTCAGGTCCTGCTGGGTGATCGGTTCCAGGAACGGCTGGCCGTCGGGTCCGGGCTGGGTTGAGGCGTGCTTTACCCAGAGGCCGGCATAGCAGTCGGCCTGAAGTTCCACGCGGACGGCACCGGACTCGGGCCCCTGCGGGTCCTGCTGCGCGCGGTCGATGTACCCCAGCACGTTCTGGATGTGGTGGCCGAATTCGTGTGCCACCACGTACTCCTGCGCCAGGGGACCGCCCGAGGATCCGAAGCGGTCCACGAGATCCTGGAAGAACCCGGGATCGAAGTAGGCGGTGCTGTCAGCCGGGCAGTAGAAGGGGCCCACCGCACTGGAAGCCGTCCCGCACGCGCTGTTGACGGCCTGGTCGAAGATCACCGTTTCCGGCTGCGGGTACTGCACGTTGTATTGCTGGAGATACGCCGGCCAGAACGCGTTCAGGCTGTTCACCGTGCCGGTGATCCGGCAGTCCAGCCGCGCGTCGGCGTCGGCCCCCGTGGTGCAGGCCGGCGCCGTGCCCTGGTTCTGATCAGCCGTGCCCGCCCCGCCGGTCAGGCCTTCGAGCAAGGCGGGGTTGACGCCGAGGAGCACAGCTATCAGCAGGACGATTCCGCCACCGATGCCGCCGCCGACCTTGGCCCCACGGCCCATGCCACGCCGGTCCTGGACCTGGGAAGGGTCCAGCTGCACGTTGTCATTGAAGCTCATGAAGTCACAATAGCCCTTAGCGGCACCACCGAAGCGGAGTCCGGCCGGTAAAGTTGGGACGATGCCTTTTCTCGATAGAATCCAGCGCTGGGCCGAAGAACGCCCCCATGACACCGCCGTCGTAGTGGCGGGCAGGCGCCTGCGCTGGGCTGAGCTCCGGGACGCCGCCGCAGCCGCCCTTCCGGAGACAGCTGCCGTCACCGTCCTTGCGGAGGCCAACTCCGTCGACTTCGCCGCAAGGTTCGCCGCAGCCGTTGCCGGCCGGCGGCAATGCGCCGTCCTGGACCCGACCTGGCCGGAGTCCCTGCACCAGGAGATCGTTCAACGGCTGGCAGAGTCGGCCAAGCCCGGCATGGTTTCCGCAGCGGATGCCTTGGCGGACGGGCCGCCGGACTCGACGTTCCTGATCGGACTCACCTCCGGCACCACGTCAGTGCCCAAGGCGTTTACCCGGTCCAGGCAGTCCTGGCGGCAGTCCTTTGACGCGTCCGTTGCGTTCTTCGGCCTCGCCCAGGACGACGTCACGCTCGCGCCCGGGCCCTTGGCCGCCAGCCTTAACCTCTATGCCCTGGCTGAGTGCCTCTACGCCGGCTCCGAATTCCAGACGCTGGAGAGTTTCGACGTCGGTGATGTCCACGCCGCCATTACGCACGACGGCGTGACCCGGCTCATCCTCGTGCCCACCATGCTGCGGCTGCTCAGTGAGCGCGGCCTGACCGGCGGCGTGGATGCCTCCGGCATCCGTACCATCATCTGCGCCGGCTCGAAGCTGGACGCACGCACCCTCGAAGCGGCACGGCGCTGGGCGCCGAACGCCACCATCTTCGAGTACTACGGCGCGTCCGAACTGAGCTTTGTCTCCGGTGTGGGGCTGGCGGCGGGGGAGGTCCTGGACGCCGGGGGAACAGGCATCGGACACCCGTTCCCGGGCGTGGACGTCAGAATCCTGGATGATGAGGGTTCCGAACTGCAGGACGGCGAAGCCGGCAATATCTGTGTCCGCAGCGGCATGGTGAGCAACGGCTACCTGTGGGGTGACGACGGCCAGGCGCTGCGCTCCTTCAACGGCTGGTTCACGGTGGGGGACCAAGGCTACCTCGCCGACGGCGAACTGCACATCCTTGGCCGGCGCGCCGACATGATCCTGACCTCGGGAAAGAACGTCTATCCGCACGAAGTGGAACTCGCCCTGGCGGCCGTGCCGGGGGTGGCTGCTGCGGTGGCCGCCGGAATACCCGATGATCTCCGCGGCCAGCGGGTGGTCGCCGGCGTCGTTCCGTCCCATGGCGGAGTCACGGCCATGCAGCTGAAGGCCGGACTCGAAAACATCCTGCCGCGGGACAAGCGGCCCCACCAGTACTTCGCGCTCTCCGAACTTCCCATCACGGACCGTGGCAAGGTCAGCCGGAACATCCTGCTCGACTGGATCGGCTCCCAGGATCCCAGGGCGCGGCACCTTGACCGCTGACCTGCGGCCCCATGGCATGCCGCCCGGCGACGTGCTGCCTGCGGACCGGCAGCCCGTGATCATAGCGGCGCGGCGTACCGCGGTCCGGCGCGCCAACGGTGCACTGAAGGAACTGCGTGCGCACCAGCTTCTCGCACCGGTCCTGGTCAACCTCCTGGCAGACTCCCACGTGCCGGCCGAAGAAGTCACGGATGTGGTGATCGGCAACGCCGTGGGCGGCGGCGGCAACGTGGCCCGCCTGGCCCTGCTCGAGGCGGGCCTGCCGGTCGGTGTGCCGGGACTGACCGTTGACCGCCAGTGCGGGTCAGGCCTGGATGCCATCGTTCTGGCCGCCCGGCTGGTTGCTGCCGGCGGCAAACCCGTGTATCTAGCCGGGGGAGTGGAGAGCATCAGCACGGCTCCGCTGCGGGCCCACCGGAACGACGACGGCGAGCCTGACTTTTTTGCCCGGGCCCAGTTTGTGCCGCACAGCTTCGGCGACCCGGATATGGGGGTCGCCGCCGAGAATATAGCGGCCCGGTTCACGGTCAGCCGGGAGCGGCAGGATGCCTCCGCGCTGCGCAGCCACCAGCGGGCGCTGGCCGCGGCTAAAGCAGGCTTCTTTGCCGGCGAGATCACCACCCTGGAGACGTCCGCTGGACCCATCAGTGCCGACGACGGCCCCCGCCCTGGCCTGTCCGCCGCGGTTCTCAAGCGGTTCCCGCCCGCCTTTGTGCCGGGGGGCACTGTCACCGCCGGGAACTCATGCTTCGACGCGGACGCCGCTTCCGCCGTCGTCGTTACTTCATTGCAGCGGGCACGGGAACTGGGAGCCACAGACGGGCTCCTGGTGCTGGCCACGGACACTGCCGGTGTGGACCCGGAGCTGCTGGGGATCGGCGCAGCAGTTGCCGCGGCGCGGCTCCTGCAGGCGAGGGGGCTGTCAGCTGCCAGCGTGGACCTGGTGGAATTCAACGAAGCCTTCGCGTCCCAGACCCTGGCCTGCCTGGACCAGTTGGGCATTGATCCGGACCGGGTCAACGTCGACGGCGGGGCGCTGGCATTGGGCCACGCCTACGGGGCGTCCGGTGCGGTGCTGGTGACCCGGCTTCTCGCCCAGGCACGGCGGGCCGGGAACCATGGCTCCCTGGCGCTGGCCCTGATCAGTATTGCCGGCGGCATGGGCACGGCGGCGCTGCTGCGGTATGAGTTGCTGGCCGGAGACCACCTAGACTCCTAAGCCGCACACGACGGACCAAAGACCCGTCAGTCTTCCGCGTCGCCCAGCCCGCGGGCAGCCAGCGCTTCGCCGGTCTGGCGGGCGAAGGCCACGGTGGTGATGAAGACAGGCAGCACGAGGGCACGCGGGTTGCGCTCAAGCCCGCGGGCCCGGGCGGAATCCCTGACGTCTGCAAAGGCGCCGGCGATATACGGGATGCTGCGGAGCATGATGGCGATGGTCAGCGCAAAACGTTCAGGGTCCGCGCCGAAGCGGCGGAATGGCGTGGCCAGCGACACCACGCCGTCCAGGATCCGCTGCATGGGCGTGGTGGCCATCAGCAGGGATGCCGCCACCACGCAGACCAGGATGTTCAGGACAATCCGGGCGGCTGTGGGTCCGCCGAGCTGCCACCACTGGAACAGGCCGATGACCACCAGCACCAGCGCAACAGGACGGACAGCACTCACGAGGCGCCGGGCTCCGGCGCCGGTCAGGAGAAAAAGTGCGCCGAGCGCGGCCAGGACCGCGGCGGAGACCAGCCAGTCGACCACCAGGAAAGACACCAGGCCGCAGCCCACCACCAGCAGGAATTTCAGTGCCAGCGGCGTCCGGTGGATGATCGAATTCCCCGGGACGTAGTTGGCCAGCAGGAAGCCGTGCCCTCTCACGACGCAGCCACTCCGTTGGTGACCAGCGCCCGGTACGCCTCGACTGCCGCCGCCGCGCCGCCGTCGAACACTACGCGCCCTGCCTCCACCACCAGCACGCGGTCCATCTCCAGGGCGAGGTCGAGGTCGTGTGTGGACATCACGATCTGCTGGTCGAGGACGGACAGCGTGCGGCGCAGGAGTTCTCGGTTCCGGAGGTCCAGGAGGGTGGACGGTTCATCCAGCACCAGGACAGCGGGGTTTACGGCCAGCACAGCGGCGAGGGCCATCAGCTGGCGTTCGCCGCCGGAGAGTTCGTAGATGCTTTGGTCCGCGAGCGGCAGCAGGCCGAGGCGCTCCAGGGCCGCTTCAGCCAGCTGGCGGCGCTCCGCCCCGTTGCGGACCGGGCGGCGCAGCGAAAGCTCCACGTCCTCGCGCCCAGTGGGCATCACCAGCTGCGTCAAAGGATCGGTGAAGACGAACCCCACTTGCCTGCGGACCGCACGCACAGCACGGACGGTGTCGGCGCCGTCCACCGACACTGCGCCGGAACTTGGCTGGACCAGGCCGTTAATCATTCGCAGCAGCGTGGACTTACCGGACCCGTTGGCCCCGATCACGCCGATGCGCTGTTCGGTCAGCTCAAGCGTGACGTCCTGGAGCAGGGACTTGGGTTCCGGGCGGTTGTCAACGGCAACGGCCACGGATACCTGCCGGAATGAAATGGTTGCCATGGCGGGACTAGTTGTTAATCCGCTTCACCCGGCGGACCAGGACGTCGGGAAATGCCCGGTGCAGTGCCACGGCGATCACTGCGGCGAGGATGTTCTTAATCACGTCACCGGGGTAGAAGATCAGGTCTGCGAGGAAGGCTTCACCCAGTGACGCTTTGGTGTTCAGGGCGATCCCGGCAACTCCGAGCGTGTGCACGACGGCGATGCTGGTGACCATCGCCGACGCGAAGAACCACAGCGCCCGGGCACGTGTTGTCCGCCGGATCACCACGGTGGCGAACCAGCCTACAACGGCTGCTGCGATGGGGAAAGCAATGATGTAGCCGGCCGACGGCCCGGCCAGGATGCCCAGGCCGCTGCGGCCCTGGCTGAAGATCGGCAGGCCGGCCAGGCCCAGGAGGGTGTACAGGCCGACGGCGGCGAAACCCCGGCCCGGGCCCAGCATCAGTCCGGTGAGCATCACCGCAAGGGTCTGGAAAGTGATGGGGATGCCGAACACGTTCGCCGCGATGCCGGGCACCATGGCGGAGCCGGCAACGAGTGCCGCAAAGACGGCGATCAGGCCGAGGTCGGTGGCGTTCCAGCGGTTCCGGAGGCGGGAAGCGGTGCCGTTGACGGCAGTGTCAGTCTGGCTCATGGGTGTTCCTGTCGTGGTTGTACAAGCGAAGCATGGGGGTGATCCTGACGTTACCGGCCGCCGTCGGACGCCATTTTGTAGGGGACCTACTAAGCGGGACGCCCGGGACTGACGGCAGGGCACAAACGCTGAGTCAACGCACGACGGCGGTGCAGCGGTTATGGGGTCAAGCTGTGGCCGGTAGACTTGGAAAGGCCGTTCTGTCGGCCATTCTGCCGGCTGCTTCCAGACATCACCCGTTGAGCTGCGGCGTTTCCCTGTTGTGAAAGGCCTTACCTGCTGTGATTACTGTCCAGGATCTTGAACTGCGCGCCGGCGCCCGGCTCCTCATGGACCAGGTGAGCTTCCGCATCGACAAGGGCGACAAGATCGGCCTCGTCGGCCGTAACGGCGCAGGCAAGACTACCCTGACCCGCGTGCTCGCGGGCGAAGGGCAGCCCGCCGGCGGCAAGGTGACCCGCAGCGGCGAGATCGGCTACCTGCCGCAGGATCCTCGGACCCCGGACATGGAACAGCTGGCCCGCGACCGCATCCTCTCCGCCCGCGGCCTGGACATCGCCGTCAACAAGCTCAAGCAGACGCATGAGGACATGGCCAGCGAGGACACCGAGATCCAGCGCAAGGCGATGAACCGCTATGACCGGCTGGAATCCGAGTTCCTGGCCGCCGGCGGATACGCGGCCGAGGCCGAGGCCGCCGCGATCTGCTCCAACCTGGCCCTCCCGGACCGGTTGCTGAACCAGGCGCTCAAGACCCTGTCCGGCGGCCAGCGCCGTCGTGTGGAACTCGCCAGGATCCTGTATTCGGACGCCGAAACGATGCTCCTCGATGAGCCCACCAACCACCTCGACGCGGATTCCATCACCTGGCTCCGCGAGTTCCTGAAGAACCACCAGGGCGGCCTGATCGTGATCAGCCACGACACCGAGCTGCTCGAAGCCACCGTCAATAAAGTGTTCCTGCTGGATCCCAACCGCGCCAAGGTCGACTTCTACAACATGAACTGGAAGCGCTACCTGCTCCAGCGCGAAACGGATGAGCGCGCCCGTAAGCGTGAGCGAGCCAACGCCGAAAAGAAGGCCCAGGTCCTCATCGACCAGGCCAACAAAATGCGAGCGAAGGCCACCAAGGCCGTCGCAGCGCAGAACATGGCCAAGCGTGCCGAACGTCTGCTGGGCGGCCTCGAAGCCGTCCGCGCGACCGACCGCGTGGCAGCCCTGCGCTTCCCGGATCCGTCACCCTGCGGCAAGACCCCGCTAACCGCGGACGGACTCAGCAAGTCCTACGGTTCACTGGAGATCTTCACCGATGTGGACCTGGCCATTGACCGCGGCTCCAAGGTGGTTATCCTGGGCCTCAACGGCGCCGGCAAGACCACGCTCCTGCGGATGCTTGCCGGCGTCGACAAGCCGGACACCGGCGAGGTCGTGGCGGGCCACGGCCTGAAGGTGGGCTACTACGCCCAGGAGCACGAGACGCTCGACGTGGACCGCACCGTCCTGCAGAACATGCGCTCCTCCGCCCCGGACATGAACGACGCGGAGGTCCGCAACATCCTGGGCTCGTTCCTGTTCTCCGGAGACGACGTCGACAAGCCCGCCGGTGTGCTCTCCGGCGGCGAGAAGACCCGGCTGGCCCTGGCCACTATCGTGGCCTCAAGCGCGAACGTGCTGCTCCTCGACGAGCCCACCAACAACCTTGACCCGGCCAGCCGCGCGGAAATCCTCGGGGCCCTGAGCAACTACACCGGCGCCGTCGTCCTCGTGAGCCACGATGAAGGTGCCGTCGAAGCGCTGAACCCCGAGCGCGTCGTCCTGCTGCCCGACGGCATCGAGGACCACTGGAACGAAGACTACCTGGACCTGATTACGCTGGCTTAGCCTTCTCGGCGTCCGGTCGGCTTCCGCTTAGCACCGCGCTGGATTTGCCGCGTGCTCGCTCGTTCCTCGCTTAGACGCACGCTACACAAATCCACCGCGTCGCTGCGCTGACAGTCCACTCACCTTGGCGGAGCTAGCGGACTGCCATTTCCGTTGCCTCCGTGATCCGCAGCAGGTCTTCGTAGGTGATGCTGAACATTGAGTTGTGGTCTCCTGCTCCCGCCCAGAGGACTTTGTGGGCTTTGAGGGAGTTGTCCAGGAGTGTCCTGATCTTTTCCGGGTGGCCTACCGGGGCTACTCCGCCTACTTTTGGCTGTTGTTGCAGACGAACGAGCCAGCACGCGGGAAATCACCCGCGTTGCACAGCGAACGCAACCGACGAGGCGAGCGCAACTGAACGGACAGAACGTGCGTCAGTAACCCTGCGCGTCCAGGAGGGCGTCTTCCTCTTCTTCGGCGGTCGCCTTCTTACGCTTGCGGGCAACAGGCGGACGACGGCGGGCTGCCGCAGCGGCGGAGTGCACCGGGCTGCCTGAATCGCGCGACCCATCCTCATCCTCAAGCTCGTCCGCGGCGTCAATCGCGGCATTCCTGGCCTGCTGCCGTGCGGCGTACCCAAAGCCCACGAACATCAGCACCCCAAACGCGAACCACTGCAACGAATAGGACAGGTGCGTGCCTTCTTCGGTGGCCGGCTTCGGGAACGGGAACGGCATGTCAGCGGGGGCGGGAGATTCAGACGCCAACTGCCCGTAAGCGCCGGTGAGTACGGGATAGCCCAATTGGTCCGAGTAAGTGGGGAGATCGATGGATGCAAGCTGACCGTCGGGGGCGCCGCGGTCCAACTGCGGCTCGCCGTGCTTGAGGCGGACGACGGCGGTCACGGGTCCGGCGGGAGGCGCCGGGATGGAATCGGGACTGCCCGGGTTCTTGTTGCCGATGGGCAGCCAGCCGCGGTCGATCACGACGCTTTCACCGGTCTCCAGCTTGAACGGGACAACCACCTCATACCCAGGCTGCCCGTTCAGTGGACGGTTGCGGACAATCCGCTGGCCGTCGGGATCATACGTGCCCTGGAGTTCCACCTGGGTCCATTCCTTCGACGGGTCCAAGGCGGAGAACTCGTCCCTCGCCTCGTCGAAGGAGATGGGTGTGGCGGAATAGTTGGTGACCACGCGGTTGATCTCCGCGAGGGTCTCTGCGCGGCGGTCCATCTGCCAGCGGCCGAGGAAGACGCAGGCAGCGGCAAAGATGGCGGCAAGCAGGAGGTATCCCAGCCACTTGCTGGAAAAGAGGAAGCGGTACATTCAGCCGTCCTGCCCTACCGGCGCCCGGCCTGTGTCCTGCCCCGAATCCAGGACCAGGGTTTCCTTCCAGAGCCCGCGGGTCTGAAGGTAATCTTCCAGCCAGTCACGGTGGTCATCGCAGGCAAGCCAGGTCTTGCGGCGTTCCGGCGTATGGATTTTGGGGTTGTTCCAGAGCAATTGCCAGGAAGCTTCCGAGCGGCAGGCCTTGCGGGAGCACATGGCCGCCATGGCCGGCGGGGGACCAGCGGTCCCTGCAGCCAGGTCAAAAATGTTCATGAGGCGCGCCGTTCCTGTCCTTGCGTGGGTTCGTCGTCGTCATCAATGAGCTCGCCCTGGATGACCGCTGACGTGGATCCGTCCTGTTCCGGCGACCCGGACGGGCTATCCAGCTCGGCAAGCGGGGCCGCGTCCAGCAGCGAGTCGCTGTGGACCTCCGCCTGGTCGCTGCCATTCGCGATCACCACCGCGATCCACGGGAGGAAGACGGCACCGGCGACCATTACGAGTTTGAACCAGCCGTCCACCACAAAAATGAGGATGAGGCAGACCATGCGGATTCCCATGGCCAGCGCGTACTTGATCATGCGCTGGCGCATGTCCTCCGAGTGGGCGGCCGCCGCGTCCGTAATGCTGTGGACCCCGGAATCCCCAGAGAACCTTTCGGGATCTCCGGGCACGGACTGTCCAGCATGGTTTTCAAGGGTCACGGCTGATTGATCACGCTCCAAAGGCTTGCCTCAATTCTCTCACCATCGTCAGTGGTGCCCAAACGCGGGCTAAGATCGGAGGCAGTAAAATCACACCCCGTCCTACCCGCGGCTGCACATGCCGCAGAATCCCGGAGCGTTTTTATGTCTGAAGCAGCTACAGCGGCCCGCAGCGTCCTGATCACCGGTGGAAACCGCGGCATCGGCCTGGCCATCGCGCAGGCTTTTGTGGCCAACGGCGACAAGGTGGCCGTGACTTACCGGAGCGCGTCGGAGCTGCCGGCCGGGATTCTGGGCGTGAAGGCCGATGTGACTGACGAGGCCTCTGTGGATGCTGCCTTCGCCGAGGTGGAAGCTGCCCACGGTCCTGTTGAAGTCCTGGTGGCAAACGCGGGAATCACCAAGGACACACTCCTGATGCGCATGAGTGAAGATGACTTCACGTCCGTGATCGACACCAACCTCACCGGCGCTTTCCGCGTCATCAAACGCGCCTCGAAGGGCATGATTCGGATGCGCAAGGGCCGCGTGGTCCTCATTTCCTCGGTCTCCGGCCTCTATGGCGCGCCGGGTCAGATCAACTACTCGGCCTCCAAGGCCGGTCTGGTGGGCATTGCCCGGTCCCTGACCCGAGAGCTCGGTTCACGCGGGATCACAGCAAACGTTGTGGCTCCCGGATTCATCAACACGGACATGACGGCAGAACTGCCCGAAGCCACGCAGAAGGGTTACCTTTCCAGCATTCCTGCCGGCCGGTTTGCCGAGGCAACGGAAGTGGCGAACGTGGTCCGTTGGATCTCCAGCGACGAGGCGGCCTACATTTCAGGCGCCGTCATTCCCGTTGACGGCGGCCTTGGCATGGGCCACTGAAACTAGCGTGACCGGGCTTGTTTGTGGGGGTCATACAAGCGATTGTGGCGCGAGCGCTGGCATGATGGACTTCAGACCTCAAGCGATTTAGACGCTTCAAACAAAGGAGCCCATATGGGACTGCTGGACAACAAAACCGCCATTGTGACCGGATCCTCACGGGGAATCGGCGCTGAAGTGGCCAAGAACCTCGCTGCCGAGGGCGCCGCCGTCGTAGTTAATTACCGCCAGAAGGCGCCGCGCGCCAACAGGGTGGTCGCAGGAATTGAAGCTGCCGGCGGCCGCGCCACCGCAGTGGGCGCTGACCTCACCACCCAGGAAGGCGTGCAGGCCCTGGCCAGCGCTGCCATGGAGAACTTCGGTTCGCTGGACGTCCTGGTGCTCAACGCTTCCGGCGGCATGGAGTCCGGCATGGCAGACGACTACGCCCTGAAGCTGAACCGCGACGCCCAGGTCAACATGCTCAACGCCGCCGTGCCCCTGATGAAGGAAGGCTCACGCGTGGTCTTCGTGACCAGCCACCAGGCCCACTTCATCAACTCCGTGCCCACCATGCCCGAATACGAGCCCGTGGCCCGCAGCAAGCGTGCCGGCGAGGACGCCCTGCGTGAGCTCCTTCCGAGCCTGGCTGAGAAGGGCATCTCGCTGGTGGTGGTGTCCGGCGACATGATCGAAGGCACCGTCACGGCGACGCTGCTGGACCGCTCGAACCCGGGCGCCATCGAGGCCCGCCGTGCCGAGGCCGGAAAGCTCTATTCCGTGGAGGAGTTCGCTGAGGTTGTGGCCAGCATGGCGACCGCGGACGTCGAATCCGGCCACACGGAATACGCCGGCGGCTCCGACTACTTCGGCAAGGGCGCCGAGTAGCCGTTCCGGGCATCCCGCAAGGGCCGTAGTTGCCCACGCCAAAACCCCATCACCACGACGAGCTCCGGGCAGTACTCCTGCCCGGAGCTTTTGTCTGTCGCGAAGCCCAGTCTGTCTGTCTGTCTGTCTGTCTGTCTGTCTGGGGCATTGTCGAGGGCGTTGTCTATGAGGGCAACGCCGCCTAGGGTTTATGAATGGCACAGCAACCAGAGGTGACAGGCCGTAGCTATCCGGCAGGTGTTCCGTGCTGGGTGGACACCGAGCAGCCCGACGTGGAGGCCGCCATGCTCTTCTATGGCGGAATCTTTGGGTGGGAATTCGAGGACACCGCCCCGTCCGGCGGCACCGGCAGGTACGTCATAGCCACCCTTGACGGCCAGGATGCCGGCGCCATCACGGGCGCCGGAACCGATGCCGCCACGTGGAACACCTACGTCTCCGTCGACGAAGCAGATGCGGCCGCGCGCCACCTGCTCTCCGTCGGCGCAACACTGAAATCGGCCCCTGCCGATGCGGGCTCAGGAGGCGTGCAGGCAGTACTGGCAGATCCCGAAGGCGCCGAGCTCCGCATCTGGCAGGCCCGCGAGCGGCTCGGTGCCCAAGCCGTCAACCTTCCCGGCGGATGGAACTTCAGTGATCTCTACACGACAGACAACGAGGCAGCAGTCGCTTTCTACACGACGGCCTTCGGCTGGCAGTTCGACAACCTGGACTTCGGAATCATGATCCGCCGCCCCTGATACGGTGATCACCTTGAGGCCACCGTGGACCCCAACATCAGGGCTCGCCAGTCGGGCGACCTCGTGCCCCGCGGCTTCGAGGATGCTGTTGCCTGGCTTGCCTCCGCGGCGCCGGGTGAGCGTCCGCAGTGGCACGTGACGTTTACCGTCGCAGACCGGGACCGTACGGCCGAGGATGCGGAGCGCCTCGGCGCCGACATCCTGGGGCAGGACGATACCGAGTGGACGCGCACCGTCCTGATCCGGGATCCCGGCGGAGCCGTATTCACCGCGAGCCAGTACACGCCGCCCACGGGCTGAGCGGACCAGGCTGATCGTCCGGGCTGATTCGACCCGGCCGGCGGGACGGAGCCTGCGGCTCAGACGCCGGCGATGTGGCGCACGGCGTCGAGGTACGGCATGTTGATCGCAGAGTCCGCAACTGCCCGGACCGCAGGTTTGGCATTGAACGCCACTCCCATCCCGGCGGCCCCGAGCATGTCCAGGTCGTTGGCGCCGTCGCCTACGGCAATGGTGTGTTCCATCGCGATTCCTTCTGCAGCCGCCCACTCGCGCAGGTACTTTTCCTTCGCCGCACGGTCGATGACGGCACCGAGCACCTTGCCGGTCAGGGCGCCGTCCACAATCTCAAGTTCGTTCGCCAGCCAGTAGTCCAGGCCCAGATCCTCAGCGATGGGACCCAGGATCTGGTTGAACCCGCCGGACACCACGGCCACCACGTGGCCTGCAGCCTTGAATGCCGCAACCAGCTCAGCGGCACCTTCGCTCAGCTTCACTTCCGCCCGGACAGAATCGACGACGGCGGCCGGCAGCCCTGCGAGCACGGCCACCCGCGCGTGGAGGCTCTGCGCGAAGTCCAGTTCACCGCGCATCGCCGCTTCGGTGACTGCCGCCACTTCCTCCCGCTTGCCCGCATAGGCTGCCAGGAGCTCGATGACTTCCTGCTGGATCAGCGTCGAATCAACGTCCATGATCAACAGCTTCCGCGGAGCCGCACGAAGGCCAGCGGGAACGATGGCGGTGTCCAGGCCATCCTGCGCCGCCTCGGCCACCGCCCGGCGGAGCGCCGAAATGCCGGCGTCCGTGCCATCCGCGACGGCGACCTCGGCAGTGTGGACCTCAAACCGGCTGTCCCCGCCCCTTGATTCGGATTGGAGCGTGGCGCCACTGCCCGTCAGGGCGGAGCGCAGCTTGTCGAGCCCGGAGGCAGTCAATTTTGGGCCATAGCTGACCGCAGTCACGTTCGAAGTCATGGCTGCAATCTTAGCCAGCGGGGGAGAGCCGCCCGAATTGATTGCGCCACGTTGATGGCGAACCCGTGGGCCAGCCAGCAGACGGGCCGTGCCCGGGACTGTGACGGGCGTCGCTGTCCACGTTTCAGTTATCAGTCCGTCCCTGTTTTGTCCTAGTGTCTACTCCTATGAGTGATGTTCTTGAATTGGCCGCCGTCAGCGTTGTCCGTGGGTCTAAGACGCTCCTGAACAAGGTGGACTGGCAGGTCAAGGAGGGCGAGCGCTGGGTCATCCTGGGACCCAACGGCGCAGGCAAGACCACTCTCCTGCAGATTGCTGCAGCCCGTCTCCACCCCACCAGCGGCATAGCCGGCGTCCTGGAGGAAATCCTCGGCTCCGTGGACGTGTTTGAACTCCGGCCCCGCATCGGACTGTCCTCCGCCGCACTGGCCAACCAGATTCCCGGGCACGAAACGGTCCTCAATGTAGTCGTCACGGCGGCGTACGGCGTGACGGGGCGGTGGCGTGAGGGCTATGAGAGGGCTGACGAACGCCGGGCTTTCAGGCTGCTGAATGACTGGGGCATGGGGCCGTTCCTGAACAGGGCTTTCGCGTCCCTTTCCGAGGGTGAGCGCAAGCGCGTCCAGATTGCCCGTGCCCTGATGACTGACCCGGAACTCCTCCTGCTCGACGAACCTGCCGCCGGCCTGGACCTGGGTGGGCGCGAGGACCTGGTGCACCGCCTCACCGAACTGGCCCGTGATGACGCCGCTCCGGCCATTGTCCTGGTCACCCACCACCTCGAAGAAGTGCCGCCTGGCTTCACCCACGCGATGTTGCTCCGTGAATCCAACGTGGTGGCGGCCGGACCCCTCGAGGGTGTGCTCACGGCGGAGCACCTCAGCAAGACCTTCGGCGTGGAACTCGACGTCACAGTCAACGCCGGCCGCTACACCGCCACCGCCCGCCGCTAGGCCACGGCGCCGCCAACCGTGGATCTTCTCAGCAGCATCTTTGTGTTTTTTGCCGGCCTGTGGGCGGGCACCATCAACGCCGTTGTAGGCTCCGGCACCCTGGTCACCTTCCCGGTCCTGATCGCCCTCGGCGTCACTCCGGTGGTCGCTTCCATGAGCAACGCGATGGGCCTTGTGGCCGGCACCGCAGCGGGCGCGTGGGGCTACCGCCGCGAGCTCAAGGGCCGCGGCCTGCAGCTGCTGAAGCTCCTCCCGGCGTCGCTGCTGGGCGGCATCACCGGAGCCTGGCTGCTGCTGCACCTGCCGGAGAAGGTCTTCCACTACGTCGCACCGGTCCTCCTGGTCCTTGCCCTGCTGATGGTGGTGTTCCAGCCGCGGCTGCAGGCCTGGGTCCGCAACCGCGAGGAAAACCCCGAGCACGCCATCAAGGACAAACACCATGGCATCCTCCTGATCGTGCTGGTGTACCTGGCCGGCGTCTATGGGGGCTACTTCGTGGCCGCCCAAGGCATCCTCCTGGTGGGCATTCTGGGCGTGTTCCTTACCGGCACCATCCAGAACGCCAATGCCATGAAGAACATCCTGGTCCTCGGCGTGAACCTTGTGGCCGCAGTGTCCTACCTGCTCTTCGCGTTTGACCGGATCAACTGGCTGGTGGTGCTCCTGATTGCCGTGAGCTCCACGATCGGCGGCCTCCTGGGATCCAAGGTGGGACGGAGGCTGTCCCCGGCTGTGCTGCGGACTGTCATCTTTGCCCTCGGCCTGATGGCGCTGGGCTTTATGATCGCCAACCTGATGAAATAATCAGCCGGTGACAATCCACTACCTTCAATCTGCCGGGGATCCCCGTGTCTCCGACTACACGCAGCTGACGGACGTTCACCTGCGGAAGCTCCGTGAACCGGCTGAAGGAATGTACATCGCCGAATCCTCACGGGTCCTGCGCCGGGCGTTGGCGGCCGGCCACCGGCCAAGGTCGTTCTTCCTGGCGGAGAAATGGCTGGCTGACCTGCAGGATGTCCTCAGTGCCTACCCCGACGTTCCCGCCTTTATTGGCAGCGCTGCCCTGCTCGAAGAGATCACCGGGTTCCACCTCCACCGCGGCGCCATGGCAGCCATGCAACGGCCGGAACCGGTGCCTCTCCACGACTTGCTGGCAGGCGCGCGCCGGGTCGCGATCCTGGAGGACATCGTGGACCACACCAACGTGGGCGCCATCTTCCGGTCGGCCGCGGCCCTGGACATCGATGCCGTCCTGATTTCGCCGCGCTGCGGCGATCCGCTCTACCGCCGCAGCGTCCGGGTCAGCATGGGAACGGTCTTCCAGGTGCCTTGGGCGCGGCTGGAGTCCTGGCCGCAGGACCTGTCGCTGCTTAAGGAAGCCGGCTTCACCGTGGCCGCGTTGGAACTCACCGGGGACGCCGTGGACGTGGACGCGCTTGCCGCACGCAATCCGGACCGGCTGGCCCTGGTGCTCGGTACCGAAGGTGCCGGCATGAGCGCCGAGACGCTTGCCGCCGTCGACCTCGCCGTGAAGATCCCCATGCGCGCCGGCGTGGACTCCCTCAACGTGGCGGCGGCCTCCGCCGTGGCGTTCTGGGAACTCCGGCCCCGCGGTTCGCAGGGTCCGCGCTGATCAGCTATTATTAACAGCTGGCTGTCCTGCGCTTTCTGTCTTGCGGCAGTGAAGCAGACACCAGCCATCCCATTCATACCTGGCAGCTGGCAAAATCCAGTTGTGCGAACAAAGGCCCCATTATGAAGTCTGATATCCACCCGAAGTACGAAGCTGTTGTTTTCAACGACCTGGCTTCCGGCGTCAAGTTCCTGACCAAGTCCACCGTGTCTTCCAAGAAGACCATCGAGTGGGAAGACGGAAACACCTACCCGGTCATTGACGTCGAAATCTCCTCCGAGTCCCACCCGTTCTACACGGGCAAGCAGCGCATCATGGACTCTGCAGGCCGCGTCGAGCGCTTCAACGCTCGCTTCAAGGGCTTCGGCGGCGCGAAGTAATTCACTTCACCCCCCAAGGTTCTTTGGAAAGCCCGCACCGGCAACGGTGCGGGCTTTTTGCGTCCGGGGGTTTTGTCGTTTCGGGGAGCCCTGATCGTGGGGCAGGATGGGTGGCATGACTGCCTCGCCGTTTGCCGCTGAAGACCGCCCCCTCAGCCACCACGGTGAGTACAAAGTCCCCGGCGGCAAACTTGTGGTGGTGGATTTCGACGTTGTGGACGGTGTCCTCGCCGACGTCTCCCTCAGCGGCGACTTTTTCCTCGAACCCGACGAGACGCTGCCTGCCATCAACCGGGCGCTGACAGGACTTCCGGAAAGCACGACCGTGGCGGAGCTGTCCGCGGCCGTCACCGCTTCGCTGCCGCCCGGCGCTGTCCTGTTCGGCTTTTCGGCCGACGCCGTGGCCGTCACGGTCCGCCGCGCGCTGGCGAAGGCCACGGCCTGGACCGACCACCGCTGGAACATCATCGCCCCCACGGTACTGCCCACGCATATCAACGTCGCGCTGGATGAGGTGCTGACCGAAGAGGTGGGCGGCGGCCGTCGCAACCCCACCCTGCGGTTCTGGGACTGGGAGGAACCGTCCGTGGTGATCGGCAGTTTCCAGTCCTTCCGCAACGAGCTGGATCCCGACGGCGTCGCCCGGCACAGCATCACCGTGGTCCGCCGGATCAGCGGTGGCGGAGCCATGTTCATGGAGGCCGGCAACTGCATCACCTACTCCCTGTACCTGCCGCAGACGCTCGTGGACGGGATCAGCTTCGCGGACTCCTACGCATTCCTCGACGCCTGGGTGATGGCCGCCCTCGAGAAAATCGGGGTGACCGCGTTTTACGTGCCCCTGAACGACATCGCCACGGACCAGGGCAAGATCGGCGGCGCCGCCCAGAAACGCCTGGCCAACGGCGGCATGCTGCACCACGTCACCATGAGCTACGACATCGACGCCGACAAGATGGTCGAGGTGCTGCGCATCGGTAAGGAGAAGCTCTCGGACAAGGGGACGCGCAGCGCCAAGAAGCGGGTTGATCCGCTGCGCCGGCAGACCGGGCTGACCCGCACGGAGATCATCGCGGCCATGATGGAAGTGTTCACCGAACGCTACGCGGCGACCTCGTCCGAACTCACTGCCGCCGAGCTCACTGCCGCCCGGGACCGGGTGACCACCAAGTTCGGCGCCGAGGATTGGCTGCACCGGGTCCCGTAAGAGCCTTGCCGGGTGATCTACAGAGCCTGTGCGTTGAGCGCCGTCAGAAGGTGGTTCCGCTGCTCCACAATGATCCGGCGCAGCGCCCGCGGCGCGTCAGAGTTAGCCGTCAGCCAGGCATCCGTGCGGAGCACCACGGCGTGCTCCGCAGGCAAGGTCCCCGCCGGCAGATCCTGCGCCAGGGGATAGAGCCCCCGGACGATCCGGCTGGCGATTTCAATGCTCCTGTTGTCCCAGACACCGCGGAGGCACTCGAAGTACGGCTCCACATAGGGTTCCAGCAGGGCAGCAGAGGCGGTGGCAAATCCAACGATGGTGGCGCTGAGCAGCTGGTTCGACAGCTCCGTCCCCTCCACGGCAGAGGGCCAGGCGGCGGCCTTCACACCAGGCTCCGGACGGGCGGCGAGGGCTGTGGCGTGGCCCGCCCGGCCCGAAGCGGTGGTGTCGCGTTCGAGTTCTGCGTCCAGGTCTTCGGGGGTTGCCTGCCCATTGGCCGCCAGGGCGTGCCAGAAGCTCCAGCGCAGCTCGGCGTCCACGGCCAGGCCGTCCACCACCACCGTGCCGTCCAGAAGGCACCTCAGCCGGGGGAGGAGGGTAGCGTCATGACGGCTGACGGCGGCGAGCGTCCGCGCCCAGGCCAGCTGGTGGTCCGAGCCCGGCGCTGCCTTACCCAGCTGGGCGTCGGCCGCCGCCAGGAAGGCGCCGCGCACCGCGTCGCGTTGGGCCAAGGGGGTGTAGCGTTCGACGGCGGTGGCGGCGTTCTCGAGGATGTTCAGCAGCACGCCGACTCCCGTTTCGGACGGGCCGAACGACGTCACGGCCTCCACGTAGCGGGAGGCCGGGCTTTCCCCGTCGCGGGCGGAGTTCCACAGCGCGGTCCAGCAGAGGGCGCGGGCCATCGGATCGGTGATGCGGTCCAGGGATGCCAAAACTGTTTCCTCGGACACCGGGTCCAGTCGGACTTTTGCGTAGGTCAGGTCATCATCGTTGACGAGCAGGAGGGCGGGCCGCGGCTGCCCGGCCAACTCCGGGACCTCTGTCCGCGCTCCGGCAACGTCCGTTTCGAAACTCCAGGTGCGGACCAGGTCGCCGTCGGCATCGAAGTTGTACGAGCCCACGCGCAGCCGGTGCGGCCGCAGTTGCTCCCGTCCGGTAACGGGGTCCACTGCAGCCTGGACGATCGTTACGGCGCCGAGGACGCCGTCGTGCGTTTCCGTCTCCAGCGACACTGTGGAGATGCCGGAGGTCTGCAGCCAGGCGGCAGCCCAGCCGGCAAGGTCGCGACCGGAAGCAGCGCTGAGGGCCTTCAGCAGGTCCGACAGTGAGGTGTTTCCGTAGGCGTGATCGCGGAAGTACTGCCGTGAGCCGGCGATGAAAGCATCGAACCCGACGTACGCCACCAGCTGCTTGAGTACGGACGCGCCCTTGGCGTAGGTGATGCCGTCAAAATTCTGTTTGGCGGCCTCAAGGTCAGGGATGTCGGCAACGATCGGGTGGGTGGTGGGCAGCTGGTCCTGGACGTAGGCCCACGCCTTGCGCTTGTTGGCGAAGTTCACCCAGGCTGTCTCCCAGTCCGTGGCACGGTCCACACCGAGGGTACCCATGTAGTCCGCAAAGGACTCCTTCAGCCACAGGTCGTCCCACCACTGCATCGTGACAAGGTCGCCGAACCACATGTGCGCCATCTCGTGCATCAGCGTGTTCGCCCGGGCCTGGTACTGCGCGTCGGTGGCGCGGGATGTGAACACGTAGCTTTCGGTGAACGTGACCAGCCCCGGGTTTTCCATCGCGCCCAGGTTGTATTCGGGCACAAAGGCCTGATCGTATTTTCCCCAGGGGTAGGGAAAATCGAAAAGCCGGTTGAAGAAGTCCAGCCCGTTTTTGGTCAGCCTGAAGAGCTCCGCGGCATCGAACGATTCCGCCATGGAAGCCCGGCAGTACAGCGCCAGCGGAACCTCCAGCTGCGTGCCGTCGTCGAGCGTGGCGCTCCAGTGGTCCTGGGCTTTAAAGTACGGCCCGGCGAGCACTGTGGTGATGTAGGTGGACATGGGGCGGGTGGTGGCGAAGTCCCAGCGGCTGGTGGCCGGATCGCTGGTCAGCTGCGTCCGGGCCGCTTCCACGCCGTTGGAGGCCACCTCCCAGCCGGACGGTGCCATCACGTGGAATGTGTACTCGGCCTTGAGGTCAGGCTGTTCAAAGTTCGCGAACACTCGCCGGGCGTCGGCGGGCTCATACTGCGTGTAGAGGTAGCACTGGCCGTCAGCCGGATCCACAAAGCGGTGCATGCCCTCACCGGACCGGCTGTATAGGGCGGTGCCGGTGACGGTGACCTGGTTCTCTGCCTGCAGGTTGTCCAGGCGGATCCGGGAACCGTCCACAACGTCGGCCACGGGCAGCGCCTGGCCGTTGAGGAACACACTGTGGACCTCACCGGCGATGAAATCCAGAAATGTAGACGCCACCTGCCCCTGGCCCGGCACGGCGGCGGAGAAGTGGATAACGCTGCGGCTGATGTAGCCCGCCACGTCCGGGTCTGCTGCCTGCCGCACATCCAGGGAGACGTCGTAACTGTGGGTGCTGATCAGGGCTGACCGTTGAGCGGCTTCATCGCGCTGCAGATTCTCATGTGACACTCAGCTATCTAATCACGGGACCCGGGCGTGCCGGTCCCCATCCGGCTGCCGGCCTAGGCCGTCACCAGCAGGGCCGCTGCCAGGCCCAGCAGCGCGATCAGCAGCCAGGCCGCCAGCGCCGCGAGCAGCGCCCTCGCTCCGGTGTGCAGGAGCGTGCGGATCCGCACGGCCGACCCGAGCCCGAAGAGCGCCGCTCCCAGGAGAATGTCCTGCAGCCCCGCACCGGCGTCGAGCCAGCCGTCCGAGAGCCAGTCCGTGGACCGAAGCGCCACCATGGCCACAAACCCCACCACGAACAGGGGCACCAGCGGCGGCAGCGCATGTTGTCCTGACGTGCTCATGCGGTGGTGCACGCCCGCCACGGCCACCACCGGTGCCAGGAGCAGCACTCGGGTGAGCTTAACGACGACGGCGATGCCCAGTGCTGCGGTGCCGGCGGTCTGCGCCGTGGCCACCACCTGGCCGACGTCGTGCACCGACGCACCCGTCCAGGCGCCGAAAGCGAGGGGGCTCAACTGCAGGGGATGCATCAGCAGCGGCAGAATGCCGATCGCCAGCGTGCCGCACAGTGTCACCAGCGCCACCGGCAGGACAGTATCCGCATGCCGGATCCGCCGCACGGCCGCCATGGCACCGATGGCGGACGCCCCGCAGATCGAAAAGCCGGTTGCCACCAGCAGCGCGGTCTCACGCGGCAGCCGGAACAGCCGCACCAGCAGGTAGGTGCCGCCGAAACTCAGCAGCACCACGCCCGTTATCAGGACCATGGCCAGCCAGCCGAGGCCCAGGATGTCCATGATGCTCACCTTGAGGCCCAGCAGGACGATGCCGCCCCGCATCAGGTGCTTGCCCGCGAAGTCCAGGCCCGGACGCGCCCGTCCGGCGATCCACACCGCCGTGCCGGGCAGGTTCGCGGCGAGCAGGCCCAGCGCCACCGCGACGGTCATGGCGGGCAGGGCCGGCACCACAGCATGTACAGCGAAGGCCACGGCCAGCGCGGGGGTGGCCGTCAGGAGGCCGGGCAGGAGCCTGCCGGAACGTATCGTCGCGTCACGCACGCGGGCCCTCAGGCCGCTGTTCCCGCCCTCGCCGGAGCTCCCGGGATTACTTGATTCTGGCACTCACTAACCTTGCCGGATAGGACACGGATTCAACGAACCGCCGTTGCCTCCCTGCAACACGCCACAATGGATGGCGGTAATGATTTCGAAACAAAAAGATGGTTGGCTAAAGGACATGTCAGACCTATTTCAGGATTACTCCGAGGCCGCCGAACGTACCGGCGCCTACGACGAGATGTTCGCCCCCGGCCAGGAAGCACGCGAGTCGTACGGCCAGGTGGCCGATGCCCTTAGCAAGCTCTCCCTCGCTGACGTCAGCGCCCGGGCGGACTCCATGGCACGGACCTTCCTGGACCGCGGTGTGACGTTTGACTTCGCGGGGGAGGAGCGGCCTTTTCCGCTCGACATCGTCCCCCGCGTTATCCCCGCCGATGAGTGGACCGTGCTGGAAAAGGGCGTGGCGCAGCGCGTCCGGGCCTTGGAAGCCTTCCTCAACGATGTCTACGACAAAATGAATGTGGTGGCGGACGGCGTCATCCCGCGCCAGCTCGTCACCACCAGCGCCCACTTCCACCGCCAGGTGCACGGCTTCGAGCCGTCCGGCGGAGTCCGAGTGCACATCTCCGGCATCGATGTGGTGCGCGACGCCGCAGGCACCTTCCGCGTCCTGGAAGACAATGTGCGGGTGCCGTCCGGCGTCAGCTACGTCCTGGAAAACCGGCGGGCCATGGCCAAGGGCCTGCCCGAAGCGTTTGGCCAGCAGCTCATCCGGCCGGTCGAAGAGTACCCCCGCCGGCTGCTGTCCGCGCTGCGCAAAACGGCGCCCGCCGGCGTCGACGATCCCACGGTTGTGGTGCTGACCCCCGGCGTCTTTAACAGCGCCTACTTCGAACACACACTGCTGGCCGGCCTGATGGGCGTGGAGCTCGTCGAAGGCCGCGACCTCATCTGCCGCGGCAACCGCGTCTACATGCGCACCACGGCCGGTGAGCAGCGCGTGGACGTGATCTACAAACGCATCGATGACGAGTTCCTGGACCCCCTGCAGTTCCGCTCGGATTCCATGCTCGGCTGCCCGGGGCTGGTCAACGCCGCCAGGGCCGGCGGCGTGACCATCGCCAACGCCGTGGGCAACGGCGTGGCCGACGACAAACTTGTCTACAGCTACGTTCCGGACCTCATCCGCTACTACCTCAGCGAGGAGCCCGTCATCGCGAACGTGGATACGTTCCGGCTGGAGGAGAAGGACTCCAGGGAATACGTCCTTGACAACCTGGCTGAGCTTGTGGTGAAGCCCGTGGACGGCTCCGGCGGCAAAGGCCTGGTGATCGGGCCGGACGCCTCCAACGATGAACTCGAGGCCCTGCGCAAGCGGGTCGTCGCTGACCCTCGAGGCTGGATCGCCCAGCCGGTCCTGCAGCTTTCCACCGTGCCAACGCTCGGCGGGGACAAGTTCGGCCCGCGGCACGTGGACCTGCGCCCCTTTGCCGTCAACGACGGCGACGATGTCTGGGTACTTCCTGGCGGACTCACCAGGGTGGCGCTCAAGGAAGGCTCCCTCATTGTGAACTCCAGCCAGGGCGGCGGCTCCAAGGACACCTGGGTGCTGGCAGACTCGCCCCAGGTGCCGGTGGAAACTGTTCCGCGGCCCACCATTTCCATCCGCGAGCGGGTATCCGTCTGGCCCGTGGAGAGCAACTGGCGCGACCGCCAGTCGGAGCAGCAGCAGTGAGCCGGGCCATCGAACCGGCACAAATGTTCACGGGGTCATCCCCACAGATTTCGGACGCGCAGGAGGTCACCGCGAATGCTTAGCCGTATTGCTGAGTCCCTATTTTGGATCGGACGCTACGTGGAGCGGGCCGACGGCACCGCCCGCATCCTGGACGTGCACCTGGAACGCCTGAACCACCTCCCCATGGACGAACGCCGCAGGGTGGCCCAGGAACTGCTCGCAGTGATGGGCGCCCGGCCGCAGAGCGAAGACTTCGGCCTGCCCGAACTCCTCCATGCGCTGGCGTACGACAAAACAAGCGCAACCTCCATCGCCGGGTCGCTGGGAGCCGCGCGCGAGAATGCCCGCCGTGCCCGCGAGACCGTGTCCTCGGGCCTGTGGGAAAGCCTCAACACCACCTACTACGGGCTGAGCCAGCACCGCAAGGACGTGGTGGGGACGTACCGCTTCTGCAACTGGACGCTGGAACGGACGGCCATGGTCAGCGGCCTGGCCGACACCACGGTGAGCCATGACGAAAGCTGGCTGTTCCTGGTATTGGGCCGGTCCCTGGAGCGCGCGGACATGACGGCGCGGATGCTTTCCACCCGGGATGTCCTTTCTGCAGGTATGTCCTGGGTCAACATGCTGCGGTGCGCGGGGGCCTATGAGTCGTTCCTGCGGACGCGCCGGGCCGCGTTCGGGGACCAGCACGCCGCCGAGTTCCTCCTGCTTGACCGGCTGTTCCCGCGGTCCATCGTCTACGCCCTGCGCGACGCTGATGAGTGCCTCGCCAAGCTGGACCCTTCGGCGCAGCGCGTGGGCTTCATCAACGACGCCCGCCGGATCGTGGGCCAGGCCCGTACGTTCCTAGAGTTCCACCGGACGGACGATCTGATGTCCGAACTGCCCGAGCACATGGAACGCGTGCAGAAGGCCGTCTCGCAGGCCTCGGACGCCATTTCCCGTAAATACTTCAATCAGGCAGACGAACTCGCCTGGGTGGGAGAAGTTTCATGACCCGGCTGAGCATCATCCACACCACGGCCTACAAGTACAACAAGCGCGTCACGCTCTCGTACAACGAAGCCCGCATGACGCCGCTGACCGACCCCCAGCAGGTGGTCCTTGAATCCGTGCTCAAGGTCTCGCCGACGCAGGCGGCCGTGAGCAACTACCGGGACTACTGGGGCACGCGGGTCACCGCCTTCGACATGCAGATGCCGCACGACCACCTTGAGGTCGTTTCCAACATCACCGTTGAAGTGCACCGGGCGGAAAAAATCCCGGCTGACGCAGACATCGCCGGCTGGGACGTCCTGGCATCGAAGGAATCGTTGAATACGTTCAGCGACTGGCTGCCGCAGTCCCAGCTGAGCGGTCCCGGTGACGAGGTACTGGGCATCATTCCAGGTGTCGTGGAGGGCAAGAACCCGCACGAGGCCGCCATGGCCATCTTCGAATGGATGCGCGGCGAGATGACGTACATGTCCGGTTCCACCGCGGTTACCACCAACGCCGAGGAAGCGTGGGGACAGCGGCAGGGCGTCTGCCAGGACCTCGCGCACCTCGCCATCGGCGCGCTGCGCAGCTGCGGCATTCCCGCCCGGTACGTCTCCGGATACCTGCACCCGCGGTCGACGGCGGCCATCGGCGAGACAGTCGCCGGCCAGTCACATGCGTGGCTGGAGTTCTGGGACGGCGAGTGGCGCAGCTGGGATCCTACGAACCACAAGCCGGCAGGGGACTACCATGTCACCGTCGCCAGGGGCCGGGACTACCGGGACGTACCACCGCTGAAGGGCATCCTGTCCGGCGGCGGCGGATCGGCGCTCAGCGTGAGCGTGGAAATCACCCGCCTCGCTTAGGCAGTCGGGGGCGTTTCCTCGTCCTGCCCAGGACTACTCCGGGGCTGCCTTGGCCGCTCCGCTGAGCTGGGTCCACCAGGTCATGGGTGCGGTGACTTTGAACCGGCGCCCGGTCACTGTTCCCGGGCTCACCCGGACAAAGGTGTCTTTCTTCCCGGCCTGCCATGGGAAGAGGTACAGGGCTGCGGAGTCCAGGATGCCTTCGGTTCCTGTGATGACCTTTGCCGGTCCCTTGACCACCACGCTCCAGGCCAGGCCGCTGACGGCATCCACGCCGTCGGCCTCCAACGCCACAGCGGCACCTCCCGAGGCGGCGGCCAGCTTGGTTCCAGCGCCGGTGCGGAACACTAATGTTCCGCCGTCCACCGTGTAGTTGATGGGGAAGATGTCAGGCTGGCCGTCCACCAGGACGGCCAGCCTGCCTACCGAAACCGTCCGCAACAGGGCCCAGCATTCGTGGTGTTCCAGGTTCTGGACCTGGGACGTTGGTTCGCTGGACGTTGGTTCGCTGGACGTTGACCCGGTGGACGTTGCTTCGCTGCTCATGCCGCCGAGCCTACGCCCAACGCACCGGAGAGGACAGCGTCCGTCCTACCAGGGGCTGGGCTTGTAGTCCTTGAGGAAGACCCCGTACTGGTCCTCGCCGTTTTCGCCCATCACGATCGGATCGTAGACGCGGGCGGCGCCGTCCACCAGGTCCAGGGGTGCGTGGAAGCCCTCTTCCATAAGCCGGACCTTGGTGAAGTGCGGGCGTTCGTCGGTGATCCAGCCGGTGTCCACCGCTGTCATCAGGATCCCGTCGGCGTCCAGCATTTCCTGGGCGCTGGTCCGGGTCATCATGTTCAGGGCCGCCTTGGCCATGTTGGTGTGCGGATGCCCGGGGCCCTTGTAGGCGCGGGAGAACTGGCCTTCCATGGCGGAGACGTTGACGATGTATTTCCGGTGCGCTGTGGAGCGCTTCATGGCGTCCCGGAGCCTGCTGACCAGCAGGAACGGGGCCGTGACGTTGCAGAGCTGGACTTCCAGCATTTCCAGGGGGTCAACCTCGTCCACCACCTGGGTCCAGCTGTTGATGTCAGCCAGGTCCGGGACGAGCCCGCCGGCGTCGATCGCTGTTCCGGAGGCGATCCGCTCCAGCGAGGCCGAGCCGGTGGAGAGCGCCAGCGAAGTGATGGCGTCGCCGGCCAGAACCGGGTGATCCGTGACACTGCTCGCCAGGGCGAGGGGGTGTTTGTCGTGGGCGTGGCCGAAGGTCACCAGTTCCGGTCCGCCGTTGGCCGGCTCCAGCGCTGCCGGCAGCGGCTCGTCCTCGGCGTCCACCAGGGGTTTGTAGGCGTTGCCGGATCGGCGCACCGTTTGGGCGGCGTTGTTGATGATGATGTCCAGGGGGCCCGCGGCGTTGAGCGAATCCGTCAAGGCCATCACCTGTGACGGGTCGCGCAGGTCGATGCCCACGATGCGGAGCCGGGGCAGCCACTCGCTGCTGTCTTCCATTGCCGCAAAACGGCGTGCGGCGTCTTTGGGGAACCTGGTGGTGATGGTGGTGTGCGCGCCATCCCGGAGCAGGCGCAGCGCGATGTACATGCCGATTTTGGCCCGCCCGCCGGTGAGCAGCGCACGCCGGCCTGTCAGGTCGGTGCGGGCATCCCGCTTGCTGTGGCTGAAGGCGGCGCATTCCGGGCACAGCTGATGATAAAAAGCGTCCACCTGCGTGTAGTGCTTCTTGCAGATATAGCAGGGGCGGGAACGGATCAGGTGCCCGGCCACCTTGCCCGTCGCCGAGGTCTCCAGCTTGTTGCCCTGGGTCTCGTCGTCGATCCGGTCCGGTGCTGCCGTTGCCGTCTGGGCGATGACGGCCCGGTCGGCTTCGGAGATCAGGTCCCGCTTGGTGACGCGGCGGTGACGCTTCACGGCCTTGAACATCTTCCCGGTGGCACGGCGCACCGAGACATAGTCGGGGTGTTCCTCGTCGTAGACGTGGATGGTGTTCAAAACCTTGAGGCAGGCCTGGATTTCCTCAGGCGTCAGATCGGGGGAGCTCATTGTACCGATTTTACAGCCTGGCGAAGATCCAGCCTGACCGTGCCGCCGGGTTCGCAGCCCGGCCAGGCCTGCCAGTACTTCGCTTAGCCCTTGCGGCTGCCGGCTGCGGCCTGCGAGGCTGATTGGGCGTGGACCGCAGCGGCCTGCTCGACTGATTCGCGGAGTTCGGGGTAGTTGGCCGTGGCTGCCTTGACGGCATCCGGTACCAGGTGGAGGTTCTTAGCGGCGAGCGCACGTTCCGCGTCCCCGGGCTCAGGCACCTGCTGGCCCTTGGCGAGCACCGTAATACCGGATTCCGTCACCTTGAACCCGCGGGCGCGGTCCAGGTCATGGTCCAGGCCGATCGCGGCGCCGGCCGGAACCTTAACGTTCTTGTCCAGGATGGCCCGGTTGACCACGGCACCTTCGCCGATAATCACTTTGTCCATCAGGACCGAGTCGATGACCCTGCTGCCGTTCCCCACAAAGACGTCGTTGGACAGGACGGAGCCCTCCACGACGCCGCCGGAGACGACCACGCCGCTGGACACGATGGAGTCCAGGGCGGTGCCCACGGTGTCGTTTTGACCGCGGACGAACTTGGCCGGCGGGGAGATGCTCTGGCGCGTGTAAATGGGCCACTCAGAGTTGTAGAGGTTGAACACAGGCAACGGGGAGATGAGGTCAATGTGGGCGTCGTAGAACGAATCAATGGTGCCGACGTCGCGCCAGTAGGTCCGGTCGCGTTCCGTGGAGCCGGGGATGTCGTTGAGGGTGAAGTCGTAGACTCCGGCGTCACCCTGGCTGACGAAGTAGGGGATGATGTCCCCGCCCATGTCGTGCTTGGTGTCGAGCCGTTCGGCGTCCACGTGAAGGGCATCCACCAGCGCGTCGGCGTCGAAAACGTAGTTGCCCATGGAAGCCAGGAACTGGGTGGGATCAGCGGCCAGGCCAGGAGTTGTGGCGGGCTTTTCCACAAATGCAGCGATCTTCTGCGGGTCCTCCTGGTCCACCTCGATCACACCGAACTGGTTGGCCATGCTCAACGGCTGGCGCACGGCGGCCACAGTGGCCTTGGCGCCGCTCTGCACATGCTGCTCCACCATCTGGGCGAAGTCCATGCGGTACACGTGGTCCGCACCAACCACGACGACGATGTCGGGGTTGGCGTCATGGATCAGGTTCAGGGACTGGTAGATGGCGTTGGCGCTGCCGAGGAACCAGCTCTTGCCGACGCGCTGCTGCGCCGGCACGGACGCCACATAATTGCCCAACTGCGTGGACATCCGCCAGGTCTCGGAAATGTGGCGGTCAAGGCTGTGGGACTTGTACTGGGTCAGGACCACGATCTGCAGGTAGCGTGAATTCACCAGGTTGGACAGCGCAAAGTCGATCAGCCGGTAACTGCCGGCAAAAGGCACTGCAGGTTTCGCCCGGTCTGCCGTCAGTGGCATTAGCCTGTTTCCCTCGCCGCCCGCGAGGACAATGGCCAGGACTCTTTTATTCAACGGCATGGTAGTAGCTCCTGTACGCCTTCGTAACCCCAAACAGTCCGGCATGCCCGGACCCCTTCACACTAGAACAGATAGTGCGGAAGGACTACCTTGGGTAACGTGCGAATAGACATTGTGACTAAAGAGTTCCCGCCCGAGATCTACGGAGGCGCCGGAGTCCACGTGGCCGAATTGAGCAGGGTGCTTAGTAAGCATGTTGACCTGCAAGTTCGTGCCTTCGGGGCACCCCGCGACGCCGATTACCACGGTGCCGGGGTGACCTCCTATTCCGTTCCCGAAGACCTGGGCTCGGCCAACGCCGCCGTCCAGACGCTCGGGGTGGACCTGCGGATCGTGCCGGACGTGGCAGGTGCCGATCTGGTCCATTCGCACACCTGGTATGCGAACATGGCCGGCCATCTGGCGTCCCTGCTCCACGGCATCCCGCACGTATTAAGTGCCCACAGCCTGGAGCCCCTGAGGCCGTGGAAGGCCGAGCAGCTTGGCGGCGGCTACGCATTGTCCTCCTGGGTCGAGAAAACTGCCTACGAGGCGGCAGCAGCGATCATCGCCGTTTCGGAAGGCATGCGCCAGGACATCCTTCGCAGCTACCCGGACGTTGACCCTGCCAAAGTCAGGGTGGTCCACAACGGCATCGACGTCGAATTGTGGCAGCGCGACGAAAACCAGGACGCCGTCCGCGCCCTGGGCATTGATCCGGATAAGCCGAGCGTGGTGTTTGTCGGCCGCAACACGCGCCAGAAGGGCGTGCCTTACCTCCTGCGTGCAGCCGCGAAGCTTCCGGCCGATGTGCAGCTCGTGCTGTGCCTTGGGGCGGCGGATACTCCCGAGCTCGCCGCAGAAACTGCACGCCTGATCGAGGAGCTGCAGAGCCAGCGGACCGGCGTCGTGCTGATCGAACGGATGCTGCCGCGGAACGAACTCATCCAGGTCCTCAGCCACGCCACAGCGTTCGCCTGCCCGTCCATCTATGAACCGCTGGGCATCGTCAACCTCGAGGCGATGGCCTGCGGTGCTGCCGTGGTGGCCAGCGCTACGGGCGGCATTCCCGAGGTGGTCCAGCATGGCGAGACGGGCCTGTTGGTGGACCTGGAGCAGGTCACCGACGGTACAGGCACGCCGCTTGATCCGGAGAAGTTCGTGACGGAATTTGCCGCCGCTCTGACCGAGGTGGTGTCCGATCCCGAACGGGCACGTGCTATGGGCCAGGCCGGCCGCCGCCGTGCGGAGGAGCACTTCTCCTGGGACTCCATCACCGAGACCACCCTCGAGGTCTACCGCTCAGTGCTTTCCTGACGGACGGCAGGAACAGCAGCACTAGTGACCAGACATCGCACGACGGCGCCGCCCCCACCGAGGGGATTGGCGCCGTCGTTCGTACAAAACGCTTGATCCAACGCGGGGTCACAACGTGCCCATTCCGGGGCGTCGGAGGGGCTTGAAGTGACCTCGCGTTGCTTTATCGGGAGGTAGCCGTGCGCGCCAGCAGCACTTTTTCGTCGACGGGTGCGTTGCCGCTGGCCCGCTGTGCCCTGACGTAGGCGCGGGCCTCGTCCTGCCGGGTCTTCTCGGCACCGGTGGCGATCGCCGCACGCACGTGATCATCGCCGTACCCGAAGGCGTCCACAAGGTCCAGGGCATGGGGCCTGATCTTGACCAGGAGCCGGTTAATGTAATCACCCACGGTGCGTGCCCGTTGCATGGAGAGCCGGCCGTTCATCAGGTACCAGGACAGGTTCTTCTCGATCAGCGACAGGCCGAACAGGTCGCGCAGCCAGGTCAGGACCCGCTTGGTGCCGGGGTCCGTGACGTCTTCCAGGGCCGCCGTGAACGCCTCCCATTGCAGGAGCTCGGCGTGGGCCTGGGCAGCATCGATCAGCTCGTTCTGGTGCTGGTTGAAGAGGGCTGCCCCCTTTTCGACGGGCAGCTTGTTGGCGCCCTTCAGGGCCGCCCCGACGTCGGCCACCATGGTCTGGACGCGGTCCGTCAGGAGGGCGCGCTGGCCTTCCTCGTCCCGGAGCGCAATGGCAGCCTTCTGGACTGATCCGGTATCGGCGACGAACTGTGCCACCTGCCGCAGGCCGGTGCGGTGGATCGCCACGCCCGTTGCCTGGGCCACCACGTAGCGTGCAAGGACGCCAAAATCGACATTCCTGAACTCCTTGGCATAGTCGGCCAGGAGGCGCTTGGCCACAAGCTGGAGCAGCACGGTGTTGTCGCCCTCAAACGTGACATAGACGTCCATGTCCGCACGAAGGGAGGCATAGCGGTTTTCGATCAGGAAGCCGGCGCCGCCGCACGCCTCGCGGCATTCCTGCAGGGTGTCAAGGGCATGCCAGGTGCTCAGCGGCTTCAGGGCTGCGGCGAGGGTTTCCAAATCCTGCCGGTCCTCGTCAGTATCGTGGGCGCCGGAAAAGACGTCGTCGAATTTCTGGAGGAGCTGCTCGTGCGCGAAGCCCGCGGCATACGTCGTGGCCAGCCGGGTAAACAGGCGCCGCTGGTGGCGCTGGTAGTCCAGGAGGACCTCTTCGTCAGTGTGTGACGACGCTTTAAACTGGCGCCGTTCGGTGGCGTAGCGGATGGCTGCTGTCAGGGCGACCTTCGACGCCGCCACGGCCGCGCCGTCCAATGACACGCGGCCCTGGACGAGAGTTCCCAGCATGGTGAAAAAGCGGCGGCCGGGGCTGGCAATGGACGACGTGTAGGTCCCGTCAGGTGCCACATCGCCGTAGCGGTTCAGCAGGTTGGTGCGGGGGATGCGGACGTTGTCGAAATGCAGCCTGCCGTTGTCGATCCCGTTGAGGCCGCCCTTGACTCCGTCGTCCTCGCCACCGATCCCGGGCATGAACTCCTTGGTCTGGGGGTCCCGGAGGTCAACGTAGAAGGCATGCACGCCATGGTTGACGCCATTTGTCACGAGCTGGGCGAAAACGACGGCGCCGAGGCCGTCGATGGCTGCATTGCCGATGTAGTCCTTCCACGCAGCGCGGAACGGTGTATGGACCACAAATTCCTGGGTTTTGACGTCGTAGGTCGCGGTGGTGGCGATGCTGGCCACATCGGAACCGTGGCCGGTCTCCGTCATGGCGAAGCAGCCGGGGATCTCCAGGCTCATGATGCCTGGCAGCCAGTTGGTGTGGTGCTGCTGCGTGCCCAGGTGCATCACGGCCGAGCCGAAGAGGCCCCACTGGACACCAGCCTTAATCTGCAGGGACGGGTCGGCGGTGACCAGTTCCTCGAAGGCCGCGATGTTGCCGCCGTGGTCATCGGAACCGCCCAGTGCCAACGGGAAGGCCCGGTGTACGGCGCTGTTGTCCACGAGGTACTTCAACTGGCCGAAGGTTCGCGTCCGGTGTTCGGTGTGCGTCAGTCCTTCAATTTTGTGCAGTGCAGGGTCACTGGCCAGCGCGCGGGATTGGCGACGGGAGTCCGCCCATTTGCCCAGGAGTTGCTCGCCGAGGGCGGCAACGTCGACGGCGGGCTGCACAGCCGAGCCGTAGTTGGCGCTGGGGCTGGTGACCGCTGGGCCCGCAGCGGCTGTGTTCGCTACGGCGGCATTAGCTACGGCTGTATTCGTTACGGCGGCGTCCGGGCCGGTGGGGCGGTCCACTACTTCGGTCATGTCAATGTCCTTCGTTGGTTCTGACAGGAGGGTGTGAGGTTCTTGGGGCGGAATCATGCCGCGCTGGCGGGGCTAAGCTCGGGGGCGATCCCCACGCATAACCAGGCCGTGACCTGGCGGGCCATGGCTTCCTGGTCCGGTTTCGCCGCCGAAGCCGGCGTGCTGAGCCATTGCTCACCGGCATTTCGGACCAGGCCGATGGCCGCCGTGGGCCAGTAGCCGATCACCGCTTCTTTGCCTTCGCCGAGGTGGGTCCGCATTGGCGCGGCGATCATCTCTGCGATGGAATCGAAGAAGTGGCCAAGGGCTCCCGAGATGGCCGCCGATCCCGGGTGGCTGTCCGCATCCACCGGCGCATAGCGGGTGACGAAACTGTAGACATTGGGGCTGGTTTCCGCCATCTGGAGATAGGCAGAAATCATGGCCAGCAGCCCTTCCCGAGGAGTCTGGGCACCCTGCGCCGCTTCGCGGATCTTGCGCTGCATCTGGCTCAGGACAACTTCCCCGACGGCGTGCTGAAGTCCTGCCTTATCGCCGAAATAGCGGTAGAAGACCGACTTTGAGGTGCCGGCGGCCGCTGCAATCTCCTCCATGGAGGCATCGCTGCCCAGCGCGTGGACCGCGCGGCGTGCGGACTTGATGAGCGCCCGGCGTCGTTCCTCCCGGTGGGTCTGCCAGCGGGCCGAACGGCCGTCGGCAATTGCGCCGGCAGCCGGCGTCGGGACTTCTGCGTGGAGGTTGTTCACGATACTCAGCGTATCAGGTACGCTGGGTATCGGTAACCGTCGCAGATCAGAGGAGTCACCCATGTCCGTCAATGGACAGTCCGGCACCGGACCCCACGAATTCGCCAGCCCCACGACTTCCGGCGCGGCGCGTCCAGTCCGCCGGGCCGTAATTGTGGGTGGTAACCGGATCCCGTTTGCCCGGTCCGGCGGGGCCTACACAAAGTCTTCCAACCAGGACATGCTCACCGCCGCACTGGATGGTCTTATCGCCAGGTTTGGCCTCCAGGATGAGCGGATCGGCGAGGTTGCGGCGGGGGCCGTACTCAAGCACTCCCGCGACTTCAACCTCACCCGCGAGGCAGTCCTGGGTTCGGCGTTGTCGGCGGAAACCCCCGCCTACGACCTGCAGCAGGCGTGCGCCACCGGCCTCGAAACGGTTCTGGGCCTGGCCAACAAGATCAAACTGGGCCAGATCGATTCCGCCATCGCCGGTGGTGTCGACTCGGCGTCGGATGCCCCCATTGCTGTCAGCGAAGGCCTCCGCGAGATACTCCTGGACCTCAACCGCGCCAAGACACTGCCCCAGCGCTTGCAGGTACTCAGCCGCCTGCGGCCCAGGGACCTGGCCCCCGATGCTCCGAATACGGGGGAGCCACGCACCGGCCTGTCCATGGGCGAGCACCAGGCGCTGACCACCGCGCAATGGAACATTTCGCGCGAGGCGCAGGATGAGCTGGCTTTCAACAGCCACCGCAACCTTTCCGCCGCGTATGACGCAGGATTCTTCGATGACCTCCTGACGCCATACCGAGGCCTCGCCAAGGACTCAAACCTGAGGGCGGACACCACATTGGAGAAGCTGGCTACACTCAAGCCCGTCTTCGGGAAGAGCCTCGGCGCCGAGGCCACCATGACGGCGGGAAACTCCACACCGCTGACCGACGGGGCCTCCACGGTCCTGCTCGCATCCGAAGACTGGGCTGATGCCCATGACCTGCCGAAGCTCGCCACCGTCGTGGATGGTGAAGCTGCCGCCGTGGACTTCGTCCACGGCAAGGACGGACTGCTTATGGCTCCCGCGTTTGCGGTCCCCAGGCTGCTGGCCCGCAACGGACTGACGCTGGATGACTTCGACTTCTTTGAGATCCACGAAGCCTTCGCCGGGACTGTCCTGAGCACCCTGGCCGCCTGGGAAGATGATGAGTTCGGCCGCACCCGGCTGGGACTTGAGGGTGCCTTCGGCAGCATCGACCGCACCAAGCTGAACGTCAACGGCTCCTCCCTGGCCGCGGGCCACCCGTTCGCAGCCACCGGCGGACGCATCGTGGCCTCGCTGGCCAAGATGCTGCAGGCCAAAGGCACCGTCGAGGGAAGGCCTGCGCGCGGACTTATTTCCATCTGCGCCGCCGGCGGCCAGGGCGTCGTCGCAATACTCGAAGCACTCTAGGGGTACCGGATGACGGATAAATACACCACGCTCGTCAACCAGGGCGTGGGCAAGAACATCGCCAAACGGCTGGGCCTGCCCCAGCCTGCCGTGCTGCGCCGCTTCAAGCCGGGCCAGCCCCTGGTCACCGGCCCCGTCCTCGTCCAGGGCAACACCGCCGGTGCCGACGAACTGGCCGCCAGGCTGCTCTCCTGGGACCTGGACGTCCGGCGCCACGCGGTGCCCCGCGAAAAACTTGGCGCGATCATTCTGGCCCTGGATGAGCTGACCCGGCCCGAGGATCTTGAAAAGCCTGTGCTGTCCGCCGCGGCATCACTGCGTGATCTCGGCCCCAGCGCCCGCGTCATCACCATCTCCCGGCCGGCCGCCGAAACCGCGTCCCCTGCACAGTCGGCTGCCCGGCAAGGCGTCGATGGCTTCCTGCGGTCGCTTGCCAAGGAACTCCGGGCCGGCGCAACAGCGAACGGCATCGTCCTGGCAGAAGGTGTCCAGAGCACCAGCCCCAGCGCCCTGGCCGCCCTTCGGTTCTTTCTGTCCGGCCGGTCGGCATTTGTGGATGGCCAGTTCCTGACTGTGGCAACCGAGCAGGGCCACCTGCCCCCGGACTTCGAGAAGCCGCTCGCCGGCAAGGTTGCCGTGGTCACCGGCGCCGCCCGCGGCATCGGTGCGGCTATTGCCCGGACCCTCCACCGGGACGGGGCCATCCTGGTCCTCGTAGACATCCCGGCAGCCGGGGACCATTTGGCCGCCGTCGCCAACGAAGTCCGCGGCACGGCCCTTCAACTGGACATCAGCCGCGCAGATGCCGGCCAGCGGATCATCGACCACGCCGTGCAGCGTCACGGCCGCCTGGACATCGTCATCCACAACGCAGGAATTACCCGGGACAAGCTGCTCGCCAATATGGACCACGGTCGCTGGACCTCCGTCGTGAACATCAACATCGCCGCCCAGCTCAGAATCAACGAAGCGCTCCTTGCTTCCGAACACTTCCGTAATTCACCACGGATTGTCTCGGTGGCATCCACCAGCGGCATCGCGGGCAACCGCGGCCAGACCAACTACGCGGCGTCCAAGGGCGGCGTGATGGGTATGGTGCGCGCTTCTGCGCCCCTTCTGGCGGCGAACGGCGGGACCATCAACGCGGTGGCGCCCGGTTTCATCGAAACAGACATGACAGCACGGATCCCGTTTGCCGTCCGCGAAGTGGGACGGCGGCTGAATTCGCTGCAGCAAGGTGGCCAACCGTCCGACGTCGCGGAGGCAATTTCCTTTCTGGCGAGCGACGCCGCCGGGGGCATCAACGGCGACGTGCTGCGGATCTGCGGACAGAACCTGGTGGGGGCATGAGTACTGTCCAGCCGGTCATCCTGGGGGAGATGCCGTCCCTGTCCAAGCTCTACGTCAATGCCGCCGCGCAGACCGCGCGGCGGCGCGTGTTGGGCACGCACAACGGATCAAACCTTCCGGTCACTAGCCACGAAGTGCGCGGGGTAAGGGCCGACGTCGGCAACCTCACCGCCTACCAGCACCTCATCGGGCTGACTGCCAGGGACACTCTGCCGGCCGGATACCTCCACGCACTGGCATTCCCGCTGGCCATGAGTGTGATGAACCGCGACGATTTCCCGCTGCCACTCCTGGGCATGGTCCATCTCAGCAACCATGTGGAGCAGAGGTCGCCGGTGCTCTTCACGGAATCCCTGGACATCCAGGCCAGGGTTGAGAACCTCCGGGGCCACCGATCCGGCACGCAACTTGACGTTGTGGCAGAGATCCGCGGCGCGGATACGCCGGACATCAAGTGGACCGGGCGCTCCTCCTACCTGGCCAAGGGCGTGTTCCTCCCCGGCATCGACAAGCCAACGCCCCACAACGGCCAGGCCGATTTCACGCCTCCGGACCCCACCGCGATTTGGCATTTGGGGGTCGACACGGGAAGGGCGTATGCCGCCGTTTCAGGAGACTTCAACCCCATCCACCTGAGCGTGCTTTCTGCCAAGGCCCTGGGCATGCGCCGCTCCATCGCACACGGGATGTACCTTGCCTCGAGGGCCCTCGCGGATGTCGGGCCGGCCAAGGGCGAAGCGTTCACGTGGGATGTCACGTTCGAGGCTCCGGTGTTCCTTCCTGCCCGCGTTGCCTTGGCTATCACCGCCCTGGATATCACCACGGCACAGACGCCTGGCGAAGGCTGGCAGCGGGCCGAATTTGTGGCGTGGAACCCCCGCTCCGGCCGCCGCCACTTCAGCGGCTCCGTGGCACCGATCTAGGACGCCGGCCGCACAGCCCTGAGGACACGGTGCAGGCTCAGGAGGATGGACCCGGACGCTGTCACGGCCGAATCCTCCTGGGCCCGCTCCGCAACCGTTGCCATACCGGCCTCCACCGCCGACTTTGCGGCAGCGAACAGCCGCCGCTGGTCGGCTTCATCCTCACCGTCGAACGAGGCCAGGAGTTCGCCTGTGGCGGTCATGGCCGCGGCCAGGGGCGCACTGTCGTTGAAAGGCACCGTATAAGGTGCGTCGTCTGTCCAGATGACATCGGACAGGACTTCTGTCATGTCCTGGATGTGGAACGTCACCCGCTCCAGGTCACGAAGGTTGCGGTAGTCGAGATCCACATCGCGAGGATGGAGCCGCCGCCGCGGATTGGCGCGCCGGCTCGCATCAGCCTCCTGCACGAGATGGCGGACCGTGCTGGCTGCTTCGGCCAGCTCGGTCGACCGGCGGGACCAGTCCTCATGCTCGGGAGGCCACTTTTCAGTCAGGGCCGTTCCCATGTCAGTCAGTTGCCGCCCGAGGGCCAGCCGGAGTTTGCCCAGGCTGGTGGCCGCCGCGTTGAAGTGCAGGGGAGGAAAGACCAGGAAGTTGACGGCAATGCCCACTACGACGCCGACGCCCATCTGGATGAGGTAGCCGAAGGAAAAGTCGTCCCGGTTGCTTCCCCCCACCAGCAGGACCAGCAGCGCCGCCGTCGGAATCCAATCGCTGCCCGAGCCGATGCGGGGGAGACCGCCGAGCAGCACGCCGAGTCCCATAACGACCGCAACAGACAGCGGTGACGGATCACCGACACTGACCAGCGCAAAGGCGAGCCCGATACCCAGAGCGAGTCCGACGAGCGCCTGGAGACCCTGCCGGAAGGATCCGGCCACGTTGTGGTACATCGACACCAGGGCGCCGAGCGGCGCGTAGTACGGATAGTCGGCAGCGGATCCTGGCATCAGGGGAGCAATGGCGAAAGCGAGGCCGGCGGCCAGAGCTGCCTTCGCCGCCAGCTGCAGGCGCTGTACTGTGAATGCCGACGAGAGACCGGCCACCGAATTCCGCAGGATTCGGGTTCCAGCGGAGGGCCGGCCCTGCGGCTGCGTTTGAGTGTCACCCATCAGCCCCACACTAGGTGCACCCGTGTACTAGGACAAGGCCGACGCCGCCCGCCGGACCTCCGCAGCCAGCCGATGAGCTTTGCCCTGGGTGCGTCCGTCCTCCGCCCGCTGCGGGATGTATCCGAAGCCGAGGCCGTACGCGGGATCGGCGAACCCCAGCGCAGCGTTGGCTCCCTCGTGGCCGAAGGCGCGGTGGCTGCCGAAATTCCGCGACACGTGTGGCTTCATAAAGACCACGGCAAAGGCGTTGTCCAGTCCGGACAGGCGGTCCAGGCCCCACACCTGCTCCTGGGACATGGCGCTGACGGTCTCAGGGGTCAACAAGGGGTCCCGGCCGTCCACACCGGTGATGGCCGCGGCGTAGAGCCTGGCCAGGCCCTCCGCCGTACCCACACCGCCGGCGGCACTCATCCCCGCGGCGCGGACGGCCCGTTGATTGGGAAGTTCCATGATTGTGCTGACTGCCGCGTTGCTGTTAAGCCCATCCAGGCTCAGCGGATCCAGCCATGGTTGAAGAGGATCGACGTCGTAGAGGACGTCACGGTAGCGCGGTTCCAGCTCTTCGGGCAGTCCCAGGAAGAAGTCGATGCCGTAGGCCGTGCGGATGCGCTGGTCATAGAGGCTCTGCAGGCTGGTTGCCGTGACCCGCCGGCAGAGTTCCTCCATAATGATTCCGATGGTGAGGGCGTGATATCCGAAGCAACTGCCAGGACGCCATGCGGGGCTTGTCGCTGCCAACCTTGCCGCGGCCAGGGAGGTGGTGAATTCGTCCAGGGCGATGCCTCCCTCGACTCCCACCAGTCCGGCCTGATGGGACAGGGCTTCACGCACCAGCAAGCGGTCCTTGCCATGGCAACCAAACTCGGGCCAGTAGTGCGCCACCGTCCGGTTAAGGTCCAGCAGCCCGCCCTGGACGAGCAGCGAAATCACCAGCGCCGCCACGCCCTTGGAAACTGAATACGCCCCCGTAACGGAATCGGCGGTGATGTGGGGCCCGCCGGACAGGTCCACGATCTTCACGCCGTCCCGGTAGGCCGCCAGTTGGGCGCTGTACTGCGGATCCGCGGCGAGAAGGGCCTCAAACAGATCCAAAACGCCTTCATAACCGGGTGCTGCAAAGCCAAAAGATTTCTGCATGGGGCTAGCCTAACCGGTTAGAAAGCGCTTTCCCGATCCTAAGCCGCTCCATGGCCGGGGGAAACTTCTTCGCCGGGGCGCACCGGCCCCGGGGGAGTGCCGTCACCGAACGGCCGGCCGCCCAGTGATTCCCTGCCATGGGGCTCCAGCCAGCCCGCCGGATCAGGACCCTGCGGCACCATCCGGGTGGGATTGATGTCCTCGTGGACGATGTAATAGTGCTGCTTGATCTGGACAAAATCGATCGTGTCTCCGAAACCGGGAGTCTGGAAAAGATCCCTTGCGTAGCCCCACAGGGCCGGCAGTTCGGTCAGCTTCTGCCGGTTGCACTTGAAATGCCCGTGATAGACGGCATCGAACCTGGCCAAGGTAGTGAACAGGCGGACATCCGCTTCCGTGATGGTGTCACCCACGAGGTACCGCTGTCCGGTGAGGCGTTCCTCGAGCCAGTCGAGCGCGGCCCACAGCCTGGTGTAGGCCGAGTCATAGGCCTCCTGGGAGCCCGCAAAGCCGCAGCGGTAGACGCCGTTGTTGACCTCGGTGAAGACGCGCTTGTTGACGGAGTCAATTTCGGCGCGGAGGTGTTCCGGGTAAAGGTCAGGCGCCCCGACCCGGTGGAAACGGGTCCATTCGGTGGCAAAGTCCAGGGTGATCTGAGGGAAGTTGTTGGTGACCACCGCGCCGCTGGCAATATCAACGATCGCTGGCACCGTGATGCCGCGCGGGTAATCCGGGAAGCGCCGGAAATAGGCGCTCTGGATGCGCTCGATGCCAAGCACAGGGTCTACCCCGCCCGGATCGAGGTCAAAAGTCCACGACCGGGCATCGTGGGTAGGGCCGGGCTGGCCAAGGGAGATGGAGTCCTCCAGGCCGAGGAGCCTACGCACAATCACGGCCCGGTTCGCCCACGGGCATGCCCGCGCCGCAATCAGCCGGTACCGGCCAGCTTCCACTGGCCACCCCGGCACGCCGTTGACGCCGGGACGGCCGTCGTGGGTGATCCGGTCCTCAATGTAATTCGTGTCCCGGTTGAACTCGGCACCGCCGGTCACATATGCGCCCAAGGTGCTGTGCCCGGTGCTGGTGTGCGTGCTGTCGGCAGCGGTGGCATTCGTGGCCTGCGGCCCGCTCGGAAATTCCTGGCTCATGCGGACCAGCCTAGGCTCCGGCGGCCAGGATTGCCGAGATGGGCTGCCAGGCGACCAGCCAGGAGCCGGCAATAACGACGACAAAGAGCGCGATCCAGATGCCGGAGGGTATGGACGTTGCGCGGTACAGGATATACGCGTCGGAACTGGCCAGCCTGTCACGGCGCCGCAGGTGCACATTGGTGAGCTTCGCGAGATCCCGGACGGCGGCCACAAGCAGGGCCACGCCAAGCACGACTGCAACATGGCAGGTGAAGCTGCTGGGCACAACGAGGACCAACACCCCGCCGCCTGCGACGGCAAGGCCTGTGATCAGCAGCCCCGCGAAGTTCCTGATGAACACGAGCGAAACCAGGAGGATAAGGGTGCCTGTGGCCAAGGCGGCCGGACCCCAGCCGGCAAAACCGGAGGTGACCAGGGCAGCGCCGGTCAGGGCAGGTACAGGATAGCCCCAGAATCCGGACCAGACGGCGGCGGCCCTGCCCCGGCTGTAACTGGTGGTTATGCCTGAGTGGTCCAACCGGAGCCGGATCCCGCTCAGTCTTTGGCCGCTCATAACGGCGGCGAAAGCATGGCCGAGTTCGTGCGTGGCGGTGGCCAGGAGCCCAAAGTACTTCCAGGTGGCACGGGGGATGGACAATGCAGTTGCCAGCGCCAGCACCACAGCCAGTTCGGCCACCGTGACTTGGGGGATGGCGGCACGGCTGAAGGCTTCAACGATCCGTTGCCACAATTGCTCGGGAATCAAGGTCGTTTCCCGCCGCGCCGGGAGTAGTGATTGTCAGCCATATCCCTCTACGGTACTAGAGGGATGGTTCACCACTGTCCTGCCGCCCTGCGGCGCTCAAGGAATCGAGGAATGCCGTGACCACTTTGAAGGAACGCCTGCACGCTGATGTTGTGGTGCACATGAAGGAGCGGAACAAAACCGCCCTGACCACGGTGCGCAATGTCCTGGGCGAGATCGAAACACGGGAGAAGTCGGGAAAGACGCCCATTGTCCTGGACGACGCCCAGGTGACCTCGTTGTTGCAGAAGGAGGCTGCAAAGCGACGTGACACCGCAAGGATCTATATGGAAGCCGGAGAATCCGAGCGGGCCGCGGCCGAGATCGCCGAGGCCGAAATCATAGAAGCGTACTTGCCGCAGCCGCTGACAACAGCCGAAGTCGAGGCGATTGTTGACGAGACCATTGCCGGGCTGCGGAACGAAGGCGTAGAGCCCGGAATGCGTCAGCTGGGCGCCGTGATGAAGCCTGTCACGGCCAAAGTCGCCGGACGCTACGACGGCAAGGCTGTCAGCGAGATCGTCCGCAGCCGTCTCGCCTAAGCGGGTCAGCTCGAGCCTGTTACTCGAGCCTGTTAACCGGAAAGGCACGCCTACTAAACGTGGGCGTGCCTTAACTTCCTGCTGGCGGAACACGGCCGCCACGGAAGAATATCCGGGTTTCTTGAATCAGCCTTCGCAGTCAGTGCAGTAGCTGTGTCCGTCTTTCTGCCGCGCAATCTGGGAGCGGTGCCGGACCAGGAAGCAGGAGTAGCACGTGAACTCGTCCTCAGCCTGCGGGATAACCTGCACGACCAATTCCTCGGCAACGAATTCGCCTCCCGGAACGCCGGCGCCATCCAGCCCGTCGGCCTCATCGAGCTCGAGGACGACGCTGCGGGCGTCCGGAGCATTGGCGGACTGCAGTGCCTCGAGTGAGTTGTCCTGCGACTCCTTGACGTCGGAGCGAAGTTCATCGTAATCGGTTGCCACTTAGGTGTATCTCTTTTCTTTGGTTCGTCTGTCGCGTATGCAACCTACAGCATCCGGCGGGTATTCCCCAATAGCCTGGCAAGAAAATTTCTCTGCGGCGCCAATATTTCCGTGCGGACACCCGCTGGGATCGGCGTCGGGTGACATTGGGCACCATGGTGCCCGGGGCTAAAAGTCAGCGCACGGCGGCCGAGCCGCGAGACCTAGTCAAGGTCCTTAGCCAAGGCCGTGGTCTGAGGCGGGGTAATCCGCCCCAGTCGCTCGTCGAGCGTCACGCGCAGCCGGGCGGCCGCCACCTGAACCCGGTGCTCGGCAGGGGTGACCTTCCTGTCCGGCGCAGAGGCGGCATTCGGGCGTGCGTGCACGTCCTTGTGTTCAGGGGACCCTGCGCTCACGGTCCAGTCACTATCGTCCCCGCCAGGCACGTACTCCCACGCCGCGTCGAACAGTTCAAGCTCCTCGGCACGGGCCAGCTCACTGCCTGCGAGGACGTTTAAGGTCGCAAGCCCCAAGGCCTTGGTTCCTTCATCCTGATCCAGGGCCCGGTCCAGGGCCCACTGGGTGCGTCGCCACCATTCCGCCCGGCTGTCCGCCTCGGTCTTCTGCCGGAGCGCCTGCTCGTCGGCTTCGCGTTTCTGGTCCAGCGCTGTCTTATCGGCTGACGTGCGCTGGGCCAGGGTGCGCCAGTTGATGTAGAAGGCCAGCAGGGCCGCGATCAGGACAGCCAAGGGGCCAAGCCCGGCAAGGATTACCCACCAGTCGGCCGGCCCGGAGTGGACGACGACTTCAAGCGGGCCAGGCGGCGGGGTTGGATTCACGGCTCCAGCTTAGGCCGTCGACGGAAACAGAAAAAACCCCTGAAATCCGTGGATTTCAGGGGTTTTCCCATTTGTGCGCGGAGGGGGACTTGAACCCCCACCCCCTTTCGAGGACTAGCACCTCAAGCTAGCGCGTCTGCCATTCCGCCACCCGCGCAGGTGGTAATTCGGAGATCGTTTCCGCCTTTCAGCGTTTCGCTTTTCTCCGAAGCAGCGAGAAAAACTCTAACACGAACTTTCCGAAAACATGGAATCGGGGCTGATGGGTAGGCTGAGGGCACACGAGAACGCAGGTTGTTTGCAGCCTTCCCACTGCCCAAGGAGTTTCTATGTCTGACATCCGTGCCGAGGATGAAGTTGTCCGGATCTGCCAGGAACTTATCCGGATAGATACCTCGAACTACGGTGACGGTTCGGGGCCGGGGGAGCGGTTGGCCGCGGAATACACGGCCGGGCTGATTGAAGAAGTGGGCCTCGCAGCCGAGATCTTCGAGTCGGCGCCCGGCCGCGCAAGTGTTGTGACCCGGATGGCCGGTGAGGATCCGTCCGCCAGCGCGTTGGTGGTGCACGGGCACCTCGATGTAGTGCCCGCCCTGCGTGAACAGTGGTCGGTGGATCCCTTTGGTGCGGAGCTCAAAGACGGACTCATCTGGGGCCGCGGAGCCGTGGACATGAAAGACATGGACGCCATGATCCTTGCTGTGATGCGGGATTTGGCCAGATCCGGGCGCAAGCCCAAGCGCGACATTATTTTTGCCTTCTTCGCCGACGAGGAAGCCGGCGGTGAGTACGGGGCCCGCTACGCGGTCGACAAGCGGCCCGAGCTCTTCGAAGGCGCAACTGAAGCCATCTCGGAGGTAGGCGGCTTCTCGGCGACCATCGGCGGGCAGCGCACCTACCTCCTGCAGACGGCTGAGAAGGGCATCTCCTGGCTCCGGCTGGTGGCGCACGGCCGGGCTGGCCACGGCTCCCAGATCAATACGGACAACGCCGTCACCCGGCTGGCTGCGGCGGTAACCCGGATCGGCGAATACAAGTGGCCGATTGAGCTGACGCCCACTACGCGGCAGTTCCTGGACGGCGTGACCGAACTCACGGGTGTGGAGTTCGATCCGGACAATCCGGACCGCCTGCTCGACCAGCTCGGCACCGTGGCGCGCTTTGTGGGGGCAACCCTGCAGAACACCACCAATCCCACGCTGCTCAAGGGCGGCTACAAGCACAACGTCATCCCCGAATCGGCCGAGGCCCTGGTGGACTGCCGGACGCTCCCGGGCCAGCAGGACCACGTGCTGGAGGTCGTGCGGGAGCTTGCCGGTTCCGGTGTCGAGGTCAGCTACGTGCACAGCGACGTCTCGCTTGAAGTCCCGTTCGCCGGAAACCTGGTGGATTCCATGATCGACGCCCTGCACACCGAGGATCCGGGGGCGAAAGTGCTTCCCTATACGCTCTCCGGCGGCACGGACAACAAGTCATTGAGCCGGCTGGGTATCACCGGCTACGGCTTCGCTCCCCTCCAGCTGCCCGACGATCTCGATTTCACCGGGATGTTCCACGGCGTGGACGAGCGGGTTCCGGTGGATTCGCTGAAGTTCGGCGCCCGGGTGCTCAACACGCTCCTCACCAATTACTGAGCCGGCCCGGACATGACTCCCGAGGAAGTCCTGCCGGAGCCCTTGCTCCAGGCCATCCGCGGCCGTGCTGCGGGCTATGACCGGGACAACACCTTCTTCTTTGAAGACCTCGAGGAGCTGACCGCCGCCGGCTACCTCAGGCTGTTTGTGCCGGCGTCCGACGGCGGCCTGGGGCTTGGGCTGGCGGCGGCAGCACAGTGCCAGCGGCGGCTGGCAACGGCGGCCCCGGCCACCGCCTTGGCCATCAACATGCATTTGGTCTGGACCGGCGTCGCCCACGTCCTGGCCGCACGGGGGGACCATTCCCTTGGCTTCGTCCTGCAGGAGGCCGCCCACGGCGAGATCTTCGCCTTCGGCAATTCCGAAGCCGGCAATGATTCGGTACTTTTTGATTCAAAAACGGCAGCCGTTCCCCTGCCGGGCGGGGCGTACAGCTTCACGGGTACCAAGATCTTCACGAGTCTTTCGCCCGCCTGGACCCGACTGGGAATCTTCGGCAAGGACGGCCAGGCCAGGGAAGGCGAAGGGGAGCTCGTGCACGGGTTCATCAGCCGGGAGGCCGCGGGCTACGCCATCCTGGATGACTGGAACACCCTGGGCATGCGGGCCAGCCAGTCAAACACCACCGTCCTGGACGGCGCCGAGGTCCCGCCGGAGAGGATCTTCCGCAAACTTCCGGTGGGACCTAACGCCGATCCGCTGATTTTCGCCATCTTCGCGTGCTTCGAGACATTGCTGGCTGCCGTGTACACCGGCATTGGCGAACGTGCCCTGAACCTGGGTGTTGAGGCCGTCAAGCGCCGCACGTCCTTCAAGAATGCCGGCCGCAGCTATGCGCAGGATCCGGATATCCGCTGGAAGATCGCGGAGGCCGCAATGGCCATGGATAACCTCTACCCCCAGCTGCTGACCGTCAGCCGCGATGTGGATGCGCTCGTTGAGCACGGGCCGCAATGGTTTCCCAAACTTGTGGGGCTGAAGGTCAATGCAACTGAAACGGCCCGCCGGGTTGTGGACATGGCCATCAGGGTGAGTGGCGGCTCCAGCTACTTTCGTGGGTCGGAGCTTGAACGCCTGTACCGGGACGTGCTGGCGGGGATGTTCCATCCATCAGACGATGAGTCGGCGCACAACACGGTGGCGAACGCGTGGCTGGGTCCGTTGGAGGACTGAACAGGCCGCTGGCCCGTTAGTCCCTATACGGTCCGCTGGCCGGACAATTCCTACACGGTCCGCTGGACCTGCATCACCCGGCGGCGGAGCCAGAAGCGCCTGCCGCCGCCCAAATACAGCTTGCTGCGTTCCAGCTCCCACTTGCCGTACTCGGAATGCTCCACAAGCCGGCGCCTGGCATCAGGCAGCGAATCGTCAGGGCTGACCGTCAGAACGAGGTACTCGTACTGCCTCAGAATGTCCCGTTCGCGCTGGACCGAGCTGGTGAGAAAATGTTCCTTCATTGCTCTCCATTTTCGTCCTTTTCCGGCTAACGTGAAGGCATGAGCATCGATCCGCGTGTCGCGCTTCAGTCCTTGACAACCGCCTTGGAAGAACACCTTATAGCAGCATCCAACCGGCGTGGAGATGGCGATCCCGCGGTGGAAGCGGCTTTTTTTGCGGTCGCGGATGCTTTCGAGGTTTATGAAGACGCACTCTACGAGGCTTACAGCGAAGTTACACCCCTTCAGGTCTTCGATGATGAAGAAGATGAGGACGATGAAGCCGGCATCGATGACGACGAGGACCTGGAAATTCTCGAGGACTGAGAACTCCACGCCGCCATCGCGGGCAACGACCCAACGCTGCGGCCCTGAACGGCGTCTCCGCCGGCACGGAAACTCAGCCGGGCAGGGAAACGTCCTCGAGCGCGCGGGCAATTTCGGGCGGCAGCCTGGTTAGTTGGGCGGCCATGATTTCTTTCGCCTGCACGGGCGTCCGGGGCCCGATGATGGCAGTGGCCACGCCATGCTGGGACAATAGCCAGCTCAGCGAGACATCCAGCGGTGTCCGGCCCAGGCCCTTGGCCGCCATGGCCACGGCTTCCACTACGCTGGACGGCTGCGCCTCCAGATACGGCTCTACGTAGGGTGCGGAGTCTGTTCTTGCCGCCCGGGAATCGGCGGGAATGGCGCCGCGGTACTTGCCAGTCAGAACGCCACGTCCCAGCGGAGCCCAGGCCATCAGCCCCAGGCCGGCATCTTCGACGGCGGGAACCAGTTCCGCTTCCGCCTTTCGCTGCAGGAGTGAATATTCAGCCTGCGCGGCTACGAGCGGAAATCCGGCCACCGCCGCAGCCTTGGCGCTTTGCCACCCGTTGAAGTTGGAGATGCCCGCATAGCGGGCGCGGCCGCTCCGGAGCGCGAATTCAAGCGCGGACAGGGTCTCGTCCAGCGGGACATTGCCGTCCCATGCCTGGGCAAACCAGATATCCACGTAGTCAGTCCCCAGCCTGGCCAGACTTGCGTCCAGGCCGGTGAGCATCGCGTTGCGTGACGTGTCCACCGTGCGCCGGCCGTCCGACGTCGACATCCCCGCCTTGGTGGAAATGCAGACTTCGGTGCGGGAGACGACGTCACCCAGGAGAGAGCCGATCATCGCCTCGGCGCGGCCGTCGGCGTAAGACGCCGCGGTATCTATAAGTTTTCCGCCACCATCGATAAATGTCCGCAATATCTCCGAGGCGTCCTGTTCGTCGGTATCGCCGGACCAGGACATGGTGCCGAGGGAAAGGGCGGAGACTCGCAATCCACTGTTGCCGACGTAACGCTGCTGCATAGCTGCAAGCTTACGGGGAATCAACAGTGTCCATGACGTAGGGTCTTAGCGTGAACTGGTTTGAGGCGGCCCTGCTGGGCCTAGTGCAGGGACTGACCGAATTTCTACCGATTTCATCGAGCGCGCACCTGCGGATTGTGGGGCAGTTCCTGCCCAACGCATCCGATCCCGGAGCCGCGTTTACCGCCATCACGCAGCTTGGTACCGAAACGGCGGTGGTGATCTACTTCTGGCGCGACATCGTGCGGATCGTCAAGGCTTGGGCGGGATCGCTGACCGGAAAAGTCTCCCGGCAGGACCCGGATGCCCGCATGGGCTGGCTGGTGATCCTGGGCAGCCTCCCCATCATCGTGCTGGGTCTGCTGTTCCAGGACCAGATCGAGTCGGTGCTGAGGAGCCTGTGGCTCGTAGCCACCATGCTGATTGTCTTCGGGCTCTTTCTGGCCGTGGCCGACGCGATCGGAAAGCAGGACCGGGACCTCACCCAGCTCACCTACAAACACGGCATTTTGTACGGCTTCGCCCAGGCCCTGGCTCTTATTCCCGGCGTGTCGCGATCCGGCGGCACCATCACCGCAGGTCTCCTGATGGGCTACACGCGCGAAGCCGCCGCGCGGTATTCGTTCCTCCTGGCTATCCCGGCGGTGTTCGGCAGCGGCCTTTACCAGCTGTATAAGGTGGTCTCCAAGGAAGGCATCACCGGCCCCTACGGCCTTCCGGAGACGGCGCTGGCCACCGTCATCGCCCTGGTGGTGGGCTACGTGATCATCGGTTGGTTCCTCAAGTTCATTTCCACCCGAAGCTACCGGCTCTTCGTCTGGTACCGGATCTTCCTGGGCCTGGCCCTGTATCTCTTGCTCGGTTTCAATGTCATCAGCGCCTAGCCGTAGGCTTAGGCTGTGAAATCCTGGACCTCCCGCCCTGTCCCTGCGCTGCCCGGCGCCATGCCTGCCATCCGGCTGTTCGATACCGCTAAGGGGAGTGAGGTCACGCTCCGGGCCGGGGGAGAGCAATCCATGTACGTCTGCGGGATCACTCCCTACGACGCAACCCACATGGGCCATGCGGCCAGCTACGTGGCCTTCGACCTGCTGAACAGGGCCTGGCGTGACGCCGGCCAGCAGGTTTCCTACGTCCAGAACGTCACCGACGTCGACGACCCCCTGCTGGAGCGCGCGACTGCCACCGGTGTGGACTGGCGGGACCTGGCCGCGAGCCAGATTGAACTCTTCCAGACCGATATGGAGGCCCTGAACGTCCTCTCGCCGGACCACTACGTGGGTGCCGTTGAATCAGTTGACATCATTGTTCCGGCCATCGAACGGCTGGTCCGGCTGGGGCTGGCCTACCGCGTCCCTGGTACGGCAGGGGAGCCCGACGGCGACGTCTACTACGACGTCGAAGCTGCCGGCAAGCAGTCGGTCGCCCCGGATGCCTGGACCCTGGGCTCGATCTCCCGCCTTGGTGAAGCCGAAATGCTGGAACTGTTCGCCGAACGCGGCGGCGACCCGGGCCGGGCCGGCAAGCGGCAGGCCCTGGACCCCCTGCTCTGGCGGGTTGCCCGTGACGGCGAGCCCAGCTGGCCGGGCGGCGAGTTGGGCCAGGGCAGGCCTGGCTGGCACATCGAATGCACGGTCATCGCCCAGCGGTACCTGCCGGCTCCCTTCACTGTCCAGGGCGGCGGCTCTGACCTCATCTTCCCGCACCACGAGATGGGCGCCGGTCACGCCTATTCCCTCGCCGAAGTGCCGCTGGCCCACCACTATGCCCACGCCGGCATGGTGGGCCTGGACGGCGAAAAGATGAGCAAGTCCAAGGGCAACCTGGTCCTGGTGTCCAAACTTCGGGCCGAGGGAGAAGATCCGGCTGCCATCCGCCTGGCCATCCTGGCCCACCATTACCGTTCAGACTGGTCCTGGACCGCTGAAGGGTTTGAAGCCGCGAAGGACCGCCTGGCTGCGTGGCGCAGCGCCGTCGCCACCTCGCCGGAAGGATCGGCCCCCGGCCTGATCGCAGAAATGAGGTCCGCCCTTGCATCTGACCTGAACGCACCGGCCGCCCTGGAAGCTGTTGACCGCTGGGCTGCCTCGGCGGACTCCGCCGCGGCAGCGGGCAGCCAGCATGATCAGGCCCTGGTCAGGGACGCCCTGGACGCCTTGCTCGGCGTCGTACTTTAGGGCTTGTCCCGGCCCCGACGCTTGAGATAGCGCTCAAACTCCCGCGCGATGGATTCGCCGCTCGCCTCCGGAAGATCGGCCGTATCTTTTGCCTCTTCCAGCTGGCGGACGTACGCGGCGATCTCAGGATCCTCGGTAGCCAACTCATCGACGCCGCGCTCCCACGCAGCTGCCTCTTCCGCCAGTTCGTGCGTGTCCAGCGGGACCTGGATCAATTCCTCGACCCGGTGCAGGAGAGCCAGCTGCGCCTTGGGTGACGGGGCCTGGGCCACGTAATGCGGGACGGCTGCCCAAAGGGAAACAGTCGGAAGGCCCGCCAGGAGGGACACTTCGGACAGTACTCCGACGATGCCGACGGGACCTTCATACTGGGATGCTTCAAGGTTGAGGCGTTCCCGCAACACAGCGTCGTCAGAGGACGTGCTGACCGGAATCGGCCTGCTGTGCGGAACGTCTGCCAGAAGGGCCCCCACCAGGACCACGTAGTCCACCTTCAGCGCTTCGGCGTGGACCAGCAGTTCCGCCGTATAGGCCCGCCACTTGTAGGACGGCTCAATGCCCTGGACGAAAATGACGTCCACGTTCGAATCCGGCGCACTGGCCTTGTAGATCCGTGTGGAGGGCCACTTGATCTTGCGTTCCCCCGAGGCGTTCCTTCGGACCGTGGGACGCGTGAACTGGAAATCGTAGTATTCGTCGGCGTCAATGGACGCGACCTTCTTGCCGCCCCAAACCCTGTTCAGGTAGCGCAAGGAATCACTGGCGGCTTCGCCGGCATCGTTCCAGCCTTCAAATGCGGCCAGCATCACAGTAATGCGCTCCCCGTCCGCCACTGGCAGCAGGAACTGCTCCGGTTCAGGTGCGGCACCCGGTTCCGCGGTGTCTCCGTCGAAGCTATTCATCTCATCACCCTACGTCCAAGAACCGGCGCGACGCATTGAATGAAGAGCCAAAAAGTGCGCCGGGGCGCGTGCGCGCCCAAAGGCAATGCTGATATTCGCCGAGGGCGTATCCACCGGCTGGCGTTCAGGTGCGCCCCGTAGACTGGGAACATGCGATCCCTACCCTCCGTTTCCCCGCTCAGAGCCGTTCTTTGGGATATGGACGGCACCATTGTGGACACTGAACGCTACTGGATTGCCGCGGAGCACGCCCTTGTGGAAGCGCATGGCGGCACATGGTCACATGGGCAGGCCATGCAGCTCGTGGGTCAGTCGCTGACGTATTCGGCCGGAATCCTGCAGGCAGCCGGTGTCCGGCTGGAGCGCCGGGAGATCATCGACACCCTGACCTCTGAGGTCATCAGGAGCGTCCGGCACTCTGTTCCTTGGCGTCCCGGTGCGCGGGAACTGCTGGATGACCTGCACGTCGCCGGTGTGCGGTGCGCGCTGGTGACCATGTCGGAGGAGCCGTTGGCCCGCGAAATTGTCGCGAGCCTGCCCAAGCCTTACTTCGAATTCCTGGTCACGGGGGACACCGTCACCCAGGGCAAGCCGCACCCGGAAGCATACCTGAAGGCAGTGGAGCTGCTTCAGGAAGCGGACCCGGACCTGACCGTGGATCACTGCGTCGCCCTTGAGGACTCCGCACCGGGAGTGGCTGCTGCTGTGGCCTCGGGCGTCGCCACCGTCGCCATTCCGCACATTGTCCCGATCCCCGACGATCCCAGGCACACCACCTGGGAATCCCTGGCCGGCCGCACCGTTTCCGAGCTGGAGGCCATCGCCGCGGGCAGCCTGGCCGCCGCGGTGGCTGGATCTGCAATGCCTGTGACGGGGAGCCCGTCATGAGTTCCGCGCCCGCCCCCGCCCGCCGGGAAGGAATACCGCTCGGCAGGATCGCCGGAATCCCGGTCATTCTGGCCTACTCGTGGTTTGTGATCGCCGCCTTTACCGTCATTGTCTACGGACCCCTGCTGTTGGAGCAGAATCCGGTGTTGGGCATTTCCGCCTACTACATGGCGTTCGCGTACGCCCTGCTGCTCCTGATCTCAGTCCTGGTCCACGAACTGGCGCACGCCCTCACGGCCAAGATCTACGGCTGGCCCACGCAGAAGATCGTGCTGAATCTCTGGGGCGGCCACACCCAGTTTGAGAATTTCACGGCGACGCCGGCGCGCTCGGTCATCGTGGCGCTGGCCGGGCCGGCTGCCAACCTGGTCCTCGCCGGCGGCGCCTGGGTGGTCCTCTCCACCACCAGCATGGGCACCGTGGCCGAAATACTCACAAACATCTTTATGTGGGCCAACTTCGTCATCGGCATCTTCAATGTCCTGCCCGGACTCCCGCTGGACGGGGGCAGGATCGTTGAGTCGGCCGTCTGGAAAGCAACCGGGAGCCAGGCCAAAGGCACCGTCGCCGCTGGCTGGGCCGGCCGCGTCATCGTGGTAGCGCTGGGCTTCTGGTTTATTGCCCGGCCGCTGCTGGCCGGTGAGACACCAGATATCAGCCTCCTGATGATCACCGTCCTCGTTGGCGGCTTCCTCTGGATGGGTGCCAGCGCCGCAATCCAGCAGGGCACCCTGCGCGGAAGGATGCATCTGGTCAGCGCCACTGCCCTGGCGGCTCCCGCCGTCGGAATTCCAGCCACCGCGGTGGTGGCGGACATCCGCAGGCTGTCACCGGACGGTTCACGCGCCGTTGTGGTCTGCGGGCCGGATGGACGCCCGCAGGGTGTTGTGGATCCCGGTGCCCTCGCCGCGGTTCCTGACTACGCCGCCGACTCCACGCCTGCCACGGCAGTGTCCTATGCCCTCGCGGCGGGAGCCTACGTACCTGAGTCGTCCCAGGGGCAGGAACTGATCCAGTACCTTTCCCAGCTGGACGGTCACGAATATGCCGTGGTGGACCATCACGGAACGGTCACCGGACTTCTGGCGCAGAACGTGGTGGTGGCCGCCATCACCGGCAAGGCTGACCCGTCAAATAGGCATCCTCAGGGTCAAAGCCGGTAGAGTTACGTGCCGGCCGTGCATTGCCGCCGCGTGGCCGCCCGGACACCCGCCGCCGCACCCGGCGGACCAATTTCGATGCGTGGCCCCACAGTTTTACAGGAGCGAGGAAAATCCATGAGCAGCGAAACTGCCGCCGAAGCCGCAGCACCAACCACCACCGGTGTTGCCGCCAATGGCACCCAGCCGGTGGGAGCTGCCCGCCGCCGCGGGCCTTTCCGTGAAGGCGAACGGGTCCAGCTGACCGACGAGCGCGGCCGCATGAACACGATCTCTCTCGAAAGCGGCGGCGCCTTCCACACGCACCGCGGCTTCCTGAACCACGACGAGATCATCGGAAAAGCAGATGGGTCAGTCGTCGTGAACAACGTCGGCCAGCAGTACCAGACGCTGCGCCCCCTCCTTTCGGACTTTGTCCTTTCCATGCCGCGTGGCGCCGCAGTGGTCTACCCGAAGGACGCCGGCCAGATCGTCACCATGGCCGATATCTTCCCCGGCGCCAGGGTTGTTGAAGCCGGCGTTGGCTCCGGAGCGCTGTCCATCTCGCTGCTCCGGGCCGTTGGCGACAACGGCTACCTCCACTCCTTCGAGCGCCGTGAGGAATTTGCGGACATTGCCCGCGGGAATGTGGAAACCATCTTTGGCGGCCCGCACCCGGCGTGGGGGATCTCCCTTGGCGACTTCCAAGAGGAAGTAGTCCGCAGCGAGGCGCCCGGCTCCGTGGACCGTGTAGTGCTGGACATGCTGGCACCCTGGGAATGCCTCGACGCCGTTGCCACGGTCCTCGCACCCGGCGGCGTCTGGATCAACTACGTGGCCACGGTCACCCAGCTGTCCCGGACCGCGGAAGCCATCAGGGCTGACGGCCGCTTCACCGAACCCGACGCCTGGGAGTCCATGGTCCGCGGCTGGCACCTTGAGGGCCTTGCCGTCCGCCCGGACCACCGCATGGTTGCCCACACCGGCTTCCTTCTGGTCACCCGCCGCCTTGCCGACGGGGTCACCGGCATCTCCGTCAAGCGCCGTCCGTCGAAGACCGGCTTCAACGAAGAAGACGTCAACGCCTGGACACCCGGTGCCGTCGGCGAACGACTGGTTTCCGACAAGAAGCTCCGCCGCGCCGCGCGCGATGCCATTGCCGGCACCAACGTCAAGGACGAACCGGAGATCACGAACTAGTCCACATTTCGGGAGTCTCCAGCAGTACCTGCCAACTTGGGGCTAAGGTCTAAAGAAGAAGAGCAGGAAGGGGCTAATGCACCATGGAGACGCCGAATCAGGACTCCGGACGTACACCGGCGGAGCAGTCGGCCGCCAACGAACTGTCGGCTGCGGACCGGCAGGCCAATGTCCTCCGCGACAAACTCAGGCACATTGACCGCCAGCTGGCAGCCGCCACGCAGAACAACGCCAAGCTGGTCAGCATGCTGGAAGCGGCCAAGGCCGAGATCCTGCGGCTAAAAAATGCCCTGGACCAGGAGGGCCAGCCACCGTACAGCTTCGGCACCGTCCTGCAGCTCAATCCCAGGCGGCTGCCGTCACCGGGCAACAGCGGCCAGGCCGCCACCGAGGAATCGGCCGACATTTTCAACGCCGGCCGGAAGATGCGGGTGGGCATCAGCCCCCTGGTCAACATCAACCAGCTGGCGGTCGGCCAGGAGGTCCTCCTCAACGAGGCACTGCTTATTGTTGCCGGCCTCGGCTACGAACGCGCCGGCGAACTCGCAACCCTCAAGGAAATGCTCGGAACGGACCGCGCACTGGTAGTGGGGCGGGCCGACGAGGAGCGTGTCATCAGGCTCTCCGGAGCCCTGCTCACCGAAAAGCTCAGGGTGGGCGATGCGCTGTCCATCGACTCGCGCACCGGTTACGCCCTCGAAAAAGTGCCCCGCTCCGAAGTGGAAAACCTGGTCCTCGAAGAAGTCCCCGACATCACCTACGAGGACATCGGCGGCCTCGGTCCGCAGATCGAGCAGATCCGGGACGCAGTGGAACTGCCGTTCCTGCACCCGGACCTCTACCGCGAGCATGGGCTGAAAGCCCCGAAGGGAATCCTCCTCTACGGCCCGCCGGGGTGTGGCAAGACCCTGATCGCGAAGGCTGTTGCCAACTCCCTCGCCGCCCGGGCAGCGGAGCGGTCCGGCAATGTGGACCTGAAGAGCTATTTCCTCAACATCAAGGGTCCGGAGCTTCTGGACAAGTACGTGGGCGAGACAGAGCGCCACATCCGCCTGATCTTCTCCCGGGCCCGGGAGAAGGCCTCGGACGGCAGCCCCGTGGTAGTTTTCTTTGATGAAATGGATTCCCTGTTCCGTACGCGCGGAACCGGGATCTCCTCAGACGTCGAGACCACCATCGTCCCGCAGCTGCTGAGTGAAATCGACGGCGTGGAGCGGCTGGACAACGTCATTGTGATCGGTGCATCAAACCGCGAGGACATGATCGACCCCGCCATCCTCCGCCCCGGCCGCCTGGACGTGAAAGTCAAGATCCAGCGCCCCGATGCAGAGGCCGCGGCGGACATTTTCAACAAATACATCACCACGGACCTGCCGTTCCACGAGTCCGACCTCGCCGAACACAGCGGCGACGTCCAGGCGACGGTGGACGCCATGGTCCAGCGCACGGTTGAAGCCATGTACTCCACGGAGAAGTCCAACGAGTACCTGGAAGTCACCTACGCCAACGGCGATACGGAAATGCTGTACTTCAAGGACTTCAATTCAGGCGCCGTAGTCCAGAACGTTGTGGACCGGGCCAAGAAGTACGCCATCAAGGATCTCCTGACACTGCACCAGAAAGGTCTCCGGATCGAGCACCTGCTGCGTGCCGTGGTGGATGAATTCCGCGAACACGAGGACATGCCCAACACCACCAACCCGGACGACTGGGCCAGGATCTCAGGCAAGAAAGGGGAGCGGATCACCTACATCCGCACCATCGTGCAGGGTAAGGCAGGCCAGGAGCCCGGCAAGTCCATCGAAACGATGCCGAACACGGGACAGTACCTGTGACGGCAGCCCCGGAACGCGCCGGCGGGGGAGGGCTCCCGGCCGGCGGGGCCATGCGCGTCATGGGGGCGGAAACGGAATACGGCATCCACGCCCCGTCCGCGCCCGGAGCAAACGCCACCATGATGTCCTCCCGCGTTGTCCAGGCTTATGCCCAGGTGACGCGGCAAAGAGCAGCCGGAGGGGCAGAGACCCGGTGGGATTACACGGACGAGGAGCCCCTCCACGACGCCCGTGGCTGGACCCTGGAACGGGCCTCGGCCCACCCCAGCCAGCTGACAGACCAGCCGCCGGTACTCGACGCCGAAGCGGTGGCGCTTGCCTACGGCCGCGAGGAATTGGAACTGGACGGTGAGGACGAGTCCGGCAGCCTCCTGATGAACATGGTCCTGGGCAACGGAGCCCGCTTGTACGTGGATCATGCCCACCCGGAGTACTCCAGTGCGGAGGTGACCAACCCCCGCGATGCGGTGATCTGGGATGCCGCCGGGGACCTCGTCGCGCTGGCGGCAGTCCGCCGCCTGGCCGCGGATCCCGAGCTGCCCCCGGTCAACCTGTACAAGAACAATACGGACAACAAGTCTGTCTCCTACGGCTCCCACGAGAACTACCTCATGCCACGCTCGGTACCCTTCGGGGACATCGTGCGGGGGCTGACGCCGTTCTTCGTCACGCGGCAGATCATCTGCGGCGCCGGGCGGGTGGGCCTAGGGCAGGACAGCTCCACACCCGGGTACCAGATCAGCCAGCGCGCAGACTTCTTCGAGGCGGAGGTGGGCCTGGAAACCACCATCCGGCGTCCCATCATCAACACCCGGGATGAGCCACACGCCACCGCCGATAAATACCGGCGCCTGCATGTGATCATCGGTGACGCCAACCTGAGCCAATCCTCGAACTACCTCAAGTTCGGCACCACTGCCATGGTCCTGAGCCTGATCGAGGCCGGGCTGGCGCCCAAGGTGGAGGTGCACGAACCCGTCGCAGCCCTCCAGACAGTCAGCCACGACACGTCGCTGACAGCCAAACTCAGGCTGCTGGACGGGCGCCGCGTGACGGCCCTGGACCTGCAATGGATATACCACGAGGCGGCGGCCAAGCTGGCGCAAGACACCGGCGTTGCCGATGCCGTGGACGGGGACGGCCATACGCATCAGGTGCTGGAGCGCTGGGCTGCCACGCTGACCCAGCTCGATTCCGACAGGAACGCGGCGGCCACGTCCGTGGAGTGGTTGGCCAAGCTCTCCCTCCTCGAGGGTTACCGGAACCGCGACAACCTTGCCTGGGGTGACGCGAGGCTCGGCCTCGTGGACCTCCAGTGGGCAGACATCAGGCCGGAGAAGGGACTGTACTACCGGTTCCTGGCACGGAACCGCATGCAGCGGATCGTCGACGACGGAGCCATCGCCGCAGCGATGACCGAACCGCCGTCGGACACTCGTGCCTTCTTCCGCGGACGTTGCATCAGCAGCTTCGGCAAAGACGTGGTGGGGGCCAGCTGGGACTCGGTCATCTTCGACGTTCCGGGCTACGGCCGGCTTCAGCGCGTGCCAACCCGGGAACCCCTGCGCGGCACCAAGGCCCTCACGGGAGGGCTCTTTGCCCGCCACCGGGCGGCCGGTCCGTTCCTCGCCGAACTTTTGGGGCATAACACCGCTCCGCCTGCGGCGTAAACCGCGCCGTCGGGCGGACAGCGTGGCAATATGGGCGTATCAGCAGATCCGCCCGGATCCGAGGATTTAGAGGAGTGATCACCATGGCAGGCCAGGAGCAGCAGAAGCCACAATCACACGACAGCCAGGTCGAGGACGAGATCCCGGAGGCGCCTCCGGCAGCCCCGGAAGCCCAGGCATCGGCCGCCACCCAGGGCGTCGACGACCTCCTGGATGAAATCGACGGCGTCCTGGAATCCAACGCCGAGGAGTTCGTCCGCGCCTTCGTCCAAAAGGGCGGCCAGTAACCCGGTCCGGATGGGTGGCGGAAGCCGCGTCCGGCCGGAATCTGTACCGACGTTGAAGGACCACGTACAAGGAGTGCATCAGTGCAGGAAACAACCGCCAACCAGGTAGCCGGCAACGCGACATCCTCATTCACCGAGCATCTGCAGCGCGACCGTCCGGACCTGCTTCCGTACAACCGTGACATGCCTGCTGCAGCGGCGGCGACAGCTCCGCTGCAGGTACCCCATGCCACGACGATCGTGGCAATGAGCTATGGCGGCGGCGTCCTGATGGCCGGGGACCGGCGGGCCACCATGGGCAACGTCATTGCCAGCCGGCACATCGAAAAGGTGTTCCCGGCCGACAGGTATTCAGTGCTGGGGATCGCCGGCACGGCCGGCATCGCGATTGACCTGACGCGGCTCTTCCAGGTGGAGCTGGAGCACTACGAAAAGATCGAGGGCACCCTGCTGAGCCTCGACGGCAAAGCCAACCGGCTGGGGGCCATGATCCGCGGGAACCTGCCGATGGCCCTGCAGGGACTCGCCGTCGTGCCGCTGTTCGCCGGCTTCGACACAACTGCCGGCGTGGGCCGGCTCTTCTCCTACGACGTCACCGGCGGCAGGTACGAGGAACGCGAGCACCACACGGTCGGCTCCGGTTCCGTTTTTGCCCGCGGCGCGCTGAAGAAGCTCTGGCGGCCCAACCTGGCCGAAGCCGAGGCAGTCTCCGTGGCGGTCGAGTCCCTTTACGACGCGGCCGACGACGACTCCGCCACAGGTGGTCCAGATCCCGTCCGTCAATTGTGGCCGGTGGTGTACACCGTGAACAGGGATGGCGCGCGGCGGATCCCCGAATCCGAGCTCGCCACTGTGGCGGGCAGGATTATCGAAGCCAGGTCCGCCGAACGGCGGGAGGCCTAAGATGACGCAGCAGTTCTATGTCTCGCCTGAACAACTGATGAAGGACCGTGCGGACTTCGCACGGAAGGGCATCGCCCGCGGCAGGTCCGTGGTGGTCATCAGCTGCCAGGACGGTATTGCCCTGGTCGCTGAGAACCCCTCACCCTCACTGCATAAGATCGGCGAGATCTACGACAAAATCGCGTTTGCTGCCGTCGGCAAGTACAACGAATTCGAAAGCCTGCGCCAGGCCGGAGTGCGGTACGCCGATGTCCGTGGTTACTCCTACGACCGCGAGGACGTCACCGCACGCGGGCTCGCGAGTGTCTACGCGCAGAGCCTCGGTGCCGTCTTCACCGCAGAACAGAAACCCTTCGAAGTGGAACTGGCCGTCGCCGAGGTTGGCCCCACGCCGGAACTGGACCACCTCTACCGGCTCACCTTCGACGGGTCCATCGCCGACGAGCACGGCTTCATCGTGATGGGCGGCCAGGCGGAGCGTGTCTCGGCGGTCATCGCCGAGGGCTGGCGACCGTCGCTGCGTTTCGCAGGCGCTGTCCGCCTGGCTACCCGCGGCCTGGCCAGCGGCCCAGACCCGGCCGCTGAACAGGGCGAAGCGGGAGGAACCCTTCCCGCCAAGGCCGTGGAGGTTGCCGTGCTGGACAGGCAGTCGGAGACCTCCCGGGGTTTCCGCAGAGCCTTCCGGCGGCTCAACGATTCTGATATCACGGCGCTGCTTGCTGAGGAGGACTGAGATGGACAAGAGAATCTTCGGTATCGAGACCGAGTTCGGAATCTCGTATTCGAGCCCCGATTCAAGGCCGTTGGCCCCGGAAGAAGTGGCCCGGTACCTGTTCCGCAAGGTGGTCAGCTGGGGACGGTCATCCAACGTGTTCCTGACCAACGGCTCCCGGCTCTACCTGGACGTCGGCTCACACCCTGAGTACGCCACGGCCGAATGCGACGACCTGGCCCAGCTCATCGCGCACGACCGCGCGGGCGAGCTGATCCTGGACGACCTCGTTGACGAGGCACAGGCAAGGCTGGCCGCGGAAGGATTCAACGGCACGGTCTACCTGTTCAAAAACAACACCGATTCGGCCGGCAACTCCTACGGCAGCCATGAAAACTACCTCATCCCGCGCCGCGGCGAATTCTCCCGGCTCGCGGAGATCCTGATCCCGTTCCTGGTGACCCGCCAGCTGATCGCCGGCGCAGGGAAAATCCTGAAGACTCCGCACGGGGCCACGTACGCGTTTTCCCAGCGGGCAGACCACATCTGGGAGGGCGTCTCCTCCGCAACCACCCGGTCACGGCCCATCATCAACACCCGCGATGAACCGCACGCCGACGCCGAATTCTTCCGCCGGCTCCATGTCATTGTGGGCGACTCCAATATGTCCGAAACCACAGCCCTGCTCAAGGTCGGCACCGTGGACCTCATCCTGCGCATGATTGAGGCGGGAGTGATCATGCGCGACATGAGGATGGAAAACCCCATCCGCAGCATCCGCGAGATTTCCCACGACCTCAGTGGAAGGGCGCTGGTCCGTCTGGCCAACGGCCGCCAGCTCACGGCCCTGGAGATCCAGCAGGAGTACCTCACCAAGGTCACGGCCTTTGTTCAGGAGCAAGGGGCCCACAATCCCCACGTACCGTTCATCCTTGATCTTTGGCAACGGACCCTGAACGCCATCGAGAGCGGTGACACCAGCACCATCGACACGGAAATCGACTGGGCCATCAAGAAAAAACTGATGGACAACTACCGGCAGCGGCACGGCCTGGGCCTGGACGCGCCCAGGATTGCCCAGCTGGATCTTACGTACCATGACATTTCGCGGAGCCGCGGGCTGTACTACATCTTGCAGTCCCGGGGTGCGGTTCGGCGGGTTGTGGACGATACCGTGATCAAAGACGCCGTGGACGTGCCACCGCAATCCACGCGGGCCAAGCTGAGGGGCGATTTCGTCCGGCGCGCCCAGGAACTGGGCAGGGATTACACGGTTGATTGGGTGCACCTGAAGCTGAACGACCGCGCGCACCAGACCATCCTGTGCAAGGATCCCTTCCGAAGCGTCGATGAGCGGGTGGATGCCCTGCTGGGCTCTATGGGCTGACGTTCAGGTTCACGGGCTATCCTTGATGGGGCCGTTCCTTGGCCTTGCAGCGGTGCCGGGCGCCTGATTCCGGTTCCGCGTCCACCCTGCCCCGACGAAAGTTCTCTTACGTGCGCCGACTCCTAGCAATCCTGATCCCCGGCCTGCTGCTGCTTACCGCTTGTGGCGGTTCGCCCGCAGCACCGGAACCCACCAGCCAGTCTGCCGGTGACACTGCCAAGTTCGACTCCCTGAAACTGACGGACAACGGTGACCAGAAGGCTCCCGGTGTCGAGTTCTCCAAGCCCCTCGAAGTCACCGAACCCACCATCAAGGTGGTCGCCGAAGGTGACGGTGACCGGGTCAAAGAGAACCAGATCGCAAACATCTCCATCCTCGCGCTCAGTGGTGCGGACGGATCCACGCTGGAGGACACCTTCCCCGGCGAGCCCGAACCACTGCAGCTGAACGAGGAACTGAAGACCGGAAGCCCGGTTATCTACAGCGCGTTTGTTGGCTCCAAGGTCGGCTCGAGCCTTGCCCTGGCCATCCCGGGCCAGGCCGCAACCGCAGAAGGCGCCCCCGCCCAGCCAACGCAGCTTCTCCTGATCAAGGTGCTCTCCACCAAGGACGCACCGCAGACCGTCGCTCCGCTCGCAAAGCCCGAAGGCGAGACTGTCACCCCGCCGGCCGGCCTGCCGACCGTGAAGGACAACGACCAGGGCGTGCCGGAGATCTCCGTTGACGGAATCGCCGCGCCCACAGCACTCGTTTCCCAGGACCTGATCAAGGGCAACGGCGCGGAGGTTAAGGAAACCGACACGTTGACCGTCAACTATGTTGGCGTGAACCTTGTGGGCGGCACTAAATTTGATTCAAGCTTTGACCGCGGCGAGCCGGCCAGCTTCCCGTTGACCGGCGTCATTCCGGGCTGGACCCAGGGACTGGCGGGAAAGACGGTGGGCTCCCGGGTCCTCCTGGTGGTCCCCAAGGACCTCGCGTACGGTGATGCCGGCCAGGGCGAAGCCAAGGGTGACCTTGTCTTCGTTGTGGACATCCTCGGCGTCAAGTAAACAGCAACACATCACCCACCCAAATAATCAAAGGAGCAACCATGTCATTTGGTCAGCGCGATTTCGACCGCCAGAAGCCGGAAATTGACTTCCCGCAAGGCGATGTCCCCACCGAACTGGTTATCACCGACCTCATCGAGGGCGACGGTGCCGAGGCCAAAAAGGGCGACACCGTCTCCACCCACTACGTCGGTGTGGCCTGGTCCACCGGCGAAGAGTTCGACGCTTCCTGGGGCCGCGGCGCCCCGCTGGACTTCCGTGTGGGCGTGGGCCAGGTCATCCAGGGCTGGGACCAGGGCTTGCTGGGCATGAAGGTAGGCGGCCGCCGCCGCCTGGAGATTCCGTCCGAACTGGCGTACGGCTCCCGCGGGGCCGGCGGAGCCATTGGCCCCAACGAAGCGCTGATCTTCGTGGTGGACCTCGTGGGCGTCCGCTGACCGAAGCATCGTAACGCCGGAAGGCGCGGTAACAATCAGGGTTTTGTTTTCCTGTTGGTTGCCGCGCTTTCTGCTTTCCGCGGAGGAGTTTAGTAACGTAGCCAGCGTGTCCGTCTCCCGTACTGAACGCCTGCTGAACCTCCTGATAGCCCTGCTGAACACCAAATACGGCCTGCGCCGGGCAGAGTTGCGGGCGAAGGTCTACCATGACACGTCCGGCAACGACGTGGCTTTCGGCAGGATGTTTGAGCGGGACAAGAATGACCTCCGGCAGTTCGGTTTCGATGTGGAAACCGTCACGGACCTCGGCTGGAGCGAAGATGATCCGGCCACCACCCGCTACCGCATCGGCAAGGAATCGAACCGCCTGCCTGATGTCCAGCTCAGCCCGGGGGAGTGGACCGTCCTCCTCCTGGCGTCCCAGTTATGGGAGCGTGCCGCCCTGGGAACCGCCGCTGCCAGCGCCCTCCGCAAGCTCCAGGCCTCCGGCACCGTGTCCGACGTCGAACTTCCGGTTGGTGTTCAGCCGCGGATCCGGCCGGCGGGCCAGGCCTTTGATGATGTGGTGGCTGCCATGCACGCCCAGCACCCCGTCAGCTTTCCCTACCTGGCAGGCACCACCGGCAAGGAAGAGCAACGGACTGTGGAGCCGTGGGGCCTCGGTAGCCGCTTCGGCCAGTGGTATCTGACCGGCTACGACCGCTCGCGCAAGGCACCGCGCCACTTCCGGCTCTCCCGGTTCACGGGCCCCGTCACGGTGCTGGAGAAGGAAACCTACCCGGCGCCGCCGAACTTCAGTATCCGCGCAGAACTGGACCGGCTTCCGGAGCTCCCGCTCCGGACCGCCGTCGTGGACGTCCGGGAGGGCCGCCTCCTTGGCCTGCGCCGGCGCGCCACGCCGGTTGCCGACGGGAGTGCCGGAACGCCCGACGCCGGCTACGAACGGCTGCAGGTCAACTTCAGGGACGCTGAGGTGCTGGCCGAGGAGCTCGCATCCTATGGCCCGGACGCTGTGGCACATGCTCCCGACGAGCTGGTGGCAGCCGTGCGGCACCGGCTGCGCAACGCTGCCGCCTTCTGCGCCGCTCCCAGCCCTGCATATCTGTTTGCGGACGCACCGCGGGGTCGCGTCATCCGGAAACGCACGTCTGAGGACCAGCTCAAGCGCATGCTGCAGCTGGTGCCGTTCCTGGTCCACAACCAGGGCCTGCATATCCAGGACGTCGCAGCCCGCTTCGGTGTCACGCCCGCGGAGCTGGAAAGCGACCTGCGGATCCTCATCTGCTCCGGCCTTCCCGAGGGATACCCTGACGACCTCCTGGACATCCATTGGGAGGAAGGCCACGTTTACATCACCCAGGACCTGGATCTCAAGAGGCCGGTCCGGTTTACGGTGGACGAGGCCTGCGCGCTGCTGACCGGGCTCGAGACGCTCAATGGGCTTCCCGAACTTGCCGAAGGAGGTGCCCTGGAGTCGGTGACCCTCAAACTGATGGCAGCGGCCGGCGAAGAAGGGCTGCGGGCCGGTTCGCTTGCCGGTCCGGAGGTGGGCCCGTCGGATTCGGCCGTCCTTGACGTTGTCCGTGGTGCAATCCAGGAGCGGTCGCAGCTACGGCTCGTGTACTTCTCCGCCCAGCGCGACCAGGTCTCCGAACGGGACGTGGATCCGCTCCGCCTGTATTCCCTGGACAACACCTGGTACTTCGAGGCCTACTGCCATTCGGCCGAGGGGCTGCGGAACTTCAGGCTGGACCGGGTGCAGGAGGTCCACCCGAACGGAAATCCCGCCTCCACGCAGGTCCGGGCCGGGGAAAGCTTTCCGGCCAAGCTGTTCACGCCCAACGACGACGACACCACGGTCCTCGTACAGCTCACCAGGCAGGGCGCCGGCTTGGCGGACGATTATTACGCCGAACGTGTGGCACCCCTTCCCCACGGCGGCCTCGTAGCCGAGATCCGCTTCGGCAGCACTGCCTGGCTTCCCATGTTCGTGGCCCAGCACGGCGGGGCCGCCCGGATCCTCGAACCTTCCGAGCTGGGGGCGGCAGCGCTGGACTGGATCGAGGCGGCCCTGGCCGGGTACGGCGGCTAGACTCGTCAGCATGCCTTGGTGGTCCTGGATCCTGATCTGGATTGCGCTTATTGCGCTCTCCCTGCTCTTTTATGTCCTCCTGGGCATCCGGCTGTACCGCCAGTTCATGGCGGTAATGAAGGACCTGGGCGCCGCCGGAGCTAAAGTGGCACACCTGGCGCCGGCAGCGGCCACCGTCGATGACGGCTCCCAGCCGCCAGGGTCAGCTCCGCCCGGTGCGGCTGTTTTTGCCTCACCGGCCCAGATGCGTCATGATTACGACGCATCCAAGTCATCCCGCCGGGAGGGCCGCCGCCAGAGGCGCGTCCAGCGTAAGCACGATCGGGGCCAGCCCCAGTCACTTCGCGATCTCAATCTCAGTTAGACGTAGGATGTTGTTAGAGGAAAGGATTTCCCGTGGGAAGACTCTTTGATGGCCCGTGGCCAATTGTCATTATCATCGTCGTTGCGCTGCTGCTATTCGCCGCGCCCAAACTCCCTGCCATGGCCCGCAGCCTTGGCCAGTCCATGCGGATCATCAAGTCCGAGGTCAAGGAAATGAAGAACGACGGCAAAACCGACTCCACCGACACGGCTTCCGGCCCGGTGGAAGGCAAGATCGTTAACCACCCGCCGGCGAAGCCCGGTGAGCCGACCGACGGCACTGACGTTCCGCCGTCGACCCGCGCCTAACCCGAAGTGGCACTGACGCGGGGCCGTAAGTCCAACCCTGAGGGGCGGATGGCTCTTTGGGACCACCTCAAAGAGCTCAAGAACCGGGTGATCAAATCGGCGATTGCTGTGCTGGTTGCCGGCGTGGGCGGCTGGTTCCTTTACGATCCAGTCGTGGCCAGCCTGTCGGACCCGCTGATTTCCATTGCCCGGGATACGGGGCGCACCGCGGTCCTGAACTTTGCGACCATCGCAGATCCTTTTGCCTTCAAGATCCAGATTGCCATCCAGATAGGGCTGGTTATCTCCAGCCCTGTCTGGATCTATCAGGTGTGGGCTTTTATCACCCCGGGTCTGACCAAGAAGGAACGCGGCTACACGCTCGGCTTCATGGCGGCCGCTGTGCCCCTGTTCCTGGCCGGTGTGTTTGTAGCCTGGCTCGTGTTCCCCACCGTGGTCAGGGCGCTGCTACAGTTCACACCCGCCACCGGCGCCAACAACATCTCGGCCACCGACTACCTGACGTTTGCCACGCAGATGTTGCTTATCCTCGGGATCTCTTTTCTGGTCCCCGTGATCCTGGTCGGCATCAACATGGCCGGTGTGGTCAGGGGCCGGACCATCCTCAAAGCCTGGCGGATTATCGTCTTCCTGGTCTTTGTACTGGCGGCACTGGCCGCACCAGGCACGGACGCGCTGTCCATGTTCCTGCTTGCTGCGCCGCTGCTGATTCTGTTCTTCGCGGCGATCGGGCTGTGTATCTTCAACGACAAGCGCCGTGACAAGCGCGTGGCGCAACAGGCTGCTGAGACGGACGCGACAGCCGACATCGCGACGCCCGGCAACGAACTGAAGAACCTGTAGCGCGCGGCGCACTAGGCTTGAGGCATGTCCTCTATTTCCGGGCCACTCTCGCCCTCTGAAAGCTACCGGGCCAGCGCGGAACGCACGGCCGAAGCGGGCACCTACCTCGGCGGGTTTGTCCGCACCCTTGATTTTGAACTTGACGAATTCCAGCGCCTCGCCTGCCGGTCCCTCCAGGACGGCAAGGGAGTGCTGGTGGCTGCCCCCACTGGTGCCGGTAAAACCATCGTGGGCGAATTTGCCATCTATCTCGCTTTGCAACGAAACCTCAAGGCCTTCTACACCACCCCGATCAAGGCTCTGAGCAACCAAAAATTTACGGAACTCTCCGAAAAGTACGGGGCGGAAAACGTCGGTCTACTTACCGGCGACACCAGCATCAATGGCGACGCCCCCGTGGTGGTCATGACCACGGAAGTCCTCCGGAACATGCTCTACGCGGACTCGGACACCCTGGATGACCTCGGCTTTGTGGTCATGGACGAAGTCCACTACCTCGCGGACCGCTTCCGTGGTGCCGTCTGGGAGGAAGTCATCATCCACCTCCCCAGCGAAGTCCAGGTAGCCTCCCTCAGCGCCACGGTTTCCAACGCAGAAGAATTCGGTGCCTGGCTGGATACCGTGCGCGGCGACACCGACATCATTGTCTCCGAGCACCGCCCGGTTCCCCTGTGGCAGCACGTTATGGTGGGCCGGGACATCGTGGACCTGTTCGCCGGAGAAACCACCTTCGACGAAATCGCGCCGCCCGCGGATGCGGAGACCGGAGCTCCACTACCGGTCCAGGAGCGGCTCACCGCGGCCACCAAGGACGCGGACGGGCCGGGGTTCGAGGTCAATCCGGACCTGCTCAAAATGGCCCGCAGCGAAGGCCAGCAAAGTTTCGCCGGACGCTTCGGCCACGGCGGACGGAGCCAGCGCCGGCAGCACCGGCAACGGACAGAGGACCGCCCCCGGCAGGGAGCCCAGCCCGGCGCCGTCCGGAAGGCCAGCCGTCCCCAAGTGATTGCCAGCCTGGACCGGCAGGACCTGCTGCCCGCCATCACGTTTATCTTCTCGCGGGCAGGCTGCGATGCCGCCGTTGCCCAATGTGTCTCGTCCGGACTCTGGCTGACCACGGAGAAGGAGCAGCAGATCATTGCGCAGCGCGTTGACGAGGCCGGGCAGGACATCCCGTCAGAGGATCTGGACGTCCTCGGCTTCTGGACGTGGCGGGATGGCCTGCTGCGTGGTTTCGCGGCCCACCATGCCGGCATGCTTCCCACCTTCAAGGAAGTAGTGGAGAAGCTATTCGTCGAGGGCCTGGTCAAGGCTGTGTTCGCCACCGAAACGCTGGCCCTGGGCGTCAACATGCCGGCCCGCTCCGTGGTCCTGGAGAAGCTCGACAAGTTCAATGGCGAAGCCCACGTGGACATCACCGCGGGGGAGTACACTCAGCTGACCGGCCGCGCGGGCCGCCGCGGCATCGACATCGAAGGCCATGCCGTTGTCCTGTGGCAGCCGGGCACGGACCCTGCTGCTGTTGCCGGCCTCGCCTCGCGGCGTACGTATCCGCTGAACTCAAGCTTCCGGCCGACGTACAACATGAGCATCAACCTGTTGGCGCAGTTTGGCCGCGCACGTGCGCGGGAAATCCTTGAATCCTCCTTCGCGCAGTTCCAGGCTGACCGGTCCGTTGTCGGACTTGCCAAGCAGGTGCGCAGCCGCGAAGAGTCCCTCGCGGGATACGCAAAATCCATGACCTGCCACCTCGGAGACTTCACTGAGTATGCCCGGTTGCGCCGTGAACTGTCCGACGCCGAGAATGTCACCTCCCGCAGCAAGTCCCGGGCTCTTAAGTCGCTGAATGAAGACTCCCTGGCGCGGCTGATGCCCGGCGACGTGGTGGACGTCCCGGGCGGGCGGGCGCCCGGACCGGCGATTGTGCTCAGCTCGGACCACAGCGGCAGGGAGCCGCGGCCTGCCATCCTGACGCTCGACAACCAGCTCAGGCGAATCGGCACCGAGGACCTTGAGGGCCCCATCGCGCCCCTGACACGGATCCGCATTCCGAAGTCGTTCAACGCAAAGGTCCCGAAATCCCGGCGTGACCTCGCATCGTCGGCCAGGAATGCACTGCGCGAGAACCGCCCGCCTGCCCCCGGCCGCAGCACCGATTTTGGCATGGGGTCCGTTTTGCCCCATCAGGAGAAACGCATCACGGAGCTTCGCCGGGCGCTCCGGGCCCACCCCTGCCACGGCTGCAGCGAGCGTGAAGACCACGCGCGCTGGTCAGAGCGTTGGTGGAAGCTGCGCCGGGAGACGGATGCCCTGGTCCGGCAGATCCAGGGCCGGACCAACACCATTGCCAAGACCTTCGATCGCGTCTGCGATGTCCTTTCCGCCTACGGCTACCTGGAAGCGGGAGCTGACGGGCGCCTGGCCATCAGCCCGGACGGCCATCGGCTCCGCCGGATCTACGGCGAGAAGGACCTGCTGATTTCGCAAGCACTGCGGCTGGGCGCGCTCAACGACCTGGACGCCGTCGAAGTAGCGGCCCTGGCCAGCGTCCTGGTCTACCAGGCCAAACGCGAGGACAGGGGCCTCCGCCCCCGGATGCCCAGCGTCTCGCTTGAATCGTCCGTGGATGTGGTGGTCCGGGAATGGTCGGCCCTGGAGGACGTGGAAGAGGCGAACAAACTTCCGCTGACTGCCGAACCGGAACTCGGTCTTGTCTGGCCGATGTACAAATGGGCCAAGGGACGCCACCTCCAGGAAGTGCTCAACGGTACGGACCTGGCGGCGGGCGACTTCGTCCGTTGGGTCAAACAGGTCATCGACCTCCTGGACCAGCTCGCCAAGATTCCCGGCCTGGATCCGCGCGTCTCCAGGCTTTGCGCAGAAGCAATATCACTCATCCGCCGCGGCGTCGTGGCCTACTCTTCCGTACTTTGATGTCCCGGCTCTGATGCACCGGCAGCCTGCCTTCTTCCCCCTAGCCCCAGGAGCTTCGCCCGCATGACCACTGAACGTTCCACCACGCCCGCGCCGCACGAGCGGAAGGTGGTCCTGTACCGCAACGGCTCGGTCTACACAGCAGCAGACCCCTTTGCCACCGCCATGCTCGTTGACGGCGACACCGTTGCCTGGGTCGGCTCCGAGCAGGCGGCATCCTCCATCGCCGACAGTTCCATGGAGATCATCGACCTCCATGGAGCCCTCGTAGCGCCGGGGTTTGTTGACTCCCACGTCCACCTCACGGAAACCGGCATCGCACTGGGTTCCCTCCAGCTGGGCGGGATCCGTTCCGCCCGGCAATTACTCGATGCCGTGGCCGCAGCCAAAGGCGACGGCGCCCTGCTGGGTCATGGCTGGGATGAATCCACGTGGGAGGACCCGGCCCTGCCGGCGCCCGAGGAGCTTGAGCAGGCCGCCGGCGGCAGGCCCGTGTTCCTGGCCAGGGTGGATGCGCATTCGGCGTTGGTCTCTTCCTCCTTGGCTGCCGCCGCCGGGCTTGGCGGGCTGGACGGCTACAGCGCGGGTCCACAAGTGAAGCGGGCCGCCCATACAGCGGCCCGCCAGGAAGCACGGCGGCTCCCGGAGGCCAGCCTCCTGGCCTACCAGCGGCGCGCCCTGACCGAAGCGGCCGAAAACGGTTATGTGGCACTGGCGGAGATGGCCGCGCCGCATATCGGCGGAGTTTCTGACCTCCGCCTTGCCGCCGCGTGGAACACGTCGGCCGGAGACGCCATGCCGGAAATCCTGCCGTACTGGGGCGAACTGGCCACCTCCGAGGAGCAGGCCCGGGCACTGCTGGACGAACTGGGCGTATCCGTGCGCGGCCTGGCAGGCGACCTGAACATTGACGGTTCCCTCGGCTCCAGGACAGCGGCACTGAGGGCCGGCTACAGCGACGCGGCGGGGGAGCGGGGCAGCCTCTACCTCTCGGCAGAGCAGGCCGGCGCCCACCTGGCGGCCTGCTCGCTGCTGGGCATCCAGGGCGGCTTCCACGTCATCGGCGACGCGGGACTTGATGCCGCGCTGGAGGCACTGGAACTCGCGGCCGCCGAAGTGGGCGAACAACGGATCCGTGCCGCCGGCCACCGCTTCGAACATGTGGAAGTCGCAGACCCCAAATCAGTGCAACAGCTGGCCCGCTACTCCGTCACCGTCAGCGCCCAGCCACGCTTCGACGCTGACTGGGGGAACGAAGGCGGCATGTATGAGCAGCGCCTGGGGAGCCGGAGCCGCTCCATGAACCCGTTTGCCTCGTTCTATGCTGCCGGTGTTCCCATCTGCTTTGGCAGCGACAGCCCGGTGACACCGCTGCGCCCGTGGTCCAGCGTGCGTGCCTGCCTGGAACACCACAACCACGCTGAACGGATCTCGGCCCGCGCAGCGTTCCTCGGCCACACCCGCGCGGGGTGGCGGGCAGCAAAGCACCACAACCCGATGGCCGGGCAACTGGTTCCCGGCGCACCAGCCAGTTTCGCTGTTTGGGATGCTGAGGAGCTCATGGTCCAGGTGGCGGACGGCCGCGTCCAGTCCTGGAGCACGGATCCGCGTGCCCGCACGCCCCTTCTCCCGGCACTTGATAACGGCGTGGACCCGGTGTGCCTGCAGACCGTGAAGGACGGCGTGGAGCTGCATTCGAGTCCGGCACTGCGCTCCTGACCGGACACACCGGCCAGCGCCCCCATAAAGCGCCCTATAATAGGTAGTTGCGCCTGACCGCCAGCTACTCCGCTACGGTTCAGCCGCTCCGACTGCTCCCGTCCAGGAAGGCCCTTTGTGCGCGTCCTCACCATCATTCCTACTTACAACGAGCTGGAATCGCTGCCCAAGACTCTTCAACGCCTCCGCGCAGCCGTACCGGCCTCGGACGTACTGGTGGTGGACGACAACAGCCCGGACGGCACCGGTCAGCTTGCGGACGGCTTTGCCGCCGAGGATGCACAGGTTCACGTCCTGCACCGCAAAGGCAAGGCTGGCCTGGGAGCCGCCTACATTGCCGGGTTCAAATGGGGACTCGAGGCAGGCTACGACGTCCTGGTGGAAATGGATGCGGACGGCTCACACCAGCCCGAACAGCTTCCCCAGCTGCTGGAAGCCGTTGAACAGGGCGCGGACCTTGCCATGGGATCCCGCTGGGTTCCCGGTGGCAGCGTGGTCAACTGGCCGCTGTACCGGCAGGCGATTTCACGCACTGGGAGCACGTACGCCCGGCTGATGCTGGGCCTGAAGATCAAGGACGTCACCGGCGGCTACCGCGCCTTCCGGCGGACCACGCTGGAAAAACTGAACCTCGACCTTGTCGATTCAGTCGGCTACGGCTTCCAGGTTGACTTGGCGTGGCGTGTAGCCAAGCTGGGCCTCAGGATCGAGGAACGCCCCATTACGTTCGTGGAGCGCGAGCTCGGAGCGTCAAAGATGAGCGGCAACATTGTTGCTGAGGCCATGGTCAACGTCACCAGGTGGGGCCTGCAGGCACGCTGGAACAAGCTCACAGGCAAGAAGGATCCGGCACAGGGCTGACCTGCAACGCCGTTAGGACAAAAGATAAGGGCCGGGCCGGCAACGTGATCACGTTGCCGGCCCGGCCCTTTCTTAATCGTTCAGATCGCGTCAATCGGTGACGCTATGACCTAGGTGGGAGGCCGTGACCGCCGCTGGGGTCAGGCGCTGCGCCGTTCGCCACGGCGTTCGCGCAGGATGGTCAGCCGGTCCTCGAGGATCTGCTCCAGCTCCGGAAGGGAACGGCGCTCGAGAAGCATGTCCCAGTGCGTACGGACAGCCTTTTCGTTGCTGGTGTCCGGACGTTCGCCATCAACGAGGAGCGCTTCCTTGCCGGTCTTGGAGACCCACACAGGAGGAATTTCAGCCTCTGAAGAGAACGTCACGAAGACCTGCTCGCCGTCCTCGCACCGGTATTCGACGCGCTGGCGCGGAGCCGGCTCAACGCCGGACTCGGTCTCCATGCTCTGCGCGCCAAGACGCATACCCCGCAGGCTGCGATCGCTCATGTTTTCTCCCTCTGGTCGGTTCGCGGAGCAGGACTCCACGCAAGCCGGAACGGCATAACCGCCCCGGACTACTTTGTGCACTGTGCTGCATCATAAGATTCAACGCATTGCGAAGCTTTCTTGTTCCAGCGGATCTGGTCCGACCGGACAAATACTCAATTATACCGGCGTGGGGCCTAGCCGCAAAACGGGAGGGGACCCGCAACCAAGCGCGAATCCCCTCCCGCCCCGTATGGGGCAAATCCGTGTCAGGACCCAGGCTGTTTAGCGGGTTCCTCGTCGAACAGCCCGCCGCCGCCGGCGGTCGGATCAGGATTGGTACCGCCGAGCGCCTGGCCGATGCCCTTAAGTGCCTCGCCAATTTCGCTGGGAATGATCCACAGCTTGTTTGATGATCCCTCTGCGATTTTCGGAAGCGTCTGCAGGTACTGGTAGGCCAGGAGCTTCTGGTCGGGGTTGCCCTTGTGGATGGCGTCAAAGACCTTCTGGATGGCCTGTGCTTCACCGTCTGCGCGGAGGATGGCCGCCTTGGCGTCGCCCTCAGCCGCAAGGATCGATGCTTGCCGCTGGCCCTCGGCCGTCAGGATGGCAGACTGCTTGGTGCCTTCGGCCGTGAGGATCGCAGCGCGGCGGTCTCGCTCGGCCCGCATCTGCTTCTCCATGGAGTCCTGGATCGAGTGGGGCGGGTCAATGGCCTTGAGCTCCACGCGCGAGACCCGGATGCCCCAGCGGCCGGTTGCCTCGTCCAAGACACCGCGCAGCTGGCCGTTGATCTGGTCGCGGGATGTGAGCGCCTCTTCCAGGTTCAGGCCGCCCACAACGTTACGCAGGGTGGTAGTGGTGAGCTGCTCCACGGCCTGGATGTAATTGGCAATCTCATAGGTGGCTGCGCGCGGATCAGTGACCTGGAAGTACACCACAGTGTCGATGGACACCACCAGGTTGTCTTCGGTGATGACCGGCTGCGGTGGAAAGGACACCACCTGCTCCCTCAGGTCCAGGAGCGGCAGGAGCCGGTCCACAAACGGGATCAGGATGGTGAGTCCCGGGTTAAGGGTCCGCTGGTACTTGCCGAGCCGTTCAACGACGCCGGCCCTCGCCTGCGGGATAATCCGCACTGAGCGGACCAAGACAATGATCACGAACACGATCAGGACCACCAGCACAATGGCCAGGGCGGCTCCTCCTGCGTTATCCATACGACTCCTATTCCCCAATTGTTAGGCTGTACTTAGGACTGAGTGGCCTGCTCCGGCTGGGCGGAAACAACAGCCGTGGCCCCGTCGATGGCGGAGACCACTGCCTTCTGTCCGGCAGGCAGGACGCCGCCGGAGGACCGGGCGCTCCAGACATCGCCCCCGATCTTGACGCGGCCGCCGGTGGAGCTGACTGCTTCCATCACCAGGGCCTGCTCGCCGATGAGCCGGTCAATGTTGGTGCGCTGGTCGGCGGGTCCCTTTTTCAGGTGGCTTAGTGCCACCGGGCGGACAAAGGCGATCATCAGCAGTGAGACGACGCAGAACACCACAATCTGCAGCCACAGGTCAGCGCCGGCAAAATCTGCGACGAGCGCGGCAAGTGTTCCGCCGCCGAGCATGATGAAGAACAGGTCAAGGGTGATCATTTCGATCACTGCGAACGCGAGGAAGGCGGTGAGCCACAGGGCCCACCAGTTTTCGCCGAGCCATTCAAACATTCCGTCCCCCTTGACCATTCGGTAGCTGTCTATCTATCCTAGTCCGCCGGAAAGCAGGACGGCAGGTTGCGTGAAGGGCAGCGGTTGAACGTGGCCACGTCGTTACGGTGCGGACGGTGCCGGACGGAAGACCGTGATCCGGAATCGTGCCTCCACCTGGGTCGACACCCCGCTGCTCCCGATTTTGGCGGCAATGGCCGTGCGGTCCAGGTGGTGCCCGGCCGGACCCATGAAGGCCAGGTCAGCCAGCTCGCTGGCCGTCAGCATCATCAGGATATCCAGGTCCCGGGTGGACTCGGCGGCGAAGTGCGGCGAGAGGGAATCTGCCAGCCGCGCGTCCTTGCCGTCCTCGATGGACAGCATCCCTGCCTGGGCGGCTACGGCGGCCAGGTGTCCGGCGCGCGGCGTCACCACCACCAGCCTTCCGCCGGGGCGGAGGACCCTGGCGAATTCGGCGGCGTTGCGGGGAGCGAAGATCACCGTGATGGCGTCGACGGCGGCGTCGGCCACCGGGAGCGGCTGCCACACATCGCAGGCAAGGCTGATTGCCTCGGGGTTGAGGCGCGCGGCGCGACGGAGCGCGAACTTGGAGATGTCGAGCGCGACGGCGGCGTAGCTGGCCGTGCGCCGCTGAACCTCATCCAGCACCACCCTGAGATAGTGGCCGGTCCCCGTACCCGAATCGAGGACCATGAATGGTTCGCCCGGGGTTATCCCGGGCACGACGGCGGCCGCGACGGCATCTGCCAGGGGGCGGTAATGCCCGCCGTCGAGGAAAGCGAACCGGGCCGCCACCATCTCTGCGGTGTCGGCTTCAAAGACTGTCCCCTTGCCCACCAGCAGGTTGAAATAGCCCTGCTTCGCCGCGTCGAAGCCGTGCCCGGATCCGCAGACCAAGGCCTTGTGGGCCGCGTCACCCGGCCCGACCCGGACATCCAGTGCGGCGCCGCACACGGGGCAGCGCAGCGGAGGGCGGGGGCTTGATGGCATACGGACCATCTTAGGGCGGGGAGCGGGCCGGCGCGGAGCCCGCGCGAGTGGTCCGGCCGCATGTTCGCGTGGGGGAAAGCCGCACGTTAGGCTCACGTGGGTGAAGCCAGAACACCTCCCGCTGCTCAATTCCGTCTCCGCGCCGGCCGTTCACCCGGACGGCAGCCGCGCTGTTGTGTCGGTGACCAGGCCGGATTTCACTGCTGACTCCTACGTGGGCCAGCTGTGGAACATCCCGTTGAACCAGGAGCAGCCGCCGCGACGAATAACCAGGGGCTTCCGGGACACCGGCCCTGCCTTCTCTCCTGATGGACTGGTCCTCGCCTTCCTCCGGACGGGCGGACCGTCGTCGAAAGCGCAGCTCGTCGTGGTTGAGGCCGGCGGCGGTGAACCCCAGGTCATTACCGACAGGCTGCTCGGAGTGGAATCCTTCGCCTGGTCTCCTGATTCGCACCGGATAGTTTTCAGCTCCCGCGAGCCCGAGACCGGACGGTACGGCAGCAGCGAAGCCATCACCGCGGAGGCGGAGGCCCCACGGCTGATCTCCTCCTACCAGTACAGGCTGAACAGCGTTGGCTACACGCGCGACAAGCCGCAGCAGCTGTTCATCGTGGACGTCCCGGAACTCGGCGGCGAACCGCTGGCGCCGCCTGCGGCTCCGTCGCTGCCGGAAGCCCGGCAGCTGACGTCGCTCGCCACGGACGCCAGCTCCGGATTTTTCAGTGCAGACGGATCAGCCGTCTACTTTGTGGCAGCACCGCCGGAGAACGACGACGACTTGGCCACCTTGATCTACAGGGTGCCGGTCTCCGGCGGCGACCCCCTCCCGGTGGATAAGGGAGTAGCCGCACCTCAAACCGTCTCGGAAGTCCGGCAGTCCCGGGACGGCAAATGGCTGTTCTACATTGCCCGGGACCTGGGCGGCTCGGGCCGGGACTTCGTGGCACGGAACGCCGTGCTGTACTGCGTAGCGGCCGACGGCGGCATGCCGATTGCGCTGACCGACCCAGAGTTGATGGACGTTGCGGCGCCGGGTGCCCGGATTGAGCTCCGCGGCCCGGACCACGCCCTGGTCCTGAACAACGCGCAAGGCTCGGTTGAGCTCCTTGAGCTGGGGGCGGCGGGCGGGCATGCCCTGCTGGTGCACGGCGACAAGGTGGTGACGGGCGCTGCCTGGGCGGGTGGTTCGCTGCTCGTCGTATTCAGCGATCCGTCTACTCACGGGGACCTCGGAGTGCTCGACGACGGGCAGCTGCGGCTGCTGACAGACTTTTCGGCCGTTCTGCGGACACAGACGGACATTGTGGTTCCACAGGAGCTGACGTTTGAGGCGCCCGATGGCTATCCCGTCCATGGCTGGCTCGTCAGGCCTGCGGGCAAGGGTCCGCACCCGGTCCTGCTGAACATCCATGGCGGGCCGTTTGCCCAGTTCACCGTTGCCCTGTTCGACGAAGCCCAGGTGTACGCGGCTGCGGGCTATGCCGTGCTGATGTGCAATCCGCGCGGCTCCGCCGGCTACGGCCGGGAGCACGGGCTGGCCATCAAGGGCCGCCTTGGCACCGACGACATGGAGGATGTCCTCGCGTTCCTGGACGGGGCGCTGGCCAAATTTCCGGCGCTGGACGCGGGCCGGCTGGGCATCATGGGCGGCTCGTACGGCGGATACCTGACCGCCTCGACCATCGCGCACCACCACAGGTTCCAGGGTGCCATTGTGGAGCGCGGATTCCTGGACCCGGTCAGTTTCGAGGGCTCGGCCGACATTGGCTGGTACTTCGGCAACGAGTATCTCGGCAGCTCAACGGTGGAGCTCGCCGCGCAAAGCCCGTTCGAGCACGTGGGCAACGTGCAGACCCCGACGCTGGTCATCCACAGCGAAAACGATCTCAGGTGTCCGCTGGAGCAGGGCCAGCGGTATTTCACGGCCCTGAAGCGGCGGGGTGTGGAAGCCCAGCTGCTGGTGTTCCCGGGCGAGGACCATGAACTTTCCCGGTCAGGCAGGCCGCAGCACCGGCGTCAGAGATTCGAGCACATCCTGCGCTGGTGGGCCCGGTTCCTCCCGACCGACGCAAATCCGGCAGACGCACCGCCGGAGTGACGCGGAGGCGTGCAGGCGCGTCAGGGGTTCTCGGGCAGGAATCCCAGGGCCGCACGGGCCTTTCCGATCCCCGGCTCGGCCCAGTTGGCGGCGTACTCGGCGTTGGAGCTCAAGGACCTCAACTCGGCGCGGTCAACGTAGAGGGTGCCATGGAGGTGATCGGTTTCGTGCTGCACAATTCTCGCCTGCCAGCCCTCGAATTCCCGTTCCGACGCCAGGCCTCCGGGGGTATCGAACCGGAGCAGCACCCGCTCTGGCCGTACTACCACTGCCTGCAGGCCGGTCAGTGAGAGGCACCCCTCGAAGAACGCGGCGCTTTCCGTTCCGACGGCCGTGTAGTGCGGGTTGATGATGGTGAGGAACTCCAGCGGGCTGCGGTGCCGCAGTGCAGCGGCCTCGGGGTCGACGTCGTACTGGTCCTCAAGGACTGCCAGCTGCAGCGGGATTCCGAGTTGCGGGGCGGCCAACCCCACACCAGGGGCTTCGTGCATCACGTCGCGCATGAGGGCAATCAACTGGTCCAGCTCGGCGGCGCTGATCTGGCCGTCGAAGGACGCGGCCCGCTGGCGGAGTACGGGATTCCCGGCCTGGACGATGGGCGGCAGCGATCCCGCAGACAGGATTTCCTGCACCCGTTCCCTCAGGTGCGCAGGAGTGAATGAAGTAGTCGGTGATACAGGGGTCATGCGGAAAGCCTAGCGGCGGACGCCGCAGGGCGTCGGCCGCGTCGGCTAATGTCGATGCCATGGCTGAACTGATTGCGTCCGAACCCAACGCACTGGAACTTGTCCTGGACTTTATCCGGACCCTGGAAGCCGGCGGTGACGGCGGGGCCATCGGCCGTTTCCTCGCTGCGGACATCGTGTTGGTCGAGGCGCCGCATCTGCTCGCGGCTGAAGGCTCCACGCGGACGCGGGACCAGGCGATGGCTGGCCTCGATCAAAGCGGCGAAGTAGTGGCGGACCAGAAGTTCGGGATCCGCCGCACTACCTGCGAAGGCGGTCGGGTTGTGGTGGAGGCCGACTGGTCGGCGCGGACGCTGATGGACCTGCGGTACTGGGATGCCGGGGAGACCATCCGCGCCCGGACGTCGTCGGTGTTTGAAGTCCGGGACGGCCTGATAATCAGCCAGGACAGTTACGACTGCTACTTCGTGAATTCCTGACCCGGTGCGGGGGTTACTGCATGGTGAACCGGCGGGCCACCAGCCTGTTGGCCGCCGGAATGCCGGACACCGCGCTGACTGCGTGGTTCCTCAACGCCAGGAGCGGCCGCCCCAACGGGCGCCCCAGCGTCATATTCACTTCGGACTGCCATCGCGCTACCGAGGCGGCCTTGCGACGCCGGGCGGAATAGGCGTGCAGGCGCTGGCCAACCGGTTTCCCCGCCAGGGCATCACAGATGATCGGCGCGAGTTCCGCCGCGTCCAGCCAGCCAAGGTTCATGCCCTGGCCGCCGATGGGGCTTATTTCATGGGCAGCATCACCGATCAGGACGGCCCGCCCCGAGACTGATCGGCACGCCACCGTGGAGCGCGGGCTGAAGCTACTGAGCATGGTGTTGGTGGCCGGGTCCGGCCGGATCCCCGTGCGGTGGTGGACCATCCGTGCGAGTTCGACGGCGTCCGGGACCGGTTCGGGCCGGGGAACCCTCACTACCCAGCGGCGGAGTCCGCCCGGCAGCGGAAAGGATTCCACTATCCCTTCGGCTTCGAGGTACAGGACGGCTTCGTTCAGGTTTTTGCCGGTACCTTCGAAATCACCCATCACATAATGGTCGGGATAGGTTCGGGACGTGGCCGGGATGCCCAGCAGGCTGCGCATCAGGGACCGCGAGCCGTCGGCGGCGACCACAAGGCGTGAGGTGATCCGGGTGCCGGCACCGCCTGTCTTGGTGGCGGCAGCACGGACGGTGACCAGTCCGCCGTCGTCCGCTATTCCCGTCACCCTGGCGCCCCTGACGAGCGCCGCACCGTCGAGTTCGTGTACACGCTGCTCCAGCAGGGATTCCGTTGTGACCTGGGCGAGCGACAGGACAAACGGGAAGCGCTCCGAGACCGACGCGAAAGACATTGACCCTACGGTCTTAGCGCCGCTGACTGCAATGCCGCCGCGGATCTGCACGCCGGCATCAACCATGGCGCTGGCCACCGCTGCCCTGTCCAGCGCCGCGAGGGCCGGGGGATGGATGCCGATGGCCCGCGAGTGTTGTTCCCGGTGGAGACGCTGTTCAAGGACCTGGACCGCGACGCCTTCCTGAAGCAGCAGGGCGGCGAGATACAGACCCACGGGTCCGCCGCCGACGATCACCACGTCAGCCATCGGGATGGTCCGGACCGTGCATGAGGACCTGATGGAAAGGGGAATGGCGCGCCACCTGCCAGCCGGGGGGAGCGGCGGCGGTGAGTTCCGCCGGGGTGTAGCTGCGCCTGATCGAGGTCAGGCCGTCCGCTCGGATGAACGAGTCGCGGAAGGGGAGGGCGGCCAGGGAGAAAAGTGCGTAGGCTGCGATGTTCCGGCGGAGGTCGTTGTGCAGGGAAATCCGGCGCCCCAGGGCTTGCGAATCTGCCAGGAGCTGAGCCAGGTCCGCTGGTTGGAGGTGGTGGATGACGTGGTTCGAGATGACGACGTCGAACCGGCGGCCTTCGCGGACCATGTCGGCACTGTCCGCCTGGCGGAACCGGACTGAGACGTGGTGGGGGCGGCGTAACGAGTAGCTGTATGCCCTGGCGTCCGGGTCAATGCCGGTGACCTCGAGCAGCAGTTTGTCCCGGGCGGACCAGAGGGCGAGCTGGCGTGCCAGGTCCCCGCCGCCGCATCCTATGTCGAGGAGCGTGGTTTCAGTGTCGTGGGAGAGGAGAGGGCGAAGCTCGCGGCGGTACAGCTGCCGCCAGCCGGAGAAGAGCCGGTTCACCAGTCCGAATTGCCGGTACGTGAGCTCGAGTTTGGTGGGATCACAGTCCGGCAGATCCATCATTTCCACTGCGTCGGCAGCCCTTTGCCGCATCAGGGACACAGGTCAGACCAGTGACGAGGCCGCCTCTGGCTGCACCGCCCGATTCCCGGTGGCTGCCTGGCGGAGTTTCGTGAAGAGCCCGGTCTCCACCGTGAGTCCGGGGCCGAACGCCATGGAGCAGATGCGTTCCTCACCCTCCACCGGCGGCTGCTCCAGGATGTGCCTGAGGACAAACAGCACGGTGGCGCTGCTCATGTTGCCGTAGTCCCGCAACGTATCCCGTGCCGGAACGAGTTGCTCGTCGGTGAGTTCAAGGCGCGTCTGGACCTTGTCAAGGATGCTCCGGCCGCCGGGGTGGATGGCCCAATGGCGGATGTCCCGGTAGGGGAGTCCACGCAGCGAGGGATCCCTTGTCAGCAGCGGTGCCAGGGCGCCGATGATGTGATCGTCGATGATGTGGGGGACGTAGTTGCCCAGCACCATTTCGAAGCCATGGTCGCCGATGTTCCAGGCCATGGATTCCTCGCCCACCGGCGTAAGGACGGTTTCGAAGTGGTCCAGTTGCATCAGCGCAGGTGCGTCCGGATCGTTCCGGGCCGTAACGATGGCTGCCGCCGCGCCGTCGGCGAACAGCGCCGAACCCATGATGGTGTCGGGATCGTTCGAGGTCCGCACGTGCAGGGAGCACAGCTCGGCACAGACCACCAGGACAACGGCCTGCGGATCTGCTTCGCAGAACGACTTGGCGGCCCGCAGTGCTGGAAAGGCGGCATAGCAGCCCATGAATCCGAGGTGATAACGCTGGACGGCAGGGTCCAGCCCCAACGCACGGACGATCTTATAGTCAGGACCGGGGTTGAAGAATCCTGTGCAGGAGACGGTAATGACGTGGGTTATGTCAAGCAAGGACAGATCCGGGCAGGCGCCCACGGCAGCCCGGGCGGACTCGACGAAAAGTTTGGTGACCTCCCGTGCGAAGAACTCGTTGCGCACCTTGGTGGTGGGGTTCAGGAGCAGGCCCGTAGATGGATCAAAGAACTGCGGATCGTCCGAACGGAACGCCATGGTCATTTCTTCGACGGCGGTATGGCGCGTATCGATGGCGGCTGAATCGAAGCAGGTACTCACCAGCCGCGAGCCCAACCTGGTCAGGCCCGGCTGGGCTGCAAAAACGTCCCGGGCTTCGGTCTGGACCAGCACGGTGGGCGGAACAGCAGTTTCGAGTGAACGCACGTAGACCGTCATTGGTTCATTCTTGGCGAGCACACGGGATTAGACAATGGCCGGGCTGGCCGGGGAGCCGTTTCCTGTGCCGCCGGCCGGTGTTCCGGACACAAAAGCGGGGGCCGGCGAATTGTCCGCCAGCTTGTCGGGCTGGGTGCTGGAGCTGGCTTCGACGCCGGCGTTGGCCAGCCCCGATGACTGAGCGGATGAGGTTGGTACGCCGGTTACGGCGCCATACGCCGAGGTGGCGAGTAGAACCGTGAGCATGCCGGCAGCAGCAGATTTTTTCTGCGCATGCGCCGACCGGTGACTTCAACGGTGCCTTGCTCGGCGCGGAACAGGCCAATCACTGGCGTGTCATTCCATGAGGCATGGATCTTGGGTTCGGGTCAAAGACGACCAGCCGGACCTGACGTGCGGCAACATCCAACGGAAGCCCCGGAGTTGACCGCACAACGTCGGCTTAATGCAGGCCACTCTCCGCTCTCAGATCACGCCGATAATATACATTATGTAAAGCTGTTACGCCTCCTAAGGTGACGCGATCTCAAGATAGATGAAGCATTGGCCTGGTACGCCTCAAGTTGAACCATTGGCTGGCGCGTCTCACTTTAGGTGACGCATCCTGACCGCCGGGATGGCTAGAATCCGGGCTATGGCTCGGCCAGGCCCAGTGGTCCCATCCGGACCACCCCCGGAATGCACAATCCGGAGATGTTAACTGAACGGGATTCGGCTAGCCCGGTTTAGCCCTCGTCGTTGTGATATTCGAAGGTGACCGTTGCCGGTGGGGGAACCGCGGTGCTTCGCCACTCCGACTTCTCTCAGCATTCCCCCGGCTTTCTACGTCAGGCCGCCGGGGCCGGGGTGATCCACGACGGCAAATGTGTTTCAGGCTACGGCAACGACCCCGTTGCCGGGGAGGCCCGGACCTGCCCAGAGCTTCCTAACCGTCATAAGCCGTCTGAAGTGCGGCGATATCAAGCTTCTGCATCCCGAGCATGGCCTGCATTGCCCGCTGGGCACCCTCCGGATCCGGACCGCCAATCAGTGAGCCCAGGACCGACGGCACGATCTGCCAGGAGACGCCGAAACGGTCCTTCAACCACCCGCACTGGCTCTCCGCCCCACCGTCTGTCAGCGCCGACCAGTAGCGGTCCACTTCCGCCTGGTCGGAACAGTCGACCACAAAGGAGACGGCTTCCGTGAAATTGTCCGGCGCTCCCCCGTTGAGTGCCATGAACTTTCGGCCTTCAATCTCAAACTCAACGGTGATGACCTGCCCGGCCTGACCGGGACCGCCCTCGCCGAACCGCGAGACGTCCAGAATCCTGGAGTCGCCGAAGACTGACGCATAGAACTCGGCGGCCTCTTCGGCCTGGTTCTCGAACCACAGGCATGTGGAAATCTTTCGCATGGTTGCTCCTTTCCGGCTAGAGCCTAGTGCGGGGCCGCATCCGGCACAACGGCCGGTGGATGCCGGCTGACCAGCCCCACCGTGTTCCCTTCCGAGTCACGGATGAAGGCCATCCACTCATCGGTTCCTGCCGGACCCAGGGTGGCGTCGCCATGGTGGAAGATCACCTGCGGCAGCGCAACTACCTCTACTCCCCTGCCCTGCAGGACGCTGATGCTGGTCCGGACGTCCTCCGCCTCCAGATAGAGTACCGACGACGGTGCGCCGCGCTCCAGCAAGAGCCGGACGCCTTCCAGATCGAAGAACAGCAGCCCCGGCGGGTCGTAGACCGCCGCTGGCTGCACCCCCAGCAGTTGTGAATAGAACTCCGCGGCCCGCTGGAGGTCGTGTGCCTGCTGGGCCACCTGGATCAGACGCAATGTGCCTCCCGCTTGATGAGCGCCGCTGTTGTCCCGGTCATCATCCTCGTTCCCCCGTACCCCGGCAAGCGTCAGAACCGGGCCTTCGCCCTCGCCGGGTTAGGCTCGAAGCCATGACCTGGACCCAGCACCAATCCTTAACCGGCGGCAGGCGCGCCATCACCGCCGCGGCACTGTCCGACGCCGTCCTCATCCTTGTTTTCGCGGCGATCGGCAGGGACGCCCACCAGCGCGGCGACATCGTCACCGGCGTGTTCTTCACTGCGTGGCCGTTCCTGGCTGGGGCCGCTACCGCCTGGCTTGCGTGGCGGGCGTGGCGGCGTCCGCTGTCCATGGCAACCGGCGTCGTGGTCTGGCTTGGCGCCGTGGCCGGCGGCATGATCCTGAGGGCTCTGACGGGACAGAGCGTAGTACTGGCCTTCGTGGTTGTTGCGCTCTTAAGCCTGGGTTTGTTCCTGGTGGGCTACCGGGCACTTCTTGCACTGGTACGCAGGCTTAGAAAGTCGTGAAGGCGCCGCCGGCCACGCGTCCGGGGCACGCCTGATGGACACGGCCCATGTAATAGGCTGGCATCACCAAAAAGTCTTGCCGGGCACAGCTACGGCCAACAGATCCGGAAGGATTGAACAGTGATCACCGCATTCGTTCTGATCAAGACCGACGCCGCGCGCATCCCGGAAACTGCCGAGGAAATTTCCGCGATCCCAGGCATCAGCGAGGTCTATTCCGTAACAGGCGAATGGGACCTCATCGCCGTTGCCCGCGTCGCCCAACACGAGGACCTGGCTGACGTCATTGCCGACAAGCTGTCAAAGGTGCCTGCGGTGGTTCACACCACTACACACATTGCCTTCCGTGCCTACTCGCAACACGATCTCGACGCGGCATTCGCGCTCGGCTTCGAACAGTAGGATCACTTCCCGGGAAACGATGCGGGCCCGGCCTTACAGCCGGGCCCGCATCCTTTCCTGTCCATATCAAGGCCGCGTTAGCGAAACCCACTTATCGAGGACCGCAGCGGCAGCACCGCTATCAATCGACTCCGCGGCCCGGGCAAGCGCCGAACGCATACGCTCCAGGAACGGGCCCTCGGACGATTCATCAAAGGCCACCAGCCCAGCGGCCGCGTTCAGCAGCACGGCATCCCGCGCTGCGCCGGTCTTGCCGGCCAGGACATCACGTACGACGGCGGCATTCGCCTGTGCGTCCCCGCCACGGAGTTCCTCCACAGTCGCGGGACGGATGCCCAGCCCGGCCGGCTCAAAATTCAGCTCAGAGACAGCGCCGTCGCGGATTTCCCAGACGGTGGAGGGACCCGTAGTAGTCAGTTCGTCCAGTCCGTCGTTGCCGCGGAAAACCAGGCCGCGGCTGCCCCGCTTCGCCAGGACGCCTGCAACCAGCGGAGCCATACGGGCATTCGCCACTCCCACAGCTGAGGCCTGAACAAGGGCCGGGTTGGTCAGCGGGCCCAGGAAATTAAAGGCGGTGGGGATGGCGAGTTCCCGGCGGGGTACGGCGGTGTGACGGAAAGACGGGTGGAACACCTGCGCGAAGCAGAAAGTGATTCCAGCCTCCCCCGCGTTGCGTGCCACCTGGGCCACCGGGAGGTCGAGCCTGACCCCCAGCGCTTCAAGCACGTCAGCCGATCCGGAGGACGAAGACGCTGCACGGTTGCCGTGCTTGACGACCTTCGCTCCGGCGCCCGCAGCAACGAGGGCGGACATGGTGGAAATGTTGACGGTATTGAGCTGGTCCCCGCCGGTACCAACGATGTCCAGCTTCTGACCGGGGATATCGATGGGTGTTGCATGGCGCAGCATCGCGTCCACCAGACCCGAGATTTCGTCCACGGTTTCGCCCTTGGCGCTGAGGGCAACCAGGAATCCGGCGATCTGCGCGGGGGTGGCCTCCCCGGACATGATTCTGTCCATAGCCCAAGCGGTGTTGCCCGCTGTGAGGTCACTACCGTTGATAAGAGCCGATATAAGCCGCGGCCAAGTGTTGCTGTCCGCCGGCGCGGTTGCCTGAGAAGTCACCTTCTGATGCTATCGAGCCACCTCGGACCTGACCAATGTGAACACCGCCGGGAACTTTTCGCAGTGATTTCGCGTCTTTGTAGAAAAAGTCCCCCGAAAAGGCGGTTCGCGTTGGGAACTACGGACTTTTATAGACATAATGTCTATGTGACATCTGCGACCCATGCCCCCAGTACCCCGGCGCACCCCACGCTGAACCGCCCCAATATGGTTTCTGTCGGAACCGTAGTCTGGCTGTCCAGTGAGTTGATGTTCTTCGCCGGTCTCTTCGCCATGTACTTCACGCTGCGCTCCACGAGCGGTCAGATGTGGGCGGAAGAGACAGCAAAGCTCAACTTCCCCTTTGCGCTAGTCAACACGATCGTCCTCGTGGCCAGTTCCTTTACTTGCCAGATGGGCGTCTTCGCCGCCGAACGGCTGCAGCCTCGCAAAACAGGCGGCCCGTTCCAGTTCACCCGCTGGGGCATGAACGAATGGTTCACGCTGACCTTCATCATGGGTGCGTTCTTCGTCGCCGGCCAGGCAACTGAATACGCGATGCTTGTTTCCGAACACGTTTCGCTCTCATCCAACGCCTACGGCTCAGCGTTCTATATGACCACCGGCTTCCACGGCCTGCACGTAATCGGCGGCCTCATAGCCTTCCTCTTCATCATCGGACGCTCGTTCGCAGCAAAGAAGTTCGGCCACTTCGAAGCAACCTCCGCGATCGTCACGTCTTACTACTGGCACTTTGTGGACGTTGTCTGGATCGGCCTCTTCCTGGTCATCTACGTACTGAAGTAGTCAAGCTTTGATTCCTTTTCTACAAGAGGCAGAATTTCAAGAAGCGGCTCACGGAGCCGGCGCACGATCGAATAAAGGAACCACCACGTGAAGGCTCTCTCGCAAAAGCGGCGTCACCCACTCGCAGTAATCGCCCTGCTACTGATGGGACTCCTCGTCACTGGCGGGCTCTACGCCGTTGCCACCACCGTCAACGAAGCCAAGGCTTCCACCAGCGGCTACACCGCCAACGACGTCGAGGAAGGCGGTAAACTGTTCGTCGCCAACTGCGCCACGTGCCATGGCATGGGTGCCAGTGGGACCGCAAATGGGCCCTCCCTGGTGGGTGTTGGTGCAGCTTCTGTTGACTTCCAGGTCGGAACCGGCCGTATGCCCATGCAGATGAACGGTCCGCAGGCGCAAAAGAAGCCTGCACAGTTCAACGACGAACAGACGCGACAGCTTTCAGGATATGTTGCTTCCCTGGGAGCCGGCCCGGCAATTCCTGAAGAAGGCCTGTTGGACGAAAAGGGTGACGCGGCAGCTGGTGGCGAACTTTTCCGCGTGAACTGCGCGATGTGCCATAACGCGGCAGCCGCCGGCGGTGCACTCACCCGTGGCAAGTTCGCTCCCGCCCTTGCCGATGTCTCCGGCAAGCACATCTACGAAGCGATGGTCACCGGACCGCAGAACATGCCCGTCTTCAGTGACACAAACGTCACCCCTGAGGGCAAGCGCGACGTCGTCACCTTCCTGAAGCAGATCGAGGCCAACGGCTCCCCCGGTGGCGCTGACCTCGGCGCCCTCGGTCCCGTCTCTGAAGGCCTCTTCGTCTGGATTGCAGGCCTGGGTGTCATCATCGCCTTCACCATCTGGCTTACTTCCCGGACGTCTTAGGCGCAACGGGAATCTTAAGAACTTCTGCTGCCCAGTCAGCAGTTTGACATTGAAAACTAACCCGGCAGCCGCCGGGACGAGAGAAGGATGAGGCGAATTATGGGCAACCATAGTGACGGCAGTCCGAACCACTCGGGCACCGTAGCTACGGCTGGTCAGAATGAGGTGGAGAAGTTCCAGGATCCTGGAATTCCCCCGCACCGTTTGCGCCTGGCCGACACGGACCCGAAGGCCGCAAAGCGTGCAGAACGGCAGGTCGCTGTACTTTTCGGCGCGTCAGTTGTCGGCACCCTGATCTTCCTGGTGGCGTACTTCGCCATCGACTTGGGCGACGGCACAAGCATCGCCACCATCCGGCTGCAGAACGCACTGCTGGGCCTTGGCACAGCGTTTGCGATGCTCGGCATCGGGACCGGTATTGTGCACTGGGCCAAAGCCCTGATGCCGGACCATGAAGTCTCGGAAGAACGCCATCCCATCCGCACCGAAGAAGACCGCTTGGCGGCGGTCCGGATCGTGGATGACATCGTGGAAGAGACCGGCATCAAGCGCCGCCCACTCATCCGCAACACGCTGCTCGGTGCTGTAGCCCTGGCCCCGCTTCCCGCAATTGCGGTTTTCGGTGACCTCGGCCCCCGCCCCGACCGGGCGCTGGCCCACACCATGTGGGCTCCGCAGGAAGGCAAGCTCAAGCGCCTCACCCGCGACCCCGACGGCACACCCATCAAGGCCTCTGACGTCACCATCGGCTCAGCTTTCCACGTAATTCCTGAGGGCCTGAACGAACTGCCTGAAGGCAAGCTCAACGAAAAGGCCAAGGCTGTTGTCCTGCTGATGCGTTTGGATCCCGCCTCGCTGAATCCCTCGGAAGGCCGCGAAGACTGGAGCTACAACGGAATCGTTGCCTACTCCAAGATCTGCACCCACGTCGGTTGCCCCGTTGCTCTGTACGAGCAGCAGACGCACCACCTGCTGTGCCCGTGCCACCAGTCCACCTTTGACCTCACCAACGAGTGCAAGGTGATCTTTGGCCCGGCCAGCCGGCCCCTCCCCCAACTGCCGATTGCAGTGGATGCCGAGGGCTACCTGGTCGCAACCAGCGACTTCAATGAACCTGTAGGACCGAGTTACTGGGAGCGTGATGAGCATGAGCGCAGCATCAAGAGCTGAAGCCCCCGCCTTCGTCGCCAAGACTAAAGTCGGACGCATCACCGATTTTGTTGACGAGCGAGTCGGTGGATCAGGAATCCTGCGGGAATTTGGACGCAAGGTCTTCCCTGACCACTGGTCGTTCATGTTCGGCGAAGTAGCCCTCTACTCCTTCGTTATCCTCTTGCTCTCGGGCACCTTCCTGACCTTCTTCTTCGATCCGTCCATGGCGGAAACGCACTACGACGGGTCCTACCTGCCGTTGAAGAACGTCGAGATGTCGGTGGCCTACAGCACCTCGCTGGATATTTCCTTCGACGTCCGCGGTGGCCTGTTCATGCGCCAGGTGCACCACTGGGCTGCACTGCTTTTCGTCGCGTCGATCGCCGTCCATATGTTGCGCGTCTTCTTCACAGGCGCCTTCCGCAAACCACGTGAAATGAACTGGGTTGTTGGCAGCGTCCTCCTGATCCTCGCCATGGCAGCCGGCTTCACCGGATACTCCCTCCCCGACGACCTGCTCTCCGGCAACGGCCTGCGGATCATCGACGGTGTCATGAAGGCAATCCCGGTTGTCGGAACCTACATTTCCTTCTTCTTCTTCGGTGGCGAGTTCCCGGGAACGGCTGTTATTGGCCGCCTTTACATGCTGCACATCCTGCTCGTACCCGCGCTCATCCTGTTGATGATCGTCCTGCACCTGTTCATGGTGGTTGTGCACAAGCACACCCAGTACCCCGGCCCGGGCCGCAACGACGGCAATGTGGTTGGCTACCCGCTCGGACCTGTGTACGCAGCCAAGGCCGGCGGCTTCTTCTTCATCGTCTTCGGTGTAATTGCCCTGATGGCGGGCTTCTTCACGATCAACCCGATCTGGAACTACGGCCCTTACGATCCCTCACCGGTATCTGCCGGTACCCAGCCTGACTGGTATATCGGGTTCGTTGACGGTGCCCTGAGGCTTATGCCCGGTGTCATTGGTGATTTCCAGTTCGAGTACGTTGTCTTCGGCTACACCTTGACCCTGAACGTCCTCCTACCGGCTCTGGTACCCGCAGGCATTCTGTTCACGGTGATGTTCATGTATCCGTGGATCGAAAGCTGGATCACCAAGGACACCCGCGAACACCATGTCCTGGACCGTCCGAGGAACGCCCCCACGCGCACCGCTATCGGCGTTGCCGGCTTCGTCTGGTACTGCGTGATGTGGGCAGCCGCTGGTTCGGACCTCATCGCTACGCACTTCCGCGTGTCCCTGAACGATGTGACGTACTGGCTTCGTGCGCTGTTCTTCATTGGCCCGGTCATCGCTTTTATGGTCGCTAAGCGAGTGGCGCTGGCCCTTCAGCGCAAGGACCGGGAGATCGCACTGCACGGCCGCGAAACCGGCCGCATCGTTCGCCTCCCGCACGGCGAGTTCATCGAAGTGCATGCTCCCCTGGATGAGTACAAGCGCTACAAGCTCGTGGGATTCGAATCCCCCGCACCGCTGCCGGCGGTCGCCAACGACCACGGCATTGTGACGCGTAAGGAAAAGCAGCGTGCGTTCCTGTCCAAGTGGTTCTTCGAGGACCGTGTTGCACCGGCCACCCCGGCTGAACTGGAGGCCGCACACGGCCACCCCGCCCACCCAGCGGTGGAGGCCGGCCAGGAAAGCAAGAGCCTCAGCCACTGATTCACAGCAGTTACGCTCCAACAGGAAAGGCCCGGTCCACATGGACCGGGCCTTTCCCGTTGCCGTCGGCACCGTTGCTAGTGGTTGCGATAGCCCAAGGATTGATTTCTGGCAGGCCTCGCACCTGGCCGCTGGAGGGGTACCCATAGCTTGTAGCGGTCGGCACGGTAGTACGAAACTGAGTAGTCCACCATCGCCCGGGCAACAAAGGCGTGCCTCTGGATTTTAAGCAAGGGTGCGCCGACGTCGACGTTGAGCAGGCGCGCCGTAGAGGGGGAAGCGGCCGTCGCTTCGATCATGTCTTCCCCCCACTCCATCACGAGGCCGAACTGCTCACTCAGCACGTTGTAGAGCGATGTTGGGGGCTCGCCGTCCAGGAGACCCGGGACTCGCTGCGCCGGGATGAAGTTCTCGTCCACGCTCATGGGCTCGCCGTCCGCCAGCAGCAGCCGACGGAAACGCACCAGTGGCGTCCCCTCCTCCACCTGCAGTTCGCGGGCCAGGAAGGCGCTGGCGCCGATCTGTTCGAAGCTCAGGACTTTGGCGGCCGGAACCATACCGCGGCGTTGCATCTCTTCGCTGTACGAGGTGAGTTTCACCTGAAGATCGAGTTTGGGCTTCCGTACGAAGGTGCCGAGGCCAACAACCCGCTCGAGGACCTCCTCGCCGACCAGGGCATCGATGGCCTGCCTGACAGTCATCCGGGCCAGCCCGAACCGCAGGGCAAGATCCCGTTCCGAGGGCAGGGCGGATCCAGGCGGACAGGAATCGCTGATGTAGGCCCGGAGGATCTCCCTGAGCTGGATGTAGATGGCAGTCCCGTTGCTGCGGTCAATCTCGCCGGCAACGCCGCGGGCATCAGCAGCCACGGAGGTACGTCCTTGCTTCAGTTTTCACTGTCCAAGCTTAAGGCAAGCAGCGTCGCTGGACTAGACCAGTTCCAGCAACGGACCGCCCCCTACTCCCCCGTTTGGTCGCGCAGCCATCCAGCCGGATATATTGGACAGGAAATTTAGCGATGACGGTTTGGGGGCCGTCAGGAAATGGGAGACACCTTGCCAGTGCATAAGGCCGTTGTGTCAGCGTCAGTCGGCTTGCATGCCCGTCCTGCCGCGATGTTCGTCAGGGCAGTGACCGAAACGGGACTTCCTGTCACCATCCGCAAGGCCGGCATCCAGGGTGTCGACGCCCGCTCCCTGCTGGAAGTCATGACTGCCGATTTCCCCTTCGGCTGCGAAGTAGAGCTTTCAGTCCCCGAGTGCGCCCTCAGCGGATCTGTCAGTCACCGCAACGCCGAGGCGGCCCTGCGGATGCTGGGAGAGCTCCTGGAGTCTCAGGGAGCCAGCTAGCCTCTCCCAGGGCGCATTACCCCGCGACTCCCCGCGCGAAATCGAACGGACAAGAACGACGTCGGGCCCCACCAGAAGGTGGGGCCCGACGTCGTAATTTGCAAAATCTCTGCTGAAGCTCCGCGGCTTCTAGTGGGCGTGGTCCCCACGGCTGTACTCGAAGACCCAACCCACGAGGGCTACGACTGCGAGGCCGGCTGCGATGAAAAGGATCCACCAACCCACTGCGAGGCCCAGGAATCCGCCCGCACAGGCGAGGCCCAGAACCAGCGGCCACCAGCTCCAGGGGCTGAAGTGCCCCTGTTCACCGGCGCCCTCATGGATCTCGGCATCATTGCGGTCCTCGGGACGCATCCCGATGCGCTTGCCGGTGAAGCCAAGGTAGCCGCCGATCATTCCGGAGAGTCCGCCCACCAGGAGGATCCCGAGGGTTCCGACCCATTCACTCCAGTTGGTCAGGAAACCGTAGACCAGGGAAACCGGTACGAAGAAGAAAACTCCGGCTCCAAATATCCATGATTCGATTTTCACTTGGCGGTGTCCTTCTGGTCGGCGTTACCGAGCACCGCTGCTGCGGCTGCAGGCGATTCAACGGTATGTACCTGCGAAAGCTCCGGGTGGTGGAGGTCCAGGGCGGGACGCTCTGAACGGATCCGGGGCAGCGAGGTGAAGTTGTGGCGCGGCGGCGGGCAGGAGGTAGCCCACTCAAGCGACGCTCCGAAGCCCCAAGGATCGTCCACCTCGACGCGCTCGGAGCTGCGCCAGGTGATGTAAACGTTCCAGAAGAACGGAATCAGGGACGCCCCCAGCAGGTACGAGCCTACGGTGGAGAACTGGTTCATCCAGGTGAAGTTATCTTCAACCAGGTAGTCCGCGTAGCGGCGGGGCATGCCCTGCACGCCGAGCCAGTGCTGGATCAGGAACGTAGCGTGGAAACCCAGGAACAGCATCCAGAAGTGGATCTTACCGAGGCGCTCGTTGAGCATCTTTCCGGTCCACTTGGGCCACCAGAAGTAGAAGCCTGCAAACATCGCGAATACCACGGTGCCGAACACCACGTAATGGAAGTGCGCCACCACAAAGTAGGAATCAGAGACTTGGAAGTCCAACGGCGGCGAAGCCAGGATGATGCCGGTCAGGCCACCGAAGAGGAACGTGATGAGGAAGCCGAGGCTCCACAGCATCGGAGTCTCGAACGTCAGGGACCCCCGCCACATGGTGCCGATCCAGTTGAAGAACTTCACACCGGTCGGGACCGCAATGAGCATGGTCATGAAGGCGAAGAACGGCAGCAGCACCGAACCGGTCACGTACATGTGGTGTGCCCACACCGTGACGGACAGGGCTGCAATGGCGATGGTCGCGTAGACAAGACCCTTGTAGCCGAAGATCGGCTTGCGGCTGAAGACCGGTAAGATCTCGGACACAATGCCGAAGAACGGCAGCGCAATGATGTACACCTCGGGGTGGCCGAAGAACCAGAACAGGTGCTGCCACAGGATGGCGCCGCCGTTCTCCGGATCGAAGATGTGTGCACCGAAGCGGCGGTCGGCGCCGAGCGCGAACAGTGCGGCAGCTAGCGGCGGGAAGGCCATCAGCACGAGGATGGACGTCACCAGGGCGTTCCATGTGAAGATGGGCATCCGCCACATGGTCATGCCCGGAGCGCGCATGCAGATGATGGTGGTGATGAAGTTGACTGCACCCAGGATGGTGCCGAATCCGGACAGCGCCAGGCCGAAGACCCACAGGTCACCGCCGATGCCGGGGCTGAACGTGGTGTTGGACAGCGGCGCGTAGGCGAACCAGCCGAACGACGCCGCACCCTGGGGGGTGATGAAGCCGGACACCGCGATGGTGGACCCGAAGAGGAAGAACCAGAAGGCCAGCGCGTTCAGTCGCGGGAAGGCGACGTCGGGGGCACCGATCTGCAGGGGCATGATGACGTTGGTGAAGCCGGCGAAAAGCGGGGTGGCGAACATCAGCAGCATCACGGTGCCGTGCATCGTGAACAGCTGGTTGTACTGCTCTTTGGTCTGCAGGATCTGCATGCCGGGTTCGAACAGTTCAGCTCGGATGAGCAGAGCCATGACGCCACCGAGGCAGAAGAACACAAACGATGCGATCAGGTACATGTACCCGATGGTCTTGTGGTCGGTGGAGGTGATCCAGTTGACGACGATGCGTCCCTTGGACCTAGGAACTACGGGAGCCTCTAGGGTTCCGGCAGGTGCGGTTTGGGTGTAAGTAGCCACGTCGCTCCCCTTACTTAATTTCGTTCAGGTTCGGGTTGCGGTCGTACTCTTCGCCGAGGAGTCCCGTGTTGCCATCTGCCTTGAGCTTGTCCATGTGAGCCTGGAATTCGGCTTCGGAGACAACCTTGACGCGGAACAGCATTTCGGAGTGGTACTCACCGCAGAGTTCGGCGCACTTGCCATCGTAGGTTCCCTCTTTGGTGGGGGTGAACCTGAGGTAGTTGGTCTTGCCCGGGATCATGTCGCGCTTCTGCAAGAAGGCTGGAACCCAGAAAGAGTGAATGACGTCGCGCGAGTTCAGTTCGAGGTCAACCGACTTGCCCACCGGCAGGTACAAAGTGGGAAGCTTTTCCTTGTCGATTTCGCCTCCTGTGAGGTTCGTCTGGACTCCTGCTTCGTAAACATCCTCAGAGACGACGTCGCCGGACTTGTAGTTGAAGTCCCATGCCCACTGCTTGCCGCGGACGTCAACAACGACGTCGGCCGGCTTGGAGCGGTCATCGATGGCCTGCTGGTCGCGGTCGGTGAAGTAGAAAAACACCAGGACCATGAACAGCGGGATGGTCAGGTAGAAGACCTCCAGCGGGAGGTTAAAGCTGGTCTGCCGCGGGAAACCCGTGGTGCCCTTGCGGCGGCGGTAGGCGACAAGGCACCAAACGATCAAGCCCCACGTGATGATGCCCACAACGAGGGCTGCAATCCATGAGTTGACCCAGAGGTCCATGATCCGGTCAGTGTGATTGGTGGTGCCACGCTCGGTGGGCAGCCACCCCTTCTCTACCTCTGGCGAACATCCAGTCAAAACCAACGCGCCGGCAACTGCCAAGCCTGAGATCGTAGTGATCGTTTTGCGTCGGCTGCCGGTTCGGTTCTGCGAACTCACAGACGGCCCTTCCTACTTGTTGCTGTTGCCCGGCCACCCAAGGGGCCGTCCGGGCACACTAAAAGTTTTACTACTCGGTGTAGAGCTTACCGCTCTGCCGGGCGTTTCGCCCACATGTCGGCGCCGTGCCTCCGTGCCGTTTTTGGCGGACGGAAAGCAGGCGCCGGCATCGGGCGAAAGAACCGGGTCAGTGGAACGAATCACCACAGGCGCAGGAGCCACCGGCGTTGGGGTTGTCGATGGTGAAGCCCTGCTTGGAGATGGTGTCCTCGAAGTCGATGCTGGCACCGCTGAGGTACGGCACGCTCATCTTGTCCACGACAACTTCGACGCCGTCATAGTCGCGGACGGCATCTCCGTCGAGGAGGCGCTCGTCGAAGTACAGCTGGTAAATGAGGCCGGAGCAGCCGCCGGGCTGGACGGCAACGCGGAGGCGGAGATCGGTCCGGCCTTCCTGCTCCAGGAGGCTGCGCACCTTGCCTGCTGCGACGTCGGTCAGTTTGACCTCGTGTGCGGCCAGTTCATCGCTGGCAGCGCTGGTGGTCTCGGTGATGTTCTCGTTGGTTGCGGTGCTCATTTGGCCTACCTTAGGACGGTCCTGGCGGCCCCGCGTCAGCGGCGCCTGCCCCTACGGATACGGTACGGGCTATAGCTACATGCTACTTCGGTCAGCCCTGTAGCTCTAACTCCTGACGTAACCAAGCCTGTTCGCTGATTGTTCCCGATGGTGGAGGAATGCCGGCATCAGAGGGGCATGGGATTCAGACCAGGCCTTCTGCGTTCAGCCGGGCGAGCAGCAGCGCCTCGGCGACCACGGCGTTCTTGAAATCACCAATGTGAAGGGACTCGTTGGCACTGTGGGCACGGGAATCGGGATCCTCAACACCGGTCACGAGGATCTGGACGTCCGGATAGACGTCCATCAGGTCCGCAATAAACGGAATCGACCCGCCGATCCCCATCTCCACCGCCGGAACACCCCAGGCCTCCCCCAGCGCCCACATGGCGAACTTCGCCGCCTTGGAGGTTGTATCAGCGAGGAACGACTTTCCGCTTTCCCCGGGAGTGAACACGACCTTCGCCCCAAAGGGTGCATTGGCCTGGACGTGGCGTTGTACGGCTTCCATGGCTGCCGCCGGATCCTGGCCGGGCGCCAGGCGCAGGCTGAACTTGGCACGCGCCCGGGGCAGGAGCGTGTTCGAGGCCACGTCCACGTCGGGCGCATCGAAGCCGATGATGGACAGCGCGGGTTTAGTCCACAGCCGTGCGGCGATGCTTCCGGTGCCGGCGAGCCGGACGCCGTCGAGAACGGAGGAATCAGCACGGTACTCCGCTTCGGCGAGCTCCACGCCGACGTTGTCATTCGATACGAGGCCTTCGATGGCCACATTGCCGTCAGCGTCGTGCAGGGTGGCAATCAAACGGGACAGCAGGGTTGGCGCGTCCAGCACGGGTCCGCCGAACATGCCCGAGTGGACAGCATGCTCCAGCACCTGGACTTCAATGGTTCCGTCCACAAGGCCGCGCAGGCTGGTGGTCAGGGCGGGAATGCCCACCTTCCAGTTGCTGGAGTCGGCCACCACGATCACTTCGGCCCGCAGCAGTTCCCGGTGCGTTTCCAGGAAGGAACGGAAGGTGGGGGAACCAGCTTCCTCCTCACCTTCGAAGAAGAACGTCACACCAAGGCCGAATTCCGTACCCGTAACCTCGGTCGCTGCAGCATAGGCGGCCACATGGGCCATGATCCCGGCCTTGTCGTCAGCAGCGCCACGGCCGTACAACCTGCCGTCCCGTTCGACGGCGGCGAAAGGCTCCGTTTCCCACAGCGCCGCATCCCCCGGCGGCTGGACGTCGTGGTGGGCGTACAGCAGAATGGTCGGCTTTCCTTCGGCGGCCCGTCGGTGTGCGACGACGGCAGGTCCGCCGGGGGTGCCGTCCTCCTTGTTACTGCGCAGGACCTGGACATCCTCAAGGCCGGCGGCGCGCAGCAGTTCCGCTACGGCCTGCGCGCTGGCTTCCAAGGGCGCAGGATCGAAACTCGGCCAGGCGATGCCGGGAATGGCCACAAGTTCCTTGAGCCGGTCGAGGGTTGCGTCGAAGGAACCTGCGACGGACAGCCGGAGTCCGTCCGCGTCGATGGCCGGTGCAGGGTGGCCGGGGCCGGGGGTGTTGGCGTCGGACGGACTGGCTGCTGGAGTGGGAGTCATGGCGAACACAATACCCGCGGCGAATCTCCGCGGGCCGCAAGGTATTCTGTTCACGTGTTCGGACGTAAAAAGGAAGCGCCAACGGCGCAGCAATCAATAGACCAGCAGGCCGCTGAAGCGGCAGCCCGGCAGGATGCCGCGTTGGGCAAGGGTACGCCCACGCCCAAGCGCAAAGCGCAGGAGGCTGCCCGCAAACGGCCCCTGGTGCCGGAGGACCGCAAGGCGTCCAAGGCGGCTGAGCGCCAGGCTGTCCAGGATCAGCGGACGAAAATGCGCCAGGCTCTCGATACAGGTGATGAGAAGTTCCTGCCTTTGCGCGACAAGGGTCCGCAGAAGCGTTATGCCCGCGACTACGTGGATGCGCGGTTCAGCCTGGGCGAATACCTGATGTTCGGCGCCCTCGTATTTGTCATCATTTCCCTGATCGTGCCAGCTTCCAGCGAGCAGATGGTTTATGTCCTGGGCGGTTTCTGGGTGATGTTCCTGGCCGTCTTTGTGGATGTGTTCATTCTGTCCCGGCAGCTCCGCAAGAAGCTCACCGGGAAGTTCGGTGAGGTTGACCGTGGCACCGTCTGGTACGGCTCCATGCGTTCCCTGCAGTTCCGCAAACTGCGCCTGCCCAAGCCGCTCGTGAAGCGCGGGCAATACCCGTCCTGACATGCAGGCCGGGCCAGGCCCCGGCAGCATTCCCCTCTTAGACAACCAAACCCCGGCGGTCCAACCGCCGGGGTTTTGTTGTGTGAGTCAGCGGTTGCGTCGCGCTTTCGCCAGGTCGCGGTTGATCCGTGCCGCCCAGAACGGCCCCTCGTACAGGAAGGCCGTGTAGCCCTGGACCAGCGTGGCCCCGGCATCCAGGCGGTCCTGGACGTCTTTCGCCGTCTCGACGCCGCCGACGGCTACCAGCGTGATCGCGCCCCCGGTGGCCTCCTTGAGCCGGCGAAGGACTTCCAGTGAACGCTGCTTCAGCGGTGCCCCGGACAGGCCCCCGGCGCCGCATTCGACCACTTTCTCAGCCGGCGACGCCAGCCCCTCACGCCCGATCGTGGTGTTGGTGGCGATAATGCCGTCCAGCTTAAGGTCCAGGGCCAGCTTGGCGACGTCGTCGATGTCCTCATCGCTGAGGTCCGGTGCGATCTTGACCAGCAGCGGGACGTGCCGGCCTGCCGCCTTGTCCGCCTCGTCCCCCACCGCGGTCAGCAGCGGGCGCAGTGTCTGGACATCCTGGAGAAGGCGCAGGCCGGGCGTGTTGGGTGAGCTGACATTGACTACCAAGTAGTCCGCGGCCGGCGCCAGGTTCCGGGCGCTGATCAGGTAATCGGCCGCGGCGTCGTCGAGTTCCACCACCTTGCTCTTGCCGATGTTCACCCCGATCACGGGGCGCACGTCAGGGTGCCGGCGCTGCAGGGCGGCGCGTGCCGCTTTGAGGCGCGGTTCGACGGCGGCCGCGCCATCGTTGTTGAACCCCATCCGGTTAATGACAGCCCGGTCCTCGATCAGCCTGAAAAGGCGCGGCTTCTCGTTGCCCGGCTGCGCCTGCCCGGTGATGGTCCCTACTTCGACATGGCCAAAGCCAAGTTCGGTGAGGGCCTCGATGCCGAATCCCTCCTTGTCGAATCCGGCGGCGAGGCCGAACGGGGATGGGAAGGTCAGCCCAAAGGCAGAAGTCTGCAGTGAGGCCGCGGGTGCCGTGAACCGGTGCAGCAGCCGTCCTGCGCCGGAAGTATGGGCAAGTTTGATTCCCTTGAATCCGATCTTGTGGGCGCGTTCCGCGTCCATCCACGAAAAGGCCAGCCTGAAGAATGTCGGATATACGCGCATGGCTCTAGTTTTCCGTCTCGGACGGTCCAGACCAAACCGGGCCGCCATACATGCGGCTCCGGCTAGCATAAAGCCATGAGGTGGCAGCCAGATATCCTCGGTGCTGGTTTCGAAGCCTGCACCTTCGAGGCCGGGGGCGAAGACGGCGTCCAGCGCACCGCCACGCTGGTGCGCTTCCGTCCGGCGAAGGAACCGGCAGCCACCGGCCGGCGCCGGACAGTGCTGTTCCTCCATGGTTGGAGCGACTACTTCTTCAATGTGGACCTGGCGCAGTTTTGGACACACAGCGGCTACGAGTTCTACGCCCTCGACATGCACAACCACGGCCGCAGCCTGCGCCCGGAAACGCCGGGCGGCTACGTGGCGAACCTGGCGGACTATGACGCCGAGATCGAAGCGGCCATCGCCATCATCCGGGCCGACACGCACACGCCGGAACTGGAAGGCAAGGCCTCCCTCACGCTGATGGGCCACTCCACCGGCGGCCTGGTGGCCGCCCTCTGGGTCAGCAACCACCCCGGAGCGGCCTCCCAGCTGGTGCTAAACAGTCCCTGGCTGGAGATGCACGGCAGCTCGCTGGTCCGCCGTGCTGCGTCCACGATGGTGGGACCCGTGGCGCGGTTCCGGCCGGAGGCTGTCCTGCGACTGCCCGAGCGGGGGTTCTACTGGCGGACCATCAGCAGTTCAGCCGACGGCGAGTGGCCGCTTGACGACAGGTTCCGTCCGCCCATGGCATTTCCCCTCCGCGCGGGCTGGCTCTGCGCCATCCTGGCCGGCCACACCAAGGTGGCCCGTGGCCTGGACATCGACGTACCCATCCTGGTGCTGCTGTCCCGGGGAAGCGCCACCGGGCCGTTCTGGTCCGAGGAAATGCGGCGCACCGACGCGGTACTGGACGTCAACATCATCGCCCTCCGCGCCCTGACACTGGGGCGCAGCGTCACGGTGGAACGGATCGACGGCGCGCTCCACGACGTCTTCCTCTCCCCTGCCAAAGTGCGGGCAGACGCCTATGCGCGGCTCGCCCGCTGGCTCCGGGGTTACGGTACGGCTGAACCCGGTGCGGCGTCGACGGCGCCGCCGTAGCGCCGGTCCCGCCGGGCGTAGATTTCGACGGCGTCCCACAGGGTCCGCCGGTCGACGTCGGGCCACAGCGTGTCCATAAAGACGAACTCGGCATACGCGGACTGCCAGAGTAGGAAATTGGAGAGCCGCTGCTCCCCGGAGCTCCGCAGGAACAGGTCCACGTCCGGCAGGTCCGGTTCGTCCAGGTACTTCTGGATGGTTTTCTCGGTGATGGCCCCGGGTTTGAGCCGGCCTGCGGCAACCTCGGCGGCGATAGCCGATACGGCGTCCGTGATTTCCGCCCGGCCGCCGTAATTAACACACATGTTCAACGTGCACGTGCTGTTGCCCGCGGTAAATTCCTCGGCCTCTTCCAGTTCGCGGATCACCGAGCCCCACAGCCTGGGACGCCGGCCGGACCACCGCACGCGGACACCCCAGTCGTCCAGCTGGTTCCGCTGCCTTCGTAGCACGTCCTTGTTAAAACCCATCAGGAAGCGGACCTCTTCGGCTGACCGGCGCCAGTTTTCGGTGGAAAACGCATAGACGCTCACGTATTCGATGCCTAGTTCGATAGCGCCCGCCATCACGTCCAGCAGGGCGGGCTCGCCGGCTTTGTGTCCCTCGATCCGCGGCAGGCCCCGCTGGTTGGCCCAACGGCCGTTGCCGTCCATCACAATGGCAACATGGCGGGGGATGAATTCTGCGGGGATCGCCGGGGCAACCGCGCCGGACGGGTGCGGATACGGTGCCACCACAGGGGTGGTCCGCTGCCGCGAAGGACTCTTCTTTTTTCCCAAGGCCACTGTCAGCCACGCTCCACATGTTTGAGGGATTTCAGGACACGTTCAAGGTGCCATTGCAGGTATACGGCCACCAGCCCCGCAGCTTCCCGTCGGTGCGGCACGTCCGAGCCATCCGCCGTCGTCCAGTCCCCGGTCAGCAGGGCAGCCAGGAGCACGACGGTCTCTGCGGCCGGCGCAGGCGAACCGGGTGGCCTGCAGTCACCGCAGACCATACCGCCGAGCGGAGCCGAAAAGGCCGTATGCGGACCGGGCCGGCCGCAGCGGGCGCAGTCGGTAAAACTTGGAGCCCAGCCGCCGGTGGAAAGGGCACGCAGGAGATACGAATCCAGGATCAGTCCGGGCGCGTGCTCGGCCCGGGACAGCGAGGCCAGCGCCCCCACCAGGAGGTTGTACTGGGCGGTGCCGGCTTCGCCGTCGACGTCGGTGAGTTTTTCCGCAGTTTCGGTCATGGCTGCTGCAACGGTGTAGCGGCCATAGTCTGCGGCGATGTTGCTGCCGTATGCGCCCTTGGCAACAGCCTGCGTGACGATGTCCAGTGTCTTTCCGGAGACCAGCTGCAGGTCGGCAACCATAAACGGCTCCAGCCGCGCCCCAAACTTGCTGCTGGTCCGCCGCACACCCTTCGCGACGGCGCGGATCTGGCCGTGGTGCTTGGTCAGCAGCGTGATGATGCGGTCAGCCTCGCCCAGCTTGTGGGTACGGAGCACCACGGCGTCATCCCGGTAGGACCGGGCAGCAAAGGATTGTTGGACCACGGTTAATCTTCGCACTGAGTTCCGGAAAGCCGGCAATGCCGGTGCGTTGCGCGCCGGGAACCCCGGCGCGCAACGTGTTCCGAATCAGGCCCGGGAATCCCGGATGGCACGGTTGACTGCGGAAATGACGGCCTTGAGCGAGGACATGCTGGTGTTTGCATCAATACCGACGCCCCACAGGACCCGCTCCCCCACGGCACACTCGACGTAGGCTGCGGCCATGGCGCTGCCGCCTTCCGAAAGGGCATGCTCGCTGTAGTCCAGCACCCGGACATCCACGCCGTCCTCGCGCAGGATGCTCAACAGCGCGGCGATGGGCCCGTTTCCGGTGCCCGTGCGACGGGCCTGGACACCGTCAACGGTGAGCGAGGCGTGCAGGGTCATCCCGCCATCGTCATCCGTTTCGGTGCTGACGGAACCGAGTGAGTAACGGCCCCACTGGCCCTCCGCCTGGCTGGAGGGCAGGTACTCGTCCTGGAAGTGCTGCCACAACTGAGCGCCGCTGACTTCGCCGCCCACGGTATCGGTCTTCTTCTGGATGACGCCGGAGAATTCTATCTGGGCGCGGCGCGGCAGGTCCAGGCTGTGTTCGTTCTTGAGCAGGTAGGCCACGCCACCCTTGCCGGACTGCGAGTTGACGCGGATGACGGCCTCGTAGCTGCGGCCCAGGTCCTTGGGGTCAACGGGCAGGTACGGGACCTGCCAGGTGAAGTCCGCGACGTCCTTGCCAGCGGCGGCAGCATCCTTCTCCAGCGCCTCGAAACCCTTCTTGATGGCGTCCTGGTGCGAGCCTGAGAAAGCGGTGAAGACGAGGTCGCCGCCGTAGGGGGAACGCTCGGCGACGGGGAGCTGGTTGCAGTACTCCACGGTGCGCCGGATCTCGTCGATGTCGGAGAAGTCGATCATGGGATCGATGCCCTGGACGAACATGTTCAGGCCCAGGGTGACGAGGTCCACGTTGCCGGTTCGCTCGCCGTTGCCGAACAGGCAGCCCTCAATCCGGTCCGCGCCGGCCAGGTACCCCAGTTCGGCGGCGGCCACGCCGGTACCCCGGTCATTGTGCGGGTGCAGGGACAGGATGATGCCTTCACGCGGGTGCAGGTTCCGGCTCATCCACTCAATGGAATCGGCGTACACGTTCGGAGTGGCCATTTCCACGGTGGCAGGCAGGTTGATGATGACCTGGCTGTCGGCGGATGCCTCGAAAACGTCGGCGATGGCGTTGCAGACCCGGACGGCATAGTCCAGTTCAGTTCCGGTGAACGACTCCGGCGAGTATTCATAGGTGACGTGCGTGTCAACGAGGGTTTCCTCGTACTTCTTGCACAGTCTGGCGCCCTGGAGCGCGATGTCGAGGATGCCGTCCTGGTCCTGGTTGAACACCACACGGCGCTGCAGGACGGACGTTGAGTTGTACAGGTGGACAATCGCCTGCTTGGCGCCGACCAGGGACTCGTACGTCCGCTCGATCAGGTGCTCGCGGGCCTGGGTGAGGACCTGGATGGTGACATCGTCCGGGATGTGGTTGCCGACGATGAGCTGGCGGACGAAGTCGAAATCGGTCTGCGAGGCAGAAGGGAAGCCGACTTCAATTTCCTTGTAACCCATGCGGACCAGCAGATCGAACATCTTCATCTTGCGGGCCGGGCTCATCGGGTCGATCAGCGCCTGGTTGCCGTCACGCAGATCCACAGCGCACCAGCGCGGGGCCTTGGTGATGACCTTGTCCGGCCACGTGCGGTCAGGCAGTTCAACGGTGATCTGATCCTGGAAAGGACGGTAGCGGTGGGCTGGCATTCCGGAGGACTTCTGTGCGTTTCGCATTAGTATCGGGGCCTTTTCTGTGGTTCTTATCTGAAAGGTGGCCGGGCAACACAAACTCCGCGACGAGGGTGGGCCTTGCGCTAAATCGCGTCTGAGGCCTCGCCGCGGCAGCTAAGAAGAAGGAGCTCTGCGCGCACCATTTGAGGGTAGCACGCGTGCGTAAGATGAGAGGGCACCACCGTCCTTATCGTCCAACATGCAGACGCCGCGCCGGTGCCAGCGCCGGCCGCGGCACGTCACACGAAGGAGCATCTGTGCCCATCTCGGGGATCGATCTGTCCAACATTGACCACACCGTCAGGCCGCAGGATGACCTGTACCAGCACGTGAACGGGTCCTGGCTCAAGGCCACGGAAATTCCGGATGACCGGCCACTCGAGGGAACTTTCACCGCGCTGCGCGACGGAGCGGAGATCGCGGTCCGGGACATCATCGAGGAAGCAGCTGCCAAGGGTGAAGCCGCCAGCGGGATAGAACGGAAAGTGGGCGAGCTCTACAACAGCTTCATGGACGAAGCCACAGTGGAGGCCAAAGGCATGGAGCCCATCCGCGGGCGGCTTGCCGAGGTATTTGCCACCAGCACGGTTGCTGATCTCGTGGCCCTGGCCGGGCGGCTGTTCCGGTCAGATGTGTCCGGCCTCTTCTATATCTACCCGGCTCCGGACGCTGGCAACCCGGACCGCATCCTGCTCTACACCGGCCAGGGCGGCCTGGGACTGCCGGACGAGTCCTACTACCGGGAAGAGAAGTTCGCCCCCATGGTCAAGGCCTATGGCGAGCATGTCAGGACCATGTTCAGTCTGGCCGGAGTGGCCGATCCGGAGCCTGCGGCCGCACGCGTCGTTGCCCTCGAAACCAGCCTCGCATCCCACCACTGGGACAACGTCACGCTGCGCGACCCGCAGAAGACCTATAACCTCAAGTCCGCTGAGGAAGCGGCCACCCTGTTCCCGCTCCTTAACACCTGGTTCGAAGCTGCCGGGATCGACGCCGACAAGCGCAACGAGATCGTAGTAAGCACACCGGACTTCTTCAGCGGGGCCGCCGGCCTGCTGGAGTCCGAACCGCTCTCCGTGTGGCAGGAGTGGCTGGCCCTGCGGGTCGTCAACGGCGCCGCGCCGTACCTGTCCTCCGAGTTCGTGGATGCCAATTTTGCCTTCTACGGTACAACCATCAGCGGCACGCCCCGGAACAAGGACCGCTGGAAGCGGGCCGTCGCCGTCGTCGAAGCTGCACTCGGTGAGGCCGTTGGGCAGATCTACGTCTCGAAGCACTTCCCCGAAACCCACAAGGCCCGCATGCAGACCCTGGTGGCCAACCTGATCGAGGCCTACCGGCAGTCCATCACCGGTCTTGCCTGGATGGGTGAGGAAACAAAGGCCGAGGCGCTGCGGAAACTGGAGGCCTTCCGCGCCAAGATCGGCTACCCCGACAAGTGGATCGATTACTCAGCTGTGGAAATCGACCCGCTGGACCTTCTGGGGAACGTTGAGCGGGCCCACAATGCCGACGTCGACCGCCATCTGGATGAGGTGGGCAAACCGGTGGACCTTAACAAGTGGCTCATGACACCGCAGACGGTCAACGCGTACTACCACCCGATGCTCAACGAGATCGTCTTCCCTGCCGCTATCCTGCAGCCACCGTTCTTCACAGCCGACGCCGACGACGCCGTTAATTACGGTGGCATTGGAGCGGTGATCGGCCACGAGATCGGCCACGGTTTTGATGACCAGGGGTCGCAGTTCGACGGCGGCGGCACGCTGCGGAACTGGTGGACCGAGGATGACCGGACGGCCTTTGAGAAGCTCACAGCCAAGCTGGTGGCACAGTACGACGAGTTGTCCCCGTATGCGGCGCCGGGGCACAACGTCAACGGCAAGCTGACGCTCGGGGAGAACATCGGCGACCTTGGTGGCCTGACCATCGCCTACAAGGCTTACCTGCTCAGCCTTGACGGCAAGGAACCGGAAGTTCTGGACGGACTGACGGGGCAGCAGCGGTTCTTCGCGTCCTGGGCAGCCGGCTGGCGGCAGGTGATCCGGTCCGAAGAGGCCATCAGGAGGCTCGCCACGGATCCCCACTCCCCCAACGAGTTCAGGACCAACGCCATCGCCAAGAACCTGGACGCCTTCCATGAGGCCTTTAGCGTGACCGACCAGGATGGCATGTGGATGCCGCAGGACGCTCGCGTCAGCATCTGGTAATCACTCTCCAGGACACACAAGAGGTGGGGCCGTCTGGCCCCGCCTCTTGTGTGTCTACTGAGGTGCTGTCTTCTGAGGTGCTGTCTTCTGTGGTGCGGCCGTCAGTCCTGGACGATCAGCACAGGGTTGGCCTGCTGGCACACGGTATCGCCGGCTGTCTGGTTGACGATGTCCTCGGGCAGGGCGCCACCAGCACCGGCTCCGTAGGTTGCCCCGGTGGTGAAGTCAGTTCCAAGGTAGACCTGGACTCCCGCGACGCGAGGTGCCAACTGGACCTGCGCGGCCGGGATCCCCAGCATCGCAGCCACGTCAGCTGCGACGTCGGCGAATTCCGTACCGTAGTAGACAACGCTCTGCGCCACCGCCGTGGCTTCAAACGGCCCGGATTGGGTGAAGCCGCCGGTGATCAACGCCTGCACGATTTCCTGGGCGCGTCCCGGGACGCCGCTGCCGTTGGCCACGGTGACTGGTTGCAGCGCCTTGTCATACGGCGGCACCGCCGGGGCTGTTTCTGTTGGGGTGGTTGTTGTTTCCGTCGGCGCCGGGGACGGCGTTGTGGGTGCTGTCGGATCCGTGAGGTCCACGTCCTCGCGGAGGGCCGCAAAGAGCTGGGACCCTGCGGGCTCGGCAATCTGCAGGCGGTTGATGTCCGTGACTGCCGGCGTGGTGGGCACGGCCACAAACGCCACCTTGCTGATATCGATGTCCTTGAGCCGGCTACCGATACTCACGAGCGACGGCACGGAGGCCAGCCCCTCATCCACCGTGAGGTTCTTGGTCACAACATCGGCAATGGTCAGCATCTTAGAGGGGTCAGACAGTGTGCCGTCGTCCTTGATCTTGCGCGTGAGGGAGGAAAGGAATCCCTGCTGTGCCCTGATCCGGCCCAGGTCGCCGCCGTCAGCAAAGGCATGACGGGTCCGCAGGAAGGCAAGAGCCATTTCGCCCTGAACGGCGGACGTGCCCTTCGGCAGGCGCAGCCGGGAGTCAGGATCATAGACCGCGTCACTGATGCACACGTCAACGCCGCCCACCGTGTTGGAGAGTTCCTTCACTGCGGTGAAGTCCGCCATCATAAAGTGATCGATCTCCATGCCAGTCAGCTTGTTGACGGTGTCTACGGCGCAGCCGATGCCGGCTTCATTCATGGCCTCGTTGATCATGACACCGCTGCGGGCAGGATACGTCCGCTTGGTCTTCTGGTCGGTGCACTCCGGAATATCGACCAGCAGGTCCCGGGGGAAGCTGATGACGCTGACGCGCTTGTTGTCGGCCGATACGTCCATCAGCATCATGACGTCGGATTTGCCGTAACCTGTTGAGTCCTCCACGGCGCCGTACTCCGCGTTTGCGCCGTCCCTGGTATCAGAGCCAAGGATCAGGATCTGCATCCGGCCCGATTTGTCGTCCGATGGGTTCGCCGCGCCACCGGCGTTCAGCGGTGCCGTGGTGATGTTCGACTGAAACCGCAAATACCAGTAGCCTGCGTAGCCAAGACCGCCGGCAACCAGGATGGTGACCACCGCAGTGGTCACCTTCAGCCAGGCCGGCATCCGGCTCCGGGATCCGAGATGCCGGGCAACGCCGACGGCGGTGGCATCAGCGTGGCGGGACACCGGACCGGTCCCGGCTGACGCGTCAGCTCCGTACTCGCGATTGTCGCGGCCTCGCCCCATGTGTGGTGTACCTTCCTCGAAAAAATTGAATCCGGCCTATTTTAGTTGCCCAGTCTGGGAACTTCCCGACGACCGGCCGGGTAAAGCGAAAGGGGCAGCGTCAGAAGCCGAGCTTGACCAGCTGCTTCGGGTCGCGCTGCCAGTCCTTGGCCACCTTCACATGCAGGTCAAGGTAGATGCGGGCACCGAGCAGCGCCTCGATCCCCTTGCGTGCGTTGGTGCCGACTTCCCGGAGCCGTGCACCGCCCTTGCCGATGATGATGGCCTTCTGGGACGAACGTTCCACATAGAGATTAACCCGGACGTCGAGGAAGGGCCTGTCTTCGGGCCGGCCCTCACGCGGAACAATCTCATCGACGACGACGGCCAGGGAGTGGGGCAGTTCGTCGCGGACGCCTTCGAGGGCAGCTTCCCGGATGAGCTCGGCGATCATCACGGCTTCGGGCTCGTCCGTCAGGTGACCGTCCGGATAAAGGGGCGGCGACGCCGGCATGTGGCTGATCAGGACGTCTGCGAGGGTGTCCACCTGGAAGCCGTCGGTGGCGGAGACCGGGACGATGTCCTTCCAGCCGTCCTCGCCGATGACATCCCGGCCCAGTGCTGCGACGGCGAGCAACTGCTCGGTGAGCGCCTGCCGGTCCACTGTGTCCGCCTTGGTGACGATCGCGATGACCGGCTTGTTGCCGATGGCGGCGAGCTGGGCGGCGATGTACTTGTCGCCCGGGCCGATTTTCTCGTTGGCGGGCAGGCAGAAGCCGATCGCGTCGACCTCGGCGAGGGTGTCGGCGACGAGTTCGTTCAGCCGCTTTCCCAGCAGCGTGCGGGGGCGGTGCAGGCCCGGGGTATCCACCAGGATCAGCTGGGCGTCATCGCGGTGCACGATCCCCCGGATGGTGTGGCGCGTGGTCTGCGGCTTTGCGGAGGTGATCGCCACCTTCTGGCCCACCAGTGCGTTCGTCAGGGTTGATTTTCCTGCGTTAGGCCGCCCCACGAGGACCGCAAAGCCTGCCCTGTAGCCGCCGAAGTCTTTTGCGGCCGAATCCGGGTTGGCCGGACGATTACTTTTCTTGCTCACGTGGAACTCCCTGCTGGGTTGCTTTCGCCTCTTCGAGGAGGTCTTCAAGGTCAGTGTCTGCTTTTGGTACTGCCGAGGCAATGATGTGGCTGACGCGGTTGCGGCGGCCCTCGAGCCGTTCGGCGAGCAGCGAGATGCCGCCCACCACCACGCGGCTGCCCACAATGGGAACGCGGCCCAGGGCCTTGGCCAGCAGCCCGCCCACGGTGTCAACCTCGTCGTCGTCGAGCTCTATGTCGAACAGTTCGCCGAGGTCGTCGATGCTCATCCGGGCGCTCACCCGGTAGGAACCGCCGCCCAGGGCCACGGCCTCGGCGCTTTCGGTGTCATACTCGTCCACGATTTCGCCGACAATTTCCTCGATGAGGTCCTCCAGGGTGACAAGGCCGGCCGTGCCGCCGTATTCGTCGATCACGATGGCAACGTGTGTTGACTCCTTCTGCAGTTCCCGCAGCAGATCGCTCACCGGCTTCGACTCCGGGACATACCGGACCTCGCGGGCCAGGGCTTCGACCGGGGGCTGTTCGTCGTCGGGTCCGAGCTCATGGAGCGTCGCCGCAACGTCCTTGAGGTAGACGATTCCGAGGATCTGGTCCGTGTTGTCGCGGATAACGGGGATCCGCGAATAGCCCGACCGCAGGAACATTGACATGGCCCGCCTGAGGCTGGAGCCGGCGTCGATGCTGAGGATATCCGTCCGGGGCACCATCACGGCGCGCACCAGGGTGTCGCCGAAGTCAAAGACTGATTGGATCATTTCAGCTTCGGTGTCTTCGATCATGTCCGATTCGGATGCGCGGTCCACAAGTTCGCGGAATTCCTGTTCGCTGAAGAACGCGTCATCACCCGCCGGAGCGCCGGGAGCGGCGGCACTGCCCAGCGCCACGAGCCACCCCGGGATGGGTCCGAGGACCCACGTCAGGTACCTGATCAGCGGTGCTGTGGAGCGGACGACTGCGGCCGAATGGAGCCTGCCGAGCTGCCGTGGGGAAACGCCGACGATGACGAAGCCGAGCAGGGCCATGATTCCGGTGGCGGCCAGCCCGGCCAGCCAGACGTTGTCCAGCAGGCTGTGGAGCAGGACGGCCACCGCTACGGCTGAAGCCATCTCGAACCAGACCCGCCAGAACCGCAAGGCCCGGATGTGCGCCACCGGCTGGGCTAGGATGCGCTTCATGGCGTTTCCGCGGCTTTTCAGCAGGGCGTCTTCGGCGTCATGCCGGGAAAGGAACGTGAACGCGGCCTCGGCTGCGGTCAAGAGTGCAGCGGTACCGAGGAACGCCAGGGCCATGCCGACAAGGAGCAGGGGCGTCACTGCGTGGTCTCGGCAGGTGCTTCTTTGCCGGTGAAGCCGGAAAGCAGCTGGCGCTGGAGGCCGAACATTTCTTCCTTTTCCTCGGGCTCTGCATGGTCATAGCCGAGCAGGTGGAGGATCCCGTGCGTAGTCAGGAGCAACATTTCATCCTGCAGGGAGTGCCCTGCGTTGACGGCCTGAACCTGCGCGACCTGGGGGCACACGGCAATGTCACCCAGCATCCCTTGCGGGGTGGGCCGGTCCGGTGTACCGGGGGTCAGTTCGTCCATGGGGACCGAGAGCACGTCTGTGGATCCCGGCTCGTCCATAAGCTCGATGTGGAGCTTTTCCATGGCTGGTTCATCCACCAGGAGGATGGAGAGTTCAGCCTGCGGGTGGATATACAGCTGTTCGAAAACGTACCGGGACAGTGACACAAGCTCCGCTTCATCAACCTGGATGCCGGACTCGTTGTTGACCTCAATGCTCACGCGTTTTCCCCCCGCTTTTCCCGGCTCACCGAGTGTTTCACCTTGTTCCGCTGGAGATCGTCCCAGAGACTGTAGGCACGCACGATGTCACCCACAAGACGGTGGCGGACCACGTCAGTGGAGTCCAGGATGGTGAAGTTCACGTCCTCGATTCCCTGCAGGATCTCCTCCACGATCCGCAGACCTGAGCGTGTGTCGAAGGGAAGGTCCACCTGGGTGACGTCTCCGGTGACCACCATTTTGGACCCGAAGCCCAAACGCGTAAGAAACATCTTCATCTGTGCCGGTGTGGTGTTCTGCGCTTCGTCCAGGATGATGAAGGCGTCGTTGAGCGTGCGCCCCCGCATGTAAGCCAGCGGCGCCACTTCGATGGTCCCGGCGGCCATCAGGCGCGGGATGGCCTCGGGGTCCATCATGTCGTGCAACGCGTCGTACAGCGGGCGCAGGTAGGGATCGATCTTGTCGCTCAGGGTGCCCGGCAGGAATCCCAGCCGTTCGCCGGCCTCGACGGCAGGCCTGGTCAGGATAATACGGCTGACTTCCTTCTGCTGCAGCGCCTGGACAGCCTTGGCCATCGCGAGGTACGTCTTGCCCGTACCTGCAGGGCCAATCCCGAAGATCACCGTGTTCGCGTCAATCGCGTCCACGTAGTTCTTCTGGTTCAGGGTCTTGGGCCGGATGGTCTTCCCCCGGCTGGAGAGGATGTCATGGGTGAGGACGTCCACAGGGTTCTGCAATGACTGGCTGCGGAGCAACGAGACGAGCTGCTGCAACACCGCGGGGCTGATGACTGTGCCACGGGCCACGAGACCGCGAACTTCATGCAGCAGCCGCATGATGCGGGGAACTTCGTCGGCAGGGCCGCTCATGGACAGTTCGTTTCCACGGACGTGGAAGTTAACGGACGGGAACTGCTCTTCTATGTAACGCAAGGCCTCATCATGGCTGCCGAGCGATTGGACCATCTGATCGGAGTTGTCGAAGAGAACCACCTCCGTCCGAACACCGGGAAGTGAATGGGGGAATTCTCCGGCGGCGCGTTCAGTATTGAGCCGGCGCTTTCCGTTCGCTGATTCAGTCATGGTGCTGGCCCGCAGGCCCGTGGTCTCCTCCAGTTCGAAACTTAAATGCCGCCGACTGCTGCGTGGACGGGGCTGTTGCCGAGCACGCCGGAGCCAGCGGAGTCCTTCCATCTTACGCCAGGCGGCGCCTCCCAGCAGCGCCCGGTGGTCTCCGGCAAGGGCTCCCGTCACCGGCCTACTGCGGGACGGTCGGCGTCATTAGGTATCAACTTCATATCGGGCTCATATCGTTCCCGTTGCAGTTGCGCCGCCCGCCCGTATTCGGTCCTTTTGGCGGGGCTGGCTATGCGATGCTGGAAATCAAGGCCGTCGGGGGGACCGGCTCCCGAGGCCCAGGCCTCACCATTTCACCGCCAGGAAGGACAGGGCCACGAGAATGCCGGAAACAGCTACCCCCCTCACTTCCAAACGCGTCGCGCCGCGTTTTCGTCCGCAACGTTTCCTGGGCCTGCTGCCAGCATTCCTCCTTCTCACCGGTTGTATCGCGGAACCCAGCCCTGAGCCCAACCTGACGGCAAACTCCAGTGCTGCCGCCACCGGCTCCCCCGGAGCACCTTCCACCAGTGCGCCCCTGGAAACTACACAGTCCTCGAATAAGGCACCGGTCTACTGGATTGGCCGAAGCAACAGCAACGTGTTCCTATACCGGGAGTTCCGGGACGTGCCGGAGCAGGAGAATCCAGTGACCCGCGCCCTGCGGGCCATGATGTCCGAGAAGCCGCTGGACCCGGATTTCTTCACGCCTTGGCAGGATCCCGAGAAACTCGCCTCGTCCATCTCCGGCAAGAACGTCATTACCGTCGACGTCTCGGAGGATGCCTTTAACAGCAATCTCGACGCCGACATGGCCGGCCGCGCCATTCAGCAGCTGGTCTTTACCGCTACGGCAGCGGCTGCGAGTTCCGGCCTGATCGATTCCGGCCAGCAGATCCAGGTCAGGATCCTGGTGGATAGCCACACCGATTACGTTGCCTTCGACCACGTCCAGCTTGGCGACCCCATGTCCCGAGCTGCCGGAATGGTGGCGCCCGTGTGGATCATCGATCCGCAGGAAGGGACTGATTTGGCCGGCGGAAGCGTCAAGATCACCGGCCGCAGCACCGTTCCGGGCGGTAAGCTCCGCTGGCAGATCCTGCGGGCCGAAGCGAACGGGAACAAGGCGCCCTACCTGACCGGGGAGACCACTGCAGCTGCCGAAGCCGCCCAGTCCGGAGTCTTTACGCTTGCCCTTAGCCTGTCCTCGGGGAGTTACGAGCTCCGCGTTTCGCAGGTGGATGCGGCCGGCACCAGCCAGGAGCTGAATGTGGATACGCGGAACTTCAACGTCCGGTAGCAGCATGCGCAGCAGGCGGCCTCAGGATACCGGGGCTGTCCAGCGTCCCAGTACATCGCTCGCCAGAACAACCGCTGCCGGTCCGGCCGTGGATGACCTCAGGACGTGGTGTCCCAGGAGCGCCGTCACGGCGCCGGCGTCGCAAAGCCGGGTGACTTCGCGAGGACTGATTCCGCCTTCCGGGCCAACGATGAGCAGAATTTCCAGGGGTCCGGCGCCAGCCTGGTTGCCCTGCCATGCTTCCAGGACAGACCGGAGCGGCCGGACCGCGTCTTCGTGCAGGATTACGGCCAGATCCGCTGCCGCCACGGCCGCCCCAAGGCCTGGCGTTTCGACGGCGGCGCGCACCTCGGGGATCCAGGCGCGGCGTGCCTGCTTGGCGGCGGCAGTGACCACGGACTGCCATTTTGCGTGGGCCTTGGCCGCGCGCTCACCCTTCCAGCGGACAATTGATCGCTCGGACTGCCAGGGAACTACGGCATCGATCCCGAGTTCGGTTGCCGTTTCCACGGCCATTTCATCGCGGTCCCCCTTGGCCAGGGCCTGCACCAGCACCAGCCGGATATCGGGCCGGTCCTCCACCACGAGGGCGGAGCATTCCACGGTGAGCTCCGCGGGCGACGCCGAGACAACAGTTCCTGTCAGCCGCTTTCCGGCGCCGTCGGCAATGTCCACTGCTTCTCCGGGAGATAGCCGTTTTACGGTCACGGCGTGGCGTGCCTCCGGCCCTTGAAGGACAAAACGGGCACCGGGCACCAGCTCGTCCAGCGACCCGGCACCGCTGAAGAAAACGGGATTGCTCACCGTTACAGGTTACCGAACCGGTCCCGCAGCTTGGCAAAGACGCCGCCGCTGGCAGCCAGCTTGCCTTCCGTGAACTGCTCGCCCCGCAGCTTCGCCAGCTGCCGCAGGAGATCCTCCTGCGCGGCATCGAGCTTGGCCGGCGTCTCCACCTGCAGATGGACCATCAGGTCCCCGCGGCCGTAACCGCGCAGGTGCGTCACGCCGAGTCCACGGAGCGTGATGATCTCTCCGGACTGCGTCCCTGCCTTGACGTCGATTTCCTGCAGCCCGTCAAAGGTTTCCAGTGACAGCTCGGTGCCCAGGGCGGCGGCAGTCATCGGGATGTGCAGCGTTGCGTGCAGGTCGTCACCGTCGCGCGCGTAGGTGGCGTCGTTGTTGACCCGGAGTTCCACGTACAGGTCCCCGGACGGTCCGCCGGCCGGGCCTGCTTCGCCCTGCCCGGAGAGCTGGATCCGGGTGCCTGTGGCAACACCGGCCGGCACCTTGATGGTGAGCGACCGCCGGCTGCGGATGCGGCCTTGGCCGCTGCATTCGTTGCAGGGGTCCTTGATGACCGTCCCGAAGCCTTCGCAGCTGCCACACGGGGCCGCCGTCATGACCTGGCCCAGGATGGAGCGAACCGCCCGCTGGACCTGGCCGCTGCCGCCGCAGATATCGCAGCGCACAGGGTGGCTGCCTTCGCGGCAGCATGACCCGTTGCAGGTGGGGCAGGTGACGGCTGTGTCCACTTCGAGTTTCCGGTTGACGCCGAACACGGCATCGCGGAGTTCGATCCGTACACTGATCAGCGCGTCCTGGCCGCGGCGGACCCGGGACGCGGGGCCGGAGGTGCCGCCGGCCCCGAAGAACGTGTCGAAGATGTCCTGGAACGCGAAGCCCTGGCCGGAGTATCCGCCGCCGCCGAACCCGTTGTCGGTGCCGTTCTCATTGCCGGTGGTGTCATAGATCCGGCGCTTCTGCGGGTCCGAAAGTACCTCGTAGGCATGGGTCACGGCCTTGAAGCGGTCCGATGCATCGTCCCCGGGGTTTACGTCCGGGTGAAGAGTGCGGGCCAGCTTGCGGTAGGCCTTCTTGATCTCTTCCCCGGTGGCTTCCGGCGAGACTCCGAGGACGTCGTAGTGGCTGCTCAAAGTTCGTATCTCTTCCTTGTTGTACTGCCGGCAGCCGGGCTGCCGGCACTGCTCTTTGTGCCTGGACCGTGGTGTTGCTACGGACCCAGAATTCTTGAAAGGTAACGGGCTACTGCCCTGACGGCGGCCATGGTGGTGGGATAGTCCATCCGGGTGGGGCCCAGCACACCGATTTTGGCGGTGCTGTCTGGTCCGTAGCCCGTGGCCACCACGGAGGCTTCCGCGAGCCCGTCGTAAGGGTTTTCACGCCCGATGCTGACTGCCACGCCCCTGGGATCCTGCGCCATGTCGCTCAGGAGGCGCAGCAGGACAACCTGCTCCTCAAGGGCTTCCAGGACCGGTCCGATACTGAGCGGAAAATCCACGTTGGAGCGGGCAAGGTTCGCCGTTCCGGCCATGACCATGCGTTCCTCACGGCTGTTGTGGGCGAGCGTTTCCAGCCCCTGGGCCAAAGCCTGGGCAGCCGCGCGCTGGCCCGGGCTGACGGACGAAACGACTCCCGGCAACGAGGGGGTCAGCCGGCTCAGCGAGATGCCCGCGAGTGATCCGAGGAAGTGTGTCCGCAACGCGGCGATGGCGTCGTCGCCGAGGTCCTGGCCGACGTCGATCACGCGCTGTTCGACCTTACCGGTGGTGGCGATGAGGACCACCAGGACCTGCCGGGGCGCGAGCAGGACAAATTCGATATGGCGGATGGTGGCGCGGCTCAGATGCGGATACTGCACCACGGCGACCTGGTTAGTCAGCTGCGACAGCATCCTGACGGTCCTGTCCAGGACGTCGTCCAGATCGTCTGCGCCCTCCAGCAGCGACTGGATTGCACGCCGTTCCGCCTGGGAAAGCGGCTTTACCGCTGAAATCTGGTCCACAAACAGCCGATAGCCTTTGTCTGTGGGGATCCGTCCGGCGCTGGTGTGCGGGGCCGTGATCAGGCCGTCGTCTTCCAAGGCCGCCATGTCGTTGCGGATGGTGGCACTGGACACGCCGAGGTGGTGGCGTTCCACGAGCGCCTTGGAACCTACCGGCTCGCGGGAGTGCACATAGTCCTCCACGATGGCGCGCAGTACTTCGAGTTTGCGCGGCTCGCTCATACTCCACCTCCATCCGTGGTCACTGCAGGGTTAGCACTCGACATGCCTAAGTGCTAACAGTCTAATATGAGTCACCCCGTTGTTAGCATTGGTACCGCTCCGGGCGAAATTCCGGGCCAGGATCTAGCGGCAAGGCGGAATCAATCCATGCAGTACCAGAACTGGGGTCCGCAGGAGATCACCGCGCCCGTCAGAAGCGAACTCCCTGAGGTCCCCGTGGAACGTGGCATGGTTCTCGAAGACGCCCAGTCAGGCTGGGTGGGAGCGGTGACCCGGGTGGAGAAGTCCGGCGGAATGCACGTAGTTGCCCTCGAAGACCGGCGCGGCAAGTCCCGGTCCTTCCGGCTCGGCTTCGGCTTCCTCCTGGAGGGACAGCCCATCCGGCTCGTTCCCCCGGCGCCCCGGCAGGCTGCCCCCGTGGTTGCCGGCCGGACAGCGTCCGGCTCAGTCCGCGTGGCCGGCCAGCGTGCCCAGGTTGCCAAGGCGAGCAGAATCTGGGTGGAGGGAAAACACGACGCCGAACTGGTGGAAAAAGTCTGGGGTGACGATCTCCGCGTGGAGGGCATCGTCGTCGAGCCTTTGCATGGCATAGATGACCTGGCCGGTGCGGTGGCCGCGTTCGGTCCCGGTCCGGGCCGCCGGCTGGGGGTCCTGGTGGACCACCTGGTGCCGGACTCGAAGGAGTCACGCATCGCGGCGGCCGTGATGGCCTCCCCCGGCGCGGCGGGGAATGTCCTGATCGTCGGGCACCCGTACGTTGACGTGTGGCAGGCCATCCGGCCCGCTGTACTGGGCATCGAACAATGGCCGGTGGTGCCCCGCGGGCAGGACTGGAAGACCGGCATCCTGGCAGCGTTCGGCTGGCCGCACTCCACCAAGGAAGACATCGGGCTGGGCTGGCAAAAGCTGCTGGGCGCTGTCCGCAGCTACGCGGACCTGGAAGCATCACTGCTCGGGAGAGTGGAGGAAGTCATCGACTTCCTGACGGTGCCTTAACCCCGGATCTGGCTGCTGGCGGCGGCATTTGGTGGCCGAACCAGTATTCTTGGTACTGCGGAGGCTGCAGTTGCTTTCAGTCCGGCATTCTCCAACCCAGCACCATTGCACTTTCGAAGGAAGAAAACCGTGGCACAAAACGCACGCGAGCACCGGGACGATCACGGCGGCCAGGGCCGTTCCGAGTACCAGGGCGTTCCGGCAAATGCGCTGCCCCTGACGGCCAGCGAAGACCGCCAGTGGGCCACGCTGGCACACTTTGGTGGGATCCTCGGCTGTGTTCCGTCACTGCTGATCTACCTGATTTTCCGTGAGCGCGGGCCGTTCACCGCCCAGGAATCCAAGGAAGCGCTGAACTTCAGCCTGCCGCCCACCATTGCTGCGCTGGTGGCCAACCTCCTGGTGTTCATTCCGGTGGTGGGAAATATCTTCGCCGTCATCGCCACCCTGATCTGGATTGCCCTGACATGCTTCTCCGTGGCCGCAGGCATCCATGTCAACAAGGGCCAGCCCCACCGCTACCAGTACAACCTGCGCTGGATCAAGTAGTCCCCACCGTCACCCTAAACCTCCTCCAGGGAACCCTGCGGGCGTGGGCCCACCAGCTTGTCCGGCAGGTCAGCCTGGCAGGATCCTTCGGACCACGGCGTCGGCCAGCAGGCGGCCCTTCAGGGTCAATACCAGCGTGCCGTGGAAGGCAGCCGGTGGCTCCACCAGGCCGTCGGCAATGAGCCCGGCCACGGCGTGACGGCCGTGTTCGCCCAGCGTTGACGTTGCCAGCCCCGACACGAGCCGGGCCTCAAGCATCACGCGCTCAACGTCGCGGGTTTCGGCGTCCAGCGTTTCCCGCCCGGCGGCCGGCGACAGGCCCTGAGCGAGCCGGCCGGCGTAGGCCGTGGGGTGCTTGACGTTCCACCACCGCACCCCGCCGACGTGTGAATGTGCACCAGGCCCGATGCCCCACCAGTCGTCCCCGCGCCAGTACGCGAGGTTGTGCCGGCATGCCTGCTCCGGCGTCCGGGACCAGTTGCTGACCTCATACCAGCTAAGGCCAGCAGCGCCGATCAGCTGGTCGGCGAGTTCGTATTTGTCGGCGTGGTCGTCGTCGTCGATTCCCGGGACTTCACCACGGCGGATCTGGGCCGCCAGCTTGGTGCCGTCCTCAACGATCAGCGCGTAGGCACTGATGTGGTCTGGCTCGTAGGACAGGGCCGTCTCCAGGGAGAACCGCCAGTCCTCCAGGGACTCCCCCGGCGTCCCGTAGATCAGGTCCAGGCTCACGGCCAGTCCGGCATCGCGCGCCCACTGCACCACCTGCGGCACGCGGCTGGGCGTGTGCGTGCGGTCCAGGACCTTCAGTACATGGGGAACGGCAGACTGCATGCCAAAGGAAACCCGGGTGAAACCGGCATCGGCCAGGACCTGAAGGGATGCAGGGGTGACCGAGTCCGGGTTTGCTTCGGTAGTCACTTCGGCGCCGGGTTCCAGGCCCCAGTGCCCGACGGCGGCCGTCAGGATCCGCGCTAGGTCTTCCGCCGGGAGCAGCGTGGGAGTGCCGCCGCCGAAGAAGACTGTGCTCAGCGGCCGGTCCGGGAGACCCGAGTTCCGCAGGACTGTGGCGGCAAAGTCGACTTCGGACACGGCCGTGGTGGCGTAGGCGTCCTGTGACGCCCCGCCGCCCAGCTCGGTGGCCGTGTAGGTGTTGAAGTCGCAGTATCCGCAACGAACAGCGCAGAACGGGATGTGCACGTACAGCCCGAAGGCCCGGTCCGCCGCACCGGCCACTGCCTGGGCGGGCAGCAGACCGTCCGACGGCGCGGGGTCACCGAGCGGAAGAATGCTAGGCATTGCAGGGGCCTCCGGTGTTGCCGGCCACTGTCATCACTACTTCTTGGCCTTGTCCTTGGACTCGTCGGTGGTCAGCGCAGCGATGAAGGCTTCCTGGGGGACCTCAACGCGGCCCACCATCTTCATGCGCTTTTTGCCTTCCTTCTGCTTCTCCAGCAGTTTGCGCTTACGGGAAATGTCGCCGCCGTAGCACTTGGCCAGAACGTCCTTGCGGATGGCGCGGATGCTTTCCCGGGCGATGATCCTGGAGCCGATGGCAGCCTGGATGGGCACTTCGAACTGCTGGCGGGGAATGAGCTCGCGCAGTTTGCCGGTCATCATTACACCGTAGGCATAGGCCTTCTCGCGGTGCGTGATGGCGGAGAAGGCATCCACCTGTTCGCCTTGGAGCATGATGTCCACCTTGACCAGGTCGGCCACCTGCTCGCCGTCGGCTTTCCAGTCCAGCGAGCCGTAGCCCCGGGTCTTGGATTTGAGGATGTCAAAGAAATCGAACACGATCTCAGCGAGTGGCAGCCGGTAGCGGATTTCGACCCTGTCCTCGGACAGGTAGTCCATGCCGCCAATAACGCCTCGGCGGCTTTGGCAGAGCTCCATGATGGCGCCCACAAACTCATTCGGCGCCAGGATGGTGGCAGCCACCATCGGCTCGCGGACCTCTGCGATCTTGCCGGAAGGGTATTCGCTGGGGTTGGTCACATGGACCACCTTCTTGTCCTCCAGCGTCACTTCATACTCCACGTTGGGGGCGGTGGAGATCAGGTCGAGATTGTATTCGCGTTCAAGCCGCTCCCTGGTGATTTCCAGGTGGAGCAGGCCGAGGAAGCCGACGCGGAAGCCGAAGCCGAGCGCGGCCGACGTTTCGGGCTCGTACACCAGTGCGGCGTCGTTGAGCATCAGCTTCTCCAGCGCATCGCGGAGCACCGGGTAGTCCGTGCCGTCCAGCGGGTACAGGCCGGAGAAGACCATCGGCTTGGCATCGGCATAGCCGGGAAGGGAGACTGTGGCAGGCTTGGCAAGGTTGGTGACGGTGTCGCCGACCTTGGACAGGCGGACGTCCTTCACACCGGTGATGAGGTAGCCCACTTCGCCAACCCCAAGACCTTTGGAGGGGGTGGGCTCCGGGGAGCTCACTCCGATCTCGAGGAGTTCGTGGGTGGCCCGGGTGGACATCATCTGGATGCGTTCACGGGGGTGGAGCATGCCGTCAACCACACGGACGTAGGTAACCACACCGCGGTACGTGTCGTAGACCGAGTCGAAGATCATGGCGCGCGCGGGGGCGTTCGGGTCCCCCACGGGGGCCGGCAGATCGCGGACGATCTTGTCCAGCAGGACCTCGACGCCCATGCCGGTCTTGCCGGAGACGCGGAGCACGTCGTCGGGGTCGCCGCCGATCAGGCTGGCCAGTTCCGCCGCGTACTTCTCAGGCTGGGCTGCCGGGAGGTCGATCTTGTTCAGCACGGGGATGATGGTGAGGTTGTTTTCCATCGCCAGGTACAGGTTCGCGAGGGTCTGCGCCTCAATGCCCTGCGCCGCGTCAACGAGCAGCACTGCGCCTTCGCAGGCGGCCAGCGAACGGGACACTTCGTAGGTGAAGTCCACGTGGCCGGGGGTGTCGATCATGTTCAGCGCGTAGCTGGTCCCGTCGAGTTCCCAGGGCATGCGGACCGCCTGGGACTTAATGGTGATACCGCGTTCGCGCTCAATGTCCATGCGGTCCAGGTACTGGGCCTTCATATCGCGGGACTTAACCACCCCGGTGAACTGCAGCATGCGGTCAGCCAGGGTGGATTTACCGTGGTCAATGTGCGCGATGATGCAGAAATTCCGAATGATGGCCGGATCAGTCGCGGCGGGCACCGGGGCGGTGCGGGCCATGGGAGACACGCAGGGTCCTTACTGTTGACATTCGTGCTGTAGACATTCGTGCAACCCCCGCCAGGACGCACCGAAGGCACCCTGCGGCTGGACCGCACATTTGGAACCTCCAGTCTCCCACGTCCGGGCGCATCGTATTGCATTCAGCTCAAACCCGGCACGGTGGCCCGGCGATAGTCTTGGCCCATGCCTATCAACCTCCGCTCCTTGGCCAACGCTTTCCGGACGTCCGTCAGGGTCCTGCAGAAGTTCCGTAACGGGGCAACCCGATCAGCCGGACCGCACCCGCCTGCACCGGCCCGCCATGCGGCGCCGGTGAGGCCGGCCCCGCACGGCGTCTATCCTGGCGACTTTACCGGCGCGGCGTCCATCCAGTACGCCCCGCAGCCCGACGGCAGTCCCGACCCCGGCGAGATTGTGTGGACCTGGGTGCCGTATGAGGAGGACCACACCCGGGGCAAAGACCGTCCGGTTCTGCTGGTGGGCAAGAGCGGACAGTACCTGTTGGGGGTAATGCTCACCAGCAGGGACCATGACCGTGCCGGCAACGGATCCGGAGACTACGTGGACATCGGAACTGGCAGTTGGGACCGCCAGCAGCGGCCCAGCGAGGCGAACCTTGGACGGATCCTGCAGATCAGCCCGGACGCCATCCGGCGCGAAGGTGCAGTTCTGGACCGGAAACGCTTCGATCTGGTGGCTGCAGGCATACGGCGCCGACACAGCTGGAAATAGCCCGCCAAATGGCCAGCTTCCGGGGGGTCTGCTATTCTGTATAGCTGTGTGTCCGTGCAGGTCGACGGCCACTGATGGTTGGCCGCCATAGGTATCCCCACGCCGCTCAGTCAATGGCCAATCTGAAAGCCCTCTAGACCATTTCCGCATTAAAAAGAGAGTTCACACGTGGCTAATATCAAGTCCCAGAAGAAGCGCATCCTTACCAACGAGAAGGCTCGCCTGCGCAACAACGCAGTCAAGTCTGAGCTGAAGACGGCCATCCGCGCCGTCAACACCGCCGTTGAGTCCACCGACAAGGATGCGGCTGCCGCTGCCCTGCTTGTTGCCGGCCGCAAGCTGGACAAGGCTGTCAGCAAGGGTGTTCTGCACAAGAACAACGCAGCAAACCGCAAGTCGGCCATCTCCAAGAAGGTCAACGCGCTGTAAGGTTTCCAGTTCACCTGAACTGATGATTGTGGCCGGCACCCGATGGGTGCCGGCCACACATCTTTAAGCCGCCAGCGTCTCTGCGCCAGAGCCACCTACCGCAGGCGCGATCAGCTGACGTCAGTGCCCGCGCACAGAGGTTGCGATGACGGTCACCGCATGTTCAACGGCATAGACGGGATCACGCGAAAGGCCCTTGACCTGGGCATCGGCCTCGGCGGTGGCCTGGATGGAGCGGACCAGGCCCTCCGGGGTCCAGCGGCGCACATCGCGCTGGGCCTGCTCCACGAGCCAGGGCTGCATGCCCAGTTCCCGGGCGATCTGCGCCGGGGATCCCTGGGCGCCGGCAACTTTGGCCACCGTCCGCAGCTTGGCTGCCAGCGCGGCAACCAGCGGAACCGGATCAGCCCCGGTGGCCAGCGCGTGGCGAAGGGTGGACAGCGCCACTGGACCGTTTCCGGCCATGGCAGCGTCCGCGACCTTGAAGGCCGTGGCCTCGATCCGGCCACCGTAGTAGCGGTCCACCAACTCCGGGGTCACTGCTCCCGTGGCATCCGCGATCAGCTGGCTGCACGCCGCCGCGAGCTCCGAAAGGTTGGCGCCGACGGCATTAACAAGCGTCTGCACGGCGTCCGAGCTGATCTTGCGTCCGGCGGCCCTGAATTCCGTTGCCACGAAAGTGGCCTTATCCGCATCCTTCTTCAGGGGCTGGCAGTCAACTACCGGCCAACCGCCAGCCTTGACGGCATCGAGGAGCTTCTTGCCGCGGACTCCCCCGGCGTGGCGCAGGACGAGCACCGCATCCGGCTCCGGGCGGGCCAGATAGGTCAGTGCGTCGGCCAGGAAGGCATCGTTCATGCCTTCAACGCCTTCGACTTCGATCAGTTTGCGCTCACCGAAGAGTGAAGGGCTGACTTGCATAGCGAGGGTCCCGGCTTCGTACGTTCCGGCCATGAGGCGGCTGACTTCCACGTCGGGAAACGCCGTCCGCACCTGGGCGCGGACGTGGTCCATGGCACGGATGCCGAGGTATTCCTCCGGTCCGCCCACCAGGACGATTTCGGCAGGCGTCACGTCCCGCCAGGTGGCCGTGTTGGACGCCGGAGTCCTGGTACGTGTGGTCTGGGCTGCGGCCATGGTGGATTCCTCCCGGAAATTCTGGTGCAGTGTCTAAGCCTGCCACGGTGGGCCGCCGCCACCAAGCCGGGGCCACGCTGGCCTCGCCCGCGCCGGTCCGGCAAGCACCGCGCCGGCCAGAGCCGGGACACCGTGGCCCCCAGCTGCCGTTCCAGAAAGTCCAGCATCGATTCCGTCCGGGCGTGTAGTGCCAGGACCCAGGGCAACACCTGACGCGGCCGGATAGTCAGCCACACACCGGCGAAGGTCAGCAGGGAGAGCAGCACCATGGTCAGGAGTCCGAACGGGCCCTCGGGCCAGGGCAGCGCAGCCCCCGGCAATCCTGCCGTGATCCGTGCGGTTCCTGCCACTCCGGCGCTGAAAGTGCCTGCCGCGGCGATCAGGACGGTGGCCAGCCACGGCGCGGCAACCACCAGCGGGACGGCTGCCGTTCCCAGCAATGTCACCGGTGCTACCAGCGGGGCTGCCATCAGGTTTGCAAGCAGCGAGTACGTGGAAAACTGGGGCTGCAGGAGCACAACCACCGGGCCGCACAGCAACTGCGCGGAGAGCGGGACGGCCCAGGCGGCGGCTGCCCAGCGTGGAATCACTGCCGGGGTCCAGTCAATCATCCGTCGGCCCAGGACGATGATGCCCAGGGTCGCGAGTACCGACAAGAGGAACCCAATGCTGGTACCGAGGCCGGGGTCGGTCAGGAGCAGGCCCAACACCACGAGGCAGAGGAAACTGAGTCCGCGGCCCGTCCGGCCACCTGCCAGCGATGCCACGGCAATTGAACCCATCAGCGCGGCGCGCAGCACGCTGGCATCCGGGCCCACGAGCACCACAAACATTGCCAGGCCGGTCAGCGCCAGTCCTGCCGCGGGGAGCCGGGGCAGGCGCAGGCTGCGTGCAGCGATCAGCAGTGCACCCAGGACCAGGCTGCAGTTGGCTCCGCTGACCGCGGTCAGGTGGGTCATTCCCACCGTTTTCATCGCGGCATTGAGCCCTTCGTCCAGGGCGCTGGTATCTCCGGTAACCATGCCCGGGAGGAGGCCGGCCGGATCGGCGGCAAGGAAGGACGCAGCGGAGACATACCGGACGCGCAGGTCCTTCGCGACCAGCTGCCAGCCCGGGGCGCTGGCATCATCGACTGCGGCGCTGCTGCCGGTCTCGGAACCGGCACGGGGTGGCAGGGAGGCTGACAGGACAGCGGTTTCCTGCTGGCCTGCGTCCGGTGACTTCAGCTTGCCGGCGGTCCGGACCACCTGGCCGGGCACCAGGTCCCCCCAGCCCTTGCCGCCCATGACCACCACCGGGGCACGGGTGCGGATGACCCGGCTGCTGACGGTGACCTGCTCCGTCTGCGCCGTTACCGACCACCGTTCGGGCGGCCCCGAAGTTCCCGGGACCGTCATGGCCCGCGGCGATCCGGTGACTTCCAGGATGGCCACCACAGAGTTGCCGGCGGCTACAGCTTCGGCAAGCGGCCCGTCGTGGCGTTGCGACGAGGAGACGGCCGAATGGGCAGCGGCGGTCGCGGCCAGCAGCAAGGCAACCGCGGTGGTCATAAGAAAGCTCCGCCGGCCTGCCACCAGCGCCCGGCCGCGTGAGGCCCGGATCAACAGGCACGTGGCCACCAGCACCAAGCCGCAACAGAGCCCCACCAGCGCCACAGGGCTAAGCCAGACGCCGGCGACGGCGGCACTCCAGACGAGGAGGGCGGGCAGTGCCAGCCTGACGTCGGTGCGCCGGCGCGGCGCGGCCGTTGCTGCACTCGATGGCTCCTGGCCCCGGAGTTTCGTCCCGACGCGTTCACCCAGCCTGCGGACCTTCAGCCCCGCGGCCTGGACCCCGGCGGACGTAGTCATGGCGGGCGTATCCACGGGTGCCGGTGCCGTGGGAGCTCCCTGGCCCTGCACGGCCGAGTCAACAAAGCGGCTCCACGGGCTGCGCCTGGCCATCTCAGACGCCTACCAAGGGAAGGAGTGTCTCGAGCATCTTTGGACCCACGCCGTCCACGGCGTCGAGCTCCTCGGTCGATGTGAACGGGCCGTGTTCCTTGCGCCAGTCCACGATCCGCTGCGCCAGCACGGGCCCAACCTTCGGCAGGGCGTCCAGTTCTTCGACGCCTGCTGTGTTGAGGTTGACCTTTCCTCCTTCTGACGCGGTCCCACCGCCGTCAGTCTCCTCCCCCGGTCCCCCGAGTGGACCGGACGAACCGGCGGGGATTTCTTCGCCGGCCTGGGGAACGTAGAGCTTCTGACCGTCCGCCAGCACGGCAGCAAGGTTGAGGCGGTTCAGGTCTGCTGTAGGCGTGCCTCCGCCTGCCGCGGCGACTGCTTCGTGAACCCGGCTGCCAGCGGGCAACTGAACAATCCCCGGCACAGCGATGGCCCCGGCCACATGGATAATGACCGTGCCGGATTGTGGACTTTCCGAGGGCAGTTCGGGCGGCCCGGCCCCGTGGGGCTCCGGGCCTTCGGTTCCTTCCCGAGCAGGCATGCTGCCCTGAGCGGAGACGTCACTGAGTGGCCTGACTTCTGGCTGACCGGCGGCTACTTGTGCCCAGAACCAGACGCTGCCAAGCACCGCGAGTGCGGCGATGAGCAGGGCGACCCGCAGGCCCACCCGCCATCTCAGCGCCGGTCCTGTCCTGCCTGTTCCGGCAGCGGACTCATCAGCAGCCCCCGAAGCGGCGTCGTCACCGGATAGGTAAGTACCGCCGTCGTACTCAAAGACCTTTTCGCCACTGCCGGTGAGCAGAAGCCCCGGGCCGGCTCCGAGCGTGGACTGCAGCCGGTCCCGGGCATGCCGGGCCCCCTGGCGTGCTGCTCCAGCGTCCCGGCGTGACATGCTCCCAACGCTAGGGAAGCAGGGCCGCGGGTGACAGTCCCGGCTACACCTATGTGGAAACTGCTAGGTGTATAACCGCCGGGAAGGTCCAGCTTCGGGACTCGAGCCGCCGCCCCGCTGGAAGATTCAGGAGGCCAGTGACCGGCGGGGCATGAAGCCGCTAAGATTCGCTTACCGTAGAAGCCCTATGAGTTAGTTGGTGGGAGCAATGCAGCTTGACGAGGTCATCGACCAGTTTCATCAGGCGCTAAATCAGTTTGCTAAAGGCAACCCGGAACCCGTCAAGGCCATTTTCTCCCACAGCAGAGATGTCTCCCTTGCTAATCCCTGGGGCCCTCCGGTGGTCGGCTGGGAGCGAGTATCAGGGGCCCTCGATTCGGCGGCGGCACGATTCAAATCTGGACGCGTCATGGCTTTTGATGCCCTCACCAAGCACGTCACAACCGATCTCGCCTGCTTCCTGGACATAGAACACTGGCAGGCCAAGGTGGGAGGAGCCGACAAAATATCAGCATTTGAGCTACGGGTTACGAGCATCTATCGCCTCGAAGGCGACACCTGGGCACTCGTGCACCGGCATGCAGACCCGATCACCACACCGCAGCCCCCGGACGCCGTCTTGAGAAAATGACAGCCGGGAAACGCACCTATAGCGAAACTGCGGGGAGTTCCGGCTCCGGGGCTGCCGGGCCGTCCTCGCCCACGATCACCGCGAGCACGCCGAGCCCGGCGTGGGCTGCCAGGACGGCGGGCAGGGAGCTGATCTGGGCCGGCGGACAGCTTGGCAAGGCGGCAGACAGCCTGGCTGCCAGCGCTTCTGCCTCGACCGGATTCCCGAAGTGGTGGACGGCGAGGCGGGCCTGGCCGTGGGGGCGCGATGCGGCGTCCGCGGCGGCCAGTTCCTCGAGGCGGGCAACAGCTTTGGCTGCTGATCTGACCTTTTCCAGCGGCACGATCTTGCCGTCGTCGACGGCCAGGATGGGTTTGATGGCGAACATGGTCCCCAGCAGCGAGGCGGCCGCGCCGATCCGCCCGCCCCGGCGGAGCTGTTCCAGGCTGGGCACGTAGAAATAGACCTTGGTCCGCGCGAACTGCGCCGCCGCCGCGGCGGCTACGGCTGCGGTGTCGCTGCCTGCCGCGGCTGCTGCCACCGCGGCCTGCACGCCCATGCCCAGTGCCATGCCCACGGTGCAAGAGTCGAGGACTTCCACGGGGATGGTCACCCGGGTGGCCGCGAGCCGCGCCGCGTCCGCCGTTCCGGACAAGCCGCCGGAAATGTGGATGGAGACCACGCCCTCGTAGCCCAGCCGTTCGGCGGCCAGGAAGGCTTGTTCAAACTGTCCCGGTGACGGGCGGGACGTCTTGACCGACGTGCCGCTGGCGAGTGCCAGCGCAATGGTTTCGGTGATGTCGTCTTCGCCCTCACCGTAAATTTCCGCGCCAACCATAACGGGCATCGCGATGACAGTCAGGCGCCCGTCCCCTGCACAGGCATGCACCCAGTCGGCCGGCAGTGCAGCGGCAGAATCCGTCACCACCGCGGTACGGACGACGACGGCGGGCGGGGTGGAGGGTACTGGCACACCGGCGCGCGGTGCGGGACGGAGGGCAGCCAGACGCTCCCGGAGCCAGAGCCACGCGGCGGCGTCACGGTCGGGCAAGAGCGCCTCCTGGTTTAGGGCCGGCCGCCGGTTGGCCCGGCGGCCGGTGTCCCGGACTAGGCCGGGACGATGTTGACCAGTTTAGGCGCTCGCACGATCACGGTGCGGATGCCGCGGCCGTCGAGCGCGCGCTGGACGTTTTCGCTGGCCAGCGCCAGTTCCCGCAGTTCGTCCTGGCCGATCCCGGGCGAGACTTCAAGGCGGTCACGGACCTTGCCCTGGACCTGGACCACCGCGGTGACGGTCTCCTGGACCAGCAGCGCTTCGTCGTACATCGGCCAGCCGGCGTTCGCCACGGACGCGGGGTGACCCAGGACGTTCCACATGTCTTCCGCGGTGTACGGCGCGAAGAGGCTCAGGATGACGGCAACGGCTTCCGCTGCCTCGCGGACGGCGGGATCGGCCCCGCCGGCGCCGGCATCTATAGCCTTGCGGGTCGCATTGACCAGCTCCATCAGCTTGGCCACCACCACGTTGAACTTGTTGGTGTCCAACAGCGCGGCGGCGTCGGCGATGGTGCGGTGCGTGACGGAACGCAACGCGCGGCCACCGGCGGTAACGTCGGCACCGGGCTCGCTGGTGACGTCCTGCGCCAGGCGCCAGGCACGGGCCAGGAACTTTGCGGAGCCCGACGGCGAAACGTCCGCCCAGTCGACGTCGTCCTCCGGCGGGGAGGCGAAGATCATGGTCAGGCGCACGGCGTCCACGCCGAACTTGTCCAGCTGCTCGCTGAGGTCAACGCCGTTGCCCAGCGACTTGCTCATGGCCTTGCCCCCGTTGAGGACCTGGCCCTGGTTCAGGAGCGCGCTGAAGGGCTCGTCGGCGTCGATCATGCCGAGGTCGTGGATGACCTTGGTGAAGAAGCGGGCGTACAGCAGGTGCAGGATGGCGTGCTCCACGCCGCCCACGTACTGGCCGACCGGCATCCACTCGTTGATCTTTGCCGGGTCGAATGGCCCCTCGGTGTACTGCGGGGAAACAAACCGCAGGAAGTACCAGGACGAATCCACGAAGGTGTCCATGGTGTCAGTATCGCGCTTTGCCGGCCCGTGGCAGTTGGGGCAGTCAACGTTGACCCAGGCCTCGGCGGCGGCCAGGGGGGACGTACCCTTCGGGGACAGGTCCTCGCCGCGCAGGTCCGCCGGCAGCCTGACAGGCAGCTGCTCGTCGGGAACCGGAACCTCGCCGCAGGCAGGGCAGTGGATGATTGGGATGGGCGTGCCCCAGAAACGCTGGCGGCTCAGCAGCCAGTCGCGCAGGCGGAAGTTGACGAATTTCTCCCCGGTGCCCTGCTGTTCCAGGATGTCGATGGCAGCCGGGATGGCTTCGGCCTTCGGCAGCCCATCGAGGACGCCCGAGTTGATCAGGGTGCCCTCGCCCGAAGTGGCCTTGCCGGACACAGTGGGATCCTCTTCACCGGTATCCAGCACGGCGCGGACAGGCAGGTCGAACGTCTTGGCGAAGTCGAGGTCGCGCTGGTCGTGTGCCGGGACGGCCATGATGGCGCCGGTGCCGTAGTCGGCCAGGACGTAGTCAGCGGCCCAGACCGGAAGTTTTTCGCCGTTCAGCGGGTTGACGGCGTAGCGGCCGGTGAAGACACCGGTCTTTTCGCGTTCGGTGGACTGGCGTTCGATCTCGGTGAGTGCCTTGACCTGTTCGCGGTAGGCGTCCAAGGCGGCGGCGTGCTCCTCGGTGACGAGTTCGACGGCGATCGGCGCGTCGGCTGCGACAACAAAGAACGTGGCGCCGTACAGCGTGTCCGGGCGGGTGGTGAAGACGGTGACGTCCTTGGCGGGCTTGCCGCCGACGGCCTCGATCACAAAGTTGACGTGGGCACCTTCGGAGCGGCCGATCCAGTTCTTCTGCATCGCCAGAACCCGCTCGGGCCAGTGGCCGCGCAGCTCGTCCATGTCATCGAGCAGCCGGTCAGCGTACTCGGTGATCTTGAAGTACCACTGGTTCAGGGACTTCTTGGTGACGGGGGTGCCGCAGCGTTCGCAGGCACCGTTGACCACCTGTTCGTTGGCCAGGACGGTCTGGTCCTTGGGGCACCAGTTGACCGGGGAGTCCTTGCGGTACGCCAGGCCCTTCTCGTAGAAGCGCTTGAACAGCCACTGGGTCCAGCGGTAGTACTCGGGGTCCGAGGTGTGGACCCGACGGGACCAGTCCGCGGAGATCGCGTAACGCTTGAAGGACGCCGCCTGGGTGTCGATGTTGGCGTAGGTCCACTCGCTCGGGTGGGCGTTGCGCTTGATGGCGGCGTTTTCCGCCGGCAGCCCGAAGGAGTCCCAGCCGATCGGGTGCAGGACGTCGAAGCCCTTTTGCCGCAGGTAGCGGGCCACAACATCACCCATGGCAAAGGCCTCGGCGTGGCCCATGTGCAGGTCACCCGAGGGGTACGGGAACATGTCCAGCACGTAGCGGCGTTCGCGGGAACCATCATCCACAGGCGTGAAAACCTTAAGGTCTTCCCACACCTGCGGCCATTTGGCCTCCATCGCCGCGAAGCTGTAGGCACCCTCTTCGGGTGTTTCCGCCGCCACTGCTGCTGTTCCGGTCTCTGTCTCCGGCTGAACGCTCACTGCTGCCCTCTTCTGTTCTGTTGTGGCATCGGTGCTGCCACAACGGTCTGATCCCCTCTGCTGCCGGCCCGGAAACATGCCCGGACACACAAAAGCCCCTCTCCATGGAGGGGCAGCCGCACGGCAATCCGGTTGTTTCCGGACACCGGGCGGCTAGCTAAGCAGAAGGATCGCACGCATAGGACTACTTTAGCCTACCCACTGCAGGTGGGCAGGCCTAGGTTATGGGAAAGCCAGTCCGGGCCGGGCGCAGGGGCGCGTGGCCAGTGCCGGCACCGTCGAAGTGGACAGTGCCGCCGGGCTCTTTGGGTAACCCAGATCTCTTCGCCAAAGAGAACCCTGTAGCGGGGTGGCTCAAGGGGGTAGGTTCTACCCTTGCCAACCCAGCGCAATCGGTCCACAGTATTGTCAAGTCTGTGGGGAAACTAGACGGTCTCAGGTCGAGGAGCCTGACATGTATTCTTGGCGTTTATGTCCCGCACAACGTTGTGATGGACTGAAAATTCCGTCCATCACCTCTGCGAAGAAGTAGCGAGGGACTAGTCGTGTTTGGCTGGGTTACCCGGTTCAGCATGCAGTTCCGAATCTTGGTTCTCGCCCTCGCGGCGGGCCTTATTACTTTTGGCATCGTAAACGTTCCACATATGGCCGTGGACACCATGCCGGAGTTCGCCCCAGCACAGGTAGAGATCCAGACTGAGGCCCTAGGGCTCTCCGCGGTTGAAGTTGAGCAGCTTATTACCGCACCGATGGAAGCAGACCTCCTCAACGGCGTGGCCTGGCTGGACGAGATCCGCTCGAAATCCGTCCCGGGGCTGTCGTCCATCGAACTGGTCTTCGAGCCCGGCACGGACCTCCTGCGCGCACGCCAGTTGGTCGCGGAACGGATGACGCAGGCGCACGCGCTGCCTAACGTCTCATCGCCGCCGCTGATCATGCAGCCCATGTCCTCCACCAGCCGCGTGGTGATGGTCAGGATGAACTCCAAGGAGCTCTCCGGCATTGAGATGTCGGTCCTGGCCAGATGGAAAATCAAGCCGCGGCTGATCGGTATCCCGGGCGTGGCGAACGTGTCCATCTGGGGCCAGCGCGAACAGCAGCTGCAGGTTGAGGTCACTCCGACGCAGCTGCGCGACAAAGGCATTACCCTTGAGCAGCTAATTAAGACCACAGGCAACGCGGTCTGGGTTTCGCCGTTGAGCTTCCTGGAGGCTTCGACGCCCGGGACCGGCGGTTTCGTGGAGTCGCCCAACCAGCGCCTTGGCATCCAGCACGTCCTTCCAATCCGCACGCCGGCCGACCTGGCCAAGGTCAGCGTGGAGGACACGGACCCGCAGTTGCTTCTGGGCGACATTGCCCAGGTCAAGGTAGACCACCAGCCGCTGATCGGTGACGCCGTTGGGGCGGACGCCGGCCTGATGCTGGTGATCGAGAAGTTCCCCGGCGTCAGCGCCCTGGAGGTCACCCGTCGTGTTGAGGCGGCCCTCAAGGACATGGAGCCGGGCCTCACGGGCGTCCAGATCGATACTTCTGTCTTCAGGCCTGCGACCGGTGTTCAGGACTCCGTCAACAGCCTCGGCCTGGCGCTCCTGATCAGCCTGCTGATTGCGGTAGCACTGTTTTGGCTGCTGTTCCGGTCCTGGCGGGTCGCCGTGATCGCACTCGTGGCCATCGCCACTACCGTCACGACGGCGGCGGTGGTGCTGTTCGCCCAAAACGCAACACTTAACATCACCGTCCTGATAGGAGTTCTGCTCGGCACGTCCGTGATCGTGGGCGACATCGTGGAAGACGTTCAGGCCCACCGACGACAGCGCGCCGTCCGCGAGGCGACGGACGCCGAGGCTACCCCGAGGTCGCGCAGCAGCTACATCGTCCGCGGGGTCCGCACGCCGCTGTTCCACGCATCGCTGATGATGGTGGTCGTCCTCGTTCCGACCCTCTTCGTGACTGGAGTAGGCGGCTCGTTTCTTTCGCCGCTTTTCTGGTCGTTGGCGCTGACGCTGGCCGCCGCCCTGATCGTAGGCTTGTCCGTCACACCGGTACTGGCGTATTTCCTCCTCCCGTCCAAGACCGCGACCGACCGGGAACTTCCCGCCGTCGGACGGGGAAAGGCGTACTACGACCGCGCACTGGGCGGGGTCAACTCCCGGAAGCCCCTGGCGATTGTGGCCATCGTGGTCGTGGGGATCCTTGGCGTCGCTGCCGGCTCGCAACTGGCAGGAAACCGGCCGCTCGTTCCCACCATGCCCGACCGGACCCTGTTGGTGCAGTGGGACACCATGGCCGGGACGTCCAATGACGAAGTCCGGCGGATCGCTGCCCTGGCCTCCGATGAACTCAGGGCCCTCCCGGGGGTTTCGGGCGTCGGCGGTCACGTGGGACGCGCCATCTCTGCGGATCAGGTGGTTGGCAACAGCTCTGCTGAGCTGTGGGTGTCGATCGCACGGGACGCCAACTTCGGCGAAACGGAGCGGGCGGTACGGGACGTGGTCCAGGGCTACCCGGGCATCGCGCACAACGTGCTGAACTACTCCCAACAGACCGTCGGCGACATGCGCTCCAGCCTGGAGCCGGGATTCGCGGTCCGCGTCTACGGAACGGAAATGCCGGTGCTCCGTGAAAAGGCAGAAGAGGTCCGCCAGGCCCTCCAGAAGATTGACGGTGTGAACAACCCGACCATCGACGCTGCCGCCATGACCGCGATCGTAGAGGTCCAGGTCAATCTCGAGGCTGCCCAAAAGTTCGGCATCAAGCCCGGTGACGCGAGGCGCGCCGCTGCGACACTGATGCAGGGCATCGTCGTCGGGAACCTCTTTGAGGAGCAGAAGGTGTTCGAAGTGGTTGTTCGCGGCGCGGTTGGCGTCCGGGATGACCTGACCAGCATCCGTGAGCTGCTCCTTGACGCTCCTAATGGCGGCCACGTCCAACTGGGCCAGGTCGCCGACGTTCGCATGGTCCCCAGCGAAGTTGTTATCCAGCACGATGCCACCTCGCGGCGGATCGACGTCGTGGCTGACGTCAGCGGACGCCCGCTGGCAGATATCCAGCGGGACATCGAGGCGGCCATCCAACAAATCCAGTTCCCGCTCGAACACCACGCCGAGATCCCCACGAAATACAGCCAGCTGCAGGCCGCAGACACCCTGGTTCATGGACTCGGAATGGCGGCCATCCTGGCTGTGCTGCTTCTGCTTCAGACTGCACTGCGGAGCTGGAAGCTTGCCCTCGCCGTCTTCCTGACGCTTCCCGCCGCGATGGCGGGAGCAGCGGTCGCCGCATGGATCGGGGCGGAGTCCCTGTCCTGGCTGTCGCTGACGGCGTTTGCGGCCGTGGTGGCCATCGCTGCACGTAATGCGGCGCTCCTGTCCGCGCGTGTTGACGAACTCTGGCGGGAGTCCGAACAGATGTCACGCACTGACCTGGTCATGACGGCGGCCCGGGACCGGATATCGCCGATCCTGAAATCCGCCCTCATTACGTTCCTCGTGCTGATACCGCCCGCCATCCTCGGCGGCGCGGTAGGCCAGACCCTGATCGTGCCCATGCTGCTGATCCTAGCCGGCGGGCTCGTGACCACAACGCTCGTGGGGATCTTTGTGCTCCCGCTGCTCACACTCTGGTTCGGTCCCCGCACCGAGCCGGAAGAGTGGTCAGAGGTCTACGAATCGGAAGTTCCAGTCACCCCTGTTATGCCGGAAAAGGTGGAAGTATCATGACCAGCAAATGGACCCTGCGGCGCCTGCCAGTGGCGGCCGCTGCCTGCGCAGCACTGCTGTTTTCACTGCCCGCCTGTGCTCAACCCTCAGCCATGGCAGAAACCGCATCTGAAGCGGCTGCCAAGGTGGAAAAGAATGCCACCACCGGCATAGCACGCATCACCCTGAGCGAGCGGGCCATTGAACGGCTGGAGCTGCTCACCGACACGGTCAAGCCGGGTCCGGGGGACGCAGGCGTCCTGTTCCCATACGCAGCGCTGCTGTACGACGCGGAGGGGAAGACCTGGGTCTACATCAACCCCGAGCCACGGGTGTACGAGCGCCAGCCCGTCACGGTGACCAAAATCGAAGCGGGCGCGGTCACAGCCAGTGTCGGCCCAGCTGTTGGAACGCCTGTGGTAACAGTAGCCGCGGCTGAGTTGTTCGGCGCAGAGTTCGTTACGGGCAAATGACATGCGCCGGATAGTCGCGGCAAGCCTAAGGTTCAGATCGATCATCATCGCGATGGCGGCGGCGCTGCTGATGGTAGGCGGCGCCCAGCTCAGCAGTGCCTCGGTGGACGTGTTCCCTGAATTCGCGCCGCCGAAAGTGGAGGTCCAGACAGCCTGCCTGGGACTTACCGCCGCTGAGGTGGAAGAACTCGTTTCGGTTCCCATGGAAGAAGCCTTCAACGGCATCGACGGCCTCCACCACATGCGGTCCAAGTCGGTACCGCAGCTGTCCTCGATTGTGATGGAATTCGAGAACGGCACGGATCTGCTCACTGCCCGACAGTTGGTGTCCGAGCGGATGGCGACGGTCATTCCGACGCTGCCCACCTGGGCGGCGCCGCCGATCATGCTGCAGCCCCTGTCCTCCACCAGCCGGGTCATGAAGATCGGGCTGTCCTCGGACACCCGGTCCCTGATCGAGATGTCAATGATTTCCTACTGGAACATCAGGGCCCATCTGCTCCGCGTTCCCGGCGTGGCAAACGTGGCAATCTGGGGCGAACGTCTCCAGATGCTTCAAGTCCAGGCTGACCCGGCCAAGCTGGCCGCAAACAAGGTCAGCCTGGAAACCGTCATGAGCACCACCGCCAATGCCCTCGACGCCGGCCTGCTCCAGTATTCCACCGGTGCCGTGATCGGCACCGGAGGTTCCCTGGACACACCCAGCCAGACAATTGGGGTCAGGCACGTCCAACCCATCACCACACCTGCGGACCTCGCGAAGGTGGCACTGGAGGATCGTGAGGGGCAGCCCCCGCTCCAGCTGGGCGACGTGGCCAATGTGGTGGAGGACCACCAGCAGCTGATCGGTGACGCCGTCATTAACGGCGGACCGGGTCTGATGCTGATCGTGGAAAAACTGCCTTGGGGCAACACCCTCGAAGTGACAAAGGGGGTGGAAGAGGCCATGAAACAACTCGAGCCCGGCCTGACCGGAATCGCTGTGGACACGGCCATCTTCCGGCCTGCAACCTTCATTGAGGAATCCCTCGACAACCTGGGCGTAGCCCTGCTGCTCGGATGCCTGCTGGTCATCCTGGTATTGAGTGTCTTCCTCTTCCAGTGGCGGACGGCATTGGTCAGCGTCCTGGCCATCCCGTTGTCACTGGTGGCGGCGGCCCTCGTGTTGTATTGGACCGGCGGCACGATCAATACCATGGTGCTTGCGGGGTTGGTGATTGCCGTCGGGGTGGTGGTGGACGATGCCATCATCGACGTCGAGAACATCGTCAGACGGCTCCGGCACCACCGGGCCAGTGGCGCCACCGGAAGCACCGCCAGGGTGGTGGTCAACGCCTCGCTTGAGGTCCGCGGACCGATTGTGTACGCCACGCTGATCATCGTCGCCGCCACGGTTCCGATCTTCTTCCTGGACGGGCTGACAGGGGCGTTTTTCCGGCCGCTGGCCACCTCCTACACGCTCGCGGTGATCGCGTCCATGGTCGTGGCGCTGACCGTCACGCCGGCAATGGCGTACATCGTCCTGCGAAATGCCAAACTGGAGGACCGGGATCCGCCCGTGGTCAGGGTCCTGAAGCGCTGGTACGCCAACGCGCTCCGGCCCATTGTCCGCCGTCCTGTCCCCGGCTACCTGACACTGGCCGCCGTCGGGATGGTCGGCATTGTGGCGGCGCCGCTGCTGGGCCAATCGTTGCTCCCGGAATTCAAGGAGCGTGATTTCCTGATGCACTGGCTCACGCAGCCGGGCACGTCAAACGCCGAGGAAGTCCGCGTCAGTGAGCTGGCCTGCAGGGAACTCATGACGATCCCCGGCGTGAACAACTGTGGGGCCCACACCGGACAGGCATTCAATGCCGATGAGGTGGTGGGCGTCTACTTCGGTGAGAACTGGATCAGCGTCGACCCCGGGGTGGATTATGACCAAACCCTGGCAGCAGTGGCGGCGGTCGTGGACGGCTATCCCGGAATCCAACGGGACGTGCAGACGTACCTCAAGGAACGCATTCGCGAGGTACTCACCGGAACCGGTTACGCCGTCGTCGTCCGTGTGTACGGCGACGACCTTGCGACGCTGCGCCAGGAGGCTGACAAGATCAAAACCATTCTGGGCGGCATTGACGGAGCCATCGGCGCGAAGGTTGCCCTCCAGGCCAACATTCCGCAGATCGATGTGGAAGTGAACCTGGAAGCGGCGAACCGCTACGGGCTGAAGCCGGGCGATGTGCGGCGTGCCGCGGCGACCTTCGTTGCCGGTGAAGAGGTAGGCGACATTTACCGGGACGGGAAGGCCTACGACGTCCAGGTGTGGAGCCCGCCGGAGGCCCGGACGAGTGTCACGAACATTGAGAACCTTCCCCTCGATACGCCGAGCGGGGTCAAGATCCGGATGGCTGATGTCGCCACGATTTCGGTCAAGCCCACGCCCAACGTCATTGAGCGTTCGGAGGGATCCAGGCGCATCGACGTCAGTGCCAACGTCAAGGAAGGTGATCTGGCGAAGGTCGTGGAGAAGCTCAATTCCGATATGGAATCTGTTCAGTTCCCGGTGGGCTACAGCGCGGTTGTCCTCGGCGAATACGCCGAACGCCAGGCCGCATCCCAACGTCTGCTGCTCTACTCCATTGGCGCGGTCATCGTCGTCTTCCTTCTACTGCAGGCTGCTTTCAAGAGTTGGCGGCTGGCCACCCTGGCCATCCTGACCCTGCCGGTGGCTCTCGTGGGCGGAGTGATCGCCGCACACCTCAGCGGCGGAATCCTGTCCCTCGGTTCGCTGGTTGGCTTCCTGACGCTCATGGGGCTCGCGGCACGCAATGGCATCCTGCTCATCAACCACTGCCAGCATCTGGAGCAGTTCGAGGGCATGGCCTTCGGACCCGCGCTGGTGCTTCGGGGGGCTGCAGAGCGGTTGTCGCCGATCCTTATGACCACGCTGGCCACTGCCCTGGCCTTGGTTCCGCTCGTGGTAATGGGTAACATCCCGGGCCACGAGATCGAACATCCCATGGCGGTGGTGATCCTAGGCGGGCTGGTCACGTCGACGATGGTCAACCTGTTCATCGTCCCGTCGCTGTACCTGCGTTTCGCCAAAGGCGTCCGCGGCCGCCGGCACGGGGCACACGAGCTGGAACCCGCGCCTGCGGTCTAGCAGATCCCCACGAGTATGAAAGGCACGTGAGATGGCTTTTCGAGCACATCGGTTCACGGCATACGGGTCCGCATTGCTGCTGGCCTTCGGATCGCTGACAGTGGTGTCGGCACCCACAGCGGGTGCCGCGCCGCCGGCCCGGGAACTCTGCGGGCCCGGCTCCGCGATCAACTTTGACCGTTCGGATTTCCAGGCTTCCCCGCGGATCGATAACAAATGGTTCCCGCTCAAGCCTGGCATGCAGTACACAACGACGGGGACCGTGACCTCCGCCGAAGGGACCAGCACACGCACTGTCGTCCATACAGTCACCGGGCTGACCAAGGTAATTGACGGCGTCAAGACCCGTGTCCTGTGGGACCGCGACTACTCGGACGGCGAACTGGTGGAATCCGAACTGGCCTTCTTTGCGCAGACTGGAAAGGGAACGGTCTGGCTATTCGGCGAATATCCGGAGGAATACGAAAACGGCGAGTTCGCTGGTGCGCCCAGCACTTTCATCAGCGGGCTTGCCAAGGCCCAGGCCGGCATCGCCATGCAGGCCAGGCCCCGGACCGGCACGCCGGACTATGTCCAGGCCTATGCACCCAAGGTTGACTTCCTTGACTGCGGGACAGTTTTCAAGAAGCACCAGCGCGTCTGCGTCCCGACTGGCTGCTACGACGATGTACTGGTGATCGATGAATACAACCCGCTGGAACCGCCTGAGGCAGGCCACCAGCGGAAGTTCTACTCATCCGGAACAGGGCTAGTGAAAGTCACCGCCGTCGGCGGTCCCGACCAGGAATTCATGGACCTCGTGAAAGGGAAGAAGCTGGGCGCCGCGCAGTTCGCGGCCGTCAACACCCAAGCGCTGGAACTGGATGAGCGGGCATACTCAGTCAGCAGAAGCGTCTATGCGAAGACACCGCCGGCTGAACTCGACGGACCCTGACCACCGTGCTGGCGAGGGTTGGTGACCGGGGGTCCTGACCCGCACAAGACCAGGGAGGGCGGCACTCCTCGGGCCGCCCTCCCTGTTCGTTGCTGTCCGGAGACGGTTCGGAGTGCCTAGCGGACGTCCTCGTCGACCCAATCCATGGACTTCGTCACGGCCTTCCTCCACAGGCGCAGCTGCCGGTCCTGCTCGGCCTGGTCCAGTTTCGGTTCCCACCTCTTGTCCTCGGACCAGTTGGACGAGAGTTCGCCGAGGTCCTTCCAGAAGCCGACGGCGAGGCCGGCTGCGTAGGCGGCGCCCAGTGCGGTGGTTTCCACTACCTTCGGCCGGATCACCGGAACGCCCAGGATGTCCGCCTGGAACTGCATCAGCGCGTCGTTGGCAACCATGCCGCCGTCGACCTTCAGTTCAGTGAGCGGAACGCCGGAATCCGCGTTGACCGCGTCCAGCACCTCGCGGGTCTGGAAGGCTGTGGCCTCCAGCGCCGCCCGGGCGATGTGGTTCTTGTTGACGAACCGGGTCAGGCCCACGATGGCGCCGCGGGCATCCGAACGCCAGTACGGGGCGAAGAGCCCCGAGAAGGCCGGAACGATGTAGACGCCGCCGTTGTCCTCAACGGCCGCCGCCAGCGTTTCCACCTCCGGCGCGCTGCTGATCATGCCCAAATTGTCCCGGAGCCACTGAATCAGGGAACCGGTGACCGCGATGGAGCCTTCCAGCGCATAGTGCGTTGGGGCATCGCCGAGCTTGTACCCGACCGTGGTGAGCAGACCGTTCTTCGAGTGAACAATCTCCTCGCCGGTATTGAAGATCAGGAAGCAGCCGGTGCCGTACGTGTTCTTGGCTTCACCAGCCTCGAACGCCGCCTGCCCGAACGTGGCGGCCTGCTGGTCACCCAGGATGCCTGAAACCGGAACTTCGCGCAGCAGCTGAGAGGTGTGCACGGTGCCGTAGACCTCCGAGGAGGACTTGATGGCCGGCATCATGCTCAGCGGCACTCCGAAGATGCCCAGGATCTCCTCGTCCCAGGTCAGGGTCTCCAGGTCCATGAACAACGTGCGGGAGGCGTTGGTGACGTCCGTGACGTGCACGCCGCCGTCCACCCCGCCCGTCAGGTTCCAGAGGACCCAGGCGTCGGTGTTGCCGAAGACGAGGTCGCCGGCTTCCGCTTTGGCCCGGGCGCCGTCAACGTTGTCCAGGATCCACTTGATCTTTGTCCCTGAGAAATACGTGGCCAGCGGCAGCCCCACCTTCTGCTTGAACCGCTCCGGGCCGCCGTCCTTGGCCAGCTCATCCACGATGTCCTGGGTCCGTGTGTCCTGCCAGACAATCGCGTTATAGACGGCCTCGCCGGTGGTCTTGTCCCAGACAACCGCTGTCTCGCGCTGGTTGGTAATTCCGACGGCGGCAATATCGTGCCGGGTCAGGTTCGCCTTGGAGAGGGCGGACGCGATCACTTCGCGGGTGTTGTTCCAGATCTCAGCAGGGTTGTGCTCCACCCAGCCCGCCTGCGGGAAGATCTGCTCGTGCTCCATCTGGCCCGAGGAAACGATGTTGCCGCTGTGGTCAAAGATGATGGCGCGGGAGCTGGTGGTGCCCTGGTCAATGGCGATGACGTATTGGTTCATGGTGACGTCCTTGTCTGTATTTTTGTGTGTGTTTGAAAATGGTTACTAGCCGGCGACGGCAGGCATGATCGCGGGAACCCAGAACGCCACCAGGCCGGCAAGGCTACCGCCGACCAATGGCCCTACGACGGGGATCCAGGAGTAGGCCCAGTCACTGGAACCCTTGCCCTTGATGGGCAGGATGGCGTGGGCGATGCGGGGCCCGAGGTCGCGGGCCGGATTAATGGCATAACCCGTGGGTCCACCCAGGGATACGCCGATGCCCACCACGAGCAGTGCCACCGCCAGCGGCCCCAGGCCCGAGGGCGTCCCGCCGAACGTCAGGATAACGAATACAAGGACAAACGTGCCGATGATCTCCGTGATCAGGTTCCAGGGCGTGGAGCGGATGGCCGGACCGGTGGAAAACGTCGCCAGCTTGTTGGCTTCCACGGGTTCGGCATCGAAGTGCTGCTTGTATGCGACCCAGCAAAGGACAGCACCCAGGAAGGCGCCGAGCAGTTCGCCACCGAAGTAGGTGAACGTGGACGCGACATCCACCGGGACGTCCGGAGCATACTCCTTGCCGCCCTTAACCAGTAGGCCCAGCGTGACGGCCGGATTGAGGTGGGCGCCGGATTTGGCGGCAACGAAAACACCCGCGAAGACGGCGATCCCCCACCCCCAGGTCACCATCAGGAACCCGCCGCTGTTGCCTTTTGTGCCCTTCAGGGCAACGTTGGCCACGACGCCGCAACCCAGCAGGGTGAGCATCGCCGTTCCGAAGACTTCGGAAAGAAAAACAATTCCAAGAGACATCATTGACTCCTCTATTTTCTATTGTGCGGTCCTTCGCGGGTTGAAGGACCGTTGAACCGGAGCGCTTTGACGCCCCGGCTGCAGCCTGGTCTGCCTAGGCGACCAGGCTGTGGATCTGTACGCGGTGGAATCGCTCCAGTACTTCCCGCGCATGCTTGATCTCGTCGGTCTTGGCTGTGGCATCCCAGCCCAGCGGGGCGGACAGGACGTCCGCAACCTCGACAAGAAGTTCTCCGGTGACAAGTCCACGGAAGGCGAGCGACGTACGCCTGATCAGGACATCGATGAGGTGCCCGATCTGCTCGTTCCGGGCCATAAACTCCAGCTCACGGACGCTGAGTTCACGGGTGGAACGGAGCAACCTGTCCGGGCCGGCATCAAGGTAGCGGATCACGTCGTCAGCCCTCGTGCCGTAGCGGGTCAGCAGGACGGCGGAGCGGTCCGCGTCCCGGCCGGCACCCATATGAGCCTTGATCCATTTCTGGACTCCGGCGTCATCCTCGGGGAAGCCGGCGCCGCCTCCGATGGCGAGTTTCGCCGTCGAGACCTTCCGTTCCATCCTCAGCTCGGCAAGCACATCATTTGCCATGTGCTCGGCCAGAGCCCGGAAAGTGGTCCACTTACCGCCCACCAGGCTGAGTACGACGGCGGTTCCTGCGCCGGGTGCCCCGGCAGCCGGGGTGCGCCGTTCAATCCGGTAGTCGCGCGAGACAAACCCCGGCTGGGTGGCGTCGTGGCGTGGCAGCGGGCGGACACCGGAGAACGTGTAGACGATCTGGTCACGCTGCACGGTGATGTCCGGGAAGACGTGGCCGATCAGGTTGAAGAAGTACTCGATCTCCTCATCCGTGCACACTGCGTCCTGCGTCATGTCGGCAAGGACGTCAGTGGTTCCCACCAGGACCCGGTCGCCCATGGGATAGATGAGGACGATCCGGCCGTCCGTGTGCTCAAAGAAGATCTCCCGGCCTTTGCAGGCCTCGAGCAGGACCGGGTGGTCCAGCACAATGTGCGATCCCTTCGTGCCGCCCATAAAGGCCGACGCCGCCCCCATGGCTTCGTTGGTCAGGTCCACCCAGGCGCCGGTGGTGTTGACGATGACGTCCGCGGTGAAATCAAACAGCTCGCCAGTCAGTTCGTCGCGGAGCTGGACCGTGGTGCCGGACTGTGCGGCAGCCCCGCCGAGCGAATGGAGTGCGAGGTAGTTGCTCGCCCGTGCTGTTGAGCTTTCCGGTCCGCCGCTGCCTTGCCCCGCTTTTTCGCCGTCCTGGAGCACATCGAGCGTAAGGCGCTCGGGGTTGTGGACCGAGGCGTCGAAATAGGTGGCTGCGTATTTGATGCCGGGATGCAGCTGCGGCAGCTCGGCGAGGGCACGCTTGCGTCCGCGGAACTGGTGGCGCTGCACGGAGCCGCCGTCCCGGGAGAACGAGTCGTACATACTCAGGCCCAGTTTGATCAGGAAGGCGCCGCGCTCTTTGGGCTTGCCCTGCTGCTTGTGCGTGAGGAACCGCAACGGTGCGGACAGGACGCCGGAAAAAGTGCTGAAGATCGGGATGGTGGTCTGGAGGGGCTTCACATAATGCGGCGCGATCCGCAGGAGGCGGTTGCGTTCCACCACGGATTCGCGGACGAGGCGGAATTCCCCGTTTTCCAGGTAACGGATGCCGCCGTGAATCATATGGGAGGACGCGCCGCTGGCACCCTGGCAGTAATCGCCACGCTCCACCAGGGCCACGTCCACTCCCTGCAGGGCGAGGTCCCGGAAGGTTCCCACGCCGTTGATGCCACCGCCGATGATCAACACCTTGGCGTGCGGACGATTCCGCAGACCCTGCACCGATACGCGCGGCACGGTGCTGTGGGCGGGCGTGGCTCCGCTGTGGCCGAATGTATGTTTGAGTCCCAACACTGCTCCTTGGGTTTATTGGCGTGCGGGCATCCGCCGGATGCACCGTCGTTCTTCAACTATTGTTTGGAGTAATGGAAAATGGAGTCAAGCACTATGCACAAACGTGCAGAATGGAGTCCGAATGACGCTCTCCCGGCACTCAGATGCGCTTCGGGCTGCACAGATGTATTACCTCCAGGACCTGACGATGGACGCGATCGCCCGGGAATTGCGGACATCCCGGTCCACTGTTTCGAGGCTTCTGTCGGCGGCCAGGGACACTGGACTGGTCCAGATCCAGATCCGCAACCCCCTTGATACGGGCCCCGAACTCGAAAGCATGATCCGGCGCGAGTACAACGTGGACGTGCACGTTGTTCCGGTGCTGGAGTCCTTGAACGAGGCGGAAACACTGGACCGCGTGGCCATGCAGGCTGCACGCACCATCGGCCCGCTGGTGGATTCCAATGCGATCATTGGCATCGCGTGGGGTTCCACGCTCAGCGCGGTCAGCAGGCACCTCACCCGCAAGATCACCCATGACACCGTTGTGGTGCAGCTGAACGGCGCCGGAAACATGCACACCACCGGTATCACCTACGCCAGTGACATCATGCGCCGCTTCGGAAGCGCCTACGGAGCCCGGGTGGAACAGTTCCCCGTTCCGGCGTTCTTTGACCACGCCGCCACCAAGACCGCCATGTGGAATGAGCGCAGCGTGCAGCGGATCCTGAACCTGCAGGCCAGGATGAGCATCGCAGTCTTCGGCGTCGGATCCGTGGACGCGGACTACCCCAGCCACGTCTACGCGGGTGGGTACCTGGACGAAAGCGACCTCAAGGTGCTGGCCCATTCAGATGTGGTGGGTGACGTCGCCACGGTGTTTTTCCGGCGTGACGGATCCTCTGACGGCATCGTCCTGAACGAACGCTCCACCGGTCCGGCGCTCTCCCAGCTGCGCCAGGTCCGGCGTCGAATCTGCGTGGTCTCCGGGGCATCGAAGATCAACGGTCTGCGCGGTGCCCTCTCCGCCGGCCTCGCCACCGACCTGATCTTGGATGAAGCCACCGCGCGCCGCCTGGTGGGCTTTGGCGGTGCCGCCCGGCCCAATGGGTAAAGTCAATGCTATGAAAACCTCACCCCGCCTCAGCCTCAACAACGGCGTGCTGATTGACCAGTTGGGATTCGGGCTGTACAAAGTTCCGGCAGCGGAAACATCCGGCCTGGTGGCCACGGCCCTCGGCACCGGATACCGCCACTTTGACACGGCAGCGATGTACGGCAACGAAACCGGCGTGGCGCGGGGGCTCGGCCCCGCCATGGATTCCGAAGGCAGAAGCGGCGGCTCCGGGGAATCCTCGCCCGGCCTGCGGCGCGAGGACGTATTCATCACCACGAAGGTCTGGAACGATGACCAGGGGTACGACTCAACCCTCCGTGCCTTCGATACCTCCATGGTCAACCTCGGCCTGGACTACGTGGACATGTACCTGATCCACTGGCCCTGCGCCAAGCGGGATCTGTTCACCGACACATACCGCGCCCTCGAAACGTTGTACCGCGAAGGCAAAGTCCGGGCCATCGGCGTCTGCAACTTCCAGCCCACGCACCTGGACCGGCTGCTCGAGAGCGCCGAAGTGGTGCCCGCCGTGAACCAGATTGAACTGCACCCGTGGCTCCAGCAGGCGGAGCTGAGGGACAAGCACCACGCCCTGGGCATCCGGACGCAAGCCTGGAGCCCCCTGGGGCGCGGGCACGTGCTGGCGGATCCCGTGGTGCTTGCCCTGGCCGCCGAACATGGCCGGACTCCTGCCCAGATCATCCTCCGGTGGCATGTCCAGCTGGGAAACATCGCCATCCCCAAGGCAAGCTCCGAGGCCCGGATCCGGGAAAACCTGGACGTCTTCGGCTTTGACCTGTCAGACCGCGACATGGCAGCCCTTGCCGAGCTTGACCGCGGTCAGCGCACCGGGTCCCACCCCGACAACGTCAACTAGGACCGAGGGTCATGAAAACCGCCGATCATCAGCCATCCCCTGTGCCCTCCTTCTTCAGCGCCGGGCTGGCCGCCCGCACCCAGGCCGCCGACATCGTGATTAACGGCAGCACCGTGGCGTACTGGACTTACGAACCGATCCAGGCCACACCGGACACCCGCACCATCCTGGTCATCCATGGTTTCCGCGGCGATCACCACGGCCTGCTCCGGGTTGCAGACCAGTTGCCGGAAATGCGCATCATCATGCCGGACCTGCCGGGGTTCGGCAGCTCCGCCGCGTTCGTGTCCGGGAAACATTCGGTGGAGCAGTACGGCACCTTTGTCACCGACTTTATGGCGGCGCTCGGCCTCGGCCCGGACACCGTGCTGTTGGGGCACTCCTTCGGCTCGATCGTCGCCGCCCATTTTGTCGCCACCCACCCGGGTACCGTCACACCGCTGATCCTGATCAACCCCATCGCCATGCCTGCCCTGGAAGGCCCCAAGGGCATCATGACCAAGCTGGCCGTCCTCTACTACCGGTTGGCGGCCCGTCTCCCCCGCCCGCTGGGACTGGCACTGCTGCGCAGTCCGCTGATCGTCAGGGTCATGAGCGAGGCCATGGCCAAGACCGGCAACAAGGACCTGCGCCGTTTCATCCACGGCCAGCACCACGCCTACTTCAGTGCGTTCGCCGACCGGGAAAGCCTCCTCGAATCGTTCACGGCGTCCGTGAGCGGCCACGTGGCAGAGGTTGCCGGGAAACTGACATTGCCGGTGCTCCTGGTCGCCGGCGAAAAGGACGAGATCGCCACCCTGCCGGACCAGCACCGCCTCGCCGCGCTCCTTCCGGACGGCGTCCTCAAAGTCATTCCCGGCGTCGGCCACCTCATCCACTACGAAACGCCCGGACCGGCCGCCGGCTTCATCCGCAGCTTCCTTAAGGACCACCCCGCGTGAAGATTGTCATCGATGCACGATTCACCCGGACCGACCACCACGACGGCATCAGCCGTTACGGGGCCAGCCTCATCGCCGCCACGGCGAAGGTGGCCGAGGTTTCCATGCTTATCAGCGACACGCGCCAACTGGCGCTGCTCCCGGATGTTCCGTACACGTTGATAAACAGTCCGCTGTCCCCGCTGGAGCTGTTCGTGGCCCGCAGGATCAACCCGCTGGGGGCAGACGTTGTGGTGTGCCCCATGCAGACCATGGGCAGTTGGGGGCGCAAGTACGGCCTGGTCCTGACCCTGCACGACCTCATCTACTACGAGCACCCCGCTCCCCCGGGATTCCTGCCGGCACCCGTCCGCGTGCTCTGGCGGCTCTACCACAAAGCGTTCTGGCCGCAGCGCGTCCTCCTCAACCGGGCGGACACTGTGGCCACCATCAGCCGGACCACGGAAGCGCTGATGGCCAAGTACCGGCTCACCAAAAGGCCGGTGCGGATCATCAGCAACGCCCCGCAGCCCGCGCAGGAACCGCGCGACCCTGCCACCGGGGCGGACCATTCGCTGGTGTACATGGGCTCGTTTATGCCCTACAAAAATGTTGAAACAATGGTGGCCGGCATGTCCGAGCTGCCTGATTTCACCCTGCACCTGCTGAGCAGGATCACCGCCGAGCGCCAGGCCGAGCTGGAGATCATGGTGCCGCCGGGTGCCACGGTGGTCTTCCACAACGGGGTCACCGATGACGAATATGCCGTCCTGCTCAAGCGCGCCACCGCACTGGTGAGCCTCTCCCGCGCCGAAGGCTACGGTCTTCCCCTGGTGGAGGCCATGGCCCTCGGCACGCCGGTCATCGCCAGCGACATCCCGATTTTCCGCGAGGTGGGCGGCGACGCGGCAACCTACGTTGATCCCGCATCCCCGGCAGAGTTCGCCGCGGCCGTGCAGAAACTGCGGGACGACGCCCACTGGCGGCAGGTGTCCCGCCGTTCCGTGGCACGTGCGCAGGAGTTCAGCTGGGACGAATCCGCGCAGCAGCTGGTGGACGTGGCCCACGACATCATGGCGCGGCGCAGCCGCTGACTGGTGCCGCCAAAGGAAGCCGCTAGAGGACGTCCACGCCGTCCAGCCTGACCTGGACCGGTTCCGTGGTCCTCTTGGCGGCGGCCGCAGCCCTTGTTGCACGTAACACCCGGGTGACCGTGGCTGCCTGCCCGTACGCGAAGAACAGCAGGGTGCGGGCGTCCTCCACGGCCCCCCCGGCACCCCCGGCTCCCCCGGCGGCTGCTGGACCGGTGAGGACCAGCGGAGCCGGTCCTGCGGTCCGCAGCGTCACGCCGGCGGCGGCCAGCTCCTTCTCCACGGTCCCGGAAAAATGTACGACGGCGGCCCGGGGGCCGGTGACCGAGGCAATCCTGACCGCCGGCGGCAGCTGGAGTTCCATCCGGAGTTTCAGCTCGCGCCGGGCGTACCCGGCCGGGTCCCACCGCAGCAACGCGCCAACAGCAACACTTTCCGTCGCGGTGATGACCACCAGTCCGCCGTCGGACGCCGGGCGTACCAGGGCTGCGGCGTTGAACCAGCGGCGCACGGTGTCCTCCCCGGCGCGGAGGTTCTCCCGGCGGAGCAGGGAGTCGCCGTCCAGGAGCAGCGCCGCAGCGTAACCGCCCTCCGCCACGGGCTCGGCCCCGACGGTGGCCACCACCAAGGCCTTGGCGCTGCCAACATCGGCCTTGATGTTGCCGCCCGAGGACGTAATGACGGGTTTTCCGGGAAATGCCCTGCCCAGCTCTTCGGCTGTGCGCAGGACGCCGGTGGCGCCCTTACGCAGCTTGTGCCCCGCGCAATGGGCACACCGCCACTCCGCTGCCGGCGTGGAACACCAGCGGCATTGCGGGATCGCAGAGCTGCCGGTGGCTCCGGCCAGGGCAAGGGGACCCTGGCAGGCCTGGCAGCGGGCAGGTTCGCGGCACGTCTCACAGACGAGCGACGGCGCGTAGCCGGCGCGGGCCACCTGCACCAGGACGGGCCCACGTTCCAGTCCTTCCTTGGCGGCGCGCCAGGCGGCACCGGGAAGCCTGGCAACCAGTGCCAGGGGGTCGCGCTCCTGCTCGAAGCTGTCCGCCGTGTTCAGCACCCGGGGCACGGTCCGTCGTGCAAACGCCCGATCGGCCTCTACGGGCATGGCCCAGCCGGCCTCCACCAGCCGCTGGAGTTCCGTGCTCCTGGAATGACCCGCCATCAGGCAGGCGGTGCCTTCCTGGTCCGCGCGCAGCAACAGCACGTCGCGGGTATGGGCGTACGGGGCACGCTGTTCGATGTGGAGGTCATCGCCGTCGTCCCAGCAGGCAACAAGGCCCAGATCCCGGACCGGGGCAAACGCTGCAGAACGCGTGCCGATGGCTACGCGCGCGGACCCGGCCAGGAGGCGCAGGAAGTTCCGGTAGCGGGGGGTGGGCCCGTCGTCGGATGTCAGGCGGGCAATATCCTCGGCAGGCAGCACCTCCAGGAGCGCCATTTCGAGCTGGTCCAGGTCCCGGTAGTCCGGCACCACCACCACGGCGCCGCGGCCGGAGGCACGGACTGCTGCCACGGCCGTTGCCATCAGGTGCGGCCATGCTGCCGGGCCGAATCCCTGGAGCGGGTTGAAGACCGCCCGTGGGGATCCGCCGTCCCTCAGGTGCCGGACAAATGCCGGGCCGTTGCGGTAACCGGCCCAGTCTGCTTCTATCCCGGCAGGGACGTCCGGGCCGGTCAAAGCCCCGGCGTGGGCCGGCGGTTCCGGTGACGCAGGCTCTGCTCCCGGCAACGAGAGGAAGTCCTTCTCGAGCCTCGCCATGCGCGGAGGCACCGCGACGCGAAGGACGTCACTGACCGTGCCCGCATAGCGGGCCGCGACGGCGGACACCAGATCCCGGACAGCCGGCGTCAGGACAACGACCGGAGAGACCACTTTCTGCAGCGGTACCAGGGCGTGGCCGGCGTCGGATTCTTCAGTCCGTTCAATGATGAACCCGGACAGGCCCTGGCCGTTGAAGCTGACCTTGACCCGGACGCCGGCCTGTGCGGCCTTGTCCAGTTCGGCCGGCACGCTGTAGTCGAAAGGCCGGTCCAGATGCGGCAGCGGCGTCTCCACGAGGACCCTAGCCACCGGAAGGTGCGCGGCCAGCGGGGGCCTGGACGGCCTGGCCTTCGCCGGGAAGCCCTGCAGCAGCGACAACTGGACGGCGCCGGGAGGGACAGACTCATCAGAGGCCATGGCGGACTGGCCTACGCGTTGAAGAAGGCCTTCAGGTCCTCCACCCGGTCCAGGCGCTCCCAGGTGAAGTCGGGATCGTCACGGCCGAAGTGTCCGTGCGCGGCGGTCTTCGCGTAGATGGGACGCTTGAGGTCCAGGGCATCGATGATGGCACGCGGGCGGAGGTCGAAGATCTCCGCGATGGCGGCGCTGATCCTGGCCGGGTCCACCGTCTCGGTGCCGAAGGTCTCGACGTACGTGCCCACGGGGCGGGCCTGGCCGATGGCGTAGGCAATCTGGATCTCGGCGCGCTTTGCCAGTCCGGCCGCCACGACGTTCTTGGCAACCCAGCGCATGGCGTAGGCAGCGGAACGGTCCACCTTGGAGGGGTCCTTGCCCGAGAAGGCGCCGCCGCCGTGGCGGGCCATGCCGCCGTAGGTGTCCACAATGATCTTGCGTCCGGTCAGGCCGGCGTCACCGACGGGCCCGCCGATGACAAACTCACCGGCCGGGTTCAGGATGTTGGCAGCCCGGGAAATGTCCAGGTTGGCTGCAGCCAAGACGGGCTCAATGACAAAGGCGGCGAGGTCCGCGCGCAGCCGGTCCAGGCTGGTGCCTGCGGCGTGCTGGCTGGAGATGACGACGGTTTCGACGGAGACCGGGACGTCCTTGTCGTAGCCGATGGTGACCTGGGTCTTGCCGTCGGGGCGGAGATAGGACAGTTCGCCGGACTTGCGTACCTCGGTGAGGCGTTCGGACAGGCGGTGCGCGATCCAGATCGGCACCGGCATGTAGGACGGGGTTTCGTCGCTCGCGTACCCGAACATCAGGCCCTGGTCGCCGGCGCCCTGGAGGTCGTAGTCGTCCTCCTGGCGGCCTTCGCGGGCTTCGAGGGAGTTGAAGACACCCCCGGCGATGTCGTTGGACTGCTGTCCGATGGAGACGGACACGCCGCAGCGGGCACCGTCAAAGCCGTTGGCCGAGGAATCGTAGCCGATGCCCAGGATGGTTTCCCGGACGATCTGCGGGATTTCGACGTAGGCGTCGGTAGTGACCTCACCGGCAACATGGACCAGGCCGGTGGTGGCCATGGTCTCCACGGCGACGCGGGACTCGGGATCCGCGGCGAGCAGTGCATCCAGGATGGCGTCACTGATCTGGTCGCAGATCTTGTCCGGGTGGCCTTCAGTGACCGACTCGGACGTGAAGAGCCGGAGGGCGGAGGGCGTGGCCCCGTGGGTGTGGGGAATGTGCAGCGGTAAAGTCACTCAACTACCTTACTGGTTGGGAATCGGACGTCCGGCGGCGTGTGTCCCCGTGCTAAGGAAACGGTGCGTGGCTTTCGGTCAGGCGCGTGGCGAAACGTGGTTCAGCTCATAGCCGACCCGCGTGATGACGGCGGCCGAAACCTCTGTTTTGGTTCCGGCGGCCAGTTGTGGTTCGGCGCCGGAGCGGGCAAGGATGACTACCGAGTTGCTGTCCTGGCCAAAAACCTTGTCCGATCCCACATGATTGACCACCAGGAGATCGCAGCCCTTGCGCTTGAGCTTTGCCTCCGCGTAGGTCAGGACGTCGCCCTGGCCGTCACCGGTCTCTGCCGCGAAGCCCACAATCAGCTGGCTCCGGCGGCTGGCATGGTTTTCGGGAGCGTGGTCCCGGACCTCGACCAGTTCCTGGAGGATGTCCGGGTTCCGGACCAGGGAAATGACGGGGTCCGCGGTGTCATCACGTTTCTTGATCTTGGTGCCGGAGATCTCCGCGGGGCGGAAGTCCGCCACGGCCGCAGCCATGATCACGACGTCGGAATCCGCCGCGGCTGCCAGCATGGCCTCGCGCAACTCCAGCGCGGTCTCAACGGTCACGACGTCGACCCCTGCTGGCGCCGGAACCTCCATATGGGCGGCAACCAGGCGGACCGTGGCACCCGCGTTGCGGGCGGCGACGGCCAGCGCCACGCCCTGCTTACCGGAGGACCGGTTGCCTAGGAAACGGACGGGGTCCAGCGGTTCCCGCGTTCCGCCTGCACAGACTGTGACGGTCCGCCCGGCCAGCGGAAGCTGGTAATCGGACTGGCCCTGGGCGAGTGCCATGGCGGCGTCGAAGATGGCTTCGGGCTCAGGCAGGCGGCCCGGACCGGAGTCGGTGCCGGTGAGCCGGCCGCTGGCCGGTTCCAGGACGGCCACTCCCCTGCTCCGCAGCGTTTCAACGTTGGCGCGGGTGGCGGCGTGCTGCCACATCTCCGTGTGCATGGCGGGGGCAAAGAGTACCGGGCCGCTGGCCATGAGCAGCGTGTTGGTGAGGAGGTCATTGGCTTGTCCGGTGGCCGCGCGAGCCAAAAGATCGGCCGTCGCGGGCGCCACCACAATGAGGTCGGCCTCATGGCCGAGCCTGACGTGGTTGACCTGGTGCACGTCGTCGAAGACGCTGTTGCTGACCGGGTTCCCGGACAGGGCCTCCCACGTGGCGACACCCACAAAGCGGGTGGCTGCCTCGGTGGGAATCACCGTGACATTGTGGCCGGCTTCAGTAAAAAGCCGGAGGAGCGATGCGACCTTGTAGGCCGCAATCCCTCCCCCGACTCCGAGGACTATGCGCACGTGACCTCCGTCAACAGGGCAGTCTGAACTTACTCTGCGGCTTCGATCGGCGTGGAAACGAGCTTGCCTTCGTTGATTTCGCGCAGGGCGATGGACAGCGACTTCTCGTTCAGCTTGGTGTCGACCAGGGGGCCGACGTACTCGAACAGGCCCTCGTGCAGCTGGGCGTAGTAAGCGTTGATCTGACGTGCACGCTTGGCACCGAAGATCACCAGGCCGTACTTGGAATCAGCTGCCTTAAGCAGTGAGTCGATCGGCGGGTTGATGATGCCTTCAAGGTTCGTGGACACGAATTCTCCAAATTCTAACGGGCTGGCTGCTACCGGCTACTAGTGCGGGTGCGGGGTCAGCCCCATGAGTGAAACAAGCTCGTCCGCTGCCCGGCGAACGTCATCATTGATGACGGTGTGGTTAAACTCCGGTTCAGCGGCAAGTTCCAGTTTAGCCGTTTCCAGCCGCTGCTGCTGCTCCTGCTCAGTTTCCGTGCCGCGACCCACCAGTCGGCGGACCATTTCGTCCCAGCTGGGCGGCGCCAGGAACACAAACTGGGCGTCAGGAACGGCCTGCTTGACCTGGCGTGCACCCTGCAGATCGATCTCCAGCAGGACGGACCTGCCGGCCGCGATGGCCTCGTCCACGGAACTCCGCAGCGTGCCGTAGGTGTTCTGGCCGTGGACTACGGCCCATTCCAGGAACTCGCCGGCCGCAACGAGCGACTCGAACTCTTCCTTGGACTTGAAGAAGTAGTGGACGCCATCCTGCTCACCGGGCCGCGGAGCGCGGGTGGTGGCCGATACGGAAAGCCAGACTTCGGGGTAGTTATCCCGGATGTAGGTGGACACGGTGCCTTTGCCAACAGCCGTCGGACCAGCGAGGACTGTCAGTCCCGGTTTCTTGCTCACGTATTCCTTTGCGGCGGAGTTTGGGTTCGGGCGCCTCTAGGAAACGCCCTATTTCTCGTCTATAAAATCTACCAGCGCCTGGCGCTGGTGAATGCCCAGCCCGCGGAGACGGCGGGATGCCGCTATGCCCAACTGCTCCATAATGGCTGCAGCCCTGACTTTTCCGATGCCCGGCAGGGCCTCCAACAGCTCCACCACCCTCATCCGGGCCAGGGCGTCATCCGCGGCGGCGGCACCGATAAGGTCCGCTGCCGACGTCTTGCCGTTTTTGAGGCGCTCTTTGGCGGCCGCCCTGGCGGCCCGCGCGGCGGCCGCCTTGTTCAGGGCCGCCGCGCGTTCCGAAGGAGATAAGGGTCGCAGGCTCATGGAGGACACCCCCGGATTCATCGGCTGAGTCCAAGGCGACCGCCGTTGGACTTGTCCTGAAACCTACCCCTTGGTGGGCGGTGAATCAATGGATGCCAGCATTGAGGGCGCCTATTTGCCGATGAGCCCCTCAAGAGTGCGCAACGCAGCATCACGGAGACCCTGGGTCCCTGGACCGGCAGCCAGGATATCCCGGCTGGACGTCCCCAGGACCTGCGGGTACGCCGCCCCGAAGGTCCGGCGCAGGTCTGCCGGTGTGGCACCCTGGGCGCCCAGTCCCGGGGCGAGGATGGGTCCACGGACCGCCGGGAGGTCCAGGTGCAGGTCAGTCAACGCTGACCCCACAGTGGCGCCGACGACGAGTCCAACGGACCCCAGGCCGCCGGCATAACGGCTGTTCTCTGCCGCTGCCGCCTCGACGATCCGCCGGGCCACGGAGTCGGCTCCGCCCACATGCTGCACGGAAGCCCCCTCCGGGTTGGAGGTCAACGCCAGGACAAATACGCCCCGGCCGTAGTCCGCTGCCAGGTCAAGCGCCGGGCGGAGCGACTCAAACCCCAGGTACGGGCTAAGGGTCACGGAGTCGGCAGCCAGGGACGAGCCGTCCCGCAGCCAGGCGTCTGCGTAGGCAGCCATCGTGGAGCCGATATCGCCCCGCTTGGCGTCAGCAATGGTGAGGACCTGCGCCTGCGTTGCCGCGGCCAGGACCTCTTCCAGGACTGCCATCCCGGCCGAACCGTGGCGCTCGTAGAGCGCCACCTGCGGCTTCACCGCGGCAGCGAGCGAACCGATGGCTTCCAAGACCGTCAGCGAAAACCGCCTCAGCCCTGCGGCGTCGTCGGCGAGTCCCCAGTCCTTCAGGAGTGCCGGGTGCGGGTCAATGCCCACGCACAGCGGGCCGCGGGCCGCCATGGCCGCCCCGAGCCGGGAGCCAAAGGACTCCCGGCCGGCGGGGCTTGATGCGGCGGAACCGGCCTCAGGCATTCTGCGAAACCGCAGACTCGGCCGCCGCGTTCTCCGCAGCTGCCTTCTGGGACGCCACCAGGGCGGCGGCGTGCTCCTGCAGGCTGGTCACTGACCACTCGTAGGTACGCATCGCCTCGATGGCCTGCACCGCCGCGTTGAACTCGGCCACCGTGGTGATGCAGGGGATGCCGATGGAGGTCGCGGCGGCACGCAGGGCGTAGCCGTCGCTGCGGGCCTCGCCGCCGGAGGGGGTGTTGAAGACCATGTCGATCTCGCCGGCGATTACGAGGTCTGCGATGGTGCCCTCACCTTCGGCACTGCTGCCCTCGGCGACCTTGCGGACCGTGCTGGCCTGGATGCCGTTGCGGCGCAGGACGTCGGCGGTGCCGCCGGTGGAGACAATCTCAAAGCCGAGGTCCGAGAGGCGCTTGACGGCCATGATGACCGCCCGCTTGTCCCGGTTTGCCACGGAGACGAAGATCTTGCCTTCGGTGGGCAGGGCATTGTTGGCGGCTGCCTGGCTCTTGGCGAAGGCGGTGTCGAAGTGCTTGTCGATGCCCATGACTTCGCCGGTGGACCGCATTTCCGGGCCGAGCAGCGAGTCCACTACCTTGCCTTCCGGGGTGCGGAAGCGGCTGAACGGAAGCACGGCTTCCTTGACCGATACCGGGGCGTCGAGCGGCAGCGTGGAGCCGTCGCCGGTTTCCGGCAGCATCTTGTAAGCGGTCCGGAGCTGGTGGATGGTGACACCCGTGCCGATCAGCGCGGCGGCCTTGGCCATCTGGACGCCCGTGGCCTTGGAGACGAACGGCACGGTGCGGGAGGCACGCGGGTTCGCTTCGAGCACGTAGAGCACGTCCGAGGCCAGCGCGAACTGGATGTTGATCAGGCCGCGGACGCCCACGCCCTCGGCGATGGCGCGGGTTGCCGTGCGGACACGCTCGATCACGTTGTTGCCCAGGGTGATGGGAGGCAGGACACACGCGGAGTCGCCGGAGTGGATGCCGGCCTCCTCGATGTGTTCCATGATGCCGCCCAGGTACATGTCGGTGCCGTCGAAGAGGGCGTCTACGTCGATTTCGACGGCGTCCTCCAGGAAGCGGTCGATCAGCACCGGGTGGTCCGGCGTGATTTCCGTGGCGTTGGCGATGTACCGGGAGAGGTTCGGCTCGTCGTAGACGATTTCCATGCCGCGGCCGCCGAGCACGTAGGACGGACGGACCAGGACGGGGTAGCCAATCTCGTCGGCGATCTTCTTGGCGTCGTCGAAGGAGACCGCGGTGCCGTTCTTCGGGGCGATCAACCCGGCGTTGTCCAGCACGCGGGAGAACTCGCCGCGGTGCTCGGCGAGGTCGATCGCTTCCGGGGACGTGCCCAGGATGGGGACGCCGGCGTCGGCCAGCTGCTGCGCCAGCTTCAGCGGCGTCTGGCCACCGAGCTGAACAAAGACACCCATCACGCCGCCGGTGCGTTCCTCGGCGGCGATGACCTCGAGGACGTCCTCCAGGGTCAGCGGCTCGAAGTACAGGCGGGTGGAGACGTCGTAGTCCGTGGAGACCGTCTCCGGGTTGCAGTTGACCATAACGGTCTCATAGCCGGCCTTACGCAGCGCCATGGAGGCGTGGACGCAGGAGTAATCGAATTCGATGCCCTGGCCGATGCGGTTGGGGCCGGAACCGAGGATCAGGATGGACGGCTTGGAGTGCAGCGCAATCTCGTCCTCCTCGTCGTATGACGAGTAGTGGTACGGGGTGTAGGCGGCGAACTCGGCGGCGCAGGTATCCACCGTCTTGTAGACCGGACGGATCCCGAGGGCCTGCCGGACACCGCGGACCACGGCTTCGGGGTTGTGCGTGAGGGCGCCGATCTGCTCGTCCGAGAAGCCGTGGCGCTTGGCGCGCTTGAGCATCTCCACGGTCAGGGATCCGGCCTTCCGGATCTCGTGGGAGATCTCGTTGAGCAACTGGAGCTGGTCCAGGTACCAGGGGTCGATCTTGGTGGCTTCGAACAGCTGTTCCACGGTGGCGCCGCCGAGCAAGGCACGCTGGACCTGGTGCAGGCGTTCCGTGGTGGGCCGCTTGGCCTTCTCGATCAGCTCCGGGACTTCCCATTCGGGGACGGAGGTGAAGTCCAGCTGCGAGCCCTTCTGTTCCAGGGAGCGGAGCGCCTTCTGCAGCGCTTCGGTGAAGTTGCGGCCCATGGCCATGGCTTCGCCCACGGACTTCATGGTGGTGGTGAGGGTGTCATCTGCGGCCGGGAACTTCTCGAAAGCGAAGCGCGGAACCTTGACCACCACGTAGTCCAGGGTGGGTTCGAAGGACGCCGGGGTCTTCTGCGTGATGTCGTTCGGGATCTCGTCCAGTGTGTAGCCGAGGGACAGTTTGGTGGCGATCTTGGCGATGGCGAAGCCCGTGGCCTTGGACGCCAGGGCGGAGGACCGGGACACGCGCGGGTTCATCTCGATGACCACTACCCGGCCGGTGTCCGGCTCGATGGCGAACTGGATGTTGCAGCCGCCGGTGTCCACGCCCACCTCACGGATGACGGCGATGGAGATATCGCGCAGCCGCTGGTATTCACGGTCCGTCAGCGTCAGTGCAGGTGCCACGGTGATGGAGTCGCCGGTGTGCACGCCCACGGGGTCGAAGTTCTCGATGGAGCAGACCACCACGACGTTGTCGTTTTTGTCGCGCATCATCTCAAGCTCGTATTCCTTCCAGCCGAGGATGCTCTCTTCAAGCAGCACTTCGCTGGTTGGGCTGTACTGCAGGCCCTGGCCGACGATGCGGCGGAGGTCATTTTCGTTGTAGGCCAGGCCGGAGCCGAGGCCGCCCATGGTGAATGAGGGCCGGACCACCATCGGGTAGCCGAGGTCCTCGGCCGCGGTGAAGGCCTCGTCCAGGGTGTGGATGATGTGGCTGCGGGCCGATTCGGCCCCGCAGCGTTCCACTACGCCCTTGAACTTTTCGCGGTCCTCGCCGAGCTCGATGGCGGCGATGTTCGCGCCGATGAGCTCTACGTTGTACTTTGCCAGCACGCCGTTCTTGTCCAGCGCGATGGCCGTGTTCAGCGCAGTCTGCCCGCCGAGGGTGGGCAGGATGGCGTCAGGGCGCTCCTTGGCGATGATCTTCGCCACCACCTCGGGGGTGATGGGCTCGATGTAGGTGGCATCGGCGAACTCGGGGTCCGTCATGATGGTGGCCGGGTTCGAGTTCACCAGGATGACCCGCAGGCCTTCCTCCTTGAGGACACGCAGTGCCTGGGTGCCGGAGTAGTCGAACTCAGCGGCCTGGCCGATGACGATCGGGCCGGAACCGATGACCAGGACGCTCTTAAGGTCAGTTCTCTTAGGCATTACTTCTTGTCCTCAGTCTTGGAATCGGTGGTGTTCTCTGCGCCGGTTTTGGTGACGGCCATCAGGTCGATGAAACGGTCAAACAGGTAGGCGGCGTCGTGCGGGCCGGCTGCGGCTTCCGGGTGGTACTGCACCGAGAAGGCCGGGATGTCCAGGCACGCGAGGCCTTCAACGACGTCGTCGTTGAGGCTGATGTGGCTGACCTCAACGCGGCCGTAGCGCTCCTCGGGAGCCTGCGTGGCGCCGTCGAGCGGTGCGTCCACGGCGAAGCCATGATTCTGTGAGGTGATCTCCACCTTGCCGGTGCGGCGGTCCAGGACGGGCTGGTTGATGCCGCGGTGGCCGTAACGGAGCTTGTAGGTGCCGAAGCCCAGGGCGCGTCCCAGGATCTGGTTGCCGAAGCAGATGCCGAAGTACGGCAGCTTCTGGTCCAGGACGGAGCGCAGCAGCTTGACCTGGGCGTCTGCCGTGGCGGGGTCGCCGGGGCCGTTGGACATAAAGAAGCCGTCCGGGTTGACGGCCTTGACGTCCTCGAGGGTGGAGGTTGCCGGCAGGACATGGACGCGGACGCCGCGCTCGGCGAAGCGGATGGGGGTCATGGCCTTGATGCCGAGGTCGATCGCGGCAATACTGAAGCGCGGCTCGCCGTCCCAGCCGTGGTCCTTGGGGTCCACCACGTAGGCTTCGCTGACGCTGACTTCCTCGGCCAGGCGGGCGCCTTCCATCGGGGCGCTGGCCAGGACCGCGTCAACGAGTTCCTTGTCCGTGGCCTTGGCGGCCGCACCCGAGAAGATGCCGGCGCGCATGGTCTTGTGCTCACGCAGGTGGCGGGTGATGGCACGGGTGTCCACGCCCTGGATGCCGACGATTCCCTGCTCGATGAGTTCCTCGTCCAGGGAGCGTTCGGAGCGCCAGTTGGAAGGGCGGCGGGCGGCGTCGCGGACGATGTAGCCGGCCACCCAGATGCGGCGGGACTCGGCGTCCTCGCTGTTCACGCCAGTGTTGCCGATGTGCGGCGCGGTCTGCACCACCAGCTGGCGGGCGTAGGAAGGATCGGTGATGGTTTCCTGGTAGCCGGTCATGCCGGTGGCGAACACTGCCTCGCCCAGGGCAGTGCCCTGCGCGCCGTAGCTGGTGCCGCGGAACATGCGGCCGTCCTCCAGGACGAATACCGCCGGTGTGGGAACCGTGGTGGAAAGGGCTGCTGGTGCCGCAGTCTCTGCTTTTGCTGTCGCTGTTTCTGTCACTGTCTTACTTTCCACTCTGGGGATCCGCCTGGGGGGCTGCGGCGATCAATTGCTGAAGGGAGTCATAGAGGGCGTCCTTGTCGGCGGCCCGGCGGGTCCGGAAGCCCGTGTCGAGTTCGTGCGTTCCAAGGTCCCAGGTGAGGACCAGGAGGCCGTCCTTCTCCACGAATTTGCCGGCCATTCCGCTTTCCTGCCGGACGGCGGTGAGGCTTCCGGCCGGGATGTAGAGCGCCGGGGCACCGGTTCTGTCGAAGAGGACGCCGTGCGGGTACACGCTAAGGACGGCATTGGTCCGGATGCCAAGCCGGTGTACCGCGATGCGGTCCAGCCAGTCTCCGGCGGTGGTGGACGCAACGTACTGGCCGTCGGCCCCGGCGAGCGGCACCCCGGGCGCCTGTGGCACGTCGGGCAACCGGCCGACGTCGGCCTGCCGCCTGAGTCGGTTGCGCCAGCCTACCCAGATCATCAGCAGGACGACGGCGATGAGCGCGGCCGTGATGAGGCCGGTGAGTAGTTTGGTGTCCATCAGGAGGCGCCTGCCGCGGACGGTTCGCGGTACGGCGTGTTGAGCTGGCCGTCCAGGACGGTGGGGTGGCCCTTGTAGAACGTGGCCACCACCTTGCCCGGCAGCTCCAGGCCGGCGAACGGGGAGTTGCGGCCCATGGTTGCCATCTTGGCTGGGTCAACGGTCCACCGGGCAGCCGGGTCCACCAAAACAATGTTGGCGGGTTCGCCGGCGTCCAGTGGACGGCCCTGGTCCGCCACTCGGCCGATCAGGGCCGCCGCGGTGGAAGTCACGCGGGCGAAATCGGCCCAGGTCATGAGGCCGGTTTCGATCATGGTGTGCTGGACCACGGACAGCGCGGTTTCCAGCCCGGTCATGCCCATCGCGGCCTGCGCCCACTCGCATTCCTTGTGCTCGCTCGGGTGCGGGGCGTGGTCGGTGCCCACCACGTCAATGGTGCCGTCCGCCAGGCCGGCGCGCAGTGCCTGCACATCTGCATCCGTCCGCAGCGGCGGGTTGACCTTGTACACAGGGTTGTAGCTGCGGACCAAGTCGTCGGTGAGCAGGAGGTGGTGCGGGGTGACTTCGGCGGTGACGTTGATGCCGCGTTCCTTGGCCCAGCGGATGATCTCCACGGAGCCGGCGGTGGAGACGTGGCAGACGTGCAGGCGGGAGTCCACGTGCTGCGCCAGCAGGACGTCACGGGCGATGATGCTCTCCTCGGCCACCGCCGGCCAGCCGGTGAGTCCCAGGACGGCGGAGACGGCGCCCTCGTTCATCTGGGCCCCGGCGGTAAGGCGGGGTTCCTGCGCGTGCTGGGCCACCACGCCGTCGAACGCTTTGACGTACTCCAAGGCGCGGCGCATCAGCACCGGATCATGGACGCAGATGCCGTCGTCGGAGAACATGCGGACCTGGGCACGGGAATCTGCCATGGCACCGAGTTCGGCGAGCTGTTCGCCGGCCAGGCCGACGGTCACGGCGCCGACGGGACGCACGTCCACCCAGCCGGCCGCGCGGCCCAGGCTGTGGACCTGTTCCACCACACCGGCTGTGTCCGCCACCGGGTTGCTGTTGGCCATGGCGTGGACCGCGGTGAAACCGCCCAGGGCGGCGGCGCGGGTGCCGGTCTCCACGGTTTCGGCATCTTCGCGGCCGGGTTCGCGCAGGTGCGTGTGCACGTCCACCATGCCGGGCAGTGCCACCAGGCCGGCGGCTTCGATGACGGCGGCGCCGTCCACGTCTGGGTGGGTGGCAGCGGCTGCGCCCCGGGCGGCGATGATGCCGGCACTGATGAGCAGGTCCTCGGCCCCGGCGCCCAGGATTGATGCGCCGCGGATCAGGTAGGTTCCGTTGTTCTCTGCCATCAGTTGCTCTCCTTGGTGGAATGGTTGCGGGCCGCGCCCGCTGTGGCGGCTGGTTCGCGGGTATCCCCGGAGAGCAGCAGATAGAGGGTGGCCATCCGGACCGAGACGCCGTTGCGGACCTGTGCAAGCACAGTGGAACGGGGCGAGTCGGCGGCGGCGGAGGAAATCTCCAGGCCACGGTTCATGGGTCCGGGATGCATGATGATGGTGTCCTTCAGTCCCAGGCTGTCCAGCGCCCGGAGCCGGTTGTCATCGAAGCCCCAGCGGCGCGAGTATTCGCGGGTGGACGGGAAGAACGAGGCGTTCATCCGCTCGCCCTGCACGCGCAGCATCATCACGGCGTCCACACCCTGCGCCAGGGTGTCATCCATGTCGTAGCTGACCTTGCACGGCCAGTGTTCGACGCCGATGGGCAGCAGGGTGGGTGGCGCCACAAGGGTGATTTCGGCGCCGAGCGTGCGGAGCAGCCAGACGTTGGAGCGCGCCACGCGGGAGTGCAGGACGTCCCCGGCGATGGCTACGCGCATGCCTTTGAGGTCCGCCCCGGTCGAGGCAGAGCCGGCCAGCTGTGACCAGTGCCGGCGCATGGTGAAGGCATCCAGGAGGGCCTGCGTGGGGTGTTCGTGGGTGCCGTCGCCGGCGTTGATGACGGCGGCGTCGATCCAGTCCGTCGCGGCGAGCCGGTGCGGCGCGCCCGAGGCCCAGTGGCGGATCACGACGGCGTCCGCGCCCATGGCTGCCAGCGTTTGGGCCGTGTCCTTGAGGGATTCGCCCTTGGAGACGGAGGAGCCCTTCGCGGCGAAGTTGATGACATCGGCGGACAGCCTCTTGGCGGCCGCTTCGAAGGAGATCCGCGTGCGGGTTGAGTCTTCGAAGAAGAGGTTCACCACGGTGCGGCCGCGGAGGGCCGGGAGCTTCTTGACCTCGCGGTCCCCGACGGCAGCCATTTCCTCGGCGGTGTCGAGGATGCGGATGGCGTTGGCCAGGCTGAGGTCTTCAGTGGAGAGGAGGTGTTTCACGCGCCGCCCTCGATAACCACTTCGTTGACTACGGAACCGTCGGCTGCGGTGTCGGTTTCCTCCAGGCGGACCCGGACCTTCTCGGCGGACGAGGTGGGCAGGTTCTTGCCCACGTGGTCGGCGCGGATGGGCAACTCACGGTGGCCGCGGTCGATCAGCACAGCGAGCCGGACGATCCGGGGACGGCCGAGGTCGATGATGGCGTCAAGGGCGGCACGGATAGTGCGGCCGGAGTACAGGACATCATCGATGAGCACCACAACCTTGTTATCGATTCCCGTTCGCGGGAGCTGTGTGGGGTACGGCGGCCTGGTGGGCTGGTGGGAAAGGTCATCGCGGAACATGGTGACGTCCAGCTGCCCGACAATGGCGGTGGCGTCCACGGTGGCGTCCGCGGCCGCAATCTTGTGTGCGAGGCGGACGGCCAGCGGGTAGCCGCGGCGCGGAATGCCCAGCAGAACCAGGTCCTTGGACCCTTTGTTGGCCTCAAGGATCTCGTGGGCGATTCGAGTGAGTGCACGGTCGATGTCCGCCTGGTTGAGGACAACCCTGGCTGGAACCGGTGCGTTTGTGACAGAAGTCAAACTCTCGTCTCCCCTTTCCCCGCCTCACGGGACGGAATTAAAAAAGGATCATTTGCGTCTCAAAATTACCACATCGGCAGGGGCATCATAGGCTTCCAGTATGTCCATGCACCCTCATCAGCCGGGTTCCGGCCAGGCCGGCGGGCCGGCCGGCCCACCGGATCCTTTCCCCACGCAGGCGAACCCCAGCTGGATGGGCCGGGTTGAACCGGAGTACTACCGGCCCGCGCCCGGAACCAACGCGGCCAGGCTGCCGCCGCTGGGGCCTCCGCAGGCAACCCTGGCTGGCCGCCGGCCCGCAGGCCTTCTGGCACTCACGGTGGGCGGCGCCGCCCTTGTTTTCCTGAGCCTGTTCCTGGTGGTGCCGTTCTTAGTGGCCAACATCGGCGTGGGCGGGTTCCTGGCAGGGTTTGTGCTGTCACTGATCCCGCTGTCCGCGGTGCTCCTTGCGGTTTATCTGATCGACCGGTGGGAACCGGAACCCAAGCGGCTCCTGGTCTTCGCGTTCACCTGGGGCGCTGCGGTGTCCATCGCGGTCACGCTGCTCATCCAGCCGTTCTTCGCCCTGACTTTCCAGTTCAGCGAGGTGGCTGACTTCCAGACGTTTATGGCCACCGTCCAGGCGCCTGTAGTGGAAGAGTTTGCGAAGTCCCTGGGCCTGCTGATGATCCTGCTGCTGGCGCGCAAACACTTCGACGGTCCGGTGGACGGCATAGTCTTCGCCTTCACCATCGCCGGCGGCTTCGCGTTCACCGAAAACATCCTCTACTTTGGCCGGGCCATCGCTGAATCCGCCAACCCGGGAACGGATCTGGCCCAGGTCTTCCTCCTCCGCGGCGTGATGTCACCCTTCGCCCATGCCATCTTCACGGGGTCCACCGGCCTCATCATGGGTTTCGCCGCCCGCCGCTGGCACTCCGGAGCCTCGGTGCTGGCCTTTGTCATCGGGCTGATCCCCGCGATGCTGCTGCATAACCGGTGGAACAGCATGGGCGCGGGGTTCCTGGCGGAATACATCCTGGTCCAGGTGCCCATCTTTGTGCTGGCCGTTGTGGGCATCGTCCTCCTCCGCGTCGCTGAAAACCGACTCACCCGCCAACGGCTGATGGAATACTCCGCGGCTGGCTGGTTCAGCCCCGCCGAGGTGGAACTGCTGGCCACCCCGCGCGGCCGGCGGACCGCCCTGCAGTGGGCGGCCGGCTACCACCGCCGCCCGCAGATGAAGGCGTTCCTCCACGCTGCCACCCAGCTCGCCTTCATCCGGCAGCGTATCCTCAGCGGCCGCGACGTCCGGCTGCACCAGATGGAGGAGCAGCAGCAGCTGCAGCGGATTCTGTCCCTGCGCGCCGCCGTCGCGGGCTGACTCGGGCGCCGTTCGGTTCCTCCTGTTCGGTTCCTCCGGCTAGGTTCCCCGGAGAGCCTCCTGCAAAGCCGTCATTGACAGTGCCTCATCAAGGACTTTGCCGAAGTTCGCCGCATCGTGGGCGAACCGGCCCAGGAAGAGCCCGGAGACGCCGTCGAGCGCGGGCAGCAGCCCTGGCCTGGCCGACCCGCCATAGATAACCGGCGGGTCCCCCAACGCGTCACCTGCCTCGTGCGAATGGGCAGCCAGCAGCGTCCGCAGTGAACGCACCACGGCGGCGACGTAGCCTGCATCGGCGGGCTCCGTTGCGCCAATGGCCCAGACCGGTTCGTAGGCGATCATGAGCCGGGATGCCAGGGCCCAGTCACCGCCGACCGCCTCGTCGATCTGCTGATGGACAAATGCAGCCGCTCCGCTGGCTCCGGTCCCGCTTTTTTCACTGCGTGTGTCCTCGCCCACGCACAGCAGCGGGGTGATGCCGGCGTCGTCGGCTGCCTTGACTTTCCGGGCGATCATGGTGTTATCCTCGCCGAAGTGCCGCCGCCGTTCGGCGTGGCCGATCTCCACGAGGCTCACCCCAAGCTCGGCCAGAAGCGACGGCGACACCTCACCTGTCCACGGGCCGTCCGCCCAGCCGCAGTTCTGGGCTCCCAGCAGAAGCGGTGATCCTGAGATGACGCCGCTGGCGGCCGGAAGGACCGGGAAGGAAGGGATCACAAACGGGACCACCCGCCCGGCCGCAAGGGCCGGACGGGAGTCGACTTCATGCTGTATGCGGGCGAGCCAGTCCAGGCAGTCCCGGTATCCCATGTACATCTTGGTGCTGACGCCGATGTAGAGGATCTCCGGGGTGCCGCTCTGGTCCGCGCTGCTGCATTCAGTCATGGTGTCCGGTCACTTGTTGTCGAGCAGATCGTCGGCCTTGTTGCGGAACCTCTTCGTGGCGTACATCATGATGGCCGCCAAGAACGGAAGGACACCCAGGGCGTACACGCCCATGGTGCCGGTGTCCGATGCGGTGACCTGGTTGACCGTGGTCCGCAGGATGGGGGCCACGAAACCGCCCAGGTTACCCAGCGAGTTGATCAGGCCGATGCCCGCAGCGGCCGCCGTTCCGGTGAGGAACGCCGTCGGGTAGGACCACGCGATGGGACCGATCGAGAGGAAGCTGCACACCGCGAGCGTGATGAAGATGATGCCCAGCGCCGGGAGGTGGTTGGAGCCCGCCCAGGCGGAGCCGAAGATGCACAGGCCGGTGGAGATAAACAGCCCGGTGCCCCAGACACGGCGGCGGACGATGGTGTTGGCCGCCTTGCCGATGAAGTAGCACGCGAAGATGCCGAAGAACCAGGGGATGGCGGCCAGCAGGCCCACTTCGATGCCCACCTTCTGCCCGGTGAGCTGTGCCACCTGCTGCGGCAGGTAGAACGTCACGCCGTAAACGGCGATCTGGAGGCAGAAGTAGATGGCGGTGAAGTACCAGACCTTGCGGTTCTTCATGGCGGCGAGGACACCGCGGGGGCCGTCCTTTTCCTTGACCCCGTCCTCGAGGGCCATAACGTCCAGCAGCGCCTTCTTCTCGTCCTTGTCCAGGAATTTCGCGTCTTGGGGGGTGTTGATGAGGAAGAAGTAGGCGGCAATACCGGCGAGTACTGCCAGCATGCCTTCAACGAAGAACATGACCTGCCAGCCGGCAACGCCGGGAACCTGGTCGCCGATGTTGATGAGCCACCCCGACAGCGGGGCGCCCATCATCTGGGAGAACGGCTGGGCCAGGTAGAAGATGGCGAACATCTTGACGCGGACCTTGTTGGGGAACCAGGCGGCCAGGAACATGATGACGCCCGGGAACAGGCCGGCCTCGGTCACGCCGAGCAGGAAGCGCAGGATGATGAAGGAGGTCTCGCCCTGGACGAAGGCGAAGCAGGCCGAGACGATGCCCCACGTGATGGCGATGCGGGCCAGCCACACCTTGGCGCCGAACTTGGTCAGCAGCAGGTTGGAAGGGATCTCGAACAAGGCGTAGCCGATGAAGAAGATACCGGCACCCAGGGCATATGCGCCGGCGGTGATGCCCCTGTCCACTTCAAGTGCTGCCTCGGCGAAGCCCACGTTGGTGCGGTCCAGGAAGGCCACGACGTACAGGATGACGAGCATCGGCATCAGCCGGAAGGAGGCTTTGGAGATCGCCGATTTGAGGACCGGTGAATCCAGTAACTCCTTGGTGGCATTTGTTCCAGTGGTGACAGTCATTCAAACTCCTCGTTGAGTAAGCAGGTGAGCAAATCAGTGGAAGGTGGAGCGGTTAGAGCGAGAATGCGATGAGTATTGCGCCGATCAGGCAGGCGAACACGCCCACGGCCAGGTAGATTCTGCGTTCCTTGGTCCAGGTGCCCATGGTGGTCCTTCCTAGTGCATGTAGAGTCCGCCATCCACGTTCAGTGTCTGGCCGGAGATGTATCCGGCGTCCTCGCTGATGAGGAAGGCGATGGCTGCTGCGATGTCGCGGGTGGATCCGACGCGGTTGACCACGAGGTCCTTGGTGAGTTCGTCTTTGCGTTCCTGGCTGAGGGTGCCGCCCATGATGTCCGTGTCGACAGGGCCGGGGGAAATGGCGTTCACCGTGATGTCGTACTCCCCCAACTCGCGGGCGGTGGCGCGGGTCAGGCCGATGACCCCTGCCTTGGCCGCGGAGTACGGCGTTTTGGAGAAGGTGCCGCCGCCGCGTTGGGCGGACACGGAAGAGATGTTCACGATGCGTCCGATCCGGTTCTTCGCCATGGATTCGGCGACGCGGCGGGTGGCGTAATGGACACCGTTGAGGTTGATGCTCATTACGCGGTCCCATTCAGCGGCGTCCAGTTCAAGATACGGAACAGGTGAGCTGACGCCGGCCACGTTGGCCAGTGCGACGACCTGCGGCAGCTCTGCTTCGATCGAGTCGATAGCTGCGCGGACGGAGGCTTCGTCGCCGACGTTGGCGCCGACGCCGTGGGCCTTCACGCCGTACTGGGCGGCGATTTCCTTGGCGGCGGCTTGGGACTGGGCGTCGTCCAGGTCGATGATGCCGATGTTCCAGCCCTGGGCGGCCAGGTAGCCGGCCGTGGCGCGGCCGATACCGCGTTCGGAGACGGCGCCCGTGATGATGGCGGTGCGTTCAGCAGGGAAAGTGGCCATGGAAATGCTCCTTAGTTGATGGGGGCCGGGCCGAGCTCGTCGATGAGCTTCTGCATGGCCACGTAGGCCCGGTTGCGGTAGGCGATGAGTTCCGGGGTGCGTTCGGCCGGGACGTTGAGGAAGCCCGCGCCGGACTTGGTGCCGAGTTTGCCCGCTTCCACCAGGTCACTCAGGATCTTGGGCGTGGCGAAGCGTTCCGGGAATTCGGTCTGCAGTGACTTGTAGCAGAAGTTGTACACGTCCAGGCCGGCCATGTCTGCGATGGCGAACGGACCGAAGAACGGCAGGCGGAAGCCGAAGGTGGTGCGGACCAGGGTGTCCACGTCCTCAGCGGTCGCGATTCCCTGCTCCACGAGCTGCGCGGCCTCGTGGAACAGGGCATACTGCAGGCGGTTCAGGACAAATCCGGTGACGTCTTTGACCACCGCGGTCTGCTTGTTGGCGGCATGGACCAGATCCCGGACGGCGCCGATGGTGGCGGCCGAAGTGCCTGCATGCGGGATGATCTCCACGCCAGGGATAAACGGGGACGGGTTCGAGAAGTGCACACCCAGGAAGCGCTCCGGGTTGGCGACCGGCTCGGACAGCTCCGCGATGGAGATGGTTGACGTGTTGGAGCCGATGACGGCATCGGCCCGGGCAGCGGCGCTGATCCGTGCCAGTGTCTGGTGCTTGATGGCGATGACTTCGGGTACGGCTTCTTCGATGAAGTCGGCACCCGCCACGGCTTCCTCGATGTCCTTGGCGACCCAGAGGTTCTGCTTGAGGATGGCGGTGGAACCCTCGGGGAACAGACCGTCGGCGACGAACTGGTCGGATTCGGCCAGCAGCCGGTCATAGTTCTTCTGCGCCACCTCGGCGGAGACGTCGGCCAGGGCGACGCGGGCTCCGCCCAGTGCCAGGACCTGGGCAATGCCGCCGCCCATGTAGCCCGATCCGACGACGGCGATCTTGCGTGAGCTGTTAGGTGTTGTGGTCATGATCAGACTGCCTTCGTGTATGCGGGCTCATAGGAGCAGATGGCGTCGACCTTGCCGGCGGACGCTGAACTTTCATCAAAGCGGTACTCGAGCCACTCGCCCACGAGCTTCTTGGCGAGCTCCAGGCCGATGACCCGCTGGCCCAGCGTGAGGACCTGTGCATTGTTGCTGAGGACGGAGCGCTCCACGGAATAGCTGTCGTGGGCCGTCACCGCACGGATTCCGGGTACCTTGTTGGCCGCGATGGCAACTCCCAGTCCCGTTCCGCAGATGAGGAGTGCGCGGTCCGCTTCGCCTTCCGCCACTTTACGGGCGGCATTAACCGCGACGTGCGGGTAGGCGGTGGCATCGTTGGCCCCAACGCCGATGTCCAGCACGGCGGCAACGCGGCTGTCTGCCGTGAGCAGCGCCTTCAGTGCTTCCTTGTACTCGACGCCGGCCTCATCGTTGCCGATGACGATGCGCCAACCTGCGTGGGTGTTCATGTTGTTGCTCCTTTTCCGGCCGCGTAAGCCAGTTCAGACTGAACCAACCCTGGCTCCGTGAAGTTTGGCTCCGCCAGGCCAGAGTGGATGTATGCGGCAATCCGTTCGGCGATCAGTCCAAAGGAGACCGCGCCGGGGTCGGGGTGCCCGAGGCTCTTTTCGGCCAGCGGACGGGCGCGGCCCTTGAGCGGGCGCAGTTCCGCCGTTTTGGCAGCCGCCGCCCGGGCAGCGACTGCGGCTGCGGTGAGAGACCCTGCGAGGGAGTTGCCGCCGTCGGACTCCCGGAGGAACGCCTCCCGGAAGGGCAAGAGCGCGTCCACCATGGTCTTGTCGCCCGGCTCGGCCTTGCCGAGCTCGGTAATGGCGCCCACCAATGCGGTCACGGCGGCGATCGCGTCCTCAATGGTGTAGGTTTCCCGGTTGCCCAGGGCAAGTCCAGACGCGATGATTGCAGATCCCCACAGTGCGCCTGAGGTGCCGCCCGCGCGTTCGCTCCAGGCTTCTCCGGCTGCTTCAAGCACGCGTCCCACCGACGCGCCGGACTCTGCGGCCTGTGCCGCGGCGTCGGTTGCTGCCTCCACGCCGCGGCGCATGCCGATGCCGTGGTCGCCGTCGCCGGCTATGGCGTCCAGGTTGCCCAGTTCCTCTTCGTGTTCGACGACGACTTCCCGCACTTGGGCGAGCACGGCGGCTGCCAGCCGGCCCAGGTCCGCTGCTGCCGCCGTCGTTTCTTCCACTTCGCCGGCGACGGCGTCTTCCGGTCCGGTCAGCTGGCGGCGGGCACGCGGAGCCAGGTTGCCCTTGCGGTAGGCCGGTGAGTCTGCTGGCGCGGCCCAGTAGCGTTCGAGTTCCTCATCCAGCCAGAACAGCGTGAGGGATAGCCCGGACATGTCCAGGCTCGTGACCAACTCGCCGCATTCCGGTTCCACCACGGTCAGTCCGGCGTTGACGAGGAGTCTCTCGATCTTGCCGAACAGGAGGAAAAGTTCGTCGTACTTGACGGTACCGAGGCCGTTGACGATGGCCACCACGCGGCTTCCGCGGTGATCCGGAGTGTCCGCGAGGAGGCGCGAGACCAGCAGTTCGGCGAGTTCGGACGCCGTGGGCATGGGATGTTCCGAGATGCCCGGTTCCCCGTGGATGCCCAGGCCCAGGGACATCTGGCCTGCCGGGACGTGGAAGAGCGGTTCGCTGGCGCCGGGCAGGGTGCAGCCGTCGAAGGCCACGCCGAGCGAACGCGTTCGGTGGTTGGTCTTGAGGGCCAAGCGCTCGACGTCGTCAAGGTTCAGTCCCGCTTCGGCGGCGGCACCGGCGATCTTGAACACCGTGAGGTCGCCGGCGATGCCGCGGCGCTTCCCGATCTGGTCGGTCGGTGCACTGGCGATGTCGTCCGTGACGGTGACCGTGCGGGTCTCGATGCCCTCTGCGTTCAGGCGCAGCTGCGCCTGACCGAAGTGAAGGACGTCGCCCGCATAGTTGCCGTAGCTCAGCAGCACTCCCCCGCCGGCATTTGCCTCTTTGGCCACCCGGTAAATCTGCCCGGCAGCCGGTGAAGCGAACATGTTGCCGCAGGCCGAGGCCGTCGCCAGCCCTGGACCCACGAGTCCGGCGAAAGCCGGGTAGTGACCGGAGCCGCCGCCTACCACCAGGGCAACCTGGCCGGCGGGGACTTCGGTTGACCGGACCACTCCGCCATCAACGCGTGCAACGTAACCGCGGTTGGCGGCGACGAAGCCGTCCAGTGCATCGTCCGCAAAGTCTGCGGGGTTGTCGAAGATTTGTGTCATGGCTTTTCCTTAGACGCCAGCGAATTCCGCGGCGGGCAGTTGCCGGCCCTGGGTAACCTGGCTCTGGCCCAGCGCATAGCCATCGGTCTTGGGCAGGATGTGGCGGCGTAGGTACTCCTGGTTGCTGGCCGTAACGCTGAGTCCGTCTCCGCCGTAGTGTTCGGTGCAGAGGATGCCCTGGAAGCCTACGGACAGTGCAACCTTGAAGGCTTCGCGGTAGTTGATGAGGCCGCTCTCCATCGGGGCGGGCATGGTGATGTAGCTGTCCCGCGCCACGTCCTCGTCCCGGATGTAGTTCTTCATGTGCCAGTAGTTCGAGTACGGCATGGTCTTGGCTACCATTTCGCGCCAGTCCTCGATGGGCCGGTGCAGCCGGATCAGGTTGCCGAGGTCCGGGTTGAGCCCAACATTGGCCAGGCCGATGTCCTGCACCAGCTGTATCGAGGAGTCCGCCGTGCCGAGGTAGGTATCCTCGTACATCTCCAGGGAGAGCAGGACACCGGCGTCTGCTGCGTGCTGGCCCAGCTCACGGATGCGGGAGACTGCCTTGCACCACACTTCCTTGTCCCCCACCGGGTCCTTGTAGCCCTCAACGGTCCAGAACCACAGCTGCTTCTGCTGCTCCGGGGTAATGGCTTGGTGCAGTCCAAAGGAGACTACTTCGCAGCCGAGCTCGGCGGCTGCGTCGATGGTCCGGTGGCTGTAGGCGAGGTTGTCGGCCCAGTCCGTCTGGTGGATCACGCTGCGGCGGATGGCGGAAATGACCGGGATCCCGATGCCCACATTGTCTGCAGTCTGCTTGAACTCGGCGAGCCGCTCCTTGCTCAGATCGCCGGGACGGACCCAGCTGTCGGTCAGGTCAGCGTTGGCGAAGCCGGCTTCCTTGACCTCGGTCAGGACTTCCGCCCAACTGGACGCATCGGCGTCGTTGATTTGCATTCCCTTGCCGTCAGTTCCCGGAAACTGCAGCAGTGCTGCGGTGATGGGCCAATTCTCAGCTGTGTAAGCCACGATGCTTCACTCCCTCGTAATCATCTTTCCTATAGGATCTACTATCAAAAAAGAGTTGTCAAGATCACATCCCTGAGTGGGCCCCGCCCAGCCGGGATTAGCTTTCCGGGGCGTCGGCAATGGCCCGGGAACGGACCTTGCGGATGTGGTCCGCCATGGCTGCGGCTGCTTTGTCGGGATCGCCGGTGGTAACGGCAGCCAGGACTGCCTCGTGTTCCGCGATGGCGTGCTCGGCATCCGTAATGCCCACGCCGCCGAAGAGCCGGAACCGTTGGACCTGTCCCCCGAGGGCTGAGTAGGCGGCCTCCATAAACTGGTTTCCGGTTTGCCGCGCAATCAGCTGGTGGAACCTCTCGTCCGCCTCGAGGTAGTCCTTGAACTCGGCAAACGAAGGTCCCCGAGGTGCGGATTTCAGGTCCTCGACGGCCTTCCCGAGCTCGGCCAGGCCATGCTGGTTGATGCGTTCACAGGCCAGCCGGGCGTTGACGGGCTCGATTGCCAACCGCGCCTCCATCAGCTCCGCAAAATCCTCCTGCGTAAAAACGGGAGCCACGCGGTAGCCTTTCAGCGCCACCCTCCGGACCATTCCGGTGTGCTCAAGCCGTGCAAGGGCCTCGCGGACCGGAGTGGGAGAAACGTCCAGTTCGCGGGCCGTCCCGTCAATGCTGACCACGGCTCCGGGCGCCAGCCGGCCATCCATAAGGGAGGCCAGGAGTTCCGCGTAAACGTGGTCCGCCAGCACCTCGCGGCTGACCGCGCGGCCGGTCCTGCGGGGGCCGGTCTGGTCATCTGTGCTGCTGCCGGCGCGTGGGCCTGTGGACGCGTTTTGCATAGTCAGATCCTATAGGAAGCGCCGGTCAGCGATCGTTTCCGGGTACGCAAAGAGCCCCGGCCAGGTGGACCTGGCCGGGGCTCTTCACGACGCCGTGCGCGGGCTCTTTACCCGCCGCCGTAGCAGCTCAGGCCAAGAGGGAGGGCTTCAGCTGCTGCAGCCGGCCCAGGAGGCCGTTGATGAACGACGGCGATTCATCCGTTGAGAGCGTCTTGGACAGTGCCACTGCCTCACTGACCGCGACACCGTCGGGAACGTCGTCGTTGTACAGCAGTTCCCAGGTGCCGATCCGCAGGATGATGCGGTCCACCGAAGGCATACGTTCCAGGGTCCAGCCCTGGGAATAGGTCTCGAGGAATTCGTCGATGGCGGTCTGCTGTGAGACGACGCCTTCCACGATTTCCAAGGTGTACGGGTTCACGATCTGGTCTGTCAGTTCGCGCCGGGACCTGAGTACATCGAAGGCGGAAACCGAGCGCTGCTCGGCCTCGAAGAGGACATCCAGTGCCCTGTTACGGGCCTTACCGCGTGCGCTCACTACTCGCTGACCCGGCCGAGGTAGCTGCCGTCGCGAGTATCAACCTTGACCTTGGTGTTGTTCTCGACGAACAACGGAACCTGGATCTCGTAGCCGGTTTCCAGCGTTGCGGGCTTGGTGCCAGCCGAGGAGCGGTCGCCCTGCAGGCCAGGCTCGGTGTAGGTGATCTCGAGGACAACGCTGGGCGGAAGTTCGATGTAGAGCGGGTTGCCTTCGTGGATGGCGATGTTGACCATCTGGTTCTCCAGCATGAAGTTGGTGGCGTCACCAACAGTGGCGCCGGAGACAGTGAGCTGGTCGAAGTCCGAGGTGTCCATAAACACGAAGTCGGCGCCGTCCTGGTACAGGTACTGGTAGTCCCGGCGGTCAACCGTGGCGGTTTCGATCTTAAGGCCGGCGTTGAACGTCTTGTCTACAACTTTGCCGGACATCACGTTCCGCATCTTGGTCCGCACAAACGCGCCACCTTTGCCGGGCTTGACGTGCTGGAATTCAATGATGTTCCAGAGCTGGCCCTCGAGCTTCAGGACCGTTCCGTTCTTGATGTCGTTAGTGGTTGCCACTGGTATCCTCTGGTTTCTATCTGTCTGGTCAGTTGTCAGACGTTCTATGCCGGCCAGGCAAGCCGAACGGCCCGCCAGCGCGTGTTTATCAAAAATCCAAGAACCATTCTACCGGTAAAACCCGGGCGGCTTGCGTCCGGGCCTCCCGGCCACCCACCTCAGAACCGGATAGGCGTGTCAGCAGGCGAGATCCAGGACGTCGCGGGCCCGCTGAAGGGCAACGGTGGACGAGTAGATCTGCGCGGCATCAGCCGATTGCGCAACCCGAAGATCCAGTGCCCGGGCAAAGGCTTCTACCGCGGCGGACGTGTGTCCGGCGGCGTACTGGGTCTTGCCCAGGTATTGCAGTACCAGTGCTTCACGGTCAGTCCCTTGGAACTCAGCGAGTAACTGCCTGAACAAATCAAGGGCGCGGTCGGTGCGGTGGGAGACACGCAGTACCTCGGCCTCGAACGTGCGGAGCCGGAAGGACTCAGGGTCCTTGAAGCGGGCCTCCGCGAGCAGTTCGGCCGCCTCCGCAGCATGCCCTTCCACGATCAGGACGAAAATCTGGTCTGACGGGTCCGCGGACGCCGCCAGGGCCGCGCGGCAGGCGTTCTCGTTGACGATCTCCGGCAGCAGGGAGACCGGGTTGATCCGGATTCCGGGGAAGCCAGCCTCGGGCCAGTCGCTGGTGCCCGCCACGTCGCCCTGCATCAGGAGGCGATTTCCTGGTAGGCCGCGAAGAGCAGGGACGTGTCCGGGACATCCAGGATGCCCGGCTTGGCGATGCCGTCCAGAACCACAAAGCGCAGGAGGTCCCCGCGTGATTTCTTGTCGCGCCGCATGCCGTCCAGCAGTCCCTGCCAGCGGTCTCGCCGGTATGTGACCGGGAGGCCCAGTGTTTCCAGGATGCTGCGGTGGCGGTCGGCGTCCACGTCGCTGAGCCGGCCAACGCTGCGGGCAAGTTCAGCGGCGAACATCATGCCCACCGATACTGCCGCGCCGTGCCGCCAGGAGTACCGCTCCACCAGTTCAATGGCGTGGGCCAAGGTGTGGCCGTAGTTAAGAATTTCGCGCAGCCCGGATTCCTTGAGGTCTTCCGAAACCACTTTGGCCTTGACCGCGATAGCGCGTTCGATAAGTTCGCGCAGGGCGTCCGATCCGGGGTCGGTGGCCGCCGCCGGGTCCTTTTCGATCAGGTCAAGGATGGCCGGATCTGCGATGAAGCCGCACTTGATGACTTCAGCCATCCCGGAAATGATTTCATTCCTGGGCAACGTGTAAAGGGTGTCCAGGTCCACCAGCACTCCGGCCGGGGGGTGGAAGGAGCCCACCAGGTTCTTGCCCTCAGCCGTGTTGATGCCGGTCTTTCCACCCACGGAAGCATCCACCATGCCCAGCAGGCTGGTGGGCATGTGGATGACCTTCACGCCGCGAAGCCAGGTAGCCGCCACAAAACCGGCCAGGTCGGTGACGGCCCCGCCGCCCACTGCCACGATGGCGTCCGAGCGCGTGAAATCGTTCTGGCCCAGGACCTGCCAACAGAAAGCCGCGACCTGGATGTGTTTGCCTTCTTCGGCGTCCGGGATTTCCGCGGTCAGCGAGGTGAAACCCGCTGCAGCCAGCTCATCGCGGACCGTGTCACCGGTGAGCCGCAACGCACGGGGATGGATGACCAGCACACGCCGGACCCGCTCCCCCAGCAACGCCGGAAGGTTCCCCAGCAGACCGCGGCCAACTACGACGTCGTAATTCTGCCCAGCGGATTCGCCGGTGACCTTGATGACTGTTGAATCGACGCTCAATTTTCAACTTCCTGTTTGGCGGCCGCGTAGTCACGCAGCGCAACTTCGAGCCGGTGTCCCAGCTCGCTGACCGAGCCCTGGCGGACATCCACCACAAGGTTGGCCAGCCGTTCGTAAACGGGTTTCCTGGTAATAAACAGAGCGGACCATCGGGCCATGGCATCGCCGGCGAGTAGCGGCCGACCCGAGTTCCGGGCGATGCGGCTGGCCACGGTTTCCTCATCACATTCGAGGTACACCACAGTGCAGCGGCCCAGGAGCTGCTGCGTGCCGGAATCCAGCACGGCGCCGCCACCCAAGGAAATCACGCTGGCCGCGCTTTCTGCATGCTCCACCGCGCTGGCAACGGTCCGGGCCTCGATCTCCCGGAACGCGTGCTCGCCGCGGCCGGCAAAAATGGAGGCGATGCTGCCATGGGCTTCCACGATCAGGTTGTCCGTATCGACGAAGGGCACGTCCAGCAGCTTGGCCAGCTCGTGGCCGATCGCGGACTTTCCCACCGCCATGGGTCCGATGAGGACAATGGGCCGGTCGCCAGGCACACCGGCCTTACGGCTCCTTGGCACTAGTGGCCGATCGAGTCCAGGGATGCCGGAATGTTGTCCAGGTAACCCTTGATGTTGCGGGCGGTCTCCGCCACGGAGTCACCGCCGAACTTTTCGGTGACGGCTTCCGCCAGAACCAGCGCAACCATCGCCTCGGCCACCACGCCGGCAGCCGGCACGGCACAGACGTCGGAGCGCTGGTGGTGCGCCTTGGCAGGCTCCCCCGTGCTGACGTCAACCGTGCGAAGGGCGCGGGGCACCGTGGCGATGGGCTTCATGGCCGCTCGCACGCGCAGGACGTCGCCGATGCTCATGCCGCCTTCAATGCCGCCGGCCCGGTTGCTGGTCCGGATGATCTTGCCGTCCGCGTCCTTGACGATTTCATCGTGGGCAGCGGAGCCGCGGCGCGCAGCTGTCAGGAAACCGTCGCCAACTTCCACGCCCTTGATGGCCTGGATGCCCATCAGGGCGGCGGCGAGGCGCGAATCAAGCCTGCGGTCCCAGTGGACATAGCTGCCCAGTCCCGGCGGCAGTCCGTACGCGAGGACCTCCACCACACCGCCCAGGGTTTCGCCTTCCTTGTGGGCGGCGTCAACCTCGGCCACCATGGCGTCTGAGGTCTCGCGGTCAAAACAGCGCAAAGGATCGGCGTCGAGCGCAATCACGTTGGCTGGAACGGGCAGCGGACGGCCCTCGGGCACGGTCACACTGGCGATGGAGACGGTGTGGCTGACCAGTTCGATGCCGAGCGCCTTGAGGAACTGGGACGCCACAGTGCCCATGGCGACCCGCGTGGCGGTCTCCCGGGCGCTAGCGCGTTCCAGGACGGGCCGGGCCTCGGTGAACCCGTACTTCTGCATCCCGGTGAAGTCTGCGTGGCCCGGACGGGGCCGGGTCAGCGGTGCGTTGCGGGCCTGGTCCGCCAGGATTTCCGGATCCACCGGATCGGCAGCCATGATCTGCTCCCACTTGGGCCATTCGGTGTTGGCGACCTGGACGGCCACCGGGCCGCCCTGGGTCAGGCCGTGGCGGACGCCGCCGAGAATGGTCACGACGTCCTGCTCGAACTTCATCCGGGCGCCCCGGCCGTAGCCAAGGCGGCGGCGTGCCAATGAATCGGCGATCTGCCCGCTGGTGAGTTCAACACCGGCGGGGACGCCTTCAATAATTCCCATCAGGGCCGGACCATGGGATTCACCGGCAGTCAACCAACGCAACATAATTTCCATCCTGCCACGTATGGCGGTCAGAACGCCCGTCGGGGAAGGCCGACTGAGTCGCACATCACATCTATGACAGACGCATTAACGTCGTCACCGCGGCCGGTGAACAGGCGAACCTGTTCCACCGCCTGGTACAACAACATTTCGAGCCCGGGCACCACCGCACCGCCGCCGGACTGCCACGCCGACGCAATCTGGCTGGGCCACGGATCATAGGCCACGTCCAGGAGGACACCGGGTGTTCCGGTTCCCAACGCGGCGATCTCCGCCGCCAGCCCGTCCGCTGCGCGCGGCGGGAGCGTGGAAATTACGACGTCGGCACTTGCGGTCGGAACGGCGGCTTCGGTCAGCGGCCGGACGGCTATGGAAAGGCCTACTCCGGCCGCGGCGGCGCGTGCTTCGTCGGCCCGGGACGTATCCCGGACGAACACCTGGGCGTGCTGCGTGCCCAGATCCTTCAGCGCGGCCACTGCGGCTGCGGCTGTACCGCCGCCGCCCAGCACCACCGCGGCGGGGCTGGCCGCCACTCCGGCGTTAAGGACAGCGTTGACGATGCCGGCGACGTCGGTGTTGTAGCCGATGCGCCTGACGGAACCCAGGTCTTCCTCGAAGGCGACGGTGTTGACCACGCCCAGCGTCCGTGCCACGCCGCGGACTTCGTCCACCTCGGCAAACATGCCTGATTTCAGGGGCATGGTGACTGAGAGTCCACGCCAGCCCTGCTGCGTCCTGACCTGTTCCATAAAGGCGGGCAGAGCCTGCTCGGTCAGGTCCAGGGCCGTGTAGGCGATGTCCATCCCGAGTCTGCCGTAGGCCGCCAGGTGCAGGGCCGGGGACTTGGAGTGGCTGATCGGATGGCCCAGGACGGCGGCCCGGAGACTCATGTGCAGCGGCCCACGTTGGCCTGGCACCAGGTGTTGTACTGGTTGACGTAGACGTTGTGTTCGTCGAGCGTCTTGGAGAACTTTGTCTCCTTCGTGTCCAGGTTGATGGTTACCCAGTACAGGTAGTCGTTGGTTTTGGGCTTCGCCGCCGCATCGATGGCGGTCTTGCCCGGGGAGCCGATGGGGCCCGGCGGCAGGCCCGGGTTGGCGTAGGTGTTGTACAGGTTGGATTTGTCCCGGCGCTCTTCATCGGTGAAGTTGAAGCTCTTGGTGCCCAGCCCGTACGTCACGGCAGAATCCACCTGCAAATATCCGGAGGTCTGGTCATTCGGCTTGAGGCGGTTGTAGATGGCCCCGGCAACGTCGCCGTACTCAGCCTGTCCGCCCTCAGCCTGGACAATGCTCGCCACGATCACAGCTTCATACTGCTTCGCCGGATCGGAGATGCCCTGTGCCACCAGTTCGTCCGTGGTTACTTTCACCAGCGACTGGAGGATGTCCTTGGCCGGTGTGCCAAGCGGGAAGCGATACTCCCCCGGAGCGAGGAAACCCTCAAGGTTTTTGGCGTTGGCTGGGAGCCCAAACTGCGCGGGAGCGTTGCTGAGCTCCTTCAGTTGCTGCAGCGACACACCGGAGCCTTCTGAGATGGCCTGAAGCGACTCGCCGACCCTGAGACCGGCACTCAAAGCGAAGTAGATGACCTTGCTCTTGTCGGTGCCGAGCAGGACGCTGACGGCGTCGGAGTTTTTCATTTCCATCTTGAACGCGTAGTCCCCCGGCGACAGCGTTCCGCCGGAAGAAGCAAATGCCTGCAGGAAAGTGTCAGCATTTGCCACAACTTTCCCGCTTTCCAGTCTGGTGGCCACGGAGCGCGTACCTTCACCTGGCTGGACCGAAACTATGACTTCGCCCGTGCCGGGGCCGGGGTAGTCGGCCGCTTTATCGTTTCCCAGCAGGGGCTTCAGGAACTGCGCGCCCACGGCGATCGCTGCCACGAAGACCACAAGTGTCAGGAACAGGGCCAGGAGGCGGCGCCGGCGCCGCACCTTCTTGGAGGGCTTCGCCACTACGGGAAGCGCGACTGCGCCAGCGAACAGGCCGGTGTCGGGGTGGTGATCATCAAGGTAGTGGTCATCGGCATGGTGATCATCGTGGTGGCCTGCATCGTGGTGTTCTTCGTCCGGATAGTGGTGCCCGGCGTCATGGAGCGCTTCGTCAGGGTGGTGGTGCCCGGCGTCGTGCGCTTCATGAAAGTGCTGGTCTTCGGGGTGGTATTCCTGAACCTGGGCTTCGTCCGGCTGGTGGTCTGCGGCCGGACCGGCGTCCTGGATGGAAGGCGGCGTTTCCGGGACTGTGGGGACGGCCGGCTGCGGCTCCGGATCCGGTTCAGGCGCCTGAACCGGTTCGGCCGCCTGGACCGGAACGGGGGCAGGCGCAGGAGCGGGGGCAGGAGCGGGGGCAGGAGCGGGAACAGGAGCCGTCACAGGTGGGGGCGCATCCTGCCCCGTTTCGTAGGCCTGCTCGGGAACCACATCGCTGCCTCCCGTGTGCTTCTCCAGGGCGCGGAGCTCTTTTCGGGTCAGCGGCCTGGCGCCATCGTTGCTCGTGGCGCCTGAGGCGTCGTCGTTACTGGACGGGCTCACTGTAGCCTTCCGTGTTCTGAGATCGGGTCGTGCCTTCCGGGGCCGCATGCTCGGGCTGGACTGCCGAACCTGCTCCGGATGGCCGAGTACGGGGCGGCGCAGTCACGCGGCTGCCAACGTCCGTTCCCCTGGCTTTTTGCATGTCGATGGCGTGCTGGAGGATGCCTGCCGCCGCGACCTGATCCACCACTTTACGGTGGTTCCGGCTGCTCATGCCAGCTTCGTGCAGGTTACGGTGCGCCGTAACACTGCTCAGGCGCTCGTCGACCAGGTTGACCGGAACATCCATTCCCCGGGCAACGAACTCCGCGACCAGCAGTTCGGCGTAGTCGGTGGCCATCCTGGCAGAGGCGTGTTCCTCGCCCTTCATGGTGCGTGGCAGCCCCACGAAGACCTGGACGGCGCCCAGTTCCCCAGCGAGGGACGCGATGACACGCACGTCGGAATTCTTCTTGGCGTTGCGGTCCAGGGTCTTGTGCGGAGTGGCCAGGATTTCGTCCCGGTCGCAGAGGGCCACGCCCACGCGGACGGTGCCGACGTCTACCCCCAGTTTGATGCCCTGGGGGTAGCCGGCGGCGCCAGCGGATTCTGTCACGGGTTCCCTAGCGCCGGGAGATGGCGTCCACAACGGCGGCCAGCGCCGGTGCGACCTTGGCGGCGTCCGTGCCGCCACCTTGGGCGACGTCGTCCTTGCCGCCGCCGCCGCCGCCGAGGATTCCGGCCGCGAGCCGGACCAGGGCCCCGGCCTTCACGCCGGCTTCCCGGGCTGCCTCGTTGGTGGCCACCAGGATCATGGGCCGGTCATTGCTGACACCGGCCACTGCCACGGTGGATGCTGCCGAACCGAGGCGGTTGCGCAGGTCGAGGGCAAGGTTGCGGATGTCGTCAGCGCCGCCGATCTGGCCGGCGTCGTGTGCGATGACCTGGACGCCGGCTGCGTCCCGGGCTGTGCCCACGAGGTTTCCGGCCGCCGCGGCGATCTGTTCCTTGCGCAGGCGGTCGAGTTCCTTCTCCGTGGCCTTGAGCTTGTTCAGCGTGCTGGCGATTCTGTCGGCGAGCTGACCGGAAGGCACTTTGAGCATCTCGGTCAGTTCAGTCACCAGGGCGCGCTCGGCGGCCAGGTGGCGGAAAGCATCCATGCCCACGAACGCCTCCACACGGCGGTTTCCTGAACCGACTGACTGCTCGCCGAGGAGCGACAGGCTGCCGATCAGGGACGTGTTGGCTACGTGCGTGCCGCCGCAGAGTTCCCGGGACCACGCGCCGTCGATCTCCACAACACGGACTTCGCTGCCGTAGTTTTCGCCGAAGAGCGCCATGGCGCCCAGCGCCTTGGCCTCGGCCAGGCCCATGACCTTCGTGTCCACGCGGAAGTTGTTGCGGATGGCGAGGTTGGAGACTTCCTCGATTTCCGAACGCGTTGCGGTGCTGAGGCCTTCGCCCCAGGCGAAGTCGAAGCGCAGGTAGCCGGCCTTGTTGTAGGAACCGCGCTGGGTGGCCTCGGGGCCGAGGATCTGGTGCAGGGCGGCATGGACGATGTGCGTGCCGGTGTGGGCCTGCTCGGCGGCGTGGCGCCGCTCGCGGTCCACGGCTGCGCGGACCAGTGAGTCGGAGCCGATCTCGCCTTCGCGGACGATTGCCTTGTGGACGCTCAGTCCCTTGATGGGGCGTTGGACGTCCAGGACCTCGACCACGAATCCGTCACCGGTGATGAGGCCGGTGTCAGCCGACTGGCCGCCCGCCTCAGCGTAGAACGGGGTCTCCGCCAGGACGAGTTCAATCTCGTCGCCGGTGGCAGCATGCCCCACGTTCTGTCCGCGGCTGAGGATGCCCCGGACCCGGGACTCGCCATCCAGGTCGGTGTATCCGGTGAAGACGGTCTCGCCCTGGGCCAGCAGCTCCTGGAAGGCGCTGAGATCGGCGTGGCCGCCCTTCTTGCCCTTGGCGTCCGCCTGGGCACGCTGGCGCTGTTCGAGCATCAGGCGGCGGAATTCCGGCTCGTCGACCTTGAGTCCGGCTTCTTCCGCCATCTCCAGGGTGAGGTCGATCGGGAAGCCGTAGGTGTCGTGCAGGGCGAAGGCATCTGCACCGGACAGCGACGTGCCGGCGGCCTTGGACTCCGTGACGGCGTCTTCGAGGCGGGCGGTACCTGAAGCGATGGTGCGCAGGAAGGCCCGCTCTTCGGCATAGGCGATCCGGCTGATGCGGTCAAAGTCCGTCGCCACGATGGGGTAGACGCCCTTCATGGCATCGCGTGAGGCGGGGAGCAGGTCCGGCAGGCAGGCCTTTTCGACGCCGAGCAGGCGCATGGAACGCACGGCGCGGCGGATCAGGCGGCGCAGGACGTAGCCGCGGCCCTCGTTGGACGGGGTCACGCCGTCGGCGATCAGCATCAGGGCCGAACGGATGTGGTCACCGACAACGCGCATGCGGACGTCGTCCGTGTGGTGCGGATCCTCAGGTGTTTCGGCCGAGGTGTACTCCCGGCCCGACAGCTCGGCAGCCTTGTCGATCACAGGCCGGACCTGGTCGGTCTCGTACATGTTCTCGACGCCCTGCAGGATCATCGCGAGACGCTCCATGCCGAGGCCGGTATCGATGTTCTTTTTGGGCAGCTCGCCGACGACGTCGAAGTCGTCCTTGGAGCGGACGTTGTCGATCTGATACTGCATAAACACCAGGTTCCAGATTTCAACGTAGCGGTTTTCGTCGGCGATGGGACCGCCCTCGACGCCGTAGGCAGGGCCCCGGTCGTAGTAGATCTCCGAGCAGGGGCCTGCCGGGCCCGGCTGGCCGGTGTGCCAGTAGTTGTCGGCCTTGCCCATACGCTGGATGCGCTCGGACGGGACGCCGGTGTTCGTCAGCCACAGCTCCTTGGCTTCGTCGTCCTCTTCGTAGACCGTCACCCACAGCAGTTCCGGCGGAAGGCCGTAGCCGCCGTCGTCCACGCTCTTGGTGAGCAGCTCCCAGGCGTACTTGATGGCGTCTTCCTTGAAGTAATCACCGAAGGAGAAGTTGCCGCACATCTGGAAGAACGTGCCGTGGCGGGCGGTCTTGCCCACTTCCTCGATGTCGCCGGTCCGGATGCACTTCTGGACGCTGGTGGCCCGGGCGAAAGGGGCCTCTTCGCGGGCAGTCAGGTAAGGGATGAACGGGACCATGCCGGCCACGGTGAACAGGAGGGAGGGGTCGCTGGAGACCAGCGAGGCGGAGGGAACCGCGGTGTGTCCTTTGCTGACAAAAAAGTCCACCCAGCGCTTTGTGATCTCCTGCGACTTCATGAGCTGATTACATACCCTTCTCGGTTCACGCGTTGTGCCACGCATGACTTATTGATTCAGACGGCAGTGCCGGCAAGCGGCGGCTGCTGGTTTAATTCCCGCGCGTTTTTCCCGCGCGTTCAGCGGCGGGCTGCATCCTGGGAGTCGATCCCGAGAGCGCCCCGAAGGTCCGTCTCGCGCTCACTCATTCCGGCACGCACGGCATCGGCGAAGTCGTACACGCCGTCAGCCAGCCGGCCCACCGCGCGGTTCAGGCCTTCCGGCCCCAGGTTGGACTGGGCTTCGCTGATCTTGCGGAACGCAATGACTCCGATGGCCACGCCGATTCCCATCCAGACAAATCGTTTCATTTCAGTTCTCCGGTGGCTTAGCGGCTGCGGCGGCCGGGTGCGGGCTTCTTGCGGTTGGCGAGGGCGGAACGCACGCCGTAGCTGAAGGCTGCCACCTTGATCAGCGGTGAACCGACTGTCGCTGCAACGAGTGAGGACAGTGCGGAAAGGTTTGCCGACGCATCCGAAACGTTGGAGGCGATGCCATCCACTTTCTTCAGCTGCTGGTTGGTGGTGTAGACGGTCGCGGTGACTTCGTCCATCAGCGGCGTGGCGCCGTCGCTGAGGGAGCGGATGGAGGTCCGAACTTCCTCCAGCACACTGCCGAGCTTCAGGATGGGCACGGCGAGCAGCAGCACCAGGAGCGCGAACACCCCGGCTGCGATCAGGCCGGCAATATCGCCACCAGACATAGACGTTCATCTCCTTGAAACTGACGTGGATCTTTTACGTCCGCGCACGCTGCCTTGATGCGTTCCGCAGATGTCCCCCAAGTACCTTACATACAAAGAAGCCCGTGGCGCTTGCCACGGGCTTCTTTGGATACGCTGCTGGGATTTAGCGTGCGTAGAATTCGACGACGAGCTGCTCTTCGCAGGTTACGGGAACCTCGGAGCGCTTCGGGCGACGGACCAGGCGGGCCTGCAGGGCGTCAAGCTTGACGTCCAGGTAGGCCGGAACCTGGGGCAGGACGTCGCGGTGTGCGCCTGCTGCTGCAACCTGGAGCGGAACCATGGTTTCGCTGCGGGTGTGGACGTGGACAAGCTGGCCTTCGCTGACGCGGAAGGACGGGCGGTCAACGCGGATGCCGTCAACCATGATGTGGCGGTGCACAACGAGCTGGCGGGCCTGGGCGATGGTGCGGGCGAAGCCGGCACGCAGCACGAGGGCGTCGAGACGCATTTCGAGCAGTTCGATCAGGTTTTCACCGGTCAGGCCCTTGGTGCGGCGGGCTTCTTCGAAGGCGCGGGTCATCTGGGCTTCGCGGATGCCGTACTGGGCGCGCAGACGCTGCTTTTCGCGCAGACGGACGGCGTAGTCGGAGTCCTGCTTCTTGCGGGCACGGCCATGCTCACCGGGGCCGTACGGGCGGCGCTCCATGTACTTGGCGGCCTTGGGGGTCAGAGCAATGCCGAGTGCACGCGAGAGGCGTGCTGTACGGCGAGCACGAGTGTTGTTAGCCACTTGTGTCCTTCCAATATCTGCGGTGTGTCAGTGTTACTGGCCTCCATAATGGAGAGCATCGGCCAACCGCTGCCTTTTGCTACTGGGCACAGGGCTACCCCACGAAACAGCAGAAATACTGAAAGATGGGGAGATTGCGTCCGCGCCTTGCCAGACAACGAACAATCTTAGCAGGATTCGGCTGCATTCCCACACTCCGCCGGCCGCTCCGGCCGCCGCTCCCCCGCGTCACTCCGGTGGCATTATTGCCGGGGCCACTCCACCGACGACGCCGGTCAGTTGCCGCGGATGATCTTGCGCAGGCGTTCGAGGCGGACGGCGATGTCCCGTTCCGCACCGTTGGCGGTGGGCTCGTAGTAGTCCCGACCCACCAGATCATCCGGCGGGTACTGCTGGCTGGCCACGGAATGGGGGGCATCGTGGGCGTACTTGTAGCCGAGCCCGTGGCCCAGCTGCTTGGAGCCGGGGTAGTGCGCATCACGCAGGTGCGCCGGGATCCCGTTGCCCAGGCCGGCACGGACATCCGCGACGGCCTTGTTGATTCCCATGTACGCGGCATTGGATTTCGGCGCGGTGGCCAGATGCACCACGGCTTCGGCCAGGACGATCCGCCCCTCGGGCATGCCGATCAGCTGGACTGCCTGGGCGGCGGCGACCGCCGTCTGCAGCGCTGTGGGGTCCGCCATTCCCACGTCTTCCGCCGCGGAAATCACGATGCGCCGGGCAATGAACCTCGGGTCCTCCCCTGCCTCCAGCATCCTGGCAAGGTAGTGCAGTGCGGCGTCCACGTCGGAGCCGCGGACCGATTTGATGAAGGCGCTGGCGACATCGTAGTGCTGGTCCCCGGCGCGGTCGTAGCGCACGGCAGCCACATCCAGGGCGCGTTCGGTGTGCTTGAGTTCCACGGTGACCAGCGAGTCGGCAGCGGCGTCGTCCGCATCGCCGAAGGCCACGCCCGCTGCTGCTTCGAGGGCCGTCAGGGCGCGCCGGGCGTCGCCGCCCGCGAGCCGGACGAGGTGCGCCACGGCCTCGGCCGTGAGCTCCACTTTTCCGTTCAGGCCGCGTTCGTCCGCCACGGCGCGCTGCAGGAGCCCTTCAATGTCCGCCTCCGTCAGCGGTTTCAGGGTGAGCAGGAGGGAGCGGGACAGCAGTGGCGAGACCACCGAAAAGGACGGGTTTTCCGTGGTTGCTGCTACGAGCACCACCCAGCGGTTTTCGACGCCGGGCAGCAGGGCATCCTGCTGGGCCTTGTTGAAGCGGTGGATCTCGTCGAGGAAAAGCACAGTGGTGGTCTTGTACAGGTCCCGCGCTGTCAGGGCTTCGTCCATAACCCGCCGGACGTCCTTGACGCCTGCGGTGATGGCGGACAGCTCCACGAACTTCCGCCCCTTGCCCTTGGCGATCACGTGCGCCAGCGTGGTTTTTCCGGTCCCGGGCGGTCCCCAGAGGATCAGCGAGCTGGGCCCCGCGGGACCCAGGGCGTCGGTGCCGGCCGCCAGCTGCCGTAACGGCGATCCCTGCCCCAGCAGGTGCTGCTGGCCCACCACGTCATCCAGGGTGCGTGGCCGCATCCGCACGGCCAAGGGACTGCGGGGCGCGGCGGTACGGCCGGACGACGACGGTTCGTCAGTGTCGTCGTCGTCATTGCCATGCCCTTGGGCGAAGAGATCATCCACATAGATAGGCTACTCATTAGTTCACTGCCCCACTTCCGCCCTCCATGCAAGGGATCCCGCCATGAGCGCACGCAGTACCCCCGGCGGCGCCGGCCGGCCGGGGTCCGTCAGGACCGCGTTTGTGTCCGGCGGACGCCTGGCCGGATGGGCGGCACGTTTCGGTGCCGCGCACGGCGGCTTCCGGATCAGCGATGACGACGACGGTGTGCGGCTGGTGGCGGCCGACGGCACCACTGCGTTGATCCAGGCGCCCTGGCCACCTGACGGAAGGCCGGGACGGGGCGCCGATCCGCTGGAGCGCCTGGCCTCCGTCGCCGCCCAGCCCCGGACGGCCGGCCTGGTGCTCGTGCGGCGCGGCGGCTATGCGGTGGCCGTGGCCAGGGAAGGCATCCTGCTTGCGTCCAAGACAGGCTCCCGCTACGTGCAGTCCCGGACGGCGGCTGGTGGCCAGTCCCAGCAGCGGTTTGCACGCCGCCGGGCCAACCAGGCTGACGAGCTGGTGGAGAAAGTGGCAGCACACGCAGCAACGGTCTTCGGCGGCCAGCAGATCGAGTATCTTGCTCCCGGTGGGGACCGGACCCTGGCCGGGCTGGTCATGGACCAACCGGCGCTGAGGCGCTACGCCTCAGTCCCCCGGCTGGATTTCCTGGATGTGCCCGATCCCAACGGCGCGGTGATGCGGAAGGCAGCAGCGGATGTCTGTGCCGCGCGGATCGAGGTAGCGGACGCGCCGGATTGAAACGGGCCTGCTTCCTAGGTCAGGGTCCAGGAGCGTTTCGACAACCCGTACCAGAACCCGTCGATTGCAGTCTTCGCGTGCAGTTCACCGGAGCCATAGGCTGCGCCGAGCCCAACATAGAGCGGCGCCCAGTGCTCGCTGCGCGGGTGAGCCTGCCGGGCGGCTGGGGCCTTGTTCAGGAAATCGAGGATGGCGTCGACGTCGCCGCGCGCCATGGCCTCTTCGGCCCAGTGGTCAAACTCGCTCGAGGCTGCCGGCGGCGCAACGTCTGGCCCTCCGGACGGGCTGAACCAGCGGAGATTGTGAGTGGTGAACCCGGAACCGACAATGAGGGTGCCGCGTTCGCGCAGCGGTGCCAGCGACATGCCGAGGTTAAACAGACCCTGCGGATCGAGGGTGGGTATGGACATCTGGACCACCGGAACATCTGCTTCGGGGAACATCTCCTTGAGAGGCACGTAGGCTCCGTGGTCCAGCCCACGGCTCTCATCGCGTTCGACATGATGGCCATGCCCGGCCACCAGCCGTTCCACCTCCGTGGCGAGCCCCGGAGCCTGCGGTGCGTCGTACGTGACGTCGTAGTACTTCTGCGCGAAGCCGCCAAAGTCATAAACAAGGCCTGGATCCCGCTGGGTGGCGCTCAGCGTAACGGGGGCGTGTTCCCGTGCGCTGACACCATCAGGATGTCCTTGGGCTTGTTAAAGGTGCCGGACCAGTCGTGAAGCTGCCGTGTCCAGGTAGCGTCGTCGGCAAGCGGCGGAGCACCGTGGCTGAGAAAGAGAACCGGAGACAGGCCAAGTGTTTGTGTCACGGAACCATGCTACCTTTTTTTATTGAATCTTAAAGCATTAATAGTTATCCACAACCGGCCGGCGGTGACAAGCGCCGGCCACCCCTTCCTGCCTAGACTCCCCAGCAAGGGGCCGCTGCCGCGGCCCGGATCAGCTGCCGGGGGAAGATATGAACTTACGAATGAGACTGGCTGCCGTTGTGGCAGCGCTGACACTGTTTTGCACCGCCTGCACCGACGGCAGCTGGCTGGACCGGACCCGCCTGTCGTTCCACACCGGGGGCATCGACACCGCACTGGCCAGCGAAGACCGCACCAGGAATTCACTGACAGCAATGGCTAGCCGGGGGCAAGAAGTCCTCGCCGTCCTGGACATCACCACGTCAACTTCGACGGCCACCGCGCTGCCTACTCCCCAGACAACGGCGCCTCCTGGCAACCAGTCTTGTTTGATGGCCAGACAGATCCCGGCATGGCGCTGGCCAACAAGCCCACCGCCCGCCAGGGCCAATGGCTCCTGCTCGGGCACCGCAATGGAGAGGTCTTCGCCTTCACCAGCAGTAACGGCACGGACTTTAGCCTTCAGCCGGAACCAATTCTTGAAACCTCCGCCACCAGCCTGAACGCAGCCGTGGGCATGGCCCAGGGCTGGCTCCTCGCCACAACACCCGACCGCGAATCCGGCGGCACGGTTATTACGCTCTATCAGAGCAGCGACGGATCAGCTTGGACCGCCCGGGACGGGACAGCTGCCGGGCTGCCCCGTCCGCACTGCACCTTCCATCCCCTGAACATGGCCGCGGGCCCAGCAGCCGTGCTTCTCGTGGGGCAGGAAAACGATCCCAGCCGTCCACCATTTTCACGCGCCTTCTCCTCCACCGACGGCGGGAATAGTTGGCAGAATGCCACACCGGACAGCTCGGGTGTGGGTCTCCTCGGCAACGCCCTCTGGGGGTATCTACGCGGAGAGAAGATCAGCCAGGCTCAGACCTGGTTGATCGACCACCAGGAGCCTAATGGATTGTTCACGGGACATCTGTTGCGGGACCCGTTACCACGACTTACAACTGTGGTTCACTCTGGCCGTGTGCCGGACACTCGGCCGCATGCCGCAGCCCTGAGCCGGCGCCGCGCAAGAACTGCCCTGCGCAAAGCCGCGAGGATGGACGGCCCGGGACCGCAAAGAGCGAAAAGGCAATCCCTAGGAGGGTTCCCTCCGCACCGGTAGCGGTTATTCCTCGTGCTTAACCTTGTGAACGCGGGTAACAACGGTGGGGCAGGGTACCCGCTGCAGGACCGCATGAGCGGTGGAACCCAGCAAGAGCCTGCTGAACCCGCCGCGTCCACGGCTGCCTAGGACCAGCAACCGTGCGCTGGCTGCCGCATCCACTAGCGCCTTCGCGGGATCCTCGTCATTTTCGAGCCGCTGATGTACTACGAGGTCCGGATACTTGTCCGTGAGGCCCGCGACTGATTCAGCCAGGACGATCTTGTCCTCTTCTTGAATCGCCTCGGCCAGGCCTCTGCCAGGCATCCCACGCTGAATCCACCAGGCGGGGCGCCGGAAAGCCAGCACCGCGGTGAGCTCGTCCCCCTCGCGGTCCGCTTCTGCCGCTGCCAGTGCAACAGCCTGGAGTGATTCCTCAGAGCCGTCCACGCCGACCACAACTCCCCGACCCTCCGGGCCCTGGCCTTGCGGAATGACGGCCACCGGGCTATCCGATACCATGACCACCTGCAGCGCGCGGTCCGTCATGGGTCCTCCGTCTGCCCAGTTCCGAGTGTGTGATCCGATGACCACCATGGACGCGCTTTCGCAGGCGGCTGCGATCCTGCCTCAGGCCGGCACGACGCACGTGTGGAGCGCGCGAGGTCCGCAGCCCGGGTTGAGCAGGAAGCCTGCGACCAGGACACACGGTTGTTGGAACAGGCAAGCCGTGAGGCCGCTGCGCTGCAGGAGTCGGGCCGGGACCGTATTCCCGCAGCCGTCGGCAGGGGTGTTGACACGTTACCGAGCCCGCAGAGTGCCGGACAGAAATGAAAGCGATTGGGTCGCGGTCTCTGTTCGGGCCCGATCCATGGCCAGGCGCCGTTCGGCGCCGGAACCAGCCGGCGCATGGCCGCCCTGCCGACTCTGCAAAGTGCCCTGCCCCTAAGCCGACTGACCAGCGTCGTGCTCTACCTGTCTTCAACCGGGCTTTCGTCCCGGTGGGGACCGTTTTGGTGCCGTTGCCAGTACCCCCACCGGAAGCGGTCCAAGCGGCGCCGGAGGGGCGGTTCATGCGCGAACTCGACGCGGAACGTCACCAGGGACATTGCAACGCGGCGTCGAAACGATGACCAGCTGGCGAAGGGCCGCGCGGAAACCCCGACCCGCAAGGTGGGGTCGTAGATAACCGTCATGTCCGGTCGCAGGCGGTAGGAAATATCGAAGTCATCATGGACATCGGCGTTGTCCCGGACCACGATGGTGCGGATTGCCGCCCAGACACCCCGCCGCAGCGCAAAGTTGGAACCAAACACCGGCGGATGGCCCATCAGGAAGCCAACGACAGTGAAATAGCCTTCCAGGAACAGGTACCGGCCCGTCCAGCGGACCAAGAGGTTCCCGCCGTAAAAATCAGCGGGTCCAGTGACAGCCGTGAGCGGCCCGGATGCCTGAAGGATCCGCTCCACGTGCTCAAGCCAGTCTTGGGGCGGCCTGGAGTCGGTGTCCAGCCTGGCGATGATCTCCCCCGCTGCGGCATCAAAATCGGCAGCAGCCGTTGCCGGAATGCCTGGCAGGTCCACAGGTATGCGCCTCACGCCGGCCGTGGCGCAGATGGCAGATGTGTCATCGCTGCTTGCGTTGTCCACCACGATGATTTCATCGGCAGGCCTGCTCTGTTGGGACAGCAGGGCGAGGCACGTTTTCAGCTTTGGAGCGTCATTGCGGGTGGGGATGATATCCGAGACGGTGGGCATGGCGCGGCCTCCTTTGGCGGTCAACCGGCAAGCCGGGCGCCGGCCGGCCTGGAAATCCCGATGGTCGGGGTCGGGGTACGTCAGGGCGATCGGGTATTCCTGGAATGTCCTCCAGCAGCTTCCGGGGAGCCGCCTCGTCCTCCTCGATCCGTTCGATCAGGAACTCGACAATGTCCAACAGCGAGAGCCCGCCCCACTGCCAGCGAAGCGGCACTCGTTGCCCACTAAATGCACGAGGAGCGGGATCACGAGGAAGGCAACGATCACTTGCGCCGTCATTGTCAGCACGGCCGACCAGCCGCCGTCGAGCGTCGGATCCAGCCCAGATGGCATTCTAGGCGTCTGCCATGCAGCCGGCTGTCCGGCGGGCCCAGACAACGTTGAGGCGGCGGCGGGCACGGGACCGAAGCTCGGCCGAGGCATCGACGGGCCGCAGCGCTCAGTACCGCTCAGGTTCGTCTCCCAGTTCAAAATGGCGACCACTAATGTGTGTCGGCGTGATCTCGACATAGGTGTATTTCCGCGTCGGAATCCACGGTTTGAGCGGGAGCTTGTCAGCCTCATCAATCTCAGACTGTGACTCGATGACTCTGNCTTTCCGGGCTCCGGCGACGACCAGATCGGCAGTGGCCCACTCTTATGCAGTTTGGGAATGTTCGGAACCGTCAAGCCAACGACCACTACGCATAGCCCAGCGCCGGGTACGTCGGTTCCGACTTCCAAGGGAGAGACCAAAACGGTGGGCGGACTGCGTGCCCCCACATTATCGATAACGGCTATCCGTGCCCGGTTTCTCCAGGGGCCGGGTGCCTCCCACGGGCGGGGCGGACCGCGGGTACGCGGATCCGGAGGCTTGCCAGGTATGCGCCGACGCCCATGATGGCGAAACCAGCGACGCCCAGAAAAAGTGCCCGAGTGGCGATGCCCGCCAGGAGGACCAGGCATCCGACGACGATGACAAGTGCCACCGTTGCGACGAGTCGTCCCGGCACCGTTTGGATGGCGCCGGAGCCCATCTTTGAGGCGAGTTTCGGATCTTGTAGCTTGAGTTGCTCGGCGATCTGGTCCAGCGTTCTTTGCTCACGTTCCGAGAGCGACATCATTGTCTCCTGCCATGTCATTTTCGGTATAGGCGGGGTGCATTTGCCCAGTCATCGCGGCTGTCCCGGACGCCGACTGAGCGTATATAGCCGAAACGGATGTCCGTAGTCGTCTTCACTCTTGCCCGACTCGCCCGTCGGGATTCACCGCGGATCCTCGATGGAGACCTGTTCCAGATGCTCAGGCACCCGGGCCCGCCAGCCCAGTTCCCGTTTGATCCGGATGCGCAGGGCATCTGATGCTTCGGGTTCGCCGTGTGTGATGTAGGTCATGCGGGGCTCCTTCTCTGCCCCCTTCATCCACGCAATGAGGCCGTCGGCGTCGGCGTGGGCGGACAGGCTTTCCATCTGGATGACTTCGGCACGGATCTTGACGTCCTCGCCGTAGACGCGGAGCTCACGCTCCCCGGCGGCGAGGATCGCGCCGCGGGTGCCGCCTGCCTGGTAGCCGCTGAGGATGATGGCGTTCTTCGGGTCCGGTCCGTAGGCTGCGATGTGATGCAGGATCCTGCCGCCGGTCAGCATGCCGCTGGCCGAGATGATGATCATCGGGCCGCCACGCAGGTTCAGCAATTTGGACTCATCGGCGGTGCGGGTGAGTTTGGCCAGCTTGTACATGTTCTCGTATTCGTCCTGCTTGAGGTGGTGTTCCTCGCGGTGCCGCTGGTACATTCCGGAGGCGTCGATGGCCATGGGGCTGTTCAGGTATACCGGGATGTCCGGGATCGCGTTCTTCCTGCGGAGCCGGGACAAGTACAGCATGAGCGTCTCAGCCCGGCCGACGGCGAAGGCCGCGAACATGATGACTCCGCCGCGTTTCGCGACCCGGGTGATGATCTCCCCCAGTTGCTTCTCCGGATCCACGCTTGAGTGTTTCCGGTTCCCGTAGGTGGATTCCGTCACCAGCACGCCGGTCTCGCCAAGCGGGCGCGGCGGATACATGAAAGGATCGTCCGCTCGGCCCAGATCCCCGGTGAAATGCACGGAGTGGGAGCCGATCCGGACGTGGACCTGCGCGGCCCCCAGGATGTGACCTGCGGGCAGGAACGTCAGTTCCATGCCGCCGCCAAGCTCCAGCGGGTCGTCGAAACCATGGATGGTGAAACTGTTAAGGGACTTCACGGCGTCAGCCGCCGTGTAGAGCGGAAGCGGCGGGCTGTGCTTGGACGATTCGCGGTGGAATGCGAACCTAGCCTCTTCTTCCTGCAGATACCCACTGTCGGGGAGGAGGAGCGTGCAGAGTTCGATGGTGCCCTCGGTGGCGTACACAGGACCTCCGAAGCCGTCCCGGACCAGTGCGGGAACGTATCCCGTGTGGTCCAGGTGCGCGTGAGTCAGGACCACGGCGTCGATGGAATGCGGCGGGACGGGGAAGGGGGCACGGTTGCGTTCGCGGCTGCGTTTGTAGCCCTGGAAGAGTCCGCAGTCGACCAGCACGCGCTTGCCGCCGGATTCGATCAGGTACCTGGAACCGGTGACGGTATCGGTGGCTCCGAGGAACCGGAGGGTCGGCTGCTGGTGTTTCATGGTGCTCCCGTCCGCTGCCCATTTCTACCCCAAGCTTCCGCCCACGACGGGTCCGCACGTAGGGCCGAAAGTCACTTCCGGAACGACGGCGGCGAACGCCCGCCGTCGTCGTCGTCCGGAGCGCCCAGCAGTTCAGGCACCGGGCGCTGCTGATCCCGGTGCTGGCCTGCTCAGCCGCGGGCGGCGAGGTAATCGATGAGTCCTTTGACGGTAGCCACCGCGGGGTAGTCGCGTTCGGGAATGTCGACGCCGGTGACTGTGTCAATGGTTTCCACGAGCCGCAGGAAGTCCAGTGAATCGAGTTCGAGGTCCTGCCGCAGCCGGGAATCCTCGTCCACGTCCGCCATGTCCACATCCGGTGCGACCTTGCCGATGGCGGCATGGACCGCCTCGCGGGCGTCCTGTTCGTTCATAGCTCCTCCGGTTTTTGCAGCAGCTCTTCGATGCGGGCGAGGTAGCGGCCCCCGCGCAGGCCGTCGCTGACCCGGTGGTCAGCCGAGAGGGTGGCAATGACGGCGTGCCGCACCCCGAGCATTCCGTTCTGCGCCCAGGGCTGTTCCATCACGCGGCCGAAGCCGACCATGGCGACCTGCGGGGGATAGATCACGCCATAGACGCTCTCGACGCCCAGGTCCCCGAGGTTGGTCACGGTGATGGTCGGATCCGCCATTTCGGCACGCTGCAGCCGGCCGGCACGCGCGCGGCTAACAAGGTCGCGCAGCTGCTCCATCAGCACCTCCACGGGCAGTGTGTCGGCGTCGTGGATCGCAGGCGCCACCAGCCCGCCCTGGCGGAGGGCCACCGCGACGCCGAGGTGCACCGAGGCGCTCGGCCGGAACCCGCTGTCGCCGTAGAAACCGTTGACCTCCGGCACGTCTCTGGCCGCAAGCGCCGCAGCCTTGAGCAGAAGTGCGGAGGGGACGAGCCTGGCGGCGACGGGACGCTGGGCGTTGACGGACTGCATCCAGTCGACGGCGGCACGCAGGTCCAGGGTGGTGCTCAGGTAGTAGTGCGGAATGGTCTTCTTCGAGCGCGACATCAAGGCGCCGATGGCGCGGCGCAGGCTAGCCAAACGCTCGCGCGCCTCCGAAGTCTTCCCCGTGACAGGCTCTTCCGGCGCTCCCTTCGGGGGCGCGTGCAGGGCGGGAGAGGAAACCTCGGGGACCAGCGCCTCCGCATGACTGCCCGCGGCGCGGTGCACGTCCGCCTCGGTCACGGCGCTCTGCGGGCCGGTGCCGGAAATGGTGGCGAGCTCGACGCCGAGTTCGGCGGCGAGCCGCCGCGCCCGGGGCGAGGACCGTACCCGGCTGCCGGGGCGGGCGGCGACGGCATGCTCCACGTCCGCCCGGGTGATAACCCCGCCCTTGCCGGTGCCGTGGATCTTGGCGGTGTCCACTCCCAGCCGGTGCGCCAGGTGCCGGACCGGGGGCGCGATCGGGGCGGCTTCTTTCGGGGCTGCTGTCTCGGGGGCTTCGGGGGCGGCAGCCTTCGGCACAGCCGTTTTCGAAACAGCAGCCTTAGCCGTCGCCCGGGCCGGGGGCCCCTCATGGGCCGGCGGGCCGGTCTCGGCCGGGGTCTGCGTGATCCGGGCCAGCGGGGTGCCCACCGGCACCGTTTCGCCGATGTCGACCAGGAGATCCGCAACCACGCCCTCCTGGAAGGACTCCACGTCCATGATGGTCTTGTCGGTGTCGACGACGGCCACCAGATCCCCGCGGCGCACGTAGTCGCCGGGCTTGACCAGCCACTCGACGAGCTTGCCGTGCTCCATGTCGGCCCCGAGGGAGGGCATCAGGAACTCACCCACGGGCCCCCGCCGCCTCCTGGGCCGCGGCGACGATCCGCTCTACGGAGGGCAGGGCGGCCAGTTCCATGTGCTTGGAATAGGGGATCGGCACCTCGGCGCTGCAGACCCGGCCCACGGGCGCGTCCAGGTCAAAGAAGGCGTTCTCGGTGATCCGGGCGCTGATTTCCGCCGAAATACTCCCGCTGCGCCACCCCTCGTCCACCACCACTGCCCGGTGCGTCCGGGCGACGGATTCGAGGATGGTGGCCTCGTCGAGCGGCCGGAGCGTGCGCAGGTCCAGCACCTCGGCGTCGATGCCTTCGCCCGCGAGCTGCTCGGCGGCGTCGAGCACGGCGGGAAGAGTCCCGCCGTAGGTGATCAGCGAAATGTCACTGCCATGACGCCGGATCGCGGCGGAGTCGATGTCCACCGGGCCGGCGTTGTCGTCGAGTTCACCGGCGACGTTGTAAAGCGAGCCGTGCTCGAAGATCAGCACCGGATCCGGGTCCTCGAGCGCCGTCCAGAGCATCCCGCGGGCATCCTCAAGGGTGGCCGGGACGAGGATGCGCAGGCCGGGGACATGCGCGTACCAGCCTTCAAGGCTGTGCGAATGCTGGGCGCCCAGCTGGCGGCCGGCACCGGTGCTCATCCGGATGACCAGCGGCACGTGGAACTGCCCGCCGGACATGTGCAGCAGGGATGCGGCGTTGTTCACGATCTGGTCCAAGGCGAGGAGGCTGAAGTTGACGGTCATAATCTCCACGATGGGCCGCATCCCGCCGAGCGCCGCGCCGATCCCGGCGCCGACGAACCCGGACTCGGACAGCGGGGTGTCCCGGATACGCCCAGGGCCGAATTCCTCCAGCAGCCCCAGGCTCACCGCGAACGATCCGCCGTAGGCCCCAACGTCCTCGCCCATCAGGAACACGCGCGGGTCGCGCTGCATCGCGTCGCGGATCCCGGCCCGCAGCGCCTCCCGGTAGCTGGACTTCATGGTGCGCTCCGCTCGCTGTAGACGAAGCGCGTGAGTTCCTCCACCGGCTCCAGCGTCCCCGCTTCGGCGAAGTCGACGGCGGCGGCGACCTCCGCCTCGGCGTCCGCCTGCAGCTGCGCCCACTCTTCCCCGGCAAGCTGGCCCGCCGCCTCCATGCTGCTGCGGAGCAGGGTGATCGGGTCCCGCTCCTGCCATCTCAGGACCTCGGCCTTCTCGCGGTACCGTTCGGGATCGAACATCGAGTGGGCGCGGAAACGGTAGGTGCGTAGTTCCAGGAAATGCGGGCCGCCGCCGGACCGGACGGCGTCCACGGCGCGGCGTGCGGCCTCCTCAACGGCGAGGACATCCATTCCGTCCACGGCCCAGGCCGAGATCTCGTAGCCGGCGGCCTTGAGCGCGATGTCCGTCTGTGATTCCGAGCGGCCCAGTGCGGTTCCCATGGCGTAGAGGTTGTTTTCGCAGCAGAACAGCACGGGCAGTTGCCAGAGTGCGGCGAGGTTAAGGCTTTCGTGGAACTCGCCTTCCGCGACGGCGCCTTCGCCGAAGAAGCACACGGTGACGTTGGAGCGTCCGGCCATCTTATCCGCCAGTGCCAGCCCGACAGCGAGTGGCAGCCCGCCGGCGACGATCGCGTTTCCGCCGTAGAAGTGCGTGGCGGCGTCGAAGAGGTGCATCGATCCGCCACGTCCGCGGCAGCAGCCCTCCACGTAGCCGTACATTTCGGCCAGGATCGCACCCGCGGCGACGCCGCGGAGCAGGGCGTGGCCGTGCTCCCGGTAGGTGGCGACGAGAGCGTCGTCCGGGGACAGGGTCTCCAGGACGCCCGCCGCGACGGCTTCCTCACCGATGTAGACGTGCAGGAAACCGCGGATCTTCGCGGCGCTGTAGAGCTCGACGCACTTTTCTTCGAGCTGGCGCACACGGAGCATCTGCAGCAGCAGGTGCCGGCCGTGCTCCGGATCCAGGGGGCTGCGTGTCGGGGACATGGGGCCGGTCACTTCTGATCCTCCGGCGGGGCCTTCGGAGGGGAAGCCTCGGGGGAGGACTCGATGGTTGAGGTATCGCCCTCCGGCAGGCCAAGCTCGCGGGCCTTGAGCAGGCGCCGGAGGATCTTGCCGCTGCGGGTCTTGGGCAGCGCGGTAGTGAAGTCCAGCAGCCGCGGCGCCACCGCCGGGCCCAGCCGCTTGCGGGCGAAACCGATGATGTCCAGCTGCAGGGCCTCGGAGGGTTCCCAACCCGGACGGAGCTCCACGAAGGCCTTGACCACCTCGCCGGCCACCGGGTCCGGGACGCCGATCACCCCGGCCTCGGCCACGGCCTCGTGCTCTATCAGGGAACTTTCCACCTCGAACGGGCCGATCAGGTGCCCCGAGGACTTGATCATGTCATCGCCCCGGCCGACAAACCAGTAGTACCCGTCGGCGTCGCGTTTCGCGAGGTCCCCGGTGAGGTACCAGCCGCCCACGAAACAGCGGCGGTAGCGCTCTTCCTCGTGCAGATACCCGCGGAACATCGAAGGCCAGCCGGGCCGGAGCGCCAGTTCGCCCACCGTATCAGGCACCGTCACGAGCACCGCCTCACCGTCGCGGACAATCGGCTTGTCCTGGTCATCGCGCGCCACTAAGGCAGCCCCGACGCCGGGCAGCGGCCGGCCCATGGAACCGGGCCGGATCTCCGTGGCTGCGTAGTTGGAGATCATGATCCCACCCGTTTCGGTCTGCCACCAGTTGTCGTGTACGGGCTGGCCGAAGGCCTCCTGGCCCCAGACCACCACTTCCGGGTTGAGCGGTTCCCCCACGCTGGCGACGAAGCGCAGGGCGGATAAATCGTGGCTTTGGGCGCGTTCCGCCCCGGCCTTCATCAGCATCCGCAGGGCGGTGGGGGCGGTGTACCAGACGGTGACGCCCTGTTCGGCGAGGATCCTGTACCACCGGTCGGCGTCCATTTCCTCCTCGTCCACGATCGTCGTCACCCCGTGAGTGAGGGGCGCGATCACGCCGTACGAGGTGCCGGTGACCCAGCCGGGATCGGCCGTGCACCAGTAGACGTCCCCGGGATGCAGGTCCAGGGCGAAGCTGCCGGTCGCATGGTGGGCGGTGACGGCGTCGTGCACGTGGATGACTCCCTTCGGTGTCCCCGTCGTGCCACTCGTGAAGTGCAGCAGGGCCATGTCCTCGGCCTGCGTCGCGGCAATCTCCCCGTCCGCCGGGGCTTCCCGCATCAGTGCGGCGAGGTCCAGGGTTCCCGGTTCCGGATCGCCCTCGGCGTCTATCAGCAGCACATGCTGAAGCTCCGGGAGCGAATCGCGGAGCTGCGCGATCTTCTTGCGGTACAGCACCCGCGTCGTGACCAGCGCCCGGCCCGATCCCAGGTGCAGCCGCTGACGGACCGGTTCGGGGCCGAACGCGGAGAACAGCGGGCAAAAGACGCTGGCGTTCTTGAACGTGCCGAGCACCGCAATATACAGGGCCGGCCCGCGGCCGGTAAGCGAGAAGACGCGCTCCCCGCGCCCGATTCCCAGGCTGCGCAGCACGCCGGCGAAGCGGTTGGTCTGCCCGGCCAGCTCCGCGAAGCTGAAGGAATGGGTGCTGCCGTCGGCCCGGACGAAACGCAGCGCCTCGCGGCCGGCGTGCTCACCGGCGGCATGCCGGTCCACCGCCTCGTAGGCGATGTTGACGCCCCGGCCACCAGGCAGCCCTGACAGGGCGCGCCGGGCTTCATCCCAGGAGAACGCGGCACACGCCGCCTCGTAGTCCACCAGGTTCGGCCGGACCGGGAAACCGGAGATGTCCTTGGAAATCGTGGGCCAGCGGGTCGATGGTGCGGTTCCTGCCGTCATGGTTCCATCGGACTCCTGCCCGGCAATACTGCCTAGAGTAGAAAGTCCCGCGCACAGGGTCCTGACCGGGTTTTCGGCAACCGGCAGGGGCGCGCAGCACCCCTGCCACGGGATCGGGCATTAGTTGACAGCCGCGGCCCCCACTACATACCGGGGCCTTTCAGAACTGCCCTGATTCCTGTAGCGTCTGCTCATCGGACGCCAGCCGCAGCGCGGGAAGGGATGGGTCGAGCTGTCAATATCTCATCCGGACGGTGAAACCTGGTTGCATGAGCTGCAGCATGACCCGCTGAAGCCACTGCTCAGTACCGCTCAGGTTCGTCTCCCAGTTCAAAATGGCGACCACTAATGCGTGTCGGCGTGATCTCGACATAGGTGTATTTCCGCGTCGGAATCCACGGTTTGAGCGGGAGCTTGTCAGCCTCATCAATCTCAGACTGTGACTCGATGACTCTGGCGGTGCCCTCCACCACTACGCTCCAAGCCGCGTCGTCGACCACTTCGTCCACCTCGAAGGCCACTCTTTCATTCACCGTCAGTTCGGCCAGCTTCGTTCCCGGATTTGTACGCATAAGCAACACCCCGTCGTGCGCGAGGAAATTGATGGGGTAGATGTCGGGCTAGACGATATGAAGTGAGGGGTGCAGGTCCTGGCCCGTCCGGGACCGGCCATTATCGCCGGGCGGTCCCGCAGCGCCGGCTTCGGTGTAATCCGTGGCCGTTTGTGTGGTGGGCGGCGCTGCGGGGCCTGGTCCCCGGCGGTGATGTCCTTTATCCGGGACGGGGCAGGTATCGGCAAGAGGGGTCTGGGGGCCGGGGCCTTCTGTTTCACAGGGTCCGTGGGTTGCCATCATCGGCTCCCTTGGCCTGACGGCTCGTCGGGGGTGCAATGGTAGTGCCACATGTGAAGTTTGGGAGGTCCCGGCTATGTTTGAGCATACTTTCATTGGTCTGGATGTTCACGCGGTCAACGTCGTGGGCCTTGCCCTGAACCCGGCCACCGGTGAAATCAGCACTCACTCCATGGCTTCTGATCCTGCCGTGGTCCTGGAGTGGGTCCGCCGGTTCGAGCCGCCCGTCAAGGTCGTCTACGAATCGGGCCCGACCGGGTTCGTCCTGGCCCGGTACTTGCAGGCTGCGGGCGTCAACTGCGTCGTCGCTGCGTCCTCCAAACTGCTGCGGGCCCCCGGGGACCGGGTGAAAACCGACCGGCGCGACGCCCGGGTGCTCGCCGAGATGCTCGCGGTCGGCTCGGTCACCGAGGTGCGGATCCCGGACCCGGAAGAAGAAGCCCTGCGGGACCTGTCCCGGCTGCGCTCCGGCACGGCCAAGGACCTCGCGCACGCCCGCCAGCACGTGAACGCCATCCTGTTGCGCCACGGCATCCGCTACCCCAAAGAGACCAGATGGACGCAGGAACACGGCCTGTGGCTGCACCGCCAGCGCTTTGCCGAACCGGCGCTGCAGTTCACCTACGAGGCCGATGTCGAGCAGGCCGAACTCCTCGCCGGGCACCTCAAACGCGTCGACAGGCAGGTGATCGCCACGGCCGCGGCGTGCCGCTACGCCCCGGTGATTGACGCGTTGATGTGCCTGCGCGGCATCCAGGTCACGACCGGGTTCGGGCTGGCCGTGGAGATCGGGGACTGGACCCGGTTCACCGGTTCCTCGATCGGCTCCTACCTCGGGCTGGTCCCCAGTGAGGACTCCTCGGGCCAATCCCGGCATCAGGGTCCGATCACCAAGGCCGGGAACACCTATGCCCGCAAACTCCTCATCGAGGCCGCCTGGCAGCACAGGCGCCCCTACGCCCGGCCCGGGGAACGGCTGCTGCGCCAGTTCGATCTCGTCGCCCCGGCAACCCGGATCCGCGCCCTGGAAGGAAACCGCCGGCTCCACCACAAGTGGGAAGTCTTTGATGAACGGCACAAAATGTCAGTCAAGGCCAACACCGCGATCGCCCGCGAACTTGCGGGCTGGTGCTGGTCCCTCGCCGCCCCGCTCCAGCAAGGAGAACGCATGAACGCGGCCTGACAAGAACGTGCCCCCGGGCTGTGGTGGAAGTGAGATGGCAGCACGCGGAGCTAACCCGAGACTGGGCTATGAGCAGACGGGCCTCAACTGTCGACGCTCGAAACTAGACCACCGATACGCTCCAGCCGAACACATCGTCATGCGGTAACCAACCCGCGAATATCAGCCTGACACTGCAGTCGAGAAAAGACTCGCCAACACCGAAACCACAACCGGCCGGCACATAATGAGCGGCCCCTGGAACCAAAAAGCCAGGAGCCGCTCACCTCTGCCTCTTGACAACGGGGCCTACATATCAGCCCACAGCACAAACGGCAAGGCGACCGTGCTGACATCGTCCCAGCACGTTCCATGCTTGTTCATCGGATAAAACTGTTGCCGGACGTTCATCACTTTCCATGCCATGACCTCCTGAACACTCGGGACGGCCCTCCTGCCTAATAGAAAGGGGCAGGAAGCCGTGATGGCGAACGTTGAAACTGGGAGGCGAACGGTCCTGGCAGCCAAGGTCCTGGTAAGGGCACTGCGGCGACCTGACCGCCGTCGACAGCGCAGCCTTCACCGGAAGGGTCTGTTTGACCTCATCATTGCCACAACCGGCGGATCTACCGCGCGCAGCGTGGACACCGTACCGTCGTCCAAGCCCAGAGCGATCCTATGCTCCGGTGACTGGATTGTGCGCAAGCCCGGCAGTTTCTCCACCGTCAATGACGAATTGGGNGAAAGCTCCATCTCGTAGCTCGAGTCTTCCGGTCATCAGCCGCGCCAAACAGGGCCGGAAGACTCCCTACAGTCGCCTGCTGCGGCTGTGCTGTGCCGCTGGACGACTACGGGCAGAGTCGCTTCAGCCAAACGAGGCCGAACGCGCCTCAGCCGGGTGGGGTGCCTACCTGGCGGCGCTAACCCCGGCGGGGAACCCTAGGGGCAGTCCGTGCGGCGGGCGGGCTGATCCCCGCCGACGCCGGTTTGCTCGCCGTCGTCGGCGAGGCCATGGTTCCGGCGTTCGCGCGCCCTAAGGGACACATCGGGCTGGTCGCCAAAGAGCTCGCCATCTATCCGGACCTCTATGCACGGGGAAAACCTGCGGTTCTTCGGACGCCTCCAGGGCGGGAGTCCTTCGTCATCGAAACAATTTCTTTGGCCCCGCACCCTGCCGTGCTTTGAGTCTCCTCCAGAGTCATGCCGTGGTGGGCCTGTCAGTAGGGCCAAAGGTCACGCCTGGAAGCTGCAGCTGCGGGCTGGGGACGGGGGCCGGTTCAGATGCAGACCGCGTGATGATTGTGGGACAAGGCAACCGCATGAGGACCTTTTCGGCTATGGACCCGATGGGTTTCCGAAGTCCGCCCCGTCCCCGGCAGCCAATCACCAATAAGCTGGCCTGTGCTGCGTCTCGCATGAGCACATCGGCAGGCGAGTCATCCGATTCCAGCGCTTCGCGGACACGGAGTCCCGGAAAGAGCTCCCGGATGCGGCCGGCTGCTTCTGAGATAAGTGCCCGGGGATCAGGCTCACGGCTGTGACCTATTCCCGTCCTGCCTCCTGCGTTGGCTGGAGGCAGCGTTTTCGACACCGCATNAGGGGCAGGAAGCCGTGATGGCGAACGTTGAAACTGGGAGGCGAACGGTCCTGGCAGCCAAGGTCCTGGTAAGGGCACTGCGGCGACCTGACCGCCGTCGACAGCGCAGCCTTCACCGGAAGGGTCTGTTTGACCTCATCATTGCCACAACCGGCGGATCTACCGCGCGCAGCGTGGACACCGTACCGTCGTCCAAGCCCAGAGCGATCCTATGCTCCGGTGACTGGATTGTGCGCAAGCCCGGCAGTTTCTCCACCGTCAATGACGAATTGGGCGCCGGTGACGAAGCTGGATTCCGCGCCCGACAGATGGAGCACCAACTCTGCGATTTCCTCCGGTCGGCCTACCCGATTAAGGGCAACGTGCGAGGTATTGAGTTCGAGACCCTCGGTCATGGGGGGTCAGGACGGCGCCAGGGTGCACCGAGTTGACGCGGATGCCGTAGCGGGCGAGGTCCAGTGCTGCGCTCTTGGTCAGCCCGGTGACGTCGAATTTCGACGCCGTATAGCGGGCCGACGGTTGGATCAGGAGGATATTGCCGGGGCGAACTGCTTCGGCGGGGATGTCTTCCGGCGGCAGGCCCCGCAGTTCGCAGTGGGCTGTGTGCGGCACGCGCTCGAGCAGGGACTTGAGTTCCCGGGTGGCCCGGCCTTGGGCGATCTCTTCCAGGGCTTCGCCTCCAGCGAGCATGAGTACGATGATCAGGGCTGCCACGTACTCCCCTACAGCCACGGTCGCGGCAATGGCAGTTACCGCCAGGAGATCAATCCCCCAACGGCCGCTGCGTAGCGCCTTGACCATGGAGCCGGACCGGATGATGGCAACCACAATGGCGTAGGCACTTGCTGTCCATCGGGCTGCCGGGTCCTCCCCCAGTGCCAGCAACAACCAATAAGCTGGCCTGTGCTGCGTCTCGCATGAGCACATCGGCAGGCGAGTCATCCGATTCCAGCGCTTCGCGGACACGGAGCCCCGGAAAGAGCTCCCGGATGCGGCCGGCTGCTTCTGAGATAGCCGGCTGCTTCTGAGATAAGTGCCCGGGGATCAGGCTCACGGCTGTGACCTATTCCCGTCCTGCCTCCTGCGTTGGCTGGAGGCAGCGTTTTCGACACCGCATGCAGCACTGTCAGTCCCTCTCCGGTCCGGCTCGCCTCCTCCGCCGCCATCTTAAGGGCAATTTCGGAGTCAGCCGATCCGTCGACGCCGACCACCACTCCGATATGGTTCGTCGCCGCTGGCGCGGGAATGACTGCGACGGGACTCCGGCAGAGGACTACTGCCTGAAAGCTTACCGACCCGAATCCCTCCCCTCGCCCGTCTGCGGAACGGTCCGAACCGAGAACCACAATCTCGGCGCCAACGGACAACAGGCTCAGCATCGGTGCCGGCTCGCCCGGCTGCCAGCTGGTGAGGATTTGCAGCGTCGGATGCCGCGCGGCCAGCCGGTCACGCGCAAGGCCCAGCAGCACCTGCGCCTCGGCCACGGCCTCCACGTACTGCGCCGGCACCCTGTAGTACGAGGATTCGGGCACCACCCGCACCAAATGCAGCCGGAGGCCTAGCCGGTCCGCCCTCTGCGCAGCCCAGTCCGCAGCCCCTCCGCCTGTGCTGGAGCCATCAACCCCCGCCAGGACCTCATGCGCCTTCA
>NZ_JAMXBH010000043.1 GCF_023913735.1 Pseudarthrobacter raffinosi
ATCAGTTCCGGCCCGGTATTTTGGCGGGCAACACCTTGGTGGTGTTCCTGGCGGGCCTGATCCTGGTGGCGGTTGGTGATCAGCTCGTGATCAGCGATCCGGCCGCCCGCCCTGATCTGGCCACCGTTCTGTTTCTTTATGGCGGGCCGGCTCTTTTCCTCGCTGGCCGGGGCGTTTTTATTCGACGGTTACTGGGCCACCGCCGAGCCTCCGATCTCGCCGGCATCGGAGCCTTGGCGGTCCTGGCAAGCTTGAGCTCTTTCCTCCCGGCATTCGTTGCCGCTATAGGGGCCGTTATTCCCCTCATGGGCGTAGCAGTTTCCGACGCCGTGAACCGCCGCCGCCGAACGAAACAGGGAGCCTGCTGACGGTTTATTGGATGCCAGGGAACGTGTCTTTCACCACGGCATTAGCGGAGTTCTAGGGCGCGGGAAGCCAGTAGCGAAGGCAACCAATTTAGATGGTTCGGGCGACTGCGCACCATCGATTGTTCCGCTATCGGGCCGCCATTCGGGGCAAGTGCACCGGTTTCAAAGGTGCCTGAAAGTTACCGGGTGTGGGTACCTTGATGCCCGCTGCAGCGATGTTGGATGAGCGGGGCGTCGGACACGGTGGCGTCAAAGACGTCGGCTCCGGATACATTCTGGAGTTCTGAGATCCTGACAACATCGCGTTGGAGCTCTTCGTCACTAACGCCTGATGAACCACGCACCTGTGGAATACATCGGGGGCTTGGGGCCTTGGACCCGGTATGACTTCTATTGCAATCATCGGAGCAGGACCAGGACTCGGGGCAGCAGTGGCGCGGCGTTTCGGCGCGGAAGGTTTCACCGTTGGCCTGATCTCCCGCGACCAGGGGCGCCTGGATGCACTGGCCGGGGAATTGGCCAAGGACGGCGTGGAGGCCAGGGGTTTCACCGCTGACGTCCGCGACCCGTCCTCCATCGCCAAGGCCCTGGAGCAGGTGGCGGAGACCCTTGGCCCGATCGAGGTGCTCCAGTACAGTCCGCTGCCGCAAAAGGACTTCATGCGCCCGGTCCTTGAGACGACGCCGGCGGACCTTGTGGGGCCCGTCGAGTTCTCCATCTACGGACCGGTTGCCGCGGTGCACCAGGTGGTGCCGGGCATGCGTTTCCTCGGCAAGAACCGCGGAACTATTCTCTTCGTCAACGGCGGATCGGCCGTCACGCCTGGCCGCAACGTGACCGGCACGTCCGTGGCATTTGCCGGGCAGGCCGCCTACGCGCAGCTCCTCAACGAGGTCCTGGGCGAGGAAGGCATCCAGGTGTCCCAGCTCATCATCGGCGGCCGCATCATTGCCGGGGATCCCGAGAAGGACCCCGACGTGCTGGCCGGTCATCTGTGGGACCTGCACAGCAAACGTGACCGCTTCCGCCATCAGGTCAGCGCCGACTGAACCGCAACCACCACCACAGGAGACATCATATGAGCGCCAAAACATGGTTCATCACCGGTACATCCCGCGGCTTCGGCCGGGAGTGGGCACTGGCCGCGCTGGAGCGCGGGGACAACGTGGCAGCCACCGCCCGAAACGACAACAGCATGGACACCCTCGCGGCAGAGTTCGGCGACAAGGTGCTGCCGATCTCGCTAGACGTCACCGACCGTGACGCGGTATTCGCCGCCGTCGCCCGGGCGCACGAGCATTTTGGCCGGCTCGACGTAGTGGTGAACAACGCCNCGCGGAGGCCCGCGAGCAGATCGAGACCAACCTTTTCGGCGCGCTCTGGGTCACCCAGGCGGCGCTACCCTTCCTGCGCGCCCAGGGTAGCGGCCACATCCTGCAGGTCTCCTCCATCGGCGGGATCTCAGCGTTCCCCACAGCGGGCATCTACCACGCCTCCAAATGGGCACTGGAAGGCCTCAGCCAGTCACTCGCGCAGGAAGTGGCAGGCTTCGGCATCAACGTCACCCTCATCGAGCCCGGTGGTTACTCCACCGACTGGGGCGGCAGCTCCGCGAGGCACGCCACTGAACTGCCCGCCTACGACGGGGTCCGTGAGCAGGCCGCCAACCGGCCCAGCCGGCGCGGCACCCCCGGTGACCCGGCGGCCACCAGGGACGCGGTACTCGCCCTGGTGGACTCCCAGACCCCGCCCCTGCGGGTCTTCTTCGGTGAGGCGCCGCTGGCCATCGCCACCGCCGACTACGAATCCCGGCTCGCGACGTGGAACGAGTGGCAGCCGCTGTCCGTAGCCGCGCACGGCAGCCAGCGCTGATCCATGCACCACGACCATCAGGTTCCTCGGATCGAAAAAGGCCATCTGGTCGCCAGCCTTTAGGCCTATGCCCGACGCTGGAATTCCCAACGTCGATCCCGGCAGGGGCAAAAATATCTGCGTTCATCCTGTTCCGTATTCGACCGTTTGAGACCTCGTGGCGGCCAGAGGCCTACTGACCCGGGATCGGGCAATGGATCATGCTGTAGGTGTGATTGTTCATTTTGTTTGGCGGTTAATTCACGGTCTCAGGTGGCGGTCTTTGCCGTTCCGCTTGCGGAATACTGAGTGGACGGGCTGGCCCCGCTGATGAGTTCCGCGAATGCCCGCTCTCATGCTGCCCGCGGTGGACCTAAAAGGGCAGATTTTTATAGAACCAGGAGTCTTCTCCGACCAGAGGTATGTTCACCTGGGCTTTTCCGAAGTCCAGTTGGATGGCCTTGCCGGGCGGAAGAACGGTGAAGCCACCCGAGTGGTAGAAGCCCGCTGATTCTGGGCCGGTGACGCCGTACAGCGTCTGAAACCTGTATGAGCTCAGGTGGTTGAGAAGTTCGGCAACTAGTTCACGGGCAATTCCGGTGTGCCGGCGGTCTGGGCGCACCGCCAAGCTGTAGAGCATTGCGTGATCTTTGATCCCTTGCTCGACGGCCCACGAGGGGAGCCCATGACGGACGTAGGCCGCAATCTGCTCGGCTGCAGCGCCAGCATGTAGGGCGCCGACGAGTTCGTTGCCGTCGCCGATCGCCAGAATGAATGAAGGGTATCCCTTCAGGGGATCAGTCGCTCGGGCGTGGAGAGGGAATCTGTTCTCGTCATCAATGTGTGCCGTGAAGAATCCTTCGATCTCGACTCTGTCGGAATCGGAGTTGAAGCGGTTGACCGTGTCCGACATTGCGTTCCTTTGGCTAGGCGGCGGGGCTGTTAGGCCAGGGTCATTCAGGTACATGGTGGCGAGGGTAGAGCATTCACCCGGGGCGTGCTATTTGGCCATCCTGCTGGGGACATAAAGGCGCGGACGCACAACGTGCAGGGCAGGTTCTGGTTTTAAGAAGCTGGCTCCCGTATGGGAAGGTTTGCGAGAATACAGACTGCGGACTTCACGGGCCTTACGGACAACATGGCAGGCTACGTCTAGTGCCACAGCGATGGACATTTCGTTGGAGGTCAGCCGGCCATTGAGAACCTTTGAAACGCCGTCATCATCCTGCGCTTCAAAGAGAGTCAGGAGCTTCCAAGCCCATTTACGCCCATGTGCCGCGGCGGAGCACATCTGCCACGTTAGTCCAGAACGGGGAATATTGAAGTGCTTGGACGTCTCTTCGATGATGCGCAGTTGGCCTGGCGGTCGGCTCTTGACGCGTTCACCGGTCAAGCCATTCCTGGCCAGGCAGTCGTCGAAGTGTCCTAGAAGGTCCTCGTCAAGCCCCGCCGTGGGATCGACGCTCTTGGCTGCGCGCTCCTGGTCAAGCAGATCAACGTACTCAAGCTTCAGGGCCCGGACTGCGACCGAACGTGGCTCGTCGTCTTGAAGGATCCATAGAGCTGTGGAGGCGGTTTCGATGGCGCCTCGGATCAGCGTGTAGGGAGCGAACGTGTGTTGAGCCCCGGCATTTTCCATCATCATCTTCAGCGCATGCAGATGGTCCACGGCCGTGTGGAGAGGAGGTAACCGATGAGATGCGAGGCTTGGTTCGGTTCGGTCATCGCATCAACGACGTCGAGAAGCGATCCCGGCACCGCAGCATGCGAGTTCAATCCTGCAGCCTGCCAGTTGCTGATCTCTGCGAAATCCATTCGCATCCCTGCCCAGGCGCGTTGCGACTGGCTTTTGCTCAGGTGCTGAAGCCCCTGGTCATGAGCATTCAATACATGGTTCCTAGCTATCCGGTCCGAACGAGCACGGCCAGGGAAGTCTCTGGAATCTTCACTGCCGCTCCGAATGCCATTGTGTTACGGCCGACCCGGTTCGCGGACAAGGGACTCCCACTCGATGTCCGGCAGTACCTTGTTGGCGCTGCGCGACAGGAAGTACTTGCGTTCTATGGGCCAGGCACCTGTTCCGAGCCCATCTTCGGAGCCCTTGTGATCAGCCAAGAGCCGCCAATGTCCGTCCATGGACGGTACGGGTTCCAAGATGCAACCACCGCAAGCAATGCGCGCTGTGTCGAAGGCCCCGGTGTCCATTGGACTGACGCTGGTAACGGTGAATTGATGCTCAATGGAGTTCCCGCGGCGCCGCTGATTGTAGATATCGATCCATTCCTGGACAGTGCGCTCGACCTGGTAAAGGTATCCGCTGAGGCTTTCCCCCGGACCCAGGACGGTCTCTCGAATCGATTCCTCACCGTTCGTTAGCGTCTCGCTAAACCGAAAGTGAGCAGCCCCCGGTCCGTCGTTGATGACCGAGATATCGAGCCGTATCAGGACGCGGAGGTTCTGATCTCTCGGAAGGATGAACTCATGATCCGGGGGCAGCGAAATTGGATCAGCATCTGCGAACGACGAAGGAAACAACGGGGGCCACTCGATATCATCGTCAGCGAGAACGCGGAACTGCGGCATCGACGCGTCAATGCGGGTCTTGACCGCCTCGGAGACCATAAACAACGTTTGCCTGCGTTGAGATTCTGCCAGCTCAAGGGACTTTGTAGCCGCCAGCACTGTGGCTTCAGTCGCGTCAGCCGCCCGTCCCGTCTCCCGCGCGGATTCAGCCGTGGCCGCGGCGGCTCGGGCAGTTGCTCGAGTTTGGAAGGCAATGATATGTCAAGCCCCGGGTTTGGTGGAGGGATTGTTAGACCCGTTCCATCGTTTTGATGGCGGGCAGATTTGAGTAGAAGATGGTTTCTGCTTCTACCGGCGGTATA
>NZ_JAMXBH010000022.1 GCF_023913735.1 Pseudarthrobacter raffinosi
CCAACGCCGTGACCCGGCGTAACAGCGGTGCCGACCAGAACCTCTACTACCTGGCCCCACCGGCTTAGCGTGACTCTCCCGAGCATTGGTCCTCAAGCCCCGAGCCCGTCGAGACCCGTCGCTGCACCGGTGGTCGAGCCCGTCGAGACCCGAGGGTGGGCTTTTCCTAGCCGTTGAACTCCGCCGGGTGCGGACCGGTGCGGCCGTCGCGCTCCAGGCCGTCGATGACAGAGAGTTCGTCGCCCGTCAGGTCGAAGCCGAAGACGTCCAGGTTCTCCCTGATTCGCTGCGGAGTGACGGACTTGGGGATGATGATCCGGCCCTGCTGCAGGTGCCAGCGAAGAATGGCCTGCGCCGGGCTCACACCATGCCGTGCCGCGATGTCCACAACGGCCGGATCTGCCAGCACGGCACCCTGCGCGAGCGGGCTCCAGGCCTCCGTGGCGATCCCGTGTGCGGCATTAAAGTCTGCAATGTCCCGCTGTTGCAGGGCCGGGTGGAGCTCAATCTGGTTAATGGCCGGGACCGTGCCGCCCAGGTCAATGACCTTCTGCAGGTGCTCGGGGAGGAAGTTGGAGACGCCGATGGCCCGGGCCTTGCCGCTGGCCAGCAGGTGCTCCAGCGCCCGCCAGGACTCGAGGTACAGGTTGGTTGCCGGCGCCGGCCAGTGGATGAGGTAGAGGTCCAGGTAGTCCAGTCCCAGCTTGTCCAGGCTGGCCTCGAACGCGGCCAGCGTGGCGTCGTAGCCGAGGTCGGCCACCCACAGTTTGGACGTAATGAACAGCTCTTCGCGGTCGATGCCGGACTCGGCGATGGCACGTCCGGTACCCGCCTCATTGCCGTAGATGGCGGCGGTGTCGATGCTCCGGTAGCCGGCTGCAAGCGCGTGGCTGACCGCGGCAGTGGTGTCGTCGTCGGACACCTGGAAGACGCCGAACCCCAGCTGCGGCATCCGCACGCCGTTGTTGAGGGTGATCTCGGGGATGGACGTGGTGATGGGGGTGGAAGTCATGGGTTCTCCTGTTGCGGGTTGAGGATTGACGTTTGAAGGATTAGTGCAGGACTGCCACAGGTTCGGCGGCCACGCGTCCGCCGGGAGCGGCGTCTGCGGGTGCCTGCCGGACGGCCCGCTTGGCTCCGGCGGCGGCGATGATCATCACCACGAGCCCCAGCAGGGTGATGCCGGCGCCGGCCCAGATGGGCGAGGTGTAGCCGAGTCCGGCGGTGATGGTCACTCCGCCGAGCCAGGCGCCGAGGGCGTTGCCCACGTTGAAGGCACCAATATTGGCGCCGGACGCGAGGGTGGGGGCGCTGGAGGCGTACTTCATCACGCGCATCTGCAGTCCCGGCACGGTGGCGAATCCGAAGCCGCCCATCAGGACGATGGAGGCAACGGTGAGCACCTGGTTGCCGGCGGTCAGGGCAAAACCGACGAGCACCACCACCAGCACGGAGAGCACCACCACGAGCGTGCGGTCCACATTGCGGTCCGCGGCCTTGCCGCCGATGGTGTTGCCGATAAAGAGGCCTACGCCGAAGACGATCAGCAGCCACGGAACGGTGGAGGCTGCGAAGCCGGAGACCGCGGTGAGCGTGAAGGCGATGTAGGTGAAGGCGCCGAACATCCCGCCGTAGCCGAGGATGGTGACCAGGATGGAGAGCCACACCTGGCCGGAGCGGAAGGCGCGTAGTTCGCTGCGCAGGGTTCCGGGCGTGGTGTCGCCATGGCCGGTCTTCGGAACGAGCGCCAGGATTCCCGCCAGGGCGATGACCCCGATGACGGTGATGGCCCAGAACGTCGAGCGCCAGCCTGCGGCCTGTCCCAGCATCGTGCCGAACGGCACGCCCAGGACGTTGGCTGCGGTGAGCCCGGTGAACATGATGGCGATGGCGCCGGCCTTTTTGGTGGGGGCAACCATGTCCGCGGCCACCACGGCTCCGATCCCGAAGAAGGCACCGTGCGCCAGGGCGGCGATGATCCGGCCGACCATCATCATCCCGTAATCGGGAGCGATGGCGGAGAGCAGGTTGCCGGCGATGAACAGGACCAGCAGGACAGCGAGGACGGGCTTGCGTTCGAAGCGGGTCACCGCCGCGGTCAGCACCAAGGCGCCGACCACGACGGCGAGGGCGTATCCGGAGATCAGCCAGCCTGCCGCGGCCTCGCTGACCTGGAAGTCGGCGGCAACCTCGGGCAGCAGGCCCATGATCACGAACTCGGTGAGTCCGATGCCGAACCCGCCGAGGGCGAGGGCTATCAGGCCAATGGGCATGTGGATGCTCCTTTGAAAACTGTACGGAATGAGATAGGACGCGTAAGCTAGTAGTTGCAGACGCGTTATTTATTGTTGCACAAGCAGATACACCGCGCAAGCAACTATTATCGATTGTGTTCCGCCTCACGCCGCCAGGCGGCCGGAGCACCCACGAGAGGAAAGACAGATGGGCATCAAGGACGACGCCGTGGAGGTCCGGGCACAGGGTTGGCGCACGCTCGCGGCGCTGCACGGCCTGATCGAGGGTGAGCTGGAACGCTCCCTGCAGGCCGAATCAAAGCTGTCAGTGGTGGAGTACACCGTGCTGGATGCGCTCAGCCGCCAGGACGGCTGGCACATGCGCATGCAGCAGCTCGCCCGCGCCACAGCCCTCAGCGCCAGCGCCACCACTCGGCTGGTCAACAGGCTTGAGGACCGCGCCCTGCTGACCCGGATCCTCTGCGCGGACGATCGCCGCGGCATCTACACCGAGCTCACGCCCAGCGGCATCGCCCTGCTGGAGGAAACGCGCCCGGTCCATGACGCCACGCTGGAGCGCGCCCTGGCCGAGGCCCAGGAGATTCCCGAGCTGGCCGCGCTGGTGGACGCACTCCCCCGGCTCCACGCGACCGCCTAGTCACCACTCGAGTACGACGACGGACGCTCACCTTCCAGCAGAAGGTGAGCGTCCGTCGTCGTGCTTTAAACAACAACGCGGGGTCACTCCCGTGCCCGATCCAACCTCTGGAAGGGGCAGGGAGTGACCCCGCGTTGTAGTGCTGTAGTGCTGTAGTGCCTAGAGCGTTGCGAAAACTTCGCGCAGCAGCTTGGCGGTCTCGGACGGCGTCTTGCCGACCTTCACGCCTGCAGCCTCGAGGGCTTCCTTCTTGGCCTGGGCGGTACCGGCGGAACCGGAGACGATGGCGCCTGCGTGGCCCATGGTCTTGCCTTCGGGAGCGGTGAAGCCGGCCACGTAGCCAACAACCGGCTTGGTGACGTGTGCCTTGATGTAGTCGGCGGCACGCTCCTCGGCGTCGCCGCCGATTTCGCCGATCATGACGATCGCCTTGGTCTCCGGGTCGGCTTCGAACGCTTCGAGGGCGTCGATGTGTGTGGTGCCGATGACCGGATCGCCGCCGATGCCGATGGCGGTGGAGAAGCCCAGGTCGCGCAGCTCGTACATCATCTGGTAGGTCAGGGTTCCGGACTTGGAAACCAGGCCGATGGGGCCCTTGCCCGTGATGTTGGCCGGCGTGATGCCAACCAGCGCTTCGCCCGGCGTGATGATGCCGGGGCAGTTCGGGCCGATGATGCGGGTGACCTGCTTGCCGTCGGCGTCAACCGTGGACTGGGCCAGTGCCCAGAACTCGGCGGAATCCTGGACCGGCACGCCTTCGGTGATGACTACGACCAGGCCGATGCCTGCCTCGATGGCCTCAACCACGGCGTTCTTGGTGAATGCCGGCGGCACGAAAACGATGGAGACGTCGGCGCCGGTTTCAGCCATGGCTTCCTTGACGGTGCCAAAAACGGTGATTTCGGTGTCGCCGTGCAGGACCGTGGTGCCGGCCTTACGGGCGTTGACGCCACCAACAATGTTGGTGCCGGCCTTCAGCATCAGGGCGGTGTGCTTGGTGCCTTCGCCGCCGGTGATGCCCTGGACGATGACCTTGGAGTCCTTGTTCAGATAGATAGACATGGTGCGTCCCTTTACTTAGCTGCGTTGGCGAGCTCGGCGGCCTTGTCGGCGCCCTCGTCCATGGTGGCGGCCAGGGTAACCAGCGGGTGGTTGGCCTCGGCCAGGATGCGGCGGCCTTCTTCAACGTTGTTGCCGTCGAGGCGGACTACCAGCGGCTTGTTCGCGGAGTGGCCCAGCTCGGCCAGCGCGCCAACGATGCCCTTGGCGACGGCGTCACACGCGGTGATGCCACCGAAGACGTTCACGAATACGGACTTGACCTGCGGGTCGCCCAGGATGACGTCGAGGCCGGCAGCCATGACCTCGGCGGAAGCTCCACCGCCGATGTCCAGGAAGTTGGCGGGCTTGACGTTGCCGTGGTTTTCACCGGCGTAGGCGACAACGTCCAGGGTGGACATGACCAGGCCCGCACCGTTGCCGATGATGCCAACGGAGCCGTCCAGCTTGACGTAGTTCAGGTCCTGCGCCTTGGCCTTGGCCTCGAGCGGATCTGCAGCGTCCTTGTCTTCGAGGAGGGCGTGCTTGGCGTGGCGGAAGCCGGCGTTCTCGTCGAGGGAGACCTTGCCGTCCAGTGCCACGATGTCGCCGGCGCCGGTCTTGACCAGCGGGTTAACCTCAACGAGGGTGGCGTCTTCCTTCTTGAAAACGTCCCAGAGCTTGAGGATCACGGCGGCGACCTTGCCGCGCAGTTCCTCATCGAAGCCTGCAGCTGCGACGATTTCGTCGGCCTTGGCCTGGTCGATGCCCACAGCGGGGTCGATGGCGATCTTGGCGAGCGCCTCAGGGCGTTCGACGGCGAGCTGTTCGATTTCCATGCCACCTTCTACCGAGCACATGGCCAGGTAGTTGCGGTTGGCCCGGTCCAGCAGGACGGAGAAGTAGTACTCCTCGGCAATGTCGGCACCCTGGGCAATCATCACCTTGTTGACGGTGTGGCCCTTGATGTCCATGCCCAGGATGTTGGTGGAGTGCTCAAACGCCTCATCGGCGGTCTTGGCAACCTTGACGCCGCCAGCCTTACCGCGGCCACCAGCCTTAACCTGGGCCTTAACGACAGTTACGCCGCCGATTTTCTCGGCAGCTGCCTTTGCTTCTTCTGGGGTGTACGCCACGATGCCGGCAAGCACGGGTACACCGTGCGCCTCGAACATATCGCGCGCCTGGTATTCAAACAGGTCCACGGTTTAGTGTCCTTCTACGTCGAAGTAGTTTCTGTACAGTCGGGCACCGCCGAAGACGATGACCGGGCTGCGGATTGCCTGCACCTGCGACCAGTCCGGAAACGGGCCCCACAGCGCAATGCTCCATTCGGAACTCTAGCCCTCTCAGAGGACCGGCCCGTTCCACACTACCGCTTATGTGAGTAACGACACTATTCTATGGAGCGTAGAAAAACGCCTAGATTACGGGGTTTTTGAGGCCTCCGCGGGTGCCGTGGAGGCTGTTGCCGCGTCCTTGGAAATAAGTTCGTAGCGGTCCCGGGCCACAAAGAATCCGACGCCGGCCGAGACGTTTCCGCACGCCACACCGCCGTTATGGGCCGAACAGCGCAGCCCGTTCCCTTCCAGGTTCTGGCGCTCGGCGAGGACCCGCAGTTCCGTCAGCGGGCCGCTCTTGTTTCCCTTGGGTCCGTAGGCTGCCTCCATTTGTGTGACGCCGGAACGGCACTCCCCATACGTTGCCCTGTCCGGGCTGAGCAGCGCCGCTCCGCCCAGATAGCCCAGGCCGGTGCCGGCGCAGTCGTCCTTGATGTCGCCCGCGGCAGGCTTGGGGTATCCGGCAAGCTCGCAATGCGCCACCGGGACGGTGGCGAGCTTGTTGTTGGCCGCATCACTGAAGCTGTTCGACTCATACGGGAGGTTGAGGTGTTCCCCACGGGCCGATGGCAGGGAGCACACAATGTTCCGGTCCTCCGTGATGAAGGACAGGACATCCCCGCTGGCCCTGAACGCGGCGGGGTCGGCCAGCGCTGCCTGTTCCAGTTGTTCCATGGCCGGCAGCGGCGGCGGAGCCACATAGCCCGGGTCCTCGGTGGTGATGCTGCAGGCAGTGCCGGTCACTACGAAGAGGGCGGCCAGGATCCCCAATACAGTCCGTCGCATGGCCTCCATTATGCCCCGGCAGCGGTCTCAGTCCGTCGGGCGCGTCCCGGCGGCCTCTACGACGGCGGCAGCAGCTTCGGCGGGATCCTCACGGTCGAACTGCTCCTGCATCGTCCGGGCGCGGGATTTCCAGCCGGGATCCGCCAGGACCTTTCGAACTGCAGCCGCTATGTCGGCGGGCTTGGGTGACTCCGTCCTGAGGTTAATGCCGACGCCGGAGTGTTCCACCCGGGCGTTGACGTCACTTTTGCCCTCGTTGATGCCCGAAACCACCAAGGGAACCCCCTTGGACAGGCTCAGCTGCACACCGCCAAATCCGCCGTTGGTGATGAAGACATCCGTGAAGTCAAAGACCTCCGCGAAGTCCACGTAGTCCCGCACCACCACGTTGGGCTGCGGGTAGCGGGCCTTCAGTTGCTCGGTGCCGTGCCCGCCGGTTGCGACGATAACCAACGCATCCATGTCCTTGACTGCCTCAAGCGACGGAACGATGAGTTTGTCCTGGTCCAGGTTGTCCACTGTTCCCTGGGTGACAACGAGTGTTGCGGGATAGGACCGGGGAAAGCCGCCGTCCCCACTGTTCCCACCAGGATCGGCGGGCGCCTGGCCAGGCGACCGGTATGGCAGGAGCGCCCCGACGTAGTGCACTTTGGCGTTGACCCGGCGCCGCGGGAAATCGAGGGATTCCGTGCCGGTCTGGATAATGGCGTCCGAGCACCGATAGGGTTCGTCCGTCAGCCGGCCTTGCCGCGGAACAGCCTGGCCGTAGGCGGCATGCTGCCGGCGGTAGCTTTGACTGGCAGGCCGAAGAATGACCTTGTCGGACAGCAGGCCCGCCAGGCCTTGGACCGCCTTCTCCACGGGATTGCGGGGCGGCCGGAACCCGAAGAAAAGCGGCGGCACCTGCGGGTCGCTTTCCATGTTGGGGATCGCAACAAAATTCACCACCGGCTTGCCCATCAAGTGGGAGACGAGCCGGTGAATGAACATGGAACTGTCCGCCACAAGAACGTCGAAGGGATTCTGCTGCGCGACCTCGCGGATGTCCTCGAAGAAGTGGCTGACGTTGCTGGCGAAAATCTTCTCGCCGTCGAAGCCGATGGCCCGTGGGCCCTTGAGCTTGGCCCGCTCCGGATAGAGCTCATTGAGGTTGTCCGCGCGGTGCTCGATGGCCCTGCGGAAGGGGAAGTGCTGGATTCCCATTCCGCCGAGCCTGTCCGCATAGACGGGACCCGTGTACCAGGCCACCTCGTGGCCGCGGTCCTTGAGCCGCATCGCCACGCCCGTCATGGGGTTGAAATGGCCGTCAATGGCCTGGCTGGCGAACAGGATCTTCACAGTGGTGCCCCCGAATATGCTGTGCTCAAGTTCTGCTGTGCTCAAATGGCCTGCGCTTCACCGGTTCACCGGCTACCCGCTGTTTCCCGGGTACCGCGCGTTCCTGAACTGTAAGCCAGCCGGGGTGCCCGGACAAGGGCAAGCGTGGTCAGGCGTCGAGCTTCGTGAGCGGCGCGTAGCGGAGCAGGAGACGCTTCTCACCGACGCTGAACTTCACCTTGGCCACCGTCTTGTCCCCCGCGCCTTCCAGCGCCAGCACCGTGCCGTTGCCGAAGCTGGTGTGGTTGACCTTGTCGCCCACACTGACGGCCACAATCTCCTTCTGCGGCTGGACCCGGTTCTTGGCGATCGCCGCGGGAACGTCTGCGTTGAAGCCCGCCGAGGAATCGGCGGCCGCACCGCGGGACGTGCCGGCGCCCCAGAAGGATCCGCCGTAACGGCTGGAGCCGATCGCCGCGCTGCTGCTCCCCCACCCGCCGGACTGCCGGCTGGTGCCTTCGCGTTTCCACTCCAGCAGCTCCGCCGGAATTTCCTCGAGGAACTGGCTGGCCGGGTTGTACTGGCTTTGGCCCCACATGCTGCGGACTTCGGACCGGGTGACGTAGAGGCGCTTGCGCGCGCGGGTCAGGCCCACGTAGGCCAGCCGGCGTTCCTCGGCGAGTTCCTTGGGGTCCGTGGCCGACCGCTGGTGCGGGAACAGCCCGTGTTCCATGCCGGTCAGGAACACCACCGGGAATTCGAGCCCCTTGGCGGTGTGGAGGGTCATCAGCGTGACCACGCCCAGGCGTTTGGCTTCGGCCACGGCGGCGTCGATGTCCGCGCCGGGGGCGTCCGGGATCTGGTCCGCGTCTGCCACCAGCGACACCTGTTCCAGGAACGCACCCAGGGACCCTTCCGGGTTCTCCTGTTCGTATTCACGCACGACGGCGACGAGTTCCGCCAGGTTCTCCACGCGGGACTCGTCCTGTGGATCAGTGCTGGAACGCAGCCCGGCGAGGTAGCCGGTCTGTTCCAGGACGGCCTCCAGCGCGGCGGCGGCGCCTGAACCGGAGGCAACCTCTGCGAGGTCGTCCAGCAGTTTCACAAACCCGAGGACGGCGTTGACGGAACGGGTGGCCATGCCGGGAGCTTCTTCAGCCCGCCGGGCGGCGGCCATGAACGACATCCGTTCGCGCTCGGCCAGTGCGGCCACGGCACCTTCGGCGCGGTCACCAATGCCGCGCTTGGGTTCGTTGAGCACCCGGCGCAGGTTGACGTCGTCGTCCGGGTTCACCAGAACGCGGAGGTACGCGAGGGCGTCCTTGATTTCCTTGCGGTCGTAGAAGCGGGTGCCACCCACCACCTTGTACGGCAGGCCCACCCGGACCAGCACATCCTCAATGGAACGGGACTGCGCGTTGGTGCGGTAGAAAATGGCAACATCACCGGGGCGGAGGTTGTCCTCGTCCTGGAGCCGGTCAATCTCCTTGGCAATGAACTGGGCCTCGGCGTGCTCGTTCTCGCCCACATAGCCGATGATCTTGTGGCCCTCGCCCTCGGCGGTCCACAGCCGCTTGTCGGGGCGGTTGGGGTTGCGTGAGATCACGGAGTTGGCCGCGCTGAGGATGTTCTGCGTGGAGCGGTAGTTCTGCTCCAGTTTGATGGTGCGGGCGTCCGGGTAGTCCTTTTCGAACTCCACGATGTTGCGGATGTCGGCGCCGCGGAAGGCGTAGATGGATTGGTCGGAGTCGCCCACGACGGTGAGCTCGGACGCACCGGGGCCCTCACCCACTATCTCGCGGACCAGGGCGTACTGGGCGTGGTTGGTGTCCTGGTATTCGTCCACGAGGACGTGCCGGAACCGCCGTCGGTAGGACGCGGCGAGCGCCGGGAAGGCGCGGAACATGTAGACGGTCTCGGCGATGAGGTCATCGAAGTCCATGGCGTTGGCCTGGCGCAGCCGCTGGGTGTAGCCCTTGAAGACGTCAGCCACAGCGGACTCGAAGGGATCGTTGTAATTCGCGGAGGACGCGTAGGCATCGGCGTCGATGAGCTCGTTCTTGAGCGCGGAGATCTTGTGCTGGATGGCCTTGGGCGCGAACTTCTTGGGATCCAGGTCCAGGCTCTTGGAGACCTGGACGACCAGCCGCAGCGAGTCCGCGGAGTCGTAGATGGAGAAGTTCGACTTCCGGCCGACGTTCGCGGCCTCCTGGCGCAGGATACGCACGCAGGATGAGTGGAACGTGGAGATCCACATGATCTTGGCCCGTCCACCCACCAGCGCCGCGATGCGCTCCCGCATCTCGGCGGCGGCCTTGTTGGTGAACGTGATGGCCAGGACCTCACCGTGGTGCGCGCGGTGCGTGGCAATGAGGTAGGCGATCCGGTTACTGAGAACGCGGGTCTTTCCCGAGCCGGCGCCGGCCACAATTAGCAGGGCGCCGCCGGCGTGCTTGACGGCCTCCTCCTGCTGCGGGTTAAGCCCCTCCAGGAGTTCCTCGGCGTTGGGCCGGTGGTGGGCCGGCTCGCCGTTGCCGTCATGAGAGGGCTGCTGGTTGGCCCAGCCGCCCGTGCGCTGGGCGCCCTGTTCTGCTGCGTGTTCGGAGCCGCCGCCCGGCCCGCCGCCACCGAATTCGGCGGCCGCGGCAAGGCCTTCCGGGCGCGACTTGGTGCGGGCGGAGGCTGGCGCGGCGGCCTTGAACGGTCCGTCAGAGTACGGGTCAAACAACATATCCATGGTGCCTACAAGTCTAGGCGGTGGGGCTGACAGTCAGGTCCAGCCTGTGGATAACACCGTGCTCCCACCCGGGAAGCGCGCAAAAGGCGGCCCGGACTCAGGCGATGGAGCCCGACTCAAGGGCCGCACGCAACTCCCGCACCGCCGTCGTGCCTCCCGCCATAAACCAGTCCAGGCCGTTGATCCGGACCGTGTCCGTGGCGCCGCCGGCGGCGCGGACGATCGCCTTGCCCGGCAACCAGTCCCATTCCGGGCAGCTGTGCTGGAACCAGCATCCCAGCTGGCCATCGGCCACCCGGCCCAGGTCGCAGGACCCGGAGCCGAACATCCGCAGCGCCGCGGCGGAGGTGGCCGCAGCGTGCCAGGGCATGGCGCAGAGCGGATCCATCAGCCAGGTGGGGTGGATGTAGGTGGCTGCGCCGAGTTCGGCGAGCGCGGTTGCGTTGCGCGCCCCGCCATCCTGGACAGCGCCCGAGTCACGGTAGGCGGTCAGTACCTCGCCATTCAGTGTGGCCGCGTGGGCCGTTCCGCCCAGCCAGAGCTTGTCCTCCTCCGGCTGGAAAATCGCGCCGAGCAGCACATCGGACGGGTCCTTCAGTGCGAGGGCCGAGCACCAGTATGTGGATCCGTGCAGGAAGTTATAGGTGCCATCCACGGGGTCGACCACCCAGGTACGGCCGCTGGTTCCGGCCACCGAGGCGCCCTCCTCCCCTAAGATGCCATCCTCCGGCCGGCAGCGCCGCAACTGCCCCAGCACGTAGGCTTCCGCAGCGTGGTCCGCGGCGGTCACCACGTCGGAGATGGAGGTTTTCTGCTGGGACTGCAGCCCGGCCATGCGCATCAGGAGCGCCAGTTGCCCGGCTTCGCGCACCAGCGCGGATGCCAGCTGATAGTCGTCCAGGGCGGGGTCAAGTTCAAGGGCGCTGTGCCGGCCAGTGGTCATGGACCCAGTTTAGGTGGCGGGATAATGGTGCCATGGCCAAAACCCCAGCGCAGCGGATCAAGAAGCACGGCTCCAAGGCGGCTGTTCCGCAGCACAGCCTCCCGCCGGTCATCAACCCCTCCACCAGCCGTTCGCCGCAGAAGGCCCAGAGCAACACCAACCTGATCCTCATCGCGGGCGTCGTGGTCAGCCTGTTCCTGTTCTGGTACGTCCACCTGCTCACGCTCCAGCAGCTCACCCAGCTCTCCGGCGGCCTGGCCATGCCCGACTCGCTCGTGGGAGGTTTTGACGCCGGCTACGTCGGCCAACTGAACGCCGTCATGGACAACGACGCCCGCGGCCAGCTCAACTACGTCCACAAGACAGCCGGCACGCTCTTCCCGTTGATCTTCGGCTTCACCTGGCTGCTCCTGATCGGGACCAACGTCGCCAGGAAGTCCCTCCGCTGGGCACTCTGGGCCCTCCCGCTGCTGTTTGTGGTGGTCCGGCTTTGGGGCAATGTCGCCATCGACGCCGCACTGGGATCGGAAACGGCCGACGCCGGCCAGGTCGCCTTGGCGTCCGCACTCACCATTGCCGGGTGGGTGCTGTTCGTCGTCAGCCTGCTGGCCGGGGCAGCGGCTGTGTTCCTGCGCAAGAAGCCTGCGAAAGCCGGCTAGGCCCGCGCCGACCCAGTAACCCGGGCGCGCTCCTCCTTGCGGTGCCGGTGCACACGTTGGGCGATTACCAGGCCGGCTGCTGCCACGCCCACGGTGACCGGATAACCCATCAGCCGCTCCAGGGTGCCGGGCTCCGGAACATCCAGGCCTGTCAGTCCGCCTGTGACCAGCGCGGCGAGGGACACCAGCCCGCACACCAGCACGAACCACCCCAGCGGAGTCTGCCGCAGCCATAACACCCCCAGCAGCAGCAACGCCAGCGCGCCGGCCAGGAAGTACATCAACGCCCCGACAAAGTGCCAGCCGGAGCCGACGTCCTCCGGCACCAGGCCCACGATCATGGTCCCCGCACCGGCAGCACCGGTCAGGACCCGCACGGCAACCGCCGCCTGCCAGGGTTTCCGGCGCCCCGGCTGGACCCGTGCGCCGGCCCTTGCCGCCACACAGAGCAGCCCGGAACCCAGCAGCAGCGCACCGAGCAGCATGCCCAGCCCCTGGACCACAAAGGAGGCGTTCATCAGCCAATGCAGCGGCGAACACACATCGCGTCCGTCGTAGATCCCGCAGTGAAGCGCGCCGAGGTCGCTGATGTATCCGGTCCGGCGGTCGTAGGGCTGCGGCCCGCCCCAGGCACCGATCACGGCCGCTTCCGCCACAAAATACTGCAGGACACTCAGGACGGACCAGGCGCCGATGTACTGGCGGGTGGAGGCGGTGTCCGGGAGGAATGCCACGGCGGGGGCGGACGTCGGGGCTGATCTCATGCCAAGAGCGTAGTACGGCCCACCACCTTGTATGCTTGTATCCGTGTCCGGACGGACCGGCCCTGCCGGACCAGCGGACACGCGCCCTCGTAGCTCAGTGGATAGAGCACGGCTCTCCTAAAGCCGGTGTCGTTGGTTCGATTCCAATCGAGGGCACTTGAATCTTCCTTCCCCGGAGTTCGACCTCCGCGCCTACCTGCTCGGCCCCTCGCAGGCCGGGAACTTGCCCGTTCAGGGAAACTGGGCCGTCGAACGGCAGCTGCTGGACCGGTCCACCGGCACCCACGGAACCTTTTCCGGCGTCGTACATTTTTCCCCCGCGGACGACGGCGGCCTGGCCTTCCGTGAAGAAGGCACCATGCGCTGGCCCACCTTTACCGGCCCTGCCTCGCGTGAATACGTCCTGAAACCCGCCGACCGGCCGGACGCCCTGGACGTGTTTTTTGCCGACGGGCGGCCCTTCCACCGGATGAGCTTCAGCCCGGAGGCCAATCTGGACCAACACTGGTGCGATCCCGATACGTACCGCGTGGCCTACACCTACGAAGGCCCTGACACGTTCAGTTACACGTGGGATGTGACCGGCCCGCGCAAGGACCTGCTGCTGACGTCCGCCCTGAAGCGGCAGGTCTGAGGCGGCAGGTCTGAAGCGGCTGGTCTGAAGCGTCAAGACTGAACAGGCTAGGCTCGGAACGTGAAAGCCCGCATTGTTGTCTCCGCCGTCTGTGTCTTCGACGACGCCGGCCGGCTCCTGACCGTCCGCAAACGCGGCACCAGCATGTTTATGCACCCCGGCGGCAAGCCCGAAGCCGGCGAAACCGCCGTTCACGCCGCTGCGCGGGAACTTCAGGAGGAAGTAGGGATCGTAGTAGATCCGCGCGAGCTGGAGCTGATGGGCGTCTGGATCGCCGACGCCGCCAACGAGGCCGCCACGGACATCGAAGCCACAGTGTTTACCGCACCCGGAACCTGGACCGCGCACCCCTCGGCTGAGATCGCCGAGATCCGCTGGCTGGACCTGGCGGCGCTGGACCGGGGCGCGCCGCCGCCTGCGGACCTGGCCCCGCTCCTGACGGACCACATCCTGCCCGAACTGGCCACCCTGCCCACCCTGCGCCCCGGCCCCAAGTAGGTAGCGCTAAGTGTCGTTTTGAGGGCTCAAAACGACACTTAGCGCTACCCAGTTGGGGAAGGCTGAGCCCTAGTACTCCGGAACGGCTTCCGCTGCCACGGCCGTGGCTTCGGCGAACTGCGTCTGGTAGAGCTCGGCGTACCGGCCCTCGGCCGCGAGCAGATCGGTATGGTTGCCGCGTTCCACGATCCGCCCGTCCTCGACCACCAGGATGACGTCGGCGGCACGGATGGTGGACAGCCGGTGGGCAATCACGACGGCGGTGCGCCCCTCGAGCGCGGCGCCCAGGGCCGCCTGCACGGCGGCTTCGTTGGTGGAGTCGAGTGCGGCGGTGGCCTCGTCGAGGATGACCACCCGGGGCTGGGAAATCAGCAGCCGTGCGATGGTGAGCCGCTGGCGTTCACCGCCGGAGAGCCGGTAACCGCGCTCCCCCACCACCGTGTCCAGGCCGTCGGGCAGGGACCGGATCATGGTCTCAAGGCGGGCCTGCCGGATGGCGTCCCACATGTCCTCTTCAGTGGCGTCCGGCCGTGCGAGCCTGAGGTTGGAGGCAATGGATTCGTGGAAGAGGTGTCCGTCCTGGGTGACCATCCCCAACGTGTCCCGCAGGGAATCGAAGGTGGCGTCCCGGACGTCCAGCCCCGAGCCGGGCAGAGTGCCGCCGAGCCGCACGGCGCCGGAATCGACGTCGTACAGCCGGGAAAGCAGCTGCGCGATAGTGGACTTTCCGGCACCGGAGGAACCCACCAGCGCGACGGTCTGCCCGGGTTCCACCCGGAAACTGATGCCATGCAGCACCTCTTCGCCGCCGCGGGTGTCCAGCGTGGACACTTCCTCGAGCGAGGCCAGCGAGACCTTGTCCGCCGAGGGGTAGGCGAAGCGAACGTCGTCAAACTCCACCGAAACGTTTCCCGGCGGGATGGCCACGGCGTCGGGCTTCTGCTGGATCAGGGGCTTGAGGTCCAGGATCTCGAAAACCCGCTCGAAGCTGACCAGCGCGCTCATGATTTCCACGCGGGCGTTGGACAGGGCGGTGAGCGGGGCGTAGAGACGGGTGAGCAGCAGTGCCAGCACCACAACGTCGCCCGCGGCGAGCTGACCGCCGATGGCCAGCCATCCGCCCAGGCCGTAGACCAGGGCCAGGGCGAGCGCGGACACCAGCGTCAGCGCGGTGACGAAGGTGAACTGCAGCATGGCCGTGCGGACGCCGATGTCCCGGACCCGGCCGGCGCGGACCGCGAACTCGCGGGATTCCTCGTCCGGGCGGCCGAAGAGCTTCACCAGCGTGGCGCCCGGGGCGGAGAAGCGCTCGGTCATCTGGGTGCCCATGGCCGCGTTGTGGTTTGCCGCCTCACGCCGCAGGTCCGCGAGCTTGGAGCCCATCCGGCGGGCAGGGATCAGGAAGATCGGCAGCAGGATCATGGCGAGCACGGTGACCTGCCAGGAAGTCCCGAGCATTACGATCAGCGTCAGGATCAGGGCCACCACGTTGCTGACCACGCCGGACAGCGTGCCGGCGAAGGCGGACTGCGCTCCGATGACGTCGTTGTTCAGGCGGCTGACCAGTGCGCCGGTGCGGGTCCGGGTGAAGAATGCGATGGGCATCTTCTGCACATGGTCAAAGACCCTGGTGCGCAGGTCCACGATCACGCCTTCGCCGATGTTGGACGAAAGCCAGCGGCTCACGAGCCCCAGGCCGGCTTCGGCAACGGCCACCACGGCGATCAGCAGCGCCAGCCGGATCACTTCGTCTGTACCCGCCTTGGCCACGATGGCATCAACCACCTGGCCGGCCAGCACCGGCGTGGCCACGGCCAGGAACGCCATCACAATGGACAGCGCCACAAACGCGATCAGCTTTGTCCGGTGCGGGCGGGCGAAGCCCAGGACCCGTTTCAGGGTGGCCTTGGAGAAAGGCCGGGAGCCGTTCTTGGCCCGGGAGATGTTGTACAGGGAGTGCCAGGCGACGCCGTCCATGCTCATCGCTGTTGCTCCGTTGCGTCTGCCATCAGTTCTGTTACCGTTCCGTTGTCCACATTCCACCGTACATCCAGCCGCACGTTCTCGAGCAGCCTCCGGTCATGGGTTACTAACAGCAAAGCGCCCTCATAACTTCCCAGCGCCTCTTCCAACTGCTCGATGGCGGGCAGGTCCAGGTGGTTGGTGGGTTCGTCCAGGACCAGCAGGTTCACCCCGCGTGCCTGCAGCAGCGCCAATGCCGCGCGGGTGCGTTCCCCCGGCGACAGGGAATACACCGGGCGGGTGGTGTGGTCCGCCTTCAACCCGAACTTGGCCAGCAGCGTGCGGACCTCCGCCGGATTCAGGTCCGTGAGCACGGCTTCGACGGCGTCGCCAAGGTTGAGGTGGCCGGCCAGCAGGCCGCGGGCCTGGTCAATTTCGCCGACGGCCACCGAGGCGCCCATGGCGGCGTTCCCGGCGTCGGGCGCCTGCACGCCCAGGAGCAGGCGCAGCAGCGTCGACTTGCCGGCTCCGTTAGGTCCGGTGATGCCGATCCGCTCCCCCGCGTTAAGCTGCAGGTTCACCGGGCCCAGCGTGAAGCTTCCCTGCTTCACGACGGCGTCACGCAAGGTGGCCACCACCGCACTGGACCGGGGCGCCTGGCCAATGGTGAACTGCAGCTGCCATTCCTTCCGCGGCTCCTCCACCACGTCCAGCCGGGCAATCCTGGATTCCATCTGCCGGACCTTCTGCGCCTGCTTTTCCGATGACTCGGTGCTGGCGGCGCGGCGGATTTTGTCGTTGTCCGGGCTCTTTTTCATGGCGTTCCGCACGCCTTGGGAGCTCCACTCGCGCTGGGTCCGGGCGCGGGAGACCAGGTCTGCCTTGGTGGAGGCGAACTCCTCGAACTTTTCCCTTGCGTGGCGCCGCGCCACGGCGCGCTCCTCGAGGAAGGCCTCGTAGCCGCCGTCGTACACGGCCACGGAATTCTGCGCCAGATCCAGTTCCACGATGGTGGTGACACAGCGGGCCAGGAACTCGCGGTCATGGGACACCAGCACCACACCGCCGCGCAGGCCCTGGACAAAGGCTTCCAGTTTGGCCAGGCCGGCGAGGTCAAGGTCGTTGGTGGGCTCGTCCAGCAGCACAACATCGAACCGGCTGAGCAGGAGCGCAGCGAGGGCCACGCGGGCGGCCTGGCCGCCGGAGAGCCCGGTCATGGGAGCGTCCGCTCCGGTGTCCAGGCCGAGGTCGGCCAGGACGGGCGGGATGCGTTCGTCGAGGTCTGCCGCGCCTGACGCCATCCAGCGGTCAAAGGCCAGCGAGTAGGCGTCATCGGCTCCCGGTGCGCCGGAGCCCAAGGCCTCCGCGGTGGACTCCATCTCCACGGTGGCCTGGGCGCAGCCGGTCCTGCGGGCGATGTAGCCAGCCACGGTCTCGCCGGCGACGCGCTCGTGTTCCTGGGGCAGCAAGCCCACAAAGGCATCGGCGGGGGCGAGGCTGACGCTGCCGCCCTGGGGCTGGTCCACGCCGGCCAGCAGGCGCAGCAGGGTGGACTTGCCGGCGCCGTTGGCGCCCACCACACCCACCACGTCGCCGGGGGCCACCGTGAGGGAAAGTTTGGCGAACAGCGTCCGGTGGTCGTGGCCGCCGGAAAGATCTTTGGCAACAAGGGTTGCAGTCATAGGTTGGTCCATCCTCTCGCCGCCGCCCGGCCGGAGGAGCCCGCCTGAATCGGCCCGAAACTGCGGTGAATCCGCAATGTGCCGCCCCGAAAAGTGCCGGGGCACTAAAGAGCCCGCAGGTCCGGACTTGGGGGGTGTACGGACCAACGGGCTCGACCATCAAGCATAGTCGACTCAGCACGCCGCACCAAACTGCCCGCTGACGTCAGGCTAAAATCACCGTTAACCATCCGTTCTGCAGAGAGCTGCTTATGCCTATATCTGCCAAGGCGTTCCAGCGCTGGCTGCACGGCATCGCCCCCGAGACGAGCGCATCTGACATCTGCCGCGTGTCAGGCATCAAGCGGACCACCCTGGCCCAGCAGCTCGTCCGGGGCAAGGTGGCAGAGACTACGGTGGTGAGCATCAGCCGGGCGTACAACGTCAATCCCGTTTCGGCGCTGGCGGCGTTCGACGCGTACAGCCAGCTCACGGACACGCGCCCGCCCAGCAGGTCCGAACTGGTCAGCCAGATCTCCACCCCGGACCTCCTGCGGGCAGTTCTGGCCCGTTCCGCCGCGGACCCAGGCGGCGTGCCGGCGGCTGCAGCGGCGGCCGGTTCGCCGGCGTTGGAGCCGGCCCCGCACGCCACCTCAGTCAAGAACTGGGTGGAGGCCATCGACGACGGCGAGCTGCGGCACCGGGTCTCCGCCGCCACCGGAATCGCTCCGCAGAACTATTCGGCACAACTGACCGCAAACCGGCTGGCTCCGGAACTGGCGGTTGCCACGTCCCTTGCGGCCGGCGTCGCCCCGGCCAGCGGTCTGGTGGCCACCGGGCTGGTCACGGAGGCGGAGGCCGGCTGGCCTCCCGGAGCCCGGCAGGCCGCCCTGGACAGCCTGTCCGACGGCGAGCTGACCACCTTGGCCGGTGACCGGCTGCAGACTGTCGGCAGGGCCCTCCGCCGGCAGGAACATGACCACGAGAAAACTGAAAAGATCTGGGAGAACCTGGGATGATCGAAATCCTGCAGTGGTCCACGCTGACTGTCTGCGGCCTGGTGGCCATTGCGCGCGTTCCCAGTGCCGTGCGGGGGAAGAACAGGACGCTCTTCTACATCTTTGCGCTGATGACGCTCGCCACCCTGCTCAGCATCCGGGCGCCATACCTTGCCATCGACCAGGCGCTCGGCGGGGTTAACTTGGCCAACCTCCTGCTCCGCTTTGTCATCTTCGCCGCTATTTTCTTCGTGGGCATCCGCGTCACCCGGGGCTTTGGCGCCGACGACGCCCACCAGCTGCTCACCGGACGGATCGGGATGGCCGTCATGGGCCTGACCTCCCTGACCGTGCTTGTGGTGTTCCTGATGATGGACACTGGCGGCTCATCCGTGGGATTGGTTGCCGTGGCAGGCCAGGATGACAAAGACCGGGACCTGGTCCAGTACTACGGGGCCGCTGGCCGCGCCTATCCGGCCTACGTTTCGCTGGTCCTGCTGCCGGCCATGGTGCGTGCGGTCCACAGCACGCTGCCCACCCTGGTTCGCATCGCCGCCTTCCTGCTGGGCACAGGCTCGGTGGCCATCACGCTATCGCTGCTCTTCCCCTTCTATCCGCCCAACTGGGGAGCAGCGACGTTCCTGATCAACTACACCGCAATTCTTTGCTTTGTCGTTGGCCTGGCTTTGATCGCGGTGGCAAGGCTCCGGCACGGGCGGGGCGGCACTCGGCCAAGGACTTCTACTGCAAAGTAGCCTTCACGCTTTCACAAAATCATTAGACGTGGCACAATCATGAATGTGTGAAGTTAGGTGCCGGTGTTCACGAACGGGGATAGATTCCTGGACGCCGGGCCTGTTGAGTCTTCGCACTCTTTGGGGGGATGAGTGGTGGCGGGCCGTTGGGGACCGCCACCACTCAGCCATTAAACGGCCAGGCCCATTTCTGACCCGCCCGCTGACCGCGGCTGGCATCCATGCCGCACCTAGCGCGCGAACCTCAGCGTCACCAGCTGGAACGGGCGCAGCGAAAGCTCCACCGACTGCTCTGCTGCGGCAGTGCTGACGCCCGGCGCGTCGGTGGCGCGCTCCAGCAGGTCCGTGACCTGGACGGCCGTGACCGGGAAGTTGGCCGTGAGCACGCCGGCGGACCGCTGCCCCAGGGACTCATAAAGACGGACCACAACATCACCCGAACCGTCCTCGGCAAGCTTGACCGCCTCGATGACCAGGGCCGGGTTGTCCACGGAGAACAGCGGCTCCACGCCGCGGGCGCCCTTCACCAGCCGGGGTGCAAGGTTGGTGCGGTACCCCTCCTCCACAGCGTCGGCGATCCCGGCTCCGGGGCGGATGGTCACGGTCATTTCCTGGTGCCCCCGGTCCGCCGTCGGGTCCGGGAACTTCGGTGCCCGCAACAGGGAGAGACGCACCGAGGTGGTGGTCCCGCCGTCGGAATCCCGCACGCTCCTGGTGACATCGTGCCCGTAGGTGGCCGCATTGGAAATAGCGACGCCGTAGCCGGGCTCGGCCACGTGGATCCAGCGGTGCGCGCAGATCTCGAACTTGGCGGCCTCCCACGAGGTGTTGACATGGGTGGGGCGGAAGACATGGCCGAACTGGGTCTCCGAGGCGGATCGGTCCGCCCTGACGTCCAGCGGGAAGCCCAGCTTGAGCAGCTTCTCGCTCTCCTGCCACTCAACGGCTATGGTGATGGTGAGGGAGCCGCTGCCGGCGTCCAGCGTGATCCGCTGGGTGAGCGGTGACGAGCCGGCGACCCGGTCCACCACCACAACGGCACTGGTTCCGGTGTGCTCCACCCGAATGGCCTGGGCCGCCGTGAGGGCGGTGACGTTGCGGCGGTAGAACTCATCGATGTCCCAGGCGTCCCACTCGTTGGGCGTGTCCCGGTGCAGTTCCAGCAGGTTGCCGCGCGCTCCGGGAGCGATGGCTTCGCGTCCCGTGGCGTAGTCGGCGAGGGAGGCCAGCAGGCCATCCGCATCCAGGACGGCCCGGATGATGCCGTTGTCCAGCACGTAACCGCCATCCAGAGCGGTCGCCTGGACCGGCTGGCCGGTCGGCGAAAGCTCTGCGGCAGCCAAGGCAGGAACGCCGTTGCGCGCGTGCGGTGCGGCGTTGAGCAGGAAGGTCCGCGACCCCTCGCCGAGGAGCGCGGCCGCTGCCTGCGCTATGAGGTTTTCGAGGCTGGCACTGATCGCGGCGTAATTACGTTCCGCGTCCTGGTGGACCCAGGCGATGGAGCTGCCGGGCAGGATGTCGTGGAACTGCTGCAGGAGCACCAGCCGCCAGAGCCGCTTCAGCTCCGCCGCCGGGTTCTCGAAGGAGCCGGCGCCGCGGACAGCAGCCGTGGCGCACCAGAGTTCGGCCTCGCGGAGCAGGTGTTCGCTGCGCCGGTTGCCGCGTTTGGTCTGCGCCTGGCTGGTGTACGTGCCGCGGTGGAGTTCCAGGTACATCTCCCCCACCCAGACAGGCAGGGAGGAATACTCTTCCTCCGCCTGGGTAAAGAAACTCTCGGCGGAACCCACGCGGATCTTGGGCGAGCCTTCGAGGTCGGCGGTGCGGCTGGCGGCAGCCAGCATTTCCCGCGTAGGCCCGCCTCCTCCGTCGCCGTAGCCGAACGGGACGAGCGAGGTGTTGCCGCGCCCGTGGTCGCGGAAGTTCCGCTCGGCGTGCGCCAGTTCGCGTCCGCTGAGCTCGGCGTTGTAGGTGTCAACGGGCGGGAAGTGCGTGAACAGCCGGGTGCCGTCGATGCCCTCCCAGTTGAAGGTATGGTGCGGCATGCGGTTGACCTGGTTCCACGAGATCTTCTGCGTGAGGAACCAGCGGCTGCCCGCCGCCTTGACGATCTGCGGCAGGGCCGCGGAGTAGCCGAAGGAATCCGGGAGCCACGCTTCGCGGCATTCGACGCCGAACTCGTCGAGGAAGAAGTTCTTGCCCTCAATGAATTGCCGGGCCATTGCCTCGCCGCCGGGCATGTTGGTGTCCGACTCAACCCACATGCCGCCCACCGGGACGAACTGCCCGGCCTTGACCTTTTCCCGGACCCGGCCGAAAAGCTCGGGGTAGAACTCCTTCATCCAGGCCAGCTGCTGAGCCGAGGAGCAGGAGAACACAAAGCCCGGATCCTCATCCATCAGCGCCACCACGTTGGAGAACGTCCGGGCACATTTGCGGATGGTTTCGCGCACCGGCCAGAGCCATGCCGAATCAATGTGCGCGTGACCCGTTGCCACCAATTGATGGGCGGAAGCGTAGGCGGGCCTGGACAAAACTTCGGCCAGGGTTGCCCGCCCGGCTGCGGCGGTGCCGGGGACGTCGTCGGGATCCATCTGGTCCATCATGCGCTCCAGCGCGCGGAGGATCTCATGGCGCCGCGGCTGCTCCGGGGGGAGTTCGTGCATCAGCCCGGCGAGGGTCCAGATGTCCTGCTGGAGTTCCCAGACCGTCTGGTTGAGTTCGGCGATGGCGATCCTGCCCAGCCGGTACTGCGGCGCCGTGCCTGCTGTTGCCTTGTCCCCGTAGGGTGTGGCGGCAAAGGTCCAGCCCTGCGCCATGTCCGGGTTGGCGGCCGCTTCAACGTAGAAGTCAACGGACATGCCGCTGCCCAGGAGTTTCAGGGGAATGTACTGGTTCCGGGGCGAAATAGCTTTGATGATGGTGCCGTCCGGGCGCCAGGCGATTCCCTCGCACTGGAATCCGGGGGCTTCGTTGATGAAGCCAAGGTCCACCACGATTTCGACGGCGGTGTCCGGGCCGGTGCCCCAGGCCTCCGGGACGTCGCCCTGCAGGCGCAGCCACTTGGTCCCCCACGGCTTGCCCCAGGCAGCACCGTGTTCCTGCGGCTCGAAGTGATTCCGCAGTGCATCCATCACGGACACCGGTTCGCCGGGCGCATCCCAGCTGGTCAGGTTCAGCGGAACAGTGCGGGCGTAAACAGCGGGAATGATCCGCTCGCGGACAAACCGGTCCACGCGGACTTCGGTGATCCGGCGGTCGTCATGCAATGTAAACCCTCTTAGGTGCTTGAACTGGAGTACTCGAATCCGGACCAAAACGCGTCCAATCGATGGATAAAATCTACCGGCTAGTAGCTCAATAGCCAAGCGTCACCGGAAATCTTCGCCGAAGGGTGCTGGGGCCGTTTTATCCCGGCGCGTTCGCGCTTAACTCGGCCGCGTCCTCCCCGCGAACCGGCTCCGGAACCTGCGCGGGAACCTGCGCGGCGGGCAGCGTAATCCTGCCCTGCCCGGCGTAGATATTCAGGCTGGTGCCCCGGCTGAATCCTGCCAGGGTCATGCCGCTGGCCTCCGCCAGCTCCACAGCAAGGCTCGACGGCGCACTCACCGCCGCCAGTACGGGAATGCCCGCCAACGCTGCCTTCTGGACGAGTTCAAACGATGCGCGGCCCGAGACCTGCAGGACCAGCCCGGTTAGCGGAAGCAACCGCTCCCGCAGGGCCCAGCCAACTACCTTGTCCACGGCGTTGTGGCGCCCCACATCCTCGCGCAGGCACAAAAGCTGCACGCCGCCGTCGTCCGTTATGCGGAAGAGGCCCGCGGCGTGCACTCCGCCGGTGACGTCAAAAACGTCCTGCGCTTCGCGGAGCCGCCCGGGCAGTGATGCCAGCACATGGGCGGGCACGGTCAATGGATCCGCCGCCGGGCTGAAATGGGAGGACTTGCGCACTGCCTCGATCGAGTCCGTGCCGCAGATACCGCAGGAGCTGGACGTGAAGACGTTCCGACCCTTTGCAGGGAGTTCGACGTCGGGCCGCAGCTGGGCTTCCACCACATTGAAGGTTTGGACGCCGTCTTCGTCCTCGCCGGCGCAGAACCGCAACGACACCAGCTGCTCCGGAGCCCAGATGATCCCCTCGGACACCAGGAAGCCGGCCACCAGGTCAAAGTCGTCCCCGGGCGTCCGCATGGTCACCGAGAATGACAGTGCACCGATCCGGATTTCCAGCGGCTCTTCGACGGCGAGGACGTCCTCGCGGTGGCGGACCGGGAACTCAAGGGCATTGGGCGAGCCATCCAAAACATACTTGTGCACCTTGCGGCGCTGCGTCACGCGCCCCATCAGCGAACCGCCAGACTGTCTTGAAGGGCCCCGTGGACGTTCCGGACCTGCCGGCTGGCGCTGTTCATAGGTCCATCATTGCACCACTGGCCGGGCTGTGGCGTACGTGGTTCCGCAGCACGGCGCCTACCCCAGCAGGGCACTCCAGTCCACCGGACCGGCAGGCTTCGCAGCGTCCTTGCCAGCTGCCCGGGTGGCCGGCTTAGCGGCGGGCCGGCCCTTGGGCTTGGTACCCGGCTGCGCGGGCGCGGGCACCGGCGGCCCCCACGGCAAAGCGAACGCCGGGACTGGTTCGCCCAGCTGCACGCCATGCGGCGGAACAACCATCACACCGTGCGCCGACGCCAGTCCGCGCATCATCCCGGGACCCGTGTGCTTGGCCGGTGAAGCCATCCCGTACAGAAGCCGGAACGGCATCAGCCTGGTCCGGCCCGGCTCAGGCTCGAGGGTGGTCCCGCACGGGACCTCCTGCACCGGCGGCATGGTGCCGTGGCCCAGCGCCGCCAGCAGCGGTTCGCCCACCGTGGACAGTGCCATCATGGCGGCCAGCGGGTTTCCGGGGAGCCCCAGGACAAAGCGACCGTCGGGGAGCTCGGCCAGGACAGCCGGATGGCCGGGGCGCATGGCGATGCCGTCGATGACCAGCCGCCCGCCCAGTTCCGCCACAGCCCGGCGGAGGTGGTCGGTGTCCGAGACGCCAGTACCGCCGGTGGTGATCACGACGTCGGCAGGCAGCGCGGAGGGGTCCGGCACCTCGGGCGGGACGTCGGCCAGGCCGTCCAGCCACTCAGCGTAGGAATCGCCGATCCGCTCCTGGCCGCCGTTAATACCGCCAAGCATTTCCACTACGGCCGCGAGCTGCGGACCGAAGGTGTCCCGGACCTGTCCGGGGACCGGCAGCCCGTGGGCCACAACTTCGGAGCCGGTCAGCAGGAGCTTAACCACCGGCTTGCCCTGGACCAGCAGGTCATCGTGCCCGGCCAGGGCTGCGACCGCCAGATGGGCCGGGTTCAGTGTTACGCCGGCCTTGACCAGCACATCTCCCGCGGCGGCTTCCTCGCCGGCCTTCCTGATGTGCTGGCCGTTCCCGGGCTCGCCGGGGCGGGCGCCGCCGCCGGTCATCAGGAGCGGCAGGCCGTCGTCGTCCGTTCCAAGCACGGCGCTTTCGCTGCGCAGGACCGCTTTGGCGCCGGGCGGGATCAGTCCGCCGGTGACGATGGGGCTGGCCTGGTGGGGTGCCAGCCGCTGGCCTGCCTCTGCCACGATCCACGGACCGCTGCCGTTGACGGCCCATCCGTCCATCGCAGACGACGCGTAGTGCGGCATGTCGTGCAACGCAGTGATGTCGCCGGCCAGGACCCTGCCCAGGGCTTGGCCCAGGGGAACCCGGCCCGGCGGAATCGGCGTGGCGATATCAAAAGCGGCCCTGCGCGCCTCATCCCAGGTATGGGCAAGGTGCTTTGCCGGGGCTGTCTGCTGCTCGGGATTTTCGGATGCGTCGCCGGGGGCGGCGGTCACTGAACGGGATTCATTCGACGGGGGTCCCGGCGGATTCGGCGTCATAGTCAGCAGCCAGGGTGCGGGCACGGTCCATGGCAGCGGTCATGGCGGCGGCGTTGGTGGCCTGCCCCGATCCCGCAGCCAGGCCGGCGGCGAAACCGGCAATAAAGGTGGTGAGCGGGGCGGCGGGGCGGACCACTGAGTGGGCTGCCACGCCGGCCAGCGACAGGATGGTGTTGACGTCGATCTGGACGTCCTCCAGTTCATACGCCTGGAGCAAGGACCTGCACCATTCTTCCAGCGTCTCGTCCTGGCTTTTCACGCTCTGCCTCCCAAATCGTCTGCGGCAGTGTTGCCCCGGAGCCCGGTTAGGGGATCCGGGCCGGCCACTCCAAGTGCGGCGGCATCGTCCCAGGTGTCCACGTCTGCCGTGGAGCCGGCCGGAACGGCGACAAGCTGCACGTCCAGACTAGCAAGGAGTGCCCTCACCGACCCGTTGATTAAGCGTCCTGTGCTTTCCAGTTCCGCCACGGAACGTTGTAGCGCGGCCGTGCTATAAAAACCGACCAACGGCTGACGGCGGCCATCCTCCGAGACGGCCACTACGCCGTCCGGTCCCAAGCCCGTGGGCGCTCCGGCGGTGGGTCCTCGCGCACGCAAAGTAGACTTCAGCACCGCCACCGCCTGCCCTACGTTGGGCATGTCGCAGGCCAGCACCAGCGTCAGCCCGGGGCGGCTGCCACCCGCAGCGGCCAGGGCCGCGAGCCCGGCCGCGATGGCCGCCCCCGGTCCGCTAAAGGGGGGTTCTTCGCGGCAGCGGAGAAATCCGGCAGGGATTTCGCCGGCCGGCACCTCCCCGGTGTCCGGACCAACCACGACGGCGGCCCGGGCTCCCCTCGCAGCGGCGGCGGAGCGGCACAAGAGGGAGGCGCCGTCGTACGTCAGACTCTGCTTGGGCACGCCACCGAGCCGCGACGAACGGCCGCCGGCGAGGATGACGGCATCGAAGTCGAGGGGGTCAGCGTCCACCCTCCCAGCTTAACCGCGCGGGCTGGAATACTGCGCGGGCTGGACTTGCGGAGCGACTGGATTCAGGCGGCCCGTTCAGGCAGCAGGAACGGATCCCAAGCCGGCGTGGGCTTCTCAAGTTCCTTGATCTGCCAGATGGTGCCATGCGGCGGTTCCGGATCAAACCTGAGCTTCCAGCCCATTTCAGCCGGCGTGTGGTCACCCTTGGTGTTGTTGCAGCGGAGGCACGCGGCCACCAGGTTCTCCCAGGAGTCGGCGCCGCCACGTGATTTGGGCTGCACATGGTCGATGGTGTGGGCACCCTTGCCGCAATACGCGCAGCGGTGGCCGTCCCGCCGCAGGACTCCGCGGCGGCTGACTGCGGTGCTCTGGTTGTATCTGGGGCGGATGTAGCGGTTCAGGAGAATCACGGACGGGCGGCCCAGGATCTCCTGCGGTCCCACCACAGGATCATCGCCCTCGGCAATGACACTGGCCTTGCCCGTGAGCACAAGCACCAGCGCCCGGCGGAAGGTGACTACCGCCAGCGGTTCATATCCAGCATTCAGAACGAGAGTGCGCATGCACGTACCTCTTTGTGGCCGCACCCGTCAGGGGCACGAGGGCCGGCTGCCCCCGGCATATCCGGGCTATGGATCGACACCACAAGAGTAAACAAAGAATCCCGGGATCAGCTAATCGCAGAAGCGGCCGCCGTCACGTGTCGGATTCGTGCGGCTCTCCGGATCAGGGCAGCAGCCCGCAGACAGCAAAGGACCCCCGCCGTGAGGCGAGGGTCCTTCGAAGGCTGACTCTGGTGCTAGGAGACGCGGATGTAAACGGGGCCGGAGCCGACATTGGCGCTGAACACAACGGTCTGGTTGCCGTTGTAGCCCCCGTGCACGGCCTGGCCGTTGCCAGCGTAGACGGCAATGTGGGCAACGCCCGCGCCGCCGTCGGCGTAGTACAACAGATCGCCGGGCTGGGCCTCGGCGGCGCTGACGGTCTGACCGAGGGACAGGTAGCCTGCAGGCCAGTCGCGGAAGTTGATCCCCACGGCAGCCAGCGAGTTGGTGACCAGCATGGTGCAGTCCTGCATAACACCCAGCTGGGCGTACGCGGCGGACAGGATGGCCTGGCCCTTGCCGCTGGCAGCAACAGGCGCCTTCGGAGCGGCAGGAGTTGCCGACGCTACCGTAAGGGTGGCCGCGGCCTTGGCCGGAGCCGGAGCTTCAACAACAGGCGCGGGAGCCTCAACCGGAGCCGGCGTGGTGGTCACGGCAGGCTTCTCGTAGGAGATGGCAATCATGGAAGCAGCCGAAATGATGGCCGGGGCGGAAACCTCAGCCTCAAGGTTCGAAGCGGAAGCAGCTTCACGCTGGACTCCGGCGTCTGCCGCGTTCGCAGCGATACCACTGGTCAGGACAAGGCCGGAAGCAGCAGCGATAACCGCAGCCTGACGGCCCATGCCGCCGGCGTTGTCGCCGACAGCTTTGGCAATGACAGCCAGCGAGTTGGTCTTGGCGACCTCGGCGCGGTGCCGTGCAACAGTTGCACGTGTAGTCATTAATTTCTCTCTTTCGTTTTCCTCAGGACCGCGTGGGCAGCCCAAGGGCTTTGGACGCGCCGGCATCTTGGGGGTACGCCGGCACGCCCCGAACGGGGATTTCGCGAAAAGTTTCCAGCGAAGAAACGGTTCCAGCAGCACAGGGCTGCAGGAACTGGATTGCAGGAACTGGATTGCAGGAACTACGGGGCCAGCGTGAAGAACGAGGAAGTGCCCGTGGAAGCCACAGAGTGCAGCAGGGTTCCCTGTGACGGGTTCAGCGCGCCGATCATCATGCCGTTGCCAACGTAAATGCCAACGTGGGCGCCGCCGTTCTGCATGACCAGGTCACCGGGAGACGGTGTGGACGTGGGCGTCATGGCAGTCCACGCATTGACGCGGGGAATGCTGATGCCGGCCTGGGCGTAGACCCACTGGGTGAAGCCCGAGCAGTCCCAGCCGTTGGGAGTGGTGCCGCCCCATACGTACGGGCGGCCGATGCCGGTGTAGGCGATAGCTGCCAGGCCCGATCCTGCCGCAGAGGAAACCTTGTCCGCGAGCTTGGAGGCCGCGGCCTCGGTTGCGGCAGCACCCTGAGCCCCGGTTTCGGAGGCCGTGGACTGCGCACGGACCGTCTCAACCTTCGGTGCCGGCGTGGTCTTGATCACGGGGCGCTCGAAGGAAACGGTAGCCGTGGGCGCCGCTGTTACGGCAAGTGCCGTCTGCGCGGAACCGGACTCGGTGGAGGCGGAAACGCCGGCGGTGGTATCCGCGGCGTTGGCCGGAAGCCCCATGCTCAGGATCAGACCTGATGCAGCTGCGATAACAGCAGCCTGGCGACCTACGGTCCCGGCATTGGCACTGACGGCCTTGGACACCGAGCCCAAGGGGTTAGTGCGAACCGGTTGTGCGCGGTGACGCGCAGAACTATGGCGTGAAGACACGAAGGTAGCCTCTCCCAATGCCTGCGAGGTGAGCTGTCGGATTCGGATGGGAGTCACCCGGCCGCGCTGCTTCACAGTGGAAGCTTTGCGACTTAACCCCAAGGCCTTCAGAATCGAAGACCAAAATTGGTTCCCCCGCCCCTGCCAGACGATGTCATGCGAACGGACCTTGAGCGGTGGCAGAGCTAGGCAATCCACTCAAGAACGTCAACTTCGGAAAAGTTGACGCGCTTTAGACGTTACAGGAGTTCCGAGCCAATGTCACATTCAGGTCACGGCACGTCACTGCGATTCGAGAGTTGGCCATCATTTGGTCAGAGCCAGCCCGTGGGGTCAACGACTTCGCCATTGACCTGGACCTCGAAGTGGAGGTGGCAGCCCGTGGACGCGCCCGTGGTGCCGCTCAGGGCAACCAAATCGCCGCGGCTGACCGTCTGGCCTACCTTGACGCTGGCGGAGGAGAGGTGGTTGTAGGTGGTTTCAAGGCCATTGCCGTGATCCACCACAACGCGGTTCCCGCCGCCGTACTGGTGCCAGCCGGCGAAGGTCACGGTGCCGCTGGCGGCAGCCAGGACAGAGGTTCCGCACTGTGCCACGAAGTCCTGGCCACGGTGGAAATCGCCGGAGCCGCCGGTAATGGGGCTGACCCGGAATCCGAACGGAGAGACTGTAACCAGCTGGGCTAGCGGCGAGCCGAGGCTTCCGGCAGAGGCCGCACGGGTAATGGATCCCGCGGACTGTGCGCTCAGCAGCTGCTTCAGTTTGCCGTCGGGATCACCCTGGGTAACCACGGACGAGCGGCTGAAATCAATTTGGGCGGCGGCTTCGGCGGTAACTTCGGGCTGCGGAGCAGCGGAAACGGCCGATGCGGCCTGGCCGGGTGCCGGAGTGGCCATCACGGGGCCGGTCACAGGAACCGTCACGGTAAGTGCTAGGCCTGTTGCTGCCAAGGCGATGCCGGCCTTCTGGCCGAGGCCACTGGCGGCGGCGAAATCCGTCATCTGCCGGAAGGGTCCCCGGCGGCGGCGGGCGTCCCGCTGTGGGTCGCGGGGCCTCTCCGCGGTAAAATCCTCGGCCACTCTGGGCGCCGAGGCGGGACCCACCGCGCGACGGCGGCCCCTGGAGTATTGCGTGGTCAAGAATGTTCCTCTCTGGATAGCCTGCGAAGTTAGCTGTCGGATTCGGGTCAGAGAGTTCAAAGACCCGGTCCGCCGTGACAAGCACTTGGCGCAGAGATATCCCGTGAGGATCCTTCGCTGGAAGAGGCTTGCTGCTGACGGACTTCACCCCAAGGCAGTCTTACGACTGCCGGTTGTGGTTCCCCCGCCTCTGCCAGTTGGTGACTAATGCACCTGATCCGCTGGCAGAGCTCGGCTCCGGATCAGGTAACGCTTTTGTATCGACGCTGAGTTACAACTATAGGTGATTAACTTGGACAGTAACAATTCCGTTATCTTTGCGGAACCTGGGTCACTGCGCTATGGCGCGGCCCCACACGGCGGACCGCCGTCCCGTCAGCGGACGGAAACGAAGACGTGGGATGCCACTTCCGGGGGCAGCTCGAGCGCCCCTTCGATTCCCGGAACCCGCACGGAAATGTACTCCCCCACGCGCTCCAAGGACACCGAGGCACCGGGCCTGATCCCGCCTTCGTCCAGCTGGACCAGCAGCTCAGGTTCCACCTGGATGGGTTCAGCCAGCCGGCTGACCGTCACGTTCGACGCCGGCCCGTAGCCCTGCATCGCATCAAGGAGATTAATCACACCGGCGTCGGGCAGCGCAGGCGCGGGTCCGCCCAGGGCAGCCAGTCCGGGGATGGGGTTGCCGTATGGAGACTCGGTGGGGTGGTTAAGTAACTCGTAGATGCGCTGCTCAACGCGTTCACTCATCACGTGTTCCCAGCGGCACGCTTCATCGTGGACATAGGCCCAGTCCAGGCCAATCACATCCGCCAGGAGCCGTTCCGCGAGCCTGTGCTTGCGCATCACTTCCGTAGCGCGTTTCCGCCCGGCTTCCGTGAGCTCCAGGTGACGGTCTCCGGAGACCACGACCAGTCCGTCCCGTTCCATTCGGCCGATGGTTTGGGACACCGTGGGTCCGGAATGCCGCAGCCGTTCGGCGATGCGTGCGCGAAGAGCAACGATGTTCTCTTCTTCAAGCTCCAAAATGGTCCGAAGATACATCTCCGTAGTATCGATCAGATCCGTCATCCAGCTCAGCTCCTCGAGCGCAGTACCTTGCGTTGTCCCACCGTATCGCGTCCCGCTCAGCGGCGAGGTCCGCTAAAAAGCTTAGCCTATTTTGAATTTGTCTGGATAATGCCCGGGCGGGGACAAACGGTCTCATTGGCCGGACTATGACGGCCCCGGTTCCCCGCCCAATCGAGGGTTCAGGCAGAATAAAAGAGGTCCTTATGCAGTCACCGCCGACTACCGGCCACCCCACCGCCCGGACGTGAGCCACGTCCATGCCGAAATTGGAGCCCCCGTGAGCGAAACCAGCATCACTATTCCCGCCGACCTCCTGCCAAAGGATGGACGGTTCGGCGCAGGACCCTCCAAGGTCAGGCCGGAGCAGCTCGAAGCGCTCTCAGCGGCGTCCAAGACCATCCTGGGCACCTCCCACCGCCAGGCTCCGGTCAAGAACCTCGTGGGCTCCGTCCGTGAAGGCCTCAGCCAGTTCTTCCGCGCCCCCGAAGGCTACGAAGTGGTCCTCGGCGTCGGCGGCTCCACCGCTTTCTGGGACGTCGCCAGCTTCGGCCTGGCGGAAAAGAAGGCCCAGCACCTGTCCTTCGGCGAGTTCGGCTCCAAATTCGCCTCAGCCACCAACAAGGCCCCGTTCCTGGACGCCTCCTCCATCATCAAGTCCGAGCCCGGCACGCGCCCGGTATCGGCCGCCGAGGCTGGCGTGGATGTCTATGCCTGGCCGCAGAACGAAACCTCCACGGGTGTCGCGGCTCCGGTCAAGCGCGTCGCGGGCGCCGACGCCGGTTCCCTGGTCCTGGTGGACGCCACCTCCGCAGCCGGGGGCCTGGACGTGGACGTCTCCGAGGCCGATGTCTACTACTTCGCCCCGCAGAAAAACTTCGCGTCCGACGGCGGCCTGTGGCTGGGGCTCTTCTCCCCCGCCGCGCTGGAACGCGCCGCCCGGGTCAAGGCCAGTGGTCGCTGGATCCCCGATTTCCTGGACCTCCAGACCGCCATTGACAACTCCAAGCTGAACCAGACGTACAACACGCCGTCGCTCTCCACCCTGGTGACCCTCGACGCGCAGGTGCAGTGGCTGAACGCCAACGGCGGCCTGGACTTCGCGTCCGCCCGCACCGCTGACTCCGCCGGCCGGATCTACTCCTGGGCCGAGGCCTCCGAGTACGCCACGCCTTTCGTGGCCAAGGCGGAGGACCGTTCCAACGTCATCGCCACCATCGACTTCGACGACTCGATCGACGCCGCCGCGATCGCCAAGGTGCTCCGCGCCAACGGGGTCGTGGACACCGAGCCGTACCGCAAGCTGGGCCGCAACCAGCTCCGGATCGCCACGTTTGTTGCCATCGAGCCGGCTGACGTCTCCGCGCTGCTGGCAAGCATCGACTATGTGGTGGGCGAGCTGCGCAAGTAGCGCACCCGCGCGAACGGACACTTGGGGCCCAGGAACCAGGGCCCCAAGTGTCCGTTCGCGCTGTCTTGTGGTGACGCCGGTTGTCAGCGTCCGACGGCGTCGTCCGGGTTTTCGTCCCGGGCGGCGCCGTTTGCGTTGTCCCCCGGTTGTTGGACGCCCAGGTGGGAGACGACGCCGAAGTACCGGAGGCCGCAGGCCCGCCGGTTGAAGGTGAGCCGGAGCCGCTGGGCGCGGATGATCCAGATCATTCCGATCACGGCGGCGATGATCCCGGAGGCGGCCGCGACGGAAAGCGACCACCGGGGGCCGGCGACGTTGGCCACCCATCCCACCAACGGGGCGCCGATGGGTGTGCCGCCCATAAAGATGGCCATATACAGGGCCATGACCCTGCCCCGCATCACGGGATCGGTGGTGGTCTGGACGTAGCCGTTGGCACTGGTCATCATGGTGATTGCGAACAGGCCCACCGGCACCAGCGCCACGCCGAACCAGAAGTAGTCCGGGGCAAGCGCGGCCAGTCCCGAGGTCACCCCAAAGGCGGCCGCGGCGCCGAAGATCATCCGCAAGCGGGGCTTGCCGCGGCCGGCGGAGAGCAGCGCGCCTGCCACGGAACCGATGGCCATGATGGAATTCATGAGCCCGAACGCGCTGGCGTCCAGCCCGAATTCCGTGCCCACCATCGCGGCGATAAACAGCACGAAGTTAAGGCCGAGTGTTCCCACAATGAACACGGCCACCAGGACCACCACGATGTCCGGCCGGAACCGCACATAGCGCAGCCCCTCCCGGATTCGGCCCTTACCCGGAGCCGCCCGGGGAAGCTGGCGCAGTGACGCGGCGGGGATCTTCCACAGGCTCAGAAGCATGGCCAGGAACGTGAAGGTGTTGATCAGGAACACCCAGCCGGGACCTACCGCTACGGTGAGGACGCCGGCCACGGCGGGCCCGATCATCCGGGCGACATTGAACGAGGCGCTGTTCAGGGCCACGGCGTTGGGCAGGTAGTCGTCCCGCACCAGTTCAGAAACAAAGGTCTGCCGCACCGGGGCATCGAGGGCGGAGACCATGCCCAGCAGCAGGGCGAAGCCGTAGACGTGCCACAGCTGGCCGGCGCCGAGCACCACGAGGATGCCCAGGCCGGTGCTCAGGAGGGCCATCATTGACTGGGTGATGATGAGCAGCTGCCGGCGGCTGTACCGGTCCGCCACGAGGCCGGCGACCGGCGCCAGGAAGAGCTGCGGCCCCAGCTGCAGCGCCATGGTGATGCCCATGGCCCCGGCGTCGTGATCGGTGAGGTGGTCAAACACCAGCCAGTCCTGGGCCGTCCGCTGCATCCAGGTTCCGATGTTGGAAACCAGCGCGCCGAGGAACCAGATCCGGTAGTTGAGGATGTGCAGGGATTTGAAGGTGGACATCAGTGCCGGCCTTCTTGGTTCTCAACCCTGCGCATTGGCAACTGCTTAGTCAGCCTCGCCGGCGGGGTCGTCGCCTTCGTCGACTTCGGAGTCTTCGTCCCGGTCCTCGGACCCGGGAGTCTCAGCCTCGGCGTGCGATGCGTCCGGCTCCGCAGCGGAAGCCTCGGCAGTGCGCGGTTCCTCTTCCTCTGCGGCCTGTGCGTCCTCGGGGCGGACGCGCTCGGCCCACGGCACCCATTCCGGGGAGAGGATGGAGTCCTCCGACGGCAGGAGGCCAAGCTCGCTGACCGTGACCACCTTGGAGCGGGAGTTCCTGGTCAGGACCGCGTACCACTGCCAGCCGTGGTAGCCGGCCATTCTTGATTCGAAGAGGTGGGTGACCAGGCGGTCGCCCTCACTTTTGGCAGCCAGGTGCGCACCGATGTCCGACGCCGCCGCGATGCCTTCGATGGCGGTTCGCGCCTCGCCAACGGCAGCGGCGAGGAAGGCATCCGGCTTTCCGGTACGCCACACGGGCACGCCGGCGCGGCGCTTGGCCTCGGCTTTGGCGCCTACGTTCTCCGCTGTTGTGGTGTCCGGCTGTTCAGCTTCCGCGTTCATGGCCAAGACCTAAACGTCCAGCTCGTCGGCAACCTTACGCAGGGCAGCCGCGATGGCTTTGCCCTTGTTGCCTTCCGGGTACTTGCCCGCGGACAGGGTTCCGGAGAGGTTGTCCAGCACGCTGACCAGGTCCTGGACCAGCGGCGCGAGGTCCCGGGCGCTGGGCCGCTTGGCCTTGGCGATGGACGGCGTCTTGTCCAGGACGCGCAGGCCCAGGGCCTGTGCACCCTTGCGGCCGTCGGCAACGCCGAACTCAACCCGGGTGCCGGCCTTCAGTTCCGTGATGCCTTCGGGCAGCGATGATTTGGGCAGGAAGACTTCCTGGCCGTCCTCGCCTGCGAGGAATCCGAAACCTTTTTCCTTGTCATACCACTTGACCTTGCCGGTAGGCACGTAATCAACCTTCTTCGTTCTGACGTCTTCTGACACGGCCGGCAGTCACCGCATCCGCACTGATGTGCGGGTTCAGGGTATGACAGCGACGGACCGTGTTGGTCTGTTCTTCAAGGTTATCCTGCCGGGGGCCGGAATCCTGCTTTCACGCACCCTTCGTCCTGCCGCCTGCCTGCGGCTGTGTGCCCGCCGCTCACGGCCGCCTGTGGCGCCACCACCGGCCGCCCGGCTGTTAGCGTTGCCTGCATGACACCCTCGCGATACCGGCGCCCACTGATGATCTGCGCAGCGGTTGTTGCCATGCTTTCCCTCGTGGCGGTGGGAGCCGTCATGGCACTGGCCTTCGCAGGCTCCGCTGCTCCGGCCTGGGTCACTGCCACTGCCCTGTACGGGTTGCCTGTGGCGTTCCTGCTGATGCTTTTCCTGGTGCTGGACAGCGTGGCGGGCCGGCGCCGGGCAGGAAAGTCCGGCGGGCGGTAACGTTGGACTGATGTCCCTTATTCGCGCCCTCAGCAAAGAACTGGAAGCACGCAGCGATGACTCGTTGCGGGCGCTCTTTGCAGCGCGGCCGGACCTTATGTCCCCCGCCGTTCCTGACTTTTCCGCCCTGGCCGCGCGGGCAAGTGCGCGGGTCAGCGTCCAGCGCGCGCTCGAGCGGCTTAACAGGCCACAGATGCAGGTGCTGGAAACGCTGCATCTCTGTACCAACACGGACACCGAACACAGCGCCTCGGCGGCGGGCGTCCGGAAACTCATTGCAGGGTCCACGGTGGCGGCGCTGGAACGCATCCTGGCCTCGCTCCAGGAACTGGCTTTGGTGCACCGGGCAGAGCCGCCGCATGGAACGGCGGTTTCGGGCCACCGCCAGCGCTACTACCTGCCGGTGGGAAGCCTCAAGGACGTGGTGGGAATCTATCCTGCGGGGCTGGGGCGCAGCTACACCGAGCTGGTCAGGCTCCAGCCCGCGTTTGCCCAGCGGGCAGTCCAGCTCGTTGCCGAGCTGCGTCGCAGCGGCGTCTCCATCCAGAACGCCACCACCCCCATGGAGGCAGCCCTCGCGCTGCAGCATTGGACATCCTCGCCCGAGGCACTCGGCGAGGCTTTGGCCGGAGCCCCGGAACGCACGACGGCGTTGCTCGCCAAATTCCGCAACTGGGCCATGGGTGCCGTCCCCCAGGCGCAACGGAAAGCGTCGGTCTCGAACCAGGGCGCCGACGTCGGGCCCGTTGACTGGCTCCTGGCCCGGGGCCTGCTGGTCCCCTTGGACGCCGCGCACGTGGAATTGCCGCATAGCGTGGGATTGTCGCTGCGTGGCGGCGCCATCATCAATGACTTCTCCCTGTCCCCACCGGTTCCGGAGCTGGGCAGCACCACCGCTGCGCTTCGCCGGAACGCGGCGCTGGGCGCCATCGCCGAAACCCTGCGGCTGGTGGGTGACCTCCTCCACGCCGTCCGCGAACAGCCGCTGGCCACACTGCGCAGCGGCGGCGTTGGTGTACGGGAAATGAAGCGGCTTGCCGAGACGCTTCGCATCGACCAGCACCGGGCGGGCCTGCTGCTGGAGGTCAGCGCCCTCGCCGGCCTGTTGCGCCTTGATGTGGACTCGTCCTCGTGGGTGCAGCCCCCGCAGCTGGAGTGGCTGGCCCTCCCCCGCCAGGAGCAGTGGCTGTGGATGGTCAATGCCTGGCTCGCGAGCGAGCGTGTGCCTTCACTGGTGGGTCAGCCCGCCAACGGCCCCGGCGGCGTTCCCGCCGCACACCGTGCCCTGGCCGGGAACACCGTTAATGCCCTTTCGGCAGAGGCGCAGCGGCCGGACGCCCCCTTGGTCAGGAAGCGGATCCTGGAAATCCTGGAGGAACTCACCCAGGAGGCTGCCGCTGCGGACGGCACGGCACCGGTCCTGGATGCTGCGGCCGTCCTCCAGCGGGCTGAATGGACGCAGCCGCGGATGGCCCGCCGGTTCAGTTCCCTGATCAGGGGTGTGCTCGCGGAAGCGGAGCTGCTCGGACTGATCGGCTCCGGTGCGTTGAGCCAGCTGGGCAGCGCCATTGCCGAAGACAACCCGGACGAAGCCTTGGGCATCCTGGGCGAGCATCTGCCTGCGGCACTGAACCACGTCCTGCTTCAGGCGGACCTGACCGCAGTTGCCCCGGGCTACCTGGCTCCGAAGCTGGCCGAAAAGCTACTGGTGATGGCCGACGCCGAGGGGCACGGACCCGCCACGATCTACCGGTTCTCCCCCAACTCGGTCCGGCGGGCGCTGGACGCCGGGCATGACGCCTCGAGCCTGCTTGAGTTCCTGCGTGAGCATTCGGCCACGGCCGTGCCGCAGCCCTTGGAATACCTGGTGGAGGACACCGCGTCCAGGCACGGCCGGCTCCGGGTGGGAATGGCCGCCAGCTTTATCCAAAGCGATGATGAGGCAACGGTGCTGGAGCTGGCGGCGGAGTCCAAAGCGGTCGGCCTGGGGCTGGCCCGCATTGCGCCGACGGTCCTGATCTCTACCGCTCCGCCGCGGGAGACAGCCCAGGTCCTGCGCGGACTGGGCCTCTCGCCGTCGGTGGACCAGGCCGAGCCCGGAGTGGTCCGGCTCCGCCGCACTAACCATGTTCCCGGCAGCGCCCGCCCCGTCTACACGGCGCCGCGGACCGCACCCGCCGAGGACGACGTCGCCGCGCAGCTGGCCGTCCTGCGGAACAGGCGGGCTGAAGCCTCCGGAAACCACGCAGGCCCCGTGGCTGGCTCCGGCGAAGCTGCGACCCAGCTTGGGCTGGAGACGCTGCAACGGGCTATCCGGCTCAAGCAGCGGGTGAGCATGAACGTGGTGGACAGCCAAGGGAATTCCTGCCTGGAGACAGTTGTTCCCCTCTCCGTAAACGGCGGACGCGTCAGGGTCTTTGATCCTGCCAAGGAAACCGAGCGCGTGCTCTCCATCCACCGCATTATCGACATTGAGGCCGCAGAAGAACTGCGCCAGTGAAGGACTGCCCCGCGTGAACGACGGCCCGCTGATCGTCCAAAGTGACAAAACCATCCTGCTCGAAGTGGACCACGAACTGGCCACCGAGGCGCGCCACGCCATCGCCCCGTTCGCCGAGCTGGAACGCGCCCCCGAGCACATGCACAGCTACCGCCTGACGCCCCTGGGCCTGTGGAACGCACGCGCCGCCGGCCTGGACGCGGAGAAGGTCCTGGACACCCTGCTCAAATACTCGCGGTTCCCCGTGCCGCATTCGCTGCTGATCGACGTCGAAGAGACCATGTCCCGGTACGGGCGGCTGCGGCTGGAGAAGGACCCCCAGCACGGCCTGGTGATGCGCACGGACGACTACCCGGTGTTGGAGGAGGTCATCCGGGCCAAAAAAATACAGCCCCTGCTGGGGCCGCGGATCGACGGCGAAACCATTGTGGTCCACTCCTCACAGCGCGGCCAGCTCAAGCAGCTGCTCCTGAAAATCGGGTGGCCGGCGGAGGATCTGGCCGGCTACGTGGACGGCACACCCCACCTGATCGCCCTGAACGAGAACGGCTGGAAGCTCCGCCCGTACCAGCAGCTCGCCACCGAGAATTTCTGGGCCGGCGGCAGCGGCGTGGTGGTGCTGCCCTGCGGGGCCGGGAAGACGCTGGTGGGTGCCGCGGCCATGGCCACGAGCTCCACCACAACCCTCATCCTGGTGACCAACACGGTGGCAGCCCGGCAGTGGAAGGACGAGCTGCTCAAACGGACGTCCCTGACGGAGGACGAAATCGGCGAGTACTCGGGCGCGGTCAAAGAGGTCCGCCCGGTCACCATCGCCACGTACCAGGTCCTCACCACCAAACGCGGCGGCCTGTACCCGCACCTGGAGCTGGTGGACGGCCACGACTGGGGCCTGATCATCTATGACGAAGTGCACCTCCTGCCGGCGCCGATCTTCCGGATGACCGCGGACCTGCAGGCCCGCCGCCGGCTGGGCCTCACCGCCACCCTGGTCCGCGAGGACGGCCGCGAAGGCGAGGTCTTCAGCCTCATCGGGCCCAAGCGGTACGACGCGCCGTGGAAGGACATCGAAGCCCAGGGCTACATCGCCCCCGCGGACTGTGTGGAGGTCCGCATTGACCTGCCCCGGGACGAACGCGTGGCCTATGCCATGGCCGAGGACGCCGACAAGTACCGGCTGTGCGCCACGTCCGAGTCCAAGACCCTGATCGTGGAACAACTGGTGGCCCGGCACCAGGGCGAGCAGCTGCTGGTGATCGGGCAATACATTGACCAGCTGGACGAGATCGGCGAGCGCCTGCATGCTCCCGTCATCAAGGGCGATACGTCCGTCAAGGAACGGCAGAAGCTCTTCGATGCATTCCGGGCCGGCGACGTGAACACGCTGGTGGTTTCCAAGGTGGCCAACTTCTCCATCGACCTGCCCGAGGCCTCGGTGGCCATCCAGGTCTCCGGTTCCTTTGGGTCGCGGCAGGAGGAAGCCCAGCGGCTGGGCCGGTTGCTCCGCCCCAAGAAGGACGGCCGGGCGGCCCGCTTCTACTCGCTGGTGGCCCGGGACACCCTGGACCAGGATTTCGCGGCCAAGCGGCAGCGCTTCCTGGCAGAGCAGGGCTATGCCTACCGGATCATGGACGCCAAGGATGTCGGCGCCGCCTAACGGCCACCCGCTGTTCCTGTCCGGCGAGGGGGATGGCCATGCCCGGCGGGCTCCCCATGGAACACCCACCATCCATCCAGAAAACTCACAGTTTCTGGGAGCATGATGGGAGCATGAAGAAGACCGGCCCAGAAGCCAAGCTGCTAGTTGTTGATGACGAACCCAACATCCGCGAGCTGCTGTCCACCTCGCTCCGCTTCGCAGGCTTCGAGGTGGTCTCTGCCGCCAACGGCCGTGACGCGCTGGCCGCCGCCGAGCTCCACGCGCCCGATCTGGCGGTGCTGGACGTGATGCTGCCGGACATGGATGGCTTCACCGTCACCCGCAAGCTGCGGGCTTCGGGTAAGCACTTTCCGGTCCTGTTCCTCACGGCGAAGGATGACACGGAGGACAAGGTCACCGGCCTCACCGTAGGCGGGGATGACTACGTCACCAAGCCGTTCAGCCTGGACGAGTTAGTAGCCCGCATCCGTGCCGTCCTGCGCCGCACGCAGCCCCTGCTCGACGACGACGCCGTGATCCGTGTGGACGACCTGGAGCTCGACGACGACGCCCACGAAGTGCGCCGCGGCGGCACCGTGATCGAACTGTCCCCCACGGAATTCAAGCTCCTCCGGTACCTCATGCTGAACCCCAACCGCGTGCTGTCGAAATCCCAGATCCTGGACCACGTGTGGGAGTACAACTTCAACGGCGACGCCTCGATCGTGGAGTCCTACATCTCCTACCTCCGGCGCAAGGTGGACATTGATCCGGACGCACCGGCACTGATCCAGACCAAACGCGGAGTCGGCTACGTGCTCCGGACGGCAGAGAAGCGCTGACCTTGCTGCAGCGGTGGAAATCGGCCTCGTTGAGGTCCCAGCTGGTGGCCATGATTATGGCACTGCTGATTGTTGCGCTGACCTCAACCGGCGCCGGCACCCTCACGCTGCTGCACAGCTACCTCCAGGCGCAGGTGGATGACAAGCTGTACGCCGCCGTCGACCTCGCCAGCAAGCAGCGCTCGTTCACCCAGCTGCAGGCACCCACCAACCCGATGGTCCCCACTGACTACTCGCTGATCCTTTACACCCCCGGTGAGAACCCCCAGCTGTTGGGCGGCGATCCGGATGACCACCCCGACATCGCAACCATCTCCGTTGAGGACGCCCAGAACCGGGGCACCCTCCCGTACCAGGTCAGGGGCACCGACGGCCAGAACTGGCGGGTGGTCGCGGTGACCGTGCTCTATGTCGGCCGTCCCGCCGTCGTTGTCATAGGCTTGCCGCTGCAAAGCGTGGATGACGTCCTCAAGCACGCCACCCTGGTGGTCACCGGCGTCGGCCTGCTCACCCTGCTGCTGGCCTCCCTGATCGCCAGCTGGACCGTATCCCGGTCATTCCGTCCGCTGGCCAAGGTGGAAAAGACCGCAGCCGCCATCGCCGCGGGCGACCTTTCCAGGCGTGTGGACGTCGAAAATCCCGGCACTGAAGTGGGGCGGCTCGGCAGCTCGCTGAACGCCATGCTGGCGCATATCGAGACGGCCTTCGCCGCCAGGACAGCCTCCGAAGGCAGAATGCGCCGGTTCGCGGCCGACGCCTCCCACGAGCTGCGTACCCCGCTCGTGACCATCAGGGGTTTCTCCGAGCTCTACCGCCATGGCGCGCTGGCCACCGACGAGGACGTGGCCACGGCCATGGGGCGGATCGAAAGCGAAGCCAAACGGATGGGCTCTATGGTGGAGGACCTCCTCCTGCTGGCGCGCCTGGACGAACAGCGCCCGCTCCAGCAAAAGCCCGTGGACCTGCAGCTGGTTGCCCACGATGCGGTGGTGGACACGCAGGCGAGCGACCGCTCGCGCCCCATCTCCCTGACCGGCCTTGGTGACGATCCGGCCGCCCCCGCGCCGGTGCTCGGTGACGAAGCAAAACTGCGGCAGGTGGTGGGGAACCTCGTGGGGAACGCCCTGCGCTACACCCCGGACGGCAGCCCGATCGAACTAGCCGTCGGGGTCCGGACCTCCGACGGCGGGCAGCCGCTCGCCGTGATCGAGGTCCGTGACCACGGCCCTGGCATCTCCGAAGAGGACGCGTCCAAGGTGTTCGAGCGTTTCTACCGCGCGGACACGTCCCGGACGCGCGAGACCGGCGGCAGCGGCCTGGGGCTCGCGATTGTCGCGGCCATCGTCGGATCGCACGGCGGGTCCGTCAGGGTGGAAAAGACCGACGGCGGCGGGGCCACGCTGGTGGTCAGCCTGCCGGTCCGGGACGACGCCACCGATGAGGCTCACGCCGGCGATGACCACCTGGCGGAAGCCCACCCGGGCCCACCCGCCACGCAGGATGGCGATCCTGTGGACGGAGGCCACGGAGATGGCAAGGTTATCCACATATAGCCATGGAGCGTGGCGTGCGGGCAGTGCCCGTCCGTAGGCTCGCGGTAGTGGCCCGGAGCAGCCGGGCGGGCAGCACATGCTGTCCCACTACTTCGAGAGGCAGCAAGCCATGAGCATCATTTCCGTCGACACCGAACTCCTTCAGCTGAAGTCGGCCAACGTCAAAGCAACTGTGGACCGGATCAGCTCGGACGTCCAGACCATGAAGCGCGGCCTGGACGAACTGCAGTCCACCTGGCGGGGCTCGGCTGCCAACAACTTCCAGGCCCTGGTGACCGAGTGGACACTCACCCAGGGCAAGGTGGAGGCATCGCTGGCATCCATCAACATGGCCCTGGCATCAGCAGCGTCCACCTACGCCCAGGCCGAGCAGGGCAACACCCAGCGCTTCAGCTGAGTCCCCAGCCGAAATGGCCCCTACGCCTCCGGCGTCCCCTGGCGGAATCGGAGCCGCCATCTGTTGCCGTCCAAGACCCACAGTGAGCTATGGAGAGCCGTGCCTGAGCGCGAGTAGCTTCGGCACGTCAGCAGGATCGCGCTGGTCCCGATGCGGTCCGCACCCAGGATCTCCAGTTCAGTGTGCTGCCCCGGTTCCTCTTCCAATGCCATCATCGTGGCGTCACGGGTCCATACCCTGCCCGAGGTTCCGATCTCCATAAAATCAGGGTGCAGGAGGACGCCGGTGCGGCCGATGTCCCCACGGATGTCGGGGCCCGACAACTCGCGTTCGAGGGCCTCGACGATCGCTTCGGGGCTCATCTCGGCCCCGGCGGACTGCGACGGGATGAAGGAGTCGCTCTCCAGCTCACTGAAGAGGTCCGGCTCCTCGTAGGGGCCTTGGTTGAAAAGGTCCTGGCCGTACGAGACCTGACTGTCGAAGCCAGCACCGCCGGCTGTGGTGGCGGCCTGAAGGCTGGCTGCAGTGGCGGCGCGGGGGCTGGTCAGTGCGGCGCCTGCCCCAGGGCTGACGGCAACCCGGCTATCAGCTGCTGGGCCAACCGCTGCCGGGGCTCCCGCGAAGCCCGGGCCTGAACGCGCTGCCACACCCTGCTGGTACGCGGTGGCGGCTGCACGCGCGCGGACATCGGCTGCCTCATTGAGGTCGTGGCCTGCGTGGCCCTTGACCCATTCGAACGTGTATTTCCGGCCGGCGATTTCCCGGTCAAGTTCCTTGAGCAGTTCAACGTTCAGGACGGGTTTGCCGTCGGCCTTCCGCCAGCCCTTGCGTTTCCAGCCCGGCATCCACTTTGTGATGGAGTTGATCACGTACTGGCTGTCGCACAGGACCCTCAGGTCCTCCTCCGGGACGTGGGCGGTGGCACGGAACAGATCCAGGACGGCCATCAGCTCGCCCTGGTTGTTGGTGCCGTGCGGCCATCCCCCGGCGCGCCAGCAGTCGTCGTTCACATACCAGGCCCAACCGGCCGGGCCGGGATTTCCTAAAGCCGAACCGTCGGCCGCTGCAGTAATTGTCACCTAACCATCCTGCCAGACAGCGCCGACAACCGGTTCAGCCAGCGCTCGGGAAACCGCTTACCGAAAAGCCTTGACGCCGAAGTCGAAGCGCGGCAGAATCCGAATCCTGGCCGGGAAAGCGCTTTCTCAGTCGAAGCTTCCCCACCGGCACCGACGCCGCCACGGGACACGCGCGGGGTGGACCTCCACCCTTTTGAGGACGGCACGTCAATGAAGATTCGGGCCATTAGCCGCAGGAGATTCCAGTTCGGCGCAGTCGCCGTCGCTGTCTCACTGCTCGCCACAGGCTGCGGTGCACCCGCCGGCTCCAGCGAAAACAGCGAAGTCACCCTGCGGTTCGCCTGGTGGGGCAATGAGTACCTCAACGCGCAAACAGAGAGAGTCATCGACGCGTTCGAGGCGGAACATCCCAACATCAAGATCGAATCCGAGCCGGGCGAATGGGCCAGCTACTGGGACAAACTGGCCACCACGACCGCTGCCAATGACGCACCGGATGTCATCCAGATGGACCAGAAATACATCGCCGAGTACGGTGGCCGCGGGGCGCTGCTGGACCTGGCCAAACAGGGCGGGATCGACACCTCCAAGCTGGACAAGGAATCACTGGCGTCCGGCCAATACGACAACGCACAGTACGGGTTGAGCACCGGAAAGAACGCCTACGTCATCATGGCGAACACCAAGGTCTTCGAGGCAGCAAACGTGCCTGTCCCCGACGACACCATCTGGACCTGGGACGACTGGACACCGCCGCGAAACTCAGCGCGGCCGGTGACGGGAAGAGCTACGGCGCGGCCTATGGCAGCAACGAGGCGGACCTCATCATCTGGCTTCGGCAGCACGGCGAGGACCTCTACTCCCAGGACGGGAAACTGGACTCCGACACCGCTACGGCCGCTGCGTTCTGGGAATGGCTGAAGGAACAGCGCGATTCCCAGGTCACCCCGCCGGCCACGGTGGCCACCGAGGACTCCGGCGCAGGCCTTGAGGAGAGCCTGTTCGGCACGAACCGGGTGGGCATGGCCTGGTGGTGGACCAACCAGCTGGGATCACTGGAAACCACCACGGGCAGCAGCATCAAGATGCTCCGCGCCCCGCAGGCGCCATCCTTATGACAGACCGCGGAGTCCCCAGCAACTCTGAGATCGTCGAGGGCATCACCCCGGCCCTCAAGCCGGCAGGCACCACTGTGGTGGCCTTCCTGAAGGTCATTGCGCCGGACATCGCCGGCGCGCCTCCCGTCCCGCCGGTGGGTGCCGGCAGCGTCCAGAACGTCATCAAGCGGTTCACCGACGAAGTCCTGTACGACCGGATGACTCCGCAGGCGGCCGCCGACGCGTTCAAGAAGGAAGTCGAAGGGATGCTGGCCACGGCCCGCAAGTAGCGCCAAACAAATGCGGCCCCCTCCAGTGGAGGGGGCCGCATTATGGTTTGCGCGGAACGTAGTCCGGGCGCTGGGGACTAGAAGCCGCCCATGCCGCCCATGTCGTCGCCGCCACCCATGGCCGGAGCGTTCTTCTCCGGCTTGTCGGCCACTACGGCCTCGGTGGTGAGGAACAGACCGGCAATGGAAGCCGCGTTCTGCAGGGCAGAGCGGGTTACCTTGACCGGGTCGTTGATGCCGGCAGCCAGCAGGTCGACGTATTCGCCGGTTGCTGCGTTCAGTCCGTGGCCTGCAGGCAGGCCGCGGACCTTGTCGACAACAACGCCAGGCTCGAGGCCAGCGTTGAAGGCGATCTGCTTCAGCGGGGCGTCGATGGCAACGCGGACGATGTTCGCACCGGTTGCTTCGTCACCTGTCAGGTTCAGGTTCGCGAACGCCTTGGCGCCGGCCTGGATCAGTGCAACGCCGCCACCGGCGACAATGCCTTCTTCAACAGCAGCCTTCGCGTTGCGGACAGCGTCCTCAATGCGGTGCTTGCGTTCCTTGAGCTCAACTTCGGTTGCGGCACCGGCCTTGATGACTGCAACGCCGCCGGCCAGCTTGGCCAGGCGTTCCTGCAGCTTCTCGCGGTCGTAGTCCGAATCGGAGTTTTCGATCTCGGCACGGATCTGGGAAACGCGGCCAGCGATCTGGTCGGCGTCGCCGGCACCTTCAACGATGGTGGTCTCGTCCTTGGTGACAACAACCTTGCGGGCGCGTCCCAGGAGTTCCAGTCCGGCGGTCTCCAGCTTGAGTCCGACTTCCTCGGCGATGACCTGGCCACCGGTGAGTACAGCGATGTCGGCCAGCTGGGCCTTGCGGCGGTCGCCGAAGCCCGGAGCCTTGACGGCAACGGACTTGAAGGTGCCACGGATCTTGTTGACGATCAGGGTGGCCAGGGCCTCGCCCTCGATGTCCTCGGCAATGATCAGCAGCGGCTTGTTGGACTGCATGACCTTTTCCAGGACAGCAACCAGTTCCTTGACGTTGGAGATCTTGGAGTTGACGATCAGGATGTACGGGTCCTCAAGGACCGTTTCCTGGCGCTCAGTATCAGTAACGAAGTAAGCGGAGATGTAACCCTTGTCGAAGCGCATGCCTTCGGTGAGCTCGAGCTCCAGGCCGAAGGTGTTGGACTCCTCGACGGTGATGACGCCTTCTTTGCCCACCTTGTCCAGGGCTTCAGCGATCAGGGCGCCGATTTCGTCGTCACCGGCGGAGATGGAGGCAGTAGCCGCAATCTCTTCCTTGGTTTCGATTTCCTTGGCCGAGGCCAGCAGTTCAACCGTGACGGCCGCGACAGCCTTCTCGATACCGCGCTTGAGGGACAGCGGGTCAGCGCCGGCCGCGACGTTGCGCAGGCCTTCCTTGACCAGGGCCTGCGCCAGCACGGTAGCCGTGGTGGTGCCGTCGCCAGCGACGTCGTCCGTCTTCTTGGCAACTTCCTTGACCAGCTCAGCGCCGATCTTTTCGTAAGGGTCGTCCAGTTCGATCTCCTTGGCGATGGAAACACCATCGTTGGTGATCGTGGGGGCGCCCCACTTCTTTTCGAGGACGACGTTGCGTCCACGCGGGCCGAGGGTGACCTTGACGGCGTCGGCGAGGATGTTCAGGCCCCGCTCAAGACCGCGGCGTGCCTCTTCATCAAATGCAATGATCTTGGCCATAACGGCAGTAGTCCTTTCGGGACAGTCGTTAAGAATGAACCTCACTGCAGTGCCCGCGACGGACGATCCTTCACCGGCGGCCTCTGTATGCCGCGGCTGGGGATCTCACTCCAGCTAGGTATTTCTCTCGCTCCACGACCCGCCGCCAAGCTCCGCTGCCGGAAAAACCGGACGTTGCTTTAGCAGTCGGTACGTAAGAGTGCTAACTCAATAATTAGCACTCCCTAGGTGAGAGTGCAAGCGAAAGACCCCGCAAATCGCCCTGTCAGGGCGACCCGTTCGCCATTGGCGATCAGCCTGCGGCCCGGCCCGCAGCCTCACGGCCGCTGAGCACTGCCTTGTTGTCCGCGCCGTACGTGAACACCATGTAATTGGCAGTGGTGATGTCACCGTTGGAATCGAAGGCAACCGGCCCCGATTCGCCGTCGTAATTAATGCCTGCCCCGGTCTTCAGGACAGCGAGGCACTCGGTGTAGGACAGGCACGGCTTGGTGGCCGGGCCAGAGGCCTTCGCGGCGGGCTGCCCGCCAACTGTCCCGCCGGACACGGCGATCAGGTTGGCGGCGATGGAGCGGCCGGCATCGTCGTCAGCCTTCGCTGCCGCCAGGGCCGCGAGGTTCACGGCGTCGTAGGTCTCGGCGGCGAACGAAAGGTCTTTCAATGCAGGGTTGACCGAAACAAGCCGTGCTTGGAAGTCCGCGGACGGCAGCAGGCCTGGCACCACTGCACGGGCGCCGTCGAGGGCCTTGGATCCCACCCCCGAACCGTATTGGGCGAAGGCGCCGTCGCTCAGGATGATGCTCTTGCCCGAGATCCCAGCGTTATTGAGCTCGGCGATGGCGCCCTGGGCATCGCCCCTGGCGATGAGCACCACGGCGTCAGGCGTGGCAGCCTTGGCAGCAGCTGCCGCGTTCCCGGCGTCGCCGGGCTTGAAGGCGGTGGTGGAGACAGTCTCCAGGCCGGCGTTCTTGGCGGCGCCGGTCACCGCGACCGAAACGTCCTTTCCGTAGCTAGAGTCCTGGTAGACCACGGCAAGGCCCTTGGCGCCGCCGTCCTTGGCCAGTTTCACCAGCACCGAGGCCTGTGCAACGTCCGCGGCCGCCGTCCTGAAGTAGTAGCCGCCGCTCTTGAAGCGGGACAGGCCGGCAGCGGAGTTGGCCGGCGAGACGAGCGGGACCCGCGCAGCCGAGAGGACGTCGATGGCGGCAGCGGCGTGACTCGAATCCGTGGGACCGATCACTGCATCAACCTTGGCTGAGGCCAGATTCCTGGCCTGGGCATCGGCGCCTTCACCGGCGCCTACCACCAGGTCAACAAGCCTGCCCTTGTGACCGCCGGCCGCATTGATTTCCTTGATGGCCAGTTGGGCCGCAGCGAGCTGCGAGTCGTTGAGGAAGGCCTGCCCCCCTGCGCTGTCCTGGATCAGCCCGATCCGCAGCGTGCCGTCACCGGACGCTTCAGCGGATTCAACGCGGGCGTTGCCGCCTGCCCCGGCACAGCCGGCCAGGGCCAGCAGGACGGCCGCCCCTGTGGCTGTGCGGACGATTGTTGAACGCAAGCTGCGGGAGATCACTGCGTGGGCCGGACGTTTTCTGCCTGCGGGCCCTTCTCGCCTTCACCGACTTCAAGCTCCACGCGCTGGCCCTCATCCAGGGCCCGGTAACCTTCGCCCTCAATGGCCGACCAGTGCACAAAGACATCGTCCCCGGAGCCGTCCACCGTAATAAAGCCGTAGCCCTTTTCGGCGTTGAACCACTTAACCGTTCCCAATGCCATGATGTCCACTCTTTTCCGTCGTGCCGTCGGTCCCTGTCGGAAGTGTGCCGCTTGTTACGGACCGAAGCCTGAAATCACTCTAGCGACAAGCCATCCGGCGGGCCGAACCACACGGCCGCTCCGGGGCCCAAAAGTTACTCAGGCGTGACCGCGAGACGCTACTGGTAGCCCGGCCCCAGGACAACAACCAACGGCACCTGGAAGTCCTGGCTCTCCACCAGAGTAGGGATGTTCAGGAGTTCGGAGACTGCTTCGGCGTTGGCTTTCTGCGCCGGGCCCGAGTAGAAGATCGCGGATGTTTGCTGCGGAGCGCCGCCCCAGTTCCCCACCTGGCCCAGCGTCCAGCCATCGGCCTGGACCATAGAGCTGATGCGTCCGGCGAGCCCGGCCTTACCGGAGGCGTTGTAGATGGCCACGCCCTGGGTCTTGTCCAGCACAACCGCGGAGGGAATGTTACTGGGCGAAGCGCTGGGCTCGGCGTCAGGGCTATTAGAGGGCTCCGGGTCCGTGGAGGCTTCAGCGGTGGCCGACGGTGCCGCGCTTGCCTCGGGGGCCGCGGTTGATTCCAGGCTGGTGGAGGCTTCACTGCCGGCCTGGGTGAACCCGAGCTTGGGAAGGATCAGGAAGGACACCACTCCAATGGCCAATGCCACAATCCCCACCGCGAGGATGGGCCACAGCTTGCGGCGGGCAGGCGCCGAGGCCGCACGGTGGACGCCTTGCCGCGAGGCGGACTCCGGAACCTTGTCGAATTCATCCCGAGCGTATTTGGTCATGGTGGGGAGACGTCCTTGTTGATTGCTGCTGATTGCTCAGCACGAGCGTGGTCAGGCGTCGGAACCCAGGCGTCGTGCAGTGCGTGCCCGGTGACGCGACGTACGTAGTCTACGCAATCTCTTGACCAACATGGGGTCGTGGGCCAGTGCAGCCTCGGTGTCGATGAGGGCGTTGAGCAGCTGGTAGTAGTGCGTTGCGGACAGATCGAACAGCTCCCTGATGGCCTGTTCCTTGGCCCCGGCGTACTTCCACCACTGCCGCTCGAGTGCCAGCATTTGCTGGTCGCGCTCGCTCAACGGGGAGTCACGGAGGGTAAAGTCAGCCAGCAAAGAACCGCGCTCCTCCGGCTCCGGCATATATTCCCGAGCAGGTTCCGCCACGGCACACCCCTTCGCTGGTCTCGCTGAATCACCGGTCAAGTTACTAAATCTCCTCCCCATGCTACGGCGTGAATAACACGGTTGTCATTTGCGCCCCGACCGCAGCATCAGGCAACCCTGCGAGAATGGGAGCGTGTTTGAATCTGACGCGCTGTTCGAACTGACGGCGGACCCGGCGGAGGCCGTTGGCTTTGCCGAGATGGCCGCCTTGCCGCTCAGTGAGCTGATGGCTGCCGACTGGGCGGAGGCGCTGGGCCCCGTAGAGAGTGAGCTGCGCGGCGTCCTGGGCTTCCTGGCTGCCGAAGTTGCCGCGGGCCACCGCGTGCTGCCGGCGCCGTCGAACGTTCTGCGCGCCTTCCGGCAGCCGCTGGCTGGCGTGAAGGTCCTGGTAGTGGGCCAAGACCCCTACCCCACGCCGGGCCACGCGATCGGCCTGTCCTTTGCCGTTGACGGGCGGACCCGCCCCATCCCGCGGAGCCTCGCGAATATCTACCGTGAGCTGGAGTCTGACCTCGGCCTTCCGGCGCGCGTCCACGGCGACCTGTCCGCCTGGGCAAGCCAAGGGGTCCTGCTGCTTAACCGGGTCATGAGCGTCCGCGCCGGGGCAGCCGGCTCCCACCGGGGCAAAGGCTGGGAGGCCATCACGACGGCGGCAGTCACCGCGGTGGCCAGCCGGCGCACTTCCGACGGCGGGCCGTCGCCGCTGGTGGCGGTGCTGTGGGGCAAGGACGCGGAGAGCGTCCGGCCCCTCCTGCCCGGCGCGGCGGTCGTGTCCAGCGCCCACCCCAGCCCGCTGTCGGCGTCGCGCGGATTCTTCGGCTCCCGGCCCTTCAGCACCATCAACCAACTGCTGCAGGACCAGGGATGCCCTGGCGTAACCTGGGAACTCCCTCCGGTCCCTTAGCTTAGGCTTGCCTTATGAGCACTCTTCCGGCCGCCACCAACGCCACGAAAAAAACACGTCCGCAGATCGATCTCACGGTCATCCGACGGGAAGAACTCTCGCCATACATGGTCAGGATCGTGGCCGGCGGCGAAGGTTTTGCCGCCTACGTGAACAACACCTTCGTGGACCGCTACATCAAAATCGTCTTCCCGCAGCCCGGCGTTGACTATGCCCAGCCCCTGGACCTGTGGACCATCCGCGAAACCATGCCCCGCGAGCAGTGGCCCTTCACCCGCACCTACACGGTCCGCTGGGTGGACACCGAGGCCCAGGAACTCGCCATCGACTTTGTGATCCACGGCGACGAAGGGCTGGCCGGCCCTTGGGCGGCTGCCGCCAAGCCCGGGGACACCTTCACCTTCACCGGCCCGGGCGGCGCCTACAACCCGGCGCCTGACGCTGACTGGTACCTCTTTGCCGGCGATGAAGCCGCACTTCCTGCGATCGCCGCCGCCATCGAATCGCTGCCGGCGGAAGCGACCGGCCTGGCGTATATCGAGGTGGACAGCGACGCCGACATCCAGCCCCTCGCGTCCCCGGCGGGCGTTAAGGTGACCTGGCTGCGCCGCCACGGCGCGCCGGCAGGCGCCGGGGACCTCCTCGTCTCAGCGGTGGCCGACGCCGAATGGCCCACTGGCCGCGTTGACGTTTTTGCCCATGGCGAGCGCGGCTACATGAAGAGCCTGCGGGACGTGTTTTTCGTCCAGCGCGGCCTGGAACGGAGCCAGGTTTCGCTGTCCGGCTACTGGGCCCAGGGCCGGGTGGAGGACGACTTCCAGGCGGAGAAGAAACTGCCCGTGGGGAAGATCTAAGCAGGGAAGATCTGAGCTGTACCTAGCGGCGCCGGGCGCGTCGCCGTTCGTTGCTGGCCAGGCTGCCCGTCAACGGCCGGGCCAGGGTGTCGCCGAGGACAATGCCGGCCGCTGTGCCCAGGACGATCGCGCCGGCGTTGAGCATGCCGCCAGCGCCGAGGAGGATTTCGGATTCCTCGATGGTCAGCACATACATCGAGCGGAAAATGGTCAGCCCGGGCAGCAGGATCAGGGCCGCCGGGACGGCCACCACCAGCTGCGGTGCGCCCATCTTCAACGCCACCACCCGCGCCAGCAGGCCAATCACAACGGCGGCGAGCGCCGGGGAGAACCGGTCACCGACGCCGAGGGACGCGGCACCCAGCAGCACAAGGTAGCCCACGACGCCCACGCCCGCGGTAGGCAGCAGCAGCTCCCAGGAGGTCTGCTCCGTCACGCCGATGGCCATCACGGCGACGGCAATAAAGATCACCAGGACCCAGAGGTCGTAGGCTGGCGGGAATGTCTGGGTAACGCTAATGGGCTGCATTCCGGTCATCGCGCCCACCACAAAGGCCACCGCGATCCCGGCCACAATCGCACCAAAGGTCAGCAAGGTGGACAGAAACCGGCCCGCTGCGGTCACGGGGAACCCGTTGATGGCATCCTGGACCGAGGAGACCAGGCGCCCGGTGGGCAGCAGCAGGAGGATGCCGCCCACCACCACAATCGCCGGGGCGTTGGTGAGTTCAAAGCGCCACAACAGCAGCGCGGTGAGTGTAACGCCGAAGGAGCATGCCGCCGTCGTAAAGAAGTCCGGAACCCGCCACCGGCCCAGCTGGCGGGCGAGCAGGCTGACACCGATGTTGGCCACGAAGGCAATGCCCGAGGACACCGGCCCGCCGCCGAGCACACCCACAAAGACTGCGGCGAACACGCCGAACGCTATGGTGACCATCCAGCGCGGGAACGGTTTGGGGCTGGTGATGGCCTCGTCCAGCCGGCGGATGGCTTCATCGCGCCCCACTCCCCCGGCCACGATGTCCGTCACCAGCCGGTGTACTTTGGCCAGCCCGGCATAGTTGTTGGTCCAGGACCGCACAACCCGAAGCAGCGAGATGGGCGTCTGGTCCTTGGGCGCATAGTTGATGGCCACCGACTGGTTGGTGATGTCCACTTCGATGTTTTTCAGCCCCAGCGCCGCGGTGACGGCAATAATGCTCGTCTCCACTTCCAGGGCTCCTGCCCCGTACCGGAACATGGTCTCGGCCAGGTGCAGGGAAAAGTCCAGGGTCTTGCGTGCGGACGTGTCCACGCCTCCCACCTGGATCATGGGGTTGGCGTAGGGGCTTCCGGCGAGCCTGTCCACAATGCTCAGTGGCGCCGTCGGCGGGTTCTCCCCCCGCACCAGGCGCCGCAGCATCCTCTTCGCCGCCGCATCCTGGTGGATTTGGGAGGGGGTGAGAGGCTCTGTTTTGGGCAGACCGTCGGTGGGAGGCCTGCGCCTTGGGTTTTCAGGTCGATCGTTCACCTTGGTGCTCCTCCCTTTCTGGCAGTTCGTGGTTTGGTGTTAGGCCTGGCGCTTCAGTGGCAGTTTGCCCAGCAGGGTGCGCGCCGCCGCGATGGCCGCTCGGAACAGGCGGTTGGCCTGGAAGGCTACCGGCCGCACCGGCATCACGAAGTCACCCAGCAGCTGGACCACGTCGCCGCCGAAGCCCTTCTTGAACTCGTAGCCGCCGTGGCCTTCTTCGTCCTGTCCCTGGATGCCGAAGGTGCCGTAGAAGTTGTAGCGCGAGTAGCCCTTGTCCAGCGCGTGCAGCAGCATCCCCCAGTACAGCGAGGTGGCGCCGTTGAAGTAGATGTAGTCCTGCTTGGTGCCGCCGATGACGCAGACCACCTCGTCGCCGAAGCAGACGAAGTGAATGGCGGCTACTGTTGCCACTCCCACCGAGTCCGGGAACCGCTCGATGTCCTTGAGGCTGCGCTCGTAGCTGTCCACGAGGTCCTGGACCACTTTGAGGCGGTTGGCCTTCTTTTTGCTGCCGGTCTCTTCCACTTCACGGCGGAGTTCGGCTGCGGACGCGGATTCCGCTTCCAGCCGTTCGGTGATGGACTTCCGGTACGCGGGGATGTCGATCTTGGCCATCATGAGTTTGGTGAACTCGGCCGAGGTGGTCCGCAGGAGCTGGTCGTAGTATTCGCGTTCCCGGTAGAAGAAGCCCCTCTCGTCCCCCGCCGTGCTCAGCGCATAGTAGAACTCGTCGAGGGTCTCAAGGGTGGCCTGCTCCAGGAACACGCCGTTCTTTTCAGCCTTCCGGATGGCCTTCCGTGTCCGGTAGCTGGTGCCCATGATGAGCTCCTCGGCGTCCGTGATGCCGTCGAGCTGCTTGATGAACATCCAGTTCACGTTGGTGAAGTTCATGTCCGAGCCTTGGTGTTCAAGACCCAGGCCCGCCAGTTCCGCCACGAGCGGCCTGTTGTCCACGATCTCGGGGTGTTCGGCGCCGTCGGCATCGCGGGCGATGTACGTCAGGTTCGGGGAAATCCGGAGTTCGGCAGCCTTGCGTTCCGCGGCGCGTTCCTTAAGGAGTCCGACGACGTCACGCACCAGTGCGGAGTCTGTGTAGTCCAGGAGGGGGCCCTTGGCGCACTCGCACACCTTGTAGCCCCAGCGGTTGGTGGTGAAGTTCAGTTTCCCGGCAGCGACCAGGTCGCCGTCGCGCCTTACACCGAACAGTTCCACTGACTGACCGCGGGCACGCTGGAAACGGGTGAAGTCAGCGGACTGGATGAAGTTGTTTTGCGGATGCTTGAGGGAGAAGGACTCAAACTCGGCATCGCTGAGGACGCTGAGCTCGAGTCCGGCTCCGGCCTTGGTTGGATTCACGGAAATAACCTCATCTATGGCTGGGCTGCCGACTGGGGCAGGCGCTGGCCTTCGTGGTGTGGATGGTGAGAGTGGCTGGTGGGCGGTCAGTAGAACTGCTGGCCGGTGCGTGCGGTTTCAAGCCGGCGGAAGACCCGTTCCGCGCCCTTGACCCACAGGGTGTGCCTGACGGGCGACAGCACGTAGTCGTAGCAGCCGACGAAGTCCGTCACCGTCTTGGTGAAGCTCGTTTTGAACATGCCCATGCCGTACAGGTGGTGGGTCTTGTCCTTGATCAGGCCGGAGGGCGGCGTGCCGCAGAAGTCGTACTCGGTGCAGCCGAGTTCCTGCATTCTCCGCATGGCCTGCCACTGGACCAGGTGCGAGTCGCCGTACTGCTTCCTGTTCTGCGTGGAGCCGCCGTCCTTGTAGGTTGCCTTGGATCCGTAGTTGATCACAAAGGCGCCCACACTGGGTTTGCCGTCTTCGTAAACGAAGAAGAAGCTGCCCTGGCCGCGCGTGCAGAATTCGTCCCAGAACTGAGTGTAGTACTCGAGGCTGCGCAACGGCATGGAACCCTTGGCGTTCACCGTGTCGGCCATCAGGTCATACAGCGCCCGGTACGTTTCCGGGCCTGGCTCCTGCTGCACCACGGCGCAGCCTTCGCGTTCTGCCCGGCGGATCGCGTTGCGGGCGCGGGAGGAGATGGACCGGAACACCTCGTTCTCCGGTGCCGCGATGTCCAGGAGCGCCGTGGAGTCATTGGACTGGATGTTCGCGGCCTTCACCAGGCCGGCGGCGGCGAACTGTGCCCGGGCTTCCGGGGTGGACACGATGTCCGGTTCAATCTTGATGGCGAAGACATTGAGCTTCCGGCTCCGGGCGAATGCAGCGCACGCGTCCAAGACCGGCTTCAGGTCCTCGACGGCACCCAGGTCAGGACCTTTGATCAGGTACCACAGGCGGCCCAGCACCGGGAATTTCTTCTCCAGCACCAGGTTGTAGCTGGCAGTCCCGGCAGACTCCAGGACCAGGAAACGGGCGGTCCAGCCGCTGCCGTTCTTCACGGACGCGTAGGCAGCGGACTGCAACATGTTGCCGCCGTTCGGGTTGGCCGTGACGTGCTTGTCCCAGTTCTCAATTTCCTCCGCTGTGGCAAAGCGGGCGGTGAATTCTCGCAAGGGGGCCGTGTCCAATCTCAGGGGTTGCGTAGCCACAAGTCTAAAGCCTCCGGTTGGGGCGGCAGGTCCCCGGCATCCTCTGCCTGCTCTGGGCCCACACCGGCAGGGTTCCCTCGCCGAGCTTGCGAGGCTAGGGAGCCGGTGGGGCGCAGCACGCGTGAAAACTCCGGTCTGCCGGGCCCGGACTCTAGTCTTCGAACTCAGACAGCGGCGGGCAGGAGCAGATCAGGTTGCGGTCCCCGGCTGCGCCGTCGATGCGGCCGACGGGCGGGAAGTACTTGTCCTGCTTGAGGTGGTGGACCGGGAAGGCGGCCTGCTCACGCGGGTACTCGCGGGCCCAGCCGGAAGATACGACGGCGGACGCGGTGTGGGGTGCGTGGCGCAGCGGGCTGTTCTCGACAGTGAAGTCGCCGTTGGCCACCTGGTCGATTTCCTTGCGGATGGTGATCATCGCGTCGATGAACCGGTCGATCTCCACAAGGTCCTCGGACTCGGTGGGCTCCACCATCAGCGTGCCCGCCACCGGGAACGCGAGGGTGGGGGCGTGGAAACCGTAGTCGATGAGGCGCTTGGCCACGTCCTCCGCGGTGACGCCGGTCTTCGCCGTCAGCCCGCGGAGGTCCAGGATGCACTCGTGCGCCACCAGCCCACCCTCGCCGGTGTAGAGAACCGGGAAGTACTCATTCAGGCGGGCCGCAACATAGTTCGCCGCCAGCAGCGCCGACTTCGTGGCCTCGGTCAGGCCCTCGCCACCCATCAGCTTCACATACGCCCAGGAGATGGGCAGGACACCGGCAGAACCGAACCGTGAGGCAGAGATCGGGACGTCATTGCCTTCGGTCCACGTGGCTGCGTTACCCGGCATAAACGGCGCCAGGTGGGCCTTCGCCGCGACCGGGCCCACGCCGGGTCCGCCGCCGCCATGCGGGATGCAGAACGTCTTGTGCAGGTTCAGGTGCGAGACGTCGCCGCCGAACTTGCCCGGCTGCGCCAGGCCAACAAGCGCGTTCAGGTTGGCGCCGTCCACATAAACCTGGCCGCCGGCAGCGTGCACCGAATCGCACACCTCACGGACATCGGCGTCGTAGACACCGTGCGTGGACGGGTAGGTGATCATGATCGCCGAAAGGGCGTCCTTGTTCGCCTCGATCTTGGCATTCAGGTCAGCGTGGTCGATGCTGCCGTCCGCGGCGGTGGCAACCACAACGACCCTCATGCCCGCCAGGACAGCGGAGGCTGCGTTAGTGCCGTGCGCCGAAGCCGGAATCAGGCAGACCGTGCGCTGGGCATCGCCGCGGGACAGGTGGTAGCCGCGGATGGCCAGCAGGCCCGCGAGCTCGCCCTGGGACCCGGCATTCGGCTGCAGGGACACCTGGTCGTAGCCCGTGATCTCGGTCAGCTGGTCTTCGAGATCGGTGATGAGTTCGCGCCAGCCCACGGTCTGGGAATCCGGGGCGAACGGGTGGATCGAGGCGAACTCCGGCCAGGAAATGGCTTCCATCTCTGCCGTGGCGTTCAGCTTCATCGTGCAGGAACCCAGCGGGATCATCGTGCGGTCCAGCGCCAGGTCCCGGTCACTCAGCCTGCGGATGTAGCGCAGCAGCTGGGTCTCGGAACGGTGCGTGTTGAACACCGGGTGCTGCAGGTAACCGGAGGAACGTTCGACGGCGGCATCCAGCGCGAACTCCGTGTCAGTGCCGGCGGCCGCGTCCACCGCGGCGGCACCAAAGACGTCCAGCACGCCGGCGACGATGGCCGGGGTTGTGGTTTCATCGGCGGAAACGCCGATGGTGTCGCCGTCGATGTGGCGCAGGTTGATGCCCTGGGCTTCCGCTGCGGCAACAATGGCCGCAGCCTTGCCGGGCACGGAAACCGTGACGGTATCGAAGAAGCTTGTGTGCAGAACGTCCAGGCCGGCCGCCTTGAGCGATGCGGCGATGGTTGCAGCGTGGCTGTGGGTGGTCTCGGCGATTGCCTTCAGGCCGTCGGGGCCGTGGTACACGGCGTAGAACGAGGAGACGATGGCCAGCAGTGCCTGCGCGGTGCAGATGTTGGACGTGGCCTTCTCGCGGCGGATGTGCTGCTCCCGGGTCTGCAGCGCCAGGCGGTACGCGAGGGTCCCGGCGTCGTCCTTGGAGACTCCGACGAGGCGGCCCGGCATGGACCGCTCCAGGCCCTTCGCCACCGCCATGTAGGCCGCGTGCGGTCCGCCGAAGAACAACGGCACACCAAAACGCTGGGTCGAGCCGACGGCGATGTCCGCGCCCTGCTCCCCCGGAGGCGTGATCAGCGTCAGCGCCAACAGGTCGGCAGCGACCGTGACGAGCGCGCCGCGCTCCTTGGCAGCGTCGATCACGTCGGCGTGGTTGAAGACCCGGCCCGAGACGCCCGGCTGCTGCAGCACAATCCCGTTGATAACGCCGTCGGGCAGGCCCTTGGACAGGTCAGCGACCTCCACCTCAAAGCCCAGGGCTTCGGCGCGGCCCTTCACAATCGCGATGGTCTGCGGCAGGCAATCGGCATCCAGGACCGTCTTGCCGTCCCGGGCCTCCTTGTTCTTGTTCGCCCGGCGCATCATCAGCACAGCCTCGGCCACGGCGGTGGCTTCATCCAGCAGCGACGCGTTCGCGATCGGCAGGCCCACCAGGTCCTGGACCATGGTCTGGAAGTTCAGCAAAGCCTCAAGCCGGCCCTGCGAAATCTCCGGCTGGTACGGCGTGTACGCGGTGTACCAGGCCGGGGCCTCGAGGATGTTCCGGCGGATGACCGCGGGCGTCACGGTGTCGTAGTAACCCTGGCCGATCATCTGGACAGCCGTCTTGTTCTTCGCCGCGAGCTTCCGCAGCTCCGCAAGGACCTCAACCTCGCTGAGGGCGTCCTTAAGGCGGAGTGCCACATCCTGCCGGATGCCGTTGGGAACGGCCGTATCCACCAGCGCGTCCACAGTGCCGTAGCCGACGGCCTTGAGCATGGAGTCGATATCGGCCTGGCGGCGGGCGCCAATATGCCGGTCAACGAAAGTGGCCGAGGCCGAATTAACACTCACAAGGAACTCCATTACTAAGGCGGCGCAGGGTGCGCCACATCGACTCGGGTTCCTCCCCACTCTGTCTGGGACCTGAGAGTTTCCGCGCAGCCTGCTTCCGCTAGGCTGCGCTTGCACCGTCGGTGGGCACAGCGGTCCTGACATTCCGGAGTGATCCGGGACGCTTCAGGCGGACGGCCTGCCACTTTCCAGAGTTGCCTGGCCGCGGCGGTACGTGGGCCTGAGAGATTCCTGGGGAGGATTTGCTCCTACGGCGCCTGTTGTACCTACTAACAGAACTCTCCCGCCGCAGATCAAAGGCATATTCAGATTTTGTGGCGGCCGCAGATGGTCGCCACGCGGTCCAATTCTCCTACGCCCCGGGCCACCGGGCAAATGAGGTCGGCGGATTCTGCTCAATCATTCCGGTGTGGAGCTCCAGCGCGCCCGGATGGACGCGGGCTGCACCAGAAGGCTGGCCGAATGATTGAGCAGAATCAGCCGCGAAGCCGCTCCACGGCAGCGAGGAGCTCCTCAATGTCTCCATGCCTGCCCCGGCTGTCCCCGGTGGTACCGCTTTCCCACATGGCGTTGAAATACAGCCCGTCCCCCATGTACAGCACGGCTTTCGCCACGGCCGTGCCGACGTCGGCCGCGATCAGGTCCAACCATTGCTGCTGGATGGCGGCAAAGCGGCGCCGGGCCTCTTCATGGGCCACTTCAGCCAGCCGGGTGGCGGCCACGAAGGAGCGGTCCATAGGCGAGTCGGACCAGAGCGAGGAACGGATGAAGTAGGCCGCCGCACCTTCGGCTGCTGCGGCCATCAGCGCGAGGTCCTCGACGGCCAGTCGGTCCAGCCGCTCCAGCACCGCAGCGATCAGCGCTTCCTTGTTGGGGAAGTGGTAGAGCAACCCGCCCTTGGATACGCCGGCCCGCCTGGCCACCGCGTCCAAAGTGGCAGCCCGCTCCCCCACATCGATCAGGAGTTCTTCAAAAGCGTCGAGGACTGCATCGCGTGCGACGGGATTTCTGGCCATGGCTTCAATCATGCACGCTCCGGGCCCCGTTTCTTAACTATACCGTCTGGACGGTATAGTTATTGATATGACGTTGTCCACACAGTCCAACCAGAACACCCGAAGCACATCCACCATGGCAGCCGACCTCAGGCCGTCAGGGCCCGTCAAGGCGCCCTGGCGCGACTGGCTCGCGCTGGCCCTGCTGATGTTTCCGGTGCTCCTGGTTGCGGTGGACAACACTGCGTTGACGTTTGCACTTCCGGCCATCGCGAGCAGCCTGGAAACCACCGGAGTCCAGCTGCTGTGGATTGTGGACGCCTATCCCCTGGTGCTTGCCGGCTTGCTGGTTGCCATGGGCAGCCTGGGTGACCGGATCGGGCGCCGACGGCTGCTGCTGACCGGCAGCGTTGGCTTCGCCGCGGTCTCAGCAGCAACAGCCTTTGCCCCCAGCGCAGAGTGGCTGATAGCGGGCCGGGCAATGCTGGGGTTCTTCGGCGCCATGCTGATGCCCTCCACCCTGTCGCTGATCCGCAACATTTTTCCGGACCCAAACCGGCGTCGGCTGGCCGTGGCCATTTGGGCTGCCGGCTTCTCCGGCGGCGCCGCCCTGGGTCCCATCTTCGGCGGGTGGCTGGTGGAGCAGTTCTGGTGGGGCGCGATCCTGCTGGTCGCCGTGCCCATCATGCTGCCCCTGCTGGCGTTCGGCCCTGCCTTCATCCCGGAATCAAAAGATCCGCGCCCCGGGCGGGTGGACGTGCCCAGCATCGTCCTGTCCCTGCTGGTAATGGTGCCCGTTGTGTATGGCATCAAGGAGCTGGCGACCGATGGTTTCGGGGCCGCTCCTGTGGGTCTTGTTGCCTTTGGCCTGGCCATGGGCGTCGTCTTTGTACGCCGCCAGCAGCGGCTGGCCAGCCCCCTGCTGGACATATCACTGTTCGGCAACCGGGTCTTCAGCACTGCCATCACGGCAAACGTGCTGGCCCTGTTCTCCTTCAACGGCTTCATCCTGTTCCTCGCCCAGCACCTGCAGCTCCTGGACGGAATGACGCCGTCGGCCGCCGGAATTGCCATGATCCCGGCCCTGGTGGCAACAGTGCTGGCTGGGCTGGCAGTGGTGCCGCTGGTCCGGAAGGTGCGTCCGGGCTTTGTGGTGGCGGGTGGCCTGGCCCTGAGCGCCACCGGGTACGGAATCGTGGTCTTCGGTGACCACGGCTCCGGCCCGGCCCTCCTGCTGGCCGCGCTGCTGATCCTTGCCCTGGGCGTGGGCACAGCGGAAACCATTTCCAATGACCTCATCCTGGGCTCCGTTCCAGCGGAGAAGTCAGGAGCGGCGGCCGCCATCTCCGAAACGGGCTATGAGGTGGGGTCCCTGCTGGGGACGGCGATGCTGGGCTCCATCCTGACCGCTTCCTACCAGCACAATCTCCGACTTCCGGCCGGGGTGGAGGAAATGGCGTCGGGCACTGCAGTACACCTCGCGGGTGAAACTCTGGCGGGCGCCGTGGAACTGGCCGCCGGCCTGCCTGCTCCACTGGCGGAAGCGCTCCGCGGCGCAGCACGCCTGGCGTTTGATTCGGGCGTCCACACCACTGCGGCAATTGCGCTGGTACTGATGGCGAGCGCGTCAGTCCTTGCCGCCGTCGTACTCCGGAAAGTTCCGACGGCAGACTAGGGGCCCGTCTCCGGCAAGCCGGCGAGCGCACAATAAACGCCCGGCGCAGGAAGTCCTTCCTGCGCCGGGCGCCTGTGGCCTCACTATGGGCCGGCGACTACTTGGCGTCAGGGGCGGTGACGCTGGCGGAGGCCTTCATGGTCTCGGCGTTCACCATCCACGCGTACTGTTCCAGCTTGGCGATGAATTCATGGAGCAGGTCCGCGGTGGTGGGATCCTCTTCGTCCACTTCGTCATGGACCTTGCGCATGGTGCCCACGGCAGCCTCAAGCGCGGCAACGATCCGCTCGATGGCGTCCTTCGTGTTGATGAGGCCTTCGGGGAACTGCGCGAGGCTGGTGGACTTGGCCACGGTGGCACTGCGGCCGTCCGGCAGGGCATGAAGGGCGCGCATCCGCTCGGCCATGTCATCCGCGAACTGCCGGGCGGCATCCACGATTTCGTCCAGCTGCAGGTGAAGGTCCCGGAAGTTGTTCCCCACAATGTTCCAGTGGGCCTGCTTGCCCTGGATGTGCAGCTCAATCAGGTCCGCAAGTACGGCCTGCAGGTTATTGGTCAGCGTCGGTGAAGCTTTCATGAATCCTCCTCGATTGGTCCAGTAGTCCCGACGCTATCAGCCGCGGGATCGATCGCGGCAGGCCGGAAGCAAATTTCTCAGTGAGCTTACTAATCTCACGGAGCGAGATAAAAGAACGGAATTCATTTAAACCATTGCGCGAAAGCCGTCCACCCTCCATACTAAATGAACGTCATTCATTTAGTGACGGTCGTCTCACTGGAAGTAAGCACATGATTGAAATTTCCTGCCTCGACTCACCCACGTCCCTGGCCCGGACAACGCCGTCCGTCCGCCCTGCCCTTCGGGTGGGCGTTGTGCAGCACCGCTGGCATGCAGACGCTGCCGTCCTGCAGGCGGAACTCGATGAAGGAATCGGCCGCGCAGCCAGGCTCGGTGCCACGGTGGTATTCCTCCCCGAACTCACCCTCTCCCGTTACCCCGCGGACACGCGCCCGGAGAATGACACCACGCGCCCTGGAGCGGTGCGGCCCCGGCCGTCGGACATCGCTGAGGACCTGCTCACCGGACCCACCTTCCGGTTTGCTGCCGAGTCGGCCCGCCGCCACGGCGTGGCTGTCCATGCCTCGCTGTACCAGCAGGCACCGAACCCGGACGGCAGCGACGACGGCCTGGGGCTGAACACCGCCGTCCTGGTGTCGTCCGAGGGCGAACTGCTCGCCCGCACGCACAAGCTCCACATCCCGGTCACCGCCGGCTACTACGAAGACAAGTTCTTCCGCCAGGGGCCGGCGGCCGCGGATGCCTACGAGGTCCACGCGCCGGCACAACTGGGCGGCGCCCGGCTGGGCATGCCCACCTGCTGGGACGAATGGTTCCCGGAGGTGGCCCGGCTCTACTCCCTCGGTGGCGCAGAGATCCTGGTCTACCCCACCGCCATCGGCTCAGAGCCGGACCACCCGGAATTCGACACCCAGCCGCTGTGGCAGCAGGTCATTGTGGGCAACGGCATCGCCAACGGGCTCTTTATGATCGCCCCCAACCGCTGGGGCAGTGAAGGAACGCTGAACTTCTACGGCTCCTCCTTCATCTCCGACCCCTACGGCCGCGTCCTCGTGCAGGCCCCGCGTGACGCCTCCGCAGTGCTGGTGGCAGACCTCGACCTGGACCAGCGGCGGGACTGGCTGACGCTCTTCCCCTTCCTGTCCACGCGCCGCCCCGATACCTACGGCCGGCTTACGGAACCCGTACGCCGTGACCAGCCGCTCGGCGGCGAAGAGCCAGGGATTTCGACAGGCTCAATCAACCGTCAGCAGGTGACCGCATGAGCACGTGGCGCATGCCCGCCGAAACCGCTCCGCAGGAGCGGCTGTGGATGGCCTTTCCCACCGGCGGTTACACCCTGGGTGACACGGAGGAAGCTGCCCACGCAGCCCGGTCCACCTGGGCAGCGGTGGCCAACGCCGCCGTCGAATTTGAGCCGGTCACCGTGGTGGTGGACCCCGACGACGTCGGCATCGCCGCCCGCTATCTGCACCCGGCCGTCGAGGTACTTGCCGCCCCGCTCAACGATGCGTGGATGCGAGACATCGGCCCCACGTTTGTGCTGGACCAGGACGGGAGCCTCGGCGCCGTCGACTGGGTCTTCAACGGCTGGGGCGCCCAGAACTGGGCGCGCTGGGACAAAGACGCGCTGATCGCCGGCGAAGTCTCGGGCCGGTCCGGGGCCACGCACATCGTGTCCGCGCTGGTCAACGAAGGCGGCGGCATCCAGGTGGACGGCCAGGGAACCGTGCTGGTGACCGAAACCGTGCAGCTGGATCCGGGCCGCAACCCGGGACTCAGCCGGGCCGACGTCGAAGCCGAGCTCGCCCGGACCATCGGCGCCACGCAGGTGGTCTGGCTCCCGCGCGGACTGGCCCGCGACTCGGAACGGTTCGGCACGCGCGGTCATGTGGACATCGTGGCCGCCATCCCCTCCCCCGGCACACTGCTGGTGCATTCCCAGCAGGACCCCCGCCACCCGGACTTCCAGGTAAGCCGCGACATCATCGAGCACCTGCGCACCACGAGGGACGCGGCCGGACGGGAGTGGACCATCATCGAAGTCCCGGCCCCTGAAGTGCTCTGGGATGACGAAGGCTTTGTCGACTACAGCTACATCAACCACGTCGTGGTCAACGGCGGCGTCATCGCCTGTACGTTCGGGGACCCCAACGATGACAAGGCGCTGCAGATCCTGGCGGAGGCCTACCCCGGCCGGCGTGTGGTCGGCATTGACGCCCGTGAGCTCTTCGCCCGCGGCGGCGGCATCCACTGCATCACCCAACAGCAGCCTGCTGCTTCGTAGAAAGCGCTGGACAATGACCCAAACCACCCGCACGAACACCCCCGCAGGCCAGCCATCCGGGACCGACCCGGCCGGCTCGGCGCACGGCATCACCGCAAAAGGACTGAAGGGCGGGCAGCTGGGCCTCCTCGCCGTCGTCGTTCTTGGCATTTCCACCATCGCACCGGCCTACACGCTGACCAGCGCCCTGGGCCCCACGGTTAATGAGGCGGGGCTCCAGCTGCCCGTCATTTTCCTGATCGGGTTCATCCCCATGATCCTGGTGTCACTCGCCTACCGGGAACTCAACGCCGATTCCCCGGACAGCGGCACCACGTTCACCTGGGTCACCAAAGCGTTTGGCCCCTGGGTGGGCTGGATGGGCGGCTGGGGACTGCTGGCCGCCAACATCATCGTCCTGTCCAACCTGGCGGGCGTGGCCGTCGACTTCTTTTATCTCTTCCTGTCGCAGCTGACGGGTGCGCCTGAACTCGCGGACCTCGCGGCCAATAAGCCGTTGAACGTCCTGACGTGCTTCGTGTTCGTGGCCCTCGCCGTGTGGGTGAGCTACCGCGGCCTGCACACCACCAAGCTGGTCCAGTACGGACTCGTCGGATTCCAGCTGCTGGTCCTGGGGCTTTTCGTGGGCATGGCGTTCGCGAACTGGTCCACGTCGGAAACGGCCATCCCGTTCAGCTGGGAGTGGTTCGACGTCACCAGGATCGAGACGTTCGGGCAGATCGCTGCCGGCATCTCGCTGTCGATCTTTGTCTACTGGGGCTGGGACGTCTGCCTGACGGTGAATGAGGAAACCGCCAACGGCAAAAAGACGGCTGGACTGGCGGGCACCCTCACCGCCGTCGTTGTCCTGGGGATCTACCTGCTGGTGACCATTTCCACCATGATGTTCGCCGGCGTCGGCGATACCGGGATTGGCCTGAACAACGCTGAGAACCACGAGAACCTCTTCACGGCGCTGGCCTCGCCGATCATGGGGCCGTTCGCCATCCTGATGTCGCTCGCGGTGCTGTCCAGTTCCGCTGCGTCCCTGCAGTCCACGTTCACGTCTCCGTCGCGCAGCCTGCTGGCCATGGCCCACTACGGTGCGCTGCCTGCGCCGTTCAGCCACATCAGCAAGCGTTTCTCGACGCCGGGCTTCGCAACAGTGGCGGCGGGCATCCTGTCCGCTGGGTTCTATGCGGTGATGCATGTGATCAGCGAAAACGTCCTGAACGACACCATCCTGGCCCTCGGCCTGATGATCTGCTTCTACTACGGCCTGACCGCCATCGCCTGCGCCTGGTACTTCCGGAACAGCGTGTTCAGCAGCGTCCGCAACTTCATGCTGCGGCTGCTCTGCCCGGTAGCGGGCGGCGTCGGATTGTTTGTGGTTTTCCTGCAGACAGCCATGGACAGCTGGGCGCCGGAGTTCGGCAGCGGTTCGGAGGTCTTCGGGGTTGGGCTGGTGTTTGTCCTGGGCATCGGGATCCTAGCGCTCGGGGCTGTGCTGATGGTGATCATGGCACGCCTCCGCCCGGGGTTCTTCCGCGGCGAAACCATCCGCCGGGACACTCCTGCACTTGTGGTCCCGGAGTAGTTGCCCCACCCACAGCACACAGCACGGCGCCCTGCCCGGAAAGTCTCCGGAGCAGGGCGCCGTTTTGGTTTCCTGATCTTGTCTCAACTGCGGTTCAGCAGCGAACCGCGGGTCACCAGAAGTGCGCTACATCCACCACCATGCGCGATCCGGATCCGGGGCCGTCCAGGGTGAAGACCCGGAACGGGAGCCGGGCACGGACACCCAGTCCGATGCTGGTGTAGCCTTCGAAGCTGCCCGCGTAGGCCACCTGCCGGAAGGTCTGGTATCCCGATACGTCGGACAGTTCGGCCTTTGCCGCCGGGCTGTAGGTGACGTTGTAATTGCTGTCATAGGACGGTGCGTTCACAGTTACCTGGAGGAATGCGCCACCCCGCATCGGGATTTCAAAACCTGAACCGTCCTGGACCACGGTCGGAACGTACTGAACCGTGTAGCCGGCAACAGGGCCGTTGAGATCAACCACCATCCGGTCAAAGCAGTAATGCTGCCCTGTCCGGACGTTGGTGACGGATGCGGTGCTCATGGCCGGGTCTGATTCAGCCAGCGATCCCCATACGAGTCCGCAATACGATGTGGTTGCCGAGGCGGGCCCCGGAGCCAGGAAACCCAATCCGACAGCCATCAAAATGACTGTCAGCCACGTATGAATCTTTTTCATTGTGGGCCACCCTTCGAGTGATTAGGTAGCTCAAGCGTAGGAGTCTCCAAGGCCACTCAAAAGGGTTGTTGCCGCTTCGGCGCGGAACCGTTAATCGGCCTTGGTTCCGGTCACGCGGGCGTAATTCTAAAGCACTTTACGGGGCCATCGATACGCTATTAACACCGTTTCTGCACCCTGCCGTTATGCATAATAACGACGCCGGCGCACCTCACCGGAGTGCCGCCGTCGGCCGTTCAGCCTTCGCACTCGATGCAGTACTTCAGGCCGTTCTTTTCGCGTGCAATCTGGGACCGGTGCCGGACCAGGAAGCAGGATGAGCAGGTGAACTCATCGGACTGTTCGGGAACCACAATGACCGTCAGCTCTTCGCCGGAGAGATCGGCTCCGGGAAGGTCGATGCCTTCGGCGGTGTCGGTCTCCTCGACGTCGATGACAGCGGTCTGGGCACTGCCGCTGCGGGATGCCTGCAGGGCCTCCAGCGACTCGGCAGAAGCCTCGTCGTCAGTCTTGCGTGGAGCGTCGTAATCGGTAGCCATGGCATGTTCACTTTCGTCGCTGCACGGCACCATTTCAGGCACCTCAGTGAAGCAGTTTAGGTCATTATGCCGCTACTTGGGCAACAGTGTGGCCAACCAGACAGATTTCGTCGCTTCGCCCGCTACAGACGAGGTAGAGACTTTTCTCGACAAGCACGGTTTCGCGGATTACGCCGAATGGCACTGGACATTTGTGTTGGAACTGTCCAGGGAGCGGCCAGAAGGTATTGATGCAACCTTGACGGTATCCGGGGGCGAAATCTGAGAAGGCGCCTGCAGGATGGATTCGCGGGCCACTGGAGTCTGCAAATCCACCCGAGGAGGCCGCCATGGATGCCGCACTGTCCCTGCCCCCGGCCGACGTGACGCGCTCGTCTATCATTGATCCCACCCGGCGGGCAGCCCGCGTCGCATCCGATGCGGCCGATGCTACCCCCGCATCACTTGGCCTGCGCGTAGTCGTGCTGGTGCCCGCTTACAACGAGGCCAGCTCGATCGGGGCAACCCTCGATGGCCTGATGCTCCAGTCCCGTCCCGCGGACCTCATCGTGGTCATCCCCAACGGCTGCACCGATTCAACGGCCTGGGAAGCGCGGAAGTACCCCGTGTCCGTGATGGAGCTTCCACGATTGCAACACCGCAAATCCGAGGCCCTGAACCGGGCCTGGGCAAAGTACGCATTCGACGCCGACGTGGTCATCTGCCTGGACGCGGATACGGTCCTGCCCCCGAACGCCGTCGAAGCCTGGTGCCGGGAGTTCAGCGCCGAAAAGGGCGCGCTCATCGGTGGCTCGTCGTCGAAGTTCACGATGCAGGACCCCGGATTTCTGAGCCGGCTGCAGAAGGCTGAATTCGCCACGTGGACCGATACGGCCCTGAGACGGGGCCGTACCAGCGTTCTGGCAGGAACCGGCTGCGCCATCAATAACGCCGTCCTCCGGCAGATCGCGGCCCGGGACGACCGGGAAGGGCCGTGGGTCTACACCTCGCAGGTCGAGGACTTCGAACTGACCTATCGCATCCGCGAACTGGGTTTTATCTGCCAGGTATCCCCGGACGTCCGCGCCTACACCGACTCGATGAAGACAGTCAAAGCACTGTGGGGCCAGCGGATGAAATGGCAGGTCGGCACCGTCGAAGACCTGCTGGACCTTGGAATTAACCGGCTGACCCTGCGTGACTGGGGCCAGCAGGCCATGGGTCTGCTGGGCGTGTTCCTGAAGCTGCTGTGGATCGCAGTAATTGTCCTGTCACTCTCGTTGGGAGTGTTTCACTTCGTCCTGTTCTGGTGGCTGGTGCCAATCCTGTTCGTGGCGCTGGACATCAAACGGGCGCTTCGGATTCCGCACCGCGACTGGAAGGACGTCCTGATAGCAGCCACGTTCTTCCCGCAGGAATTGTTCATGTGGCTGCGGTCCGGCTGGTTCCTGGCCTCCTGGTGCGCAGTCCTGACCGCAAAGATCACCCGGCGGCGGATAGACCGCTGGGAAGCGCAATACACAGCCGAGGAAATCAACTAACAATGTACGGAATGAACACCGCTCTTCCCGCTTCCGGAGCCGCTCTGGGCGCAACCGGGCTGGCGCACACCGGCTTGGACGTCATGTCTGCACTGCTAACCGCGCTGGGCGTGATGCTCATAGGTGTGGCCCTGCTGGGGCTGGTCCGCCGGGACAACAAGGCACGTCCCTGAGTCCCGGGTCAGGGAGTCCGGCGCGCCTGCAATGCGGACTTGAACGCTGAGGCGGAGGTGGCGCTGCTGTTGATGCGCCAGTCGGTTTCTTTCTGGAGGTGGAACCACACGAAGCCCACGACATCGGGCTGGGCCGCCAGATAAGACACGAGCTCAGTGTTCCAGGCAGCCTTGTTGCCTCCGGCTTCGCTGGAAGCTGTCTCGCTGATCAGGATGGGAACTCCTGGTGCCAGGGCACGCAGCTGGGCTATTCCCGGAGCGAAGAGATCCTGCGGCGATATCCAGCCGCTCCATGAGGCGGAAGTGCCCCAGTTGTACCCGTCGAGGGCTACAACATCCACATATCCGACGCCGGGAAAGAGACCTGCGAGATCGGTGGAACCGTAGTAGGGGACATTCGGGCTCCAGACCCAGGACACGTTGCCGGCACCGGTGGCAGCAACAATGTCGTGAACATGGCGCCAGGCATTTACGTAGTCACCGGGCTGATTGCCGTTTACGCCTTCGGCCCACGGGTACCAGTTTCCGTTCATCTCGTGGGCGAATCTGAGCTGGACCGGCTGGCCCCAGGCAGTAAGTGCCTGGCCCCACTGCGTGATGTGGGCGTCAAAGTCGCCGGCGGCAATTCGGTCCAGGGAGTAGCCCGGCTGTTCCGTTCCACCGCCCCAGGCCCAAGGTTCCCAGGTGATGAGCGGGACGGCGCCTCGTGCCCGGACGGAGTTCATCTCGGCGATGGGAGGCGCCTGGAGGAAGTCCTTGTAGAAGAGAATGGTGGACGGGCTTTCGCCGGACAGCTGCGCCACTTCATCCAGTTCGCCGCTGGCCAGCGGGCCGCTGGCAGTGGCGACCCCGAACCGAAGCGCGGCCGTGCTGACCGGAGGGAGCGTCGGGACCGGTGCGGTCACAGTGAACACGGACGAGGCCTGGATGGAAGAGGTCTTGGCCGTGATGGTCAACGATCCCTTGGCTGCGGAAGGGATGGTGATCGAAGTACTGAAAGCACCCGAAGCCGCCGTTTTGAAGGGAAAAGTCGTGGCACCGGCAATCACAGTCCCCGCGGTGGAGGCTTTGAACCCCGTTCCGCTGACTGTGACGGCGGATCCTGCCAAACCAGTGGCCGGGCTGAGGGAAATCCGGCCTGTGGCAGGCGCTGCCTGGGCGGCCTGGGCCGGCATCAGTCCCAAAGCCAGACCCAGGCCAACCGCTGCCGCGATAGATTTCAACGTTCTGAGCATGGCGATCGGTCCCCGCAATCGGCAAGGCGGTTGGAAATCCGCCGGTCAGGTGGTGCCTACCGGCACTTTCCTGATCCTAAGGGCTCGGCGCCGATCAGAGCGGATTTTTTCGAAAATTTTTTGAGAGAACTCACGGGCCTCTGGTGGTTCCCGCGTCCTGGGTCGCGGCCAGGAGAAGAGATTTGCCTCTTCGGAAGCGTCACGATCAGGGAATGAGGTTGTCGGCCCGGTATCGGTCGAAGAGCGCAATGAAGGCGTCCAGCGTCCGCCTGTAGCCGGTGAACCCGGCATCCCGACTCTTGCCCATGTCTGTCACTACCTCAATGCCGCGCCCAAGGTCACTGTCCGTGTGCCACCAGGACGCCACGCGATCCAACTCCGGTTCGCTGAGGTGATGGCGCCCGGCAAGCTCCCTCCACTGGTCTTCCCGCCCTGACATGGACTGCTCGAGGGGACGGGGCTCCCCCTCGTACCCCTCCCACTCCACGCCGAAGTAGGCCGCGAGCTTCGGCCACATCCAGCGCCAGCGGAACACGTCGCCGTTGACGATGTTGAAGGCCTCGTTAGCGGCCTTCCGTGTGGTGGATGCCCAGAGCATGTGCTCGGCGAGCAGGCCGGCCTCCGTCATGTCGGTCAGACCGTTCCATTGCGTCTCGGATCCCGGAAAGACGAAAGGCTCCCCGCTCTCCCGGCAAAGGGTCGCCTGGGCGGCGAGAGTGAGACCCATGTTCATGGCGTTGCCCACCGCGTGCCCGATCACCGTGTGCGCTCGGTGCACAGACCACGTGAACCCTTGCTCCGCCGCAGCGGCCCAGAGTTCATCCTCTTGCGCGTAGTAAAAGTTCCGCACCGGCAGGCGCGGCTCCTCCTCATGGAAGGGCGTGTCGGCCATCTCTCCGGCTGCGTACGCCTCGAAGGGTCCGAGGTAGTGCTTGAGACCGGTCATCAGCGCAACATGTGCTACGTCCTTGCCCCGAAGTGCAGCGAGGAGATCGCGAACCATGCCGGCATTGACTGTGATGTTCTCCTCCTCGGTGCCACGCCTTGACCACGCCGTGAAGAAAACATGCGAGGGATTCTCCGGCCCGAGCACACTGACCAACGATGCCGCCGAGGTCAGGTCTGCGGAGAGCCACCGTACCCCGGGGCGCTCCGCTCCGGGCCTGCGGGACAGGGCAAGAACGGCCCACCCCTCGCCCGCCAGGCGGTCGACGAGGGCGGACCCGGCGATGCCGGTGGCTCCCACTACGAGAGCCGTCCGTTGCGTGCCCGCTGTTGTTCCTGTGCCGATAGTCATGGCGCTCCTCCTGGTGTGTGCTGTTCATGCCCGCGCGTCGGTCAGGCCGTCAGGCTACAGGCCCGGCTGCAGTCAAGCCGACGTCGGCCTAATAGCGACAAGCCACCCCTCCCAGCAGATATTCCTCCCACCCGAGCTGCTGCAGAGCAACTCAACAGAGATTTGGGGGCGGTAGTTAGGTGAGAGCGCGCGGTTGCGTCGCGGCAAGAAACCGGTCTGAGGTCCCTACACCCCGGCGTATCCGACCACGTCGACCCGGCCTCCGCGCCGCTGTCTCCGGTGGCGTACCAGTGGGATGCTTGAGAAACAGGAAAGACCTCCGGGCGGTTGGAGCCAGATTCCCAGCCTGTCTCCGGCGGCCCTCCCTTTCAGCTCTCGGGTTAAAGACAGTCCGCATGAGGCATCGGGGGTAGGACTGCAGGCCAGGCCATTTACCAAGCCCCGCGGGCGCATTAGAACCGACGGAAAACGTCCAAATCCTGCACGGAATCCGCGCGTTCGCGTCATGGGCTCCGGATTAAAACCGCAGGTCAAAGCCACAACTAGAGCCTCCTGTCGGATTCGAACCGACGACCCCCGCTTTACAAGAGCGGTGCTCTGGCCAACTGAGCTAAGGAGGCGCGCCCCCGAGGGGCGTGCGCCGCAACGGCGCTAGATAAGGTTAGCGCAAGTCCGCCCGCTCGTAAAAACGCCGGCAAGGGCGAACCGGAGCCAACACAAAGGACCTGCTTCCGGAATCGATCCGGAAGCAGATCCTCTGGGTGGTAGGACTTAGCCCTTCGCGGTGATCGCTGCCTGCAGGAACTCAGGGAACGGGGTCTGCGCGCTGGCACCCTTGCCCCACTGCTGGCCGTCCACAAACACCGTGGGCGTGCCGGTGACGCCGATCGCCGCGGCCTGCTTGGTTGTGAACTTCACGTACGGGCGGTAGGTCTTCTCGTCGATGCACGTGTCAATGTTCTTGGCGCCGATGTCCGTGGCCATGGTCTTGAGCTTGTCGTCAGAAAGACCGGCGGTACCTTCGGCAGGCTGGTTGGCGAACAGCGAGTCCACAAACTCCGCGTACTTCTCCGGAGACTCATTCACAACACACGCGGCGGCGTTGGCTGCACGGGAGGAGTAGTTCGTGGAGGACCGGTTGTCCAGGAACCCGAGCCCCCGGTATTCCACCGTGATCTTGCCGTCGTTGCGCAGCGTCGTCAGCTGCTCGTTGTACTGTGCCTCGAAGTTCTTGCAAACCGGGCAGATGAAGTCAACGTACAGGACCACCTTGACCGGCTTTCCGGCCTTAGCTTCGGCACCGGGGGCAACCACTTCAGCCGGCGCGGTTTTCGGGGGCTCCCCCACGGAGGCTGCGTCAACGGTGGCTGCTTCCAGCTTCGCGACGTCGGTATTGGCCAGCAAGGTGATGCCACCGTTGACGTTACCGTTGGCCGGCGTCGGCCCCTGGTCAGCGATCGGGGCGTTCTGCCGCATCGTTGTGGTCAGCACCAGCCCCACCACCACAAGGATGGCCACCACGGCCACCACAATGCCCCAGCCGATCAGCAGCTTGTTGCGCTTGTCCTTCGTCAGCTGCGCCTCACGGATCAGGCGTGCCTTCTCGCGCGCCTCCGAGGTTCGCTCAGCCTTGGACTTACGTATTTCATTTGCGGGGCTCATGTGTTCCTTGGGTCGATCGACATAGGGGGACCACTCTGTGGCGACTCCACCATTTTAGGGGACAAACCTGAGAGCTTGCGCTTTCAACTATTCCGCCCGAATAACCAACGGACGAATAGCCCCGAAGATTCCATCCTATTAAGGTGGCTTAAAGGCACAAGCAACCCCAGGGGGCCGCAATGCAAACACCCGTCCAAGAAAAGCCAACAGCTGTACCTGCAACCGGCGCCGCCGCGAGCAGCCACAGCACGGCCGCCACGTACGATTTTATGGTTGTCTCCAACAGGCTGCCCGTTGACCGCTGCGCGCCAGGTGAGAGCGGCGACGACGGCTCCGGCTGGCGCCGCTCCCCCGGCGGCCTGGTGACTGCCCTCGCACCCATGATGACCAAGACCGACGGCGCGTGGGTGGGTTGGCACGGCGCCCCGGACGAAACCGTCGAGCCTTTCAGCCACGGCGGCATGGACCTCGTGCCCGTCCAGCTGAGCAACGACGACGTTGAGCTCTACTACGAGGGTTTCTCCAACGCCACCCTGTGGCCCCTATACCACGACGTCATCGCCCCGCCGGAGTTCCACAGAACCTGGTGGGACGCCTACCGCAGGGTCAACCAAAGGTTCGCCGACGCCGTCGTACGCCATGCCGGCCAGAGCGCCACGGTGTGGGTCCAGGACTACCAGCTGCAGCTGGTGCCGCGGCTGCTGCGCCAAGCGCGGCCGGACCTGCGGATCGGGTTCTTCAACCACATCCCCTTCCCCCCGCCGGAAATCTTCGCCCAGCTGCCGTGGCGGCATGCCATCATTGACGGCCTGATGGGTGCAGACCTCGTGGGCTTCCAGCGCCCCAGCGACGCCGGCAACTTCATGCGCTCCGCCCGCCGGTTCCTCGGCGCCAGCGTCAAGCAGCAGCAGGTGCATGTGAAGGGGAAGGACGGCGAAATCACGCACATCGCCAGGGCCCAGGCCTTCCCCATTTCCATCGACGTAGCCCAGATCAACGAGCTGGCCCACAACCCCGAGATCATCGAGCGTGCACGCCAGATCCGCCAGGATCTCGGCAACCCCAAAACCATCCTCCTTGGCGTGGACCGGCTCGATTACACCAAGGGCATCCGGCACCGGCTCAAGGCGTTCGAGGAACTCCTGAACGAAGGCAAGCTGACGGTCGGCGACGCTACGCTGATCCAGGTTGCCAGCCCCAGCCGCGAACGGGTTGAGCAGTACCGCCTCCTGCGCGAGGAGATCGAAGGCACGGTCGGCCACATCAACGGCACCTACGACACCATCCAGAACACGGCGGTCCGCTACCTGCACCACAGCTACCCCGTGGAGGAGATGGTGGCGCTGTACCTCGCCGCCGACGTCATGCTCGTGACTGCACTGCGGGACGGCATGAACCTCGTGGCCAAGGAATACGTCACTGCCCGCAAGGACAACGACGGCGCGCTGGTCCTCAGCGAGTTCGCCGGCGCCGCGGACCAGCTCAAGCAGGCGCTCCTGATGAACCCGCACGATATCGACGGTCTCAAGGACACCATCATGCGGGCCGTCGATTTGCCTCCCAAAGACGCCGCGCGCCGCATGCGGTCCATGCGCAAGCAGATCCTGGAACACGACGTCGACCATTGGTCAGCTGACTTCCTGGCCGCCCTGAACGAGAAAGTTGTGCGCGATGACTCCTGACGCCCGGCCCGCCAAGGGCCCGCTCACCTTGTCCCCTGAACTCCGGCAGGCCGCCCGGCGCATCGCCCAGACGGAACACCTGCTGGTGGCCATGGATTTCGACGGCACCATTTCCCCGCTGGTTGACCGCGCCGACGACGCCCGCCCGCTTCCGCGCTCGGCCGCCGCTTTCGCCGGGCTCGCCGCCCTTCCACGCACGACGACGGCACTCCTCTCAGGCAGGGCCCTCGCCAGCCTGCGCGCGGTCGCCTCGCCCCCGGTGGACACGTTGCTGATCGGCAGCCATGGCGCCGAGGCGTGGCTGGGCCCCGGCTCCGCGGAGCTGACGCTGGACGAGGCCCAGCGCCTGCTGCTGGCCGAAGTCCGAGGCGTCCTCGAGGAGATCGTTGAGCAGGCACCGGGCACGCTCCTCGAAGATAAGCCCGCGGGCGTCGTCCTGCATACCCGGCTGGCCACGGACGATGTTGCCGAGGACGCGGTGGCTGCGGCCCGTTCCGTTCTCCAGGACCGCAAGGGCGTTTTCCTGAAGAACGGGAAACGCGTCCTGGAAACATCGGTAGTCAACGCCTCCAAGGGCGAGGGCCTGACGTTCCTGCGCCAGATCACCGGGGCCACTGCGGTCCTCTTCGCCGGCGACGACGTCACGGACGAGGACGCCCTGGCACGCCTGGAATCCGGCGATGTGGGCGTCAAGGTGGGTCTGGACTTCACCCAGGCCGAGTTCCGGGTGGAAGCACCGGCCCACGTGGCCGAACTGCTCGAAGCGCTCCTGCAGGAACGGAGCCTGGTGGTGGCCGAAGAAGAGCCCGGCAGTGACTGAACCTCGGGGACATGTCCAACCTCACATGTGACCTCCGTAACATTTGCACCAATACGCCAATCGTCTGACATACTCTTGGTTGTGATGTGGCGCACAGGAACCGTGCGGCGTCACGTGATACTCCTCGGCTTCGGCCGGGGAGTACACGGCTGCAATGCCGTGGATAACTGAATTACATGAACCATTCACAACGGATCGTCCGGCACGTACCTGCCGGTGAAGGGATTGATAACTGTGGCTACAGTTACTTTTGATAACGCTACGCGTCTGTACCCGGGCACAGAGAAGCCCGCTGTTGACAAGCTCAACATCGAAATCGCCGATGGCGAATTTCTGGTCCTCGTAGGACCCTCCGGTTGCGGTAAGTCCACCTCCTTGCGCATGCTCGCAGGCCTTGAGGACGTCAACGCCGGCCGGATTCTTATTGGCGACCGCGATGTCACCGATGTTCCGCCGAAGGACCGCGACATCGCGATGGTTTTCCAGAACTACGCGCTGTACCCGCACATGACGGTTGCAGACAACATGGGCTTTGCGCTGAAGATCGCCGGCGTCTCCAAGGAAGAGCGCGCCGAGCGTGTCCGTGAGGCCGCCAAGCTTCTTGACCTCGAGCCGTACCTGGACCGCAAGCCGAAGGCACTCTCCGGTGGCCAGCGCCAGCGTGTTGCCATGGGCCGCGCCATCGTGCGTAACCCGCAGGTGTTCCTCATGGATGAGCCGCTTTCCAACCTGGACGCCAAGCTCCGTGTCCAGACGCGTACGCAGATCGCATCCCTGACCCGCCGCCTCGGCGTCACCACCGTTTACGTCACCCACGACCAGGTCGAGGCCATGACCATGGGTGACCGCGTGGCTGTGCTGAAGGACGGCCTGCTGATGCAGGTTGACACCCCGCGCAACCTCTACGACAAGCCCAAGAACGTCTTTGTTGCCGGCTTCATCGGCTCCCCCGCCATGAACCTGCTCGAACTGCCCGTGGTCGACGGCGGCGTTCAGTTCGGCGGAACGGTTTACCCCGTGCCGCGCAACATTCTCGAAGAGGCCCACGGCAGCACCGTCACCCTGGGCAGCCGCCCCGAGGACCTTGAGCAGGCCTCTCACGGTGAGGGTCTCCAGGTCGAGGTCGACGTTGTTGAAGAACTCGGTGCCGACGCCTACGTCTACGGCCACACGACGCTGGACGGCAAGGACCACGACATCGTGGCACGCGTCGACGGCCGCCGTCCCCCGCTGAAGGGCGACACCATCTACGTCCGTCCGCAGTCGGGCCACGTGCACCTGTTTGACACCAAGACCGGTCTGCGCCTGGGCGACTAGTCCCCACCGATGATCGAGCCTTTCGACGTCTAACCGACGGCGGCCCTCCTGACTGGACGGGCCGCCGTCGGCGTTTGAGCCCGATGTTTAGGCCAGCCGCCCCTCTGTACGAAAGAATTGATCCATGACCGACGAAAACAGTGCACAGTGGCACGACGAGCCCACGGACTACGCGCAGGTCGGCAAACTGCCGCGCTTCGAGGCAGCGAGCGCCAAGGATGACAAGGTCCTTGCCGCTTCCAGCTCGCTGAACATCACGGCGGCGTCCGCGGAGCCCGAACTCCTGGACCTACCCTGGCACATCGCCCTGGAGGACTGGCCGGCCGAGAACCTGGCAGCGCTCCCCCGCGGCATCTCGCGGCACATTGTGCGTTTCGCGCACCTGGGCGGCTCCGTCATCGCCATCAAGGAAACGTCCGAGCATGTGGCCCGCCACGAGTACCACATGCTCCGCAAGCTGGCCCGCCTGGACGTCCCGTGCGTTGTCCCGGTAGCAGTCATCACAGGCCGGACCACCCTGGATGGGCGGCCCTTGAACCCCGTCCTGGTCACCCGCCACCTGAAATTCTCCATGCCGTACCGGGCCCTGTTCTCGCAGATGCTGCGCAAGGACACACTGACCAGGCTCATCGATGCTCAGGCCCTGCTGATGGTGCGGCTGCACCTCATCGGCTTCTATTGGGGCGACGTCTCGCTCTCCAATACGCTCTTCCGCCGTGACGCGGGCGCGTTCGCCGCCTACCTGGTGGACGCCGAAACCGGCGAGCTGTATCCCGATCTTTCCACCGGCCAGCGCGAGTACGATCTCGAGATTGCCCGAGTCAACATCGCCGGCGAGCTGATGGACCTCCTGGACGGCGGCCTGATCGAGGAAAAGGTGGACCCGGTGGCCACCAGCGAACTCATCATGGAGAGCTACCGGCGCCTGTGGACGGAACTGACCGAGAAGGAATCCTTCGAGATCGGCGAACGCTGGCGCGTGGCCGCCCGGATCCGGAAGCTCAACGAGCTCGGGTTCGACGTCGAGGAATACGCCATCAAGACCACCCAGAACGGTTCCACCATCCAGCTCCAGCCCAAGGTGGTCGACGCCGGACACCACCAGCGCCGGCTGCTGCGGCTGACCGGACTGGACGCCCAGGAGAACCAGGCCCGGCGCCTGCTCAATGACATGGACTCCTTCCGGGCGGACAACAACCCGGGGATGGACGAGGAATACAGCGCGCACCTGTGGGTCAGCCAGGTCTTCGAGCCGATTGTGCGCTCGATCCCCCGCGACCTGTCCCGCAAGCTGGAGCCGGCGGAGGCGGTCCACGAGGTGCTGGAGCACCGCTGGTACATGTCCGAGGAGCAGGCCCGCCACATTCCGCTCGCCGAGGCAGTGCAGTCCTACATCGAGTCCGTCCTGCGCCACCGCCGGGACGAAGCCGCCATCATGCTTAACCCGGATACTGCGATGCTGAAGATCCTCGAAGTGGAAACCGAGGAGTCCTCCCGCTATGGCGCCGACGAATCCATCGAAGAGTACCCTGACGTCGACGACTGACGCGGACCGGGAGCCGGTTCCGGGCCGCGGTGGCAGCATAACTGTGTTAACACACCCCCAACTAGGTAGCAGTAACTGTCGTTATGAGCGCTCAAAACGACAGTTACTGCTACCTAGTTTCGTGGCAGGTGGCGGCCTTTAGATAGCCTTGCCCGGGTTCAGGATGCCAGCCGGGTCAAAGAGTTCCTTGACCCTGCGCTGGAGCTCCCTGACGGGTTCCGCCTGCTCCAGGCCGAGCCAGCGCAGTTTGTACTGCCCGATCCCGTGCTCGCCGGTGATGGTCCCGCCCATTTCGAGTGCAGCCTCAATGGAGGCGTCCAGGGCGAAGTTCAGCCGGGCCATGGCGTCAGCGTCCACCTCACTGTCCTGGCGGTCGATCCAGAACGTGGGATGCAGGTTGCCGTCGCCCGCATGCGCCACCACCTTGAGGCTCACACCATGTGTTGCCGCGAGGTCTTCCAACGCCGCCACGTAATCCACCAGGCGTGAGCGCGGCACGGCCACGTCCTCGCCCACACGGTATTCGTCATCCACTTCCACGCCCCGGCTGTTCCGGCGGAGCTCCACGAGCTGCTCGGCTTCCGCCGTGGATTCCGTGCTCACCGTTGCCCCGCCGGCTGCTAGGACGGAACGCACGACGTCGGCCTCCGCCGCTGCCCCGAACCCGTCGGTCTGGATCAGGAGCAGCGAACGGCCGCGGGAGCTCAGGTCGGAGCCGTGGAGATCGTCCAGCTGGGCAAGCGTCCCGCCGTCGAGCAGTTCCATGATGGCCGGCTGCACGCGGGCCCGGCCCACCGCCAGGACGCCGGCAGCGGCCTGCCTGAAGTCCGGGTAGAACGCGGCGATGGTGTGCACGTCACGGGGCAGGTACTTGAGCCGGACGGTCGCCCCCACCACGATCCCCAGAGTGCCCTCAGAGCCCACAAACAGTCCCGTCAGGTCGTAGCCCGCTACGCCCTTGAATGTCTGGTGGCCGGTGTGGATCAGGGACCCGTCAGCCAGCACCACATCCAGCGCCAACACTGAGTCCCGGGTTACGCCGTACTTGGCGCAGCGCAGTCCCCCGGCATTCGTGGCAACGTTGCCGCCGATCGTGGAGGAACGGAAGCTCGCCGGATCCGGCGCGTACATCAGGCCATGCACTGCGGCGGCCTCGTTGAGGGCAGCGTTGACCACGCCGGGTTCGACGACGGCGGTCTCGTCGTCCGGGTTGAGGTCAAGAATGCGGTTCATCCGTTCCAAGGACAGGACTACGCAGTTCCTGCTCGCGTGCGCACCGCCGGACACGCCTGTTCCGGCTCCGCGGGCCACGACGGCGACGTTGAGGGCCGCACACAGCCTGACCACGGCCTGCACGTCCGCCACAGACCCGGCGAAGACCACCGCCTCGGGGAGCTGGAAATCCGTGATGGGGGCCTGGTCCACGGCATACCTCGCGAGCAACTCCTCTTCGGTACTGACCTGCCCTGACCCGAGGGCGCCCACCAGCTCTTCAACCAAGCTGCCCACGCAGCCTCCCGTTCCGTCGTCGTTGTCGTTCTTCCTCAGTCTAGGCGGGCCACGACGTCGCAAACGCGTCACAATCCCGGGCTGCTGCAAGCGTTTCCACAGATCAGACCCATTTCTCCTAGAACACCGAATTGCATCTCCAAATACATGCTGGAAGCGTTTCCATATCATGACGCTGCTCAACTAGGCTGATCAGCATGTCTGTTGATTCCATGATCACCACCGCAGCTCCGCTGGCAGGTCCGCTGACCCTCATCCACGATGCCGACAACGCCCCCGGCTGGTGGCGCTCCGCCGTCATCTACCAGGTGTACCCGCGGTCCTTCCGGGACCTCAACGGCGACGGCATCGGCGATCTCGCCGGGATTACCGCGGAACTGCCGCAACTGGCCGAGCTGGATGTGGACGCCGTCTGGCTGTCCCCCTTCTACAAATCCCCGCAGCGCGACGCCGGCTATGACGTCAGCGATTACTGCGACGTGGATCCGATCTTCGGCACCCTGCGTGACTTCGACGTCATGATTGCCGAGGCCAACCGGCTGGGGTTGCGGGTCATCGTGGACCTGGTTCCCAACCACTGCTCGGACCAGCACGTTGCTTTCCAGGCAGCCCTCGCCTCCCCGGCAGGGAGCCCGGAGCGCGACATGTTCATCTTCCGGGACGGGACGGGGCCTGAAGGCCACGAACCACCCAACAACTGGCAGTCCCATTTCGGCGGTCCGGCCTGGACCCGGGTCACGGGGCCGGACGGCCAGCCGGACCAGTGGTACCTGCACCTGTTTGATTCCTCCCAGCCGGACTTCAACTGGGACAACCCGGCCGTGCACGCCGAATTTGAGCGAGTGCTCCGTTTCTGGCTGGACCGCGGGGTCTCCGGCTTCCGGGTGGACGTCGCCCACGCTTTGGTCAAGGCCCCGGGCCTGCCCGCCTGGGGCGGCCGGGCCGACGGCGGCAGCTCAGACGGCTTCCCCGGTCATGAGGCTCCGATGTTCGGCCAGCCGGCCCTGCACGACATCTTCCGGGCCTGGCGCCTGATCCTGGACGGGTACGGGCCGGACCGCATTCTGTGTGCCGAAGCCAACGTTGACCCGCTCCCCCGCCTCGCCGACTGGGTCCGGTCCGATGAAATGCACCAGGCCTTCAACTTCCCCTACCTGCACGCCGGGCTGGACGTTTACCGGATGCGCAGTGTTATTACGGACTCGCTGACTGCCCTGGACGCAGTAGGAGCCACCAGCACCTGGGTGCTCTCCAACCACGACGTGGTCCGGCATTCCAGCCGCTTTGGTTACAACGGGTCCGGTCCGCGCGATGGCGACGGCATCGGTGCGGCCGATCCGCAGCCGGATACAGCCCTGGGCCGCCGGCGTGCAGCCGCCGCCTCCCTGTTTATGCTGGGACTGCCCGGCGCCGCCTACCTGTACCAGGGTGAGGAGCTTGGGCTGCCGGACGGCATCGATATTCCGGAGCACCTGCGGCAGGATCCCACGTTCGCACGCACCGGAGGGGCCCGGCTGGGCCGCGACGGCTGCCGGGTTCCCCTCCCGTGGCGCAGCACAGAACGGCACCTGGGCTTTGGCTCCGGCCAGGACCCCTGGCTTCCCTTGCCGGCGAGCTTCGCGGACCTGGCACGGGACGCACAGGCCGCATCGCCGTCGTCGCATCTTTCCCTGTACCGGAAAATGCTGGCGGTGCGCCGCGAACTGGGTTTGGGCCGCGGGTCACTGGCTTGGGCCGAGGACTGGTGCAGCGGTTCGTCACTGGCGTACCTGAACGGCGATACGCTGGTGCTCATGAACCTCAACCACGAACCGCTGGAGATGCCGGCAGGCAGCGTCCTCGTCCGCAGCGCCGGCTCCGACTCTGGCTCTGGCTCTGGCTCTGACGCAACCCACTTCCTGGCGTCCGGGGAAACGGTGTGGCTGCGGGTTGGCGGAGGCGACGCGGCATAGTGGGACTTGCGGGCATCAAGGACGTTGCCGACCGCGCCGGGCTGTCGATCGCCACTGTGTCGCGGGCGCTCAGCGGCAAGGCGAACGTGTCGGCCAAGAGCCGGCAGCTGGCAAAGGCGGCAGCCGACGAACTGGGCTTCGTCCCGTCATACCACGCGTCCAGCCTGGCCTCAGGCCGTAACCACAACGTGGGGCTGGTGGTCCCGTCCATCCACCGCTGGTACTTCTCGTCCGTGGTGGAGGGCGTGTCCGGCACCTTGCTCGACGCCGGCTACGACCTCACCCTGTACAACGTGGGTGACCGGCCGGAACGCCGGCACAGCGTCCTGAACGACTTCCTGGTCCGCAAGCGGCTGGATGCGGTCATCGCTGTGGCGCTGGTCCTGAGCGAGTCAGAAATCAAACAGCTCTTGGCAATCCACCGTCCGATCGTCGGCATCGGCGGTGCCCTGGCCGGTGCATCCACTATCAGGATTGATGACGCCCGCCTGGCCAGGACAGCCACCGAGCATCTCATCGGGCTGGGCCACACGCGTATCGCACACATCACCGGCGATGCCGAATTGAACCAGGACTTCAAACTCCCCGGGATACGCCGCGCCGGCTTTGAGGCAGCCATGGAGGCTGCGGGGCATGCTGTCCGCCCCGAATGGGTAGTGTTCGCGGACTTCACTATCCAGGGCGCCTACGTGTGTGCCCGTAATCTCCTGGCCTCCGCAGCCGGGCGGCCCACCGCGGTTTTTGCAGCCTCCGATGAGATGGCGATCGGGGCCATCCTGGCCGCCCGCGATTTCGGCCTGCGCGTGCCGCAGGATCTCTCCGTGATCGGCATGGACGGGCATGAACTGGGCGAGGTCTTTGGGCTGACCACCATCAACCAGGATGCGCGCGGCCAAGGCGCCCTGGCGGCGCGCATGCTGTTGGAAACGATCGACGCCGGCGCGAGGCGGCCTGCCAAGGGCACGCCACCGTCAGCAGCGGCCACCGACCGGGAGTACCCTACGGAGTTCCTCGTCCGGAACAGCACGGCCGTCCCGCCGGCCTGACCGTGCCCCTCAGTCCATTCTGAGCTGGGTCCGTCCCAAACTGCTATTCAGGGCCGGCCGTCAGGCCTAAGCTTCCCCGCCCATGAACCTCGCGAAACGGTCCAGCACCTTCGGCCAGCCGGCAGCATAGTCGGCGCGGGCTGCGGCAGGATCCTCCGCACCTTCCCAGCCGTTGTGGACCAGGCGCAGCTCAGTCCCGGATTCCACGGCCCTGAACGCGACTCGCAGCTCGGTGGACCAGATAGCGGTGGTCCCAGGATGCCAGGACGCGTGGAAGGAAAGCGGCGGCTGCCAGTCATCTATGGAACCCCAGACGGCGGTCCTGCCGTCGTCAGCTGTCTCCACGATGAGGTTCTCTTCAAACTCAACGTAAGATCCTGCGCCGTACACACCGTGTGAATCCAGCGGCCACCACAAGTGCGTGTGATCCGTGAAGCCGGCGAACGCCTGCGCCACCGGCCCCGGCACAGTGACAGTGCAGATGACAGGTTCAAGGTTCTCTGCGGGATCAACTGAAGCGGGGAGGGCGTCGTCCGCGTGGCTGAAAAGGTTCTCCATGGACGCCAACTCTACGCGGCTCCAGCATCCGCCACAGTCGACGCTCTCTCACTTCCCGCGGGTTTCCGGGCTCTTCACAGTTGAGGGTGTAATCGCTGGCTGGATGTTGGCTGGCGCGTCGGTCCCGGGGCAGCGATGCGCAACCGCAGCCGGAGGCCCGATCTTGTGACACCGTTCGCAGTGGACTTCTTCGCGTACCCGCTCAGATCGGTCAACGGCGCACCCGATAGCGCAGGTGAAGCACCCGGTTGCCCTGAATCACCACGTCGGGATCCTCCAACAGGTGCTGTGCGTGGACCGACCCGAAGTAGCGCTTGCCGGACCCGAACACGACGGGTACGACATCCATGCGCACCTCGTCGACCAGGCCCGCGGCAAGCACCTGGCCACCGACGTCGCCAGCGCCGACCTCGACGATGCGGTCACCCGCGAGCTCCTGCGCCTTGGCCACGGCTGCCTCGACGCCGTCGACGAAGTGCAACGGCGCCTCGGGGTCCCAGCCCTCGGGCTTCGGCCGGTGCGTCACGACGACCACGTGGTCGACCCCGCCCGGAGGCTTCCCGTCCCAGCCGTCCGTCATGTCGAAGACATGACGGCCGACGATTGTCGCCCCGATCTGGTCCCAGTACGGCCGGGTGTAGTCGTAGGACCTCTGCGACACCTTCAACTCGCCGCTCTCGTCCAACGGGACGTCACCGCTGGACAACCAGTCGAACAGGGTCCGGGCTGGTCGTTCTCGTCCGCGATGAAGCCGTCCACCGACACCGAGCTGTACATGACCACCTTGCCCACGGGGCTCTCCTTTGCTTTGAGGTTGCCCCACATTAGCAAGTCGTGAGTTGTCGCTCTTGTAAGAATTCAATCGGCCTGCAGCGGCCAGCCGTCCAGCGCGTGGCCGGGATGTTCGCGCAGGAACCGCCGCCTGACTTCGATGTCCCGGGTCACCGTGTCCCGTGCCATGCTCTTGAGCCGACAAGTCGTGGTCAGATGAGGTCAGACGAAAGCCGTCGTAGGGGTTGCGTCAAGCACGTCGAGGT
>NZ_JAMXBH010000028.1 GCF_023913735.1 Pseudarthrobacter raffinosi
CCGTCTTCACCTGCCCGAAGCCTGGCCCTGGAAAACACCATGGCAGGCCTTGTCCGACCACCTCTACCCGCCGCCGCGACCTGCCTGACCCCCGTCAACCCAGCCGCACGGCGCGACCAGAACAACCAGTGGAACACTCAAGGGGCAGCGAGGCCCGGCACCCCAGCACGCCCTTCGCCCGCACAACGAGCCGAAACCGAATTCAGCTCATCCGCCCAGGCGGATCGGTGGATCAAGGCTTAGGTGTGCCGGCACGATATGGAAGCTAGGGCCCGAGCCGCGCACCCTTGTTTTGAAGCTGGAACTGGCCCGGAAGGTTGAGGTCAACGAAGGGTAGTCGGGTATGGTTCGCTCACGGGCACATCGATTACATGGCCTTGAGAGCGCAGGTACACGACGTGGCTGGCTGTTTCGGACACAGCGAGGCGCAGCGAGAAGGCCTGGAGCGATTTCCAGCCGCGGGACCACGTCAGGTGCCGGGCAGTGTCCCAGACGGTGCCGGGCTGGTGATTCTCCAGCACTCGCAGGACCTCAGCGGAGCGTTCGCGGTTGTGCTCGATCAGCTGTGCGACGCGGCGCTGCATGCCGATGAATCGGTACTCGTGCGCCGGGCAGACCTCCATCGCGTCTTCAAACCCGATCACCTTCAGGGACTCGTAGTAGTCCGCCAACGGATTGACGGGTCCGGGCAGCTCCAGAGATATGTGCGGAGAGATGCGCGGCAGGACGTGGTCCCCGCTGAAGATCAGGCTGTGGGGTTCATCGACTAGGCATATGTGGCCCGGCGAATGCCCGGGCGTCGCGACGACCCGTAGGTTGAGCCCTTGGGCTGGCACCAGGCTGCCGTCGCTGAGTCGCAGGTCCGGATATGCGAGGTTCTGCAGATGGGTGAGGGCGGGCTTGTCCATGGCTACTTCGGCCAGCCGGTCCGCCGGGACGCCCCACAGCGTCAGCTCCTTGCGGTCGCTGCGCAGGAAGAGGTCAGGGTCCCCGGAGGCGCTGAGCCGGCGCACTTCGTTTTCGCCCAAGGCCACCCACGCACCAGATGCCTTGCGCAGGCGGGCCGCCATCCCCAGGTGGTCCGAGTGGTGATGGGTGGCAACAATGCCCGTCAGGTCAGAGGGCCCAAGGTCGACCTGCCGCAGACCGGCGGCTAAATGGTCCATGCCGACGTCACTGTCCCAGCCGGGATCGATTAAAATCGCGTCGATGTCGCCCAGGAGCAGGTAGCTCAGGGTATAGCGCATGGGGTTGTCGGGGAACGGAACGGGGATGGACCACACATCTGCGCCGAGATGCTCCACGGGCGGCAGCACCTTGTCCTGCCACGCTTCTTTTTGGGCGTGCCCGGTGACGGTGATCGATGGCAGACTCATTCGTTTATCGATCGCGGATAGAGGCTGGTCCAAACCTCATACCCGGAGGCTGCGTCGATATATTCCCGCTTATTTATGCCCTCTAGAGCAATCCATAAGCCGGAGGCGTCGGGCATTGCGGCATCGACTAACCCCCTGCGGTACAACCCTCCATCTAGCCGGACCTCGACGATCTCGCCAACGAGGGACTGCCATTGATCCGTGCAGTGCAAGCTGGCACGGCTGAGACTCTGGGACTCCATTCTTCACCGTCTTCCTCTTCTGAATATCGGAACTTTGCAGGTAGGTCTTTTCTGTCCAGGTGGGTGCAGCCCGGCGGCAAACCGGTCAGAAGGACTGCTCTGGGCCGGGACTGCCCGTGGCGCCTTCTCGTCCGTGTCCGAGAACGGAAGGCTGGCCCCGGAGGGCCGTTTCTGTAACGGGCAGAGAAGTCGGCGGAGGCCTGGCCAAGACTCTTGGTGATGGCCATGGTGGGCTCTCCTTGGTTGGTGCAACGCGAAGGGCGGGCGCATCAGCCCGGTAGTGATGGCTTCGGCCGGGTCATTTCCCGCCGCATGATCCTCAGGCTCCCGGTCCACGTGGACCACGCTGGGGATGTTGGCCTGGGTTCTTCGGTGGTCATTTAGGAATCGATGATGAGGACGGGTGTCGTTCTACTGGACCGCAGGTGAGGCCGCGCCGTTGATGTCGACGACCCTGCGCCTGCTCATCGTGCTAGATGTCGGGAGATGACTAAGCGCTGGATCTGGTTAGTGCCCTCAAAGATCTGCATGACCTTGGCTTCGCGCATGTAGCGTTCTGCTGGAAAATCGCGGGTGTAGCCAGCTCCGCCGAGCACCTGCACGGTGTTGGTGGCCACGCTCATGGCGTTGTCTGTGGCGACCAGCTTCGCGATGGAGGCTTCACGTCCGTAGGGCCGCCCGGCATCCCGGACTCGAGCGGCAGCCAAATATGTCGCACGGGCAGATTCCACCCCCGCTGCCATGTCAGCAAGGACGAAGCCCAATCCCTCGTGGTTGATGATTGCTTTGCCAAAAGCTTTCCGTTCCTTGGCGTACACGACGGCAAGATCAAGGGCTCCCTGAGCCAGGCCAGTAGCGACGGCTGCGATGCCTAGGCGTCCAGCGTCGAGTCCGGCCAGCGCGATCTTCAGCCCCTGCCCTTCCTCTCCGATGAGCCGGTCTTCCGGGACAAACACCGTCAAAGTTCATGGTGGCTGTCGTCGATCCGGTCAGGCCCATCTTCTGCTCGGGGACAGCCGCGCTGAGCCCCTGGGCATCTCCCGGTACGAGGAAGCAGGAAATGCCTCGACCGCCGTCGTCAGAGGTCCGTGCCATCACGGTATAGAAGTCGGCTTGGCCACCGTGGGTAGTCCACGCCTTTGCACCTGTGATGACGTAGCCACCGTCAACACGGACAGCTTTAGCCCGCATCGCAGCCGGGTCCGATCCAGCGTGGGTTTCGGAAAGGCAGTATGCGCCCAACGATTCGCCCGAGAGCATCTCTGGCAGCCACTTTTCCCGCTGTTCATCTGTGCCGAAATACGCGAGCGGAAAGCATGAGAGCGCGTGAACGCTGACACCTACCCCCACGCTGGCCCAAACGCTGCCGAGTTCTTCGAACACTTGGAGGTACAGTTCTGCGGATTGTTCGCCACCCCCGTACTGCTCTGGGTAGGGCAACCCGAGCAACCCCGCGCGCCCCAGAGTCCGGAAGACATCCCGGGGAAAAGTCTCATCTCGTTCGGCTGCGGCTGCCCGCGGAATCAGTTCCTTCGCGGCGATGTGGCGGGCGAGATCAATGAGATCCTGTGCCTCCTCAGAGTGCATCAGACGGCAAGCGGGCATTTGCGTTCCTTTCAGCGAAGAGGTCTTCGGTACTATTCTTAGTACTGCATCCGGTACTGCGGGACGCTTTGTGGTACTGTAAAGAGTATGCCACAGATTGTTGCCCCCCGGATCACTGGACGATCAAAAATGCCTCCCTCACGCCGCGAAGAACTCATTGCAGGGCTCATGGAGCTGTTTCTCGAACACGGCTTTGCGACTTTGAGTATTGAAGAAATGGCCCGAGCCTTGCAGTGTTCGAAATCAACGCTTTACAGCGTTGAAGGCACTAAGCACGAGATCATCGTTACGGTAGTGCGCGCATTCTTCCGCCGGGGCACGGAGCGGGTCGAAGCCCGGGCGCGTACAGACGAATTGCCTGCCCGGCGCATCGGTTCCTACCTCGTGGCCATCTCCGAAGAGCTTGCACCGGCCTCCCAGGCGTTTTTCACTGACATAGACGAATACCCGCCGACGCGTGAGATTTACCGCAACAACACCCGCATTGCCACCGAGCGTGTCCAGGAACTGGCTATTGAGGCGTTGCCGGAGACGTCCCGGATTGATGCCGTCTTTGTGGGCACCGTCGCCGGCCAGATCATGGAGGCCATCCACCGTGGGGAAATCAAGTCGGCAACCCGGCTTGATGATTCTGCCGCTTACCGTGCACTGGCGAACCTCATTGTGGCAGGAGTCAGTGCATCTACCGAGGTGTCGACAGGAAGAGAACCAGCATGATCCGGACCGGGTTCCGTCCGGAACGTGGTCGATTTGATCATTGCGAGGCCGAAGCATCGATTACCGGCCCCTGGCCAATGCGGTGGCCAACCGTCAGCTGTTTTCGGGAGGGGCGTGAACCCTTCCCGTTGCCCATGAGCTTTATGAAATCAATAGCGTGAAAACCACAAAGGAGTGAATCAATGAAGATCGTGGTACTCGTGAAGCAGGTGCCTGACACCTGGGGGGAACGCCGCTTGGATCCCTTCACCGGACGTGTGGACCGTGAGTCTGTCGACCGGGTCATCGACGAAATCAGTGAGCGTGCTCTTGAAGTCGCTTTGAGTTTAAAGGACAAAAATAAGGGCACTGAAGTAGTCGTCATGTCAATGGGTCCTTCCAGCGCGACGGATGGGTTGCGCAAGGGATTGTCGATGGGCGCGAATGAGGCGGTGCATGTTCTCGACGATGCTCTGGTAGGCGCCGATGCAGGATGGACCTCAGCCGTACTGGCTGCTGCCTTAAAGCAGACCGGGTTCGATTTGGTGCTCGCAGGAAATGAGTCCACTGACGGCCGCGGCGGAGTCATTCCGGCCATGGTTGCCCAGCGGCTAGGACTTCCGTGCTTGGGTTCCCTGAACATCGTTGAGATTGAGCAAAATTCCGTCCGGGGTGAGCGCGGCACGGAGAACGGCACGGCCCGTGTTCACGCCTCTTTGCCGGCCGTGGTGAGTGTGACGGAGAGGACCCCAGAGGCCAGGTTCCCAAACTTCAAGGGCATTATGACCGCAAAGCGGAAGTCGTTGACAGTCCTCTCACTTGCCGAACTGGGAATGGAGCCCACGACTGTGGGCGGGCGTTCAGTGGTCCTCTCCACCGTGGAGCGTCCGGCGCGCACCGCCGGCAAAAAGATTGTGGACGAGGGTAACGCCGGCCTTGAGCTAGCTGAGTTCCTGGCCGCACGGCACCTGATCTGAGAAGGAGTAATACGACATGTCCAAGGTATTGGTTTTGATTGAGGTCTCCCCCGCTGGCGAGATCAGGAGCACTGCTGCCGCGCTGCTGGGTGCCGCCTCGAAACTGGGTGAACCGGTGGCGGTTGTCGCGGTGGCACCGGGTTCCGGTGCGAGCCTGGTGGAGCAGTTAGGTTCGCTGGGAGCGGCAGAGGTCTTCGTGGGTGAGTCCGACCTGGTGGGGAAGATACTCGGCGCCGCCGAGGTCCAGGCGGTCACAGCTGCTGTCGCAGCCACCCAGCCCATCGCCGTCCTAGTGTCGAATTCTGTCGAGGGGCGCGAAGTTGCGGGCCGAATCGCAGTCTGCACAGGTGCGGGACTAATTATGGACGCGGTCGATGTGCGCGAAGACGCCGGCAGAATAGTCGGAACGCATTCGGTGTTCGGCGGGGGATTCAGCACCGAATCCACGATCGACGGTGGCCTGGCGGTCGTGACAGTCAGGCAAGGAGCCATCGAAGAGCGCGCTGCCGCGGCACAGCCGGTGGTGACATCGGTCCCGCTGACGGTCGACATATCCTCGGCCGGGGTCATCGACTCGGTCGAAGACGTCGTGGTGTCCTCTGGCCGACCGGATTTGCGTGGCGCGGCGACGGTTGTCTCGGGCGGACGCGGGTTGGGTTCCAAGGAGAACTTCGTGATCGTTGAACAGCTCGCAGATGCGCTGGGTGCGGCGGTGGGTGCGTCCCGCGCCGCAGTGGACGCGGGGTATGTTTCGCAGATGTACCAGGTGGGCCAAACCGGCACCACCGTTGCCCCGCAATTGTATGTGGCTCTGGGGATCTCCGGCGCGATCCAGCACCTTGCTGGAATGCAGACAGCTAAAACGATCGTCGCGATTAACAAGGATGAGGACGCACCCATCTTCGACATCGCCGACTTCGGAATCGTTGGCGATGTGTTCAAAATCGTCCCGCAGCTTGTCGACGCACTCAACGCCTCCAAGTAGTGGGTGAATAATGTCATCGACAAAGACGAAGGCCGTCAAGAGCCGATGGTCCAAGCTCGTGTGGGCCGTCCCCGGCGGACTGGCAATCCTGTTCCTTGTTGTTCTGGCGGCCAAGGGGATGCGGGAACTGCCTGCCGTACAGGACTTTATTACCACCCACCCGGGCGAGACCCATCTGCCCGCAGGCGCACCGGTCGGGTTTCCGGCGTGGCTGGGCTGGCAGCACTTCCTGAATGCATTCTTCATTCTGCTGATCATCCGCTCCGGATGGCTCGTGCGCACCAACCAGCGTCCGGCGGCGCACTGGACGAGAAATAACACCGGTCTTCTCCGGACCAAGAATCCGCCCCAGAAGATCAGCCTGGACCTGTGGCTTCATCTATCCTTGGACGCACTCTGGGTGCTGAACGGCATCGTGTTCTTCGTCCTGATCTTTATGACCGGGCAGTGGATGCGAATTGTCCCGACCAGTTGGGAAATTTTTCCCAACGCGGCCTCCACCTTGATCCAATACGCGTCGCTGCAGTGGCCGACTGAGAACGGGTGGGTCAACTACAACAGTCTCCAGGTCATCGCCTACTTCGGGACGGTGTTCATCGCAGCGCCGCTGGCGGTGATTAGCGGGATCCGGATGTCCGGCGCCTGGCCGAAGAACGCCGTGAAATTGAATAAGGCTTATCCGGTGGAGCTGGCCCGCGCCATCCACTTTCCGGTCATGCTCTACTTCGTGCTGTTCATCATTGTTCACGTCACCCTCGTGTTGACCACCGGCGCACTGCGCAACCTCAATCACATGTATGCGTCGCGGGACGACGGTTCCTGGACCGGATTCTGGTTCTTCGCCGTCTCTCTGGTCGTGATGATCGTCGCCTGGGTCGCAGCCCGGCCAATAATTCTCCGGCCAATCGCAGCACTCACCGGAAAACTCAGCCGCTAACTGAGGATCATTCCCGTCCGACGTGCATGACCGCCGGATATTTCACCGCAACTTACTTGCCGGGACTCGAGCGCCCACGGTAAACCTATGCAAAGGAGCATGATGGACATCAATAGGATCACGGCCCTCGTCACCGGGGCAGCCTCAGGGCTCGGTGCCGCGACTGCCAGCCTCCTGGCCGCCAAGGGGGCATCCGTCGTCGGACTGGATCTGCAGGCGGCCATTGCTAAGTGTGAGCGGACCGAGAACATCCGGTACGTGGCCACGGACGTAACCGACGAAGACGATGTCAGCGCTGCGCTGAATACCATTGACTCAGACCAGGCGCCTTTGCGGCTCGTCGTAAACTGCGCGGGCATCGCCCCCGCAGCACGCATACTGTCGCGGCAGGGCACTCATGAGCTGGGACTTTTCCGCCGGACGCTGGAAGTGAACCTGCTCGGAACGTTCAACGTCCTGCGGCTGTCCTCGGCTGTCATTGCCCGGCAGACGGCTCATGAAAATGGCCAGCGGGGCGTCATCATCAATACAGCGTCGGTGGCGGCCTACGAGGGCCAGATCGGCCAAATCGCGTACGCAGCCTCCAAGGGGGGTGTCGTTGCCATGACCCTGCCTGCGGCACGGGACCTGGCCCGGTCAGGTATCCGTGTCAACACTATTGCCCCCGGGATCGTGGATACTCCCATGCTGGCTGCTATGGGCTCCGAGGTCCGCGAGGGGCTGGCAAGGGACATTCCCTTTCCTAAGCGTCTGGCCCAGCCTGCTGAGTACGCACAGCTCGTCGTCATGATCGCCGAACACGACTACCTCAACGCAGAGACAATCCGCATGGACGGCGCCCTGCGCATGGCGCCTCAGTGATATCAGAAGAAGATCGGGACATCAGCATGGAAAAAACTGTCATCATTGCCGGGGCACGCACACCTGTGGGCCGTCTGCTCGGCTCGCTCTCCGGTCTTTCCGGCGCCGATTTAGGGGCCATCGCCATCAGGGGCGCACTTGAACGCTCGGGCGTATCGCCACAGGCGGTTGATTACGTGATCATGGGACAGGTGCTCACCGCAGGCGCCGGCCAAATGCCCGCGAGGCAAGCCGCCATCAAGGCTGGCGTCAGCGCCGCTACGCCGTGCCTGACGGTGAACAAGGTCTGTCTCTCCGGCATACAGTCGATAATGCTCGGCGACCAGTTCATTCGTTCCGGGACTCTGCATACTGTCGTCGCCGGCGGCCAGGAGTCAATGAGTCAGGCACCCCACCTGCAGATGGCTTCCAGGACCGGCCACAAATATGGGACTGTCACAATGGCAGACCACATGGAACTCGACGGGCTGCATGACGCAACCACGGACCAATCGATGGGGCTGCTCACCGAGCAGTACAACGACTCACAACCCCTCCCCCGCCCGGTGCAGGACGAATTCGCTGCTAAGTCCCACCGGCTGGCCGCCAGGGCGCAGGACACCGGACTGTTTGATGACGAAATCGTGCCAGTCGAAGTACCTCAGCGCAGGGGCGCACCCGTCATGATTGACAAAGACGAAGGTGTGCGCCCTGAAACGACAGCGGAAGTGCTCGGCCGGTTGCGTCCGGCTTTCCGCGAAGACGGAACAGTAACCGCCGGCAATTCTTCACCGATCTCCGATGGTGCCTGTGCGTTAGTGCTGATGAGTAAGAGCCGGGCAGAAGCGCAAGGGATCCCGTGGCTGGCAGAAATCGGTTCGGTCGGTATGGCGGCAGGGCCAGATTCCACGCTCCAGTTACAGCCGGCCAATGCCATCCGCGAGGCGTGCGAGCGTGAAGGCATCCTGCCCACTGATCTCGATCTGGTGGAAATCAATGAGGCGTTCGCCGCCGTCGGGCTCGCCTCCATCGCCAAGCTCGGCATCGATCCGGAGCGGGTAAACGTAAATGGGGGAGCGATAGCGCTCGGGCACCCAATCGGAATGTCCGGTGCGCGAATTGTGCTGCATCTGGCGATCGAACTGGCTCGGCGCGGCGGAGGAGTCGGAGCCGCGGCACTGTGTGGCGGCGGCGGGCAGGGCGATGCATTGATTGTGCGGGTACCGAAAGAAGCGGATAAGTCATGAGTGAACAGGCAAAAACCCTGTCCCAGGACTGCCGGCTGCTTAAGGCTGGTGTGGTCCGTCTGGAACAGGCCGGACACATCCTGATTATTACGCTAAATAGGCCCGAGGCGAGAAACGCCATCAACGGCGAAGTGGCGGCAGCGCTCGGTGCCGCGCTTGAACTGCTCAACAGCGATGACGAACTTCGGGTGGGAATCCTTACGGGGACGGGTGCCGCGTTCTGCGCGGGCCAGGACCTTAAGGCGTTTGCAGCCGGTGAGCCCGTGATTCCTCTGGAACATCCGGAGTGGGGATTCGCGGGATTTGTTAGTCACTTCACCGACAAACCGCTTATCGCGGCCGTAAACGGGTTTGCTTTCGGCGGCGGGCTGGAGCTTGCCCTGGCGTGCGACATCATCGTCGCGAGCGATAGCGCGCTGTTCGCCCTTCCCGAAGTTAAACGGGGGCTCTTCGCGGCTGGCGGCGGGGTGCCGCGCCTGACGCAGCAGATGCCAATGAACGTCGCCAGGCAGATGGTGCTGACGGGGGAACCTATTACCGCGGAGACGGCCGCACGCTGGGGCCTGGTGAACCAGGTGGTCGAGGCAGCGGAGCTCGAAACGGCGGCCCTGGCCCTGGCCCGGGCCATCTCGGCCAATGCGCCGTTAGCGGTGCAGGCGAGCAAGCGCATCATCGCGGCGGCCGGATTCCAGTCAACGTGGAAGCCCTCGGCATGGACAGTGATCGGCAGTGAACTGGAAGCGGTCTTTGGTTCGGATGACGCAGCGGAAGGCAGCCGCGCCTTCGTGGACAAACGCGATCCGGTCTGGACCAGCAAGTGAGCGCCGAACTCAAAGCGGTCTAAAGACTGCGGCAGTGCTGGTTCCAACATCAGATTGTTTGCCGAGTCCGCAAGCCCCAAAGAGCAAGCTATCTGGACCCATCTTCGAAGCAGCCGAACAGATTGAGCGAGCAGCGGGCGTCCGCTTTCCCGTAGCGTCCGCGCGAACGGTCGAAATCCCCGTCGGCTCGTCGCGGTACCCTACCGGCTGGCTCCGGAGCGGCGCGCCGGACCGGCGCTGATCCGTCGCCGACGCCAAGAACTTGGTTAGCCATTGGCTTCCCAGCACCATGGACTGGCAACTCCAAGGCTGCTACGCTAAGTGAATTACCGTTAGTTTTTTTCCCCTTTTCGAAAGCTGAGAAAAAGTTGACCAGAAAAATGAGCCGGGTATTCGTCGTTGGCGTCGGGATGACGAAGTTCGAAAAGCCAGGGCGCCGTGAAAACTGGGATTATCCGCTGATGGCGAAGGAATCCGGGACAAAGGCGTTGATGGACGCGGGGATCGAGCTGCACCAGGTTGAAGAGGCCTACGCAGGCTATGTCTATGGCGATTCGTCGTCGGGGCAGCGGGCAATCTATGAACTGGGAATGACGGGCATGCCCATCACCAATGTGAATAACAACTGCTCAACAGGGTCCACGGCCCTTTACCTTGCGGCGCGAGCGGTGAGGGGGGGACTCGCGGACTGTGTTTTGGCAATCGGGTTTGAGAAAATGAAGCCCGGATCCCTGACCATGATGTTTGATGATCGGGAAGGGCCTTTGGACCGGCACACCGAAGCGCTAGCGAGGCTATCAGAACGTACCGACCCCTTCGCCGCGTGGATGTTCGGCGCAGCTGGGGCCGAACACATGAAAAGCTTTGGTTCCACTCCCGAACACTTCGCGAAAATCGCTGAGAAGAACCACCGGCATTCGACGAACAACCCGTACGCGCAATTTCAGGATTCATACACCCTTGCCCAAATTCAAGAGGCAAAGATGATCTACGAACCCATGCAGCTGACGCGCTTGCAGTGTTCCCCAACATCTGATGGATCGGCGGCTGCGATCGTTGTCAGTGAAGACTTTGTGGAGAAGCACAGCCTCGCCGGTCAAGCCGTTGAAATCGTCGGCCAGGCAATGGTTACTGACATGGGCTCCACCTTCAATAGTGGCTCAGCAAGAGATTTAGTCGGAGCGGACATGAGCCGAAAGGCGGCGGAGGCTGTGTACGAACAGGCCCAGCTGGGGGCGGATGATGTTGATGTCATTGAGCTCCACGACTGCTTCTCGGCGAACGAACTCCTAACATACGAGGCATTGGGCCTGGCAAATGTGGGCGAGGGGCATCACTTGATTGATAGAGGAGATACAACCTACGGGGGGAAATGGGTGGTGAACCCATCTGGCGGCCTCATCTCAAAGGGGCATCCGCTCGGCGCGACAGGACTCGCGCAGTGCGCTGAGCTCACGTGGCAGCTACGCGGGACTGCGGATAAGCGACAGGTTGAAGGCGCAAAGGTTGCACTCCAGCACAACATCGGCTTGGGCGGCGCTGCGGTAGTTGCTGCCTATAGGCCTGCCGAAAGGTAGAGGTGGCCTAGTGGTTTTGTCGGAACTCGTCGCTCGGGTTGAACAGCGGCCGTGGAAGCCTGCAATTCCCAAAGTGACAAGCGGCGCCTTCTTCCGGCCGTGCTCGAGAAGCTTCGGGAGTGCTGCGACCAGGTGGGAGCGGCCGCTCACACTGGCTTGTGTTAACGCCAGCCGAAAATAGGGCCAGGAACGCCAACTGAAAATAGGGCCACCGACCATTATGGAAGGTGATCAATTTGGATGATTGGGCGGAGATACGCCACCTGTTTTCGACGGGCAAGCACTCGAAGCGTGAGATCGGCAGGATCGTGGGGGTTTCCCGCGGAACGGTGGACCGGGCGCTGGAGTCGGACCGGGCGCCGAAGTATCAGCGGGCGGCCGGAGGGTCGAGTTTTGATGCGTTTGCTCCCAGGGTGCGGGAGCTGTTGGTGAAGACGCCGACGATGCCGGCCGCGACGCTCGCGGAGCGGGTGGGCTGGTCCGGTTCCGCGTCGTTGTTCCGGGCGAAGGTCGCCGTGATCCGGCCTGAATACGCGCCGCCTGACCCGGCTGACCGTTTGGTTCATGAGCCGGGGTTCCAGGTCCAGTGCGATCTCTGGTTCCCGCACGCGCCGCTGCCCGTGGGCGAGGGCCAGTCCGATACGCCGCCGGTGCTGGTGATGACCTCGGCGTTCTCGGGTTTCATCCAGGCACGGATGCTGCCGTCGCGGACGACGCCGGACCTTCTGGGCGGAATGTGGACGCTGCTGCAGGATGCGCAGGCGGTTCCATCCAGGCTGTTGTGGGATAACGAGTCCGGCATCGGCCGGCGCCGGCCCACCGAGCCGGTGGCCGCGTTCGCCGGCTCCCTGGGACTGGAAATCAAGCTGCTTCCGCCGCGGGATCCGGAGTCCAAGGGCATGGTCGAACGGATGAACAGGTTCTTCCGCCAACGCTTCATGCCGGGCCGGGACTTCCGCTCACCAGCGGACTTCAACGGCCAGCTGGAGGACTGGCTGCCGAAGGCCAACCACCGGTATTCGAGGTCCCGCCACGGCCGCCCGGACGAGCTGATCGTCCTGGACCGGGAGAGGATGCGGGAGCTGCCGCCGGTGAGCCCGGAGGCGGTGTTCCGCAACGCGGTGCGGCTCCCGCGGGATTACTACGTGCGGGTGTTCTCCAACGACTATTCCGTGGACCCGTCGTTCATCGGGCGGATCGTGGATGTCGTCGCTGATCTGGACACCGTCTGGGTCACCCATGACGGTGTCATCATCGCCACCCATGTCCGGGCGTGGGCCCGGCATCTCGTGGTGACTGATCCGGCCCATGTGGCCCGGGCGGCGGTGATGCGCCGGGACTTCCGGACCCAAAGGGTGCACCGCCCTGAACCAGTGGAGTCCGTGGAGGTGCGGGATCTGGCCGCCTACGACGAGATCTTCGGCATCGACCTCGGCCAGCGGCCTGCGCTTCTGGAGGTGGCCTCATGAGCGGGACACCGTCGCAGATCGAGTACTACGCCCGGGCCCTGCGAGCACCGCGGATAAGCGATGGGTTCCGCCGGCTCGGGGACCAGGCCCGGGATGCCGGCTGGTCCCATGAGGAGTACCTGGCCGCTGTCCTCTCCCGTGAAGTCTCCGAACGCGAAGCCTCGGGAGCTGCGACACGGATCAAGGCCGCACGGTTCCCGGCCCACAAGGACCTGGAAGAGTTCAACTTCGACCACCAGCCCTCCGCGGACCGGAACCTCGTCGCGCACCTGGGCACCGGGGTGTTCCTCTTCGAAGCCAAAAACGTGGTCCTCCTCGGGCCACCCGGCACCGGCAAAACCCATCTCGCGGTCGGCATCGGCATCAAAGCAGCCAAGGCCGGGCACCGGGTCCTCTTCGACTCAGCGACCGGTTGGGTCGCCCGGCTCCAGGAAGCCCACTCACGCGGGAAACTCGCCCAGGAACTGGTCAAGCTCCGCCGCTACAGCCTCCTGGTGGTCGACGAAGTAGGCTATATCCCGTTCGATCAGGACGCCGCGAACCTGTTCTTCCAGCTCGTCTCCAGCCGCTACGAACACGCGTCCATGATCCTGACGTCGAACCTCCCGTTCGCCCGCTGGGGGGACGTCTTTGGAGACCTGACCATCGCCTCAGCCATGATCGACCGGATCGTCCACCACGCCGAGGTCATCAGCCTCAAAGGCAACAGCTACCGGCTCAAGAAACACCAGCCCGCCGCCAGTACGGCACAATAGAACCACAACCCCGTGGCCCCGTTTTCAATTGGCACTAATGGCCCTATTTTCGGTTGGCGTTAACAGGCTTGGCCGAATCAGTCCACTCGTATTAAAACAGGTTCTACGAGTTGCGTTCCTCAAAAGAGGTTATAAGGCGGTGGCTCGGGGTGCGGGCGCCGGTGCGGACTGTCCCCAGGCCTATCGCCTGGCGTGTGAGGGCGGTTCTGGCCGCGCTGCCGTGCGCCACAGACGTCTCTAGCCTTCCTGCAGGTTCGGTCAGCAGACGCCGGCCGGATGAAGGCCTTTATCGGGGACGTCCACGGACCAGCCGTGGGTGGGGACAAAGGTGCGCACCGGCCGGCCGAGCCCTCGGGCGGATCCGTGTGCAGTCCAACGATCGGTGTTCTGTGGGGCGAAGTCCGGTATTTGCTGCCAGTTTAGGAACGGGTCCGACGTCAGCGCGTCCCTTCTCGCAGCACCATACGGCGAACGTGGCTGGGCTGCACGTCGATGTCCGCGGGCCGACAAGGTCGGCATTCAAAGTCCATCCGGGAGGCCCGGCCTCTCAGCCGCCGCCAGTTCCCCGTTGGCGATTAGGACCGGGCCGTCCCAGCGGGCTGTTTGACCACTGCGATGCCGCGGGAGCCCGGCCTCGGCAATTCGCCGCATGCCGCCGTTGCCGACGCCGACGCCGACGGCAAGCCTAGACTGGCTCCTCGGCCCGGACACTCGAGCAAGACCTCCGGCACGAGGACCACCTCCAGGGATCCCAACCGAAGCTCTTCCAATTTACGCCTACAAAGAGGCACGCAGCACTGCGGTGGATTCCATGTATTGGGCCTGGGGAATATGCAGCAGCGCACCAGCAAGATGGCGAAGGGTTTGCTCGAAGCCTGGCTGGGATCTCAGATGAGGAGTTTGGACCGCATCATTGACAACGAGAAGGACCGCCTGGACGCGAATGCGCGCGGCGACAGGATCGACTTTCACGTATTCTCGGAAAAGGTCGGTCCAGATGTCGATGTATTGTCGTTGCTGACGTCTCGCGCTGTCCCGATCCCTCTCCGCTAGTTGGTTCATCTCCGAGAGCAAGATGCGGATAAGGAACCGATCATTGAGCGCCAAACGAACATACGACTCCACGAGACGGCCAAGCTTTACATGAGGGGGCTCCCCGCTTTTCAGGACAGGGGCCGCCTCTTTTGTCAGCAGATCATTGCCTCGCTGGATGGCCGCAGCGAGAATCGTTTGCTTGCTAGCGAAATGGCTATAGATGCTAGGCCCGGCGATCCCGGCAGCGCTGCCGATGTCGTCGACACCGACCGCACCGAAGCCCCGCTCGGCGAATAGCTCAGTCGCTTCTGATATGAGGTCCTCCCGCCGAGAAGGAGATGACTCAGTGATCTCCGCAATGTCAGACGACAGGCTCCCTGTATCTGGAGTTGGAAGGCTGACTAAAGTCTGCGTAATGTCGACAAGCAGCTGAATATACTCTTCTCGCGGAAGGGATAATGAGTGGAATCCGACACTCACCAGTGCTCCCATTGCGCACCACGCGAGAAGATCGGCTGGAGACTCCTCCAGCTCGGGTCGTTCAACAGTGAGAAAACCAGCCAACAACCTTGTGGTAGCACGAAGTCTTTCCCGCAGGATTTTCTGGTCTTGCTCGCCCAGGTTTCGCGCTTCGCGCTGCCAAAGCACCCCGAGCTGACGATGATCGAGAGCGCATTCGGCTAGCTGTCGGAGTACAAAGTCCAGGCCACGTCTTCCTGAAGGTTCATCGCTCCTGGCTTCCAGTATTTCGGTGTACGGGGTAAGCCCGGAGCTGATTGCGTCGACTAGCAATTCGGACTTACTTTGGAAGTGCCGATAGATGGCGGGCGCGCTGACATTCACTGCACGTGCGATGTCACTCATTGAGACATCGGCGTATCCTCGCTGGTAGAAGAGTACGGTGGCTGCCTCAAGAGTTAGTTCGCGACGGTTCCTGGGACGAGTACGGGGCGGAGGGGCGCTTCTCATCTGCTCTGAATACATGAGTCCCCCTATCTTTCCTAGTCTCGACTGTGCTTTAGATCCTATGGCTTCGGTCGCCGTTTACGAAGCCATCGCGGCAAGCTGCGTTACATCCAGAAGCGCACCCGTGAAGGTCCTGCTAACACGGCTCCCAGGGCTGAAAGCCGGCGAAACTTGGCGTGATTCAGGAGGCAGGGGGCTAAGAATTGATGCGGACAGATCCTGCTTCGCCGTGTATCGATGTACTCAAATTCTTCACTCCACAATCCCCGTCACGGGACTTGAACGGCTATTAGGGCCTTGATGGACGCGGGCTGGACCGAATTTTGGGGCTTGGGTGAAAGGCCCGGGTCGCCGGCTTCCACTGATCTCATGGCCTTCTTTTCCTGCTCGTTGGTTGGCGGGGGCTGCGGTGACAGGTCCGCAGCATGTGCACTTGGACCCGCCCGTGGGAGCTTCCCGACCGGGTCCCCGGTCTTCTTCCCGGCTGGGACCCCGCCCGGGCATTCAACCGGCTTTCGTGCGGCCGGGGGGTAGCCTACGAGACGCCTCCTTTCCCGTTCAATATCGGATGCTGTTAGTGGGCTGTGGTGCGATTACGTTGTCTCAACGGAGGCGAGGTGACTTTCTCGTGTCTAACCAACTGCGCCACGAGAAACTAGATCCTGAATTTCAGCGGGATTCAGTCCCCAATGGGCAAGCGTCTCTGAAGGATTGCGGCCCCCAGCGTCCATAGGCACAGGGCTGGCAGGCGAACTACGGCTGAACCTTGGTGCTGGAGCAGGCTGCATGACGCCCCCGACATCAACGAATGCGGACCGAATCTGGTTGTGGGGGTGGAGGTGTGCTTCCCAGGGTGAGAGCACCGGAGTCACACAGGCATCTGAGTTGAAAAAGATTTCCGTCCACTCGGAACGGGTCTTTTCCTTGAATATTCGAGAGAACAGGTCTTTGGTCTCGGGCCATCTGCTCGGGTCCATCTGCTCACCCGCAACGCCAGCTGTGATGCCCATTTTTTCAAGTAACTGCGAGTAGAACTGCGGCTCGATACAGCCCACGGCCATGTACTTGCCGTCCGACGTCTCATAAGTACCGTAAAAGGAGGCGCCTCCATCCAGAAGATTCGTGCCACGTTCGCCCTCCCATAAACCAGCTGTACGCATCCCATGGATGAAGGACATCAGAACCGATGAACCATCCACCATTGCCGCATCGATGACCTGGCCTTTGCCAGACCGCTCCCGTTCATAGAGCGCCGAAAGTATCCCCAACGCAAGGAACGAGCCACCACCAGCGAAATCACCAAGAAGATTCAAAGCTGGGTGTGGCTTTTCCCCCGCGGTGCCTATTGGTTCCAGAGCACCGGAAATGGAGACGTAGTTGATGTCGTGACCTGCTCGAGCCGCAAGTGGCCCCTCCTGTCCCCAACCGGTCATCCTCCCGTAAATGAGTCGGGGATTTATTTCAAGCATCGCGTCAGGGCCAATTCCCAACCTTTCGGCGACGCCAGGCCTAAACCCTTCGATAAGTACGTCAGCGTCACGGATCAGGCGGCCTACAGCCGCGACACCCTGAGGTGATTTCAAATCCAGTGCCACACTGCGGCGACCCCTATCAAGCGGCCCGGCGGGACCGCTGAATGTGGGGCGCGAATTCAGCCGATCCACCCGCAGTACATCCGCACCGAGGTCAGCGAGGAGCATGCAGCCAAATGGAGCAGGAGCCAGACTTGCGATTTCAACGATGCGCAAGCCGGAAAGCGGGCCCTGGGACTTCTGAGGAGGAACGGAATCGCGACAGAGGTCTCTGTCCGTTCCTAATTCCCCGAGCTTGTTCTGGGACAAATCAGTTGACTCCTTGCGTGGTCTGCATCACTCATGCGGCGCCGAGGCCTCTGTGATGCCGGCGTTGAATTCTTGGGTGTTGACAGGGTGAACCCCCAGTTCTAGTCTAAGTTAACACCCGTTAGTCATGCAACCAACAGGAACGGAATAAAGTTGGCAATTCCACGAACTTCGATCGGCAAACCTCTGGCTTCCGTGACAGCAGTTATCGAACGGGGCAGACTTGCCTACTTTGCTAAGGCCATAGGCGAAAGCGATCCCATCTACAGCGACATTGAAGCCGCTCAAGCAGACGGGCACCCGGATCTTCCCGTACCGCCGACTTTCCTCTTCGGCTTGAAGCTGGATGTTCCCGATCCCTTTGGCTGGATTGAGGAGCTCGGAGTGGATATGCACTTCCTCCTGCACGGCAAGCAAGCGTTCACCTATCGGTCCATGCTTTACGCAGGGGACACCGTGACACTGACGCCGACGATTATTGATGTTTACGAGAAGAAGGGCGGGTCCCTTGAGTTCATCGTCTGCGCGACAGAGGTGACCAGGGCGGACGGAGTAGCCGTCGCTACGCTTGAAGAGACTCTGGTCGTCCGCCACCCTGGATTGGAGATCAAACCATGATCACGCTCGACTCCGTCAAGGTCGGCACCGAGTTGCCACCGTTGGTAATTTCCGAAATCACCCGAACTACGCTCGCATTGTTTGCCGGAGCATCGGGCGACCACAACCCAATCCACATAGACATCGATGTTGCGAAGTCTGCTGGCCTCGAGGACGTTTTCGCCCAAGGCATGCTTTCAATGGCCTACCTCGGGCGGTTCCTCACGAACTGGGTGCCGCAGGAACGGATACGTTCCTTCGAGGCGCGGTTTAACGCGATCACGCCCGTTTATGCCATTCCCACGTGCTCCGGGCGCGTTACGGCGATCGAACCCACCGGTGGGGAACGCACAGCAACTATTGATCTGGCAGTCACCCTCGCCGATGGAACTTCTACACTTGTCGGTCGCGCAATCGTCGCGCTCGACTAAAGCTTAAGGACAAAACATGGGAACCCTCAGTGGAAAAGTAGCACTCGTATCCGGATCGGGTCGCGGTATAGGACGCGAAATTGCAATCAAGCTTGCAAGCGAAGGCGCAAGAATCGTTGTAAACGACCTTGATCAGGAGCCGGCCAGCGAGACTGTCGCGAGCATTCTCGCCGCGGGCGGTGAAGCAGTGGCCTGCATTGGAAGCGTTACCGACGCCGACTTCGGGGAGCGCTTCGTGAAGACCGCCGTAGACTCGTTTGGCGGCCTCGACATCATCATCAACAACGCGGGCTACACCTGGGATAGCGTCATTCAAAAAATGACAGATGAGCAATGGGACGCGATTATGGACGTGCACCTCAAAGCACCCTTCCGCATTCTTAGAGCTGCTCAACCGGTGATTTCCGCACTGTCGAAAAAGGAGTCCGCCGTAGGAGGTGCGGTTGCCCGTAAAATCGTGAATATCTCTTCCATAGCAGGGCTTGGCGGCAACGCTGGCCAGTCTAATTACTCTACTGCCAAGGCCGGAATAGTCGGGCTAACAAAAACGCTTGCCAAGGAGTGGGGACGGTACAACGTGACAGTCAACGCCGTCGCGTTCGGCTTCATCACAACTCGTCTCACTGAGGTCAGCGCAGACGGTGACGGTCGCATCGATGTAGCAGGCAAATCGATCAAGGTGGGTATGAGCGCGAGCCTAACAGCCATGACCGAGCAGATGATCCCCCTTGGGAGGGCGGGCACACCGCAGGACGCCGCAGGGGCAGTGTACTTACTGTGCCTGCCAGAGTCCGACTATGTCAGCGCGCAGACCCTGGTCTGCGGTGGCGGATTCTTCATATAAAGGACATGACGTGAAACGCGACATCTTTGACAGCGATCACGAGCAGTATCGTGACTCAATTCGTTCCTTTATTGCTAAGGAGGTAACGCCGAACTCCTCCGCTTGGGACCTTGACGGCATCGTCCCCCGTGATTTATTTGTCAAGTTGGGCGAGATGGGTGCACTTTCCTTTGGGGTGCCCGAGGAGTACGGCGGATCCGGGGTCGATGACTTTCGGTACAACGTAATTCTGAATGAGGAAGCAGCTCGGGCCGGCGTTTCGCCAGCTCTACTGGGTCCCATACTCGTCACGGACATTTGTGTTCCCTACATTGTAGGAATGGGTTCGGAGGAGCAAAAACATACTTGGCTCCCCCAACTGGTCAGCGGCGAAGCCATAGCAGCAATTGCGATGACTGAGCCAGGAACTGGATCGGACCTGTCTGGTATCAAGACAAAGGCGGTCCGAGACGGCGATCACTACGTCGTCGATGGGTCAAAAACATTCATCACAAACGGAATCAACGCGGATGTCGTCATCACCGCCGTCCGGACCGGTGAGGGACGCCGTGACGGACTTAGTCTCGTGTTGATGGAACGCGGTATGCCGGGCTTCGAACGTGGCCGCAAGCTCGACAAGATGGGAATTCATGCCCAGGACACAGCCGAATTATCGTTCTCCGCTGTTCGGGTGCCCACATCGAATCTCCTTGGTGATGAGGGCACAGGATTCGCCTCCCTAACAAAGAATCTAGCCCAAGAGCGACTCTCACTGGCTGCAGGTGCCGTTGCCTCTGCAGCAGCGGCGTTGGACTGGACGATTAGCTACGTGCGCGAGCGTCGCGCCTTTGGAAAGACCATCGGATCTCAACAAAACAGCCGGTTTCAATTGGCGGAAATGGCCACGGAAGTCGACGTTGCACAGGCTTTCGTCGATCGCTGTATTACGGAGCTGAACAAGGGTGCACTTACCCCGGTGGATGCTGCAAAGGCGAAGTGGTGGTCCACGGAGATGCAGGGCCGAGTTCTTGATCGCTGCGTTCAGCTCCACGGCGGCTATGGGTACATGCACGAGTATCCGGTGGCGCGTGCCTGGGCCGACGGCCGGGCTACGCGCATTTACGGAGGTACCACCGAGATCATGAAGGATCTCATTGGGCGCTCTATGCAACTTGGGTGAGCACCTGCCAGACGTTTCACTGGCCACAGACTGAGGTCGCAAGTCCGAAGGCTGGGCACCCTGGAACTTGGGTATAACAAGGTCAACCGCTGTCCAGATCGCCGTCCCGGACGCTATCCGGCCGGAGTCCGGCCCTTGGCCGTGCTCAAGTTCTTCTCGGTCAGCGGCAGCGACCCATTGCTGATGCTGACCGAGGTGATGTCCACAACGGAACAGCCCTGAAGTGCGGTGGTCTCTCTATCGCCGACATCGTCGCTTTGCATCGGTACATGGCCTGGGGCCGCGTTCGCCGTCGATCCGACCAAACTGACGCACGCGGCCCTAGGGTATTTGTTTCGCATCGGGGACATGATCCTGATGACCATCTTGAACCGCTTGGAAGCCGGCGGCGGCCGGCACGGACTGCAGACCATGTGCCAGGGCGGTGAGCTGGCTAGCTAACGCCAGGATCATCAAGCATCCAGCGCACCACAATAGGCACACACAAGGAAAGGAATCCCCATGCAGATAGCAGACAAAGTTGCTTTGGTGACCGGAGGCGCCTCAGGCCTGGGGTTGGCAACAGTGCGTCAGCTCGTCGACAAGGGCGCGGGCGTGGTCATAGTCGACCTTCCGGGCTCCAACGGCGAGGTCGTGGCAAAGGAACTGAACGGCCGGGTACGGTTTGCGCCCACGGACGTCACCCGTGAAGAGGAGGTGCAGGCAGCCGTGGACGCCTGCACGGAACTCGGCGGGCTCGATATCGTCGTCAACTGCGCCGGCATCGGCAGCGGCAGGCGCGTGGTCGGCAAGTCCGGCCCGTTCCCGCTGAATGAGTTTGAGCGTGTCATTCAGATCAATCTCATCGGTACCTTCAACGTCATCCGCCTCGCCGCCGCACGCATGCTCGAGCAGCCCGCCGACGGTGAAGAGCGCGGTGTCATCATCAATACCGCGTCCGTCGCGGCCTTCGATGGCCAGATCGGGCAGGCCGCCTACTCGGCATCCAAGGCGGGGATCGCAGGGATGACCCTGCCCATTGCCCGCGACCTCGCCGAACACAAGGTGCGCGTCAACACGATCGCCCCGGGGCTGTTCCTGACCCCCCTCTTCGAATCCCTGCCCGCGGAATCCATCAGCTCCCTTGGTGCCCAAGTGCCGCACCCCTCACGGCTGGGCCGGCCCGAGGAATATGCCTCGCTGGTGGTGCACATCGTGGAAAACCCGATGCTCAACGGGGAAACCATCCGCCTGGACGGCGCTATCCGAATGGCGCCGCGCTGACGGCTGCTGGCACCACCGTGTACCTGCGCCGCAGTCTTTCCCACGTCAAAGCCACCCATACACCTCATTAGCAAGGAGCTCCAATGGTTAAGGAACACCACGTCCGTGTGTACAAAAGCGAGGAAAACTTGCCGCGTGAGGACCAGCTGGCCCACAAGATCGCTCTGGTGGCAGCAGACCCAGTAGCCGTCACCGACGACGTCACCGAAATGGTGATCAACCGCATCATTGACAATGCCTCCGTTGCCATCGCGTCGTTGAACCGCGCCCCGATCGTCGCCGCCAGGGCCCAGGCCCTCACCCACGGCCCTTCGACCGGGGGCAAGGGTGCCAAGGTCTTCGGTATCGGTGAGCGCGTTTCACCCGAGTGGGCCGCGTGGGCCAACGGCGTGGCCGTCCGGGAACTCGACTACCACGACACCTTCCTGGCCGCCGAGTACTCCCACCCCGGAGACAACATCCCGCCTATCCTGGCCGTCGCACAGCATGTGGGCGCCAGCGGCAAAGACCTGATCCGCGGCATCGCCACCGGCTACGAGATCCAGGTGAACCTCGTGAAGGCGATCTGCCTGCACAAGCACAAGATCGACCACGTGGCCCACCTCGGCCCGTCCGCCGCCGCCGGCATCGGCACCCTGCTGGGGCTCGACGTCGAAACGATTTTCCAGTCCGTCGGTCAGGCCCTGCACACCACCACGGCAACGCGGCAATCCCGCAAGGGCGAAATCTCCACCTGGAAGGCGCACGCTCCCGCGTTCGCCGGCAAGATGGCCGTGGAAGCCGCAGACCGTTCCATGCGCGGCCAGACCTCCCCCGTCCCTATCTATGAAGGCGAAGACGGTTTCATCGCCTGGCTGCTCGACGGCCCTGACGCCTCGTACACGGTTCCGCTGCCGACCCCCGGCGAAGCCAAGCGCGCCATCCTGGACACCTACACCAAGGAACACTCCGCCGAGTACCAGGCACAGGCTTGGATTGACCTCGCACGCAAGCTGCACGGCAAGTACCCGGAACTTAAAGACCCCGCCAACGTGGAGTCTGTGGTGATCAGGACCAGCCACCACACGCATGTGGTCATCGGCTCGGGTGCGAACGATCCACAGAAGTACGACCCGACCGCCTCGCGGGAGACGCTGGACCACTCCATCCCGTACATCTTCACTGTCGCATTGCAGGACGGATCATGGCACCACGTGGACTCCTATGCTCCGGAACGCGCTGGTCGGCCGGACACCGTGGAGCTGTGGGAGAAGGTGTCCACGGTGGAGGACCCGGAATGGACGCGCCGCTACCACTCCCCGGATATCGATGAGAAGGCTTTCGGCGGTTCGGTGGAAATCACCCTGACCGACGGAAATGTCGTCACGGACGAGATCGCCGTCGCCGACGCCCACCCGCTCGGCGCCCGGCCCTTCACCCGCGAGCAATACATCAACAAGTTCCGCACCCTCGCCGGCGGCCTGGTCGAGGAGGACGAAATCGAGCGCTTCCTCGACACCGCAGCCCGGCTTCCCCAGCTGGCCGCCGGCGAGCTGGACCAGCTGAACATCACCGCGGCACCGGGCGTCATCGACTTCGCCGCCGCACCCAAGGGGCTGTTCTAACAATGCTGTACTCCAAGACCACGCCCGAACAGAAACGCCTCAAGCTGCGACAAGTGCTTGCTTCGGGGACCATCCAGCAGTTCCCGGGCGCATTCAGCCCACTCTCCGCGCGGCTGATCGAGGAAAAGGGCTTCGCCGGTGTGTACATCTCCGGTGCCGTGTTGGCCAACGACCTTGGCCTGCCGGATATCGGCCTGACCACGTTAACTGAGGTGGCCACCCGCGCAGGGCAGATCGCACGCATGACCGACCTGCCGTCACTGGTGGACGCGGACACCGGCTTCGGCGAGCCCATGAACGTCGCCCGCAGCATCCAGGAACTCGAAAACGCCGGACTGGCCGGCTGCCACATCGAGGATCAGTTCAACCCGAAGCGCTGCGGCCATCTGGACGGCAAGAACGTGGTGGACCTGGTCACGGCCACCAAACGCATCCGTGCTGCAGCGGACGCGCGCCGGGACCCGAACTTCCTCATCATGGCCCGCACCGACATCCGGGCCGTGGAGGGGATCGAGGCCGCCCAGGAGCGGGCACGTGCCCTGGTGGACGCCGGTGCCGACGCCATTTTCCCGGAGGCCATGAAGGACCTGTCCGAGTTCCAGGCCATCTGCGACGCCGTGGACGTGCCGGTCCTGGCCAACATGACCGAATTCGGAAAGAGCGACCTGTTCACCGTTGACCAGCTGCAGTCCGTGGGCGTCAACATGGTCATCTACCCAGTCACTCTCCTACGCATTGCCATGGGAGCAGTCGAACGCACACTGGACACGCTTAAGGTTGCGGGCACCCAAGAGGCGCAGGTGGAAAACATGCTCACCCGTGCGCGTCTCTATGACCTCGTGGACTACGAGGCATACAACCAATTCGATACCGGCGTTTTTAACTTCCAGGTACCTGGAACCCGCTAGCCGTTGCGCCCCATCACGCTCAGACAAGGAAGTCTTATGAACTCGGAAACCATCGAAATCCGCAAGGGCCTTGCCGGTGTAGTAGTGGACTACACCGCTATCTCTAAGGTCAACCCCGAAACCAATTCACTCTTGTATCGTGGCTACCCGGTCCAGGAACTGGCCGCCAAATGCAGTTTCGAAGAGGTCGCCTACCTGCTCTGGCACGGCGCACTTCCCACCGCAGAGGAATTGGAGAAATTCCGTGTTGCTGAGCGCGCCGGGCGTGCCTTGGACGCCAGCGTGAAAGACGTGCTGGATGCCCTCCCCACGTCCGCACACCCAATGGACGTTTGCCGGACCGCAACTTCGGTGATCGGAGCCCGGCATCCGCTGGCAGAAGATGCCTCTCCCGAGGCAAACCTAACAAAAGCGAAAGACCTATTTGCTGCCATGCCCGCTGTGGTGGCCTACGACCAGCGCCGCCGACGCGGCCAAAACATCGTGGAGCCCCGCGATGACCTGAGCTACTCGGCCAACTTCCTCTGGATGACGTTCGGCGAAGAGCCAGCGGATGAAGTAGTGGAAGCCTTCGACGTCTCGATGATCCTTTACGCGGAGCACTCCTTCAACGCGTCCACGTTCACCGCCAGGGTTGTCACGTCCACTCTCTCGGACCTGCACTCGGCCGTCACCGCCGCCATCGGCGCCCTCAAGGGTCCGCTTCACGGCGGCGCTAACGAGGCCGTTATGCACACCTTCGATGAAATCGGCATCCGACCCGAGGAGTCCCTGGAGGAGGCAGCCGCTCGCTCCAAGGCTTGGATGAAGGACGCCCTGGCGCAGAAGAAAAAGGTCATGGGGTTCGGTCACCGCGTCTACAAGCACGGCGACTCCCGCGTGCCCACCATGAAGGCCGCCTTGGACAAAATGATCGCCCACTACGGCCGGCCCGAGCTCTTAGGGCTCTACAACGGGCTGGAGCAGGCCATGGACGAGGCCAAGGCCATACAGCCCAACCTCGACTACCCCACAGGCCCCGCCTACCACCTCATGGGCTTCGACACCCCCACCTTCACACCCATCTTCGTAGCCAGCCGCATCACCGGCTGGACCGCACACATCATGGAACAACTGTCATCCAACTCCCTCATTCGCCCACTGAGCGAATACAACGGGCACGAGCAGCGTTCCGTTTAGCTGGCAGCCCTTGCTGCCCCCAATTCCAGCGGTGAGGTGTCGGATGATCACCCGGATCATCAAATATTCGCAACGTTTGCGGCACCTCACCGCCGGATCGCCGAGCAACCGGTGCTTCGCCAATTGAACTCGCTGACTTCAAGAGCAAGCGATGCCTGCCTTTGGGGCGGGGCGCACGGCCGGCATCACATCCAAACGATCTCCCTTTCGGATTGAATCGTATGAAACACCTACAGCAAGGGACCTGCAAATGACGAGAATGCTGATTATTGGACCTCCCGGTTCCGGAAAAGGAACGCAGGCGGAGCGGATTTCAGAGCGCCTCGGCGTTGTGGCGATCTCCACCGGCGACATCTTCCGCGCCAACGTAAAGGGCGAGACGCCGCTTGGCATCGAAGCCAAGAAGTACATGGACGCCGGCGACTTCGTTCCGGACAGCGTGACCAACAAGATGGTGCGCGACCGGCTCAGCGAGTCCGACGTCGACAACGGCTTCCTCCTGGACGGGTACCCCCGGACCGCCTCTCAGGTCGACTACCTTGACGAGATCCTCGCCAAGGGCGAAGCGAAGCTCGACGTCGTCCTGCAGCTGACTGCTGACGACGAGGAACTGGTACACCGCCTCCTCGGACGGGCCAAGGAAACTGGCCGGAGCGACGACAACGAAGCCGTCATCCGCCACCGCCTGGATCTTTACCACGAGCAGACCGAAGCCGTGGCGGCAAAGTACGCCGAGCGCGGCATCCTCACCCAGGTTGAGGGCATCGGGGCAATCGGCACAGTCACAGATCGTCTCTTCCAGGCCATTCCGACCCGTCACGGGCTCTCCCACCGCCACTCACCCACCCACGACGCGGCCTGCGTCTAGAACCTTTCAGGGAGATGTAATTGCCATGCATCCTATAACTCGCAAAATGTTCAAGTCCAAGATCCACCGCGCCACCGTCACACACGCGGACCTGCACTACGTCGGCTCCGTCACCGTAGATCTGGACCTTTTGGAGGCGGCCGACATCCTGCCGGGCGAGCTCGTCGCAATCGTCGACGTCACCAACGGTGCACGCCTGGAGACCTACACCATTGCTGGCGAACGTGGCTCGGGCGTGATAGGCATCAATGGCCCTGCTGCACATCTGGTCAAGGAAAACGACACAGTCATTCTCATCACCTACGCGGACATGACAACAGAAGAAGCAAGGACCTACGACCCCAAGATCGTCCACGTGGACCCGAACAACAGGATCCTGCAGATAGGAAACGACCCCGCCGAAGGAATCACCGATGGGTTAGGGCGCCCGCCCTTCGCGTTGAAGACTGTTCGGTGAGCTAAAGCATGGCCATCAGAAACAGCTCTGAAGAAAGGGCTTCCCCGGAAGTTCCGGCACCCTACGGAAACGGTCCTTCCGGGACCGGCGTTACGGCTTCCGATACGGCAAGAAGGCCCGGAGGTAGGACCCGGATCCATCATCTGCAGCAGGCGAAGTCGAACGGCGAGCATTTCGCCATGCTCACGGCTTACGAACAGTACACCGCCGAGATTTTCGACGAGGCGGGAATTGAAGTCCTCCTCGTGGGCGATTCGGCTTCCAACAACGTGTTTGGAAATGAAACCAGCCTGCCAGTCACGGTGGATGAACTGCTGCCGTTGTGCCGGGCAGTCGCTCGTTCGGCGAAGCGTGCCCTCGTGGTCGCCGACCTACCGTTTGGCAGTTATGAGGTGTCCGCAGAACAAGCAGTGGCCACAGGTGTCAGGTTCCTGAAGGAGGGCCTCGCCCACGCGGTGAAAATCGAGGTGAGTAGCTTTTACGCAGAGACTGTAAGGGCGATGGTCCAAGCCGGCATCCCAGTGATGGCTCACATCGGCTTCACTCCGCAAAGCGAACATGCCCTTGGTGGCTACCGAGTGCAGGGCCGTGGGGAGGACGCCCAGCGGCTGATCCACGACGCGGAGGCCCTGGCCGACGCCGGTGCCTTTTGCGTGCTCATGGAAATGGTGCCGGCTAAAACTGCAGAGGCCGTTGATGCCGCAATATCCGTTCCGACAATCGGCATCGGCGCCGGGAATGCGACGACGGGACAGGTCCTTGTATGGTCTGACATGGCCGGCCTGCGCCGTGGAAAGATGGCTAAATTCGTCAAGCAGTATGCGGACATCCGGACCATACTCAGCGAGGCAGCCAGGACATACGGCGAGGAGGTCCGCTCGGGGCAGTTCCCCAGCACTGAGCACACCTTCTAAAGGCCTCGCGCCATCCTGGCTCCGGCTCAAACAGAAGGATCCATGTACAAAATGACCGATTCAGAGAAGAACCAAAGTCTTTTGTCGGGCTATATGCGTTTTCACTTTGACCTGCTCCCCGAAGTGATCGGCAGCTGGGACCAACAGATCGGCCTCGGGCTTTGCGAATGATCAGGGGTGCCGCCGCAAGTTCCTTCCCCCGCGTGAGGGGCGATGGATGCCGACCAGCGCCTTAGCCTGGCTCAGGAATCTCAGACGCGTGTGCCTCTAGCCTGATGGGTCACCAGCATACCCGGCCGTTGGACGTCACGCACGCTGCAGATCCCCTGGAACGAGCTAAGTGGAGACCTCCCGGGCGCAGCCCCTCAGGACCGGAGGTGGGCGCCATCCGGGCCTCCGCCGAAAACAGTCCAGTCGGCGAGTGGAGCCACCACTCAGGAACTGCACTACGCCCACGTGATTAAGAGATGGACTCTCTAAGTGAATGACTGTAAGGTTGTGAGCACAGCGCTCATTCACACACCACTGCGTGACTAGTCTTGCTTCGGTCCGACCGAGGCAAGACCGGCGCACTGGCTGAAGAGAGGAACCAGCATGCCGTTTGTTCGGATGGGAGAGTCAGAGGTCTGGTGGGACACAGTAGGTGACGGGACGCCCGTCCTGCTCATCAGCGGTCTGAGCTCCCCCTCAGATTCGTGGTTCCGCCTGGTTCCCCTTCTGGCGCCGCACCATCGCGTGATCACTTTCGACAACCTTGGCACCGGCCGCACGCAGACCCCGCCTGGGCCGTTCACCATGTCGATGCTCGCCGATGCCGCGGTGGGAGTCGTTCAGGCCTCCGGCGCCTCGCAGGTCCGCGTCGTAGCAATTTCGATGGGCGGCTTGATCGCGCAGGAACTCGCGTTGGCGCACCCGGACCTCGTGTCCAGCCTTGTCCTGGTGTCCACTCATGCCGGGGCACCCCACATGGTGAGTGACAGGGCCAGCCTCGATGCAGTAGCCCGAGCTGCAGAGCTAAGCCCAGACGAAAGGACGAGTTACCTCGCTAGCTTGGCCTACGCGAAGCACACAGGCGTCGACAAGATCAACGAAGACTTAGCCGTCCGCGCTCAGCGCCCCACGTCGGAGGAGGGCTATCGCGGCCAGTTGGCGGCTGCCGGGGAATGGGAACGGCTGGATGAACTGTCCGAAATTGCCTGCCCCACGCTCTTGCTGCATGGCGAACAAGACCGACTCGTTTCAGTGGAGAACGCTCGCCAATTGGCGCAGGCCATTAGCGGCGCGCGCCTCACTGTGCTTCCCGAGTGCGGACATCAACTGTTCACCGACCAACTAGAGGCCGGTGCGCACACAGTCCTAGACTTCCTCGCCGAGACGGATCGTGCATCGGTGGTCTAGTGATTTGTGCGGCCGTTCTGAACCCAAACCATTGGACCACCCAAGCCAGTTGGAGTCCCGGTCGCACTGCCGCCCTATCGTCGTCCTTGCCGCACCGCACGCAGCACTTGCAAACGGCCCCGCCTTCGCTGCTTTCGCCATGCCAATCATGACGGATGTGTTCAACTTACTTACGCAAGTGGGCCAAAGCATGAAAACGGGATCCTCCGCAACGCCCGATACTGGTACGCCTCCATACTCGACTTCGAACTATTCGTGCCCTCCGAACCATGCTGTAGGACCAGGCCTGCTTGAAGTTAGACGAGGTCAAACGCGGCCTCTTGTGTAGCCGGGACGACCTGGCCCACGGGCCGTGTTCGTCCAGTTGGGGCACACCCCAACCGGACGTCAGGCAGCCGGGTAAAACACCGTCAGAATAGGGTCCTACGACGGTTCCTGCATCCCCCTGAGTAGACAGTCTCAGACTCAGATCTGACAGAAGACTTGGGCCGCCGGCAACGAGGACCGTATCCCTAAGCTTTGGGTGCCTGCCTATGCGGCCGGCCATCGATGAAGCCGGACGCGACCGGGAAACTCTCACATTGGCGAAGCTCCAGTCAAATAGCGGTTGACCGGAGCTTCGGTACATTATGCGTACCTGAACCTTGGAGTTCCCTGTAAAAGGTGGGTGCGTGACTCATTTCGATCACACCGGCGGCCTCTTGGAACCAGTTGTCACAAGCACTCAGGCCACTGAAAGCCGGGCAAACGGGCTTCTTCTACTGTGCAGGGCGCGATGTCAGATATTCGCGTAGTCCGGGGATTGCGAAGTCCACAAGCCCGTGTCCTGCAGGTTCTATGAGCCCGGCGTCAAGCAGCCGGGTTCGGTAGTTTCCCACGGCGTTGGGCCGCATGCCGGTTCGTTTGCCGATGTCTGTGGTGGAGGAAGACCCGGGATCCTCCGCCATGGCCTGAAGGAAATCGCGATCCCTCCCAGATGTTGTAGACAGTGCAGCTTCGATGACCACGCGTTCGTTTCGGCGGCGGGCTGCGGCGACTGCTCTGTTTACAGCTGCGCTATCCAGGCCTCCAAGAGCACTTTCCGCTTCCTGCCAGAGGTAGTAGCCGACCAGTTGGATCAGGAAAGGGTAGCCGCCTGTGCCTTCTGCCGCGTTCCGGGCCAGTTCGGGGCCGAGAGTCTTCCCTGCTCCTTCAAATGTTTCGGCAAAGGAGCGTTCGACTTCAGCGATGGAAGCTGCGTGGAGGTCAATGCGGTCGGCTCTGCGCAAGAACGTGGCGACTCCTTCATTGAGCAGGTCGGAGACTGCGGCAGGCAATCCGGCAAAGATGAGTCCGATGGGCAGTCCCTCGCGAATGAAGTGCTGCACGTCGGCCGCGAGTTGGGACAATTCCGTGCGATCAGCGGCATGGATCTCGTCAACGGTGATAACAAGGCCGGTGCCGCGCTGTGCCAGCAGACGGAGAAGCTCTGCACCACGGACACGCCAGTCAACCTGTTCCTCAGGAGCGAGTTGGGTCGTGACAGCGAAGCCGGCAACTGACAACGCCGTAACCCGCCGGCCTGTGGGCCCGTCGCCCAGTTCATTGGTCAGCCGTCGCATTGCTTCACCAATGCGGCTCAGGAATCCTCCGGTAGCTGTCTCGGAAACTACCGCCCAGCCACTTGCTATGGCGAGATCTTCGGCGGCGCCCAGCATGACGGTCTTGCCGATACCCCGGGCTCCCGTGAAGATGGTCAAGAGACCTGGGGCGCCCGAACCGAGACGTAGGCCGTATGCGAACTCGTCCAGCACTCCCCCGCGCCCGACCAGATCGGGCGGAGTCGCCCCTGCTGTCGGGCGAAACGGGTTTTCCATGAGCGCTCCTGTGAATATCGATGAATCCTGTGAACCTTGTGAATCTCACCGTATCAGGTTGGTTACTGCGCCCGAGGCCGTTCGTCCGGTCCGCCCGGCGCCGACCCCCGCTGCACCTGCGTGGGGGCACCGACGCCGACGTACTCAATTGTCCAGACACTGTCTGGACAATGCAGGGCTCAATAGAGCAGTTAGCCTTCGCACTCGATGCAGTATGAGTGGTCGTTGGCTTCCCGTGCGAGTTGAGACCGGTGCCGGACGAGGAAACAGGAGTAGCAGGTGAACTCGTCCGCGGCCTGAGGAATGACCTGAACGATCAGCTCCTCGGCGACGATCTCTCCCCCAGGAGTCAGGCCCTCATCGAGGGCATCCGCTTCGTCGAGTTCGGTGACGACGCTGCGGGCATCGGGGGCATTCGCTGAGTGAAGGGCCTCCAGTGAGCGGTCTTGGGATTCCTTGACATCGGAACGGACTTCGTCGTAATCAGTTGCCACTTTGGGTGATTCTCATTTCTGACGTTTTCTGCGCAGTTCTTTCTGACGAGACTGCAACGTACACCAATGCACCGTTGTTCCCACGTCAATGGGACTGGAGAACCTCGGGACCAGGTGGCCAGGGAATGCCTAAACTTTGGTCATGAGGGTTTCAAAAACGGATTCCATCGCTGGGCTGCCGGCCGAGTTGGCCCGGGCCATTGCCCGCAAGTTCCGGGGCAGGGAAGGGGTCGCTGATGTTGCCGCCGACCTGCTCGACGGCACGGAATTTGAACTTGAGGCAGTCGTTGCGGGCTTGGAAGCTGCCGGGTATCTGGAGAAGGTCCGGGTCGACAACGACGGGGACGTGTGGTGGGACACGACCATCCAGGGCAATGCATTGGTGATGGCAAGTTTCGGAAAGCCGATCAGCAGAAAGACCGCAGACCGGCTCGTTACCGGGTTACTGGAACGTGCGCGGGACTACAACGCGGACCCGGGAAATCCAGTGTTTATCAATACGCTCAGGGTCTTCGGGAGCTATCTCAGCCCGGAGATTAACCCCCTGGGGGACGTCGACATCGAGCTCACCTACGGTCGGCGGATCACCGGCCAGAAGGCGCTGGCGGACTACACCAGAGCCAGCGGCCGGTCGTTTAACACGTACGTTGACCAGTTGCTGTGGCCGCAGACTGAACTCGTCCTGCACCTGAAGAAACGGTCAGCGTTCATTAACATCACCCTTGAAGACATTTCCATGCTGACCGACCGCTTCGAGACGATCTACAGCATCGATGCAGACCCGCAGGCCGTCCGCCCGCCGGCCGACAGCGCCCTCATCGGAAGGTAGAGAGACTCGGGGAAATTTACTACGCCACTTCGTCGCAACGTACGTGCTGACCCGTCAGCGCTGCAATAGTCCAAAGTACTTTGGACTATTGCAGCGTGGGCTCCACACGCCAGGGCTGGCTACTCGCCCGGGTCGTGTCCAAGGACCCGCAGCAGGTCGCCCGTGATCATCCGTAACTCTTCGAATCCGTGTTGGTAGAACAATGGGGTCATGTGGGTCAGGGGCGTGTTGTCCAGTTCGGCCAGCAGCCGCAGGGCCTCCGCGATGACGTCCTGATCGCTCCCCCGGTCTGCATCCTGCTGACGATCTGCCTCTTCGTGCCCTCGCGGCATGTCATCCTCCCTCGGGGTCAGTGTTATTCCGGGCCGACCGCGGGCCGGTGCCGGCGAACGGGTCGGCGCCCTACAGGGTGGGGCCGCGGCGGCTCTGGTCCGGGCCGGCGGCGGGTCCGCGGCGGGCTGCCTTACGTTTGGCTTCTTCCGCGGCCTGGTCTTCCTGGGCCTTGCGGATGTTGGCCAGCTTCTCGGCGAAACCGCTGCCGGCGGCGGGCTGATTGTGTTGAGCGGCGGCCAGCCTCTCTTGCCATGACGTCCTGGCGTCCGCGCCGGCAGTCTCGCCGGTGGAGCGCTCCTCTGCCCGGCGTGCGGCAATGTCTTTCAGTGCTTCGGTGACGGCTTCCGGGGTCTGTTCCGGCGCCGGTGCACCCGGGCGGCCGTCCAGGTTCTCGCGGACCTTCCGCGCGGTACCGGCGACGTGTTCGGCGCGTTCCTGCTCGGGGGTCAGGGCGACGTCCTGGGAGCGTTCCTCCCGCAGGACGTCGACGACGCGTTCTGCGGGCGTCGGTTCGACGGCCACCGTTGCCTGGACTTCGGCGGCTTCGGCCATGAGTTTGGCGTCCTCGGCCGATAGTGGTTCCTTCTTGGTCTGGGCGGAGTATTTGTGCATGGCTGTCACGCGGGTGGCCAGCTCGGCACCGGTCCCCTTGTCGGTGTATTCGGCGGGTAGGACTGTCGTGTCCGTGTCGGGGATCCGGTAGGTGTCGCGGAAGGTTTTGACCTCCACGGCCAGGTCCCGCCATTGCTGCTGCCTGGCGGTGTCGGAGGGGACCGGTCCGAGGGCTTGTGCCCAGGCCGGGGGTTCGGCGGCCAGCTGGGATCCGAGGCGGTTGACCTCTAGGGCCATGACCTCGCGGCGTTCTGCGAGTTCTTTGCGCCACAGGGCCGGGGTGTCCTGGTGGGTGATGACGTCGGCCGGGGCCATCCATGCCGGCAGCCCGTCCTGGGCGGGGGCGGTGGGCACGGGTTCGGGGAGGCGGCGGCGGAGCGACTGCTCGGCCTCGATCCGGCGGAGGATCTGCTCGGCGGCACGGACCCGGGGTGCGTTCTTGTCGCGGGTGTAGTTGGTGACCGCGCCGCGTTCGTAGGCTTCATCCGCGCGGACGGGCTCAGGCATCAGCTCCCGCAACGCTTTCTCCTTTTGCAGGGATCCGGTGAGCCAGCGGGCTTTCGCCGCCTTGGCGGGATCGTTGATCGTGGCGTCGGTGCGGAGCTGTTCGTTGGCCCGGGTGATCCGTGAATCCAGGTCATTGTCGCTGATGTGGCCGTGGAGCCGGGACTGCCACGGGGTTTCCTTGGTCTCGGCCAGCCAGTTCCGGGCCAGGTCCCGCCTGTCCGGTGCCGGGGTGGCGGGGTTCTGGGCTGTGTTGGCCTGGGCGCGGATCAGCTCACCGGCTGCGCGGCGGTGGAGGCGTTCGAGTGCTTCGTCGCTGATGGCTTCCAGTGGCCGGCGGACGGGGGTTTCGGCGCGGGTGCGCCAGTAGTCCAGTTTGTCCTCCACGCGCCAGGCCAGGACGGCCCCTGGGTCCTGGGATTCCTCGAACGGATCCCGGGCGGCGTCGGTGAGGAGGTTGGCGATGTTGAAGCCCTCGTTCTCGGCTTTGCGGAGGTGGGTGGCGATTGCTCCCCACGCGTCGGAGGCGATGAACGGCTCCGCAGCGCCTTCGCCCAAGGTGTTGCGGGCGGTGTTGGCCATCCGCAGTTCGTTGGCCTGGTCGTCAAAGTCTTTGTAGATGCTGACCATGTCCGGCAGTGCCCGGGCGGCTGCGCGGGCGGCGTCGATCTGTTCGTGTGCGGTGAGGTTCCCGTCGTGGTTCCCCGCCACGGTCCGCAGCACGTCAGCCAGGGTTTCGCCGTCCTGGACCACGCCGTAGAGGTGGTTGGACTCCCGTCCACGGGACGCGGCGACGTAGGCCAGGGAGCGGGAGAGGCCGGAGCCGATCAGGGCGTGGGTGGTGTCGCAGGTCAGGCCCTGGGTGCGGTGGATGGTGGCGGCGTAGCCGAGCATCGTGTTCTCCCGCACGTACTCCTTTGGGAGGGTGATCGTGCCGGCGTGGCCCTGGTGTTTGGCGGTCAGGGACCCGTCGGCGTGGATCCCGGTCACGGTCCAGACGTCGTTGTTTTTCACGAAGTCTTTGCCGCGGTTCAGGGACAGGCGGCGGTTGTTCTGCCGGGTCACGATGACGTCTCCGGCGCGGGCGGCGAGCCCGTCACGCAGGGTTGCGGTCGGGCCGTCGGCCAGGGCGCCGGTGCCGATCCGGTAGGACTGGGCGCGGGCGTTGAGTTCGGTGACGGTGGTGTTGTCGAAGGCCATCATCACCGAGTGCTTGCCGGCGGCGGTGTCTTTCTCCCAGGCGGTGTAGACGTGGGAGGTCATCGTTTCGGTATCCCCGCCGACGACGCGGCGGTTCTGGCGGTAGAAGGCCCACGGGTCATCTTCACCAACGGCCGGGGGTTCGCGCAGCGCGAGGGTGGCTGCGGCTTCGGCGTGGTTGGGGGTGCCGTCGGCGTTCCGGAAGCGGTGCAGGTCCTCCAGGTGCACGGCACCGACGGTGTTCTTCAGGTACCGCAGTGCGCCGCCGGAACCAACGGCCGAGAGCTGATTGTCATCCCCCAGGGCGCGGACCACAGCGCCGTGCTGTTCGGCGATGGTGACGACGGCTGCGAACAGCTCGGTGCCGACCATGCCGGCTTCGTCCAGGAAGATCACATCCCCCGGTGCCAGGGCCACTCTGTTGGGGTTCTGGGTCTTATGGCCGAGAACAAAGGAGTCAATGGTGGTTGCATTGGCTCCCAGTTCCTTGCCCATGACTGCTGCTGCGGCGGCAGTGGGGGCAAGGCCGATCACCTTGCCGCCGGCCTCCCTCACCGTGTCGGCAGCGAGCTTCAAGGCGGTGGTCTTACCGGCACCCGCGGGGCCGACACCGACGACCAGGAGCTTGTCACTGCATGCGAACTCGCCGGCCATGCGCAGCTGCCCGGGATCGAATTCTCTGTCCTGGGTGGCCAGGGCAAGCTCAAAAGCGTCCCGAGTCGCGGCGGGGATGACGGTGCGCTGGGCGGCGGTCAGCAATCGGTCTTCACTGTGCAGGACACCGGAGGAGGTGTAGAGGGTGGAGTGGACTTTGCCGTACCGGCTGGCACCGTTGCGCAGCCGCAGGGCCTCTATCTGTGAGGCCGGGTTGGTGGCGGTAATGCGGAGGGAGAACTGGTCGATGGCGCGGGCCTTGACCTGTTCAATGAGGTTCTTGGGGATGGGCAGCTCACCGAACTTGGATCCGAGCCGGCGGCGGGTTTCGGCGTCGATGTGGTGTTCTCCCCAGACGCCGCGGCTGCGCTCCAGGGTGCGGATGACGCCGGCGGCTTCGAGGGCCGGGTCCACTTCGTCAGCGTGGGTTACGAGCGGTTTGCCCTCGCGCTCGGCGGCGTCGCGGGCGTCGTGCCGGTGCGCCCGGGCCTTGGCCACAGCGGCAGGACCGACGGCCATGCCGGGGACCTGGGAGAACTCTTCGGTCCACTCGGTCACCAGGTCTGAGAGCTTCCGGGCGGCCTTCTTCTCGGGCCGGGTGTCGAGGGTGGCCCGCTGCGCGAGGGCGATCATCGCCTTGGTGCCAGGGGCGTAGCCGTGGTCCTCGGTGAACTGTTGCACCAGCTGATCCAGGACCGGTTTGATGTCCCCTGAGCGGGAGGAACCGGCTTCGATGGCGGCGAGGTTCACCCCGGCGATCTCGATCACGGGCCGGTCCCCGGCGACTTTGCGTGTCGTCACGCCGAGGCCCAGGCGGGTGCAGACCTTCTCCATGACGGTCCGGTTGTAGTGCTCGGACGCGGCGACGTTGAACTGGTACAGGAGGCGTCCGTCGAGGCTGGACCACTTCCCGTCAGCGCCCATGACCTTGTTCGAGACCACGACGTGATCGTGCAGCTGCGGGTCCCCGCTGCGGGAGTCGTAGTGGCGGAACGTGGTGTAGACGAGTCCACCTTCGACGTCTTCCTGGCGGACGCCGTTGCGGCCGCGGCGGGTGAACGTGGCTTCCTTTTCGAGGAAGGCCATGGTCTCGTTGATGGCTTCGTGGTGCGCTGCTTCGATCTGGACGCGTGCGTCCTGCCCGCCGACGGCCCACAGCAGGGACACGGACTTGGCCGGTGCGAAGACCAGGTCATAGCCTGCGACGGTCTGGGACGCTGGTTTGGTCTGGGCGGTGATGAACCTGCCCAGCTCCTCCTTATCGGAAGGGTTGCGGCCGTTGAGCTCGCGGAAGTATTGGGCGCCTTCCTTGGTGCGGATCAGACGCCGGTTATCCGCGTCCGGCTCCCGGTGGTTCATCCGCCGGAAGTCACCGGTCGCGGTGTTGATCCGTGCCTGGAGCTCGTTGTCCTTCTGCGTGGGCTTGCGGTACCGCTGGCCCAGGGCGACCCTGGCGGACGGGTCAGCTGCGAGCTTGGCGGCCGCGTCAGGGTGCAGCCCTTCACCGAAAAGGGCCGCCATCTGCGTCTCCGTTACCGCGCCGGTGACGCCCAGGAGTGCTGCCCCGCCGCCGCCCCATTGGCCGGGCGGGTTGCCGTCCACGGTGTAGTAGTCCCCTAGTGCACGGTCCTTCGTGCGCAGCTCGTCACCGCTGGCAACTTCACGGGTGTAGTACGTGTATCCGTCGCCGGCACTGAGCTTGTGCACGGTCATCATCGCCTCAGCCTACCCCGCCCGGGGACCTCACTCGTCGATGATGCATGAGGTGTGACAGATTCAGGGTGTGGTTGCCTTTCGACAGGGGAGAAAACTAGAAGGCAATCGCGCCCTGTCTTTGGCCATCAAGTCTTTGATGCGGTTCTGCACATGAGAATGGGCGGTGGGTAACACGTTTTTTCGTTATCCACGGTGCGTTCGATTGTGTTGAACCGCCACGGATCGGGGTTGTCCACAGGTGGGCAGCGGAGAGACCTGGGTTCTCTCGGAGCTGTCCAGGTGTGGGGAACCGATCCACGACCAGCCCGAGCATCGCGAGGTCCGTTCCTGTAGGTTTGTTCACGAGTGGACAAACCGCTGTGTATCAGCCCGAGCGAGAGCGAGGACCGATCCGGGGGCCACGCCGGCCATGGGCCAGTCACGGCGCTAGCCGTTAGGTCTGTCCCATGGAAAACCCAAGGGGAGGGACCCACGAACATGGCAGCACCACGGAAGTCCGCGCAGCAGTTGGCCGCCCGCGAGAAGGCACGGGCGAAGGCCCAGGAGCTTACCGCCCGCCACGAAAAACTCATCGACCTCGCCGCCGATTTCTTCGAACAGCAGGAACAGGCCGACCAGGTACGCGCCGATGCCCAGGCGAAAGCTGACGCGATCCTGGCCAAGGCCGAAGAGGACGCCGCAGCGGCAACACGGAACGCCGCCGGCACGGTGGCCGCGATGGTTGCTGCCGGCGAACCGAAGTCAGCGGTTGCCTCCCGCCTGGGTGTGACCGGCGCGGAACTGAAGAAGCTGCTCGACCTCGACGCGGCCGAGCGCAGCGAGGCCACGCCCGTTGCTGCCGCCGATGCCCAGGACGAGGAAGCGCCCGCAGCAGCGCAGGCGGCCTAAGCGCGAACCAACACACGCAACGATGGTCCCCGGCAGTAATGCCGAGGACCATCTGCGTCTTGGGTGCACTGTTCTAGAAGAGTGTGGGGGCGTCGGGGTCTGCCCCGGTGAGCAGGGCGCGGATGCGGTCCTCGCGGTCCCAGCCGTGGGCGCGGGCCTCATCGCGCAGCAGGCGGGACCGGTCAGCGAAAAGGGCGCGGGAGAGTCCGCGCCAGCGGAACATCGATCCGTTGGAGTCCCGGCCCTTGGCCAGACGGTCAGCCATGTTCTCCCGGTTCGTTCCGGGATCCAGATGCGTGTCCGCTCCGGTCGTGGCCCGGACGCAGATCGGCACATCGCAGCGGTGCATCAGATCCCCGAAAGAATCCAGGGGAACGCCGTGGGCCAGGTGGAACGCGAAGCGGTGCGGGCGGATCGCCTGGGTGTGTCCATCCGCGTTCAGGGTGAACCGGCCGTACCCGTCATCAGAGACCGCCCCGGTGAACAGCCAGCAGTCATCCGGGCGCGGGCCTTTAGAAACCTTGGCCCAGAACCGTTCTGCCGGGGTGCGACTCATCGCGTGGTCACCAGCTGCGCCAGCGCAGCTCGAGTTTGTTCGCCGCGACGAAGAAGCCGGCCATGAACAGGAATCCGGGGATGGCCTGGGCGAAGCCCTGGCCGATCCAGAAACCCAGCGCTGACAGCAGGGCGACCACGCCGGCCGCCTTGCACAGAAAGATCAGGATGCCCTGCCCGGCCAGGACCGGATGGGTGAGCGCGTAGATGATCCAGCCCACCAGGGCCACAGCCGCGAAAGCTGCGAGGAAGATAAAGATGAACATCCGCTCCTAACGGTCGTGCGCAGGTGGTAACGGGCAGGCCCACAAGCCCAGGGCTTTGTCCTTGGCCTTTTCCGCGGCCGCTTCAAAGGTGCGGCTCATGGCGTAGTCCTTGCCATAACCGGTGGCCTCCCCATGGCCGAGCTCCACGATGGACTCGTTGACCAGGGCACCATCTGCGGTCCAGACGTAGGCCAGCAGACGGTCGTACTTATCCCTCTCCCCCTGGGCGGGATCCACGGACAGAAACACGTCTTTGCCCTCGAGCTGGGAGTGCAGATATTCGGACGCTTCGGGGCCGCCGCACTCCACCGGGGAATCCTCTTTCATGGTCTCGGTCTCGGGAGTGTTCACGCCCACCAGCCGAACGCGGGTGGAGGTCCCGTTGCAGCTGATCCGGAGGGTGTCCCCGTCCACCACGCTCTCCACCAGGTACGGACCACCGGCATCGTAACCAATGGCCGAAGGACCGGGCGCTGTCCCTGTCGGTTCGCATCGAACCGCCTCGGGCACTTTCTGGGCCTTCACGGTAAGTGGTTTGTTGTCGTATGGATTGCAGCCGGTCAGGAACAAGGCGGCGGCCGCTGCTGCGGCCACAAGCATCCCGACGTACCGGCGGGGTGCGCGATGGGGGCTCATGCTCTGTCCTCGCTGGCGGCAGTTTCGGCGCGGGTGCGTCGGCCCGGGCGCACCGTCCCGGCCGGCACGCCGACCCACTGGCGGCCGCCGTTGTGTTTGCGCTGCAGGCGCTTCACCTCCCGCATCGTCGCGGCCACCACCAAATCAGACAGCGACGCGTAGCCCTCCAGAGAGCCGGCAGCCTGGAGCGCCGCGCGTACCTGGTCGGCCTGGTCTTGCGTGAAGTACGGGGTGATGTGTGAGGTGGGTTTGACCATGGTCAGTCCTCAGTCCTTTGTTCCGGCCATGGGTACAGGGTGCCTCCGCCGTCCAAGGAAAACCCGTCGTAGCTGAATCGGAGCCCGGTCTCGGCGTGGGTGCCGGCGGCGTGGGCGAACGCTGCCAGGGCGATCTCCATCAGGAGACGGTCCAGGCCGTCGAGAATTTCACCCACCCCCACCGGCACATCGGCCGCCACCGAGGCTGCGAGCATGAGGAACCGTTGTTCCCCGCCGGAGAGCACACCGACATTGGACGGGATCCCTCCGAAGTCGATCCACGTTTTCCCGCTCATCGGGTCCACGTCAATCCATGGGTTGCCGGGTTCAACGAACCGGCCGCCGAAGGCGCGGATGAGCATTTCCGTTCCGGCTTCCAGGGTGTAGCTGCCGTGCACACGGGCGCGCAGCTCATCGTGGAATTCAGTCATGGTCGAATCTCCTTCGGAGGGGAATTTAGTGCCCGTCGGGTGAGCCGGCGGTACACGGGTTCGGCCTGCGGGTGCCTGGTCAACTGTCAACACTTCACTGCCGGCTGCAGTCGGTGCGACCTAGAACGGAGGCTCAGAGTCGGGTCCGTTGCCCCAGCCGCCGGTGTTGGCTGGCTGCGGGGTTGCCCACGGGTCATCCGGCGGGGCGGGCTGCCCGCCCGTGTTGCCGTTCCCCTGGCCGGCAAAGCCGGCATTGGCCTGTCCTCCCTGGGTGCTGCGCTGAGTGCGGTTGATTTTCGCATTTGCATATCGGAGGGACGGGCCGATGTCGTCCACTTCGAGTTCGATCACGGTGCGCTTCTCCCCTTCCTTCGTTTCGTACGAGCGGGACTTCAGCCGGCCGGAGACGATGACGCGCATGCCCTTGGTCAGGGATTCGGCCACGTTCTCGGCGGCTTCGCGCCACACCGCCGCCCGGAGGAAGAGTGTTTCGCCGTCCTTCCATTCGCTGGAGGCCCGGTCGAAGGTCCGGGGCGTGGAGGCGATGGTGAAGTTGGCTACCGCGGATCCGGATGTCGTGAACCGGAGTTCGGGGTCGTTGGTGAGGTTTCCGATGACGGTGATCGTGGTTTCTCCGGCCATGATGGCGGGTGCCTTTCGAGAGGTGTTCCGGGTGTCGTGGTGGTCCTCGTACTCCGTCCATTCCGGGTACGGGAGATAGTGGTCCACGAGGGGGACGTTGATGGTGCCTTCAGGGTTGGCGTCAAGGCCGAACCATTCGTCATCTCCGAATTCGTACCGGGGGCTAAGCTGGAACCGCTCCCCCTCCACGGTGCCGGACGTGGGACTCATGCTGCTTGGTGGTTCATGCCGGCGTGCACGAGCTTGTCCCGTCGTAGCCCTGACCAGTGGTCCTGGTCATCGGAGTTGTTCACGACTACCGGCGCCTGGGAGTAGCCGAGCTCGGCGGTGATGTACTCCAGGGCTGCGGGGACTTTGGTGATATCCACGGATGTGTAGGTGATGCCCTTTGACTCGAAGTAAGCCTTCGTCTTGTCACAGCTGGGGCATTCGGGTTTGGTGTAGACCGTGTATTCGGTGGTGGAAGTCATTTCAGTACCTGGTTTCGTATGAGTGTTAGTTGCATTCGACTGCTTGACTTGGTACCTCCATTCTACCAATTATTCAACTGAATAAATAGGGTTTTGCCGCGTAATCTAGAGGTTTCTGGATCAATTTTGGGTGAGTTTTAGGGGTGGTGGGTCCGTCGGCTTCCGGCGTGCAGCCGCCCCGTTTCTGGTCCTCGGAATAGAGCCGCCCTACCAGCCGGCCACGCACCGGAACCGCAGCAGCCGGCACCTGGTGGCCACCAACCTTCACTGTGTCGTCCACGGCATCTTTTGGGGGGTGAGTACCCGGCGGGTGGTGAGGTGCACGATGCCTGGTGAACTGCTGCGCTGTACCAGGCAAGGGCCGGCGGTGGTCGCGTTGAAACGGCGGTCCGCCGCTGGTGACCACGGGCAAATGCTGCCATCGTTGCGGCGGACCGCCCGCGATTCCTGGGGTTCCGGTCCTCGTGGCCCCGGCCCCGGCCGCCTTGGGGACTGCCGGGATTTCCCCGTAGAATGTGGGGAGAAGAAAGCCCGGAGCCTAGGTACTTGCGATATCTAGGGTCCGGGCTTCTTCTATGCCCGGTGGGGGTTACTTGCCGCTGTCGAGGATGATCTGCTCAACCTCGGATGCGGTGTATCCCCAGAGGACCAACTGGTTCAGGTAGTCCCGGTGGCTCTGGTGCGGTGAGCGCCACGAATCCTTGGCAATGGTCTTTTCGTACCCCGCACAGATCAGGGCGATCAGGGTAACCTCGGGCCGGGTGGTGGTTTTGGCCACGTGGTCCCGCAGCGGGTTCCACGCCCAAGCGTTGGACTCCTCAACTTTCACGCCCAGCATGTCCGTTGCCACCTCGCCCTCGTAGCCGCTGGCGGTTTCGGGGTGGTGGGTGATGGCGTGGACGGTGAAGTACTGCCAGCCCTTGGGGGCCTGCTTCCTGGCCAACAGCGCCGCCACCCATTCACGGCGTACCGTCGTGGCTGAAAGCATGGCCTTGTTGTTCTCGATTAGAGTTTTGCGTTCGGCTTTCTGTTCGTCAGTCATCGGCCCTTTCTGGGCCGTGGTGCCGCCGTCGTAGCGTTCATGCTTGGCCGTGAAGCCAAGTTCCTGCCATCCGATGATGACCGGCTTGGCGTGGTGCTCGCCCCGGTAATCGCTGGTGATCACGAAGGCGTTGGCGTCCTCGTCGGTCGCTTCCTCCCCGTCTGCCCGGCGTGCGGCCGAAACGTAGAGGTTTTCCTCGTCCGGGTAGTGACCGGCATCTTCGACGATGGTCTTTCCTGCCGCTTCCAATTCCGCGATCAGCGCGGCGAGAGCTTCGGCGCGGTCGCGGCGGTCCCGCAACTGCTGAGCCACGTGGTGGAGCATGTCCGGTTCATCGGCAATGACCGACTCCAGTTCCTCGGTCGCGTCGGTATCGTTCTCGAACTCGGCCAGAATCAGGGCTTCCTCGATGGTGCATCCCTTGCCCAGGGCGGCGGTCCCGGCGTCCGTGGACTTGGCTTTCAGAGCGTCCTCGACGGTGATCTTGGTCCGCCCGGTTTTCTTGGCGATCTGCGCCGCTGAGACACCGATCAGAGACAACTGGTGGTACGCGTCGGCCTCGTCCGCTTCGGTCAGCGCGGAGCGCTGGATGTTCTCCACGACCTGCGTCACGATTCGTTCGGCTTCCTCGGGGCTGTCCATCACCATGACCGGGATCAGGGGCCGGGCGGCTTCGACGGCGGCGCGGGTGCGGCGCTGTCCCATCAACACGTGCACTGTCCCATCGTCCTTGCGGTGGGCGATCACGGGTTCAAGCACGCCGTGTTCCTTGATGCTGGCCACGAATGAAGGCGTCAGGGCGGCGTCCTTGCGAACGTTCACGTCCACGGTCAGGGTGGCCGGGTCCAGCCATTCCAGCGTCGGCGTGGCCGTGATGGTGGGGTTTTCTGCGATTGCAGTCATGTGGTGATGCTCCTTGTTCATCGACTCGGGGTGAGGGGGCTGTGGAACTGTGCCAGCTGCTGCCGTTCTCCCCCGTTGTTTTTTGGTTGCTGGCAAGCTCGCTTGCTCGGTGGCCGACGGAGCCCTGTCTACCCTCAGGGCAAGGGGCGGGAAATTCTTCGGCGGAATAAGCGAGGCACGAGCGCGTCGGGGAAATTACCGGCCCGCTGGCCCCGACGGAGGAGGGGCTAGACGGGGTGGAGCGGACGCCTAGAATCCGAAGGACAGCAACCAAAAAACGTCGAAGACGTAGAGAACAGGGCCGGGACCGGCGGAGCTCTGCGACGCCCGGGCCCGGACCCCAACAGGCGGGAGCGCAGCGGACGGCCATTCTCTGGTTGCAGCGCAGCGGAAACCAGGGCGAGCCCTGCGAGCCTGCACTCCACCGGCGCCGGCACCGCAGTTGCCCTGGGCGGGCAGCCGCGGCGAGCTAGCCCGTTGCGGCCTCGGTCAGGTTTTCGATGGCGCGTCCTGTGTCTTCTGCCTGTCGCCTGAGGTCCTTGACGTCCTGTACGACGGGGGCATTCTCGATCTCGTTCACTAGGCGCTGCCATGTTTTTAGCGCCGTAAGCAGCTCGGGCGTGAAGCTTAATTGCGGCAAGTCCTTCAGTGCGAAGTAGTGGATGGCGTTGGTGAGATCCGGTGCACCAAGGCTCTGTGCCGCGGTGGCAGCTTTCTCGAGCTGGCCTGCCTCGTAATGGGCTTCGTAGTCGAAGTCACCGTCGGCATCCCAAAAGTTCGTCGTCATGATGTTCCCGTTCTTCTACGGTCAAAAGGGTGGTGGTGGCCGGCGGCCTGGGATCTGCTTTCCAACGTAGTGGTGGCCCCCGACGTTCCGTGGTGGGCCGCCGGCGGTAGGCCGGTGGCATGCTGGGGCGCGTTATGGCGGTCCGCCGCTGGTGACCACCCTCCCAAGGTGTGCCGGTGAGCGGCGGACCGCCAGCGGTGACCCGACCGCGAAGGCCTGGCCACCACCGGGTTTAGCTGGTCAGCAGCTCCATCAGTTCGTTGACCTCGGTGATCAGGGTGGCGCTGCCTTCACGGGCGAGGCGGTGGCATCCTGCCGAGTTCGCGGAGTGGATGGAACCGGGAACCACTGCCACGTGCCGGGCGATGGTTTCGGCGTGGTGCGCGGTGTTCAGCGCGCCGGAGCGGTACCGGGCTTCCACGACACACACCACACCGGACAGCGCCGCGATGATGCGGTTCCGCTGCAAAAAGCGGTGCCGGGTGGGGGCGGTGCCGGTGGGCATTTCCGAGACCATCAGGCCACTGGCGATGATGGACCGTCCAAGGTCGGCGTTCCCGGACGGGTAGAACCGGTCTACGCCGCCGGACATCACGGCGATGGTCGGCATGGCCTCGACCGTGCTGCCTGCCAGTGCTGAGCGGTGGGCGTGGGCGTCGATGCCGTAGGCGAGTCCTGAAACGACGGTGATGCCGCGCTGGGTGAGGCCGTAGGCCAGGTCCCCGGTGACGGCCGCGCCGTAGCTGGTGCAGTCGCGGGAGCCGGTCAGTGCCGCGCATTTATCGGCGGTGGGGAATCCTGCGGAGAGGTTCCCCCTGTACCAAAGTCCCAGCGGGGGAACTTCCAGATCGTCGAGCCCGGCGGGCCAGTGCTCGCCCCCGGGGATGAGGAATCCGCCGCCAAGGGCCGCGATCTCGTCGAGGTCTTTCTGCGGGTCAAGGTCCGTGTGGCGTCCCGCGCCACGGGCCACGGCTGCCTCCAGCTCGTCATGGGTGATGTCCCAGAAAGGGACGACGGGCAGAGCACCGAGCACGATACGCAGCGCCCAGACAGCCCCATGCTTGCCCACCAGGGCAAGAGCTACCCGGTCGCCGGGTTCAAAGATGCGGGTCAGAGCGGCGCGGGCCATACGGTCATCGGTAATGTTCATGGTTCAGGTCCTTTGCAGAGGATGGGATGAGAGGACAGCGAACCTAAGCCAGCTGCTGCCGTTCTCCCCCGTTGTTTTTTGGTTGCTGGCAAGCTCGCTTGCTCGGTGGCCGACGGAGCCCTGTCTACCCTCAGGGCAAGGGGCGGGAAATTCTTCGGCGGAATAAGCGAGGCACGAGCGCGTCGGGGAAATTACCGGCCCGCTGGCCCCGACGGAGGAGGGGCTAGACGGGGTGGAGCGGACGCCTAGAATCCGGAGGACAGCAACCAAAAAACGTCGAAGACGTGACAGAGGGCCAGGACCGGCGGAGCTCTGCGACGCCCGGGCCCGGACCCCAACAGGCGGGAGCGCAGCGGACGGCCATTCTCTGGTTGCAGCGCAGCGGAAACCAGGGCGAGCCCTGCGAGCCTGCACTGAACCCGCGCCGGCCCGGCCCTGGCGTGCCGGGATCCCGGGACCTCTTAAGAGCGGAGAGGCCGGCACCTGGTGGGGCGCCGGCCTCTTTCGTTTTTCCTCTGCAAGGAAATCTTGGGGTGCAGCACCAGCGCTGCAGTGTTTTAGATGTTACCGGGTTCCTGTTCCCAGGAGATGTTGACCGGGCCGGTGGGTTCTCCGGCTGTGAGAAGCAGCAGCTCGGCTACCTCTTCGGCGGGGCTGGTGTCCGGGGCCGGCTGGTCGGCTTCGGTCCGAATGTATCCGGTGGCCATGATTACGTGCTCCCCTGGTCGTGGCGGTGGTTCCACCTTTCACTGTAGTCAGGGTTTCTGCACGTTCGCTGGCGACTGGCTGCGCCCGCGCGAGCGTGCCATGGCGGCCGGAGGAGCGCCAGCGGGGGAGGCCGCCCCGCCACCGGCAAAAGGGGGCCGGACCGGACAGGTGATCCGTTCCGGCCCCCTTGCTCTGGCCTAGATGATTCGGCGGCGGTAGGACGTTGTGGAGTCGCGGGCTACGTCTGCGATGTATCCGCGGCCGATCAGTTCGCGGAGCAGGACGGCCAGCCGGAAGTCTTCGACGTCGGAGGCGGCGAGCTTGAGGTACCGGTCAGCTTGGGTTCCTCGGCCTTTGAGCCATTCCAGCCAGCCCATCAGGGTCAGCATGGGTGCGCGCTGTCCCGAGGGTACTGCTTTCATCAGCTCGAACGCGAGGGCTTCGGCCCGGTCCACGCGTTCCCAGTCGGGTCGGCCGTTGAACTTGCCCAGCATCACGTCCGCAAAGTTGCCGTTCTGGGTGTTGATGGTTTCGCAGAACAGATAGTCGCGGATCATCTTGTGCTGGAACGCTCCCGCGAGCTCCCGCATGGTTTGCGTGTCGGGGGTTTCGGTGCTGTCCAGCGCTGCGGCCCATGCGGTGCAGGCGGCGGCGCGGTCTTCCTCGCTGCCTGCCGGTGCCTGAACGCTCAGCGCCCACGTTCCCAACAGTGCCGGGTTGTAAACGTCCACGTCCTGGGCGCTTCCGTTGTAAACCAGCGTGGCGTTCGCGTTGCTGTCGCGGATCTCATCGAGTGAGTTGTGATCGTCGGTCCCGAAGTCAGCCCAGTGGGTGGAGGTCACCAGCCAGACGTTGCGCACGGGCATCCGGGCCGTGGCCAGCTCGTTCACCAGCGCGGCCACGTGGGCGGCGTAGGCGTAGTTATCAAGGTCCTCGTCGCTGTAGACCACGACGTAGGATGCGGTGGCTTCCTCGTCGTTGGTCGCGTAGCTGGTGAGCGTTTGGGCGTAGTTCATCGGCTCGATGTGGGCAGGGGCGTCAACGCGGACGGTCGCGCCGAGGGCGCCGCCCTGGGCGGTGAGGATCACGAAGGACTCCGTGGGAGTCCGGCCCAGCAGGTGGGCGATGGTGGCCAGCAGGTCAGCGGGACCGGAGAGGTTGAGCTTTTCAGTCATGATTTGTTTGTCCTTTGCAGAGGATGTCGGTGGGTGGGGCGGCCTAGGTGACCGGCCAGCTCCCCTTTCCCCCCGTTGTTTTTTGGCTGCTGGCGAAGCTTGCGGAGCTGTGGCCGACGGAGGCCTGTCTACCCGCAGGGCAAGGGCCGGGAAATTCCCTCAAGGAAATCAGCGACGCAGGAGCGCCGGAGGGAATTCCCGGGCCGCAGGCCCCGACGAAGGAGGGGCTAGAAGGGCTGGAGCGGACACGTACAATCCGAAGGACAGCAGCCAAAAAACGTCGTAGACACAACAGGCATGGGCACGGCGGAGCTCTGCGACGCCGGGACCAGGCCCAACAGCCGGCCGCGCCAGCGGACGCCCTTGATGGTGAGCCCGGGCGAGCCGTCCCTGAATCTTCACCACAGAAAGCACCGCGTGGATTCCGGCGCCGTCGGCCGCCGTCGGCACTGAACAACTTTCCTGGCCGTGGCGCTGACGGCGGTCCGCCGCCCGTTACCAGGCACCCTGGCCGGCCACGACGGCGGACCGCCAGCGGTGACCGGACCACCTGGCCCGGCCACCGGAGCGGGCTATTCCACCCGGTCGTGCAGCGGCACGGCCCCATAGTGGCCTGCGGCCCTGCGGAACCGCGAGTCACTGCTGAAAATGAACGTGCCCCCGAACATGAACCATGGCGCCGGTTCTCCCTCGGGAGTCACGGGCACGGCGTGGATGGTGACGCCGTCCAGTCCCTCACGTGCCACCAGCTGGACCGCGGGCCGGTCCTCGTGTGCGGGGAATACCGGGTCAAGGCCGGGGCCGATGACGGTCACTTCCGTGACCTGGGCGGAGATTCCGCCCGGGAAAAGTCGATGCCCTGACTGTCTCGGAAGATGTGGGCGGTGATGCCTTTGGGAGTGCTGGTCTCGCTCATGATGTGGCTCCTTGAAGTATGGGCGGCGGGCGGCCCGTGGGGCCGCCCACTGGTTGGGGTTGTTAGGCGAAAGCCGGGGCGTAGGGGGTGCGGTAGCGGCTGGGCAGTTCCGCCGCCGCGTCCGGCAGGTCTGCCGGACCGTCGGCCTGTCCGTTCCTCCAGTGGAAGAACGCCTGTTCGGTGATTGCGTCCCACTGCCGGGCCTGGGTCCGGTAGTAGGTGGTTTTCACGTCGCCCTCGCAGTAGCTGGCGACTCCGAACAATTCACCGGTGTTGTCCGTGGTGCGGGTGACGGCCACGATGACGTAGGGCCATTGGCCCACGTCCCAGCCGTCGCACCCCCAGACGTTCACCGGTGCCCAGCCGTGCTGACCGATCAGGTCCATCCAGTCCCATCCGTCATTGACGTGGTAATCGCCCAGTACGACGGCGGCGGGAATGGTTTCGGCGGTGTCCGCGGTGGTGACGGCCTGTGTTGAAACTGCGCTCATGGTTGTTTGTCCTTTGCAGAGGATGTCGGTGGGTGGGGCGGTCTAGGTGACCGGCCAGCTCCCCTGTTCCCCCCGTTGTTTTTTGGCTGCTGGCGAAGCTTGCGGAGCTGTGGCCGACGGAGGCCTGTCTACCCGCAGGGCAAGGTTTGGGAAATTCCTGGAGGAAATCAGCGACGCAGGAGCGCCGGAGAGAAATTCCCGGACCGCAGGCCCTGACGAAGGAGGGGCTAGACGGGCTGGAGCGGACACGTAGAATCCGAAGGACAGCAGCCAAAAGACGTCGTAGACAAACAGGTGATGACGGGCAGGAGCCCTGCGACGGACCGGCAGCGCCCAGCAGCCGGCCGCGGCAGCGGACGCCCGAACACCGGGTGGAGCGCAGCGGAATCCGGCCTCGCGGGTTGTGCCCACTGGCGGGCAGGTGGAGCCCTCCGCACAGCTCAAAGCTGTCCCCATTGGGTACAACCCGCCCCGGCCCCAACAGTGCCTGACCTACCCTGCGTCGGCTGCAATGCGGTCGCGAATAGGAATGTCCGAGCCTGCGAGTACACTAAAAAGAGTCGAACATATATTCGAATAAAGGTGTGTTGTGGGCGTTATTGTCGGTCCCCGCGTGATAGACGCGGGAGTCTCTTTGTTATCGGTACTGATCTCTCCGGTGCCGGTAGCTGCCGGGTACCCGTCGCCGGCACAGGACTACTTTGATGGCCGGATCGACCTGAACGAGCACCTCATCAAGGACATCACCAGCACCTACGTGGTGCGGGTCTCCGGGGACTCGATGGAACGCGCCGGGATCAGCGACGGCGATGAACTGATCGTCAACCGGGCACTGGAACCCAAGGACGGGTGCGTGGTCATCGCCGTCCTGGACGGGGAGCTCACGATCAAGCGGCTGCGGATCACCCCCGCAGGGGTGGTACTGCAGGCGGAAAACCCGGCCTATCCGGACATCCGGGTACCAGCCCTGTCGGACCTGGTCATCTGGGGTGTCGCCACCCGGTGCCTCCACCATGTCTAACGCCCGCTATTCCGTTAAACCGGAACCTTGCACCCTGTCCGGGGTGCAGGATGTCTAAGCCGGCGCTGATGCGGCACATTCCGCAGATCGCGCACGTGGACGTGAACTGCTTCTACGCCTCCGCGGAACGGGCCTTCAACCCGTCCCTGGAAGGCCGGCCCGTCGTCGTTTTATCGAATAACGATGGCTGCGCCGTCACCCGCTCCCCCGAAGCCAAAGCCCTCGGCATCCCCATGGGCGAGCCATGGTTCAAACTCGCACCCCGGGCCAAGGAATGGGGACTCGTGGCGCTGTCCAGCAACTACGAGTTGTACGGGGACATCAGCGCCCGGGTCATGGAACTGCTGGGCCGCTACTCGGCCTGGCTGGAGGTCTACAGCATCGACGAGGCCTTCCTCGGCGTCAAAGGCACCCCCGCCGAACTGCTGACACTCGGCCGAGCGATGAAAAACGCCGTCCGGCGGAACGTCGGCGTGCCCGTCTGCGTCGGGATCGCCGCCACCAAGACCCTGGCGAAACTGGCCAATAAATGGGCCAAGAACAACCCTGCGTTCGCCGGTGTCTGCCACTGGGACTCCATCCCGGCCGCGAATCGGGAAAGCCTGATGAGCCGGCTCTCGGTCATCGAAATCTGGGGCGTCGCTACCCGGCTGACCAAGCGACTCAACGTGATGGGTATTTTTTCGATCCTCGACCTGTCCAGGGCCGACCCGGTGATGATCCGGGACCGGTTCTCCGTGGTCATGATGCGCACCGTCCTGGAACTCCAGGGCACACCCTGCATCCCGATGGAGGAAGAACGGATCGGCCGGGACCAGCTGATCTTCTCCCGTTCCTTCGCCACCCCCATCACCACAGCCGCGGGGATCCGGCAGGTCATGAGCGTGTACGGGCAGCAAGCCTCGGCCCGGTTGGCCAAACACGGGCTGCAGGCCAAGGTCCTGACCGCGTTCGCCGGGACCTCACACTTCAACCCGAACGACACGTCCTACCCCTCCGCCTGTGTCCCGCTGCCGATGCCCACCGCGGACCCGGTGATCCTGACCAAGGCCTCCCACGCGCTCCTCCCGCTCATCAATGAGGGCGTGAGATACGCCAGAGCCGGGATCATGGTCACCGACCTGCGGCCCACCGGCAACCAGGCACCTCTGGCCCTGTTCGAGAACCCGCACGAGGAACGCCGCGTCGGAACACTCCTCGAAGACGTCACGCGCCGCTACGGCCAGGGCTCCATCGGCCTCGGCCATGCCGGGATCCGCGGCGGGCCGGACTGGACCATGAAACGGGACATGCTCTCCCCCCGCTACACCACCCACTGGGACGAACTCCCACTCGTCAAAGCCGCCTAACCCCACCCGCACGACCGCACTCGCACGTCAGCACCACGAAAGAACGCACTCATGACCATCACCCACGAAACCCCCACACAGACCAACCATGTCCAGGTCCGGCTCGACCCGGCAGGTAACCCCCTGGCCATCCGACACGACGGACGGATCTGGCTCGTCGACCCCGAAACGGATTCCCAGCACTGGTACGGACGGGACTCCTGGTGGGACACCCGCCGCACCGCCGCCAAAGGCAGCGGCGACCTCGTCAGCGTCGAATACTGGCGCGTCCAGGCCCAACTCCCCGGCCTGTGTTTCGTCAAGTTAAAGTAGGCCATTTCAGCGCTAAGAATCAGGCCACCGCGGCAGGTTCTTAGACCATTTCAGCAGTTTGCTCATTTCATCAACGCAT
>NZ_JAMXBH010000013.1 GCF_023913735.1 Pseudarthrobacter raffinosi
CTCCTGGGTGAATCGTCTGCGTGATGCGGTCATGCTGATCTCTACTTTCGATAGACCCTCATTTTAAGAGGGCCCACTGTCCGAGATCTTCACGGCAGCTCAATCCATAAGAAGGAGGAAGACATGGGCATCCCGGCAACCAAGGTCAGCAAGGTCCGCATGACGGGGCCGTTGGCTCCGTTCGCGTCTGCTTTCAGATCCAAGTTGAAGGATCTGGGCTATGCGCCGTTAACGATAGCCAGTGAGCTGAGGATGGCGGCCGACTGGAGCCGCTGGCTTCAGGAACGGTCATTGTCAGCAGCGGACGTGACGAGCGTTCTGGTCGGCCAGTTCGTCTCGGAGAGACGCTCCGCAGGACGCATTTCCCCGTATCCGCCCCGCGTCTTCAACACAATGATCGAGATCCTCGTGGAACGGGGCGTGGTCCAGGCCGGGACCGAGGCACCCGTGCCTGGCTCACCGGTCGATGTACTGCTTGGCTCGTTCGACAGGTTCCTGCTTGCGGAGCGGGGGCTGGCCCGGTGCACGGCGACCGCTTATGTGTTGCGGGCCCGCCGTTTTCTGGCCCAGCAGGTGCCATCGGACGTCCTGGCTGATCTGAAGGCCAAGGATGTGACCGATGCCGTGCGCGCCGAAGCAGCGATGGTCTCGGTCGGTTCCACCCAATTCTTCGTGGTGGCCGTGCGCTCGTTCCTGCGCTTTTGTTTCATCGAGGGACTGATCCCGGCCGACCTTTCGGGAGCGGCCCTGACCATTACCGGACGCCGCCGCTCACCCTTGGCTGCGGGGATCACCACCGCCGACACGCGGAGGCTCCTTGGTACCTGTGACCGGCGGGGACGTGATGGGCGCAGGGACTATGCCATCTTGCTCATCCTCCTCCGCCTGGGCCTGCGGGCCAGTGAGGTCGCCGCGCTGAGCCTCGAAGACATCGACTGGCGCGCCGGGTTGATCGTGGTCCATGGCAAGGGCAGCCGTGATGACCGGCTGCCTCTTCCTGTTGATGTGGGCCAGGCGATCACCGGCTACCTCCAGCGGGGACGCCCGCGAACGCTTCATCGGGAAGTCTTCGTCAGGTCTTTGGCACCCCTTGAAGCGCTGGGCCGGGGCGGGATCTCCACAGTCGTCCGCCGCGCCTGCCAGCGGGCCGGACTCGCCCCGATCGGTGCCCACCGCCTGCGCCATACCCTTGCCTGTGAGATGGTCAATTCCGGCGTTCCTCTGACCGAGATCGCCCAAGTGCTCCGCCACCGGAGCCTGGAGAGCGCCGCCCTCTACGCCCGTCTGGACATAGATGGTCTCCGTGCACTGGCCCGGCCATGGCCAGGAGGTGAGCGGTGATGGTCGACCTCGTCGGCCACGTCCGGGACTATCTGGAACTGCGGCGCGCTCTGGGCTTCAAACTCGTTTTCGAAGGCTACGTTCTTCCCCGCTTGGCAAACTTCATCGAGGCCTCGGGTGCCGGCACCCTAACGACCGAGCTAGCCATCTCATGGGCGTGCCAGCCGGAGGATGTCCAACCCATCACCTTGGCCCACCGGCTCGGAGCGGCCCGCGGGTTCGCCCGCTATCTGAAGACCATCGACCCGGCAACGGAAATCCCTCCGCTGGACGTTTTCGGGACGCACCGGCAACGTCCCACACCCTATCTGTGGTCCAAAGACGAGATCGCAGCACTACTTGAAGCGACCCTTCAGATCCGTCCGGAACTGCGGGCCCTCACCCACGAAACCCTGTTTGGCCTCATTGCTGTCACAGGGCTGCGGCTCGGGGAGGCAACCGGGCTCCTACGCGAGGACGTCAACCTCACCGACGGCATACTCACCGTCACGGAGGCAAAGTTCGACAGGACCAGATTGATCCCCCTTCATCCGAGTACGACGGCAGCCCTGGCCTCCTACGCCCAACGCCGGGACAGGCTCTGTCCCGGACCACAGACGGCCGCGTTCTTCCTCTCGCACGCGGGGACCATGCTTCGCGTCAAAGGCGTTGATGCAACGTTCAATAACATCACGACCGGGATTGGGCTACGCACCGCCACCGTGAAGCCGCGCATCCACGATCTCAGACACACTTTCGCCGTCCAAACGCTCATCGATTGGCACCGGACCGGAGCTGATATCGGAGCCGGCGTGCCTGTCTTATCGACCTATCTCGGCCACGTCAGCCCGGCGGGCACCTACTGGTACCTCTCCGCCGCCCCAGAGCTCATGGCGTTAGCCGCCGAACGGCTCGACCGCCGATTCGGGGCCCAATCATGACTGCCTTGGCTCCCACGCTTCAGGCATTCTTCACTGACCGACTCCTTGGCCAGCGTGGCGCCAGCCCGCACACGATCGATGCCTACCGGACCACCTTCCGACTCCTGCTCGGCTATGCCAGCGACAAACTACATAAGCCACCCAGTGGACTCGATCTCGGTGAGCTCGACGCCCCTCTCGTCGCCGCTTTTCTGGCTCATCTTGAAACGGCCCGGCACAACACCGTGCGGACCCGCAACAACCGGCTGGCTGCCATCCACTCGCTCTTCACCTACGCGGCCCTGCGCCACCCGGAACACGCGGCCTCGATCCAACGGGTGCTCTCCATCGGGCCCAAACGCTTCGACACCAACCTCGTGACGTTCCTCAGCGAAGCCGAAGTCAACGCACTCCTGAACGCGTGCAACAAAGACACCTGGACCGGGCGGCGCGACCACACCATGATCCTTCTGGCCATCCAGACCGGGTTGCGGATCTCGGAACTGACCGGGCTCACGTGCGCCGATGTGTCACTGGGACCCGGGGCTAACATCCACTGCATCGGGAAGGGACGCAAGGAGCGCCGCACCCCGCTCACACCCTCCACCGTCGGTGTTCTTCGAGCATGGCTGCGTGAACGCGGTGGGTCACCAGAGGATCCGCTATTCCCCACAAGCACCGGCAAGAAACTCAGTCGTGACGCCATCGAACACCGGATCACCCACTACACCGCCACAGCAGGAGCAACCTGCCCATCAATGAGAATCAAGCACGTCACCACCCACACCCTGCGCCATACAGCGGCGATGCGGCTTCTGCTCTCCGGGGTGGACGTGACGGTCATCGCGCTCTGGCTCGGGCATTCACAGATCTCCTCAACCAACGCCTATCTGCACGCAGACATGTCGCAAAAGGAACGAGCCATCGCCCGCGTCACACCTCCGGACACCGCCCCTGGCCGCTATCGTCCTCACGACCCGGTCCTGGCCTTCCTCGAGGCCCTGTGATTATGCCGACAAATCCGGTCCAAACAGCCCGCTGAGCAGGAGCCACGCGAAAAGGTCGGCATAACGCGAAGGTCGGCATAATCCGAATCGATCCCGAGGATCGGGAACGGGAACCGGGCCAGCGCGTACTCCAGCGCCAGGAGCACCCACTTCTGGGCCTTGTTCGGCACGGACCGGTTCACCGTCCACCCGGTGGCGATGTCAGTGACGGTCAGGGTGTGACAGAACTCCCCGGACGCGACCCCTCCTTCATGGCCGACCAAGTCAATTTCCACGAACCCGGGCACCGCCTCGTCCCAGTCCGCCCAGGTCCGGACCGGGATCTGGGACTTCAGCAACGACCCCGGCTTGGTATGGGACCGGCCCCGCAGCACCAGTTTCGCCCGCTCCGGAGCCAACCGCCGGTCGATGGTCGCCGCACTCATCCGCATCAGCAGCCCCGCATCCTCGTCCGTCAAGGCCAATTCCCCGTCCCGCCGCAGCAAAGGCACGAGTACCGGCAACATCGGCGCCAGCCGCTTGCCCGCCGGCGCCCTGAGCACCGCCCAGCACACCACGAGCGCCTCGATGACCGCCGGCCCGTACACCGGGGCCCGCGGCGGACGGGAACGCACCGGCCGCAACTCCAGCGCCTGCCGCAGCGCCCGGCGGGCATAATCACGGTTCCAGCCCGTCAGATCCACCAACTCATCCAGGATCCGCACCTTCCCGGCGCGATTCGCCCGGGCATAAGCCCGTGCCTTGATCACCGTGACAGCCTGCCGCTGGCTCATCGTCAGTCCCATCCCTCAAGGATGTCCGCGGACGGACCTTCCCGGACCTTTTCAGATGAGGCAACGTATCCGTCGCCGCGGACCTTTCCTACGAGTCAACGCGCACCCTAGCTTGGCGTCAGACTGCCACTTAAACTGTGGACTTCGGCGCTCTTTGGCGGTGTTCTGTGCTCGCTCTTTGTCGTTAATTGCCGATGACGAGCATGCTCGCGGCGGCTTCGATGACGTCGTTGGTGATGGTTTCGAGTTGGCTGATTTTCAGGACGCGGGTGATTTGCGGGAATAGCCGCTGGAGGAGCCGGAAATTGCATCGGGTGATCGCGGCGATTGCCTGGGCGTCGGTGAAGTCCTCGGGGTCGAGTGAGTGCCCCACGCGTTTCCAGTGCCGGTCGCGAACAAAGAGGCGTTCCTCGCGGCCGAGCGCGCGGTAGCGGTGGGAGAAGCCGAGGCGGCTGTAGAGCTGCGGGTAGTGGCGGAATCGTTGGTCAATACCGGGCATGCCGATGAGGATCATCGCAAGATGGGTGCGGTCGTGGTTGGCGCGGAGGAGCTCCAGGGCAAGGTCAGCGAACTTTGCTCTGAACTCGGGATTACCCGCCAGACACTCTATCGGGCACTTGTCTCCTACTGGGGAGCTGCGTCCGGACGGCCAAAAGCTCCTATCCCGCTGGAGACCTTTAGGCATGGATGGGCCAGGGCAGAGGATTCTTTCCTGCACCAAGCATGGGACCAGTCTCCCGCGGCCAGGTTTGGGGAAACCCGAACGGGCGCTACGTACCGGTGTGGGTCTCGGAGTCCCACGCCCGCTGCTCGCGGGTCTGCCCGTATGGGACCTCACGACTGATTGCTACGGTGTAGTGCGTGAAGCTGTGCTGGGTGACCATGATGCCGTTGCGGCGTTCCCGCATGGCGTGCCGGCGCACGGTTTCCACGGCGGTGTTGAGACCTGTTTCAAGACTTGTTTGGTCACGGGCGACAACTTCCATGGCTCCGGGTTTAGGCCGCTGGTTCATTGATGACCTCTCTGTGCTGGCGCTTTCGGGATGTGGTGTGCGGGTCTGCGGAACGTTCCGGCATTCTCCGTCGGCCTTGTCAGGCACCCTGCGGTGCAGGGAAAGGACCGGAATCTGCCCCCAGCGCCCCGTTTATGAGGGACGTAGTGCTAAGCCCCGCGTCAGCCTCCATCCGGGTGGGCAGATGAAGGGGGATCCGTCTTTGCTGTGAGTATTTGCCGGTCCCAGCTGGTGCCAGGGACCGGCAAAGCGCCCTCCTGTTTCTCTTGGGGATTTCCTGAGGGCCTCTGGCTGGTCGAAGTTGCCGTCTTTCGGTGCGCTTGGTGGCGGCGACTTCGGTATTCGCTGTTTAGTGCCGGTGGCTGACGTCGGTGACTTCGTGCGGGGCGACGCCGAGAATACCTGCGGCGATGCGCGCGCCGATCATTGCAGTGGGGAGGTTGATGTTGCCGCGCGTGATGGTGGGCATGATCGAGGCGTCGGCGACGTACAGCCCGGGCACTCCGTGCACGGCGCCGTCGCTTCCAACGACGGCCATGGCGTCCGTGGCCGGTCCCATCTTGCAGGTTCCTGCCGGGTGGCAGTAATTGACGATGTCCTCAAGTGGGGCGGTTTTCCCGGGGACCCGGTCACCGAGGATGGTTGCGAGTTCGGGCTGGCGGACCATTGATTCCATGAGGTCCAGTGCCTCGGACAGGACGGTCCTGTCGTACCCTTCCGGGTCTGTTCCGTAGCGGTGGTCGATCGCGGGGGTGTTGATGTCCAGGTCTGGGTTGAGGGTGACGGTTCCTTCCGAGCGGGCACGCATCGCGCCGCCGTAAAGGGTGATGGGCGGCAAACCTGGGTGGCCGCTGTTTGCTCCGGCGACCATGAACACGTGGATGTCGTAGGGGCCGTCATCGCACACGCTGGATTTTGCCCTTCCCACGGTCTGCTCGTCGGGATTCCACGGGAGTTTGGCGAGTTCTTCGACCAGGCCTGGCTGGCCGGAAAAGTCGAGCTGCACGCAGGAATGGTCGAGGAGGTGTTTTCCGACGCCGGGAACATTGGCCTGGACCGCGATGCCAAGGGCGTTCAGTTCGTCTGCGGGTCCGACGCCGGAGCGCAGCAGCAGTGCCGGGGAGTGGTAGGCGCCTGCTGCGACCACGACCCGGCGGGCCGTGATGTAGCCCTCTCCTTCGGCGCTGCTGACGAATACGCCGCGGGCGAGGCCGTCAACGATGTTGATTCGTGTGACCTGGACGCCGCCGGCGATGGTCAGGTTCGGCCGGTCCCGGACTGGATCGAGGAATGCGAAGGCACTGTTCCAGCGGACGCCGTCCACGACGTTGACCGGCATGGGGCCGATGCCCTCGGCTGCTTCCAGATCGTCCAGGTCATCGGCGAAGGGCAGCCCTGCCGCTACTCCTGCGTTGACGAAGGCGCGCTGGGGGGGCGTCAGTTCGTCCATGCTGTAGCGGCGGACCCGGAACCGGTCCCGGACCCAGTCCAGGAGCGGTTCGACTTCATCGGCCGACCAGCCGGGGTTGCCGGCGTGGGCCCACTCGTCGTATTCGTGGCGTGCCCCCACGGAAGCTGTGCAGCCGTTGTGGGAGGAACAGCCGCCCATGATGCGTGCCCGGGGCAGGTCCAGGACGCCTGCTCCGGAGGAGCGGCTGGCGTGCAGGTCGTAGTCGTGGGAGAGCGGAATTGACCGGGCGTCGAGCATGTCTTCGGGCCACTCGCCCGAGTCCCGGGTGCCGTAATCCGGTCCTGCTTCGAGCAGCAGGACGCTTTCGTCGCTGTGGGCTGCGAAGGTTCCGGCGAAAGCAGCTCCGCCGGTCCCGCCGCCGATGACGATGGTGTCCGCGAAGGAGGGAAGGCTGGCAAGGGGCTTGGTGGAGGTGTTCATGGTGTCCTGGTTCCTGATGTTTTGCGGCTTGGCGGGAGCGGATTCCGTGCCAGGCCACGCTGTGCTTTGTTAAACGGAAGGTGTCGCTGACTTCGAGTAGACCTGATCGACGTCCGGGAGTTCTCCGGCCCGGGCCATCCAGGCCCGTTTACCGGGGCGCAGGTTGCGTCCGAACAGGACGGCAGCACCCAGGGCGACGTAGGTCAGTGCGAGGAAAGGGGCGAAGAATACGGGGTAGGCCGGGAGCGGGACGATGCTGTTGTACGCGATGGTGAGCAGCGCGGTGGTAGAGACGACGGGGGCGAGGACGTGGGCCCAGATGTTGAATTCGTTCGGGTGCTTGCGGCGGAAGAACATGAACGCGGCGATGTTCATCAGGATGAAGATCGGAATGTATACGAAGGTTCCGGTGGTGCCGAGCATGTTGAACAGGTTGTACGGTCCCAAGGGAAGCCCGACTGCCAGGCAAATGCCCAGGGCGACGGCTGATTGGACGTAGACGGCCGTGATTGGGGTGCGGTGCTTGGGCTGGGTGCGTGCGAAGAAGGCCGGGAGCGCGCCGGTCCGGGCGATGCCGTAGATCGTGCGGGTGGCACTGGTCGTGCAGGCGATGCAGACGCCCAGGCCCGAGTTCACGAGCGCAATGAGTACCAGGATCGAGGCTCCGCTCCACAAACGGTCCGCGAGGACGAAGGCCGGTGCGGTGGGGGAAGCGGCCAGCGCGGCGATGTCGTTGGTGCCCCAGCCGATTTGGAGGCCCCATGCGGTGACGACGTAGAAGACACCGATCAGCACCAGTGAACCGAAGATCGCCTTCGGAACGATCCGCTTTGGATCTCGTGATTCCTCGCCGACCGCGGCGGCGCTTTCGAACCCGGTGAAGGCAAAGATCGAGAGCACGATGGCGAGGAAGAAACCTGAGGGGTTTTGGACGTTGGCGGGGTTGAATCCGTCCAGGTTCACACCCCCGGGGCCCGGGTTGAACATGCCGGTGACTGCGAGTCCGAGACCGACCGCCATCTCGAAAATGGTCATCACCACAAGGAATTTGATGGAGATGACGATGCCGCGGTAGGCGCAGGCGAAGCAGATGGCCAGGATCACGGTTGAGTAGATCCACCAGGGGATGCCGATCCCGTACTTGCCGCTGAGTTCGTCGGCGAGGACCGCACCGGTGAAGGCGGCCAGGGCTGCGGGGACGATGGTGACCATGATCGCGTACAGCCATCCGGTCATGAAGCCGGCCTTTGGCCCGATGCCCGCGGAAACATAGGTGTAGAAGCCTCCGGCGGAGGGCAGATGGCGTGCGAGGCCGAGCATCGGAACCGCAATCACCAGGCAAACGAGGAACGCGGAGAGGTAGGTCAGGGGCGCCGATACCCCTGCCTGGCCGGTGGTGAAAGCGATCGTGTAGAAGATGCCCAAGGTCGGGGAGATTTGCGCGATCGACTGCATCAAGGTTCCGCCGAGGCCGATGGAGCCTTTCTGCAACCCGGAGTCAAGGGCCTTGCCCTGCACCTCCGGGGACTCTGGCTGATTGGTCAACATACTGCTCTCCTTTGAACTGATGAACGAAACGGTAAAAAATAATCGAACATTCTGTACGTTCATTCTGACACGTTTAATGTTTATTAAGCTAATGATTGTTTGTTTTTCTGTTGCAATATTGTGAGCCCCGGGTCACTGCAAACGTTTGCCGCTTCCGGCGGGTGCGGCTCAGGAGTACACGGCGGGAACGTGGAGGAAGGCGGCGCCGATGGCTCCGCCGTAGTCATCGAGGCCGGTCTTGCTGAGCTGGGCGTAGTGGATCCATGGGCCGAGCCGTTGCAGAGATCGCTCGACCGTGTGGCTGTACATGTCGAAGTGTTGTGCGGCGCTGCCACCCAGCACAACGTTTTCCGGCCTGTAGGCGGCGAGCAGTGTCCCCAGGCCGTCGGCGATCGCGAGTCCGTAGTCCCTGAAAACGTCTGTTGCCTGCTTCTCGCCACGGCGGGCGCGTGCGGCCAGTTCGGCGATCGCTGTCCTGTGTGTGGGTCCTTTTCCAAGGAGATCTGCCGCGGAGCGCTGCAGGGTCTGGCGTGAGGCGTTTTGTTCCCAGCAGGCCTCGCGTCCGCAGTAACAGGCTGAGGTCGTGGCGACTGCGACGGTGATGTGGCCGGTTTCCGGATGCATTCCATCGCCGCCGCGCAGGGGCTTGCCATCAATGAGCATGCAGGCGCCGATCCCGGTGCCCAACGTGACGTGGAGCAGGCTCCGTGAGTTCTTTGCCGCACCCACGCGCTGCTCCGCCAGTGCGGCACACACAGCGTCGTTGTCGATCGCTACCGGCACGCCAAAGACTCCTGCGAGACTGGCCACGATCGGCTCTCCGGTAAAACTCAGGAGGGTGTCAGGATTGCGGATGATCCCATCTGCATCCACCGGACCGCTCGCCCCGATTCCGATTGCCTCTATTGTCCGTCCGGGTGCGAGTCCGCCGATATGGTCAGCGAGGAATTCCGCCGCTGTTCCGTTGGTAAACGCACCGGGAGTGGTGGTGGCGAGCCGGGCGAGGACGTGGTTCTTTGCATCCAGGGCGACGAATCGTATGCCTGTTCCGCCGATATCAATTCCGACCCGGAGGCCTGGCGATCCTTCGTTCAGGTTCAAAGGTTCGGCGGACATCTAGATCACCGTCGTGATTTTGGAGCCGTAGATGAAGGCGCCCGGAACGACGTTGTTGGCGCGCGCCAGACCGACTGCGAACAACTCTGCGATTACGGAGCTGGCCGAGAGCTGGGCCAGTGGACTGGTCCCGGTAACCGGTACCGTGAGCGCGCCAGGGATTTCGTCGTCGCCAACGATGAGTACCTGTGAACCGGTATCGACCAAGTCCGCGGCAAGCAGGCGCAGACTCTCATCCGGTGCCTGGGCTTGAAGGCCGAAAAGCACTACCGTCAGACCGTCACCGGCCAGTTCAAACGGGCCGTGCCGGAACTGTCCGCCGATAAATCCCTCAGCAGGGACTTTGGATGATTCCTTGGTGATCAGGGCCGAGAACAGTGCGGTCGCGGATTCATCGCCCCTGCCCACGTAGGCCAAACGCCGCTGGGGATGGCTGGCGGTGGCAGCAGCGACGCCCGCTACGTCCACCGCGCCGATCAGGCTTTCGACGATATCGGCGGTGGACAGGATGTCCTCGTTGATCCGCTCCAGTGTTTCGCCGGCAAAGGCTCCTGACAACATGCGGTGCACGGCCAGAGAATTGAGGTAGCTCTTGGTGCTGACCGTGGCCTCTTTCCCACTGTGCAATGGCAGGAAGACATCCGAACCCAGGGCGAGTGGGCTTTCAGGGTCGTCAGCTATCCCGATCAGAAGGGCCGGTGAAATCACGCCCGAAGCCCTCCGGTTGAGAAGCTCGACAACTTCCCCACTCGCCCCGGACTGCGAGGTCACGACCAGGAGAGTGTTCGGGGTAACGGCCTTCGGGTTATCCAGGAGTTGTCCGATATCGATGCTCCATGCCGGCCGACCCAGCGCCGTCAGACGCCGCCAGCTCGGAATGCCCGCAAAATGCGATGAACCCATACCCGCGAAAACGATCCGGTCCCAGCTCGAGCCGGCCATCGCGCGCAGATCAGGCAGCGAAGCCGCCGCGAGTCGCCTCAGAGCCTCGGGTTGTTCAGCGATGTCGAGCTCGAATGGTGTCATCTCAGTCATGGTCTGGTAGATCCTTTTTCTCGGAGGGTGCCCCAGGTCGTCCAAGTCGCCTTGGCTGCCTTGAACGGCGGTTTCATGATCTCTATACACACGCCCGGTCCAGATGGCTCGACTCGGTGGGAATATCCGCGTACGCAACACGGCAACCCGGTGCAATCAAAAGTAATATGAACAGCATTAGTGTTCGATTAACGATATTTCGAACAAATCAGATTGTCAATGGTGTCGGTTCAATGTTTGAATGAACGGACAGAAGGTAAGGTCCGCGAGAGGGGTAGTAGATGGTTAGCGCGAAGCAGCGGCGCCACCAACAGGTTCTGGAGATACTCCAGGAAACCGGTACGGCCACCGTGGGAGAGATGGGCACCCGGTTGGGTGTGACCGAGATGACGATCCGCCGCGATCTGGAACTCCTGGAGGCAGACGGGGTCCTCAAACGGTTTCATGGCGGAGCCAAACTGGACTTCGGCAGCAGCTACGAACCGCCGTTCCCGGTACGGGAGAAGACCAACGCCGAACAGAAACGCCTCATCGGCCAGCGGGTGGCATCCCTCATAGATGACGGTGACACCATCATCCTGGATGGTGGCTCTACCGGACTCGCTGTCGCCGAGTACCTTCTCGACCGCCAACTGACCATCTGCCCGCTGTCCCTGCGAGTGGCTTGGGCCTTCGCAAGATCCACCTCGGTAAAACTCATCATCCCGGGCGGTTCCGTCCGCCCAGGGGAACTTAGCCTCAGCGGCGCGGACACCATCGACTATCTCCGCGGACGCCACTTCGACACCTACGTCATGACAGCAAGCGGCCTTTCGCTAAACGAGGGCTTCACCGAGTGGAACCCGGAAGACGCAGCCGTCAAAAAGACCGCCGTGAGCGTCGCGGACAAAACCATCACAGCTGTGGACTCAAGCAAATTCAACCGCGTCGGATTCGTCAAAATCTGCCCAACGCAGGTACCCGCAGCGATCGTAACCGATGGCGGCGCCACCAGCGAGAACCTGGAAAAGCTCCGGCGCCAGTCCCAGGGAGTCATCGTGGCCGAGTGAGAGATGGCAACGGAACCAGGGGCAAAACAACTGAACAACGCGGCCCGTCTCCAGCAGACAGTGAACGCAGCTCGGGTTCCGGGTTGGAGTTCCTGATTCCCAGCTGAAACTATCGCAACCCAGATCACGGTCCGCTGCAGCCATGGAACAAACACCCGGCAGATGCACGGGCCCGGGCGCGCACTAGAGCAGTGCAGCCAACTTCGGACGGTGGGACAACTTCTAGGTGCGTGGGTCAGTAGTGAGGTGCCCGGTTTTTAAAACGCCGGCGGATTAGCCAGGTCCTGGCTCTGGTGGCTGGAAGAATCGGGGGCATGGATACCGGTTCTTCCGCGCAGGATGGTTTGTTCGACGAGTCGCTCGTGGAGCGGGTCGAGCAGCCCACCGATGTGCCGATGGATGCCAATGGCGGGATCAACAAGCGCTTCAAGGCGTTCGAGCCCGATGCGGTGATGCTGGTCCCGCCGTCGCTGGAGGAATGGTTGCCGCAGGGTCATCTGGCCCGGTTCATCGGCGAACTCGTCGACGGGGAACTGGATCTGGCCCGGTTCTACTCCTCCTACGCCAAGGCCAAGGGCCAGCCGCCGTATGACCCGCGGCTGATGCTGCGGATCCTGCTTTACGGGTACTGCGTGGGGGTGCGGTCCTCGCGGGAACTGGAAAGAGCCTGCACGGACGTGGTCGCGTTCCGTTGGTTGTGCGCCCAGCAGGCCCCGGACTTCCGGTCGATCGGGCGGTTCCGCGAACGCCACCTCGCCGCGCTGGCCAACGTGTTCCTCCAGGCGCTGGAACTCTGCCGGGCCGCGGGCATGGTCTCGCTGGGCCATGTCGCACTGGACGGGACGAAGGTCCGGGCCAACGCCTCCCGGCATAAGGCCATGAGCTATGCCCGGTTGACGGAGAAGCAGAAAGTCCTGGCCGATGAGATCAGCGACCTGATGGCGGAGGCCAAGAGTGTGGACGCGGCCGAGGACGCCCGCTACGGGCCGGGCAAACGCGGCGATGAATTGCCGGCCGAGTTGGCTAACCGGGCCCGGCGCGCCGAGGCGATGAAGACTGCCCGGGCGTCCATCGAGGCCGAGGCCGCGGACAAGGCACGCCGTGAGGCCGAAGAGAAGGCCCGGGCCCGCGGGGACGACGACGAGGATGTCTCCGGCAGGGGCGATGCCGCCGCTGCCGCGGCGGTCCCCAAGCCCACCGCCCAGCGGAACTTCACCGACCCCGACGCGAGGATCATGAAGACCGCGGACGGTTCCTACCACTACTGCTACAACGGCCAGGGCGTCGTTGATAAAGATCACCAGGTCATCGTTGCCACTGAACTGAACAACACCGCGGTGGACGTGCAGCAACTGGTCCCGATGGTCCAGAACACCCAGGACACCCTGGAAGCCATGCCCCGCAAATGGAGCGCCGACGCCGGGTACTGCTCGGCGGCGAACCTGAAACACGTCAGGGACCTTGAAGCCGGTGGCGGCAGCGAATTCTTCATCTCCACACGGCGGATGAAACACAACCAACCGGTCCCGGAATCGCCACGGGGAAGGATCCCGGCGGATGCGACCCTGGCCGAGCGGATGGCCCGGAAACTGAAAACGAAGAAGGGCCGGGCGGTCTACGCCCGGCGCAAAGCCATCGTGGAACCGGTCTTCGGACAGATCAAAACGCGGCAGGGCAAGCATGTCCTGTTGCGCGGGCTGGAGAAGGCATCCGCGGAGTGGAAGTTGATGGCCGGCTGCCACAACCTGCTCAAACTCTTCAGCTACCGCACCGCCACCGCCTGAACACCGCCGGGACGCGCCCCGCGACGCGCCTTCAGCACACGAACTCCACACCGCAGGGACATGCCACGCCTCCTTCCGCGAAAATGCCAAGAGGCCGGCCTCTTCCCGGAAAAGGAGACCGACCTCGGGCCATCACGGCTCAAACCTGCCGAACCGTCAAACCATTACTGACCCACGCACCTAGTACGAAAATAGACGCAAGATCATGCAGCCGCCGGTGTGAGGTTGACATCGTAGCCGAGGGTTTTGAGCTGACGGATGGCCTTTGGCTTTGGTCTGTCCAGGTTCCCTCTTCAGGTAGAAGTCCGCGCCAGGATCCTTGTAAACCTCACCGTTGGCAGCATGTGCCAGGTCGCGGTCAGGATGACGTGTTCGATGGCGACGATGGCTTTGACCCGGCCGCGCCGGATGGCGATCCGTTTGTATTTGACGCTGACGTAGGTGCTTCTGCCGCGGGACGCGGCCATCGCGGCGATGCCCAGCGCGCCCTTGAGATATTTGTTGCCGGGCATGATTCTTGTCGATTTGACCCGGCCGGCGGATTCGTTGGATCCCGGGCAGACACCGGCCCAGGATGCCAAGTGCGCGGCCGTGGGAAATGCGCTCATGTCGCCACCCGTCTCGGCGATGATCACGTCAGCGACGAGTGTTGAGACACCAGGGATCGTGCTCAGCGCTTCCCTGGCCGCACGAAAGGGCTCCATCGCCGTGTCGATCTGTTCCGTCAGTACGGTGATGGTCCGGGCAAGCTGATCGATGCGGTCCAGATGCAGCCGGACCATGAAGGCATGATGCTCGCCAAACATGCCGGTGAGCGCTTCGGTTAGTGCCGGGATCTTTGACCTCATGCTGGCCCGGGCAAACTGCGCGAGTACCTGCGGATCCGTTCCCCACGGATCAACGCCTCGAGCATCGCCCGGGACGATACCCCGGTGAGTTCACTGACTATGCCCGAAAGCTTAATTCCCGTGCTCTCGAGGAACTTCTCCAGGCGGTGAAGCTCCCGGGTTCTGTCCTGGACGGTGACGGCACGGGCCCGCGTCAGATCCCGCAATTCGCGGACAGGCCCGGGCGGAACGAACGAGGCCCGCAACAGCCCGTGCGCCAAGCTGCGCCAGCCATGCCGCGTCGGAAACGTCGGTTTTGCGCCCGGGCAGGTTCCTTGCATGTCTGGCGTTGACCAGCATGACCGGCAGGGACTCCTCAAGCAGGTAGTAGAACGGCTTCCAGTAATCGCTGGTCGCCTCCATCACTACGACCGTGACGTTCTGTTCTTCCAGAAACCTCCGTAACTCCAGGATCTGGTTTGTGGTGGATCCCCAGGTGGTGACTGTCGAGGTGAACTGGCCCAGGCGCTTGCCCGGGACTCTGATACATACTTTTGCGTCGCGTTTGGATATATCCATCCCGACGGACCGCTCATGGACGATGTCCATTGCCGTGGCACTTTCTGAAATTGAAGGGATATGGGTATGTGACTGCCGCGGAGAGGGCAGGGAGTAAATCAGGAATTTAGCACTCGTGCTCGAAGCAACAATCCACGGTTCCCGTGGAAGCCCTCCACACCACGCTGAAAAACGGGCTCAACTACGGCACCAAGAAGTCACGGCGTTCACCGCAGCAGACGTCAACATCATGCAGCCGTCCCCGCCGTCAAGCTACAGCCGGTAAGCCGGCCGCCCCCTATTTTCGACCCCGACGGCGCGGCAGCGCCCCTGGACCGCTGAAAACGACAGCCGAGCTCGTGTAGCGCGCCGGCAGCGGTGTCCCAAAAGCCGTCCTTGCCCGTGATTACGGGATCAGCAGGGAGACGGTCTACCAGTACCTGCGCCATGCCAACTTGGGTTGATGCCCCTCCCCTGCCGGTTCGGCCGCACGGCCACAGCCGAAGCGGCGATAACTTGACTGAAGGTCCATTATCGGCGTTCAAACATAGGCGGGGAGTGCCCGCAAAAGAAGCTGGGTCGAAGCGTCAACTGTCGAGAAGCGCACCCGTCGGTCTTGGCAGTTTGTGAAGCATCGGGGCATGGCGGTGGGAGCCGGGTACGGCGCCTTCGCCCTCGCCAACGTCTGCTCACCTCTTTGCAGGTAATACGGCGATCGACAACAGCTCTAGGAGCAGTAAAACCTGACCATGGGCTGGCCCCAAACGCCGACGTCGGGCGGCCCAGGGTGTCCGGCCAGCGTCGTAGATTCCCGCATTTGGGGTCAGCTAACTGCGGTGAGTGCTTCGTCGTAGATCTTCAGTGCTTTGCGGACTTCCTCGGGGGTCACTACTGCAGGCGGGACAACGTGGATGCGGTTGTCGGCGATGAAGGGCAGAAGTCCGCGGGTCAGGAGTTCGGATTTGATGCGGCCCATGAAGGCAGGGGTGACGGGTTGGCGGGTCTGCTGGTCCTGGACAAGCTCGAGTGCCCAGAACACGCCGCGTCCCCGCACCTCGCCGATGACCGGGTGGCGGAGCGCGAGGGCAGCCAGGCCCGGCGCGAGGTGGTCCCGGCCGATGTGTTCGGCGTTTTCGACGATGCGTTCGTCTTCGAAGGCTTCTATGGAGGCCACGATGGATGCCGCGGCGAGGGGGTGGCCGGAGTAGGTCAGGCCGCCCGGGAACACCCGTTCGTCGAAGGTTGCTGAAATTTCTTCGGAGATGATGACGCCGCCCACCGGCACGTATCCGGAGTTGACGCCCTTGGCGAAAGTGATCAGGTCCGGCTTCGCGTTGTAGGCATCCAGGGCGAACCAGTCGCCGGTGCGGCCGAACCCGGCCATGACTTCATCCAGGATCAGGATGATTCCGTGCTGGTCGCAGAGCGCCCGAACGCCTTCGAGGTACCCGGGCGGCGGGAGCAGGATGCCGGCGGTGCCGGGGACGGTTTCGAGCAGGATGGCCGCCACGGACTGCGGTCCTTCAGCCTCGATGGTCCGGCGCAGGTGCTGCAGCGCGCGTTCCGCTTCCTGCTGCGGGGTTTCGGACCAGAACTCCGAGCGGTACAGGTAGGGCCCGAAGACGTGGACGTGGCCGCGGGAGTATTCGTTGGGGATCCGGCGCCAGTCGCCGGTGGCGGCGATCGCGGCTCCGGTGTTGCCGTGGTAGGAGCGGTACCGGGAGATGACCTTGTCCCGGCCGGTGTGCAGGCGTGCCATCCGGATGGCGTTCTCGTTGGCGTCGGCGCCGCCGTTGGTGAAGAAGATTTTGTTCATCCCGGCAGGGGCGTGGGCCAGGATTTTTTCAGCGGCCAGGCCGCGGGTGTGGTTGGCATGGGCAGGGGCGACCGTCACTAGGGCGTCGGCCTGCTGCTTGATCGCTTCGATCACGCGCGGGTGCTGGTGGCCGATGTTGGTGTTGACCAGTTGGCTGGAGAAGTCCAGGTAGGTCCGGCCGTCGTGGTCCCAGACGGTGCTGCCCGAGCCGCCGGCGATGACCATGGGGTTGAGAGCTCCCTGGGCCGACCAGGAATGGAAGACGTTCGCCCGGTCCAGGGCGACCACTTCGGAATTCGTGACGGGTGCGGCCAAGGCGGTCCGGCTGTGGGCCATGATGGTTCCTCTCGGGGACGGTGCAATGCGTTCCCTTCATAATCAGCCCGGACGCACGTCTGCGTCCTTAGACATTTGTATACTGAAGACCATGAAGATCGACGCTTTGGCATCGGTAGATTAAATGCTGCCCACCATCAACGCCCTGCTTCACACCAAAGCCCTGAATCTGAGGCTCGTGGTCCCCGAACCGGACAGCAAAGCCCTGGACACAACCGTCGCCTGGGTGCACAGCTCGGACCTCGATGACCCCACCCCCTTCCTCGACCCCGGGCAGTTACTCCTGACCGACGGGACGCAGTTCCCCGTCAACCATGCCGGGACGGAAAAGTACGAGAACTACGTCAAACGGCTCGTGGAGCACGGGATCTGCGGCCTGGGTTTTGCCACCCAAGTGATCCATGGAGTCCTGCCGGAGGGGCTGGAGACGGCCTGCCGCGAACAGGGCCTGCCCCTCCTCGAAGTGCCGGACCGTACCCCGTTCATTGCCATCATCCGCTGCGTAGCGGACTGGCTGGCCAAGGAACAGAACGCCAGGTCCGAGTGGTCACTCCAAGCCCAGCGGTCCATCGCCCGGGCAGCGCTGCGCCCCGATGGGCTGCGGTCGATTCTTGCCGAGCTGGAGCGGCAACTCCAGTGCTGGGTGGCCCTCTTTGATGCGGCCGGAAATCACATCCTGATGCCCAGCAGCCGCCCGGTGCCGTCGGACCTGATGCCGGTAGTGGAGGCAGCTGTCCTGCGGGCGTTGGAGCAGGGCGCCCGGTCCGTGGCGCAGCTGACCGTGGAGGATCAGCAGATCACATTGCAGACCCTGGGACGCCGACACAATCTCCGCGGCGTGCTGGCCCTGGGCGCCATTGAGCCGCTGGATCCGGCCAGGACTGACATCATCAACAGCGTCATCGCCCTGGCCAGCCTCGCGCTGGAACAGACCCGCACGCTGGACACCGCCCGCCGCCACCTTCGTTCTGGCGTCTTTGAGCAGATGCTCTCGGGCAACACCGACGTGGCCGCACGGACGGCGCGGCAGGTGTGGGGCCGTTTGCCCAGCGAACCGGTGATCGTTACCGTGGCGCGGCCGCCGCAGCAGGGACAGAACCTGCTCGAGGCCCTCGAACTGCTCTCCGATGACCACCGCGGCGCGGTGTTCTACGCCCAGCGGGGCGAGAACGTCGTCGTCCTCGCGAACCACGTCCACCAGAAGAAAGTGGAGGCGGTGCTGGGGCGGTACGGCGCGACGGCCGGAACCTCGGCGCAGACCGATTTTGAGGCCCTGCCGCGGGGTCTCAAGGAAGGCGAGCGGTCCCTGGCGAGGGCGAATGAACTGTCCCGGCCGGTAGTGGCGTTCGCGGAAGTAGCCGGGGGCGGCATGCTGGGGCTGCTCCAGCGGCAGGAAGCGGAATCGGTGGCACGCCGCCTCGTTGAACCCCTTTTAAGGCACGACGACGTTGAACAGTCCCAGCTGCTGCCAACGGTGGCTGCGTGGCTGGAAAACAATTGCGTGTGGGACCGTACCGCCCGCCAGCTGGGCGTGCACCGGCACACGCTGCGGAACCGGATCGACGCCGCCGGCAGCATCCTGGGCCTTAACCTGGACGGGCTGCGGGACCGGCTGGAACTGTTCACAGCGCTGCAGTTCCTGGACGTGGCAGAGGGGCACCCGGAGCGCTGAACGCACCTGGTGCCCCTCTGCACACGATTCAGAAAACGACGCCGGGAGTCAGTTCTGGGGAAAGCCCAGGTTGATTCCACCATGGCTGGGATCGAGCCATCGTGAAGTGATTGCTTTTTCCTGGGTGAAGAACTGGAAGCCCTGGATGCCGTAGGCCTTGGAGCTTCCGAAGATGGAGTCTTTGAAGCCGCCGAAGGAGTAGTAGGCCACCGGGACGGGGATGGGCACGTTGATGCCCACCATGCCCACCTGGACTTCGTTCTGGAAGCGCCGGGCCGCGCCGCCGTCGTTGGTGAAGATGGCTGTGCCGTTGCCGAAGGCGCCAGAGTTGATCAGTTCCAGGCCTTCCTCGTAGGAGCTGACTCGGACCACGGCCAGGACCGGCCCGAAGATCTCCTCCTGGTACACGCGCGAGGTCACGGGCACGTCGTCGATCAGGGTCGGGCCAAGCCAGAAGCCGTTCTCGTCGCCATCGACCTTGATGTTCCGTCCGTCGACCACTACCTTGGCGCCGTCGGCCTGTGCGATGTCGATGTAGGAGGCCACCTTGTCCCGGTGCTGCTTGGTCACGAGCGGGCCCATGTCGCAGTTGCGCCTCCCGTCGCCGACTTTCAGCGTTGCCATGCGCGTGGTGATCTTTTCAATCAGTTCGTCGGCCACGGGCTCCACGGCGACAACGACGCTGATGGCCATGCATCGTTCGCCTGCCGAGCCGAATCCGGCGTTGATGGCGGCGTCGGCGGTCAGGTCAAGATCCGCGTCGGGGAGGACCAACATGTGGTTTTTGGCGCCGCCGAGGGCTTGGACGCGCTTACCGTGACGGGCTGCGGACTCGTAGATGTACTGGGCGATGGGCGTGGAGCCGACGAAGGAGATGGCACGGACATCCGGGTGCTCCAGCAAGCCATCCACCGCTTCCTTGTCACCGTGCAGGACGTTAAAGACGCCGTCCGGAAGCCCGGCCTCGGTGAACAGTGCGGCCAGCCAGTTCGCGGCGGACGGATCCTTCTCGCTGGGCTTCAGGATAACGGTGTTGCCGGCCGCGATGGCGATGGGGAAGAACCAGAGCGGAACCATGGCGGGGAAGTTGAAAGGACTGATGATGCCAACGACGCCGAGCGGGGATTTGGTGGAGTAGACGTCCACGCCGCTGGAGACGTTCTCGGAGTGTTCGCCCTTGATCAGGTGCGGGAAGCCGGTGGCCAGTTCCGCAACTTCCAGGCCGCGGCTGATTTCACCGAGGGCGTCGGAGACGACCTTGCCGTGCTCGGAGGTGATGATTTCGGCGAGTTCGCCCTTGCGCTCGTTGAGGAGCTCACGGAAGCGGAACATGATCTGCTGGCGCTTGGTGATGGACAGGTCACGCCAGGCCGGGAATGCCTTGTGCGCGGAGGAGATCGCAGTCTCGATGTCCGCCTTGGAACCCAGGCTGACGGACTTTGTCTCCCTGCCAAGGGCGGGATCAAACACCGGAGCCACGCGGTCACCGGAGGACGGCGCCTCCTGGCCATTGATCCAGTGTGGGACAACCTGCAGTGCGGTGTTATCAGGCACAGTCTTCTCTTTCTTTGGTCATGGGGCGATGGAAATCATCTGTTTCCAACCTACGGCCGCACAGGCCTGGCCGAGGCTATACATATGTTGATTTGCACAGCATCCGAACAACAAACGTCCACGAGCATTTACGTTGCCTGCCGTCCTAGCATGAGGTACTGCCGCCAACACATTTATCGTTAGGGAAGACCATGAAACGCCGGGAACTCATCTCCAGGCCACGCCTCGCGTCCCGCGCCGTCACCGGCGCTAAGGTCAAGACGGCGACAGGCGAACACTGCCCCACAACCGGCTGGTGGATTCCTCAGGGAACTACCGAATCCCGGCAGTACCTCAGCGAGGGCAACCTCATGCCGGCAATCAAAGGGCAACCCACGATTTGGGTCGCTGCGTCAATTGAGGACAGCGCTACCCGACACCCAGGGAAGATTGCTGTTCAAGGCGCGCTCTGACTCAATCGGGCGAAACGGGGAAGTTGTTTCGTTCAGAGGAATCCGGTGCCGCCACGTGCTTCGGGCAAGGCCTACCTTTCCGTCATTCGCTGGCCACAATGAGGAGCCCCAGTGCGCCCAAGGCAACCCCCGCCAATGCCGTCCACAGCACCGCGTTGACATCCGCCTCGACCTTCTCCCGCTCAATTCCTTCAGAGGCAGTTCTATAGCGCCTCTTCTGCGTGAGGTAAATGGCCACGGCCGCGCCGAAGGACACAACAATCAGCACCAAAATGAGCAAGCCGTACCGCGGCAGCCATCGCAAGAAGATTGCGCTGGCTGTCACGAGTGCCATCATCGTTCGACCCCAGGCAAGAGTGGTCCGTTCAGGCTGCAAGCCCGGGTCCCCGTGCATGCAGTCCGGCCCACCGGTAGAAGACATGTTCAGCGCCAGAGAACAAAGACCACGACGACGGCCGCGACCAACGCACCTGCCCCGGCAAGCAACGGCACAATCAAAGGTATCGGCAGCGGCGCCTTGTTGCGCATGCTTCGCTCCACGCGGACCCAGCGCACGGCGGCACCAGCGCTGAGCAGCATCCCGAGCAGGAGCAGAATCACCGCAAGTCCCTTGCGCACCGGCTCAAGGAAGAGATCCGAGGTGAACGCCTCGATGGCGATGCCGCCCGCCAAGAGTGCCAACGAAGTGCGAACCCAGGCCAGGAAAGTCCGCTCGTTGGCCAAGGTGAAGCGCGGGTCGGGTTCGGTCCCCTCTGGCAGCAACCACTCCGCCATTCGGCCTCGTGCCGGCGGGCCCTGACCGTCAGGCTTGCTCACGCTGTTTCACCGGAGGCCTGGATAGTGGCGTTCCTAACGGCGGAGAGATGGACGGTCCTAAAACCGCAGTTGCCGCTGGAGGATTCGGGGGTGTTGGAGGTGCGTGCGGCGACCCGGTAGCGGTTGCAGTACGAGTCATGGCACAGGTACGAACCGCCGCGCATCACCCTGCCGGCACCGATGGTCGGTCCTGGAGGGTCGTCTCTGGGTGAATTGCGGTAATACTTGGGAAGGAACCAGTCATTGCACCATTCCCAAACGTTTCCAGCCATCTCGTACAGCCCGTAGCCGTTCGGCTGAAATGACTTTGTTGGGGCCGTGCCCAGATAACCGTCGGCGCGGGTATTGGTCTTCGGGAAAGACCCCTGCCAGATGTTGCAGCGGTGTTCATCGCTGGGCGTGAGGTCGTTTCCCCAGGCATACCGCATTCCCGGAAGACCGCCCCGGGCCGCATACTCCCACTCTGCCTCGGTCGGCAACCGGCGGCCGGCCCAGCGGCAGTATGCCAAGGCGTCATTGTGTGACACATGCACGACCGGGTGCGTGGCGACGTCCTCCCAGCGGGAACGTGGGCCGGTCGGGTGTGCCCAGTTCGCGCCGCGGATATTCAGCCACCAGGGAGCACCGGCAGCGGTGCCGAGGACATCGGCCCCGGTTGCCGTGGATAGCAGATGAAAAACGGCGGAGGAACCGTAATGTTCGGCCTCTGTCACATAGCCAGTGCCCTTGATGAATTCCGTAAACATGATATTTGTGACCGGCGTTGAATCGATCTCAAACGGGTTTAGTTGCACTTCATGTACCGGTATTTCGCCGTCGGAGGGGTAACCCTCGCCGAAGGCGTCACCCATCTCGAATAGGCCACCCGCCAACTGGACATCATCATGCAGAGAGGAGCCTCGACGAGGTAGAGCATTCAGGCTGTCTGAGCCTCCGGAACCTGCTGACAAGGGCTTGCGCGAGGGCGTACAGCAGGGCATGCCATTCCCTTGATTTGAAAGGCCAGCGGACTTCACTTGATTCCTTGCTTCAGCTTGTTGGGTTAATGGGCAGGTTGTCCTCTGGACATCAGGCCACGCGAAGACCCTGCGCAGCATGAGGACGGGCCTACTGCTTCCCTCGGGCGTGGGCCGATGCTGTTCGTCTCACGCCCCAGGGAACGCCGGTGTTAGGGATTTAGGAGGCGGAGTGGGAGTGTGATGGTTTGCCGGCTTCCCTAGTGACGTATCCGCGTCGCTCGACATCGGGGAATGCATCGCCCGTGAGCACGAAACGCGAGGAGGCGTCGATAGTCGAACCCACCTTCCAATTCTGCGTTATTCCTAGGGAAAGGGCTTGGGTGACAAGTCGGCGGTCGTTCTGGCTGGCGATGATCTTCTCCCGCAAACCTTTGACATCGAAGCGTTCGAAGATCAGGTTCCGAAGGTGGTTCTCGATCTCGCTGTGCGCTATCTGCCCTGCGAGGTTCTCGAGCTCGAGGGGATCATTGCGAAGGTTGAACAGCATCGTGGGGTATGCCTCGCAGTAGACGAGTTTGTGGTCCCCGTCCCGGACCATGAACCGGGGCGCGACGGTGGCGTTGTCGTGTCCTTCGACAAATGCAATGGTCGAGATGGCAGCCTGCGTGGGGTCGAGCAGGCCCGGTGCGAGTGAGGACCCGTCCAAGGCGCTGCGGCTTTCACCGTCGGCGCCGGTCAGATCAAGCAGGGTGGGGAGTACGTCCACCAAGGAAACAGGCCCCGTGGTGGCGCGTGGCTGGATGCGTCCGGGATGGGAGAACAAAAGTGGTACGCGCACCGAGGGCTCAAAGAACGTCTTCTTGAACCACATCCCGCGTTCGCCCAGCATCTCGCCGTGATCCGAGGTGAAGACCACGACGGTGTTTTCCGTCTCCCCGGTCTCCTCCACTGCCTGGAGCACTTTGCCGATCTGGGCATCGACATAACTGATCATGGCGAAGTAGGCATGGCGGGCCCGGCGGGTCTCCTCCTCTTGGATGGTGTACTTGCCCATGCCGTTGACCTGGTAGACGAGCTTGCTGTGTTCGTCCAGGTCATCGAATTTGAGTGCCGGAACCGTTGGCATCGGGATCTGGGCCTCGTGGTAAAGATCGAGGTATTCCTGCGAGATGACAAAGGGGTCATGAGGTGAGGTGAAGGAAGTTGTCATCATCCACGGCCTCCCCTCCCGGGAACGGGCAGCATTAAGAATTTGCTGGCGTGCCAACAGAGCTACTTCTTCATCATGCTCCATCTGCATCGTCCAGACTGCGGCTCCCGAGTCCAAGACAGTGCCGACGTCGGAATTTCCAGCACCTGTTTCGTAGGCGTAGCGCGGAGCTTCCCGGTCCCAGCGGGGCGTCCAGGAAAAGTCGCATGGATACAGCTCGGGGGTGAGACGGTTTTCGAACCCATGCAATTGGTCGGGGCCCAGGAAGTGCATCTTACCGACGAGTTTGGTGTCATAGCCGGCGTTGCGTAGGTAATGCGCGATGGTCGGGACCGCGGCCGGAAACTCCGCACCGTTGTCGTAGGCCCCGATGTTGCTCGGCAGCCGGCCACTCATGAGCGACGCTCTCGATGGAGAGCACAAAGGGTACGCGCAATATGCCTCGGAGAAGCTCACGGACCGTTCGATCAAACCTGCCAGGTTTGGCGCCACGATCACACCTTGGGCGATTAGATCAATGCTCGCGGACGTCATTTGGTCCGCCATCAGGATCAGGACGTTCGGTCTAGTGGTCATGTTGCTCCTCAGGTAGATGGGGTCGAAAGGCCGGCGGCAGGCAAGCCCGGTGCACCATGGCGGCCATGGCAGTGAAGTCGAAGACAGGGAGGCCCGTTTCTTTGGCAAGGCGCCGGGCGTAGGGCGGGATATCGGAGCATTCGAGGACTAAGGCGCCGATGTCCGGGTGCTCTCTGAGCATGGAATTGACTTCGCCGAGCAGTTGATCCTCGAATGCCCGCGAGTCGAGGGCCGGCTTCTGCTGGGTCCGAATAACGTCGAGGAATTCAGGGCAGGCGTCGACGGCTGCGACTGCAATTCGCGTCGTGTCGCTGACGCCTGAGCGCGCGAGGAAACCGTGCTCAAAAATCCTTTCCCCGGCTGCAGTAACCACCCCCACACGGCGGCGGGGCCCAATCATCGCGGCGACCATCGGGATGAGCATAAGGGGAGATGTAAACACCGGCACATCCAGCTCTGCGGTCGCTTCTTCCTGAAAAATTGCGAAGAGCCCGCATGTCGTGGTGATGGCAGCCACACCTTGGTCCTGTAGTTCCCGCCCCGCTGCCAGAAACGCCTGAAGCGTATTGTCGTCGGGGCCGCCGACGTCAAGCCACCATCCAGGTTTTATCCGGGCAGTGGCGTAGCGCACGGGGAAGTCGAAGGTGGAAGGATTTGCCATGTTACCTTCGGCCTTGGGATAGCTCGAGTCAAGCTCGATGATGCCCAGCACGGGGGTGTCCGTTGGGTCAACCGCGGCGAGGACTGCCTGGGTTGCCTCCGTCGCATGACTGTTTATCCGCATCAGGAGTCACCTCCCCTTGTTGTGCTGAGTTCGGCGTCTTTGCGTCGCTGCGACGTTGCGCGGCGTCGGCGCAAGATGCGGAATCCCCAGTACGCGAACCCAAGAGCCATGAGCGCACAAATTGTTCCTGAAATGGGACGTGTCACGAACACTGAGAGGTCGCCGCGGGAGAGCAGGAGTGACTGACGCACGGCGGGCTCCAGAATAGTTCCGAAGACGAAACCGAGCACCAGAGGGCCTGCTTCGAATCCGGCCTGCCGCAGCAGGAACCCGATGATGCCGGCAGCGATTGCGATCCAGATATTGAACACATCGTTGGCTGCCGAGAAGGCACCCACCAGCAGTACCAGCATCGTGCCGGTGCTCATCAGCGAGGCCGGGACCTTGGCAACCTTCACCCAGACGCGTACGAGGGGGAGATTGAGGATCAGCAGGACGACGTTGCCAATGAACATCGAGGCTATGACGCCCCAGAAGATTTCCGGGTGCTCCGAGACAAGCGCGGGTCCCGGCGTGATGCCCTGGATCAACAGGGCACCAAAGATGACAGCCAAGATGGGGTTGGGAGGCAACCCCAGGGTCAGGAGGGGAATGAAGGTTGCCACCGCTCCGGCGTTGTTTGCAGTTTCGGGGCCGGCGACGCCTTCGATGGCCCCCCGGCCGAAGCGGCGTGGTTCCTTGGACAGGCGGCGCTCGAGCGCATATGAGGTCACCGCGGGCAGGTCCCCGCCGCCGCCCGGGATGGTTCCCAGGATGCTGCCGAGGACGCTGCCCCTGGCGATGGGTCCGGCAGAGCGGCGGAAGTCGTCTCGGGTGGGCATGACCTTCCCGACGCGCTCTGTCGCGGCCGTCGGGTTCTTTGTGATGAGGCCGTGCAGCATCTCGCTGATGCCGTAAACGCCGATGATGACGACGACGAGATTCAGTCCGTCGTACAGCTGGGTGACGCCGAAGTCGAACCTGGGGACGGCGTCGACGGGGTCAAGGCCCACGGTGGCCGCGAGCAGTCCAATGCCCGCTGAAATTACACCCTTGATGAGCGGGCCCTGGGTCATCGCGCTGACCATAAGGAGGCCCCCCACGGCGATTACGGCATACTCGGGCGGACCGATCTTGAGGCCGAATTCGGCAAGAAGCGGTGCGATGAGGACAAGGGCGCAGGTGGCCACAAGTCCGCCGATGAAGGAGCCGATCGCTGCGATACCAAGCGCTGCGCCAGCCCTCCCCTGACGGGCCATTTGGTACCCATCAAAGGTTGTCACCACGGAGGCCGATTCGCCTGGCAGTTTGAGAAGCACTGCAGTGATGGTGCCGCCGTACATGGCGCCGTAGTAAACCCCCGCCAGCATAATGATTGCCGTTGAGGGTTCCAGCGAAAACGTGAGCGGCAAAAGAAGTGCGACCGTGGGTCCCGGCCCTAATCCCGGTAGTACGCCGATCAGCATCCCGATGATGACGCCGATCAGGACGAAGAGCAGATTCACGGGAGTGAACGCAACAGCGAACCCACCCAAGAGTCCATCGATCACGCCACACCTCCGAATACCAAACCGGCCGGCAGATCTATGCCCAGACCCAGGATGAATATGAGGTTAACGGCAACAGTAAAAATAGCTGCCCAGATCAGAGAGTAGCGAATAGAGCACCTGTGGAGAACCTTCAACCAGTAAAAGGCCAGCAGCGCAGCCGCAACAGAAGTGCCAGCCATTACCATCAGCGGAGCAAAGAGCAGCAAAGGGATGACCGCAAAGGCCAGGGTTCGCCACTGCTGCCATGTTGTCACCGCTTCATGGCTTTCCATCTCAGCATCGAGACCCGGGACCAAGATAAGGACGACGCAGAGAATCATCACAACGACAGCCAGCGTTGCCGGCCAGAGGCCACTTCCCGGCTGCACAAGGCTACCCAGGTTATATCCAAGGGAAATGACCAGGACAGCACCAGCAACGGCCATGATCCCCAGTGTCACCGCGTGCTTCGCTATGAAGGTTCCCTTGCGCCGGGCAGGTGCGGAACTTTGGCTTTCATCCACAACATCCTCCTTAACACCCCTGGCGGCGTCTGCGAATAGACCGCTCAGGGTTTCAGGATGCACCCTCAGCCCTCGATCTTGATATTGAGACGCTCAATCATGCCCGTCACGGTCGTGGTGGCATCGGCAATCTGCTTGTCCAGCTCCGCCCCGCTGGTAACACCGGCCTTGTACACGCTGTTCTCCAGGAACGAGGTGAACTCCGTTGAGGCCACAGCCTTCTTAGCGGCACCCTCAAGGAGCTTGGCTACATCATCAGGGATCCCGGCTGGTGCAAGAAGCACTTCGCTCGCGGTGATGCTGGCCTGGGGGTATCCGGCCTCCTCGACAGTCGGCACGTCGGGAAGCTGCTTCACGCGCTCCGGCGTCGTAACGCTCAGGGCCTTCAGCTGGCCTGACTTGATATACGGCAGAGCCACGCCCACTTCAGCGGCCGTGGTATCCACCTGTCCGCCCAGCAGAGCTGTCACTGAGGGTGCCGAACCGTCGAACGGAACACCCTGAGCGTCGGTACCACCGGCGTCAAAAAGCGCAGCCTCCGCCAACTGAACCATGCCGCCGACACCTGGGTGGGCATACGTGAGCTTGTCGGCATCAAGCATGTCCTTCACCGAGTTCCATGGCGAGTCCGCACGAACAACCTGAACGAGACCGTAGGAAGTCTCCTCGGCAATGGGCTTGAAATCCGCCGAGGTGTAACTCGTTTTGCGCAGCTTCTGCTGTGCGGTAAACGCAAAACTGTTCGTCGAAAGCAGTGTGTATCCGTCAGCCTTTGCCTTGCTCACACCGTCGGTGCCAAGAACACCAGCGGCGCCGGGCTTGTTGTCGACGATGAAGGTGCCGCCCAGTTCCTTCTCGAGCTGGGACGCCATCTGGCGCGCGACGGCGTCACTGCCGCCGCCCGCACCGAAGGGCACCACGATTTTCACCGGGCTTTTCGGAAAGTCTGCACCGGCACCACCGCTGCCTTGGGTGGACGGGGTGCTGCAGCCCGCGGCCGCAAGAGCAGTGAGTACAAGTGCTGCAAGAGAGGGGATCAGGCGCTTTTTCAAGATGACTCCTAGTATGCGCATCGACTGATTGTCAGATGATCTGCATCTCATACTAGAGATGTTGATCACACGCAACAAGGGGTAAGGCAAAATTTGTTGTTCTAGGTTTCTTCGGCCAAGCCACACTGTGCACGATCGGGCTTCGTAAATCTGACGCGAACCAATCGGGCTGCGGTTCGGTTCGGCCTTACGCAGTAAGCGCGGGAGCCACGGGACGTTGTCCTATGGCTTTTTGGGCGTCCGGGCGGCTAGTCTATGGATGTACTTCGTCTGGCAATCAGCGAAGGAGTGCTTTGCGGTTGAAGCGGAATCGATCAAGAAATGAGCCCTCTGTGAGCATAGGAATCCCTCTTTCCACGCCTGGTGGCGTCGGGGGCCTCTCCCCCGTTGCATCTATCTCCCGCCGTGACGCCGTGATGAACGAAATCCGCCGGGGCATCGTCTCTGGGTCGATACGGCCGGGAGACAAGCTGACCGAGGTGAAACTGGCGACCATGCTGAGCGTCAGTCGACCGACCATCCGTGAGGCCCTGACCCAGCTGGCGCAGGAAGGACTGCTCGTCCAGGAACCATACCGCGGCCTAAGGGTCGCGACCCTGGATACAGGGGCCATCATGGACATCGCCAGGACACGCATGGCCTTAGACATGCTTGCGGTGACATCGATCCTGGACGATACAACAGGCCGGCGGATGAAGCATGTAGAAGCCAGCTGGGAAGCCTACGACAAGGTCGCTTTCGACCCGGACCCTGTCGTTCAACACGAAGCCCATATCGCTTTTCACCGTAGCCTCTGGGCAGCCTCCGAAAACTCGTTGTTGTTGCGGCTCTGGCCCGCCACCGAAGCCCACCTGACCATTGTTCTTGCCCAGGACCAGGCCAAGCGTGCAGATCCCGTCAGGGCCCACGAGGTACACGAACAACTTGTCAAAACGTTGAGAACAGGCGAGATCAAAGCAATTGAAGCAGCATTCGCCACCCACACGATCGACAGCGCGCTAGGTCTGATCGCACTGCTACAAAGCGAGGAACGGCAAGGATGAAAGTTCTGGTAATCGGAGCCAGCGGACGACTAGGCGCGGCAGCAGCCAGTGCCTTGTCTCAACACCACGAAGTCATCGAAGCCTCACGGTCAGGCGAGGTCCAGGTCGACCTTTCAGACACTGCCTCCATCGCCAGCATGTTTGAACGGATCGGAAGAGTTGATGCGGTCATAGCGTGCACTGGAGCAGTCCCGTTCAAACCTCTCGCGGGCCTGTCGCCGGACGATTTCCGAGCCGGGATCAACGACAAGGTTCTAGGCCAGGTAAACCTTGTCCAAACGGGCACACCTTACGTGAACGACGGCGGCTCGTTCACACTGACGACCGGTGTCCTAGCGCGTGAGCCGATCGTCACGGGAGTCGTAGCCTCCTTAGCCAACGGCGCCCTTGAATCGTTCGTAATGGCGGCCGCTGCCGAACTTCCCCGCGGGATCCGCATAAATGCTGTCAGTCCCTCAGTCTTGGAAGAAGCAACGGACTATCACTCTTACTTCCCTGGCTTTGTCCGCATTTCGAGTGAGGACGCAGGCCAGGCATATGTGAAGTCCGTGGATGGTATCCAGACCGGACGCGTCATCCCGCTCGGCTGATTCCCGCAGCGCTCCGCCGATGTTTGCTGGGTGTAGCCGGGCCAAAGCCATACGCTCGGTTGGTCAGCTGTTGGGTTGCCACCAGCGACAAGCTTCCGGTGGCTAGTACAGCGGACACCGGCTCAGTGCCCGCTGCCGACGGAGTTGTCGGAGCTGGCGTCCATTGGGCCGCCTGACGGGGCTCGGGAGGACACAGGCCGGCCACTTCACGGAATCCCGCCTTTGTTGTTGCTTTCATGCGCAGGGAACTACTTCACGACCGCCCGCGCGTCAAGAACGGGAATCGTGAAAGCAGCCTCAGATCCGGCCCTTTGGCTGGTCGCGTCTCCGTCGACGGCAATCGGTGTCATTGGATTTAGCGTCAGCAACCATCTCGGGACAACTGTTGGGCGCGGTTTGGCGCAGGATCCGCCCGACGGCCCGCAGCGCTCGGCCGCCGACATTTTATTTCAGGGAGCCTGAGAAGCATATCCGGGTCCGCCAGGGACTCGAGCCACACGTCGTGGCCGTCTGTGTAGTCGCCTGGCCGCACCCTGCCGAAAACCGACCCCCGGTTAATTTAGGGGGTAGACGCGGAGCGCAAATTGCCTGACAATAAAACGAACGGCGTATTTCGCTGTCACGGCACAAGGGAGCGCGTGCGCCTGAATTCGCTCCCTAAGCCGGGTTGACCGCCTGATGAAAACAGCTCAGAAAGGACCAAGTGTGCATACCGTTGTAATCGGAGGTGGCGTCATTGGTTTGACCACGGCCTACCATCTGGCCCGGGAAGGTGAGTCCGTTACCCTGATCGACGCCCGCGGGACTGGCCTCGGCGCCTCCGAGGTTAATGCGGGATGGATCGTTCCCGCCGAAGCAGCCCCCGTGCCTGGCCCTGGCGTGGTCCTGCAGTCCATGAAATGGATGCTTCGCCCGGACAGCCCGCTCTATATCCGCCCTTCGCTGCGTCCTTCTTTTGTGAAGTTCATGCTGGGCATGTGGAGCAAATCCAATGCCCGCGACCAGCGGGCAGGCTACGAGGCGCATCTCAGGCTGGCCCAGCACACCATCGAGACGTTCGACGAGTACCGTGCCGATGGCATCGACTTCGAGATGCATAACAACGGCCTGCTCATGGCGTTTACCCAGAAGGAGAACCTTGAGCACCACCGGGCCAATCTGGATTTGGTGCGCAAGTTCGATCTCGACCCGCAGGTTCTCGTTGGTGACGATGTCAGGAGCCACGAACCGCTTCTCTCTGACAACGTCTATGGCGGCATCTATTTCCCGAAGGAACGTCACGTTGACCCAGGAGCGCTGTGCCGTTCCCTGCACCGTCGACTCGGCGACATGGGCGTAGAGATTGTGGAGAACTCCCCTATCGATCTAGTCGACAAGTCCGACTCCAGCGTCACTGCCGTCCACAGCGGTGCCAGAACGTTCAAAGGCGACAAGTACATCGTCGCCGCCGGAGCCTGGACCGGTCCAGTGTCCAGGCTCTTCGGGGAGCCGCTCCCGGTCAGGCCGGGCAAGGGTTACAGTGTGGAAGTTGCGCCTTACGGCCTGCGTGGTGCCATTAACCTCTCCGACGCCAAGGTGGCCATCACCCCGTTTGATGAGCGGCTGCGGCTCGCCGGCACGATGGAATTCGGTGGCCTCGACGAGAAAATCAACCAGGTCCGCGTCGACGCTATCCTCCGGGCACCCAAGACCTACTTCCGCGGCTGGGAACCACCCACCGGGCCGGTTGAAGCCAAAGCAGGAATCCGCCCCATGACCCCGGACGGCATGCCCATCATCGGGAGCCTCGGCCGGCTGGCCAACACCTACGTTTCCACCGGACATGGCATGCTCGGCGTCACCCTCGCGCCCGGCACCGCCGCAGCCCTGACGGACCTGGTGCTGCGCGGCAAGCAGTCCACCGCCCTTGCTCCGTTCACAGCCGCCCGCTTCAGGGGCGGCCCGCGGCCGGCGCCACAGCCCGTCGCCTGACGCCCCAAATATCTCAAACCTCCCGAAAGGAACCATCATGTCCACACGCACCAAAGTCGAGCTCCGCGGAATCCTCGCCGCCGTCACCACCCCCTTCACTGCCGACGCAACAGCAATCGATGAAACTGCTCTGCGCAGCCAAGCGGAACGGCTGATTGCCGCAGGCATCCATGGCCTGGTGCCCACCGGCACTACGGGCGAGTTCACCACTTTGTCTCCGGAGGAATACCGCCGCGTCATCGAACTGTACGTCCAGAGCTCAGCAGGCCGCGTACCCGTCGTCGCAGGCATCGGGGCGCTCTCCACCCAAGGCGCCATAGACCTGGCGCAGCACGCAGAGAAGGTCGGAGCCGACGCCATCATGCTCGTCCCACCGTTCTACGATCCGCTGGACTTCGAAACCCTGCAGGCCTTTCTGACCACCGTAGCCGGCGCCATCTCCATCCCTGTCGTTTACTACAACGTCCCCGGTGCCACCGGCATCCGCCTCTCGGCCGCGGAGCTGGCAGAACTGGGAGAGATCGAAGGCATCGACTACATCAAGAACACTTCCGATGACGCGGTTGCCTTGGCGGACCTGCTCGCCTCCCGCACCGACAACATCAAAGCATTCAACGGCTGGGACACCCTGACCTTCTTCGGAATTGCCAGCGGAGCCGAAGCATCCGTGTGGGGAACGGCCAGCGTCGTGCCTGAACTCGCCGTCGAATTCTGGGAAACCCTCGCCGAGAAGGGCGATCTGGTCCGTGCCCGGGAACAGTGGAAGCACCTGTGGGCCATCAGCGACTTCCTGGAGTCCGTCAACTACGTTGCCGGGATCAAGGCCGGCCTCGAACTCATCGGCCACCCCGCCGGTCCCGCCCGCTTCCCCATCCAGCCGCTTCCCCAGGCAGAGCGCGACCGCTTCGCCAACATTCTGCGCGAAGCCGGAGTCATCCCGGCATCATGACCAACAAGCTGTGGCCCGACGCCATCGAGCCGCAGGTCGAAGATGAGCCCGGACGGATCCTGAGATCCGCCACCGGGCTCGTCTTAGGCGGTTGCTTCCAGCCCGGATACATCCGCGGCGACATGGGCACCCCAGAAGGCTTCACCCGATTCGACCACTGAAAGCAGGAACCTATGAGCCAGTTCATCAACGGCATCCACCGAGAGAGCGTCTCAGGGGAGAAATCAGACATCATAGATCCATCCACCGGCTCGACCGTCGCAACCGTGACCCTCGCAGGAAGCGACGACGTCAAACTCGCCGTACTGGCAGCCCGCGAGGCCTTCCCGGCATGGTCAAGGGCAACGCCCGGCGAACGCTCGGGGCTTCTCACCAAATTCGCCACAGTTCTGGAAGGCCGCGCTGAGGAAATCGCGCAGCTTGAAAGCCGGCAAGCCGGAAAGCCAATCCGCCTCACCCGCGAATTTGATGTCCCGGGGACCATCGACAACGTCTCCTTCTTCGCCGGCGCCGCACGGAACCTCGAAGGCAAAGCCACGGGTGAATACTCCCCGGACCACACCTCCTCCATCCGCCGCGAGGCCATCGGGGTCATCGGTTCCATTTCGCCGTGGAACTACCCGCTGCAGATGGCTGCCTGGAAAATCCTGCCCGCCATCGCGGCAGGCAACACCATTGTTCTCAAGCCCGCAGAAATCACCCCGCTGACCAGCATCCTCTTCGCCGAGGCCGCCAAGGAAGCAGGGATTCCGGACGGCGTCATCAACATCATCACCGGCCGCGGTTCTACCGCCGGTGCCGAACTGATGCGCCACCCCGACGTCGACATGCTCTCCTTCACCGGGTCCACAGCGGTCGGGCGGCTCGTCATGGAAGCGGCAGCCACCACCGCCAAGAGGCTCCATCTGGAACTGGGCGGCAAGGCCCCCTTCGTCGTATTCGATGACGCCGATCTCGAGGCCGCCATCCACGGCGCCGTCGCCGGCAGCCTGATCAACACTGGCCAGGACTGCACCGCCGCCACCCGCGCCATCATTCACCGGTCCCTGTACAAGGACTTCGTGGACGGGGTGGCCGAGCTCTATTCGAAGGTCCGGCTCGGCCCCACCCTGGATCCGGCCACCGACCTCGGACCACTAATCTCAATGGACCACCGCGACAAGGTGGCCGGCATGGTGGACCGGGCCCACGGCTACGCCCGAGTCCTGGGCGGCGGAATCCCCGGCGGCGAACTGGCGGCCGGGTCCTACTACGCCCCCACGCTCGTCGCTGACGCACCGGCTGACAGTGAAATCGTCCGAGACGAAGTCTTCGGCCCCGTCCTCGCCGCCATGCCTTTCGACGACGACAACGAAGCCATCCGGCTGGCCAATGACACGCCATACGGCCTCGCCGCTTCCGCCTGGACCAAGGACATCTACCGAGCCCTGCGCGCAACCAGCGAAATCCGCTCTGGCTGCGTGTGGGTCAACGACCACATCCCAATCATCAGCGAAATGCCCCACGGCGGAATGAAGGAATCCGGCTTCGGCAAGGACATGTCCACCTACTCAATGGACGAATACACCGTGGTAAAGCACGTCATGTACGACCGCACCGGCATCGCCGCGAAAGACTGGCACCGCACCATCTTCACCGCCACCCAGTAAGGCCCTCCCTCCGAGATCACCTGTCCGAGGGTGAATTAATCTCTCAACTCGCTTGCTGTGCCAGCCCCAATGGTTGTTCGTCGAGAGCAGGCTCGGAACCAAACAACAGTTCTATGGCCTCACCGATCGTCCGGGAGGGCCAATGCGGCAAAGGCCCGCCCCGGACGAACCCCGCTGCCGGCGCCCTAGTCGTGAGCACAGACCGGCGAACAACAACACACGACATCGGCCTGGCCGGATTTAGTGGAAGGAGAATTTACTATGTACTCCAGCCCTCGACGGAAGGCACTTTGGACATCCGTGCAACCCGGGGACATACTCACACTCAGCCGTCTCGGCATTCCCCTCCACCACGGCATCGTCGAGGACCGGACCGAGGATGGTGTGATCATCTGGATCAAGGATGACCTAGGTGACCGACGCTTGTTTCATATGGACGACGAGTACAGCTTCGAAGTTTCCAGTAGCGTCTACTAGTAATGCCGCACCAAGTAATGCTGACAGTGGCGAACCCCAACGGTCAAAGCTTCAAAGTTCCGTTACACAAAGAACGGCCGTCACAAACGACAGTCGACTCCATGCCTTCTCAGCAACAGTGGCACCTCTGCGACTCTAGCTTCCATAAGGTCCGTTATCGGCCAGTCGAAAACCGGCCGAGGGAGAGGCTTCAAAAGGCAACGCGTTACCGCCTGTCCGCTTGCATCTAACTTGACGCAGAGTCACTACATCTGACGCATTCTCATCGATTGTTCATTACATCTGTCTATGGTTCGGGCCGTGCGGCTGACCTGAAGTGAAGTACCTGCTACCTCGCAGAGCTGCATTGCACCAAGGTCCTGGCTGATCAACCGGCCTCGAAACTCGTCGACGTCCCGCGCCTTGGCGTCCAGCGGCACAAACGCTGTGTTCACGGCTTCCCGCCAAGCATCAAACTGTTTCCTTGACGCCAGTTCACTTCCGTCAAAAAACGGCGGACGGCTGATAATCATTGCTTCGGACATCTAAATCCTCCACCTAAAGATTCGTGCCAGCTCCGCTGTCATGTCCCGGTTCACTGTTGGGGACTGCAGGTTGATTGTCTGGAACCGCGCGTTCAACCACGCGCAAAAAGAGCACTTACAAGGTGCCACCGCCTGCGAGCTCATTGTCTGCCCTAATCCAGAAGCCTTGGTTCGCTCGCCCTGGGCCTGCTGGACACCGCGCAGACGGTCATTTGGCCCTTCATCAAGACGCCGGCAATCTTTTTAGCCCAGCGAACCCGGGACCCAACCGGCAAGAAATGCCAGCCAGCGACGCTGTGAATCATGGTTCACGCTCATCCGGCAACTTGGTCAAGAGAAATTCAACGCCCCCTCTGCCAGAGGCGTGAGGATCGCTCAAGACAGTAGAAGGAAATCTATATCACCGGAGTCTGTGAGTCCCGACATTCGAGGGCAAGGCCTCAGTGGTGGCTCTGACGCCGAGCGGGTTGCCCTTTGTCTCCTTGGCCAGCAAAACCCCGACAGCCGAAATGACGCACAGGATCATGATGTAGATGCCGATGGATCCGGTCCATTTGGTGCTTTGCAGCAGAGTCTCGGCAATGGTTGCGGCGAAGGCACCACCGAGGATGGCACCGAAGGCGTACCCGATGGAGATGCCCGAGTAGCGGACATTGGCCGGGAACATTTCGGCGTACATCGCCGACATGGGGCCGTAGGAAAGGCCGAGGCCGATGGTCAGGACGAAGAGCGCCACACCGTAGAGCCAGATGTTCCTGGTGTCGATCAGGGCGAACATGGGGATCATCCAGGCGAAGATGATCGCGTAACCGATCAGGAACGTCTTGACCCGGCCGATCCGGTCTGAGAGCCAGCCGCCGGCGAGCGTGAAGATCAGCCAGCCGAAGGAGGCGAGGGTGGTGGCTAGCAGGATTTCCGGGACCGGCATCTTCAACGTCCTGGTGGCGTAGGAGATGAAGAAGGCAATCAACAGGTAACCGGCAGCGTTGTTGCCGATGAAGATCATTGTCGAGTACAGAACGGGCAGCTTGTGGTTCCGAATGAGCACGCCGAGCGGCGCCTTGCTTTCTTCCTTGCGGGCCGCCATTTCCTTGAAGACCGGGCTCTCGGCAACAGCGCGGCGGATGAGGTAGCCGACGGCGATCAGCACGATGGACAGCAGGAACGGCACCCGCCAGCCCCAGGATGCGAAGTCCTCCCTGGACATGTTCGAGTTGAGCACGAACAGCAGGCCCGTGGCGAGAATCATGCCGATCGGAACACCGATCTGCGGGTACGCGCCAAACAGGCCGCGCTTGCTCTTGGGCGCGTGCTCCACGGCCATGAGTGCCGCTCCGCCCCATTCACCCCCGGCTGAGAAGCCTTGGATGATGCGAAGGAGGATCAGCAGGACCGGTGCCCAGAAGCCGATCTGTGCGTAAGTGGGCAGCATGCCGATCAGTGCCGTGGCGGCACCCATCATGATGAGCGTGAAGACCAGCATTGCCTTGCGCCCCAGGCGGTCACCCAAGTGGCCGGCGACGATGGCGCCGAGCGGGCGGAACAGGAAACTGATGCCGATCAGGGCGAAGGACAGGATCTGCGCCAGGCCCGGGTTGGAGTCATTCAGCGGGGCAAGGAACAGCGGCGACAACAGCGTCCCCGTCAGCTGGGCAAAAATGAAGAAGTCATACCACTCGATGGTGGTGCCCACCAGGGTCCCTGCGAGGACTTTTCGTTCCTCGTGCTTGCTGCTGGGGCCCATCTCTGAGTCGACGCGTGAAGTTGCGGTCATTGGAACTCCATGGCTGGGGGCAGCGGTGCTGCCAAGGGGTGATGTGAAGCTATTTACTGATCGAACGTTCAGTTACTTCAAAATAGTACTACGGATGTGTCGTGGAACACACCTATAACTTTTCGCGCTTGGGCCGTCGCCTAAACCGCTCATACCCGCTAGTGCGCGGCCACTCCGTTGAAAACCGGCGCCCGCTTTTCCTGGAACGCGCGGAAGCCCTCGGCGTAGTCATCACTCTTGCAGAGCCGCGCCTGCTCGGCGTTCTCCTCTGCCATGGCGTCCCAGAGGCCCAGGCGCTGGTCGCGGATGTGCGCCACCAACTCCTTACTGGCGTTGAACGCCCCGGTGGCACCCGAGGCCACGTTGGACACAATCTCCCGTGTGCTCGGCAGAAGGTCATCCGCCGGCATGGCTCGGCTGAACATCCCCCGCGCCACGGCCTCCGCCCCCGATATCAGCTCGGCCGTGTAGATCAGGTCCAGCGTCCGGTGCATGCCCAGCCGCTCGGTGAAGTACCAATGCCCGCCCGAATCCAGGGTGGCGCCCAGCTTGGCGAACGGCGAGCCGAACTTGGCGTTCTCCGCTACGTACACGACGTCCGTGGCCAGCAGCAGGCCCAGTCCGACGCCGAGGCACGCACCCTGGGCCGCGGTGAACGTGGGGACCGGGAAGGCACTCATCTTCTTCAGCAGCGGCTGCACCAGCCCGGCCAGATAAGCTTCGGCGTCGTCACTTTCCGGGGTGACGTTCTGAATGTCCCGGCCGGCACAGAAGGCGCGGCCCTCTCCCCTGAGCAGCAGCGCCCGCACCTCACCTCGGGAGGCGGCAGCAGCGGCGTCGTCGTACGCCTGTGCTAAATCCGCGAGTGCGTGCTCGTCCAGCGAATTCAGCTTGTGCGGCGCGTCCAGGACCACTTCGGCGACGTTGTTGGCGATGGAGAGGGAGATCATGGGGCTCCTTAGTTAGGAATCTAAACGTCGAAGTCGACGGTGACTTCCTTGCTGGTGGGGTGGCTCTGGCAGGTCAGCACGTATCCCTTGTCCAGTTCATCCTGCTCCAGGGCGTAGTTCTCGTCCATGGTCACGGTGCCGGTGACCACCTTGGCCCGGCAGGTGCCGCACACTCCCCCGGCGCACGCGAACGGCACATCCGGCCGGACGCGCAGCGCAGCGTTCAGGATGGACTCGCGGGCGTGGGTGGGGCTGGCCACGTCGCCCTGCAGGCCGTCCAGTTTAAACGTGATCTTGTACGTCTCCTTGGACTCGTCAACCATCACGGGCCGGCCGGCGTGGCCCTCCGGACGGTCCGGCTTACCCGAGGTAAACAGCTCAAACCGGATGGTGTCCGGGCTGACGCCGCGCTCGGCCAGGGTGTCCCGGCACAGCTGCACCAGCTCGAACGGGCCACACAGGAACCACTCGTCCACATCATCAGCGTGGATGGCGGTGCCCAGCAGCTGCCGGAGCTTTTCGGCGTCGATCCGGCCGCTGAGCAGCGGCGCGATCCGCTGTTCGCGGGACAGCACGTGGTGGATGGCGAGGCGCTGCGGATACTTGTCCTTCAGGTCCGCCAGCTCCTCCAGGAACATCACGTCCATGGCGGCCTTGTTGGCGTAGATCAGGTCGAACCTGCTCTCCGGGTTGGCCGCCAGCAGCGTCCGGGCGATGGCGATCACCGGGGTGATGCCCGAGCCCGCGGCAATGGCGACGAAGCTGGCCTCACCGGTCGACGCGATTTCCCCCGCAAGTTCCTCCGGGTGGTTCATGGAGTTCATACGGTTTTGCTCCACCGCCTTGCCATCCCGGCCGTGCTTGGACACAAACGCGCCCATCGGGCTCATAACGTCCAGGGTGTCCCCCGCCTTCAGCTCCGCGTTGGCCCACGTGGAGAACAGCCCGCCCAGGTCCTTCTTCACCGCTACCCGGATCTCGCTGCTGCCGTCCGCGAAGCTGCGCGGTTCCGCGCAGATGGAGTAGCTGCGCCGCACCTCGTGCAGCTCGCCCGTCTCATCCGGCAATTTGGTGCGCAGGGCCACGTACTGGCCGGGCAGGTAGTCGAACTGGCCGGCGAGCTCTTGGGGTACACCGAACATCACCTCGATGGCGTCCTCGGTCAGCCGGCGCACCTCCGCCACGGCGAGGGTATGGAAGGACGGACGACGGCGGCCGCTGGCTAGCGCCGATTCGGCGGCGGTCTGGCGGACAACAGGCATGGGGCTTCCTTACAGGACTTTGAAGTAGTCGAACGGTTCCAGGCAGTCCTTGCACACGTACAGCGCCTTGCAGGAGGTGGATCCGAAACGGGTGAGTTCCTTGGTGTTCAGGCTGGAGCACTGCGGGCATTTGACCGCCAGGCTCAACCGGACAGGGCCCGAGCGGCCGCCGGCGGCGGCGCGTCCGCTCGGGGCGGCTATGCCGTATTCCTGCAGCTTGGCCTTGCCTGCGTCCGTCATCCAGTCGGTGGTCCACGCCGGGGCGAGCACCAGCTCCACCTCGACGCTGGCGTAGCCTTCCTTTGCGAACGCGGCTTTCAGGTCATCCCGGATGGCGTCCATGGCCGGGCAGCCTGAGTACGTGGGCGTAATGGTGACACGGACGGCGTCACCAGTGTTGTGTTCCTGCGTCACCCGTACGTGGCGGAGGATCCCCAGATCGGCGATGGTCAGCACGGGGATCTCCGGATCGCACACTGTGGCGGCGATGTCCCAGGCCCGCTGCCGCGCGGTGACCTTTTCAGTGATCACGGCAGTCACCAGCTTGCTCCGGGATACTCGCGGGCCAGCACCTGCATCTCGGCGAGGATGTAGCCCAGGTGCTCGGAGTGCTTGCCCTGCCGGCCTCCGCCGGGGGCGGCCGGCATGTCCGGCACCTCCAGTTCAGCTTCCGCCAAAATTTCCCCGGTGAGGCGGTCAAAGTCCTCCCTGATGCTGGAAGGCGCGACGGCGGCGCCTGACTCCGCGAGGCGGGTCACCAGGGCATCGTCCTCGAAGAGTTCGCCGACGTAGGGCCAGACGAGCTTCAGGCCGTGGATCATCCTCTTGCGGGATTCGTCGGTGCCGCCGGCCAGGCGCAGCACCCACTGGGCGCTGTGGTCCCGGTGGTAGTCCACCTCTTTCACAGCCTTGGCGGCGATGGCCGCCAGCGTGGCATCCTTTGATTCGGCCAGGCGGCGGTAGAGCTCGAACTGGTAGTAGCTCACCACGAATTGCCGGGCGATGGTCACCGCGAAGTCGCTGTTGGGCTGCTCAAAGAGGTGGGCGGAGCGGAACTCGTGCTCGCGCCGGAAGTAGGCGAGCTCATCCTCGGTCTTGGCGCCGCCGTTTTCGCCGAGGGCGCCGCCGGCGTAGGTGAGGAAGGACCGGGCATGGCCCAGCTGATCGAGGCCGATGTTGCCCAGGGCCACATCCTCTTCCAGCTCGGGGGCCCGGGAGATCCAATGCCCCAGCCGCTGCGCGAGGATCAGGGCGTCATCGCCCAGGCGCAGCGCGTACTCGGCCACATCCTCTGTGGGTTTGGCGAGGCCGGAGCGGACCTCGAGGGCAATGTCCTCCGGGCGGAGGGCATTGCCAGGGGTGATGCGGGTGGCGCTGGCGTTACTGTCGCCACTTCCCGTTGGGGCTGCCACACCGGTGGAGATATCACCGTGGCCGTGCGTCTCTGTTGCTTCGGTGTTTGCTCCGGGGGTGCTCACAGGTGCTTCACCCCTTCGCTCTTGGTGTAATACGTGGCGTGCCGGTAGTCCTTACCCTGCGGGGACTCGAAGAAGGAGCCCTTGGAGTCCGGATCGCTGGCGGCAATCGCGTCGGCCGGGACCACCCAGATGGATACACCCTCGTTGCGGCGGGTGTAGAGGTCTCGGGCGTTGCGCAAGGCCATGGCCGCGTCCGGCGCATGCAGGGAACCGGCGTGGACGTGGCTCAGGCCGCGGCTCGACCTGACGAAGACCTCCCACAAGCCCCACCCGGTGCGCCCGGTTGGCTGGGTTTCGACAGGCTTGGTTTCGACAGGCGCTGGGGAGTCGGTGGGGACCGAAGCTGTCTCAACGACCGGACTCGCCTTGGGCGCCTCGCGGTTGATTTCCGTGGCTGCGCTGGCCGGGACTTCCGGGTTGCCGTGGGGACTCATGCTGCGTATTCCTTCTGCTTGTTAACCTGCTTGGCTGCATACGCGGCCGCTGACTCGCGGACCCATGCGCCGTCGTCGTGCGCTTCCCTCCGGCGCTCAAGGCGCTGGGCGTTGCAGGGGCCGCGGCCGGCGAGGACTTCCTTGAACTCGTTCCAGTCCAGCGGGCCGTGCTCCCACTTCTTGGTGTCCTCGTTGAAGCGGATCTCGCTGTCCGGGAGGGTGAGGCCCAACACGCGGACCTGCTCCACCATCATGCCCACGAAGCGGCTGCGGAGTTCATCGTTGCTGAAGCGCTTGATGTTCCAGGCCATGGACTCGCGGGAGTTGGGCGAATCGTCATCCGGCGGGCCGAACATCATCAGCGCCGGGGCGTACCAGCGGTTCACGGCGTCCTGGGCCATCTGCTTCTGCTCCGCGGTGCCGTTAGCCAGTTCGAGGAGAATCTCGAAGCCCTGCCGCTGGTGGAAGGACTCTTCCTTGCAGACGCGGACCATGGCGCGGCCGTAGGGGCCGTAGGAGGCGCGGCACAGCGGCACCTGGTTACAGATCGCGGCACCGTCCACCAGCCAGCCGATGGCACCCATGTCCGCCCACGTCCGGGCCGGGTAGTTGAAGATGGACGAGTAGCGGGCCTTGCCGGCGATCAGCGCGTCCATCATCTCGTCGCGGGACTGGCCCAGAGTCTCCGCGGCCGAGTAAAGGTACAGCCCATGGCCGGCCTCGTCCTGGACCTTGGCCATCAGGATGGCCTTGCGCTTCAGGCTCGGTGCCCGGGAAATCCAGTTGGCCTCCGGCTGCATCCCGATGATCTCCGAATGCGCGTGCTGAGAAATCTGGCGCAGGAGGCTCTTGCGGTAGTCGGCCGGCATCCAGTCCCGCGGCTCGATCCGCGAATCCTCCGCCATCACGCGGTCAAAGTTCGCCTGGCCGTCTGCGTCGCGCTGGGCTGCGGCTTCCAGTTCTTCCGGGGACAGCTCAGCGGGCACTGACTGCAGATTCTGCACTGCCATGGTTGCTCCTCTTGCAAAGGCCTTTCAAAGGCACTCAATTATTTACCGACCGTTCGTTCAGTATATTGGCCGATGAGGGATGGGGGCAAGTAACGCGGGCTTCTTTTCTTCAGCGCTTGGCTACGAGCGTGAGCACGTCGTAGGTGGCCACGATTTCGTCTTTCTGGTTGGTCAACACTGCGTCCCAGGCCACCTCGCCGTACTCGTCCGTCTCGCGCGGGGTGATCTTCTTGGCCGTCAGGGTTACCCGGATGGAATCGCCGGCGGCCACGGGCGTAATGAACCTGAGGTTTTCCAGCCCGTAATTGGCCAGGACCGGGCCCGGTGCAGGCTCCACGAACAGCCCCGCACCCCAGGCCAGCAGCAGGTAGCCGTGTGCCACGATGCCCGGGAAGAAGGGGTTGGCCTCGGCCGCTTCATGGTTGGTGTGCGCGTAGAAGGTGTCGCCGGTGGAGTTGGCGAAGGCCGTAATGTCCTCGAGGGTCACCTGGCGCAGGTCGGAACGGACGGCGTCGCCGAGGCGGAGGGTCTCCAGCGATTTCCTGAACGGGTGCGTCCCCTCGGTGTCCACCGTGAGGTTGCGGTCTGCGCCGGCATGCCACACCCCGGTGACTGCGGTGAGCATGTTGGGTGAGCCCTGGATGGCGGTGCGCTGCATGTGGTGCATGACAGAGCGGATGCCACCGAGTTCCTCGCCGCCGCCGGCCCGCCCGGGGCCGCCGTGGACCAGGTGCGGGACGGGGGAGCCGTGGCCGGTGGAGCTGCGGGCGTCCTCGCGGTTAAGCATCAGGACGCGGCCGTGATGGGCGGCGATCCCGGTGACGAGTTCGCGGGCTACGGCAGGATCATTGGTGCACACTGTGGCCACGAGGGAGCCGCCGCCCCGGGCGGCGAGGCGGACGGCGTCGGGCAGGTCCTTGTATCCGATCACGGAGGCCACCGGGCCGAATGCCTCCAGCGAATGCAGCGCCTCGGCCTCAGCGTCGCCCCAGCCCAGCAGGACCGGTGACATAAACGCGCCATCCTCCACTACGCCGGTGGTGCCGTCCGCAGCGGTGGACGACGGCGAATCGAGGGTTCCGTACGCAAGCTCACCGCCGGCGTCGAGCATGGACTGCACTGCGGCGCGGACGTCGGCGACCTGCTCCAGGGATGCCAGGGCGCCCATGGTGACACCATCGGCGCGCGGGTCACCGAGGACAACGCGCTCCTGGATGCGCTTACCAACGGCGGCAATTACCGCCTGGACCAGCTCCTGCGGAACGATGGCGCGGCGGATGGACGTGCACTTCTGGCCCGCCTTGACCGTGATTTCGGTGACCACGGACTTGACGAAGGCGTCGAACTCCGGGGTGTCCTCCACCGCGTCCGGACCCAGGATGGCGGCGTTGAGGGAGTCCGTTTCGGACGTGAACCGGACGCCGCCCTGCACCACATTGGGATGCGATTTCAGGGACAGCGCGGTGGAGGCGGATCCAGTGAAAGCCACCAGGTCGCGGTAGTCCAAAACGTCCAGGAGGCCGCGGACCGAGCCTGAAATGAGCTGCAGCGAGCCCGCGGGCAGGATGTTGGATTCGATGATGGCCTTCACCACGGCCGCGGCCACATACCCGGTGGGGGTGGCGGGCTTGACGATGGTGGGGACCCCGGCGATGAAGGCGGGCGCGAGTTTCTCGAGCATGCCCCAGACCGGGAAGTTGAACGCGTTGATCTGCACCGCGACGCCAGGGATGCGCGTGTAGATGTGCTCGGCCACAAACGAACCGTCCTTGGACAGCACCTCCATGGGACCGTCCACCACCACCTGCGAATTGGGCAGCTCGCGCCGGCCCTTGGAGCCGAACGTGAAGAGGACGCCGATGCCGCCGTCGATGTCGATCATCGAGTCGATCTTGGTGGCACCGGTCTGCGTCGAAAACGTGTAGAAATGCTCGCGCCGGGCGTTCAGGTACTGCGCCAGCTCCTTGAGTTTCAGCGCGCGCTGGTGGAACGTCAGCTTGCCCAGTTCCGCCTGGCCGGTGGTGCGGCCGTACTCTACGACGGCGGCCAGGTCCAGGCCGTCCGCGCTCACCCTGGCCAGGACTTCGCCGGTGCTCGCATCCCGCACGGGGACAGCGGAAGCTGCCGCATCGGCGTCGGGCGTCCACCACGAATCCTGCACAAAACTGGGAACTGTCTCGACGGTATTGACTGCGGCTTCAGCTGTTGCGGTGGTGGTCATCGTTGACGGGTCCTTCCAACACGGGGACAAAACGGCAGGGGCAGATCATTTACTGACCGTCCGTTCGGTAATATAACTACAGTACATGAATGATCTGTCCTGCACACTGCAGATCAACGCCCCACCAAGGAGAGCCGATGAACGCAGCATCCAAGCACAGCCCCGGGTTGGCACCGGAGCTCGCCGAACACGAACTCTGGAAAATCACCCTGGGTGAGCTCGACGAGAAGATGGGCGTGAAGATCGTCGAGGAGTCGGTGGAGCGGGTGGTGGCCACGATGCCGGTGGAGGGGAACAGGCAGTCGCTCGGGCTGCTCCACGGAGGGGCCTCCCTGGCCGTCGGCGAGGCCGTGGGCTCCTGGGCGGCCGTTATCCACGCCAGCACGCTGGGCAAGACCGCGGTGGGCGTGGACGTTTCGGCCACCCACCACCGCTCGGCACGCGAGGGCCTGATTACCATCACCGCCACACCCATCCATCTCGGCGGCACGCTGACCACCCACGAGGTCCTGATCACCAACGACGCCGGCCAGCGGCTCTGCACCCTCCGTATCACCAACCTGCTGATGAAGCGGAAGCACCAGCCGGCGACGCCCACCCCTTGACACCGGCCACACATCTGGGTTTACCTAATGAACATTCGGTAAATAAAGCTGGAGGCAATGACGCATGACTGAAGCAGCCCTCTCCGGGGTCACTCATCCGATCCTGGAAAACGACTACGCCTCCGAGTGGATGGGCATCGAAGTCCTCGCCGTCAGCGACGGCCACGCCACCATCCGCATGACCCTTCGGCAGGAAATGCTCAACGGGTTCGGCATGGCCCACGGCGGAATGATCTTCGCCTTCGCCGATACCGCCTTCGCCCTCGCCTGCAACCCTGTGAACCCGGGACCCGGGGACATGGACAGCATCACCGTGGCCGCCGGCGTGGACATCAACTTCCTTAAGCCTGCCTACCGCGGCCAGGTGATCACGGCCATCGCGGACCGCCGCTCCAGCGCAGGCCGCAGCGGACTGTATGACATTCAAATTTTCGCCGCAGATCCCGGACAAACGGGCTCTTCGCCCGATTCCCCGCTTGGCGCCGGCCAGCCGGGTGAACTCATCGCCGAGTTCCGCGGCCGCACCATCCTTAAGAAGTAGGAAACCATGAGCCTCCACGTCCCCGAAACGCCCACCTCCCAGTCCACCAAGGCTGGCGCCGCCGCAGGCGCCGATGCCGTGCTGGACCGCGAGGAAACCATGTCCCGCGACGAGCTCGAGGCCCTCCAGCTGGGCCGCCTGCAGCACACCGTGGCCTACGCCTATGACCGCGTCCCGCTGTACAAGCGCAAGTTCGACGACGCAGGCATCCACCCCAGCGACCTGCGGGAGCTCAGCGACCTGGGCAACTTCCCGTTCACCACCAAGGACGACCTGCGGGAGGAATACCCCTTCGGCATGTTCGCCGTGCCGCAGCACGAAGTAGCCCGCGTGCATGCCAGCTCCGGCACCACAGGCCGGCCAACCGTCGTCGGATATACGAAACAGGACCTGGCCGACTGGGCGAAGCTGGTGGCCCGTTCGCTGCGCGCCTCCGGCGTCCGCCCCGGCATGAAGGTCCACAACGCCTACGGCTACGGCCTGTTCACCGGCGGCCTGGGCGCCCACGCCGGCGCCGAGGCGCTGGGCTGCACCGTCATCCCCATTTCCGGCGGCCAGACGGAACGCCAGATCCAGCTGATCCAGGACTTCAAGCCGGACGCCATTCTGGCCACGCCCACATACCTGCTCACGATCGCCGACGCTATGGCGCACATGGGTATCGACCCGACGTCGACCTCCTTGAAGTACGCAGTCCTGGGCGCGGAGCCGTGGACCGAGGAGATGCGGCATGAGCTCGAGGTCACCATGAACATCAAGGCCTGCGACATCTACGGCCTCTCAGAAGTGATGGGCCCGGGCGTCGCCGGCGAGGCCGTGGAAACCCAGGACGGCAGCCACATCTGGGAGGACCACTTCCGCCCCGAGATCATCGACGCCTTCAACCCCGCAGTGGGTAAGGAAAACGTGTTGCGCGACGGCGAACACGGCGAACTCGTGTTCACGTCCCTGACCAAGGAAGCGTTGCCGATCATCCGGTACCGCACCAAGGACCTCACCCGCCTGCTCCCCGGCACAGCCCGCCCCGCACACCGCCGGATGGGACGCATCACCGGGCGCAGCGACGACATGATCATCCTTCGCGGCGTGAACGTCTTTCCGTCCCAGATCGAGGAAATCGCGCTCCGCATTCCGGAGTTAAGCCCGCACTTCCAGCTCGAACTCACCCGCCCGGAGGGCCAGCGGATGGACCAGATGACCGTCAAGATCGAACGCCGTGAGGCTGTGTCGTTTGAACAGAGCACGACGGCGGCCCGCACCTTGCAGGAGCAGATCAAGATTCATGTGGGTTCTTCGTGCAGGGTGGACGTTGTGGAGCCCGGGTCCCTTGAACGGTCCAACGGCAAGCTGCGCCGGATCTACGACCTGCGGCCACAGCAGTAAGACGCCTGGCGGTGCAGCCTCCCGGCTGCGCCGCCTGACCGACCGTTCGTGAGAAACTAGGCACCATGCCCAGCACCACCGATACCGCCAGCACCGCGGCCGCGAAACGCGGCCGTCCCGGTTACGACCAGCAGTCTGTGCTGCTCATCGCCGTCGACGTCTTCAACCGTCACGGCTATGACGCCACTTCCATGGGCATCCTGGCCGAGAACCTGGGCATCTCCAAGTCAGCCATCTACCACCACGTGCCCTCCAAGGGGGACCTCCTCAAGCTGGCGCTGGACCATGCACTCGGCGGCCTCGAGGCCATCCTGGAACAGCCCGAAGCCACCTCCGGCCCGGCCGACTCCCGGCTCGAGTTTGTGCTCCGGCAGACCGTCGCCGTGCTCGTGGAGCGTCTGCCTTTTGTCACACTACTCCTGCGCCTGCGCGGCAACACGGAGATTGAACGCGATGCCCTCGAGCGCCGCCGCGCTTTTGACCATGAGGTGGCGGGGCTCATCTCTGCTGCCCGCGACGAAGGATCGCTGCGCCAGGACATCGACCCGCGCACCGTGACCCGACTGCTGTTCGGCACCATCAACTCAATCGTGGAGTGGTACAAACCGGGCGGCACCCTCTCCCCCGAAAAGCTTGCCGACGACGTCATCACCATCGCCTTCGACGGGCTTCACGCGGCCCGCTAGCAGTTGACCCCTCCGGCAGGGCATGTCATCTTTATAGAACGAACGGTCGGTAACTAAATCCAGTCCGGCCCATTTCACTGGCGAAAAGGACCTGTTCTTATGGTTGAGGCATTTCTTGTTGGCGGCGTACGGACGCCGGTTGGCCGTTACGGAGGCGCACTGTCCTCGGTCCGCCCCGACGATCTGGCCGCGCTGGTGGTCCGTGAGGCCGTCTCCCGCGCCGGCCTGGATCCGGACAGCATCGAGGAAGTCATCCTCGGGAACGCCAACGGCGCCGGTGAGGAAAACCGTAACGTGGCCCGGATGGCAACCCTACTGGCGGGACTCCCCCTCCACATCCCCGGGATCACGGTCAACCGGCTGTGCGCTTCCGGGCTGAGCGCCATCATCCAGGCCAGCCAGATGATCAAGTCCGGCGCTGCGGATGTGGTGATCGCCGGCGGCGTGGAGTCCATGAGCCGCGCACCCTGGGTCCAGGAAAAGCCGGCCACCGCCTTTGCAAAGCCCGGCGCGATCTTCGACACCTCCATCGGCTGGCGGTTCGACAACCCGAAGTTCCAAAAGGGTGAGCTGTCGCGCGATGGCAAGATGACCTACTCCATGCCGGAAACTGCGGAAGAAGTGGCGCGGGTGGACAGCATCTCCCGCGAAGACGCGGACGCCTTCGCCGTCCAGTCCCACGAACGCGCCCTGGCCGCCATCGCCGAGGGCCGGTTTAGGGACGAAATCGTCCCGGTGACGGTCAAAACGCGCAAATCCGAAACCGTGGTGGACACGGATGAGGGCCCCCGCGCGGGCACCACCCTGGACGTGCTCGCTGCCCTGCGCCCGGTGGTCCCGGGCGGCTCGGTGGTCACAGCCGGAAACTCTTCCACCCTGAACGACGGCGCTTCGGCCATCATTGTGGCCTCCGAAGCCGCGATCGCACGCTTGGGCCTGACTCCCCGCGCACGCATCATCGACGGCGCCTCGGCCGGTTGCGAACCGGAGATCATGGGCATCGGGCCCGTTCCCGCCACCCAGAAGGTACTCAAGCGGACAGGTTTCAGCGTCGGTGATCTTGGCGCTGTGGAGCTTAACGAAGCGTTCGCCACCCAGTCCTTGGCGAGCATGCGCCGGCTCGGGCTGGACCCGGAGATTGTGAATAACGACGGCGGCGCCATCAGTTTGGGGCATCCGCTGGGTTCCAGCGGATCGCGGATAGCCATCACCCTGCTGGGGCGGATGGAGCGCGAGGACGCGAAGATTGGCCTGGCCACCATGTGCATCGGCGTGGGCCAGGGCACCGCGATGCTGCTGGAGCGCGTCTAGTGGCTGCGCCGGACCTCGCCAACGAACACTTCAGCACGCTCCTGGTCGAGGAGCGCGAGGACCGCGTGGTGGTCCTTCTCAACCGCCCGGAAGTCCGGAACGCCATTGACCAGCAGATGGTGGATGAACTGCACGTGGTTTGCGCTGCGCTGGAACAGAATGCCAAAGTCCTGATCATCGCCGGCGTGGACGGCGTTTTCGCCTCCGGGGCGGATATTGCCCAGCTGCGCGGGCGGCGCCGGGACGACGCGCTGCAGGGCATCAATTCCACCATCTTCGTGCGGATCGCCAAGCTGCCCATGCCCGTCATTGCCGCACTTGATGGCTACTGCCTGGGCGGCGGTGCCGAGCTTGCCTGCGCCGCGGACTTCCGGATCGGAACGCCCAGCGTGCGGATCGGCAACCCCGAGACCGGGCTGGGCATCCTCGCCGCGGCCGGCGCCAGCTGGCGGCTGAAGGAACTGGTGGGCGAACCCTTGGCCAAGCAGATCCTGCTTGCCGGCTTGGTGCTCCGGGCAGAGGACGCCCTGGCTGCGGGCCTCATCACGGAAATCCACGAGGCGCCGGAACTGATGGACGCCGCCCACAACCTCGCGGACCGGATCGGCCGCCAGGACCCGCTGGCGGTGCGCATTACGAAGTCCGTCTTCCACGCTCCCGCAGAAGCGCACCCGTTGATTGACCAGCTGGCACAGGGGATCCTCTTTGAATCCCAGGCCAAGTTCGACCGCATGCAGGCTTTCCTGGACAAAAAAGCAGGCACGAAATCTGGCGACAAGAAGACAGAGAAGAAGTCATGACAAACTCGGACCTTCCTTCCACTATCGGCGTCCTCGGCGGAGGCCGCATGGGTGCTGGCATCGCCCACGCCTTCCTCATTAACGGGGCCAACGTCCTGGTGGTGGAGCGCGACGAAGCCTCCGCCGAAGCCGCCCGGGAACGGGTGGAATCCGCTGCCGCCAAGAGCATCGAACGCGGCGCCACCGACGCCAACCTGGATGAAATGGTCTCCCGTCTCGCCGTCACGGTGGATTACGAGGACTTCAAGGACCGCCAGCTGGTGGTAGAGGCCGTCCCCGAGGACTGGGACCTGAAGATCACCTCGCTGCGGGGCATCGAAGAGCGGTTGGCCGAGGACGCGTTCCTTGCATCCAATACGTCCTCACTGTCTGTCAACGGGCTGGCCCGGGAGCTGAAGCGGCCGCAAAACTTCCTCGGTCTGCATTTCTTCAACCCGGTCCCCGCGTCCACCCTCATTGAAGTGGTGCTTGGCGAGCAAACCTCCCCGGACCTGGCATCGGCGGCGAAAAGGTGGGTTGAGGCACTCGGCAAGACCGCCGTCGTTGTTAATGATGCACCCGGCTTTGCCTCCTCGCGGCTGGGCGTGGCCATCGCCCTGGAGGCGATGCGCATGGTGGAGGAAGGGGTGGCGTCCGCGGAGGACATCGACGCCGCCATGGTCCTCGGCTACAAACACCCCACCGGTCCGCTCAGAACCACGGACATCGTGGGCCTGGACGTCCGGCTGGGGATCGCCGAATACCTGCATTCCACGCTCGGGGACCGGTTCGCCCCGCCGCAGATCCTCAAGGACAAAGTGGCCCGCGGCGAGCTGGGCCGCAAGACAAGTAAGGGATTTTTCGACTGGTCTTGATCGCACGGCCACTACAGCAGCAAAGGACTGCCTGACCGTAATGGCTCGCGGCCGGTCTAAAGCGTTCGAGCCCCTAGACGCCTGCTTCGAGCAGCTTCAACAGCTTGCCGTGAGAGCTAAGGCATTCTCGTAGCAAGAAGAAGTGCAGGCCGATTTACGGTGGAACAGTGTGTGGCCGTTCCCTACGGACTAACCCTTGAATCAACGAACGACGGCGACCTCAGCTGACAAACTTCCCGGCCCACCGACGTGCAGGCATTAGATCTCGATACCGTGTTGCCCAGGTTGGCTGCAGAACTGGCCTTTATCGCTTGCTTGCACCAGATCAGACCCAGTACCCCTGGTACTTAGGTGCGGAAGTTAGGTCCTGGGCATGACCGAGAGCGTTTCTGAATCTTTGCGAACTCTCGCTTTGCATCTTGATAAGAGTGGCAGGGGGAAATCTGGCATGGCCCCCTCAAAAAATTCACTACGACGGATTTGGATGTCTTGAAACGCAACCCGCTCTCCGAGGTTCTTTATCGGATAGTGTCGGTGCAATCTGTGGAATTCGATTGGGGACACGTACATGGCTGACGACGAAGCGGAAACGCCCCTTGACCGCGTCGATCGCGCTATCTTGGCTGAGCTGATCCGGGATGGCCGGATGTCTGTGACCCAGGTTGCCGATAATGTGCACATCTCCCGGGCTCATGCCTATGCAAGGATCACGCGTCTCACTGACGAGGGTGTGCTCACCAAATTTACCGCTTTAGTTGATCCGATAAAGACCGGCCGGAAATCGTCTGCTTACGTGACGTTGAAGGTGAAGCAGCAGTCTTGGCGGGAATTGAGAGAGCAACTTCGCTCTGTTCCCGAAATTGAGCATATTGCGCTAGTAGGCGGGGACTTCGACGTAATACTGCTCGTGCGGGGGATCGATAACTTGGACCTCCGTCGCCTCATTTTCGACCAGTTGCAGTCAATGCCGGGCGTGCTGGACACCCAGACGTTCTTGGTGTTTGAAGATTTGGACACCCGCTAGACGCCTTGCCGGGCCAAACGCCTGTTCGATCACTGTCCGTTCGCTGCCCCACAGGTGACCAGGAAAAAGTAGCCCCCGGGCTAACTCGACTTCATGAGTGGTGAAGGCCTCCTTGGCTGCGCTGTTCAGCATCAATCAGTTCTTGTCGGCTCTTTTACGGACGGGCCTCGGTCGTTACCTGACCCTGTTTGATCACTAGACGGCACGTGTTAGGTAACTGTCCAACTTCCTGCTTTGCCTGATCCTGACGGCCCGTCATCAATGGGTCTAGACACGCCAAACGTCCATCAGCAGGCGCGCTAGATGCCTCACTCTAACAATATGTCTCTGAATGCGGCGTTGTGCCTATCAAAATTCCACAGTTTCCCAGTACCCATGGATGCGAGCTGACCATTCCAGCATAATTGGTGGAAATAATGATCTCCGAGGACGGAACAATGATGATCTCCGCAAACCGTGTGGCACCACCAAAATCTGAAGACAAGCCCGCTGGCACCATTGCCGGGTCTCTTCGCAGGTTCGGCATCAGCGAGGAGGACTACATGCTCCCCGCCCGCCATCAGATTCAGATGGTGAGCCCCGATGGCGCTCTGGTCCCGCTGGACGAGCAGGGCACCCAACCTGGTCACGAATACCCCATTCCGGCGGACCAAGAACTTGCTACTGCCTACGAACAGCTGGTCATAGGGCGCCGTGTGAATGATCAGAACTCGGCTCTGGTCCGTCAGGGGCGGATGGCTGTCTACCCTTCGAGCCACGGTCAGGAAGCCTGTCAGGTCGCAGCGGCGCTCTGCCTCTCCGGCGGGGATTGGATGTTTCCGACCTACCGGGACTCTGTGGCCATCATGGCCCGCGGTGTTGACCCCGTGCAGGTCATGACTTTGTTTCGGGGTGACTGGCACGGGGGTTACAACCCCAACGAACGCAACGTCGGCATCCAGTCCACTCCTCTGACTACGCAACTGCTGCATGCTGTCGGCGTGGCTCACGCGGCGAAGTTGCGCGGTGAGGAGACCGTAGTCCTGGCTATGTGCGGGGACGGCGCGACCAGTGAAGGAGACTTCCACGAAGCGCTAAATTTCGCAGCAGTCTTCAAACTCCCTGTCATCTTTTTTGTACAAAACAACAAGTACGCCATCTCCGTCCCGCTGGCGCATCAGTCCGTCGCCCCGTCCCTCGCCCACAAGGCGGTGGGCTACGGCATGGCCGGGGAACGTGTGGACGGCAATGACCTTGTCGCACTGCTCGCCGTGCTCGGCCGGGCAGTGAAACTGGCCCGCGAAGGTTCCGGTCCGCTCCTCGTGGAGGCGCATACCTACCGGATGCAGGCGCACACCAATGCCGATGACGCTACCCGCTACCGTGAGGACAGCGAGGTCGTCGAATGGCAAGCCAAAGACCCTTTGGCTCGGATGAGAACCTATCTCACTGACAGGGGACTGCTGGATGACGCGGTTGAATCGCGGATAGCCGAAAGGGCCGAAGTGGTTGCTGCGCAGCTTCGAGAGGGGCTCAGTGAGGACCTTTCCGTGGACCCGCAGGACCTCTTCAAATACGTGTTCTCCTCCCCCACTCGCCAACTCGAAGAACAGTCCGCATTGCTCGCCGATGAGCTCTCCCGGGAAGAGGCAACAAAATGAGCGCCACCATTACGACTTCCTCCGAAGCCAACGGCAACGTCAGCGCCGCGACGGCCAAAGCTGCTGCCCGCGCGGCCGCATCCGAGGGCGGACCTCAGTCGGTCACACTCGCCAGAGCGATCAACGCGGCCATGGTCGATGCCATGGAAACGGATAGAGCAGTCATTGTGTTCGGCGAAGACGTCGGATTGCTGGGCGGCGTCTTCCGAATCACCGATGGCCTTACCAAAACATTTGGTGATCAGAGGTGCTTCGACACGCCCTTGGCCGAGTCCGGCATTGTCGGGATGGCAGTGGGTATGGCCATGAACGGCATGCGACCAGTTATCGAGATGCAGTTCGATGCTTTTGCATACCCCGCGTTCGAGCAGATTGTCAGCCATGTTGCCAAAATGCATAACCGAACTAAAGGCGCCGTGAAGCTGCCGATGGTGATCCGTATTCCTTATGCGGGCGGCATCGGGGGAGTTGAACACCATTGCGATTCCTCGGAGGCCTACTATGCTCATACGGCCGGCCTGAAGGTATATGCACCGGCTACAGTGGCTGACGGTTACCGCATGCTCCGCGAAGCCATTGATTCCGATGACCCCGTTATCTTCTTGGAACCTAAGAAGCTCTATTGGTCCAAGGACCTGGTGGACCTGGAGGTGCTGCGCGCACAGCACGCTGACAACGTTGAGGCAGGGACCTCAAGTGAGGGCCGCGCGGCCGTCGCCCGTCCCGGGACTGACGCGACCTTGATCGCCTATGGTCCGTCCGTATCAACGGCGTTGGCTGCCGCTGCCGCGGCCGCAGAAGAAGGGCGGTCCTTGGAAGTCATTGACGTCCGCTCCATCGTCCCCTTCGACGATGAAACCGTCGTCGCGTCAGTCCGTAAGACCGGCCGGGCAGTGGTGATCGCCGAAGCGCACGGTTTCGCCTCCGTGGCCTCGGAGATCGTGGCCCGGGTTCAGGAACGCTGTTTCCACTCCCTCGCTGCGCCAATTCGCCGGGTTACCGGATTCGACGTTCCGTACCCGGCACCGAAGCTTGAGCACTTCTACCTGCCCGGCGTGGACCGAATCCTCGACGCTGTAGACGACCTCCAATGGGAAGACTAATCATGAGTGCACCAAACGTATTCCTCCTCCCTGACCTTGGAGAAGGGCTCACCGAAGCGGAACTGGTCAATTGGCTGGTGTCCGTTGGCGATGAAATTCGCGTCGACCAGCCTATCGCCGAAGTTGAGACGGCGAAATCCATGGTCGAAGTACCTTCGCCCTACGCCGGTACGGTGGCCATCCTTCACGGAGAACCAGGGCAAACGCTCGATGTCGGCAAGCCGCTCATCTCCGTCACGCCTGCTGGTACCGCCGGTGCCCCTACTGTGCCGTTGTCCGATAAAAACGCCGCACTAACGGCGGACGCCGCAGCAACAGCCTACCGAGAAGAGGAGAAGGCGGGTTCGGGGAACGTCCTGATTGGATACGGCACGCCAGGAGGGCATGGTCAGGCACGCCGCAATCGACCGCGCAAGCCACTCGCGGCCCCAATCTCGACGTCGCCGGCGTCCACTGGACCCACACCAGGCAAGCCTGGAGCCGTCAGTTCCCCGCTTGTGCGCAGGATGGCCAGAGATCATGGTGTCGACCTGAGATCGATCACGGGGACGGGAGCAGCCGGTCTGATAACCCGTCGTGACGTGGAGGCGGCCCTCTCAGCACCGTGCACCCGGACTGGGCCTGACACTGCAGAAAACCCCCAGGCGCCGGCCACCTCGATGGCCACTGCCAATCAAACGGCCGGCGGCACGGACGTGGATGCCCGTACCGGACTTCGTATTGCAGCAAGAACGCCGGTGAAGGGGGTGCGCAAGGCCGTCGCGGCCAATATGTCACGCAGTCGGACAGAGATTCCCGAGGCAACTGTCTGGGTTGACGTGGATGCCACTGCTCTTGTTGAACTGCGGGCAAGCATGAAGAAGCGAAATCCTGACAACACCCCGGGACTGCTGGCATTCATTGCCCGGTTCGTTACATCCGGCCTCAAGAGGTACCCGCAGTTGAACACCCGCTTTCAAACCGCCCAGGACGCGGGGGAAAGTGAGATGAAAGAAATCATTGGCTTCGACGGGATTAACCTAGGATTCGCGGCACAGACGGACCGGGGACTCGTGGTGCCGTCCATCCGCAACGCCGACACGCTCAGCGCCCGGGAACTGGATGCCGAAATCCGCCGTCTCAGCAAGGTCGCCCGCGAGGGTAAGGCCACACCCGCGGAACTGGGCAGCGGCACCTTTACCTTGAACAACTACGGGGTATTTGGAGTCGACGGCTCAGCCGCGATCATCAATTACCCGGAAGCCGCAATCCTCGGTGTCGGGCGGATCATTGACCGGCCCTGGGTGGTAGCTGGCGAAATAGCCGTCCGTAAAATCGTCGAGCTGACACTGGTATTCGACCACCGCGTCTGCGACGGCGGAACGGCGGGCGGATTCCTGCGCCACGTCGCAGACGCCATCGAGAACCCGGCCTCAGCATTGGCCGACCTGTAAACCTGAAAAGCCCAACCTAGGGCCAACGGGAAGCCCTCTGAAGAGGGTTCAGCAAATCGTGAGCACCCCAAGACGGCGACCCCTAAGGAGGCCAATTGCGCCTCCTGTCCAAGAGCAGGAGAAACCTCCTGGCTCGCTTCTTCCTTGCCAAAAACGGCAAGGAAGAAGCGAAAACACGACCCACATCCAAACGACTTGGTCCCCTGCGCCGAAGCAGAACAACCCTCATCAAAGGAGATAACAAATGACTGCAGCATTTGAGCCCACCCAGCAGACGCCCGAAGAGCAGGCCGCCGCCCTGGAGCTTGAGTGGGCCGCCAATCCCCGCTGGGAAGGTGTGACCCGTGACTACAAGGCATCGGACGTGGTCAAGCTCCGCGGCCGTGTCTCCGAGGAACACACGCTGGCACGCCGCGGTTCCGAGAAGCTGTGGAAGCAGCTCACCGACGAGCACAAGACCGGCGGGTACACCAACGCTTTGGGCGCCCTGACCGGCAACCAGGCCGTACAGCAGGTCAAAGCGGGCCTGCGCGCCATCTACCTTTCCGGCTGGCAGGTTGCCGCCGACGCCAACAACTCCGGCCACACCTACCCGGACCAGTCCCTGTACCCGGCCAACTCGGTTCCGACGGTGGTGCGCCGGATCAACAACGCACTCCTGCGGGCAGACCAGATCGAATTCTCCGAAGGCATCCAGACGGTTGAGGACTGGATGGTCCCGATCGTCGCTGACGCCGAGGCCGGCTTCGGTGGCCCGCTGAACGCCTACGAGCTGATGAAGTCCATGATCCAGGCCGGCGCGTCAGGGGTGCACTGGGAAGACCAGCTCGCCTCGGAGAAGAAGTGCGGCCACCTCGGCGGCAAGGTGCTCATCCCCACCCAGCAGCACGTCCGGACCCTGAACGCCGCCCGCCTGGCCGCCGACGTCGCTGGCACCCCCTCGGTGGTCATCGCCCGCACCGACGCCGAGGCCGCCACCCTGATCACCTCCGACGTCGATCCCCGCGACCAGGAATTCGTCACCGGCGAACGCACCCCGGAAGGCTTCTACAAGGTCCGCAACGGCATCGAACCCTGCATCGCCCGCGCCAAGGCCTACGCCCCGTACTCTGACCTCATCTGGATGGAGACGGGCACCCCGGACCTCGAGCTGGCCCGCAAGTTCGCCGAAGCCGTCAAAGCCGACTTCCCGGACCAGATGCTCTCCTACAACTGCTCACCCTCGTTCAACTGGCGCAAGCACCTGGACGACGCCACCATCGCCAAGTTCCAGCGTGAACTCGGCGCCATGGGCTTCACGTTCCAGTTCATCACCCTGGCCGGCTTCCACGCCCTGAACTACTCGATGTTCGATCTCGCCCACGGCTACGCCCGTGAAGGCATGAGCGCCTACGTCGAGCTCCAGGAGAAGGAATTCGCCTCCGAGTCCCGCGGCTACACCGCGACCAAGCACCAGCGCGAAGTCGGCACCGGCTACTTCGACGACATCGCAACTGCGCTCAACCCGAACGCATCAACCCTGGCACTGGTGGGATCCACCGAAGAAGGCCAGTTCCACTAACACTTACCGTTCGACGGCGGCGCTTGCGTCCGCCGGTGAACCGGCGATCCTCTGCCTGCTATCCCCATGCCCGCCCCATGACCTCGTAGAACTCGGTCGGGGGCGGGCACAGGGCCCCTTTTACGCACGCTGCCGGATGTCCGGTTTACCACCTATTTAGGTACGTCACCACCCGCCGTCGAACTTCCTTCCTGCTTCGGAGCAAATGACATGAACAGCTTTACTGACAACTTCACGATCAACGGAATCCAACTAATAGCCCACCCGGTCCGGCGAGAGAGCGAAATCCTTACTCCCGAGGCGTTGGAATTTATCTCGACATTGCATTGGGCAACGGAAGAGCGGCGGCAGGAACTCCTCAAAGCAAGGCAGAGCAGGCGTACCGCCATTCGAGCCGGGCAGGATCCCCGGTTCCTGTCCGAGACTGCATACATTCGCAATGATCCATCGTGGCGGGTCGCTCCCCCGGCCCCGGGCCTGGAGGACCGCCGGGTGGAGATCACCGGGCCGGTGGATCAGAAAATGACCATCAACGCCCTGAACTCCGGCGCGAAGGTCTGGCTCGCTGACATGGAGGACTCCTCCACGCCCACATGGCGGAACGTGATCAAGGGCCAGCTGAACCTCACCGACGCCCTGGAACGCCGGATCGATTTCACCACCGAGGAAGGCAAGGAATACAAGCTCCGCCCGGCCGGGGAACTGCCCACCATCGTGGTCCGCCCCCGCGGCTGGCACCTGCCCGAAAAGCACATGCTCATCGACGGCGCCCCCGTGGCCGGCGGGATCGTGGACTTCGGCCTGTTCTTCTTCCACAACGCCCGCCGGCTCCTGGCCCAGGGCAAAGGCCCGTACTTCTACCTGCCCAAAATCGAGAACCACCTCGAAGCACGCCTGTGGAATGACATCTTCATCCTCGCCCAGGACCTGCTGGGCATCCCGCAGGGCACCATCCGCGCCACCGTGCTGATCGAGACCATCACCGCGGCGTTCGAAATGGAGGAAATCCTCTATGAACTGCGTGATCACGCGTCCGGCCTGAACGCCGGCCGCTGGGACTACATCTTCTCCCTGATCAAGAACTTCCGGACCCGCGGCCCCCGGTTCATCCTGCCGGACCGCGCCCAGGTAACCATGACGCAGCCATTCATGCGCGCCTACACCGAACAGCTGGTCCGTGCCTGCCACAAGCGCGGCGCCATGGCCATCGGCGGTATGGCCGCTGCCGTCCCCAACCGCAAGGACGAGGCCGCCAACACGAACGCGTTCGAGAAGGTCCGTGCAGACAAAACCCGCGAGGCCAACGACGGCTTCGACGGCTCCTGGGTGGCCCACCCGGACCTCGTGCCCGTCTGCCGCGAAGTGTTCGACGCAACCCTCGGCGAACGCCCCAACCAGCTGGACCGCACCCGCGAGGACGTCATCCCCGACGACCGCGCCCTCATCAACGTGGCCGCCACGACAGGGACCATCACCGAGCAGGGCATCCGGAACAACATCGAGGTAGGCATCCGCTACATCGAGTCCTGGCTCCGCGGAAATGGCGCAGTCGCCATCCACAACCTCATGGAAGACGCCGCCACGGCCGAAATCTCCCGGTCACAGCTGTGGCAGTGGATCTACTCCCGCGCCATCACTGATGAAGGGGAAATCATCACCCGTGACTGGGTGGAGGACCTCCTCGACGACGAATTTGAGAGCCTGGAGCGTTTTGACGGGGACCGCTTTGACGACGCCCGCGACATCTTCGAAGAAGTCACCCTCGCCCGGGACTTCCCAACCTTCCTCACCTTGCCCGCCTACACCAGGTACCTGACCGAGTCCAGTGAGTGAGGCATCGCAGTTACTGCAAGAAGTATGTAGCGGTTTGTTCCGGCCCTTGATAGGAGAGAAGAACATGAACATAGATATTCACCCGTCCCCATCGCCCGTACCCCCACACGTGCTGGCCGATTATTTGGCTGACCCGGGGTTCGGAAAGTACTTCACCGATCACATGGTGGTGATCGAGTGGACCCCGGAATCGGGGTGGCATTCGGCTCGGGTGCAGCCTTATGCCCCCTTCGTCCTTGATCCTGCCGCCGCTGTTTTACATTACGGACAGGAAATCTATGAGGGGATGAAGGCGTTCAGGCACCCGGACGGCTCTGTCTGGACGTTCCGCCCGCGGTCAAATGCCGCCCGGCTGAATGCTTCAGCCCGTCGAATGGCCATGCCGGAAATGGATGAAGAGCTCTTCGTAGCCGCCACCGATGCTTTGATTCGTGAGGATAGCGACTGGGTGCCGTCATCCTCAGGGCACCGTTCTTTATATCTTCGGCCCTTCATGTTTGCTTCGGAACCCTTTTTGGGGATGAGACCGGCCCGCCATCTGACGTTCGCGGTCATCGCAACGCCGGCGGCTCCTTACTTTCCCGGTGACCTGAGCCCGGTCAGCATCTGGGTCAGCGAACACTTCACCCGGGCCGGGGAAGGCGGGACGGGCGCAGCAAAAACCGGGGGAAATTACGCCGCCTCCTTCATCGCCCAAACCGAGGGACAACAAAACAACTGTGACCAGGTCGTTTTCCTGGACAGCGTCCAGCGTAGATGGGTTGAAGAGCTCGGTGGAATGAATCTTTTCTTTGTCCTGAATGACGGCTCCGTCGTCACCCCAGAGCTCACCGGCACCATACTCGAGGGAATCACCCGGGGATCAATCATAGAGCTGCTCAAATCCTGGTCAATCCCTGTCACGGAGCGACGCATCAGCATTGACGAATGGCGGGAGGGCGTCGCGAATGGGCGGATCCAAGAGGTTTTCGCTTGCGGCACCGCAGCCGTGGTTGCACCCGTCGGACGACTCGTCTGGTCCGGCGGAGAGCTGGATTGGGCCACACAGGCAGGAGAACTGACCCGAAAGGTCAGGGACGCTCTCACCGATATCCAGTACGGACACCGCGAGGACAGCTTTGGATGGCTTCACCACGTGAAGTGATTCAGTTCCCACCCTCTTCTCCCCCACCCCGGGAACAAAGAACCATGCCAATTCGCCAGCACTGACCGGAGGCCGCCGGGGCCGGGCAGGAGGTCCATCCCTGCCTGGGCCTGCATGGCGTCAAACATACAGAACCGGAGTGTACCGTCGTGCGCACCCATCGGGGCCAAACCCCAGAATCGCGGAGAAACCAGTCATCCTCATTGCCTCATCGGCCGTTCGAGGACGCTGGCGCACTGATCATCGGATCGCTCATCCTCTCATTCGGAGTGGTTCTTTTAGGAAAAGTCGGTGCCGTCACCGGTGGCCTGGCGGGATTGGCATTCCTTCTGACCTACTCCACTGGGTGGTCCTTCGGGATCATGTTCTTCCTGATCAACCTGCCCTTCTACGTGCTGTCGCTCTTGAGGATGGGCTGGCTCTTCACCCTGAAGACGTTCCTGGTGGTAGGCCTGATCTCCGTGCTGGCCGACTTCCACTTGACCCAGTTCGCCCTCAGCAGCATCGGGACTCTCTACGCTTGCCTACTTGCCGGTGTACTAATGGGGATCGGTTTCCTGGTCCTGTTTCGGCATCGCGCCAGCGCAGGTGGCATGGGCATTATGGCACTCTACTTACAGGAACGGTTCGGCCCCAGCGCCGGGATAGTGCAACTGGGATTCGACGCGCTGATCGTTCTGGCTTCTCTTTTTATCGGCAATTCCGATGTCATGCTGCCCTCAATCACGGGCGTAGTGGTTCTCAACCTGATACTCGCCGTTAACCACCGGCCAGGGCGCTACCAGGCCTGAGTACGCTGCTGCCCCCGGGTTCCGGCTGACGCAACGCCGCCTCCTCTATGTGGGCTGATACCGCCCCTGCTGGGTTCCTTTGGCGCCGGGAAAACATCTGCGGTGCCGACCAGGTACTCCCCCACGCAGGGAGAGGTGTACGTTATCTACTTCTGCGTCCCGGCGCTGGAGGGGGGGCACCCAGAGAGAAGGCTGGCTCGTCCGCAGCGGAAGATCTCGGTCTCAACTGCTTTGGCTTGGGTGAGCAGGCCCCGTGCAGTTCCGTTTCAGAAGTTCTGCGGCAGAGACGAAAGAGGCCGCCCACTCGGATCCGAGGTGGGCGGCCTCTCTGATGACGACGACTGGTTACAAGCTGATGACAATCGCGGGTCGAAAAACCGGATCGTCAGCAGCGTTCGTTGGCGATGTGAGCTAGCCGTTTCCGGGCTGGGGGCTTCCTGTTTCGTGTGGCAGGTTACCTCTTCTGCTCAGCGCTCGAGGAAGGGTGGCCGAGGCTCGGATTGGATTACTTCTGCTCCGCAGGCGCGAAGTTGGCATACAGACGAAGGATGATTCCATCCGGTGTGAAGAAGTCCAGGGCATTCCCGGCCTTCCTTCTGGATATTGGGGAGTGCTTCACGGCGCATGAATCGAGGTGCCTGAGCCAGGCGTTGAGTGCGTCCACATCGGCTACCTCGAAGGTAATGGGGTCATAACCCTTCTGCACGTGGAGTTGGTCGGTCGCCTGGCGGAGCTGGATGACCCCGATGAGACCGGGAATCTTGAGGATGACGGCATACTTGATGCCGCGGTCATCGTAGTGGTCCAGGTTTTCCAGGTGGGACGCGCCCAGAACCCGCCCAAACCAGCCCCGGCTGGCCTCCAGGTCATCGACATCCAGGGTCAGGTGGTGAAGGCCGGCGATGGCAGGAGGTACCGACCTGTTTCCTTCCTGGGTGTCCAGGACCGTGTCAGGGGTTGTGGTCACTTGCTTCCTCCTTTTTGACCCATCGATCGCGAGGCTTCCTGGATGAGGGTGTGGACCGTTTTCCGCAGTTCCGCGAATTCTGGCAGTGATTTGGTGTTGATCTGGTCACGGTTTGAGCCCAGCGGCACAGTCAGCTCAGCTATCACCGACGCCGGTGATCCACCGAGGACTATGATCCGGTCTGCCAGATAGATTGACTCGTCGATGTCGTGGGTGATGAGAATGACTGCTTGTCCGCTGTCTTCACGAACCCGCAGGGACAGGTCCTCCAGTTCTGCCCGGGTCTGGGCATCAACGGAGGCAAAGGGCTCATCCATCAGGAGCAGGGGGGCACCGAAGGCCAGGGCCCTGGCGATGGCTACTCTCTGTTGCATACCCCCTGAAAGCTGCCAAGGCTTTGATTCGGTGTGTTGGTCGAGGCCGACTTCACGGAGGGCTGCGGTTACCCGACGTTCCCTTTCCACCCGGGTGAGCCGCTTGCGCAGTGGTAGAGCGACGTTGTCGGTGACGCTCATCCATGGCATGAGTGAGCGGCTGTAGTCCTGGAAGACCAGTCCAACGTCAGAACTGGGGCCGGTGAGTACCCGCCCGTTGACTTTGACTTCGCCTCGGGTGGAGGGCTGCAGTCCGGCGATGCATCGCAGGATGGTTGTCTTTCCGACGCCGGATGGACCGACGATGCAGATGAATTCTCCGGGGTTAACGTCGAAGCTGACTTTGTCCAGTACGGTGCGGTGGCCGTCGCGGGTGGGGTAGTCGTGTCCGACGTCCCTGATGGTCACCAGTTTGTGGGGAGCTCCCGTTGCTGGTTCTGGGTTCGCAGACGCTCCTGCATGGGTGGACATTTCGTCACTTCCGGTTATAGTCATGGTCTTACTTTCCGGTCCGTTGTGGCGGATAGTTTCTAAGAAGTGCAGCTTCGCCTGCACGGAACGCGAGCTGGAGCAGGTATCCGATGACTCCAAGAACGATCACGCCGCTCCACATGTCGACCACGGCGTAGTCGCGCTGGGAGGCAAGGATAAAGTGTCCGATGCCTTGTCCTGCCCCTTGCATCTCACTGATGACGAGCAACGCAATGGAGATGTACAGCGAAATTCGGGCTCCGGACAGGATCTGAGGCAGCGCCGCCGGGAGCCGGATCCTGAGATATCGGCTGACGCGATCAATCCCGAAAGCGGATTCGACGTCCCGGACCGTTGGGTCTATTCCCCGAACGGCGGCGGTGGTGTTCAGAAGAACGGGCCAAACGGCGCCCAGGGTGATGACGAAAACGCGCATGTTGTCCCCGAGTCCCAGTACGAGAATCGCGATGGGAAGGATTGCGACCGCCGGAAGTGCGCGGGCGAATTCAAGTTCAGGTTCTATCGCGTCCAGGAGCCGGGGCAGACTTCCCAAGATGAGCCCGAGGGTCACCCCGATGGCTACGGCGAGGACGAACCCGGTGAGCATGTTCCTCATGCTGGGAAGCAGGTCACTGACGGCGTGCTCGAAAAGCCACAACCTGCCTACGGCGTCAAGGATGTCGCTCAGCGCGGGGAAGTACAGGGAGGTGCTGCCCACGGACAGGAACCACCAGAGGGAAATAAGGAGAACCGGCAGCCACAGCTGAAGCAGCGCTGTCCGTGCAGACCGAATCATGATTTTCCTTTCGTCCTGATGGAGGGATGCCAGCTGATCAGGAGGCGTTCGGAGGCCCGCATCGCCAGGTTGAACGCGAGTCCCATAACGGCGGCAGTCACCGCGTATGCCTGGACGTCTGCCGCCCGGCCGTCGACCTGGGCCCGCAGGAGCTCTCCCCCCACGCCAGGTGCTCCGCCCACGTATTCGGTTCCGACTGAGAGCAGGAGTGCGATGGTCAGCGAGACCCGGATGCCGACGAGGATCCCGGGCAGCGCGGCCGGAAGGAAGACCCGCAGCCACCGGACGCTGAACCTGATCTTGAAAGCCTCCACCACGTCGTGTTGGACGGAGTGGACGTCCCGCAGGGCATCAATGGACCGGACCAGAAGGGGCCAGCAGGCGCCATAGACGATGACAACGAGCTTCATCGGCATCGTTGAGCCGAACATCAGGAGGGCGACCGGCAGGAAACTGATGGGTGGAATGGAGCCGAGGAAGTCCACGGTGATCCTGGTGCTGGAGGTGGCGAGGCGACTGGATGCGATGAAGAGACCGACAGGAACAGCTATGACAGCGGCAATGGCAAGACCAATGAGCGTGCTTTGTGTTGTCAGCCCCACCGCTGTCCAGAGTTCCGCTGTTGTCAGCAACTTTCCAAGGGCCGTAGCAGTTGCCCAGGGGCCAGGGAGAGAGTTTGGTCCGACCAGCATGCTGGCCAGTTCCCAGCAGGCCAGCAGCCCGAGTGCGGCGACGGCGCGCCAAAGCCTTCTATTCGCGCTGATGCCCAGGGTGCGCGGACGCTGGAGTTGAAGCGGGACAGCCATTACCCTAGCCAGTCCTTCCACCTGGGACTACGCGTGGTCAGGGGATACATCAGGAGCCCGCCGTGGCTTTGATGCTCAGCAGCTTGCCAAGGTCCGGCTGCTTTTTGAGCACGTTGTAGCGGTTGGCCAGATCGATGTACTTGCTGAGGCCGGACGTGTCGGTGACGTTTTCTGCGAACGCGGGAAGGCGGATGGCCTTGAGGACTGCGGGGTCCATCTGAAGGAACTTTGATGCTGTTTCCTTCGCCAGCTCAGGGCTGCTGTTCGCTTCCCGGCCGGCTTTTTGGATTCCGGTAACAAAGTTGTCCATCACAGCCGGGTTTTTCTGCCCGTATGCCTGCGATGTGATCCAGTAGGTGGCCGGCAGACCTGGTCCGCCCGCTGCCTGCGGACGGGTCAGCAGGGTAATGCCCTCCTTTTCGGCAGCAGTAGCGAAAGGCTCATTGAGCAGCGCCCCCGCGACGCGGTCAGCCTTTATGGCTGCCGCCATTTGGGGAGCCTGCATTTCCACGAACTCAATCGTTGAGGAGTCGCCCCCTTCTGCGTCAATGGCAGATTTTGCTACGAGTTCCGCGGCTCCTCCCAGCTGACTGACGGCGAAGCTCTTGCCGGTGAGATCAGATGCTTTTGTGATGGCGGGGGAAGTAAAAATCGCAGTCGAATCCAGCTTGGGATCTGAGGGCTGTGTCGTGGCTACTCCGACGATGGCAATGGGGACGCCGTTGGAGGAGGCGGTGAGTGTGCCGATGCCATCACCCAAAGCGATATCCATCTGCCCGTTCAGGAGCATAGGGATGGCTGCCGCGCCTGAAGTGACGTCCATGAACTCGACCTTGAGTCCCGCATCTTCCAGATACTTCTTGTCGACCGCAAGGTGTGCGCTGATGGCGTTCGCGTTGGCCGGAACACCAACTCTGACGGTCGTTATTTCTTTCGGCCCACCAGTGCTTGCGCTGGTGGACGGACCCGGCGCAGGTGCCGCCGGGGTGCTGCCACAAGCCGCGAGAAGCGGGGAAATCAATGCCAGGGCGACGACGCCCTTGGACCAGGAACTCGATACGTGTACCACTAGGGCCTCCTTGTGCGTGAGTCACATCACTCTAAAGAGATCAGTCCCCAAGTGTCAAGGTCTCTTGGTGACTTTACGGCGAAGGGCCTAGGAGACTTTCTCCAGGTTCAGGCGCACGAGTTCCTCCCCATGCTGCATGTAAGTCAAAACAGCCGCCTGCGCAGCGTCGCCATCCCGGGCCTCAAGTGCGGCCACAATTGCTTCACGCTCTTCCACCAGGTCGCCGGCGATCATTCGCCAGCTTGACGGCGCCCGCTTCGCGACGTCCCGCACCAGCGCGATCTGGGCGTCAATGAGGAAGCCGGACAGTCCGGTGAGCAAGGGGTTGTGCGATGTTGCCACCAAGGCTTTGAGGAATGCGGCCAGGAGCTCGTCGGGGTGGTCGGTTCCGGCAGTGGCGGCGGCGTTCAGCGCATCAACGGCCCGACGGAGTGTCGATAGGTCCTCCTTCGTTGCCTTGGATGGCGCCAGTCGAACTGCCTTCAAATGCAGGGCTTCGGAGATGTCCATGATGCTCAGGATGTCGACGCTCTCCAGTTGCACAATGGCTGCCATGGCCGATGACAGCAGTTTGTCTGTTTCGGCGCTGACGTAGGTGCCCGAGCCGTGACGGACCTCAATCAGACTCATGGCGCTCAGGGCGCCCAGGGCTTCGCGGATGGTGGGTGAGCTGACGTCGTATTGCGCAGCCAGTTCCTTTTCGGAGGGCAGTTTGGAGCCTCGTTGGAGGCGACCGGAGAGAATCTGGCCCCGCAGATCCTCTGATACCTGATCAGCTACGCGGGTCCTGTCTCTCCGGTAAGGACCCTTGGTGAAGACATCGCTCATTTCAAACCTTCCTCTGCGCGGACTCTCCGCACTCCAAATGTAGTCACCTGATGACCCGGTCACCAATAGTCAAAAATTGCGAAAGCATAGAGACATCTGGTCACTTGTTATGTAGGCGTCTTGATGTTAGCGTGACTTAAGTCACGAACGGCAGGTTTTCGAAAGCCTCCCGTCGCTCTCCCGAAAGGACACGCCTTGTACGAGCGAAACCGCCTGATCACCATGATTGAAAACCAGCAGGTTCCCCTTGGAATGCAATGCTTCACGGGCAACCACGCACTCATTGAAGTCCTGGGCAACACCGGCTTCGACTTCGTGATGCTGGACAGCGAGCACTGCGGCATCAATCCACGGGCCATCGAAGACGCAGTTCGGGCCGCCGACGGAGCCGGCCTTGTGCCCATGGTCCGGATCCCTGAACTCCATGACGAAACCGCCATCCGGCGTTCACTCGAGGCCGGGGCCCAGGCCCTGATGATTCCGATGGTCAAGTCCGCTGCGGACGTTTTGACCGTTGCGGACGCCGCGTTCTTCCCGCCACTGGGCAGCCGAGGGATCTGCCCCGCAGTCCGCGCTGCCGGCTACTCTTTCAGGACCTTCCCCGAATACGCCGAATGGAACAACGCCAACGCCCTCCTCGTGCCCCTCATTGAGCACCCGGACGCCGTGGAAAACATCGATGAGATCTGCGCCCTCGAGCAGGTCAGCATCATCGTCTTCGGCCAGGGTGACCTTGCCTTCGCCATGGGCGAAGGCAACCAAATGCTCAAGAGCCCGAAGGTTCAGGAAGCCTACCGCCGCGTACTGGATTCAGCGGCCCGCCACGGAGTGGCGGTCATGGGCGGGCCTGTTCTGGAACCCACGGCCGAGGGCTGTTCCAAAGCCTTGGAGGACGGCATCAAAGTGTTCTGCCTGGGCCTGGACATCATGGCCTTCCGCAGCTTCTGCGAAGACACAGTCGAAGCAGCAAACAAAGCCGTCACCGGCACCTCGAACTACTCCCGGCCAGCCGCCCCGGACAGCGGCTTTCCCGGCCGCTAACCCAGGACATGGCCCGCCCCCTAGCCCAACTCCCTCTCGGCAACCAAGCACACCAAGGAAAAGGACAACCAATGTCACGATGGAAAAGAATCGTCGTCGGCCCCGACGCCGAAGGCCGCTCCGCCGTTCTGGACACAGAACAGACGAACGTCCAGTCAGAAGAAGGCTTCTTCTGGCGCGCCACCCTCTGGGGAACCCAGGAAACACCAGCCAATAACAGCATCGAAGGCGACCGCTCCCTCGATGTGAAAACCCGGGAACCCTTCCCCAACGGCATGATCTGCCGCGCCGTGGAAATCCCGCCGGACCACCACGACGCCGACAAGCACCGGGAAGTCTTCGCCGATCTGAACAAAAAGGTCGGCCAACGCTTCGAAGCCACCGAAGCTGAATCGGTGCGGCACCCCACCATGCACCGCACCGAAACGCTTGACAGCATCACCTGCGTGATCGGGGAGATCTACCTTGTCACCGACGTCGAGGAAGTCCTCATGACCCCCGGCGACACCGTCATCATCCGCGGCACCAACCACGCATGGAGCAACCGCAGTGACTCCCCCTGCCTGCTGGTCGGCACCATGATTGACGCGCGGCCAATCCCGGCAGGATCCTGAGGATTCTCCGTGCGGACCACGACGAATGCCCGGCACTACTCCCCCGAGGTGGAAGACGCATCATGATCCCACTGAACCAGGCCCGCCTCATCGTTGATACTGCCTTGGAGCATGCGCGGGCGAACGACTACCCGCCCATGACTATTGCGGTACTGGACGCAGCCGGGCAACTCGTGGCCTTCGCGAAGGAAGACAATTCAAGCCTCCTGCGCCCGGCCATAGCCTCCGCCAAAGCCCTGGGAGCACTGAACATGGGTGTCGGCAGCCGGTCCCTGGCCAAGAAGGCCGAGCAGCACGCAGCCTTCATCAACGCCGTCACCATCCTCGCCCAGGGCAACCTGGTGCCGGTCCCCGGAGGTGTCCTGATCAGGAACACCGGGGGAATTGTTATCGGAGCTGCCGGAGTCAGCGGCAACCTGCCCCAGCACGATGAAGAATGCGCCGTCGCAGCCATCGAAGCAGTCGGGCTGCACGCAGACCCCGGAGAGTAAACGGCCGTTGGAATCCGCAGCACCAACCGATTGTGACCGGCAGGCGCCGGACTACTGTTAAACAGGGGCTCAGGGCCCCCACCTTTGAATTGGAGATATTCAAGTGAGCACAATCCGCGTGGAACAGGGCCTTCTGGAAGGTTCAGTCAGGGACGGAGTCCACTCGTTTCTGGGCATCCCGTACGCAGCACCGCCGGTAGGCGAACGCCGCTGGTGCCCGCCGGCACCGGCTGAGCCGTGGGACGGCGTCCTGGACGCCACAGCCTTCGGCAACGCAGCCATCCAGACCGCAGACACGGGAATGGACCTCGGAGCCCCCCAAAGTGAGGACTGCCTGTACCTGAACGTTTGGACAACCCAGCCTGAGTCGGACAACAAGCAACCGGTGATGGTCTGGATCCACGGCGGCGGGTTCCTCAACGGCTCGGCGTCGCTGAAGATCTGGCCAGGAGAGCAGCTGTGCCGCGACGGGGTCACCGTCGTCTCGCTGAACTACCGCCTCGGCGCTTTCGGGTTCCTGACCGACCCTGAGGTTGGTGCCAATTTCGGTGTCCAGGATTGGGTCGCGGCACTGGAATGGGTCCGGACCAACATCAGCGCCTTCGGCGGAGACCCGGAGAACGTCACCATCTTCGGCCAGTCAGCAGGTGGAGCCGCCACCCGGGCATTGCTGTCCACACCATCGGCACGGGGCCTGTTCCACAAAGCAGTGATCCAAAGCGCCGGTTTCGAAGACTACGCCGTCGTCGACTCCCCCTCCCTTGAGCGCTCACACACGGCCACCGACCGGCTCTACGAGCGTCTGGGCAGCACCGACATCAACGAACTTCGCCAGATACCTGCTGAGAAAGTCCGGGAAGCCTCTTTGGCCCTGTCCGGCATCTTCCCGCCGGCCGGGCAGGTGCACACCCCGGCCAACCTTGTCTGGTACCCCGTGCCGGACGGTGGCGTCATCGACGATGACTTCGGCGGCTGGGAGAAGAACGTCCCGGTCATGCTCGGCTGCACCGAAGATGAAGCACGCATGTTCGTCCAGCCCACCATGCTTTACGCGCACCCTGAGGTACGGCCCGAGGACGCCTACACCCCCGAAACGCTGGCAAACATGGCCAAAGCCATGGGCGGAGACCGCTACGCCGAGATCCTCGAACACTTCGCCTCCACCGGAGCCGGAGACTATGAGGCCATCGCCGAGGTCATCACGGCAGGTGTGTGGCACGAGCCGGCACGGGCCACCCTGGAACGGTTCGCCGAGCTCGGCCGCACTTGCTACTCCTATCACTTCGCACGCGTCTCACCCGGTGCCCGCAGCACCGGGCTTCTGGCAAAACACAGCGCCGAGATTCCCTACCTGTTCGGCACGCTGAACCCCCCGGAATACTACGAGGAAATAGACACCCAAATCTCACGCGGTGTGCGCCACGCATGGGCGGAATTCGCCCGGACCGGGGTCCCTGCTTGCCTCAACGGGGCTCCGTGGCCGGCGTTCCAGCCCGAAGATCCCCAGACCGCGTGGATCGGGGACACCATCGGCCCCAGGACATTGGAGCCAACCCCCGTCGCGCGACTGATCAGCGCCTCCCGCACACCCCAGCCAGCCATCCCCTCCAGGGGCTGACGATGCAGACTTTCCGCACCGCGGACTCCCGCACTCTTTCCTACACGCTCAAGGGTGCGGGACCCCTGGTGGTCCTGCTGCCCGGCGGTCCGGGACTGGACCCGGAAATCTACTTCGGTGGCCTTGACCTGCCCGGATACCAGCTCCTGATCTTCAACCCCCGGGGGACCGGCGCCTCCGATCCTCCCGCGGCACCAGATGGCTACCGCCTCGCCGGGTACGTCGAAGACGTGGAGGCCCTGCACCGGCACCTCGGCCAGAAACGGCTCTGCATCTACGGCAGCAGCCACGGGGCAACGACAGCGCTGGCGTACGCGACCGCCTACCCGGGGAACGTGAACTCCCTGATCCTGGCCAGCGGACCGGCGAGAATGGATGAAACCTTCATCCGGGAGCTGGAGAAGATCCACCAAGCGTTCGAACTCTCAGTCCCGGACGGCACCAGCCGATTGAATGGGTCAAGGCAGGCGGGCCCGAGGATGCGCAGTGCCAGCACCGATCAGGACCGGCGGACCGCGATGCGGACCATGATGGACACCTACATCGCACGCCCGTCCCCTGAAGACAGGGCCTTCCTTGACCGCCTGGCCACGGCGCCCCTGAACTTCGCCGCCCCCGCCACCATGGCCGCGGAAATGAGCGCAGGGCTGGATCTCCTTTCCGAGGCACCCAAAGTCACTGCCCGGACCCTTGTTCTTGGCGGGGACCTGGATGTACGGGTGCCTCCGCAGCACCTCGAACAGATCGTGGAGGCCATACCCGGGGCCCGGCTCCACCGCTTCCCGGAAAGCGGGCACCTGCTCCACATCGAAGCACCCCAGGAATGGGCGGAGGTCGTCACCGGATTCCTCAACGAAGGTGACTTCAGTACTTCGAACCACTGAAGCGCCACAACCAGTAGCAATATCGGTCGCAGGGCACACCAGGTAGGCAAAAGGCAGCACAGGTAGGCATGGTTACCTGTGCTGCCCCTTGCCTTTCGAGGACCCATGACCCCGAGAGGACCAAGGGATGAACACTCAATACGATTGGGACGGGATCCAGCGCGGACAGCACATCGTCCTAGAAGACCCCCGCGGAAACCGCCAGACAGCCGTCATTGACGACTACACCGAAGACGGCGAGATTCTCTGGGTCCGAGGCACACAGAACGATCGGCGCCTACTATGCCGCGAGGACGGATACAAACTGATCGCAGCAACCTGGGATGAGCAGTCCATAGAGAAGCTGATGCAAACGAGAGACTGCACCAACGACACCAACAACGGGGGCACGGGTGAAATGCGGTGTGCACCTTTCGCCAGCAGAGTTGGCGCCGTTCTGGTAGTAGCCCTGTTGATCGTTTTGTCAGGCTGCAGCCAACTACCTGATACTCGACCCTCTGCGCAGACAGACGCAGTCGAGCGCGGACGGGACAGAACCGCTCGTGGCCAAATACAGATCCAACAATTCACCAACTCTGAGGGTTTCTCCTCGTGGCTATATGTCGTTAGTGTCGAGGACAAAACCATTGTCATCGACCCTGGGTTCTACAGCGACGCAGTCTCCGAATACCTCGAGCGCGTCGGCGGAGCGGACGCGGTACTGCTGACTCACGGTCACTGGGATCACCTCGCTGGACTTGACGCTCTGAAAGCTGAATATCCCGATGCGCAGGTATTCCTCCCTGCACCTGACGCCGAATTTCCCACGAACCCCGACCTAAACCAGTCGAAAACGGCCGGCTTCGAACTCAATATTCAAAGCCCGATTATTCCCCTCGACGAGGGTACGCATGAGATCGCAGGTTATTCGATAGTTGTGACGCATACGCCGGGACACACAGTGGGATCAAGCCTTTACTACTTCACCGATTACAATGCACTCTTTACCGGAGACACAATTCTCGCTGACAGCGTAGGCCCAACCTTTCGACCCACGGGCAGCGAAAAAGATATGCAATCAAGCATAGACATGTTCTTGGCGATGTCTTTTGACGCAGATTTGTTGGTGTTTCCCGGGCACGGGCAAACGACGACCTACAGGCGGCTAATTGAAACGAACCAAGAACTCCAGGCACGCTCAAGGGCCGTCGACTGACTTGCGCCCAGAAGATACAACGTACAAAGAAGCCCCGGCCCTCCCCAACGACGGCCAAATTGTTGCAACGCCTGAATGGGCTGAATCCGGTTTGAATACCGGATCAGGCTCTGGAATGTCTAGGTGGTGAGCAGCCCTGCGTGTTTTTCGGTAGCTTTCTTCACGCGCGGGACGTCGCCGGCGATGATGGCGGCGACCAGTTCCTCGTGAATCTCGAACCGGACCTGCAGCCCCGAAGTCTCTGACTTGGGGTCCTCGTCGTGGGTGGCGGTGACGGCCTGGTCGCGCACGAATCGTGTCATCGAAAGGTACAGCGCTGACGCCGTCTGGTTTGGTGAGATGAGGGCAATGCGCTCGTGCAGATCCCAGTTGGCTAGCAGGAACCCGGTCCGGCTCCGGATGGCTGCTGTCTTCAGTCGCCCAAGAAGCTTTCTTATGTCGGCGACGTCGGCGGGCGTGCGGTGCTCCGCGGCGTCCACGTCGATCAGGACCTCCAGCGCCTCGCGGACGGCCACTGCCTCAACGACCGAAGCAGGGGCGTCGCTGACGGCCAGCAGGGTGTGACGGATGCGCACCACAGGTCCGGACGCGGTGGCGTAGAGCCCGCCGCCGCGTCCGGGGCGGATCTCAGCGAGCCCGCGATCCGTCAGGAGCCGGATGGTCTCACCCACTGTCGAGCGGGCAAAGCCCGTTCGAGCCTTGAGCGTGTCAATCGTGCCGATCAGCTCTCCTGGCTTGAACTCACGGTCGAAAATTTGCTGCTCTATATCGCTGGCCAGGATCTGAGCGCGCGTCTGGGCCACTAAAGAGGTTTTATTGTAAGACATTAGTACTTTCTTGCGACGGGGTCAGGACGCCGGGACTGCCTTCAATCAGGACGGACAGTGTGTGACGGCTCACGGTCAGTCCCCTTCTTCCTATTCCGGGGTCATGTTGCGGCCAATCTGGATCTGGTCGTTACTCACCCCGGGCACCATCTGTTAACACCATCGGCCACACCATGAAGTCCGGGCTCAATACAAAATCGATGACCACGGGGCGGTCATTGATTTCGGGCCTTCTGGATGGTCGCATCAATGTCCTCGTCACGTTCGCATCGGAACGAAGCGCAGCCGTACGCATTCGCCAGCTTGACGAAGTCCAGAATCCGGACGGTTTCGTGGCCGGCGTTGAGGTCCGTGTTCGACCATCCTGTGCCTCAGGCGACGAGGGTCAAGCCGCTTGCGCATTCAAACAGAGGCCCCGGCTACCCGTCATATGGAGCTCCCTCCGCACCCGCCTATGAAGTGACACTTCATCAGACTTGCGGCCCGAATCGATGATGGTTATATAGTCCATCGAGTCTTCTGCGGTGCGGAATGCGATCACGTAATGTCGATCGTCACGATGGCCGACTCTCTCGAAGCCGACTGTCCGCTAGTCTCCACGTCCGACGAGACAGGGCGAACCACTCGTGACACGCAGGCGCACATCTTGCGCGAGGCGTTCTTTTGCTCTTCGCTGAAGAACACGTCGCGGTGATCTATGCAACCGTCCAGTCCCAGGACTTTGACCTCGCACAGTCCGCATTCACCTTTCAGGCAGTCGAACATCATCTCAGCGCCTGCTCCTTGGATGGCCTCGAGCATGGAACTGTCCGGTGCAACGGCCGTTTCGATCCCGAGACGCGGAATCCGCACAATGAACTCTTCCGGGTCGAACCAGCCGCTGTTGCCGAATGTCTCGAATCGCAGATTGGTCAGTGGAAGCCCGGTATCGCTCCATTTGCGGCGCACTGCGTCCATCAGCCTGATGGGCCCGCACATGTACGCCTCGATGGCTGGGCTGAGGTCGTCGTTGGCAATCTGATCGACGAGTTGTGCCACGTTCAGACTGGTGTCCTCATCGTCGACACAGGCCCGCAGGCGATCGCCATGCTCGAGCTCGAGCTCGGCAAGGAATGCCATTCGTGCTCGCGTACGACCGACGTAGACAAGGGTGTAATCAGCACCCAGCCGACGGAGCATGCTCGCCATGGCCACCATTGCCGTGATGCCGATACCTCCGGCGATCAGTGTGTAACGAGCCGCACCCACGCGCAGAGGGAAGTTCTGCAACGGCCTCGTTGCATTCAACTCATCCCCGACCCGCAACCTGTGCATGAACTCGGAGCCGCCGCGCGACTGCGGCGCGCGGTGCACTGCCAGGGTGTGCCGTCGTCCGTCCTCACTAGTGTTCACCACCGAATATGAGCGAACTTCGGAACCCCCCTCGATCGCAACCTCGACATCCAGGTGCGATCCGGGGGCCGCCCGCTCGACACGCGAGGATTCCAGCACGATCCGCTGGATTCCGTCAGCGACCGGGCCGCATGCAACGACACGGACCGCCTGCCAGCCCATCGAGTTCGGGGCCGTCATTTTTCACTCATCCGAACCGGATCAGCGTGGCCGGCCGCGTTGCGTTCGTCCTGAAGCATGCGTTCGACGATGCGACGCGCCCACATGCCGCCCGCGTCGATGTTTAGGCTGTAGAACTCATAGTCGGGGTTGGCGTCAATGGCCTGCTGCTGCGCGACGAGCATGTCTTCGTCCTGCCTGAAGACACGGGCGACACCCTCGCGCATCCGGGTTGTCGCCGATTGCATGTCCAGCGCATAGTTGCGCGTGATCGCCCAGTAATAGGCGCACGACTTGCTCGTCACAGGGGTGATGGTGTTCATGACGTAGTTCTCAATGCCACGACTGCGATCACCTTCGGGCGCACCCGTGCCGGCTTCGGCAACGCCCACGTCGATGCAGATCGTCGAGGGTGCCTCGTACCGGATGATCTGCCATCGGTCCACCTTGCCCCGGAAGCCCGGAAATTTGTCCTGCATATTCCTGGCGAGAAACGGCGGCGCATCGATGTTCAGCATCCAGCGACTCAGAGTGACACTGCGCTCTTCCCGTGTGACCTCGAAATCGGACTCACTGAGCTCTGCTTGGCCAATGCTGCCGGCATGCACGAATTCCTCGTGAGTGAGATCCATCAGGTTGTCCAGTACCAACTGGAAGTTGGCATCGACCTCGATCCGCAGCCCGTCACCCGCCCATTCGGCCGAATCCATTTGATGCATGTCGGGGATGCTGGCGGGGTCTGCGACAGTCGGGTCGCCCAGCCATACCCAGAGGAAACGATGGCGCTCGACGATCGGAAAGGACGGCACCATGGCGCTCGGGTTGATGGTCTCTTGCGCCGGCATGAAGGTGCAGCGTCCCGCTGAATTGAACTTCAGGCCGTGATACGGGCACTGCACGCCATCGCCGTCGACCCGTTTGCCCATCGACAGCGGCGCGAGACGGTGCCAGCAAGCGTCTGCCAGTGCAACGGGACGCCCGTCGTCTGTGCGGTATAGAGCGAGTGGTCGCTCGGCCACGGTCCGGGAGATGATGGCGGTGCTTGTGACCTCATGATCCCACGCCGCCACATACCAGGCATTGAGCGGATGCTCCATCGTCTTTTTTGTCGTTGATGCAACAGTTGTCATGAGATTCTCCAAACAGTGCTTGAGAGGTTGTGAAGTTGTGCGCTGGAGTGACGGAGCGCAGTGACCGAATCAGGTCCCGATGCGGCCACCGTCCCGCGGGCAACCGACTCAGGTCTTCGGATCAGGGTCGGTCGGCGAAACCGCATCGCCGGGTGTTTGACAGCAAGTATCGACCGCGGCCAGCACGCTGCGGCGAGCTGCGTCCATGGTGTACCTCGACCAGCAAATTTCATCATTGAACCCTCTCCTATTCAGGCAACGGCCCGCCGATCACCTTCGGTCGCCCAAACAACTTCCTATGCGTTGGCTTGAACGCCGATCAAGATGACGCTACGAAGCGTACGTTGGTGTTTGATCTGAAATTACGGTCTGGCAGCATATTATACGAAGGAACTTTCATAGATAAAGCTTACTCAAGACATAGGGATTTGTCTTGAATCTGAATCAAGAGATTTAGGAAGGTTTCGCGCAAGATGGATGCTGGGGGCCGACCGCAGCGCACCTGAGACGTGGCGCACGCGGAAGGGGACAGCGGTGCAATGCACCTCAAGCCGAGTACCGCTAGGCCGAGGAGGATTGCGCCTTATCATTTTTCACTAGATCCGTCGGATCTGAATTAGGTGCCCCAAAGGCTCCCAGCGACTTCAGGAGGAACCTGATCATCTCAGTCGCTGGCCGCGACGCGGGTTCAGACACGTTCGCACCCTCGAAGAGAGAGACAACGATATCGATGATCATCCTCCTCTCCGCGGTCTCCGGCTGCTCATCGACTACCCGTCCAACCAATGCCCTGATCCAATCGAGAAAACGCTCGTGTGCCTCGCGGACCGCCTCCGATTTGAGCATGCGCGTGTGCATCTCCTGATGCAAGCCGCGGAACACGCGCATGTCACCCAGACCTCGCACAAGTGCCGTGAGAGGATCGAGGTCCTGCCTCCCGTAGTCGAGCTCGCGTTGTAGCATACGGTCCATCACTGCGGCGAAGAGCTCATCCTTCGACTGAAAGTACCAGTAGACATTGGCGGGCGCGACGCCCGCCGCAGCGCTGATGTCGGCTATGCTCGTCTGCGCATAGCCGTGCTTCAAGAACAGCGCCGTAGCCTCCGTAATGAGTTCGAGGTAGCGCTCGTCGCGGGGGATCTCCTGTCGATTGCGTGCCATGAGAACTCCCCTGCTTGGTTCGGGCGACTTATGGTAGGTCTGCCCATTGTGATCGGGGACAAGGAAGCGCCCGCTACGCGGGTTCTCCTCGCCTTCCGCTGCGACTTGCGCGATTCACTGATTGATGGATGAAGACGAAAGCATGTTGTCCGCGTTGCGCCAGGTGATCGCGCAGTGTTGTTCCTCGCTCAGCAGGGCGCTGTTGTCCAGTGCGGCGGTGAACTCCTCCGACTTTCCTGCGGCGTAGGGGTAATCGCTGCCGAACAGGATCCGTTCCGGGTCAGCGAATGCGGTCAGAGACGGAAGGACCAGTGAGCTGGTGGAGAGAGCGGTATCAAGGTAGAAGCACCGAAACTGCCTCATCAGCGTTTCCTTATCGGGAGCACCCGGCAGCATTGAGCCGCCTGTTGCGAACCTGTCCGCAGCGTACGGGAGGAACCCGCCCGCATGGGAGAGCACCCATCGTACATTGGGGTATTGCGCGATCACGCCATGGAACACCAGGTCAACCGCTGCCCGGGTCGTGGCGAATGGGAAGTCCACCAGGGACGCGGGTATTCCTTCCAGACCTGGAAGGGTCGTGCTGTCGGGGTGGATCAGAACGACGGCAGAGCGTCGGTCGAGTTCCTCCCAGAGCGGCTCGAAAGTCGGGTCCCCGAGGAACATGTCGCCGTAGTTGGTGAACAGGATCACCCCGTCGACGTCCAGGTGGTCGTACGCATGGTTCAGCTCGGTCAGCGCGGCCTCTACATCGGGCAGTGGCAGTGTGGCGAGATTTCCGAATCGGTCCGGCCATCGCTCGATCAGGTGGGCAGTGTACTCGTTAGCCCGCCTCGCCGCTGAAGCGCGCTCGTCCTCCGGCCAGGGCAGCACGCCCGGTACGCTCAGCGAGAGGTAGGCTTTCGATATTCCCTGCCTGTCCATGCTGGCGATCGCCGCTTCGGGCGACCACTCCGGCAGTCGGTGCGGCGAGGGATGCTCGCGGAGATGATCGACCCAGAACGGCGGGAGAACGTGCTGATGGATATCGATCTTGGGTTTCGGTGGGGTCTCTGACATGGATTGGTTCACCACGAGGATGCCTTCTTTCGTCGTATTGATCTTCACGCACCTGTTATCCGTCGGGCCCCCGCGTAGGGACCCGACGGAACGTGGGTGCTCAGGCGCGCGGGATCGACTTGGTGAGCTGGTAGCGGGAGACTAGATCCATTCCTCCGCCGAGCGAGCTGTGCTTATAGAAGCTGCGGACCAAGTCGACGTTCGGAGCCCCGTGCTTGCCGTTGATGAGGACCTCGCCGGTACCGAGGCGCCTGGCGAATTCGGTGGCGTGCTCTATGTCGCGGCTGAAGACGCTGCCGCTCAGCCCGAAGTTGGTCGCATCGTGTAGTGCGGCGGCCTCGTCCTCGGTGTCGTAAACGGCCACGCACAGCACTGGTCCGAAGATCTCCTCGGTGAAAATGCGCATCGAGGGGTCAGTATCGGTGAATATTGTGGGCTCGATGTAGTAGCCGGAGTCGAAACCTTTGGGTCGGCCGCCACCCAGCACGAGTCGGGCACCCTCCTGGACACCGAGCTTGATGTACTCCTCGACTCGGTCCCGCTGGGCTGCCGTCGCGAGCGGACCGAGCAGGTTGTCCGGATCCGAGGTGTCGCCGTAGGACAGGCTGGAGAGCTTTTCGACCATAGCGTCGAGCACCTCCTGATGCCTCGAACGAGGCACGATCACCCGTGTGATCGCGTGGCACACCTGACCGGAGAACGGCAGGCATCGCCACGGGATCGAGTCGGTGAAGACCTCGATGTCCGCGTCCTCGAGAAGGACTGCGGCGGACTTGCCGCCGAGTTCGGCTGTGAGGGGTTTGAGGTTCTCGGCACACGAGATGGCGATCGCCCGGCCAGCCGCGGTAGAGCCGGTGAAGGAAACCTTGTCGATACCAGGGTGGGCGACGAGGTTGGCCCCCGTCTCGGCGGCTCCGGTGACGATGTTGATCACGCCGGGGGGGACCTTTGCTTCCCGGATCGCTTCGGCGAGCAGATAAATATCCAGAGAGGTTTCTGGGGATGGCTTGACCACGACGGTGCAGCCGGCGGCCAGGGAGGCGGCGATCTTCATCGACAGCAACGCCTGCGGGGAGTTCCACGGAACGATGGCCGCGACGACTCCGAGAGGTTCCTTGCGTACGACGGTGCCGTGCTCGCCACCGGGAAGCACTTCCTCGGCGAGGATCGCCGCGGCGTTCTTGGCTCCATTGCGATAGATCGCTTCCGTGATGCGCTTGTTCTGGTTGACCCACCACTGAGGTGCACCGTTTTGCCGGGAGACCAAAGCGGCGATGTCGTCGCCCCTTGCGGCGAAAGCGTCGGCGAGTCTGCTGAGGACCTCGGCGCGCTCGGCGCCTGTGGTCTGACTCCACGTGCTGAACGCCGTTCGGGCCCCCCGCACGGCACGGTCGATGTCCTCGGCGTTGCTGATCGGGACTGTTCCCAGCACTTCTTCGGTCGCTGGATTTATGGCGGTGAAGCGGTCCTTGGAGGCTGCTTCGACGAATTCACCGTCGATGAAGAGATCATCGTGATTGATCGGGGTGTTCACTGGCGTACTACGCCCTTTCATGTTCGGTATGAGGCAATCGCTTATTCGGTTGGGGGATCAGAAAATCGCCATTGGGTTGATCGGGAGACCGGTCGCACCCTCGAGGCGTTGAGGCGCCAGGACCAGCATGAAGCTGTTCCGGCCTTCCTCACGGCACACGCGTACGAGTTCGGTCGGGTCGGCGCTGTCGACCAGCGGCATTCCCATTCGGACGATGCCGACGTGGTGCAGTGGCGAGCGGATGCCGGGGTTGTGGGACGGACGGACGTCGCGGATGTCGCCTAGATAGACGGAGACATCGTGGCGATGCATCCAGGCCACCGCGTCCAAGGTCATACCCGGAAACGTACCGCCGGTATCCTTGGACAGGTCCCATCCACCGTGCACCACGAGGGCATCGCCCGGCAGAAATTCGGTGCCGGTGCGCGCCAGCGCGCCATCGAGATCGGCACCCGTCACGCCGTAGTCCACCGGGAGCGGCCCGTCTTCGGCCAGATCGATCAGGACGCCGCGAGTCAGCACGCCTCCGGCGAAGATCGAGGATGAACCCCGGGATATCCCTGCCGCGTTTCCGCGTTCGCTGAGAGGGACCCCGGGATAGACCATCCCGTCCACGACCGTGTGGGTGAGCGCATCGATGTGGGTCAACTGCGGGTGATGTGTAGTTATCACCAGCAACTCGGCCATCGCCATGGACGGCGAGCCGGTGAACATCATGGCCTGTTGCACAGCCGCCGATCCGCCGAAGATCGGGGTGGGGCCCGCGATAAGGGGGGTGGGCTTTATCGCGTGTGCGAGTGAGACCGTCCTGCCACTACGTGCTTCCGTGACGGCGCGGGCACGAACCTCGTCGGTGATGAGGTTCAACGTACCCCGGTCATCGTCCGGTCCCCAGCGCCCATAATTCCCGGGGAGCGCGTTGCCTTCCGGCGTTGCCATGCTCATCCCTCCAGCCACGCGGCGGCGTCGTCGTAGAGCGCTGTCAGCTCTTCCGGACGATCGATGCCGTAGAGATCCTGGCTGACCTCGATTCCCTCGAGCACCCGGGTGTAGGCCAGGAATCGATAGGAGTGACGCAGTCCCGAGAGCGAATCGGGGTCGATGCCGAGGCTGGTGCCCGACACGGCGGGATCGAGCGTATCACCTTCGTTGACGGCATGCAGCGAACTGATTTTCCAGGTACCGCCGCGATTCTCGACCCGGTAGAGCAGCCGCATGAAGGAGACGAGGACCGCTTCGGTGCCGTTCACCGGTATCCATCGGGTCGTCGTGGACGGCAGCTCGACGAAACCACGCCGCCCGCTCACCCGGATCACGGGCGGACCCACCCGATTGAGGATTGGGCCGCTGTCGGCTGACCGGGTCGCGGCGCCCGCCACGAATGCGGCGGCGCTGCCCTGCGACCAGCTCGTCTCAACTGTGGCGTCCTCGTGGAAGCAAGCCATGAGTTCGTCCGACAGCATTCGCACTCGGCTCTGGCGCTCCCGGAGCACCACCTCGCTGATCTCTGTCACGCTATCCATTTTTCTCCTAGTCTCATTTAGCCGTCTCACTAGCCGCTCAACCTTGGCCACCAGTTCCTCGAGACGGGCCCCATTAGGCAGGGTCGGGCAACCTTTTGAACTCGTCACGATCGGGGCAGCAGATCTTGACACTCTCGGACCCCGGACTCCTCGTCAGAGAAGCCTCGTGATGTTCTCCTCCAGGCTGAATCCCAACAATGCCTTGCCGTAGATTTCCCTCGATGCCGGCGGGACAAGCGTCCCGTGCCGGCCCGCAATATTGGAATCACGCCACATACGCTGCATCGGGCTGGATTCGGCAAAACTTCCGGCCCCGTGAGCTGTGAGCAGAGTGTCGATCGCCTCTTTCACGCAGGTAGCTGCGCGGGCCGCATCCGCCCGGATGCGAGCACGTGCCACATAACTCGGATATTCATCCCTCTTAGCGGCCTCATCGATATCCGCGGCGGCCCTATAAACATGGAAGTGCGCTGCATCGATCAGCATCGCCGCATCGGCGATTTGCAATTGAAACCCTACAGACTCGCGCTGCTGGGTATATATCGTGTTGGGAATCGTGCGCTTTTCCGCCTGGTCAACGGCAAGTCTCAACGCCGCCCGTCCCAGCCCGAGCTGAGCACCCGTGAGCACAAGCGTGAAGGCAGCCTGAAACGCCGAACGGTAAAGGGGCTCATCAGTATATTCCGTGGGGTAATCCCCGCTGAGAGCGCGGGCCACTGAAAGGATCCGATGGTCTGGAATGAATGCATCCTCCACCACGATCGCATTGCTTCCCGAACCGCGCATGCCTACGACATGCCACGTATCTTCAACGATGTAATCCGGACGGGGGATGAGACCGAGCCCAAAATCAATGGTCTCTCCGCTCTCATCCACCAGGGGGAATCCGACCATCACCCAATCTGAATGCAGCGTTCCGGAGCCGTAGTACCACGTTCCGTTGACCCGGAAGCCACCATCGACACGACGCGATTCCCCGCGGGGGGAGAAAACGCCGGCTACTCGAGCATCCGGATTGGCTCCGAAGACCTCGTCCTGGGTCTGCTTCGGCAGCATCCCGACGCCGATTCCCACCGTATTGATAAGTGTGACGACCCAGGCCGTCGACCCGCAGCTCTCAGCCAGAGTAGCGGCCACGTCGATGATCGTCCGGATATCGGCCTCATGCCCTCCGTAACGTTTGGGGACCCCAAGCTTGAAGAGACCGGCGTCAGCCAGCGCCTCGATCACATGCTCCGGAACTCGCCGTGTTTCGTCGATTTCCCGCGCGCTTTCGCGCAACATGTCCTTGAAAGACGCTGCGGTCGCAATGAGATCGTTGCGCTTTTCGTCCACCTCATAGGTAACCGTGTAATTGCGTTCGCCATAGTCGACGGATCCAACGGCTACCGACGGGTCCACCCCTCCGTCTACGACCATCGACTGGTAGACCGAACTAAGTGAGTCAGCCATTCCTTTTCTCCAGATTCTGTTGATTCGAAATAAGATATTTATGTGCGGTACAGGTAGGCCGTGTATCTGGCCGTTTACGCCGTGTTGTGGGCAGTCCACTCACTGCCGGCAGGCGATCGATTCAGATCCCGCCCATCCCTCGTCGGCGACAGCGGGGAAGCCGACGACGGATCGACGATCTCAGGATGGCCGGATTCAGGGTCGTAGAGATGGCACGCTACCTGGTTGGTGCCGGTCTCGATCAGCCGCGGACGGGTGTCGTGACAGACGTCCGCGACGTGGGCACAGCGGGAGGCGAAGGGACATCCGGACGGTGCCGCAGTCGTCCCGACGACCCCTGTGACGGCGGCCGTGCTGGCCCCCAATTCATTCTGGCGCTGTTTGCGGCGTTCCGCCTGACGACCGGGATCGGGCACCGGGGAGGCTCCGACAAGGACGCGGGTGTAGGGATGAAGCGGCTTGTCAGCAACGTCCAAGGTTCTCCCGGTCTCCATGATCTGGCCCCGGTAAAGCACAACAATGCGATCGCTAATGTAGCGGACGACGTCCAGATCATGGGAAATGAACAGGTAACTGACGCCATTGCGGTCATGCACCTCGCGCAGCAGATTGAGCGTCTGAGACTGAGTGGAAAGGTCCAGGGCGCTGGTCGGTTCATCACAGACGATCAACTGGGGAGAGAGGACCATGGAGCGAGCGATCGCGACACGCTGGCGTTGTCCACCGGAAAGCTCTCGGGGCAGCTTCGCCGCGGTCTGGGGGGCCAGGCCCACCAAACCCAGCATCCGGATCGCCTCGCCCTCAGCCTGTTTTCTGCCCATGCCCTTGTGCAGCCGTAGAGGCTCGGCGACGCTGCGCCCGATCGTCCACCGGGGATTGAGAGAGCTGAGCGGGTCTTGGAAGACGACCTGGATCTTGCTCGCCAGCGGACGACGGCGACGGCCTCTCAGCCGGGTGATGTCCTGGCCATCGAATGTGACCTGGCCGGCGGTGGCGTCGGTCAATCCAAGTACCGCCCGCCCGATGGTCGACTTGCCTGAGCCTGATTCACCCACGAGGCCAACGACCTCGCCCGCACCGATGCGGAACGAGACCTTGTCCACCGCACGAACCCGGGCGCGTCCTGACCGGAACTCGACTTCGAGATCACTCACCGTGAGCAGATCGGGGGATTCCACCCCTACGCTCCGGCCTGCCGGGCCCTCCTTATTAGCAGAATCTCTGCCCGGCCCGTCAGGACCTGGGCTCAGAGGCTTGGTGTTCATATTCGCTCCGTGACATGTTCTTCGTCGGCGAACAGGCAACGACTGAGATGCCCGGGCGCTGGCGTGGCCAGTTCGATGGTCTGGGTCGTGCACGCGGACACGACACGGGGACAACGGGACGCGAAGTGGCAGCCGCCCGGCCATTGGCCCGGGGAGGGGACCACTCCCGGAATAGTGGGCAGCTCCTGGTCACGATCGACATCGTGCGGGGTCGCGGCGAGCAAGAGCTTGGTGTATGGGTGGCTGGGTGCGGCGAAGAGCTCGGCAACCGGTGCCTGCTCAATCACTTGACCCGCGTACATCACCACTGCACGACTGCAGAAGTCGGCCACCACACCGAAGTCGTGGGTTACCAGCAGAACAGCCATCCCCGTTTCCGCCTGCAGACCGCGCAGGAGATCCAGAATCTCGGCCTGGACGGTGACGTCCAGAGCCGTGGTCGGCTCATCGGCGATCAGCAGCCTGGGAGATCCGGTGAGAGCCAATGCGATCGCGACGCGTTGCGCGGTCCCCCCTGAGAGCTGGTGGGGAAAACGCTTCAACATTGACTCCGGGTGCGGGATCCCGACCCTGGCAAGCAGTTTGATCGCTTCCTCTCGCGCCTGGGACCGGGAGAGCTTATTGTGTCGGCGCAACGCCTCGATGAGCAGGCTCTGCACGCTGAAACAAGGATCCAGGGCCACCAGCGGCTCCTGCGCAATGTAGGCGATCTGCGAACCACGGATCGACGTCCATTGCCTCTCGGAGAGCCGGGCCACGTCGCGTCCTTCCAGGAACACTTGGCCCCCGCTGACTTGGGCTCCCTCCGACAGCATCCCCAGGACGGCTCGGGAGGTCACGCTCTTTCCACAGCCCGATTCCCCCACCAACGCGACCGACTCCCCTGGCCTGACCGCAAAGGAGACCTCGTGCAACAACTCGACGTCCCCGGAGGGGCCCGATGCCGTCACCGTCAGCCCTTCCACAGCCAGTAGCGGCGCCGGCCCGGGCTCAGAACCAGCCAAGGGCTCCACCACGGGCGTCCGCGAGTTGCCCGGTGTGCCGGCCCGCCGCGGGGTCGACCGACGGCGGGGAATGCGCTTTACAGGTCGGTCTGTGAGGGCATCACCGAGGAAGTTGAACGACAGGACAGTCAAGATGATCACAAGTCCGGGCGGGACCATCTGCCACGGTGCGACCACGAGGACCTGCGTGGCGTCAGTGACCATACCACCCCACGTCGGAGCCGGCGGCGGTGGTCCCAGACCGAGGAAGGTCAATCCGGCTACCGCAAGACAGCCCAGCCCCAGGCCCAGCGTTGTCTGCACGACCACAGGGGTGAGAATGTTGGGCAGGATGTGCCGCAACGCGATCCGAGAGGACGATAACCCCTGTACCCGACCGGCGTCGATGAACAACTCCGAACGAATCGCCTTGGTCGAAGCCCGTACCAGCCGGATGAACCCCGCCGAGATGATCACACCGAAGACGGACATCGCCATCGTCAGGTCGTTGCCGAACAGACTTGCCGCCGCCAGCACGATGATGATCGCCGGCAAGGAGAACAGTCCGTCAGCGATGCGGGAGATCACCGTGTCCCAGGCCCCGGATGAGTATCCTGCGATCAGCCCGAGAGGTAGCCCGATGAGCACCGCGACGGCCACAGCAGTGACGGTGGCGATCATCACCGCACCGGTACCGAAGATGACCCGGGACAGCATGTCGCGCCCCAGCCGGTCGGTACCTAGCCAATGCTCCCAGGAGGGACTCTGCAGACCCATTGGAAGGTTCTGCGTCAGCGGGTCCTGGGGTGCCAGCAGTGAGGGCGCCACGCTGGCGATCACCAACAGGGCGAGCCACACGAGTGCCACCACGGCCGTCGGCTGTCGCAATCGGCGCAGGAGATCCGACCCCCGACGGGGTGCGGACGCTTGTTCCGGCGTTACCGGGGCAGCATCCTTCATCTCTTCTTCGGTTGCCTGACTCACTGGTCCCTCACCTTCGGACTCAACCACAAATAGGACAGATCCACGAGCAGATTCACGATCAGCACCATCGCCGTGGTGTAGATGACCATTCCCTGCAGCACCGGGAAGTCACTCGATGCAGTCGCCTGCACCGTCAGCGCCCCCAGCCCCGGAAGTGCGAAGACCCGCTCGACCAGGACCGCACCTCCCAGCAACGAGACGAACTGCCACCCGACAATGGTCACGACCGGGATCGAGGTATTCCGCAACGCGTGCTTGAAGATGATCGAGCGGCGCGGCAGCCCCGCTCCACGCAGCGTCTGCACGTACTCGCTCTGCAGCGCTCCCTGCATCGCAGCGCGCGCCTGGCGCGCGATCGCGGCGACGGACGCCGCCGCGATCGCCGTGATAGGCAGAATCATAAAGTACAGCCATTCACCCGGGGACTTGGCGAACGGGACGTACCCGACCGAGGGAAGCCACCCCAGCCCCACGGAGACCACCACCACCAGGGCTGACCCCAGCCAGAAGTTCGGCACCGCCACGCCGACACCGGTGACTATCCGGATCACCCGATCCAGCCAGCCGCCGAAGACAGCCGCGACCACGCCCAACACGGTCCCCACCGCGAAGCTGACCAAGACCGCAGTGATCGCCAACGACAACGTCACCGGGGCTCGTTTGTTCAAGATCGACAGGACCGACTCGCCCGACATCGTCGATTTTCCGAAGTCACCCGTCAGCAGCGACCCCATCCAGTTCAAGTACTGCGTCAGAACGGGGTCATTGAGTCCCATCTGCCCGCGCAGCGCCGCCACCCGCTCCGGCGTGGCCCCCTCACCGAGGATCGCCACCGCGGAATCACCGGGCACGAGTTGCAGCAACACAAACATGAACGTTGCCACGACCCACAACATCGGGATCGCCAACAGGACCCTGTTTATGATGATTCGACGCATTGCCCTACCCTCCTCCGATTGTCCATCGTTCTACTCCATCTTGACTTTGACGTCACCCGGGTCTCGGGCCGCAAGCTCATAGGTTTAGGTGGCTGGTTGCCAGTTGTAGAAGAGTGGGGTGTTTTCGGAGGTGAGCATCTCAAGGCCGGTCACCTTTTTGGGGTTGAAGAAGTAGTACTGGGCGTCGAATCCCGCGCTGACGTACCATCCCATGTCGAGCAACTGTGCTGACGCATCGCGCAGGGCGGTCTCGTCGCCGCCGGCGGCTTTGCCCATGTACTCCGAGAACTCCGCGTCCGTGGACTTGAACGTGTTGAAGTTCGCGTTCGGTCCGAAGAACTTGTTCAGTATCGAGTACGGCGGGGCGCCCTTCAGCGGGTAGACCGTGGCCGGGTAGTTCGTCTTCAGGACTTCGGACAGGTAGGTACTCGGGTCTTTCACTTCCTGGGTGACGTTTACGCCGATCTCTCCCCAGTAGTTGGCCACGGCCGACAGGAACGCGTCGAACTGGTGCACCGTGGTGGTCAGAACCGGCATCGAGAAGCCGTCGGCGTACCCTGCCTCGGCCAGCAGTTCCCGGGCTTTGTTCGGGTCGTAGGGGTAACGGTCATTAAGTGCGGAGTCGTAGCCCGGCACGCCCTCCGCGGGAATCTGCGGAGTGGGAACACCGTTCTCACCGAACAGCGTCTTGATGACCGCGTCACGGTCGACCGCGTAGTTCAGTGCCTGGCGAACACGCTCGTCCGCCAGTGCCGGCACGAGCTTGCCGGCACGGTCGTTCAGCAGGATGCTGAACGGGGAGACGTTACCGAGGACGTGGGCCATCCCCGCCGATTCCGCCTGCGCAACGCCCTGGAAGTTCCCGGGAACGATGTCAACCTGGCCCGACACCAGCGCGTTGATCATAGAATTGTTATCGGGGATCACGCTGAAGGTCACCTTCGAGAACGGGTATGCCTCGGAGTTCCAGTAGTTGTCCTTCTTATTGAAGACATAGCTGGAGGCGGCGATGCTCGCGTCCGCTTCGAAGTTGTACGGACCCGTGCCGTTGACCTCGTTCACCATCCGGTCAGGGGCGGCAACAAGATCCGGGTGCGCCATCATCCCACCGCAGGAGGAGAACAGGAAGGGCAGGTCAGGGTCCGGGTGATCCAGATCGATCGCAAGTTCAAGATCCGAAATGACCGTGATCTGCGGCTTGTTCGCCGCGAACTGCGACGTGATTCCCGTCGGCGTCGCAACGGAGCGCTCCAGGTTCGCCTTCACAACGTTGGCGTTCAGCGGGGTTCCGTCTTTGAACGCGACCCCGTCGCGCAAAGTCATCACGAACTTCGTCGGCGTCTCGTACTCCCACGACTCGGCCAGAGCCGGCTCGAAGGTACCCTCCGGCGTCTCCCGGGTCAACGAATTGTAGACCGCAACGAACATGTTGCTCTGGGCACCGGTGCACTTGTACGGGTCCCATGACTGCAGGGGCGTCTGGATACCCTTCACCAACTCGGCAGGCGCACCACTCCCGCCTTCCGTCCCGTCTTCAGGACCAGAAGCACAACCAGCAGTCACACCAGCAACCATTGCCAACGAAGCAACGAATGCTAAGACACGTCTGGGATTTTTTATCATCTCTTAACTCCAGTTCATAGCCGTCCGTGGGACCGCTCCGATCGCCACAATGCGAACGGATCTCGGTCAATCACGGACTCCGCGTAGTCGGGTCAAGCGGACGCAAACTAACAGCCTTATCTTGGGGGCTCAAGCAGTTGTTTCTGCACAAAGCCGTACCTCGCTGTACGCTCCACACCCTCTTGTATTCCAATCAACATACGCCTCGGCACCACTTCGGTCAACAGTAAAGATTTTAAGTGTGCCCGAATCATGCCTGGCAGGAATACAAGCGACGCCATTTCTCTAACGGGTGAGACGGACATTTACCCGCGCGAGGTCAGCGGCCAAAATTGGCGGAATACCGGGGTTAAGTGCCAGTCTGGGCGATGGTTCAGGAGCCCCATCGACTCCAGGCTGAAACCGGACCCGGGACTTCATATGAGGTGCTTGATGCCCTTACGGCCTCAGCGCGACCATTGACGGATGGCGGTCAAGAGTTTATGTTGAGTAGCATTCAAGAAGAGCAGGAAAGGGTAGGCAAGGCCTTAGCGTCGACCTCGCCGCGCACACGCCTGCATCACTCAAGCGAGCCCCAAGCACACCCTTCAGGCAGCATCGTCTCTCGTGACCGGTGGAGTCTTCTGCCGCAACCAATTACAGAACGAATAGGAGAAGAAGTGCTGGATTTCAACGGAAAGACTGTGGTTATCACCGCGGGTGCAAGTGCCATGGCGCGCTGTATCGCCCGGCTCATGGGCGGCCGTGGTGCGAACCTTGTGATCGCCGACATCGACATGGCGGCGGCCGAGGCGCTGGCGGCGGAGCTGCCCTCTGCAGTGGCAGCAAAGTGCGACGTACGGTCGCCCGAAGATATCGAGCGCGTCCGTGACCTCACGATCGATCGGTTCGGCCCCGCCGATATCGTCATGAGCCACGCGGGGATCGGTTCCGCAGGGCTCGTGCAAGATATCTCTGACGAGGACTGGACCCGGCTTCTCGATCTCAATGTCATCGGCATGGCACGTGTCATCAGGGCATTCCTACCCGACATGCTGGCCCGAGAATCCGGTCACCTCATCTTGACAAGCTCCAGCTTGGCCCTGCTTCCGGGCCATCCCGTCAGTGTGGTCGCCGCACCGTACATCACGTCGAAAGCCGCAGTTATCGGGCTGGCTCAGGCCATCGCGACAGCACACAGAAGCCAGGGCATCAAGGTAACCCTTTTCGCTCCCGATGCGACGGATACTGGATGGGCTCCCGAGCCTGCCCGCGACGCAGGACGCGATAAAGTGCGCGAGATCGTCGCAGGTCTACCGCAATATTCCAGGCACACACCGGAGCACGCCGCGGAAGTTCTGATCGCAGCGCTCGATGAGGGCAGGTTCCTTGCCTCAGCGACGCCGAATCACGAGCAGCTGCTTCGCCTTCAAGCTGATGCGCTCCTTGACCCGTCTGCCTTTGCTGCCGTATATGTGCCGGCGTAAGAAGTCCGTGGAAATCTGACCGTGCTTGGTTATGGTCCGCGTACCGATCCTCCGCCGCCAAGCAGGACACTGGACGACGTTGAACACTTCCTCGGACACCCCGATGGAAATGGAACACCCACCGCGCACGTGGCCTTGGACGATTTGAAAAGCAGCGGGTCCGGCCAAAATGCACGTATTCTCTGCGGGTCTCCCGTACCTTCAGAGTGACCCCAACGGTATCTTTCGAGGCACGATATAGACGTACGACTTGCTCGCTCCGACGTTTGACCATCCCCCGGAGGGGCGCTTCCGGCGCCGCGCAATACGTTTGCTTGAAGCCGCCAGGGTAGTTGCCGGGGCCTACTCAGAGGTCGTGCCCGCGTCCGGCAGACTGCGGCTGAAGTTCTGCAGCCGCGCCGTGCTCACCACAGCGCCTGACTCGGAATGAAAACCATCTTGTCGGTGGCCATGTACATCACGGCTTCGCTGTGTCAGCAAAGTGCTGATCCAATACGTGTGGCGCAGGGTCTGCCACCTGGCGGGAACCGTTGTGGCTTTCCTGCTTGCCCCCGAGACTTGCCTGTGCCGGATAGGGCTTGAGGAAGGACTGCAGAACGAAGCGGATCATCTCGGGTGCCGTCCGTAAAGGTGGGTCGAACGCATTTGCCCCTTCGAACAAGGACACGACGATGTCGGCCACCAATTCGCTGTCAGCGATGCCAGGATTTTCCTGGATTACCTGGTCCACCATTTTCCGGATCCAGGCCAGGAACCGGTCGTGGGATTCCCTTACTGCATCGGAGTCCTGCATCCGGTGATGCATGGACTGGTGCAGGCCCCTGAATGGACGCATGTCGACCAGGCCGCGGATGAGGAACGATAACGGGTCGAGCCCGTTGAGTTCGTGTTCCAGTGCTCGTATTTCCCGTCCCAGCATACGATCCATCACCGCTGCAAAAAGCGCGTCCTTGGAGGGAAAGTACCAGTAGACGTTGTTCGTGCTGACGCCTACTGCCGCACCGACCTCGGCCATCGTGGTACCGGCATACCCTCGTTCTAGAAAGAGTTCAGTCGCTGCAGTCAGGACTTCGCCACTTCTTTCCTCGCGCGGGATCGCTAATTTGTTCTTCGGCACGCCGGCTACCTTCTTCGTCAACGGTCTAAGGCGGCAAGCCCGCCCTCTTGAACGTAGTTTACTGAATAGCGGCCCACAAAACAGCGTCGAGGGTCTCTTAGTCAGCTTGCAGGAAATAAACGGCGCTTAAGACCCAATCACCTTCAGGCATGACCCTTGGCGGGACCTGTCATGCTCCCCCCTGAGAGTGCGGCGTTCGTTTGCTGGCTATAGGCCAGTAATACCGCTGTGGCCCGCTCGAAATGTTCTTTCAAGGCAGCAGCCGCGCCTGTACCGTCGCGGGCTACGGCAAGCTCGGCAATGGTCCTGTCCTCGTTGACGGCATCACGGTATGGATCTTGTCCGCTCGGGAGGGACCAGTGACGGTACAGGAGTGAACAGTCCCGCAGTTTCGTCGCGGTTGACTCAAGGCGGGGGCTCCCGGCTCCTTCAAGCAGTGCGCGGTGGAAGGCATTGTGCGCCTGAGAACAGGTGCCGTGGAACTGTCCTTCACCTCCCGTGTATGTCGTTTTCTGAAGGGTGTGATGGGCGGCGATCACCGCTGATTCCCAGGCGAGATCGCCTTGGTCGGTGGCCTTACGGAGCGTCACCGTTTCGATCAGCACTTGGGAACGGGTCAAATCCAACAGATCTTCAGGAGACAGCGGACTCACGCAGAACCCGCGTTGCGGAAGAGCTTTCACCAACCCATCTCCCGCCAAGCGGATCATGGCCTCACGCACGACGGAAAGATTAACCTGATATCGCGTGGCGAACCCCGTCATTCTGAGCTTGGTGCCTCCTTCCATGCCTGCCAGGACCTGTAGTTCAAGTCCGTGGCTGGTGAGGCAGCCTACGCGGGCGCCGAGCACCGGGACCGTGTGCCGACGGCGCCGTTCGATCCGAGTCTTGTTGTCCGGAAGCCGGACAGTTTCTGGTCCAGTGGGGTGGTGGACTCAAAATTCGTGTTGATGGCGGATGTGCGCGGTTGATCTCCTGCTGCCGGTGCTGGGGCACCGGCAGCAGGGTTCAGGCGCCGGTGCCGAGGAACTGGACTCCGTGTTTCTCGGCTATCATCGTGGCCGCGTGTTCGGCCACGATCTGCTGATGCTGTGGGTGGGCGAGATAGTTTTGCAGTGTCTCGGCGCTGTCGAAGGTTGCTGCCACCGCGAAGTCGCCGTTGCCCTCCCGCATTCTCAGGTCCGGCCCGCATTGAAAGGAAATCAGCCCGGGTAGCGTGCTGACCAGTGTGCGCAAGGCTTCGTCGAGACGCCGGACTGCGGCCTCATCGACGTTTGGCTTCCAGCGGAAGACCACCACATGGTGGTGCCCTTGGCCGTTATTCTGAGTGCCGCTCATTGGATGCCTGGGCTGTGCTGGCCAGCCATCAGTGCGGTCAGGTCTTCGGGTTCGAGGAACGACGGCGGTGGCGGCGGTCCCCAATTGAAGAGTCCCTGGGCGCCGAAGAAGGTTTCCGGGGTCCAGATTTCGTCCTCGGGGATGCAGTCCATGTCCGAGTAATACTCGGAGAAGTTCCCGGCTGGGTCCTTGAGGTACCAGAAGAAGTTCGAGCCGGCGTGGTGGCGGCCGAGGCCCCAGACATGGCGGTGCGGGTTGCCCTCCAGCATTTTTTTCACACCCCTGCCGATGTCGTCGATGTCATCGACCTGCCAGGAGGTGTGGTGCAGGAAGTTCACCGGCGCGGCCAGGGCCAGTACGTTGTGGTGATCTACGGAGCAGCGCATGAACGCGCCTTTGTCCCCGATGTAGTCGGAGATCTTGAAGCCCAGGCCCTCGGTGAAGAACCCCATGGTGGCTTCCAGATTTGTGGTGCCCACTACGCAGTGTCCCAGCTTCTTTGGCCTTACTGGTGTCTCGCGCACGACTCCGGGCGCCCGACCATAGCGATCGATTCGGCCCGGCCCGTTGTATAGGGTAGCCGCCACCGGCACTTGCACGATCCGTGGCGCCACCTCGATCCGTGCGGTGAAACCAGATACCGGTTCGATGGCCCGCAGGGTATTCCCATCGAAGGTCCGGGGCACTCCGAGTCGCTCCAGGCGCGCACTGATCTGGGCGATGTCGTCGGGACCGTCCGCCCCTACACCCAGCTCCACGAGGCGCCGGGTGGGCGCATAAACAACGCGCAGCTGTTTTCCGCCATCACGGGTGGCGAACGAACCCTCGCCGAGGTGTTCCAGGCCGAACTCGCTGTAGTATCCAATCGTTTCGGTGACGTTGGGCACGCCCATTGTCACGCTTGTCAGACGGTGCAGTGCCATTTCTCAGCCCTCCGCTTCCGGAGCCTTGGACACAAAGGTTTGGCGCATCTCGCCGAGACCCTCGATCCGGCTGACCAGCTCATCACCGGGCTGGAGGAATTGCTGAGGTGTGCGGCCGACGCCGACACCGGCCGGCGTGCCGGTGAAGATAATGTCGCCCGGATAGAGCGTGATCGTTTGTGAGAGTTCCGATACCAGCCTGGCGACCGGGAAAATCAGATCTCTCGTGCTGCCGTCCTGCATGGTCTGGCCGTTGACCGCGCAGGACAGACTGAGTTCGTCACGGTCCGGGACAGCATCCGGTGTCACAAGCCACGGCCCGACCGGCGCGAACTTGGGAAATGACTTGCCTAGGCTGAACTGGGGTGCCGGGCCAGCCAGCTGTGACACCCGTTCGGAGATGTCCTGGCCAATCGTAAGACCGGCAACGTAGTTCCAGGCCTCGTCCTCTTTGACCCGGGTAGCGGTCCGCCCAATGATGGCGACCAGTTCGACTTCCCAATCAGTGTTTCCGCCAGCCGGCAGCACGACTTCGGCGTCGGGGCCGGTCAGGCTTGATACGAATTTGGTGAACGTGGGCGGCAGGCGGTCAGGAGCCGCGAAACCGGACTCGGCCGCGTGTGCGCTGTAGTTCAGGCCAATGGCGACAATCTGCTTCGGCTGCGGCGACGGCGAGCCGAGTTGGTCCCGGGTGAACGTGACCTCTGCCGTGACCGCGGCGTGGTCGGCCCAGACCCGAAAGCTGTCCCAGTTCTCAAAGATGGCGGACAGTCCAGGACCAAACTTTCCATCCGACGAGTGTTCAACGTCGATGCCGGCGTCATCGCTGGCAAGCAGGACCGCACGGCCCTCCACATTAGCGAGTCTCATGGTTCTTCCTCTCGATTTCTCCGGCAACTCGCCGGCAGTTGTTAAGTAAGGCGGGATGGCCGGCAAGCGTCTGTTGAGCCGGCTCCACGCGGCCCCTTCACTGGCAGGTGTTCACCAGCTCACCGACGCCGTCGATGGCAATACGGACCGATTGGCCGGGCCGAAGGAATTTGCCCTGTTTGTGCCCCACTCCTGCGGGGGTGCCGGTGAGCACGACATCACCGGGTTCCAATGTGGTTTGCTGTGACAGATAGGAAACTATTTTCGAGACCGGGTAAATGAGGTCGCTGGTACGGGCATCTTGCCGGAGTTCGTCGTCGACCCAGGTGCGCAGCCGGAGATCATCTGGGTCCGGCAGTTCGTCGAGGGTCACCAGGTAGGGGCCCATCGGCGTGAAAGTATCAAAGCTTTTTGCCGTCGATACATCGGCTGGGCGGCCGGGTACCCGGCCCTTTTGGACATCGCGGGCGCTGACGTCGTTGCAGATGGTGTAGCCGGCGATCCCGGCCAAGGCCTGTTCCTCAGTGACCTCGGACAGCCGCCGGCCGATTACAACACCGAGTTCGCCTTCGTAGTCCACCTCGTTCGGCGCCACCCGCGGGAACCGGATCGGCTTCGAAGTGCCGATGACCGATGATGGAGCCTTTAGGAAGATCATCGGTTCGCTGTTATCAGATGTGTGCCCCACCTCGGCGCGGTGATCTGCGTAGCCAAAGCCGACGGCCCAAATTTTCGATGGCCGCGGGATGGGCGCCAACAGTTCGACCTCGCTGAGCGTCGTGCGTCTGCGCACGGGGGCTGTCGCGATCTGGTCCACGGTGCAGCCGCCGAGCAAAGCCTCACCGAGGTCGCGAAAGTCGATGTCCAACAGGTCGACAGTGTTGCCGTCGTACATCCGGCCGACACCCACGCTGGTACTGACCAGACGGGTCATGACGCCTGTGCCTTCGGTTCCAAGCTCAGGAGGCTTTCGCGCGGTTCTCCAGCGTGGAAGCGGGCCGAAAACTCCTTGGCATCAAGCTCCAGGCCGGACGGGTTAGCCGCGAAGGTGTCACTGCGCATGAAGGCCAGCTCCTCCTCAGCTGTTGCATAGTTCGAGCAGGAGAACTCGATAATATTCCCGTCAGGATCGCGAAAGTAAAAGCTGGTGGCTTGGCCGTGGTTGGCGGCACGGTGAGGTATCGCCGCGATGGCACCCATGTATTCGTATTGGCTTATCAGCTCTTCCAGTGAGCCAACACTGAACTGGAAATGATGCAAACCCGGGCCCGTGGGGGCGGTACCGGCAAGGCTGTCAATGCCGAACAGAGCGAGCACCTGGTGGTGGGGATGCCCGTTGTCGTGAATCTTGAAGAACGCCAGGTGAACATCGACTGCCCGTTCCGGCGTGCCTGCCGGCCGCGGCGGGGCGTCCGCATCGGGTGTGCGATGGAAGAAAGGCGTGCTTCCCAGCAGATGCGAGTACCAGGTGAACATTTCATCGAATCGTCCGGTCTTGAGGACGAGCTCGCCCATCTGCAGCGGCACCGCTTGCGCGCGGACCTCTCGTGGGGTGTCCTGGCCGGTAATTGATTCGGTTGTCATTTGTGCGCTCCTGTCGCTTGAAGGGTGGGTGAGTCGTGCAGAGGTGTTGACGTTCGGGCAGCGATCTTCCAGCCAGCCGCAGTCAGCCGGAAGTGATGGACGGTGTCCAGCACACGGTCGAGGGCATAGCGACCGTCGGGATGGCGAACATGAAGCATGACCAAGGCCGAAATAGCGACCTCGGCGTCGGACACCTGGCGCACCAGCGAATTCGCGATGAGATGGACGGTATGCCGGTCAGTTCGGCCCTCCCGGGCCGTAAGAAACCCGAGGATCTCTGCTCGTCCATGCAGTCGCTGGCCGTGTGCTTCAAACTGTGCGTCGTCTGCGAAGTGGGCAATCGCTGCCGTCGCTCTCCCCCGATCGATGTCACCGTGATACTCGACGATAATCGCGTGGCACTCTGCCCCTGGATCATTCTCTGTTTCCATTTGTGATCTGAGCCTTTCTACGCTCTTGAATGTGATACAAGATATACGGAGCAATCGATGCCAGTCAATAGCCCGTAGTCGTCTTGACTAAGCCAGGTAGACTTCAGGCCAATTTCTATCGGATGCAGATGCCCCTCGGCGCCGTCACCACTAGCGAGCGAGCCACCGGCCGCTAGGGAGCGCATCGGTTAGGCAGCATCAAGGTTCCACCGCGAGATTGTTGTTGGCTTGGACCTTCCGGATTCTGAACTTGCCTCAGGTGTCGCTGATTCCGTCGGCTTGTGCCAGTGCAGTTCCGTACCGGCCGCGGGCCGCAGCGGCCCCAAGGGGGTTGATGTTGGGATGCTCGCTGTCGTTGCCGAATGCAGCAGCAGTGCGGAGGTAATCGGTAGGTTCGGGCAGGTTGCAGCCGTAGTTCGGCCATAGGGGCCTTGTGCCGCACGGGCGGGAAGGAGGATCCTGCCCTGGTTACTGGAGGCCGCTGCCGTGGGGCGAAGGTTTGCCGGCTCTTCGATTGGTCCCGTTGTGCCGTTGACGGGGTTGCGGAAAGCGATCTATGATGAATCAGGTTCAAGAGGATAGGTGAAGCGCACCTTTTACCTCAGCGGCGCGATGTCTGTCGCCCGCGACTGATTTCCAATGGAGGAATTACCATGTCGCTTCCGTTCGACGCCCGCTTGTTCCGTGAGGCTCTTGGGCATTATCCGACTGGCGTGGCAGTAATCACCGGCATCGGCGCTGACGGCAAACCGGCCGGAATGGTTGTTGGCACGTTTAACTCGGTATCGCTCGATCCGCCGCTTATTGCATTTTTTCCGACTAAGGATTCACCGAGCTTCGCCTATCTCAGGTCGGCGGATGCGTTTTGCGTCAACGTGCTTGCCTCCGATCAGGAGGAGCTGTGTCGCCGGTTTGCTACAGGCAAAGACGCAAAATTCGATGGCGCAGGATGGCGCCCTAGTCCACTTGGCGCTCCCATCCTCGACGGTGTAGTGAGTTGGATTGAGTGCACGTTCGACGACATTCGCCCGGCCGGCGACCACTTCGTAGCCCTCGGCCTCGTGCAGGACTTCGCCGTTGACCGGTCGACGTTGCCGCTTCTGTTTTTCCAGGGCGGATACGGACGATTCACGCCCAGGTCGCTGGCCGCCGCGCCAGAGCCGGACCTGATTCAGGCGGCGCACCTCGCAGAGGCAATACGAGGCGAGGTTGAGGCGGTGAGCTCTCGGTTTGGCGTCAACTGCAGCGTCCTGGCCAAGATCGGCTGGGATGGCGTCCATGTGCTCACCGCTGACCGCGGCTCTGTGCCTAACCCTTTTCAGCTTGGGCAACGCATGCCGATTATTCCTCCAACGGGAGTTGCCTTCATGGTCGACTCCTCACCCGAGGAGATCGAGGAGTGGCTCGGACGAGCGCCGTTCGTGGGAGATGACCGCAAGGAACTGTTCCGTCAGGTGCTGGACCGGGTTCGTGACCGCGGCTATTCGGTGCTCGCCGCAGCACCAGAGGTGTTCCAACACCACCGTGAGGTCGTCACGGCGTTCGAAATGTCCGATCGGCTGCCGCGCCAGCGCGGGATCGTGCAGCAGGCCACGGCTGAGCTTGCGGATCTCTACGAGCCTGATCTCGTGAAAGGAAAGCAGTATGAGATCGAGTCAATCGTCGTACCTGTCAAGGCGATCCCTGGCCATCCGCAGATCGCCATCCGAATGACGGGAATCGCCGGATCGGTGTCTTCGGAACAGGTCGAGATCTGGATCGAGGCGCTCCAACTGGTCGCCGCGACTGCAGCGGAGCGACTTCGGTAAGTCCGGTCAGGTGCCGTAGGCCCTACAGACCGCACGTCGCAAACAGCGGCACTCCCCCTGGCCAGCACTGCTAGGTGGCCGCTCTGGATGCCCCGAGTCATCACCAAGGTAGGCGTCAGGGGTGCCGTTCAGTTTTTGGCGTCATCTGCGTTCAGCAGTTGCGCGATGCGGTAGCTTACGAGTTCACGCATGACAAGTCCGGTATTTGTTCGTTTGACGCCGTCAGTGCCAAGGATTCGGCCGGCTATGCGGTACAGATCGTCCGCGTCGCGGGCGACCACGTGGACCAGCAGGTCGCTGACTCCGCTCAATCCCTGTACTTCCAGGACCTCCGGTATCTCGCCGAGGGCCTTGCCTACAGAGGCCAGCTTGCGTTGCGTGACCTTGGTAACGATGTAAGCACTCAGCGGGTAGCCAAGGAATGCAGGGTCGATCCTGCGCTCGAAGGACCGCAGCGCTTCTTCTTCCGCATATCGGGCGAGCCGGGAACGCACGGTATTGCGGGCAAGTCCCGTGGACTCTGCAACGGCGATGTTCGTGGCGTCAGGGTCTGCGATGAGCGCTTTTAGCAAAGCCGCATCGATGGGGTCGGCCTTCCGGTGGGTGGTCATTTTGTTTAGTCTCCTGAAACGGCTCGGGTAATCAAATGCGCATAATGCTCATATTATGCCTCATCGCTTGTGCAGAGTGTTTATGCGTGGTGGACTTATGAGCATTCCCCACCGCGGTATGAGCGATCACTGGCTATCTGCCACCGGTCAGCTGGGGGCAGCTTCACGAGAGCTGCCCCCTCCCCGTCCACCCCATGACGGGTCTTTCAACCCCCCCCTCGATTTCCCCCGAAATTATTAGTTGAAGGCACTCTTATGAACTTGAGCCCTGTCAGTGACGGCGTGGCGGCGGATGCTGCTTCGTTTTACGGCGATCCGGATTTGGATGCCTTGGCCGCGATCGAGCGTCGCGTGTTGTGGCTTTCGACCTCGATCATTCATCATGCGAATCGGGTGCGGCCGAACGTGTCCGGGATTAAGGTCGGCGGGCATCAGGCCTCGAGTGCCTCGATTGCCACGATCATGACGTCGCTCTGGTTTGGGCAGCTTCGGGCGGAGGACCGGGTGTCTGTGAAGCCGCATGCTTCCCCGGTGCTGCATGGGATCAATTATCTGCTGGGCAGCCTGGAGGAGAAGTACCTCACGACGCTGCGGGAGTTCGGCGGGCTTCAGAGTTACCCGAGCCGGTCCAAGGATCCGGACCCGGTGGACTACTCCACCGGTTCGGTCGGTATCGGTGCGACGGCGCCGATCTGGGGTGCGATCTCGCGGCGTTACACCGAGACCGTGAGCGGGGTCCCGAGCCGGGGGCGCCAGTATTCGCTCGTCGGGGACGCCGAGCTGGACGAGGGGGCCGTTTGGGAGGCTGTCCTGGATTCCAATGTTGCCGATCTCGGTGAGATCGTGTGGATTGTTGATCTGAACCGGCAGTCCCTGGACCGGGTCGTGCCCAACATCGCTGCGGGCAAGATCGAGCGTCTGTTCGCGGCCGCCGGCTGGCAGGTCATTACCGTGCGATTCGGGCGACTCCTGGAAAGCCTCATGGCCCGGACCGGAGGCGATGCTCTGCGGGAACGCATTGTGGAGATGTCCAACCCGGAGTACCAGCGGCTCCTGCGTTGCTCCGCCGAAGAGCTGCGCCGTCGCCTCCCGGGTGAGGGCGCAGGGAGTGAGGCCATCGCCGGCCTCATCGCGGGCGTCGAAGATGAGCTGTTGATCCGGGCAATCAGGAACCTGGGCGGCCACGACCTGGCCGCGCTGCGGGAGGCCTACTCGCAGATCGATGACACCAAACCGACCGTCATCATCGCCTACACCGTTAAGGGCAACGGCCTGCCCACTGAGGGCCACCCGCAGAACCACTCCTCGCTGCTCACCGTTGAGCAGTACCGCCAGCTCGCAGACCGGATGGGTGAGAACCCTGATGCCCCCTGGACGCGTTTTGACCCCTCAAGCCCCGAGGGGCAGCTGGTCCGGACAACGGCTGAGGCCCTCCATCGCGAGAGCGAACCGGTCGTGGCACCGCCGACAGTTCCGACTGATTTTGGCAGGACTCCCTCGGGCACGGCAACCACGCAGGCCGCCCTCGGGCGGGCGCTGCTTGACCTCAAGCGGGCCGCGCCCGAGGTCGCCCGGCGCGTCGTGACCGTCAGTCCCGACGTGAGCTCCAGTACCAACCTCGCCGGGTGGGTGAACAAGGTCGGTGTGTGGTCAGTTGAAGAGCGCCAGAACTGGTTCAGTGACGACGCCGAAACCGTCATGCACTGGCGGGAAAATCCCACCGGACAACACATCGAACTCGGCATCGCCGAAGTCAACCTGGTAAGCCTCCTGGGCGAGCTCGGCGCGACTTGGAGCCGTTGGGGCCAGCCGCTTTTCCCGATCGGTGTGCTCTATGACCCGTTCGTCGAACGCGCCCTCGAACCCTGGTCCTACGGTATCTACGCCGGCGGGCAATCCATCCTCGTCGGCACACCGTCCGGTGTTACGCTCGCCCCCGAAGGCGGGGCACACCAGTCCATCAAGACCCCTTCCATCGGGTTGGAACAGCCCGGGTGTACCAGCTACGAACCGGCGTTCGCCATTGATGCTGAATGGACGCTGCTCGCCTCCATGTCCCAGCTCGGACGACCGGATGGCAAGTCCGCATATCTGCGGCTCTCCACCAAACCGGTCGATCAGCAGCTGGCCGCCGTGCCGGAGGATCCGGCTGCCCGTGAGCGTCGCCGCCGCCAGGTGGTTGCCGGCGGGTACGTGCTGCGCGCAGCTACCGATCCGGCCGCGACGATCGTCACCATGGGAGCCCTGGTCCCGGAAGCGCTGGCAGCCTCCGAGCGGCTCGCTGCCCAAGGCACCCCGGTGGACGTCGTATGTATCACCAGCCCGGGCCTGCTCTATGAAGCACTCCAGGGCCGCAACGGACAGAACCAGGACGCACCGTCCTGGATCCTGGATCAGATCCTGCCACCGGAGCGTGCCGTTCCCATGGTCACCGTGCTCGACGGACACCCACACACACTCGCGTTCCTCGCCGGCGTGCACCAGGTCAAAAGCCGCAACCTCGGCGTGGACAGCTTCGGTCAGGCCGGCGACATCGAAGACGTCTACCGCTACCACGGAATCGACACCGACAGCATCGTCCGCGCCACCCTGGACGTGACCCAATGACAAACACCACGACAACAACCTTCACCCTGCCGCCAATAGGAGCGGGCGGAACGGTCGCGACCCTTTCACGCTGGCTGAAAAACCCAGGCGACCCGATCACCGATGGCGAGCCTTTACTCGAGGTCGCAACAGACAAAGTCGATACCGAAATATCCGCCCCCTTCTCAGGCACCCTGGTCCGTATCCTCGCCAATGAGGAAGACACCATCGAAGAAGGCGCGGAACTCGCCGTCATCGAACACCTGACGACCGCACAGCCGGCTCCTTCTCCCCACCAGCCGCCCGTAGTCGTCGCCTCGCAGGACAACCCGGCGGCCACAGCCGGGGCGGTTGCCCCGGCAGCCGCCCCGGGAGGTGGTGGTCCTATCGGCGGCCCCTCCCGGCGCGTACCGGTTCCGGCATCCCTCGCGCCTGCGGTGCCTTCCGTTTCTGCGGCGGTCCGGCCCGGGGAGCGCCGGGAAAAGCTCACACCGATCCGGCGCGTGATCGCAGACCGGATGATGGAGTCGCTGCAGTCAACAGCACAGCTGACCACTGTCGTGGAGGTCGACGTCACCGCGGTTTCCAGGATGAGAAAGAGCTATAAGGCCGAGGGTCGCAAGATCTCCTACCTTCCGTTCTTTATCAAGGCCGCCATCGAGGCTCTGCAGGTCTATCCGGTGTTCAACACCACGACCGCGAACAGTGGCACGGAGCTCGTTTACCATGAATCGGTCAACTTGGGCATCGCAGTTGATTCGCCCAAAGGACTCATGGTTCCTGTGGTGCGCGATGCCCAGACGAAGGGCGTTGACGAGATCGCTACGGCCGTGGACGATCTCGCCGGCCGGGTGCGTACCGGCAGGATAACTCCCGGTGACATGGAGGGCGGGACGTTCACGATCACCAACACCGGCAGTAGGGGCTCGCTGTTCGATACCCCCATCCTTAACTACCCCCAGACAGCTATCCTCGGCACCGGGGCAGTTGTGGAACGCGTCGTGCCGCTCCCCTCAGAGGAGGTCCGTATCGGCATCAGATCCTTCGTCTACCTGGCCCTGACCTACGACCACCGGATCGTCGACGGAGCAGACGCCGCCCGATTCCTCTCACAAATCAAGACACACATCGAAACCGGTTCGGCCGACAGAATCTAAGCTGTGATCCGGTGTCGGCCAACGAGAGGCTATGGATTAAGCCAGCCGCCAGAGCGAAAAGGAGCGCCGGCATGAGCCTGAACCAACAGTCCAAGGAAAGCGTCCCCCTCAACGGGCGGGGCTACAACCGCGTCGTCGAGGCCGCGGATGAAACGTTGTTAGCCCTGACCGTCCAAAATCCGACGGCTACCGAGGCAAGCCAAAGGCTCCTTACGAAGCAGTGGAAATACCTCTGGCCGCAGGATTTCGTCGAGCTACGCCGCGGACTTGAGGTAATCGGCACCGGATTGGTCGATGAAGTCGCCCGGGACGGCAGTATCGTCTGGATCCATCGGAGCGGCGGATGGGGTCGGGTGATGATCCACGCGGACGACGGGATCGACATCTGCCGTGCGGATCCCCGGATCCGCCAGAACCGGGGCGCGTCCTAAGTATCTGATCGTGTTGCCCATTCACAGGCCGCGACGGGGGGAGGCCAACGACGATCACGGATCGTCGCCTATCGCAACAACTGCCGTCCCGCCGCTCATACTAGGGACACCCCCGCACGACGTAAGTAAGGAGTTCTCCATGTCACTCAGTCACTACCAACGCGCCGCAACCCGCGAGGAGCTGAGCGCAAATCTCGCCTTGTCCGGTCTATCCGTGGCGGATGCCGCCGCGGCCGTCGGAATCGGTAGCGCCCGCGTACAGGCGGCCCTCGACGTGGCCGGCGCTCAGCCGCAGGACGTGTGGCTCGTCCGTGATTACCTGGACCGGGTGATCCGATCCAACGGCGGGACGCCGCGAACGTATTCTTCGCTAACTGAACAGATGCGCGCCGCTGCACAGGCGTGGTTTCCCCTGACCGACGTCGATGACGTTATGAACAGAACCCGCGGATGACCGGCCACACCATTTAGGGCACCAGCTGCGGTACTCCCGAGGCGCGGTCCCCTTGCGGGCAAGCCGACAGCCCCAATCGGTTACGGCATGAGGCCAGTAACCCGGAAACCCGAAGATGCACAAGGACGCGCGAAAGCCGCGAATCTCCTGGGCTAGGCGTTCGGTTTGGGGTCGCCGACTCTGAGGTCATTCGAATCTTCGAGAACCCTAATGGTTCGCCGGCTTTTCCGACTGTAAGACCTCTGAAGCGTTAATAGCGCCGTAGATACTGGATATTTTGAATCCGGGCTACAGCAGGGTTGGGCGGGGACTGGCCATTTCTCGCCGCACCTAGTGGACTGGAAGGCCGAGGCCAGGCCCTTGGCCACGCGTAAGTGAGTGTCCTGCTGGTTGGAGGCCAGTTTATGGCCGGCGACATCGGGCGAGGATCGGAGCCTGGGCAAACTTCGTGGCAGACTACCATTCGAGGTTGCTGGCAGCCGGCCTCATAGTGCTCCCGCCGTCAACCTCAGTTTTGTAGAACTGCGGGGACCGGTCCCAGGGCGCTGGCAATGTTCAGGGCGTGCCTCGCCATGAGCGCAGAGTCACCGGCAACGACGCGCGGTTCCTCAGGTTCGTTGGCCTGTCCCGGACCTACCAAAGTACAACATCAGACCCGCCTTCGGTCGCCCTGCGCGATAGGCCGCAGTTGAATGGGCAGTCCTGTGCCTGGTGCTGTACCTCAGCTGAGTTGCCAGGCCACCGGCTCTGGTAACCGGGGGGGTGGACCGGCGTAGCGTCGGGTGGAACGATGAAGGTGGCGGCCGGTGCTTGGTCCACCCTCTTACGGTCCAATGCCTGCCCACGGCGCCTCGGTCAATCCGGTGAAGGAGCAGGGGATGGCTGGATGGAATGCTGATACTGCGGCCGGGCCGTTGGGTGTCGGGACGATTACTTTAGTGGAGGGGACGTCCTTCTGTATTTCGCTGCCAAACGGCGACATCCGTCCCGAATATCCGCACGGGGTCTTCTTCCAGGACACCCGCATCCTGTCGGGCTGGAGCCTGACCGTTAACGGCCAGCCGCTGGAGCCGCTGGCGGCGGAGACCAAGGAGCCGTACCGGGCGCTATTCGCCTGCCGCGTTGCCCGCTTAGACGGTTATGCAGACAGCCCGCTGCTCGTGGAGCGGTTACGCGAAGTGGGAGCCGGCATCCAGGAGCTAATTACGGTAAGAAACTATGGCCTGGATCCTGCAGAGTGTGTCGTTTCCGTGAGCATCGAGTCCGATTTCGCAGATCTTTTCGAGGTGAAGGAAGCCAGGATCCGCCGGCGGTGGGACGAAACCCGCGAGCCGAAAGATGGCTCGTTGGTTATCCGCGCCGTCTGGCAGGATGTCCGGAAGGGCGTCGTCGTCAAAGCCCCTGGAGCCGACGTCAGTGCTGACGCCCTGACGTACCGGATGGTTGTTGCTCCCCAGGGCCAATGGACCACTGCGCTCAGCCTAGTACCCCTCGTCGATGGAATCATTCTTGGGGAGCCGCTTATTCATCCTGGCGCCGGTGACTTATCCGCAAGTGACCGGCGTCGGGAGGAATGGGTGGCCAAGATTCCGGTGCTGCAGATGGGAAACCGCTCCATTGAACGCACGTTGCGGCGCAGTTATGACGATCTGGGTGCCTTGCGAATTGAGGATCCGAACCATCCTGACCGGGTGGTGGTGGCCGCAGGAGCGCCTTGGTTCATGACCTTGTTCGGCCGCGATTCGCTGTGGGCCTCTGCCATGGCGCTTCCGGTGGATCCGTCGCTGGCCCTAGGTACATTGCAGACGCTGGCGGACCGCCAGGGCAGCGTGGTGGATCCGATGAACGAGGAGGAGCCGGGCAAGATCCTGCACGAGATCCGGTTGGACGTCTCCAGCGGACTTTCCCTGGGCGGCAGGTCGGCCTACTACGGCAGCGTGGACGCGACCCCTCTGTTCGTGGGTGTGCTCGGGGCAGTTAGCCGCTGGGGGTTCGCCGCGGATATCATCGCTGCCCTGTTGCCCCATGCGGACCGTGCGCTGGACTGGATCCGGGACTACGGGGACAAGGATGGCGATGGGTTCGTCGAATATGAACGCCTCAACGACCAGGGGCTGATCAACCAGGGCTGGAAGGACTCTTGGGACGGAATCAACTTTGCTGACGGGCGCCTGGCGGAGCCGCCCATCGCACTCTGCGAGGTGCAGGCATACGTCTACACCGCATACATGGCACGCGCCTGGATGGCTTACGACGCCGGCGACGTGCCTCTGGGAAACGAGCTCGCCGGCCGAGCGGCGCATTTAAAGAAACAGTTCAATGAGCAGTTCTGGATGCCCGATCGCGGCTACTACGCCATCGCCCTGGATGGCAAGAAGCGGCAGGTCGACGCCTGCGCGTCCAACATGGGTCAGTGCCTCTGGTTCGGAATCGTGGACGACGACAAGGCTCCCCAGGTGGCCGAACGGTTGATGTCACCGGAGATGTTCAGTGGGTGGGGCGTGAGAACCCTGGCAAGCGACATGCGCGCGTACAACCCAGCCAGCTACCACAACGGCTCTGTCTGGCCGCACGACAATGCCATCATCGCGACCGGCTTGCTCCGCTACGGCTTCGTTGCTGAGGCACAGCGGATCTCCACTGCACTGCTGGAGGCGGCCGAGTACTCGAAAGGCCGGCTGCCCGAGCTGTTCTGCGGCTTCAGCCGGGACCAGTTCGCGGCACCCGTCCCATATCCAACTGCGTGCTCACCCCAGGCGTGGGCAGCCACCACACCAATTCACCTGGTAACGAGCCTGATGCAGTACGACGTGCATGTTTCCCGCGGCGGCCTCTGGATGGATCCCATCCTCCCGGATTCATTTGGCGACGTGCACATTACCAACGCACCCTTGGCCGGTGGCAGAATCACCATCGACGTCGCTAATTCGGTACCGTCCGTCCAGGGATTACCCAAGGGCATGGCGTTCCATCGCGGCCACCGGCCACTGCTGGCCGAACTCGTGCAGCAGACCAAACCAGGCCGGAAGGCGTAGCCGAACCTCAGGCAGTGCGGTACACCGCGGGCAGAATCGCGTCGCCCAGCTCGGCAGGCGAGGCGATTGGACCAACGCCCCGTCGTCTGACTCTGGTGTGCGGAGTCTTCCGTAAGATCGGCCGCGTCCATCTTCTTACCTCGTTCTTCGATCGCCTCGCAGTTGCTCCCCGCCCGGTCTGTCGCCGCGCCAGGCGACGCTCGCTTCGAAGTGTCCGGCAATAGGCTCATACCACGGTGTAATGCCCTCAAAATTCAGTGATTTTGAATTACTTGTCCGAAGACTTCGTCGGGGTCGAGGCGGCGGAGCTCTTCGGCGAGGCAGTCTTTGAGGCTGCGGCGCGGCAGCGAGATGCGTTGTGCAGGCTGGCCGGGCTGGGTGAGTTCCGCGACGGACAGTCCGGGACGGAAGAGCTGCACGTCGCCGGTGTGGCGGGTGAGGCGGACCCGGCGGATGCCGGTGCCCGCTGGATCCGCAACGATTGTCACGGGCGCGTCCAGGGCCAGGGTCAGCCAGGCCGCGAGCAGGATGGTGGACGGGGAGTCGGAGGCGCCTTCCACGGCCACGGCGGTGACGGGGGAGGAGTCCACCTGGTCCAGGACTGCCGCGAGCTGGATCCGCCAGTTCGTGAGCCGGGTCCAGGCGAGGTCGGTGTCGCCGGCCTTGTAGGTGGCCCGGATGTTCTCCAGCGCCATTTGAGGATCGGTTTCGTTGGCGGAGTCGGTGATCCGGCGGTGCGCGATCCGGCCCACGGAGGTTTCGGCCGCGTTCTCCGGCGCTCCGTGCGGCCACCAGGCCACGATCGGGGCGTCCGGGAGGAGCAGGGCCGCGACCAGGGATTCGCTTTCGTGGGCGAGCTCGCCGTAGCCGCGGAGAACGATGACCTCGGACGCGCCGGCGTCACCGCCCACCCGGATCTGCGCGTCCAGCCGGTTCGGGGCGGTGGCCCCGGCGTCGGCGAGGACGATGATCCGGCAGGGGTGTTCGCGGCTGGCCTCGTTCGCGGCCTCGATCGCTTCTTCCTCGACGAGCCCGGACCGGGTGAGGACCACGAGGGTCAGGACCCGGCCCAGCGCAATCACACCGCCCTGCTCGCGAAGGGACATGATCTTCTTCGAGATCTTCGAGGCGGTGGTGTCCGGCAAATCTACAATCATGGCCTTCTCCAGGTTCGTCCGTCGCGGGCCAGCAGTTCATCGGCCGAGGCAGGCCCCCAGCTCCCGGGAGCGTAGGGCTCCGGCTGCTCAGCCAACCCGGCCCAGTAATCTTCAAACGGGTCCAGGATCTTCCAGGACAGCTCCACCTCGGCGTGCCGCGGGAACAACGGCGGCTCGCCCAGGAGCACATCCAGGATCAAACGTTCGTAGGCTTCGGGGCTGGACTCGGTGAAGGAGTGCCCGTAGCCGAAGTCCATGGTCACGTCCCGGACTTCCATCTGCGTGCCCGGGACCTTGGACCCGAACCGGATCGTGGCGCCCTCATCGGGTTGGACCCGGATCACCACGGCGTTCTGGCCGAAGTCATCCTCACCGTGGTCACGGAACAGCAGGTTCGGGGCCCGCTTGAACACCACAGCGATTTCGGTCACGCGCCGGCCCAGGCGCTTGCCGGCACGCAGGTAGAACGGCACACCGGACCAGCGCCGGGTATGGATGTCCACCCGGATCGCCGCGAAGGTTTCGGTTTTCGAATCGGCCGGGATGCCCTCTTCCTCCAGGTAGCCCTGGACCTGTTCCCCGCCCTGCCAGCCGCCGGCGAACTGCCCGCGCGCTGAATGGGTAGAGAGATCGTCCGGGAGCTTGACCGCGGCGAGGACCTTTTCCTTCTCCGCGCGCAGGTCATCGGCGTTGAAGGAAATGGGCTCCTCCATCGCGGTCAGGGCCAGCAGCTGCAGGAGGTGGTTCTGGATAACATCGCGGGCCGCGCCCACACCGTCGTAATACCCGGCCCGGCCGCCCGTGCCGATGTCCTCGGCCATGGTGATCTGGACGTGGTCCACGTAGTTCGCGTTCCACAACGGTTCGAACAGCTGGTTCGCGAAACGCAGCGCCAGGATGTTCTGGACCGTCTCCTTGCCCAGGTAGTGATCGATCCGGAACACCGCGTCCGGCGGGAACACCGACTCCACAATGTCGTTCAACTGCCGGGCCGACTCAAGGTCATGCCCGAACGGCTTCTCAATCACCACCCGCCGCCACTTGTCCCCATCGGCCTGCGCGAGGCCGTGCTTGGACAGCTGACGGCAAACCTGCTCGAAGGCCTTCGGCGGGATCGAGAGGTAGAACGCGTGATTCCCGCGCGTTCCGCGCTGCTCATCGAGCTCATCGATGACCTCACCGAGCCGCTCGAAGGCGTCATCGTCGTCGAACTCGCCCTGGACAAAGCGGATCCCCTCAGCGAGCTGGTTCCACACCGCCTCATCAAACGAAGTCCGTGAGTACGCCTGCACCGAAGCCTTCACCTCGGCCGCGAACTCCGCATCAGTCCACGGACGGCGGCCGAAACCGACCAACGCGAAACTCGGCGGCAACAGCCCCCGGTTCGCGAGGTCATACACGGCCGGCATGAGCTTCTTTCGGGCGAGGTCACCGGTCACTCCAAAGAGCACCAACGAGGACGGACCGGCAATCCGGTTCAGACGACGGTCACGCGGATCCCGGAGCGGATTACGGCCCAGGCGACGGCGCTGTTCAAGGTGCGTGTGCATGGTGCTTTCTTTATTCGTTTTGATAGGTCAGGAGTGCGAGTGCTCGTGCGTTTCGCCAAAGGGGACAGGGTCGACTCAGCGCGACCGTGTAACGGCGTGGATCAGGCCGGGTGATAAGAATCCGGACGGTACTTTGAGCAGAGGCAACCGGATAATGGCTGCCTCTGCGCCGGTCAGCAAATCCCGAAGATGCCTCCTCACAGTTACTACTACTGCCACCTGTTCGCTTGCTGTGCTCGGCATACCTGAACGCTTTCGCATAATTCGGATTAGCACTCGCGGATACACGCCCGGCAGGCCTCCAGCACGCCGCCGATACCTAAGCGGGGTACAGAGTGACCCCGTCGCTTCGAAGGAACAGGCGGCGCATGCCGGTGCGTTCTTCGATGACCCATAGAACCTCTCCATCATCGGTGCGGTCATCCACACGTGCGGAAAAAAGGAACAAATTCTCGGCCCAGATTTCAACCCGATCCCCCGGTTTGAAAAAACTCCACTGTCGGTACATCCCGGGCGGTCTTGCACGAACATCCGAAACAATTTGCGATTGTCGACTCATGAAATTTCCCTTCCAGCCACCACAGAGAGCATCATCATGAAAGACGTAGTTTCTGCTGCCACGCAAACACGGCGGCGGCGGCCGCCCAAGGGTCGACCGCCGCAGCGCGCAGAAAATTGACGGTACTTAGGCGATAGCTGCCTTGAGTTCCTTTGCAGCCAGGGCGGGGTCGGCGGCACTGTAGATGGCGCTGCCGGCAACTGCAACATCAGCGCCGGAGCGCTGCACTGCCTGGATTGTGGATGCGTTGACACCACCGGCCACGGAGAACGGGACTTTGGCTTCTTCACCGGCGTGGAGCAGACCATTCAGGTCGTAGCCCGGCTGTGCCTGCTCATCGAGGCCGGCGTGGAACTCGACGAACTTGGCGCCGAGGGCCCGGGCTTCCTTGGCGCGGGCCACCTTATTGGGAACACCAATAAGGTCAACAACGATGCCCTTATTGTGGGCCTTTGCTGCCTTGACGGCGCCCGCGATGGTGGAGTCATCAGCGCTTCCGAGCACCGAGACGAGGTCTGCGCCAGCTTTGAAAGCAATCTCGGCTTCCAACTCTCCGGCGTCCATCGTCTTCATGTCCGCGAAGACGATCTTGTCCGGGTGCGCTTCCTTCACTGCAGTGACAGCGGAGAGGCCAGCGGCCTTGATCAGAGGCGTCCCAAGTTCGATGATGTCGACATATTCGGCAACCTTGCCGGCAAGTTCGAGGGCATCTTCGACGGTGAGGAGATCCATAGCAACCTGAAGTTTCATGGTGTTGTTTCTTTCTGTAGTGAAACGCGGTGAGTTGAAAATTAAGCGGTCTATTCGAGGTTTGCGTGCCTCAGCCAGAGTTGCTCGGCCTGTTCGTCGGTCTTATTCCAGAGCGTCTGGAAGACGGATTCCGTAGCGAGGAACAGGACCTGTTCGAAAAGGCTTCCCGAGTACTGGCGCGAAAGAGCGGATCCATGATCCGTCTTCTGCGCAGCAGGAATGATCACCAATGCGTCGCACAGGTTCGCCAGCGGTGATCCCTGGTTGGTGGTGAACGCGGAAATTCGCGCACCCGCCTTGGCTGCGGTCTCCGCTGCTTTGACCACACCGGACGTGGTTCCGGAACCGGACGCAACGAGAAGGAGGTCTCCAGAGGAGATCGCCGGGGTCGTGGTATCACCGGCGACGTACACGGTGTGACCTAGGTGCATCAGCCTCATGGCCGTCATTCGAAGCACCAGGCCGCTGCGGCCAGCTCCGGCGACGAAAATCCGGTCAGCCTTTTCAACGAGGGAGGCCAGAGAAGCCAGCTGAGTGCGGTCAATCCCGGCAACCGTTGCAGCGATTTCGTCCCTGACCAGGGTCAAGTTCTGTGCCAGGGACCTTGCCGTCTCTTCCAAGGCGGTTGGGGCGGTGGATGTCGGGCTCACGATTTGTATCCTTCGATTCGATCCTTTGCCAGCCGGTGGCTAGTTCGGATTTCTATCCGAACTTATGTCCATCTTCCCTGATCGAATGGATGGGCATAACGCTGTTTTGTGACGGTTCTAACTACCCTTTCGGATAGTCGCTCGGTCCACGACTGGCTAGGCTGTATGGATGAGCGCTCTCGTAGAACACCAGGAAACGGCGGCGGTGATGACACTTCCAGATGTGCAGGGCACGTTTCTGCAGGCAGTCTCAGCTTTGGCTGACGCTCCCCTGACTCAGATTGCGGAGCGGCTCCGCGACGCCTTATCCCCTTATGTGTGGAGTAGCGCACTGGTCATTTTCACCGAAGACTGTACTGGCCGTCCGCAGAAAAAAGCCGGTGACGACGTCATCATTTCAAGGGTTTCCATCGCAGAGCTGGAACGACTGCGGGCCTCCCTTCACAACGATGGCCCATGGCAGGGGGATGCAGAGGTAGCCGGTACGCCGCGAAGGGTGCTCGCCATCAAGTTCGCGCCAAGTAACGCGCTCCTCGTCATCACCGAACCCAATCCAGTTGAAGCAGATTCTGCACAAGGATCGCCCGTGGCATTGGTGGAATACCTGTGGCAGATCGCGGCGCGGCGAATACAAGAGAAAGTCGCTGACGCGCCACCGTCCTATCTGATGGAATCACGGGCAGCCTCCACGGAACGTGTCCGGGTGACAGCAGAACTCGTGGACATGCATTCCACCACACTAGAAACGCTGCTGGCGGCACTGCGCGCGTCATCCCTTGATGACGCCTCAGCGCGCTCGACCGTCAGCGACCTGACGGCCAGAGCTCTCGTGGCCCTTCGCACTGTCAGCGACCGCACCACAGACCTGGTTGAAGAACCCGTCGCCATGGCCTTTGGACGACTCCAAGAGGACCTGCGCCCGTTGACCCGTTTCAGCGGCGTTAATGTTCAGTTCATTGAGCCACCGCTGAACGGGAGGGCGCTGCCGGGCGAAGTCGCTCATGCGGCACGAGCAGTCGTCCGCGGACTGGTTCTGGCCATGATGGAACAACCGGAAGTCAGGAGGATCCGTGCGCAGTGGGACTGCGACGGGGATAACCTCCTGGTCAATGTCCGCGACGACGGGCAAGGCGCACTTTCGGCCGACGCGACCACTATCGGCCGCTTAGAGCGACGCGTTCAGGCCCTTTCCGGAAATATGCAGATTGACGTCATGCCAGGATGGGGCGCCGACGTTTCGGTTACGCTCCCATTGGACGCCCCGACTGGCCCGATAGGGGACGTCACGGGCTGGAATCTGGCTGCACGTGAACTTGAAGTCCTTCAACACTTGGCGGCAGGTCAACGGAACCGAAGCATCGCATTGGCGCTCAATATCAGCGAAAACACAGTCAAGTTCCACGTGCGTAACCTCTTCAAAAAGCTCAGTGTCAGTTCGCGCACAGAAGCCATTGCCCTGGCGCATAGCCACGGAGTTCGCTGACCATCAACGTCCTCCTTCCGTCGCCTGCAGCAATCATCTGCGCCTAACGGCGCGCCATCCGGACTAAGGTCTACGATTTGGGAAATCGGATGCGAACGGCGCTGCCCGGCCTTTTGCGGCGCAAGCGCAGAAAAACTTCCCACGCCCAATCTCGATGCTGGCTTTCTCATGACTATGGCTGATGCCGGACTGACACCCTGCCCCAACCTAAGCAGGATTACCCACAAGCGCTAGAGCGGCACATGCAGCCCGGCACCACAGCCAGTTTTATGTACACCCCAGTTAGGCGTCAGGCTTCCACTCAAACACCGTCAGGATAGGGTCCGAAAGGTGTTTCCTGCAGCCTCCTGATGAGCAGTCCTAGATTCCAATCTGACATCTGTTAGCGGGTACGCCCTGCCCCGGTGCTTGGCTTCGATGAGCCGCCCTTTGTGCTGCGGTCTATCCGGTTGCTGCTGTCGCTCCCAGTTCGGCAAGGAAGTCGAAGAAACCGGGATCGGTTGATGGCCTGAAGGAGGGCCGGTGATCGACGTGGCTTCCTTCGTTGATGCACTCACTAAAGCCCCAGGGTTTGGACCTGATGCGTTCGAGCATGGGCCAAAATGTTCCGTCGTGCCAGGTGGCCGCGTCCGTCACTGCATTCTTGTGACCGTAGTATGCGGCCTGCCATGCCACCCATGCGGCCGTGAGTTCTTCAACGACGGCTGTATGGAGGTACCAGCACCCGAGGATCCGGGAATTGTCCGTGACACCGTAGCGTTCGTTGATCCAGTCCACCCAGGCGCCCAGAGCCTCCATCAGCTTCGCGGCGTCGGGTCCGGTCAGCTCTTTCCAGTTCCAGGGCGCAGGTTTGTTCTTGGGCGGGACAGCAAGAAGATCGTCCATCATCTCCACCAGGGCCTGCATGCCCTCCTGGAGGGCACCTATCTGGCCGACGTGGGACAGGACGATATCTTCCACGGAAGGAACCTCAACACCGGCCCCTTCCTCAGGTGTGGTGATCATGCCTTATCCCCTGCTGTGCCGCCGGCGACGGCGGCTTCAGTGAGCTGGTCGTGCTGGTATTGGTTGGCTGCGTTCGCTTCCTTGAGTGACTGCGCCGCTTTCTTGTCTTTGGTGATCTGGTCGGCGTCGGGACGTTCCCACCAAGGGGTGAGCTTCACGCGGGCCGGGGCCACGTTGCTGTAATGCATGAAGGCCTCCCCCACGGGCAGTTGCTGAATCTCGTAGCCGCGGATAACCGGACGTTCTTCCTCACTGGTGGTCCGTGAGGACCCGTTCCTGCCATGGGAGGTCGAAACCCGCTGGTGCCGGGTGGTTCCCGCGGCACGGGCGATCTTGTCGAGTTCATCGAGTTCTTCCAGGCCAGGCAGGAACAGCCGGATCGAGGACGTTCCACGGATGGCCGTGGCGGCCTCAGCACCCCACCGTTGACGGTTCTGGGCAAAGGACTGGCTGAATCCGATGATGCGGATCCCGCGGCCACCGGAGTCTGAGAGCGCGCCGGCCATGTCCGGGATGGCGGCAACGTTCGGTGCCTCGTCCAGGACCATGGTCAGGACCGGCCACAGCCGGCCCCCTGGCGCGCCTTGGGAGATGCGCTGGGCCTTGCGGAACATGAAGTCAGCGAACATGGCCACCAGTGGTGCCACCGGCGAACGTTCCCCGTCGGTGAGCAGGTACATGGTGTTCGGCTTCTCAAGGAACTTCTCCATGGTGAATCCTTCGCACTTGCGCGGGCTCAGGATGTGCATTGCTTTGGGAGAGGACAACGGTTCGAGCAGGCCCGCGAGGGTTTCCTGGATGGAGTCCACGGTCTCACCGGCGCGTGAGGAAATCAGCGCCTGCAGCCGGGAGGTGAACGCTGCGGGTGCGTTGTGCCGGCGGAGGATATCCAGCGGTTCGGTGTTGGAGAAGTTGTTGGTCCACTTCACAATGTCCTCGACACTTTTCCCGCCCAGCGCTGCTGCGTGAAGGAACCGGCCGAGGACGGCGGCTGCTTTGGAGTTGAAGAAGTCCCCGTTTTTGACGTCCCCCATGGGTTGGGCGCCGGCCCAGGCCTTCCCGCGGGCCAGGGCTTCGTCGGGGTCCTCGCACCCGTCGATGACGTTCCAGCGCACTTTGTTGTCCCAGCCGGAAATGTCCTGGAGGTCGAACACGGAAACCTCACCCTTGCGCTGTCGCGCAACGGCGGTGAGCATCGGCAGGTCATTTTTGGTGGAGGTGGCGATGACGGCACCTGGTGCGTCCAGGACGATGCCGACGGCCAGGAACAGGGTTTTGCCGGAGCGCTGCGGGGCGAACACCCACATCGAATCCTCGTGCTGGACGTAAAGAGTCTGCCCGTCGAGCTTGCACAGCGCGACGATCATCTCATCCTCGGTGGCCTCCGCAGGGAGTTCCAGGGACTGCTTGGCTTTGGCCAGGGCAGCTTTCTTGCCCATCCGCTTTTCCAGGTCCTTGTAGCTGGGCAGGCCATCATCGCGATGGCGTGTGGAGCCAAACTTCGCGCTGAGGAATGCCGCCCCGACGATGGACAGGATGGCCAGGACGGCGAGAATCCAGGTGGCTGCGCCGGGCCAGGCGAATTCGCCGGCCTTGATCTTCGCCCAGAGCGCTTCAAAGTCCGTCCACGGCATCCCGGTCGGCGTGATCAGCTCACCAAGGAAAGCGGACACCCATCCCAGGACGATCAGGACGCCAATGATGATGGCCAGGCCGATCTTCATGACCGAGTCTGTGGACATGCCCTTGCCGGTGCTCATGCTGCTTCCTCGTGTGCGCTGGCCTCTACGTCGTTCAGTGTTGCGGTGGATTTCATGGCTTTGTCCGTGTCGGTCAGTTCGATTTCGAGGGCGCTGCGGACGTGGATGGCGATGAAGGGGTCCTTGGCTCCGATCCGCATCATGCAGGTGCCTTTGGTCAGGGATGAGATGTCGGCCGCGGACCCTGACGGGAGGTTGAACATCCGCTCACACGCCCAGGCGTCATCGGATTTTTGCTGCTTGTACAGCAGGACGGTGCCGCATTCTTTGAGCATGGCGATGGCGGGGCTGTCTTCGGGAATGTCGGAGATGTGGTGGAAGGCGAACATGCATGAAAGGGACAGGGCGCGGGAAAGTTTGGTGTTCCGTCGGGTGACCTTCGCGACCGAGCCCTGGACGGTGTGCCAGGCTTCCTCGATGACCAGGACCGTGGGGACCGGTTCGGTCTGGCGGTAGAGGGTGTTCGCCAGCCAGGTGTTGATGATCGTCATGACGATGGCCAGTGCCGGACCGTCTTCCGGGAGCAGGGACACGTCAAAGACGGTCAGGCCTGCGTTGAGGGTGATTTCCTCGCTGGTTGGACCGTCGATCAGGCCGGCCAGGTCGTCTTCAATCATGCGTTCGAGTTCGAATGCGGGGTCCTGGCCCCACTGGCGCAGTTCCTCTACCGTCAGGTTTGAGGCTTCTGCGGTGTCCTTGTCCGGTGAGTACAGCGCGGTGAGCACGTGCCGGACGTGCGCGATTTCCCCGGCGGCCGCTGCGGCCCGCAGCGCCTGCTTGTGGGCCATGCGGACGGCTTTGCCTTCCTTGGGCAGCAGCGGCCGGCCTAGGGCCTCTTCCACGACGGCGCGGACGAGCATGGACTGTCCTGCCGGGGTGGAGAGTGCTGTGTCGTCGTGGTTGTCTTCGTGGAGGCGGGCTGCGATCCGGGGGTCCAGGATGTTGATCCTTGCCCCTCCCCCGCCGACCATGAACTTCACCGGAGTAATGTCCAGCCGTTCGGCCAGGGAGGTGTATTCGCCGCCGTTCTGGTCCAGCTGGTATTTCTTATCGATCACTACGACGCGGCGGCCGAGGATCAGCTGACGCAGGACCGCCCAGGTTTTGATGCCCGAGGACTTGCCTTGGCCGAGGTCTCCGATGAAGCAGACGTTCGGGGATTCGAGCTCGTTGCCGTAGGACGTGAAGGGATCGTGGACGATCATCCACCCGGAGCCGGCGTCGATCCCGAACGCCAACCCGCGGTGTGAGGTGGGTGGGGAGGCGATGGCCATGTGTGAAAATTCCATCTGCCGGGTGGAGGACAACACGCCAGGTGCGGCAGGGTCGTAGAACCCTAGCTGTGAGGCGCGGACGTGTCTGCGCTCATGGTGCCAGTGGGTGGATGCGGCCGCCTGCGCTTCTGCCCTCTGGCGGAGGCTGTCCCTTTTCTGGTCTGCCTTTTTCGTGGAGCTGGACCGGCGTTTGGCCGCGAGGGCATCTTCGGTGGCCGCCGCTGCCGCGTTGTGCTGGGAGGCCCGTGCGCGGCGGGATGTGGGGGTCAGGGCCCAGGGCATCCTCAGGCCTTTGATGAGTTTTTGCGTGTTCATCGGATTCCTCTCGTGAAAGGCATGGTGGTGATCAGGGCCAGATCGTTGCGGTGATCCATCCAGTCAATGAATTCGATCCCGGCGTCCGCGGCGGCCGCCTCGATCAGGTCAGCGGTGGCCAGCAGCTCATCTTCTGATTCGACGGAGTAGGAGATGTAGAGGGCGTAGGAGGCTCCGTGGTGACCGGAGCCGGGCCGCAGGTCAAGGAGCCGCTGCCGGGAGGCGCCCATCAACACCTCTTCGGAACCGTCAGAGAGTTTCCCGGATTTGCGGACGTCGTTGTCCTTGGCGATATCCATGGCGGCGTCCGTGCGGGCCTTGCCTCGTGCTTTGCGGGCATCCTCCAGTTCCATGACCATGGACACGGAATGCACGACCGCCGGCTGGATACCGCTGACCAGCGCCTGGAGCGCCGAGACCGGGACGGCTTCGGGGCTGAACGCTGAGGCCGGGACGTATCCGGTGCGGGTATGCCAGCGGCCGTTGACCACCACTGAGGATTCAGAGCTTTCCCCGTCCAGGTGCTGCCAGCAGTCGGCCAGGTCAGCGCCTTCGTAGTCGTCGATGTCGTAATCGGGGTCCTGTAAATGTCGCAGCAACCCGGCTATCTGTCCTGGTCCCAGGGTCCGGTAGTCCTGAATGGAGCCCATCATTTGCGCCTGGGACAGGGCCGAACGAATCTCCTGATAGATCGCCAGGCCGAGCCCGGTGTCACCAGCTCCGAGCTTGTCTGCTTTCAGTGACAGGGTGGCGGACTTGGGAATCCGGAACGTTTCGTAGGTCCGGTGTTGTTCAGAGCGGGACTGGAGTGTTTGCACCAGATCCCCGTAGGAGGCCAGCAGAATCTTCTTCACTCCCGGGGCCTGGCGGTCCCTGATCCAGATCAGGTGATCCGTGGAGTCCATCGGCACCGCACGGGAGAGCGACTGCACGTGCGTGACCAGGGACTGCCGGCGGGCCAGACGTGCCAGGAACTGGCCCCTGGCCACGTAGGCGGAATCCTCCCGGGTTTCCTCGCGGATACCGGAGGAGGAGCCCATGACCTCGACGGTGACGGTGTAGTACGGGACTTTGATGGCGCCCTGGTGCCGGAACACTGTCATGGGCCCGCCCGGGGTTATGACGGTGAAGGCGCGCACGTCCCCGACCATGAGCGGGACATTGTTCTTGTGCCGGACCGGGACCTCGATCATGCCGTTCTCGTCTGCCTGGGCACGGTCGGCCTTGCCTGCCTTAACCATTCGCGTCTGGTCCCGGAATTTCACGGGAACGAACGTTGCGGTCTTGTTCTTCTTCCGTGCCCGCTGATGCCTGGCCTCGACGTAGAGGGCGCCCAGGGAGCGGTGTCCGGTCATTTTGCTTGGTGTCGTCAGGGCTACCCCGGCAAAGACCACGACGGCCGCGATCAGGAGTCCCACCCAGATCATTGCCGCTGAGGCGGCAATGGCGAGGACGCCAAGACCGACCGAAATGCTTAGGCCAATCCATTCCGGTCCGGTCCTGTTCCCACCGAACAGGCCACGGCGTGAGACCTCACCGCCGACAACGACCATTCTTCCCATGATTGCCTACTCCCTTGGCTTTTGTACTGCTTACCGGCCACTGATGTGGTCGGTATCGGGTGCCATTGAGTTGACGCCCTGGCGGCCGCGCATCGCGGCCTGTCGTGCGCTCTCCCGGCCTGCGAGCAGGAACGCTGTCGCCCCGCCGGCGGCGATCTTCGCGGAGCCCCGCGTCACCGCTGCCGTGCCTCGGCCGACAGCTGCAGCACCACCGCGCAAGGACTGAGCCGCCTTTCCTGAGGCAGTGCCCGACCGGTCATCGCGCTGCATCTCGCCGAGGGTGCGGGTATCCGGTGCCGGTTCGTCTCCGGATCCCTGGGCGGCAGAGCTCTGCCGTGCGGCTGCGCCGGAACCGCGCTGACCGCCGGCGCCGACACCGGCACCGGCAGCGGCCGTACCGCCGTCCGGGCTGGTCGGACCGGACCGTGAGGACCCGCCGGGGTGGTTGCTTCCGCCGGGGCCGGACTGGTTCTGTGCTGTCCGGCGTTTGCGGATCATGGAGCTCATGGCAGCGCCCGCGCCGGCGACCATGGCAGCGCCAGCGATCGAGGGGCGGTTAGCTCCCAGGCTGGTCGCCGAGGACGGCAGGATCGGTACGAACTTGAACAACAGGGCCGGCGAGAACGCCAGCACCACCATGGCCGCCGCTGCAATGAACACCGACGATGCGTTGATCAGTGCGTCATCCGTTCCCTCCCCCTGGAACGCGGGGCGGTTACTGATGAAGCTGAACAAAGCACCCATCAGCAGGAGGATCAACGGCTTGGACAGTGCAATACCAAGCCACAGCGACCCGGTCTTAGCCACGCGTGCACGGTACTGCGGGTGGATCATGAAACCGATCATCAAAGCCAAACCCACACCCAGCAGATACAGGGCCAGCGGCTGGAGAGCGAACAACCCCAGCAGCGCCCACGCCCCGATAAACAACAGGCCGAACAGCAGAACCGCGGCCAGCGGGCCGAACACGCCGGTGGACTCGTAAGAGGCGAACCGGGAAATCGTGGTCGCGAAATCCATGATCTGGTTCGAGGTCCACGGGCTAATGGCCCCGGTGAGGCCCATCAGCGCGTTATTACCCACATACGCCAGCGCCGGACCGAAGATCGCCAACAGAATCGACAGCGGCCCGAACCAGAACAACGACTGCCGCACCGTATCGAAGTCGATCTTCTCGTCCGAGAGGTCCTTGAACAGCTTGAAATACATCAACGCCAGGATCACGATGCCGATCCCCGAAAAAATCCCCCACATGTCCCTAAACGCATCATCAACCTGGAACTCGGAGACCCTCAGAAGGTTCATCAGAACCTCGTTCGTGGCTGTGACGCCGGCTTCCTTAGTCGAGTTGGCGAACTTCTCAAACCCGTCCTTGGCGTTGGCAATGAACGCGACCGTGTCCACTGCACCCAGAACAAACTGTCCGCCAGGCTGCATGCCAACCGCCGTGCGCAATGCAACGCCGGCGAGGGGTGAAAATTCTTTCCATGCCGTCGAGACAGCACAGACGCCCAGGGCTGCCCGGTTGGCCCCTTCCTGGGCCAGGGCAGCGCAGAACTGGCCTTGGCTGGACTCTGGTTTGTAGTCGAGGGATTGTTCCGGTGTGGTCAGGAAGCTGTTGAAAGCCCTGGAGGCCATGCCGTCGCAGTCCTGCCCGATCATCGTTGCACCAAGGAATTGAGGTGCACAGGCACCCTCGGCAAGCTTCTGATTCAACCGGTCCCGAATGCCGTCCCGTTCAGAAGGAGGTAATCCGGCCAGACGTTTGAGCTGATCCGCATTCAGCTTCTCGGATGCGTTGACTTCGTTTGTTGCCTGGGCAGCTCCCGCGGTGACAACGCCGACGCCCAGGAACAGCGCCAGGATCGCGGCCGCGAGCCGCAGGCGGGTGCTAGCGCGTAGCGTTCGCATATTCGACCCACCCTTCCTTGCTTAGGTCTTCGAAATACCGCGCCACCAAGGAGTCATCAAGCCTCGGCATGTTCCCAGTGGGGGTGCCCCCAACACCACCAGCCGGGCCTTCGTCTTTCAGCCGTTGCTTGAACTCGGTGTCATCAATCCGAGTCAGCGTGTTGGATATTTTCCAGTCGTCCTTCCACGTCAGTTCCACGGATGCGGTGCCAAAATATCCACCAGGCAGTGTGTCGCCGACTCTGCGGCCTCCGTAAACCACCTGCACCAGTGCGCTCTTCTTTGGCTCGCAGGAGACCATCCGGTAAAGGCCGCCGGCGCTCACGTTGACCTCATCGAGCCAACCCCCGTCAAAGCTTGAAAGGTTTCCCTTTGCGGCAGCATCGGCCCAGGTGTCGCCCAACAGGGTTGCGTCCTTGGTCCACGAACCAGGAATCGCGAGGGAATTCAGAGTGGCTTTCTGGGCCTCCCACGTTTTGGCGTTCACATTGAAGAGCGCCGGTGTGTAGTTGGCGGCGGCCTGGGCGGCGGAGTCGCAGGTGCCGTTGTATCCGATGGGGGTCCTGCCGTCATCGGCGGTCTTGGTGCCGCCCTCTTCGATGTTGATTTTGGAGACGGGGAAACCGAACTTGCCGGCCACCATGCCGTTGTCGGCACTTGGTTCGGGCTGTACAGCCTGGTCACTTGGCCGGAGGTTGATGAGCACCACGGCAACTGCCACGATGATCATCACCGCGGCGATGGCCACCAGGGCTTTCCAGTTCTTTTTCATGAGTCGCATTCCATTCAGTGTCCGAAGTTTGGCGAGACGCCAGCTGGAGCCCAATGACGGGCTCCAGGCTTTGGCTAGGCTCCTGCTGCGCCTGCCACGGCCAGGAACGCTCCGAGGATGACACTGACACTAGCGACGCAGCCGAAGGCGATACCGCTGCGTTTGGCACCGGTTGCACCATCGGAGATATCGTCCACGCGTCCGCCCTTGCGTGCGATGCCCCACTCGGCAAGGTTCCAGATGAACGCTGCCGTGACTCCCAGCAGTGCCAACGCCCACAGGCCGCCCATGACGAGCTGAATGGCGCCTTTGAACTCGATACCGAACACGTCAATGCTGGGTGTAACGCCGTCCAGGGGGTTGTCCGGGGCGGTTGCGATGGTGATTTTGGTCAGGATGTTGCTGAGCATGATGAGTGGTCCTATCAGCTGGTGGTGTGAGTGGAGTTGGGGCGGTTGTCTACCTCGAGCAGGCCGGCGGCGATTTCGGCCGTGGCACGTTCGAAGGCGCGGCGGGCGGGATCCCCGACCAGCTGCCAGTCGATGATCGAGCCGGTGTCCAGGGCACCGTCATAGGGAATGTCGATGATCGTCCGAACAGCGGAACCGAGCTTTTCGCGTAGGTCCGCCTGCTCTGCGGCCGAGACCTTGGCCCCGCCGCCTTGAGTGACAATGACAACGGCGTTATCGACCAGGTTCTTGTAGTGGGTGTTGGCGGTGCGTTCGGTCATGGATTCGAGCTGCTCGATCATGCGAAGCGCTGAGACAACGGCATTGCGTTTGAGCGTTGTGGGGATCACGAGCTGGTCCGTAACCTCGATGGAGGCCAGCCAGTTTGCGGAGCGGGTGTTGTTGCCCGTATCCACAATGATCGTGTCGTAAAACCGGCTGACCACGGTGTGGATCCGGTTGAACTCATCCGCTCCGATGGACTTCATCCGGTCCGGATCTTCGTCCGAGGCCAGGACGGAGAACTGGTTCTTGCCCTGATGCCGCGTGTAGTAGGTGAAGTCACCCTTGCGGGCGGAGATGGTTTCGAACTTCGCCAACACATTCAGCAGATCCCACACGGTGCGGGTGGACTCGTTCGCGTTGGTCCGGACGCCGAGGGTGCCCATCATTTCGTTGATATCCCACACGATGGCGTGCTGGCCCGAGTGGATCCCGAATGTGGAGCCGATCCCGACGCTGCAGGTGGTTTTACCGACCCCGCCCAGGGGCTGGGCGACCATGATCTGCATCGGGCGCGAGTACACGCGCTGGATCGCGGACAGATCCGTCCGGCGTGCCAGTTCGGCTGCGCCGACCTTGGGCTTGACCATGCCGAAGGTGATCGCCCGCAGGAACGCCTGCCAGCCGGTAGCTGGCGGCAGCTGGTCGTTGACATTTTCCTTTCGCAGCACCGATGCGCTGCGGCGGCCACTGACCAGGGGGCCGTGCTCTCCCTCAGCAGAGGGCTCCTCAGCCGCCGCCTGCGCTGGCTCCCTGGACGGCTGAGCAGGCCGAATCGCCTCCGCGTCCGGGACAGCGCTGATCACAGGCTCAGGAGGCTCCTGTGCAGTGTCGTCAGAGGCTGTTTCTGTGGGATCGAGAAGGCTGACAGGGGCACGGGACTTTCGCTCCGCACCTGACCAGTTGGTACTCATGAATTCTTCCTTTCACTCGTGGTGTGCCCACTTCGGGAAACATGCGTGGGCGGGAGGGACAGTGCGTCCAGGAACAGGACCGGGCCGGGCCCGCCATCCCTTGGGGCTGCCGTGCTGGTGGATGTTTCGGGCGGGGCCAGCGGGTCCGTGAACAGCGGTGCTTTGCCGAACTCGTCAAGGCTCACGCCGTGGTGCCCGTTCACTGGCTGGCCTTTGAGCTGATGGAGGTCACAAGCCAGGGATCGTCCTGGCCCATGCGGTGCAGCATCATGTCCCAGGGGCCGTCGTTGGTGTAGAAGGACGCCGTAACGGTCATCGGGTTCTCTGCCTCACGGCTGATCGAGGGGCCGTCCGTGATCGTGGTGATCGGCACCCGGGCCTGGTCGATGTACCTGGCATCTTCGGCGTATTCGGCAGCCAACAGTGGCTCCAGATCGGAAAACCACTTCGTCTCAGGCACGTCCGGGCGGCCGAAGAGCTTCATGGCCTTCGCCGCGGTCTCTTTGACCTTGATCTCAGCGTTGGCATCCCACGTGACGTTAGGGCCGTGATACTGCTCCATGGAGTGGTCGTGGCCGTCGTCGACCGAGTGCCCGCCGGTGGCCTCTCCACCGCCCGTGGTAGCTGTCTCGGACGCGGCAGGGGCCGCGCCGGCAGTGTTTGAGGCTGGTTCGCCACCACAGCCAGCCAGCAGGAGCGTGCCAGCCATGAGGGCCGGGAAAACCGCGAGTCTACGCATCAGAGGATGCCTTTCTCTTTGAGGATCGGTGTCGGATCGATGGTGGCGTTGATGGGGATCATCGGATTCGGGAGCGCCCCGGCAAAAAACTCCATGTGCAGGTGCCGGCCGGTGACATTGCCGGTCGCGCCCTCTGTGCCCAGCGGGGTCCCGGCGGCAACGGTGTCGCCCTCCTTGACCCGGACCGAGCCAGCCTCCATGTGATACATGCCGACCGTGAGCTTGCCGTCCGTGGTCTGGCCCGTCACGCCCGTGCCGAAGAGGCCATCGAGATTCCGGACCTTCACGATTTTCATGTCCGTAATGGCGACGATGGTTCCGGCATGGCCTGGAGTGGCGAAATCGATCCCGTAGTGGAAATTGGCCAGCACTCCCCCAGCCGTACCCGCCGGAGCTGCACGCGTCCCATAGCCGCTGGTGTTGATCGCGTCAGCCATCGGCCTGACCCACTTACCGGCCAGGTCCCCACCGACCTCGTTACCGGCGGCGGGGCACACGCCCGAAGGATCCACCAGGGCAACTGCTTCGCCTCCGAGGGCTTTAACGATTTCCGTAGCCTTGGGACGGAACTGGGTGTAATGGTTCGGATCGGAGTTCCGCTGTGCCCGGTGGATAGCGATCGTAGGCTCCAGCGACTCCCAGCCCTCCAAACGCTGCAACGCCTTGAAGAAGTTCGTAGAGCTGATGTGAGGATCCATGCGGTCTTCGTAGGAACCCCACGCCCCGTTGGCGCGCTGCTGGAACAAACCGCGGGAATCCGGGCCGGCGCCGTCACCGAAATCCATGACACGCAGCGTGGACTCACCAATGGACGCCTGAACACCCATCAACTGAGCCGCGACCGGAAGACCCAGATCCGAGGCCGCTTTCATGATCGCCGCGGCGTTCTTCATCTGCTCCGCATCGAACCCAGCCACCGGACTGCCCGCAACAGGCGCAGCAGATGACGTCGCCCGGGTGCCCGGAGCTACGCACGCCGAGGCGGCCTGCGCCGGTGTTCCGCCGTCGTCCAGGACCACGACAACGAAACCCAGCGCCAAAGCCACTGCGGTCCCAGTTGCAACAGCCATACCTCGGAGGGTCACTAGATCTGCCATCGGCTGCCGCGGCGGACCCAGGAATTAGCCATCCACAGAGGGCCAGCAGATTCAACGGCCAGGACAACATCGGGTCGGCGGAGACGGAAAACCAATCCCAGGCGCTTAGCTACAAAGACCTCGGCGGCCTTGTGGGAGGTCAGCAGGCCGATGCCGATCAGGTCTTTGAGGACACCTTCCATGGAGTCGCCCAGCCCTGTCCGGCGGGCGAGCTCAGCCTCATAGGTAACGCAAGCAGCGCGTCCCTCAAGGAACTCGCGCTCATCCATCAATTCCATAAGCTCATTCAGTACCCGCACCTGCCCGCCAGGGGCGTCCAGCTTGGCCACCCAGGAGACCTTCGACTTCATGAGAGCCACAGAGACGGATCGCTTTGAACTCTATGTTTTAGTAATAGAGTGGGGCCGCACAAAGGACAGTGATTCTCCACGGCCTCAGACAAGATGGAACTATGCCAAGCCTGATTCGACCAATACTGCCGCCCGAAGTCGAGGAGGCAATCGGCCTCATGGGCAATCGGGCCAGGGTAGAGATTCTGCGTCGCCTGTCGATGCTCGGCCCGTCGACCATTGGGCGCCTGCAGGCTGCTGTGGATATCAGCCGACCCAGCCTGAATCGACACCTCGATATTCTCGCTCAGGCAGGTTTGGTACTCACCGATCCTCCGGCAGGTATGCGGCACGGCAAGGACGTTGTCTATGTCGTGCAATCCGCGCGGGTCCGGGAGTTGACTAAGCAGTATGCCAGCTATGTCGTAGGTGCGTAACCGCGACTGTCTCAACCGGGGCCGAGGGCCAGCTGGCGCTCGTTCGCGGTTCGTAAAACTCATCGTTGTGGGCACCTGACCACGATAGCAGGACTGAAACATGTTTCAACCATGGTTCAAGCGTGTCCAGGGTCGTCGCTTTCGTAGGAATCAATTTCGTCCAAGAGTGCGTTGATCGCCTCGAGCGTCCTAATGTCGATATCGCCGAGAGTCCGGGCCGCGATATTCTTCAGCTTGTTCCGGCGCATCTTCTTGAGGAGCTGCAGCTCCCGCTCTATCCGTTCCGGGAGTTCTCCGGATTCATCGGTTAGGTATGCGGGTTCCACCTTGAAGAATTTGGCCATCGCGACCAGAGCTTCTTTGGGGGCGGTGTCAGGCGACTCACCGGAGCGAATTCGCCACCAGCGCGTTCGAGAAAGCTCGTAACCGTTTTCGCGCACACCTGCCTGGATATCGGCGAACTCATAGGGTTCTCCGCCTTCGGCCACCACGACGTCCAAGAGGAGGTTCACCTTGCGAGCAAGGGTCTCTGCCCGCTCCAGCCGATCGCGGGGACTGTCACCGCCAACCATGAATTCAACCCCATTCAATTTCATTCGCTGTTTGCCGCCGCTTTTTCTCCGGCCGGGCTCGGCGGAAACCAATGTTGATACCAGCGGCGAACAGCCAGATCCCAGCCTACCGGGTCGGAATTCCATTCTTGTGTGTGTCCCGAACAGTCGAACTCCACGAGTTCTATCCGGTTCTTATGTGCTTGCGCGAAGCGAGCGGAAATTTCAAAGGGAACGGACCAATCATTCCTATTGTGGAGGATCAAGACCGGGATACTCAGAGCATCATGGAATCTGGTCCGGTCGGGACCGCGTACGTCCAGCGGACCATCGAGGCCGACAAGTCTGCTGAATCCGTTGAGCGCTAGTAGTCGGGCTACAAGTGAGCCTAGGACTTGCGGACACCGTTGATGGCTGGCGTTGGCACGCATTACGTCCTCCCAGACCAATACCGGTGAGACCATAACGATTCCCTTGATTATCTCCGCAAATGATGACCGCTGCACGGCGTTGAGAGCCATCGTTGCCCCGAGGGACCAGCCAAACACCACACATTCAGTTCCGCCGCACTCCGCGACAAACCGAAGCGCTGCTTCTAGATCGCGCCACTCCGATTCGCCCAAATGCGATCGAGCGTCCCTCGATGGAGGGCCGTCGCCGTCATTTCGATATGAGATGACCAATGAGCTGAGTCCCATACGCGATGCGGTGTCCACCCCGCGCAGCGTCTGTACTCGGGTGCTCCCTTGCCCGTGGACATGAATGGCCCAGCGGCAAGTTCCCCGGTCGACCATCCAAGCAGGGGCTGGGCCGAGAGTTGTCTCGACGAAGGTCTCGACCACGTCAGCTGCAGCTGACAATGGATCGACCGAGACAATGCCACTCCATCTGCCTCTTGACTCCAGGGTTAGTCCAGCAGGCCTATGAAGGAGGCGCCGCGTGACTTTGCCCTCACGGGTGGAAATGATCGGACCGACAACGGCCGGGGGGCCACCTGCCGAGAGCTGCAAGCCGAACTGACCGGGAGCCAGCGTATGTCTCGTGGCTTGGAGCTCGATCTCATTATTGGAAATTGCCAAAGGAACGATGTCATAGCGGTGCTTGTACGTGGGTGAAGTCGCCTGACGTGCGGCCCATAGCGCACTGGCTAAGGCTCCTGCGGCGCCAAGTAACCCGGTCCAGACAGCGGCCTTCAGCGGGGACGCCATGAGAGCCTTTCGAGGTGACCGGAGGCGATGGCCAGTTTTCCAAGGCCCTTGGTACCGATTCTTTCTCTTGCTTCGGGATCCCGTGCCAAGGAGTCCTGGATCTCCACGATCATGCGGTGCAGCTCGCGGCGCCGGCGGTCTGGGCGTTTCTGAACCACACCAAGGTCCAGGGTCAGCCCCGTATTCCCGGCTACTGCCTGTCTCCAGACGGGTTGCAGGCCCGCAAGTACAGAACTGGTTCGTGCTGTTTCGTAGATGGCAGTGACTTTGCGGCTGGCGGGAGGCAGGGCCATGCCGGTGCAAAGAAGAACGAACGTAGCCGAATTCATCACCGTATAGATTCCGGACAGGGCCGTGAGCGCCCCAACCATGCCGAGAACGTTAAGTGCATCGAGTACCAGCACATCAACGACGAGCAAAACGGCTGACAGACATCCCAAGCCGATGAGTGCAAACGCAACGGTATAGATTCTCGTGGCCCAAGCCTTTCGAAAGCGCACGCATGTCCAGCCGGCGCTGGCCATGACTGCGCCTATGTAAAGGTACTGGGTCGCCGAATACAGACCTGCCGCCCACTGCCCGCCGTAGTCCCGCATGAACGATGTCGACGTAACCGGAGCATCGATAAGAAGGAATAGGAGGGTCGCCGATGTCGCAGCGCCCGCAAGCCCGGCTTTGGCCAATACGTCGTACGATGATTTCCGGCCGTAGGATGCTGGCCGTGCAGCCCGACGAATGGCCCGGGCGAGAAAACAGACACCAGCCAGCAGGAGAAGGTTCGCTCCAAGGTCCGCGTAGTTCTTCCCGCCTACCCACACGTCCGTGAGAAGGTAAACAGCATTGATGTTGAGGACCATGGACACGGAAATAAGCACCGAGGCCCATAGGATGCTGGTGTCTTTTCCTTGGCCGCGTGACGCGATGACGATCATCGTCAGACTTACCATCAGCCCCGCTGCGATGAACTCCATCAGCCGAATACCTCCTCGAAGGCGCCCGGTTCACCAGGCCCTTCTCGAAGTGCCTCAGCCATGAGGTCGGCGAGGTATTCGGCTGTTGCCTCTTCTAAAGTCCGGAACTCGGTCCGCATGAGGGCCCTGCTCACAATCTCCGGAGACAGGCCACGAAAGGCGCTCTTCAAGACGGTGCCCGCGCCGGCAGTAGTGTCGTGGCCCAGGACCATATGAGCAAGTTCGTGAAGAATGAACTGCTGACGCTGCAGCTCCCAAGGCGTTGGGGGGTGAAACACCCACTCGACCTTCGCCCCCGGTAGCCACAGGCCACAGATGGATGTGCCGACCAGCTTCTCAGTTGCCCGAATCCTGATCTGCTTGCCGCGAATGTCTTCGATAACACTCAGAAGCAGACTCAAAGTCAGGCCTCCCGGGAGCCCCAAGGCAGCGAATGCACTGGATGCATCGTTGAAAGCCTGCCCAGACGTCGTAACAGACAGAGAACGCAGAGCTTGCGTCACAACAACATGACCCTTCAATAGCTTCAGTGGGGATAGGCTAGGTTGAAACATGTTTCAAACATGTCTTAGCCTGGTTCAGGATCCAGTTTATCCCGAGCGGAACGGGCCCAACCATACCAAGCGGATCTTTAGAAGCACTCGTCATCGCCAAGGGAAGGAAGGATGCACATGATTAACGGCCAACCCGCGAAAAGCACGATGTGTCCGACAGCTCCGTCAGCTTTCCAGTTCGTCGGGGCGAAGGGGAGGGACACTCATGTCGACTCGTATCGCTGCCACCCCACGAGGAAAATAGAGATTCAGGCCAGATATGAGAAGGCAAACAAAAGTGCGGTGCGACACGCGGGGTCGTTTTCTGTAAACAAATCCCCGGACACCCCTCAAGGAAGTGCTACTTTCGACTGAGTCGATAGCTGTAAACAGAAACTCGTTAGCGTCGACATCGAGTAGGGCCAGCGATGAAGCAGTCACGACCTATCGGTTTGTGCGAGATTCAAAGGACATGACAATGAGCGCAGTAATCAATCGTGGAGGCGGACGACCCAGCAAGGGGCTCCGCGATTACATTGGCTTCCGGACGCCGGCTAAGACCGCGGAGGACGTTAAGATGATCGCCACCGCCAAAGGCATGACCGTTACTGACTACGTTTCCGCTGCCGTCGACCGGTCGCTACGCGAAGACTTGGCAATGCTGGATCATTTCGCGCACCAGGAGGAACTTCCTATCCGCATAGCCTCATAAACAGAAGAAGGCCCGCACTAGGCGGGCCTTCGAAGCTGAAGATTCACGATCCGGGAAGCTTTGCCGGCGATCAGATCGTAAATCGTATGGAAGACCTTCACAGGCCTTCATTTGTGCTGCAAAACCGATCTTGCAGGATCGGCCCTTAGCCATTCCCTCGACAGGAACAGAATCATCGTACAACAACACGCTCTCGGGCTGCCAGCACTAAACGAAGCTGGCGTGTCTCGCCAGCAGCCTTCCTTGGCCAGCGCCGCTCAGACCTGGGCCGCCCTGACGCCTCTTCTCGCAGGTCAGCCACGCATACGTCTCTCCAAGGACGGCGGAAATACGTACCCACAGAAGTACGAACGGGCACTAACTGTGGCGCTCCCCACGTTCCCTGCCGCGGTACGGATCTTCGGAAAAGACGGCACCTGCGCCGCGATCTTCCTCGACTTCGACTCCTCCGTCGCCGGCGTCGACTGGGTGCAGGCCGACGTCCGCGCGGTCCAGGCCTGGCTGCACAACTGCGGGGCCCGTTGGATTGAGGACTACTCCCCCAACGGTGGCCGCCACATTTACATCCCGCTGGCGCAACGAGTTACATTCTCCGAAGCGCGTGATCTTGTCGAGGCTCTGGGCACCCGGCACCGGACCCTGGACAAGACCCCGCACCAGAACCTCCTCCACGGCTGCATGCGCACGCCGGGTTCCCAGCACAAGCGAGGCGGCCACCAAGAACTCGCAATGAGCCTAAATATGGCCTACGACATTGCCCGTCGGCCCAACTCAACATCCGTGTGGACTGCGATGAACGGTGAACTAGCAGGCGAGATCGGCGCCGTCCGGGCACTCCGCCTCGAGCAAACGTTCACGTCGGAGGCCGGCGAGACACCCGAGCTCCAGCATCCGGGCGGCCGAATGTCCAGGGTAATGCAGCTGATGGCTCAAACCGGACTGTACGACTCGAACCGGTACGCGTCTGACTCGGAGGCTCGCCAGGCAATCATCACGGGGGCTGCGGCCGCCGGGATGGAAGTTACCGATGTGGAACGTCGGATGCTACAGGGGACCTGGCCAGGGCTTGCCTCCTTTTATGCCCGTTATGCCTCCCGGCACAGGGTTCCTGCCCTGCGCCGGGACTGGCTGAATGCGGTCAGCTACTTGAAAGACCCAGGATCCAGGGACGGGAAGAACAATGATCGTAAATCCCCCACAAGCCAACCAAATACACAGCCCCCTGGGATACAGCGGACTTCGATCTCTACGAATCCCGATGCTGAGCATCGGTTTATCAGGACTTGGCGAAATGCACTCAGACTTAGAGAGCACGCCTACACCGATTCGAGGACAGGGCTGGCGCGAAGAATGGTGCTGAGGTCACTGGGGGAAGCTGCACACATGACAGGCTCCCGGTTCGTTGAATTCGGTGCCCGGTCCATTGCGGTTGCCACAGGACTCGACCACACGACTGTTGGATCCCACTTGAGGGCGTTGCGCAGCGAGAGCGACACGTTGGTGACTCTGGTCGAACAGGGCCGCGGCACTAAAGGGGATCTCTACATGCTTTCCGTGCCGGAGGAGATGAAGGCGGCGGCCGAAGACCTAACCTGGCGGAAGGGGAAGATTCATGCCTTGAGGCCGGTGTTCCGGGAGCTTGGACTGCCGGCAGCATTTGTCTACGAGGCGCTGGAGAACTCCCCCGGACTTTCCACGGCCGAGCTCGTGAAGTTGACCAGGCTCTCCCGGACAGCTGTCAGTGAAGCGCTTGAGGTGATGGCCGCGTGGAACATGATCGCTCGGGACATCACACGGGCATGGTCGGTGGTTGCTACTACGTCGTTGAAGGATCTCGCCGAGCACTTCGGCGTGCTGGAAGCCGTCGCGGTGCAGCTGCAGCGCTACCGGATCGAACGGATCCTGTGGAAGGAGTGGTTGTCGAAGAACGTCAACACTGTCGCGGAGCTTCTCTCCCCCGGTGAAGACTATCCGTGGGAGGCATATGAGGGCCCACCGGATGAGTGGGCCCTCGCAGACATGGCGTTCACCAGGGGCGGGTAAGGGTTCGGGCCCGTAGGGCCAGTACTGTCATGCATTCATGCATGACAGTACTAAGAGTTCTTGTCGCGGGGATCTCGGCCACTCCCCTAGCTCTAGCCCCAGCGGGACTTGATAGCCTGCTCTATCGCTTCACGGACGGAGATGCCTTCGTCCTCCGCGGCCGCATACAGCACGTCAAGGACTTCCTGGGATAGGCGCGTGCTCAATGGAAATGTCACCTCGCGGCGCGTGGTTTTCCGGTTCGCGGCCGGCTTGGATGCCTTAGCGGGCTTGGATGACTGGCGCGCTGGAGCCTTCGTCGGGAGGGCAGTTGCGGCAGTCGGGACTAGGGACTCGGTCACAGAGTCCTGGAAGCGGCTGGAGGCCGGTTCTTCAGTCGGGGCCCCTGCGTCCCTTCCCCCGCCTGTCGGGGCCGGTTCTTCCGCCTTCACGATTGCCGGCGCCACAGCTGCAGGTGAATAGTCGACCGGGTCGACCTTCTCGTCAGGTGCCGGACGTGGCATACGGCGCAGAACGGCCGGGCGGTCCTGCAAGTCTTCGGTCATCGGACGATCTCCTTCATCAGCTCGTTGTAGGCTTCCACGACGGGCTGGCCCTTGCGGTACTCCCCATACCATTCCTGCGTCATGCGCATTTCCTGAACGATGGTCCGGTGCGGCACCAGTGGGGTGAGAAGCATTCCGGTCTCTCGGAGTTCGTCGATGCTGGCCACCGCGATCCGGGACATAACGGTCGAGGCGACGGCGCCGACGACAATGCCGGCCTCGTGCAAGTTGTCCGGCGCCCCTAGGCGCTTACGGGACATCCGGAACTGCTCGACGCTCTTGCGTGCACCAGCCACACCGTCCACCCCATCGACGGTGGCGCCAGCGGCGTACACGATCGTGTCGGCGGCGTTCAGGGCGGAGAGAGTCAGTGGCCCGCCCTGGCGGTTCGGGCAGTCGATGATGACGACGTCGGCGTCAATCCCTATGAGGGACGTGCGCAGGCGGAGTTCGGCATGGTCGGCGCGGTCTGCTTCGCGGTTGGATACGCTGCGGGCGGAGGGAACGACACGAAGGTTGGGGAACCAATTGGACTCCACAGCGAGGTCCTGGGCCCAGCCTTCCGGATCGGAGTCGCCCAGGATAGCGCCGACGTGGAGGCCGTCCTCTTTCGGCTCGATTCCGATCCACTTGCTCGCCGCAGCGCGCGGATCGAGGTCGACGAGTACAACTTTGCGTCCTGAAGCGGCGGTGACAGCTGCTAGGGACACGGCAGTTGTCGTCTTCGTGGCACCGCCAGACTCGCTGTAAACCATGATTGTTTGCATGCTTGAAAGGATTCCGGAGCCATCAGTGCGTTACAAGGAGCCACGCCGATCACTTCCCCATTGTGATCAATCTTGCATGCATTCTTGCCTGCTGCCATGCATGCTGTCTTTCATGCATGAATGCATGAAGTGATTCGTCGAGTCTCCTGGCTTGCGGTCGTTGGAAACCCATTCTGCGGTCGCTGGTGGGGGACGTTACCTGTCTGATTGATGCCTAACTGACGTGGGCGGATTGCATGCATGCATTCTGTCATGCATGCATGAAAGCATGAATGCATGAAGTGATTCGTCGAGTCTCCTGGCTTGCGGTCGTTGGAAACCCATTCTGCGGTCGCTGGTGGGGGACGTTACCTGTCTGATTGATGCCTAACTGACGTGGGCAGATTGCAGACTTGCTTTCATGCATGCATGCATGCATGCATGCATGCATGCATGCATGCATGCACGCAAGTAAACAAGAAAGAATGCGTGCATACATGCACGCACGACCCCATGGCTCGATTTTCGTAGTTCAAGAAACTTCCGCGCGGTGTGGTGCCGTCTGCCGCGGGCCAGTATTCCTAGGAGCTCTCATTCATGCATGAAAGAAAGCAAGCGGGCGGTCGATAAAGCACGCATGCATGCATGAACGAACGAAGCTGGCTTCTCGACAGTCCATCCGACGCGCGTCAGAAACGACCGTTTGATACCTGGTGGCCGCATGGGTCTGCAAAACCGAACAGGGTGCCGGGTCGTGCCGTCAGAACTCGTTGCCGGAATCAAAGTGGGTCAGTGGCGGGGGAGAGGACGTTTTGACCATTGGTGGGGGAGTGAGCCGGCGACTACCGACTACGACCGATGGGCCGCCCGCAAAGCGTCCGATGGAGGATCCGTGGTCGCGCTCGAGTTGGGCGAACGTGGCCCGGCCCATCGTCCCCGTTGTGCTGGTGCCTTCAGTGACGCTGCGGAAGTGCAGCCCTCGGTGTTCCAGTCAGCGATGAGAGCCAGCAGGTTGCGGGTGTTGCGCTGGCCAAACTGCTTGCCAGCATCGCGGGGCCCCCGCGCGCATCCGGGTCAGCGGTGCCTCTGCGGCGGGACGACCGTGCGCCGCCGGGGCCGACTCCCTACACGGAAAGGCGCGAGATCACTCACCGACGACGAAAAGTGTTGTTACGTTTCGTCCGCAGTTTCGTATTTCATATTTCGTTATGTTTCGTCTTTCATTCCACAACGAAAGTCGATATCGTTAGAGTCATGAATGAAAATATGGTCGAAGTCTCCGAGCGGCTCTGCCGCTTCCCGGGGTGTCGGCGGCCCGCGATGGCATCGGATGCGGGCACGGGCCGGCCGCCTGAATACTGTGATGACCCCGCTCATAACCGCGCTTCGGCCTGGCGTGCACGTCAACGCACCAGTGAAGATATGACCGGTGTGGCTGAGGCGCGCCCGGTGGATTCTGCGCGCCAGCGGGCCAGTGAGATCACCGGCCAGGTGAGCGGGATGATTGAGCACCTGGGCCAGCAGTTGACGGCACTCGTGGAAGAGCTGCGAACGGTGGGGGACCCGGGGGCAGCGGAAGCCCAGATCGAATCGGTGGCAAGTGAGGCGGCCGAGCAGGTCGCGGCCGCGAACGCGAGGGCCACGCGGGCCGAGCAGGCTCAGCGTCGCGCCGAGGCCGATAAGGACGAAGCCGACGCGGCCGCCGAGGAGGCAGTCCGAACCGGCGAGCAGCTCACCCAGGATCTCGCGGGCGTCCAGGAGGAGTTGGCCGCTGCGCAGACCAGGGAAGACCAGCTGGCCCGGGACCTTGAGCACGCCCAGACAGCGGCTGCCACTGAACGACAGCAAGCGGAAACAGAGATCGCTGGTCTGCGGACCGATACGGAGTCTGTCCGTGTGCGACTGAACCAGGTTGAGCAGGAACGTGACGCCGCAGTCGAGCGGGCCGGTGCAGAGGAACGGGTACGGGTTGAAGCAGAGCGGCGTGCCGCAGCAGCGGAAAGCCGTGCGGGGTCGCAAACCGAACGTGCTGAACGTGAGGAAGCCGCGGCCTCGGAGGCACGTGACCAGCTGGCCGGCGCCCGGGCCGACGTTGAGGCAGCCCGTGAGGCTGTAGCCGAGATGCGCAGCACCGCGGCAACACTGACGGCCGAGCGTGATGCTGCGAGAGCCGACGTGGAACGCGAACGCCGCCACGGGGAGCAACGCGTCAAAGACCTCCACGACACCTACAAGGGCCAAATCACTCAGTTACGCGATGAACTAACCCAGGCCCGCGCGGCAGGAACCAAACAACCAAGGCCCCGACCACGAGCCGACGGAGAGAATTAGCAGGGCCGAGGTAGCGCCAGCGGCCAGTGTTGTCGGCCAAGTTTCGGGCCCGATACCGGCGCCGCACTTAGATTGAGACCGGAGCGGCCAGTGCAACCGACAGCCTGCAGCGTCAACCGCTTTTGCCGTGTTGGGGCAGTCATCGGTGTGGAGCAGCTCTATTCTCAAGCCCGGTCATTGTCGCCCGTTCCCATCGACCCAAGCCGCGGCTGTCTTCTATGCGTTCAGTCACGACCGAGGAACGAAGAAAGCCCACCGATGGGGGACCGGCGGGCTTTCCGGTACAGACGCTACCGGCAACCAATTCAGACATCGAGTGGAGCATTCAACGGTTGATGGAAAGCGGGGTCCAGGACCGAAACACGTTTTGCATCCTCTGTTGAGGCTGGCCCCGAAGTCAGCCGGGACGGACGACCGTCAGACAGAAGGGGTGACCGGCCGGGTCCAGCAGCACACGCCATTGCCCAGGCGCCGGCTGGTGCGTCGTCCTCGTCAGACCTGGTCGTCGCTTGCCAGGCTGAGGTAACGGTAGACGGTAGCGCGGCTGGATCCCATGATCTTTCCAATATCGGCCGGCGTGAGTCCCTGGGCCTTTAGGGCGCGGGGCGCGCTTGACCTTCGCATGAGCGGCGGTGACTTCCCGCCGCCCGGCCTTCCGCCCGTGTTCGGCGGCCGCGGCCATGCCAGCTCTGGTCCGCTCGGCCAGCTGGTCGCGCTCGAGCTTGGGCGAACGCGGACATGACTGTGAGCATAGCCCGGCCCATCGGCCCCGTTGTGCTGACACCTTACGTGACGCTGCGGAAGTGCACCCCTCGGTGTTCCAGGTCATCGATGAGAGCCAACAGGTTGCGAGTGTTGCGACCCAGCCGGTCCAGCTTCCAGACCACGACTTCGTCACCGTCCCGCAGGTGCTCAAGCATTTTGTCCAGCTCAGGGCGGCTCGCCCTCGTTCCGCTCACGACGTGGTCGGTGAAGATTCGCCGGCAGCCCGCGGCATGCAACGCTGCATGCTGCAGAACCGCGTTCTGGTCCACGGTGCTGACCCTGGCATAACCGAAACTTCCCATGCCGCCCCTACGCTCAACAAAGGCTAAATTACCTTTTGTTGAGAATAGCCACGTGAGACACATTGATAGGACAAGGCTGGGTCTCGGGAGACTCCGGGAATTCCGGCTTTGACCAGCTGGCGCCGGGCCGGGCCCTCCGGTCTGGATAAAGGATCCATAGATGAGACAGCGAACTGCCTAGGCACCCGTCATTACGGTCGTTCAGTGGGTGAGACGTCTCCTATCCAAGGGTTCCGAGACATAGGTGCCCCTGTGGCAAACCGCCACGGTCTACCGATACCTTCAATAATCCGTACGGAGATTGGTCTCGACAGCCAGATGAGGAGATCAGACAGGGCGGGCAAGGGCAGACCGCGAAGCGACTCCTGATCCTTGGCGCACTACAAAAATAATCGATCGTTCTTGCGAAGCAGCTTCTGCGGTGGGTTACACGCCATCCTGTGCAATCCGTTGAAGGACCCGGCCGGCATGTTTCAGGGCATCCTGGATATTTGAGGTCTTTATACGGTCGCCGCGGACTTCGCGCAATGCTAGCTCGTTTTTTCCGCGTCTAACGGTGAAGCTGAACTCTGTGTTAATGCCTTCAATGGCTGCATCCCAGTGGGTTTGATTGGGGCCTCGTCCTATCCAACGGTGGGGCACGCCGCCAGCGCGCTCCGCCCAAGACACAACTGGCCGGGCCTTCTCCAGTGTGTTCCTTAGGAGCGTCGCCGTCCCCGGTCGTTTTCTTGGATCAACGTGCATGGCCGAGATGATCGCCTTCCGTAGGCGCAGATGAACGTATGGTTGCCAGAGCTTCCGATTCGGGAATGTGCCCATCTGAGTCGCTTGACCTATGTTCCCGTCTGCAGGGATCGAACTGTGCATCATTTCATCGCCATTTAGCAGCCGGTAGGCCGTGCCACCTAACGCATAGATGTCGCCTGCGACAGTGTCGATGAACGAGTCACTCGTCCAGGCCTCCGGCGGGAGTAGCTTGAGGTAGCCCATGTTGGGAAGAGTTTCCGGGTCATTGGCCATTCCTGAAAGGCCGAAGTCGCTGACCTTTACGCGCCCGAATGCGTCGAAGAGAAGATTTGCAGGTTTGATGTCTCTGTGAAGCAGCCCCTGTGTATGGAGATGTTGTACTCCGCGGCAGGCGTCCTCGACTATTTGGATGGCGGTCTGGACCGGAACCGCAGCCCCGGAGAACCTGGATTCCACGCTGCCATCAGGCAGATACTCCATTCTGATCACTGACTGGCCATTAACGACGTCGGCTGCAAAGACGTCCACTACGTGCTCATTCTTAGCCAGCAGCATGGCTTTTGCTTCTTTATGGTCGTCAACACCTCCGGACAGAGCATCAGCGCGTATGTACTTCACCGCACAAAGCCGATCCAGACTCAGGTCCCTCTCGAGTTCAACTACACCGAAGTGGCCGCGCCCTAAGGTCCTGATCCGCTGATACGCCACGGGATCACGCGTCCATGGTCGCTATAGCTGCAACGACCGGCGTTAGGCGACTTTTGGGAATACCCTCCGCGACGGCGAGCTCGGCGACGTAGGCCAATATCTGCTCCTTCGCACCCACCTTGAACCGTGCTCGCAATGTTGCCCACTTGAAGGTGTGTATCGGTGTTCTCGACTGAGCGGCCGCGGCGAGTACGATGCCATCGACTTGGGCCCGTTCCAGCGTCGAAGCTTTCATGCTCTGACCGGCCTCAGCCTCGCTGAGGTGGATCACGTCTGGAGCGTGCGTCGCGATCATTTCGCTGATTTCCTTGTAAACCCACAGGAGCTGCTCTGACCGGTCGTCCGAGGGTGGCCCCGAGCTTCCGGCCCCCAAAAGGCTGGCCGAGGCGCGTGTTGAACCGGACGCTACCGCCCAAATGATTCGGTTTTTTTCGCATTGAAGGCCCAGTACGTTCAATTTTCCCCCAAGGTAAGTCGTGGCAGGGTGCCAGTGTTGCCGCTAGCGTCCCGGCATCACATCCTATCGAGTAGCCACTGCGGACGATGGTGCATCGTCCCGAAAGCTTCAGCTGTGACGGATCATTGGCGTGGGACTTGTGGGACAACCTGCGGGACAGCCAGGTTACGAGGAATTCCGCGGATTCCGGTTAGTGAGGGAGCATGCCACTGGGGTGTCCCGGTTCCAAGGAAGTGGGACATGTCCGATTATCCGTTGAGCCTTTCCACCAGCGGTTTGCAACAGAAATGTCAGTCCGTCGGCTCATACTGTGCGCATGATCGAAATACGTCCGCTCTTCCCGCGCGACTGGGAACCTTCGGAGCCTCTCGTCGCGTACAACAACGCAGACGGGCGTGTTGTCGTCGCGGCGGCGATGCGCCGCGGGGATGGCTCGTACTACGACCGCTACGGTTACCAGGGCTCCCAGGACATCGTGTGCATCGACTGCAAGGAGGCAGGCCGCGATGTTCCGGTCATTCTCGTCGAGGCGGAGAAGAGGTGCATTCACTTCCGCCACAAGCAGGGGGAGGCTCCGGACGGCTTGGGCCGGCACGGGGAAACTGCTGAGCACCTGCACGGCAAGCAGCTCATCATGGACTGGGCCCGCGACCAGCACCACGTCCTCCCCTGGTCCGTCGAAGAGGAGTTCTGGGTGCCCGGCGCCCGGCTGCGCAGCGATGTGAAGGCTGACCTTGCCGGCGGCCGGCAGCTTGCGTTCGAGGTCCAGCGCAAGCCAGTGGAATTGCAGGACTGGGACCGCCGCCACGGCGGGTATCAGAACGGAGGCGTCCGTGACGTATGGCTGTGGTCTCCGGACGTTCCCCATCTGGTCCTTGACCTGCCGCTGACGAGCGTCGTCCTGGACGTGGCGCATGAGTCGATAGGTGTCCTCGTCGCGAACTACGCGGGAGACTACCGCCACCCCACGGGTGAGGGCCACATTCTCAGCCCTACCCATTACGCGTCCGCCCCGCTGACGGAGTGGGGCATCTCTGCCTCGGGAGCTCTTGTGCCGCCATCCGAGATGGCCGAGTACATCGGGGAGAAGCCTGAACCGGCCCGGGTTGCCCAGATCAAGGCCCGCCGGGAAGCAGCGGCGAGGCCGCCAAAGCCACAGTGGCAGCCGCCGGGTGCCTCGTCCGACCACTACAAGAGCAGCGCCAGCGGGTGGCGCCCCAGCGAACGCGAGCAGCAGCGGCAGAGGGAGGCCATCGCACTCATCTTCGGCAGGAATCGCTAGGCGTGCGCGACGTGTACGGGGCCTTTGGTGCCCGGCAGCTGGCGGGTGTAGAGGACTTCTGACATTCCGTGTAGACGATTTTTGAAAGTGACGTCCGTGCGACGGAGGAGTGTCCCCATATTGAGTGTCCCGGTTCTAAGGAACTGGGACGGGTGGCCTGGTAGGCCTTTTGGCGTGGAGGGTCAGCTGGCCAGGTGTAGCGAGAATCGTTGGAATCCGCCGTGACATACTCACCCCCGCCTATTCTTGGCGGATGAGCCCGTTTCCTATTCAGCCTGACCTGGCCAACTCACCTGACCTGCTATCACCAAAGAACTGGCCGAAAAGTACCGTCTGGCACTACACGAACGCCGCGGGCCTAGCCGGGGTCATCCAGGAAAACGTTCTCTGGGCAAGCTCGACGGCGTTCATGAACGACCATCATGAGCTGCGCACCGGTGCGGACCTGTTTAGGGATCTTTTTGAGCGTCATAAGGTGACCCTTGACCCCAAGATCCTTGAAAATGTCCAGGCTATGGCGGGCATTGCGCTAGTTGACCGGTACAAGACGTTCGTCGCGTGCGCCTGCACAGATCCAAACAACCTGACCATGTGGCGCAATTACACCGGACCTGAGGTCGGATTTGCCGTGGGGATCGACTCGACAAAACCTCTCTTCATTCGGCGGCAAAAGGCCATGACCCAACAGATGGTGGACCAGATGGGTTTCCTGGATGAAGAGAGCAAGCAGGAGGTCTTCATCAGGGCGCGTGAAAATCGGTGGTCCTTCAAGTGGCGGGAAGCTGTCTATGACCCCGGCAAGCAGGTCAAGCTTTCCTGGGGCCGATTGTTGGAACTGGAGAGCACTGCCGTCGCACGCTCGGAAGGGCGAGAATCCGAGAACATCCACGTCGTGGCGGAAATCTTTAACGAGCTACAAACCTTCAAGGATCACGGGTTCAAAGACGAACGGGAGATGCGCATCGTGTGCTCAACCTCCCTTCATGCAGACCTCGTGTCCGTGAAGTACCGGCCCAGCCGATACGGCATAGTTCCGTACGTCGAGCTCTGCCTGCCAGCAGGTCCGAATGGCGATCCACCCAAGAACCCGGAGCCGGTCGAGGAGCTTCCCATTGTGGGGATTGCAGTCGGTCCGACGCCTTACCCCGAGGAGGCTGCCGCAGGTGCGCGAGAATTTCTCAGGTCCGTTGGGCGCGAATCCATACCGGTGGTCCCAAGCAAGATTCCGTTCCGCTGGTAGAAGGCTCCCCGCGCATGCGGGGTCTGTAGGCAATCGGGGCAGGCTTTGCGGAGCGGCTGAGTGCCAAAGTGTCAGAGTGTCGAAGATTTTGCTGATAGACATGAGGCTTGGTGTCCGTGCGCGCGGCGATTTTCAAGGAGTTTTCATGTCCAAAAGCATGTTCGAGGTCTACTTGAACGAGGTGACGGACGAAGCTCTGAGGGCGAAGTTGAAGGCCGAATTCGAGCGTACAACGAAGAAGTTCGGACTCGTGTTTGAGCGGCATTCTCCTGAAGGCATTCGGATGCCACAGTCTCCGGTTCGCCGTGGTCGCACCGTCATCCGTGAAGCCGACGGCACATTCCATAAGGTCCGTGCCATCAGCGGCGACTCTCTGACTCTTGCGGACGAGCACGGAAACGTGATCGAAGAGAAGCTCTCGAACGTAACCGCTGCTCGGCAGTTCGGTGAAGTGGTCTTCCCTGGTCTGAAGACCGTGGGTTCCGTGCGCACCGGCAACCCGGAAGATCCCGCCCATGTGGTGATCAACGGAGAGAACTTCCATGCCCTCGAAATGCTCGGATACACCCACCCTGAATCGGTGGATCTGATCTATATCGACCCGCCTTACAACACAGGCAACAAGACTTGGCAGTACAACGACCACTACGTCGGTGAGCAGGACAGCTTCCGACACTCGAAGTGGCTGAGCTTCATGGAACGCCGGCTGACGCTGGCCAAGAAACTTCTGAAGCCCACCGGCGTCATCATCGTGGCCATCGGTGACGATGAGCACCACCGTCTGCGCATTCTTATGGATGAGATCTTCGGAGAAGCCAACTTTATTTCTGATGTGGTCTGGCAAGGCGGGCGCAAGAACGACTCGCGCTACATCTCTAACGGCGCGGATTACATGCTTGTGTACGCCAAGAGCGAGCCAACCTTGAATGAGGTCGGCGTTCGCTGGCGTGAGAAGAAAGTCGGCGTCGATGAAGCTCTGGCGAAGGCTGAAGAAATCTGGGGTCGGCACAACGGTGACACAGAATCTGCAAACGCTGAGTGGAAAGTTTGGCTAAAGGGACAGAAAAATGTTGGTGCTTCTACTGATGCGGTCAACCGCTATGATCGCCTCGAACCACTCACCGGGCGACCAATACACACATACGGAGATCTGACTTGGCCTGGTGGAGGTGGTGGGGACTACGAAGTACTGCACCCAATTACACAGAAGCCGGTAAAAAAGCCAGTACGTGGATGGCTCTACAAGGACCCATCTCGTATGCAGGAGGAAATCGAGAAAGGTCGCGTTTTCTTCGGCTCTGATGAGTCGATGATTCCTCGTGGTATTAGGTTCTTGGATGAACTGGACAGCCAGGTTGTGATGTCGGTCTTCTCATACGACAGGAAGGCCACCAACGGCTATTTGCGTGAAATCTTTGGTGAGAAGCGGTTCCCCAATCCTAAAGACTTCAACGTCCTCATGCGCTGGATTCGGCTCGCTGCCCCCAAAGATGCCGTGATCCTCGACTTCTTTGGTGGCAGCGGTACTACGGCCGAGGCAGTTATCCGGCTGAACACTGAAGACCACGGCACCCGACAGTGCATCCTGGTCACCAACAATGAGCTGTCAGCCAAAGATGACGCGGCCTTGCGCAAAGCCGGTCACCAGCCAGGCTCCACCGAGTACGAAGCAAAAGGCGTGTTCCACAACGTCACCAAGCCGCGCATCGAGACAGTCGTTACAGGTGTGCGCCAGGATGGCTCTGCCTACTCTGATGGTCTGCCGGCCAACGTGGAGTTCCTTGATCTCGCTTATCTTGAAGAAGGACGAGTTCATGCGGGCCTGGAGTACGAGCGCCTCGCACCACTTTTCTGGCTGAAGGCCGGTGCAGTGGGCCCCGTGGTGCAACGCACCGCGGATTCTGTTGACTATGAATGGAACGAACAGTCTTCAATGGCGGTGCTGTTCAATGCCGGTAAGGCAGCAGAATTGGCTGAGCTCCTGGCCACCAAGCCAAATCAGGTCAAGCACGTCTTCATCATCACCGCCTCTTCCGAGCAGGGGGACCTCGCCGGGGAGGCGTTCGGCGACGAGATCACCGTTGAGCCCATCTATGGCTCTTATCTTGACGCCTTCCAGATCAACCGGAGCGACTCGTGAAATTCACCCTTGCCGACTACCAGGCCGACGTCGTTGAGGAAACTCTCAACGAAATCAGCATCGCCACCCAACGGCTCCGCTCCAACAGTGAGCGCAAGACCGCGATCGGCATCAGTGCTCCGACAGGCGCGGGTAAGACTGTGATTGCCTCGGCTGTTCTGGAGGGATTGTTCTTCGGAACGGAGGACTCCGATCCGCGTCCGGAAACCACCATCCTGTGGCTGACCGATGACGGGGAACTCAACGAGCAGTCCCGCAAGAAGATCCGGGCGTCCTCGGACCGGATCAACATGAACATGCTCCGGACCGTCGAAGCTGACTTCGACCAGGCTGAGTTCGATCCCGGGCTCGTCTATTTCCTGAACGTCCAAAAGCTTGGAACCGGCGCCACGCGCCATATCCAGACCGGTGACGGGCGCAGGTATTCGCTCTGGGAAACCATCGGAAACACCGTCAAGCAGCGCGGCAGCGGCTTCATCGTCCTGGTCGATGAAGCCCACCGGGGAGCCACGGACCGGAGCCGGCCGACGATTCTGCGCCGAATCCTCGACGGGTCAACCATCGAAGTGCCAGGTGGCAACGACACTTTCCGCACCATCGTGAATCCGCCGGCGCCCATCGTGATCGGGCTTTCAGCAACACCGAAGAAATTTGAAGAGGCCATGCGCGGTGCCTCCGGGCGTTCCCTGGTACAGGTCGTCGCCGATGTCCAAAAAGTGCGCGCCTCCGGTCTCATCAAGGAGCGCATCAACGTCAGCTACGCGGTGGACGACCAGCCCAGCGATGACACCCTGATTCGCCAGGCCGTAGCTGACCTGGAACGTTCCGACCGACAATGGCAGGAGTGGGCCCGTGCCACCGGCGCTTCGTCCTATCCGGTGCCGCTCTTGGCAATTCAGGTTCCGGACCTTACGTCGCCCGCCAAGATCGGCGAGATCGTTCGGACGCTCACCGATGCCTCGGACGCCTTTGATGACGCTGACTCTGTAGCTCACGCGTTTGGTGTACACGCCCCTATCACGACGACCACCTGGTTGAGCGGGGTGGAGATGCCCCGGGTAGTCCAGTACATTGCCCCGACCTCGATCTCGCAGTCAGGGAACTTGCGTGCCGTGATCTTTATGCAGGCCCTGACCACCGGTTGGGACTGCCCCCGAGCCGAAGTCATGGTGTCCCTTCGCACCGCCCAGGAGCACACGCAGATCGCCCAGCTCATCGGGCGGATGGTCCGCAATCCCTTGGCCAAGAAGATCGAAGAGCCTGAATTTGATGATCTGAATGCAGTGGACCTGTACCTGCCGCACTTCAACAAGGTTGAAGTGGCGCAGGTCGTGAAGTCCTTCATGGATTCGGCGGACATCGAGGTTCCGGTGCAGTTGAATCCCAAGCGCATGACGCGGAACCCGGATGTTCCAGCAGCTGTCTGGGATGCCATCAGCGGGCTGACACGGGAGCAGAAGCCGGTGCGCCGGTTCAACTCGAACGTGAATCGCCTGGTGCGACTCGGCACCCTGCTGGACAACTCCGACTTCGAGCACCCCGGAGGGTCTTCCTACACCGAGGAATCACGCAATGTGGTCGTGGAGACCCTTGCCTCTGTGTATGGCCAGAACAAGGTTGCCATCGACAAGGTTGCTGATTCGCTACTCGAAGTGAGCTTTGAAATGGCCACCTTCGACCAGTACAGCGGTGCCAATACAGGGACCATTGCGCGTACGGCCGCTACCAGCCAGAAGAATCTCCGCCAGCTCCTGGAGGAGGCCAAACGACGGCTCCCCGACGCCGCCGCAGCTTGGTACAGCACTTCCTTGGTCATTGCCGGGGAACTGGAATGGGATGAAGTGGTCGTCCGGACCGTTGCCCTGGCACGGTCCGCCGAGGCCCGGGAAGCGCTGGAAGCCCAGTGCGGCGCGCGCGTGGAATCCTGGCGGCGGAACACAGCCGGATCGGTGGCACGCCTGAAGCCGACGCAACGCCAGGAATTTGAAACCATATTCGCCCCCATCGGTTCGGCCCTATCTAGCTCCCTCGGTATGCCCGAGACGATCTCGCAAAAAACAGAGATCCTGAACAAGGACACCGGGCTGGTCGAGGAACTCCCGTTATATGCGGGTCATCTCTACGCGCTACCCGACACCAAGCTGTTCCCCGACACCTTCACCGGGTGGGAGGAGAGCGTCCTTGAAGCCGAACAAGCTTCTGGCTCGCTGTTTGGCTGGTACCGGGATCCTGTTGGAGGCAGCCACGCGCTGTCTGTGCATTATCTGGATTCCGAGGTGTCCAAGAACCTCTACCCGGACTTCCTGTTCTTCCACGATGACAGTGATGGCGGGGTAGCCATCGACCTGGTGGACCCGCACAATCACTCGTTGGCGGACACTGCACCAAAGTGGGCTGCCTTGGCGCGGTACGTCCGAGAGCACGATAGTGACTTCCGTCGGGCCGCGATTGTCATCAAGGACGCTGGGGGCGTCCTGCTGGCGATCCAGCTCTCTGGTCAAACCGACGACAGCCTGGAGAAGAAGTTGGCCGAGGCAACATCCAAGGAAGCTATCGAGCAGCTATTCCGTGAGCTGGGCGGAGCTTACTAAACGAAGGCCAGTCCCCTTCTGTGTCCGCCGCATGCAGCGCGGCGTCCATCAATTCCTAGAGCTGCTCGGGAAGCTTGTCCTTGTTTGAGAGAAGCGCAAATTGAGTCTGCCGGCCCGGCCTCAGGAAGGAGCAGTATCCCAAGCAACGCTAGGGATACTGCCCTTGCCGTTTCTTGGATCTTCTCAGGCACTCCTTTCAGAGGCCTTGAGGGGCATGATCAAGCGGCACTTCTGCTGCCTGTCCCTCAGGATCCAGCGGAAGTGTCGGTTCAAAAATCCCGGCGATAGCTTTCAGGTCGTCGAGTGAAACGCTAACTTCATTTGCTAGATCTTCGATGGGCCGCCCTGTAGAACAAATCAGGTTGATGGCTGACTTCAAGAGTTCTGGTTCTTCTGATCTGCGGAGCGGGAATGGCTCTTCCCTTCGTCCGTAATTTTTGTTCATTGATACAACAGCCCTGCGATAGGCCGCATCAGATATAACTTCTAGTTTTTTGGATCGGTACAGTAGCGCTGCAATGGATACACCCCACTCATGTTTGAGTCTGGCGTAGGCGCCTAGATCGAATCGTCTCGGGAGTGCCTGGAGCATGTACTGACGGGGCATAAGGAGTTCAGCGGCGAAGGCGTGTGCCTGGTGCTCTTGATTACCCCCAGGATCAGCTTCCGGATGGCATATAAGGTGGCCTAGTTCGTGTGCTGCGTCGAATCGGCTTCGCCCGGCATCTTTACCCCGGGGTCCCAGGACCACGACTGGGCGGCGACCTTGGAAATGACTAAAAGCATCTACGCCTTCCGCTTTGGTCGGAGCTCTGGTTACGACGATGCCGTGCGCCTCCATGTGGCGCACGAGATTGCCAACCGGGCCTGCGGGCAGCTTCCATAGATCTCGGAGCATCGCGGCAGCATCGATTGTGGCCTCGTCGTTGTCTGCAGGAGTCAAAGCTCTTTCCGGGAGGCTGACGGCTGGAAAGCGTACGTATCGCTCTAGAACATCGCACACATCGAGGGCAATTTCCGACCAAGCCCAAGCGGCGGAGCGCACGATCTTGGTGGTTGAGCGAAGACTCCGGAAATGCGTGCCGTCCAGTCCTGCCGACGAAACGGGCCTGCGGTCGAAAGCGAAGAAGGACGGGGTTACGCCGGTGGCCATCGCTAGTTTTGCGAGGGTCGCATACGTTGGCCTAGTTCGGCCCGTTTCATACTGGGAGACGGCCGAGTGTGTTACCCCAACATTTTCAGCCAAGTCCTTTACGGTCAGTCCGGCGCGGAACCTTGCCAGCCGCATTCGATCACCGGAAAAGGCGGCCGCAGCATCAGTTTTCATTGACCTTTTCATCTGTTACGAGCCCCAGTTCAAAGATTGGCTCTGGCTGCTCTTCGTATGTGGGCATAGGTATGGCTTCGGAAACCAAGTTATTTAGGGAAAGTTCGGCCCCGGTGCTGTCTACTCGTCTCAAGTCTTCCCACTGAAGGTGCTGTCCAGAAGAGGAAACGAGCTTCCCAACGTAAACGGCAGTTAGGCCAGCGTCGACGTCGCCGCTCCAGATCACGTGAATGATTTGGGTTGAGCTATCACCAGTCATGCCGTCGAAGGCGCTTTGCACGAACACATTCGCTTGTCCTGCACGGTGACGCGCAGGCGAGGAATCGATGTCGAAGTGTGCCCGGTTTGTCAGGTCGGCTCCCCGGGCTGTCCCGAAATGAAGCTCTAGGTCATCCCTCTTGGCGCGGAGGCCGGCACCCTTACGACTGACGCGGAAATCGTGGTCTTGAAGGGCAGGTGTCACGAGTTCAGTTGCGCGGTGGTAGCGGTCACCTCCGAAGGTGAAGCCGTTCGACCCCGGGTCTAGATGGTGTGCCTTTGCTATCTCGTGTGCCTCGTCACCACAGCGTACGAGCTCTTTGATGAGGGAATCTTCGATCTCTAATCCGTCGCGCATAATCATGACGTAATGGTAGCAGAGGGTAGCGAAGTATGCATGGAATGTAAGTGGTCTACCCTTTCGCCCTTATCCGGTTCGGAAAATGGCGAGTGCAGGGCCAGCCACGAGGGACAATCAGACCCGTTGGATGTTGGGGGATCCGGGCGGCCGGCCGCGGGTCCTGCCGTCCCGCCAGCCGGGAAGGAGCGTGTTGAGCTGTGTTTCCTTTTCCTGGTCCAGTCCGGTGCGGCGGTATTTCATGCGTTGGATGTGGAGCCACATGCCGAGGACCCGTTCTTCTTCGGTGTCTGTCCTTTTGTGGCGGGGCCAGTCGTTGCCCGCCGCCATGTAGGCGGTGAGTTCTTGCAGGCGCTGGCTCCAACGTGCTTCGTCGTTGGTTTTGCGGGTGCGCAGTTCCCAGCCGGGGATTTGTTTCAGGCCGTCGCTGTAGGTGGCGGAGAGGGTTCCCCGGTCGTGGTCCTGGCGTCGTCTGACCAGCCATATGGCCAGGGCCCGTTCCCGGGCGGAGGGCGAACTGCTCGAGGGGAGTCGGTTTTCGGCCCGGTACAGGGCGACGGTGTCGTCCAGGTTCCGCAGCCCGTCCGCGGTGATGCGGGTGACCGGCGGTGTACGGGGTGCGTTGCGGTGGTCGTCCCTGATGGATGATTCGGTCGCGGCGGCGAGGGTCAGGTGGTAGCGGACGGTGCTTTGGCCGACGCCTGCCGTGGTGGCGATTTGGGTGGTGGTGAGGCCTTGCCGGTACATCTGGACCCATTCCGGGTGCGGGGCTGTCCTGTGTTCGGGCATCCTGGTCAGCTGCCTTTGCGGATGGCGATTAGCTTGGTGCCTTCGGGGATGACGGCTTCAAGTGCGGCCTTGGCATTGTCGTAGTCGTCGCCTTGGGCGGTGATGTGGTCAATACTGCCGTCGGCCATTTGGATTGTTCCGGTGAGTTCCACCGGATCATCCTAGTTGGGCTCTCCGGGTTGCCGGCGGTTGTGCGGCGAAGCCCTCCAGAGCGCGGTGCAGCTGCGCCGCACGAGGGAGACTGTCCACGGGCCGCGCCCCGTTAAGGTCGTGGGCGACGGTGATCATCCAGACAGTGAAGTAGTTGTGCGCGATCCGCAGTTCCAGGGCGTGCCGGTACAGGGACGCCACGGTGGGGTGGACCTGGCCGCCGGGGAGGAACTGAAATCCAGGGCAATACGTGTCCTCGCCGATGACCCGGACGAGCTGCCGCATCACCGGGTCAGTGTCTTCCATGAGTTCGGCGAGCCGGCGCCGGACCTGCTCAAGGGTGGGAAGGGCGAATTCGGTCCTGACGGACTCCCAGACCTCCTCGGACACGGGTCTGCCGATGATGGGGGAGGGCATCAGCTGCCGTCGTCGATGGACTCGAGCAGCCACTGCGTGGCGAGGGGCTGACGGCGCAGTGTGAAGGTCCGCAACGGGCTGTTGGGGCCGTGTGTGTGATCGACTATCTGTAGGCCGTTTCAGCCAGGAAATCCTGCCGAGTTGGTGGCTGGTTTCCTGCCAAATGAGCGCTAAGAATCAGGCCAGGCAATT
>NZ_JAMXBH010000016.1 GCF_023913735.1 Pseudarthrobacter raffinosi
CTGGGCGTCCTCAATACCTTGCATCCAACCAGTCTTAACGACCAGCCCGGCAAGTCCAGCAGGCGCGCCTTAAACCACCCAAATTGTTCAGCAGCGTCCTAGGACCGCCTCGAACGGCCTGGGACTGCTTGGGATTGCCTAGGACCGCTCAGGACACGACGCTCAGGGCAGCATCGGCTGGCACTGCGGGCAGAAGTAGATGTCCCGTTCTTCCTCGCCGTTGGGTTTGCCCAGCACACCGCGGCGGATGGGGGTCCGGCATTTCAGGCAGGGCTGGTGTTCGCGCCGGTACACCCAGTAGCCCGGGCGGCCCGCCATCCGTCCCACGGGCATGCCTCGCGGGTTGAGGACGGTCACCCGGCGTGCCGGGCCCAGGTTGGCTTCCAACAGCTGCTTGGCATCGGTCATCATGATCCGGACGTTGTGGACAGCTGAGACCGGAGTCGCCGGGTGCACCCCGGACAGGAAGCAGGCCTCGCAGCGGTAGATGTTGCCGATGCCTGCCAGGTTGCGCTGGTCCAGCAGGGCGACGCCGATGGGTACATCGGGTGCCGCGCGGATCCGCTGCTCTGCTTCGGCCGGGTCCCAGTCCGGACCCAGCAGGTCCGGGCCCAGGTGGCCCACGATGGTGTCCTCGTCCGCGGTACGGACCACTTCCACGATGCCCAGGGAGAATCCGACGGCGTCCGCTGCCGCCGTGCGCAGGACGCACCGGGCGGTGAATCCAGGCTTCCGCCAGCGCCCTCCCGGCGGATAGACCTGCCAGGTGCCTTCCATCTTCAGGTGCGAATGGATGGTGAGCTTCCGCTCCTCCGGTCCATTCCCGTCCGGTCCCAGCACGCGCATCAGCAGGTGCTTGCCGCGCGGGACCACCTCCGCCACGGTCCAGCCGGCCAGGTTGAGCGTTGCGAACCTCGGCACGCGGAAGTCCGACGCAACGAGCGTCTGCCCCGCCAAGGCCTTGTGCAGTTCGGCGGCGGCCCGCCAGACGGAATCACCTTCAGGCACGGATTCTCAGACCTTTGGGCGTGGAGTATGCCCCGGCGGCGGCCAGCGCCGCTGCCACCGGCGTGTCCAGGATGCCGTGGCCGTTGACCTTTTCCATGATGAGCTTGTCCACGGCTCCCCGGGTGACCACACCTACTAAAGCCGCGCCGGCGGCGGACAGCACGGCTGCGTCCTCGCTGAAGGCCAGCAGCGTTTTGCCGCCGCGCTCCACATAGAGGACCAGGGCGCCGTCTACCATGACCACCAGCGCCCCGGCTTTCCGCCCAGGCCGGTGGCCCGTTCCGGCCTCCACGTCGAGGGCAGGCCAGGACAAAGCAGCCCCATAGGGGTTAGCAGGATCCGTGGCCGCAAGGGCCAATGCCATTGGCTCGGGCTTTGCCAGCTGAGTGTCCTCGGAATAGGAGCGCAGCCGGTCCACGGTTGCGGGGACAGCGAACTGGGCGGCCCCGAGGTGCTCGATGAAGTACCCACGACGGCAGCGTCCGGCCTCCTCCAGCCGGGCCAGCACCTTGTACATCAGGCCGAACCCGCCCAGGATCTGCTCCGCCATGACCGATCCCCGGGTCACCACGCCATACCGGTCCAGCAACAGTTCAGCCGTGGCCCGGGCGTGGATGGTGGCGTCCAGCTCGGGCGAGGGCAGGGCAGACCAACGACCCGCGGCCAGCGGGGGTGTTGCCGCAGTGCCCGACAATGAGCCGTACCGTCCGCCGCCCAGCGCAGGTGAGCCCAGCCCGGGCGATCCCAGAAGGCCGGTACCGTGCGAGCGGCCGAGCCTGCTCAGCCTGGGGGCACGGGCGCGGGGCGAGCGGGCCACTTGGCGGTGCGCCGTGTGGCCGCCGGCGATGAGGGCGCGGACCGGGGCGAAGGTATCTCCGGTTATGCGGCCCGCCCACGCCAGATCCCACAGCGCGGACACCACTTCCTGGTCGCTGAGCACCGCGTCCATGCCACCGGCCACGTCCTTCAGCTGGCGGAAGAAATAACCGCCGCCGTTGTTCCTCAAGTGGTCAAGCAGGCGTTGCTGCGCGTCTCCGGGTTCATATTCGACGGCGGGATTCAGCGTCAGTTCGGCGGAATCGGCCAGGTGGAGGCTGACCCAGCCGTCGTTTCCAGGCAGCGCTCCCGCCCCGGACCAGAGGACCTCACCGGCGGCCATGAGCTCGTCCAACATGGCGGGCTGGTAGTTCGAAACCCTGCTGGCCAGGACCAGCGGCTCCCACGCCGAAGCAGGTACCGGCACGCCGGACAGCTGGTCGATCGCGGTGACAATTCCGTCCAGCCCCCGCAAGGACGGCTGCCCGCGCCCGGCTCCCGGCGTACGGACATGCTGCCAGGCCGGCAGGAAACGCCCATAGGCGGCGGCGTCCACCGGTTCCACTTCGGCGCGCAGGGCTGCGAGCGAACGACGCCGGAGCTTGCGGAGCACTTCGGCGTCGCACCATTCGCTGGTGGTGGGCGCGGGCAGGTGCGTCTGCATGGATCCTTCCGGGAGCGGTTGAGCCGTTTGGACATCCTCAACTGGTGTGTCGTCCGATGGCCCATAGTTGGCCGCCTGTTCCGGCGGGGCGGCGTGCGGCCGGAACTCGCCTTCTACCACGCGACCGTCCGCGGCGAGCCGTTTCAATGCGGTGTTGACCACGGCGACGCCAAGCCCCAACCGGGCCGCGGCTTCCGTCGACGTGAAGGGTCCGTGCGTGCGGGCGTACCGGGAAACCAAGTCGCCCAAGGGGTCTGCCACCGGTTCGATGAAGGCAAGGGGAACGCCCATGGGCAGCGGAACGCCGATGGCATCACGGAGCCGGGCGGCATCCTCGACGGCAGCGTAGCGCTCGGCACCGCCGATGTTGACTCTTATGGCCCGGTTGGCCCGCAGCAGTGTGGTCAGGTGCGTCGTGGCCAGAGGAGTGTCGGCATGCGGGGTTTCGACAGGCTCAACCCCCGGCGATGGCTCAACCCCCGGATCGGCTTCCGGGGTTTCGACAGGCGGAGCCTCCAGGCGGGCGGCGACCTCTTCCGGCGTCAGCGGACCCAGCAACCTGAGAAGATCGGCGACGCCTTCCATGCCGCGGGCCCGGCGGTCCGGCGCAAGGCGCTGGAGTTCAAGCTCGGTGGCCTCGATGACTTTCGCGTCGAGCAGTTCACGGAGCTCAACGCGGCCGAGCAGCTCGTTCAGGAGCGTCGAGTCCAGGGCCAGGGCCGCGGCCCGGCGCTCGGCCAGGGGCGAGTCGCCTTCATACAGGAACTGGGCCACGTACCCGAACAGCAGGGACTTGGCGAACGGTGAGGGCTGCTGTGTGGTGGTCTGCACGATCCTGAGTTCGCGTCGTTCCACCGAGGCCGCAATGTCCTTCAGGGCCGGGAGGTCGTACACGTCCTGGAGGCATTCGCGGACGGTCTCCAGCACGATGGGGAACGTGGGGTATTTCCGAGCGACGTCGAGCAGCTGCGCCGACCGCTGGCGCTGTTGCCAGAGCGGCTGCCGCTTGCCGGGGGTTTGCCGCGGAAGGAGCAGGGCACGCGCCGCACACTCCCGGAAGCGGGAGGCAAACAGCGCACTGCCGCCCACCTCTGCGGTGACAATTTGCTCCAGTTCTTCGGGGTCAAACAGGAACAGCTCGGCGCCGGGCGGCTCGTCCTCCATCATGGGGACCCGCAGCACGATGCCGTCGTCCGCCGCCATGGCAGAGCCGTCCAGGCCGTACCGCTGGTGGAGGCGCTGCCCGACGGCGAGTGCCCAGGGAGCGTGCACCGGCATCCCGAAGGGGCTGTGCAGGATCACCCGCCAATCGCCCAGTTCGTCATGGAAGCGTTCCACCACCAGCGTGGTGTCGCAGGGGACCACCTCGGTGGCCAGCTTCTGTTCACTGAGGTACTGGATCAGGTTGTTTGCGGCGAATTCATCCAGGCCGCTGGCCTTGCAGCGTGCGGTGGCAGGGCCGACGTCGGACGCGGACAGCTCACGCACGAAGGCGCCCAGGGCACGGCCCAGGTCAACGGGCCGCCCCAGTGAGTCCCCCTTCCAGAAGGGAAGTTTGCCCGGCTGGCCGAAGGCGGGGGAGACCAAGACGCGGTCATGAGTGATGTCCTCGATCTTCCAGCTGGTGGCGCCCAACGCAAAGATGTCACCCACCCGGGACTCGTAGACCATCTCCTCGTCCAGCTCACCGACGCGGCGGCCGCCCTTGGCAGGGGACGCGGCGGGTTTGCCATCAGCGCCCGGTGCACCGGAGCCTTCCACCTCGGTGCCGATGATGTACACACCGAAGAGGCCGCGGTCCGGGATGGTGCCGCCGGATGTGACGGCAAGCCGTTGGGCCCCGGGCCTGCCTTCGATGGTGCCGGCGTTCCGGTCCCAGATAATCCGGGGACGCAATTCGGCGAATTCATCGGACGGATATCGGCCGGCCAGCAGGTCAAGGGTTGCTTCGTAGGCGGACCGGGGGAGGGACGCGAACGGGGCGGACCGCCGGACAGTGGCGAACCATTCCTCCACATCGATGCTGCCCAGGGCGGTGGCCGCGACGGTCTGCTGGGCCAGGATGTCCAACGGATTGGCCGGGACAAAGAGCCGCTCGATCTTCCCTTCGAGCATCCGCTCCACGGTGATGGCCGTGTGCACCAGGTCTGCCCGGTGCTTGGGAAACAGCACTCCCTGCGAAATTTCCCCTACCTGGTGCCCGGCGCGGCCCACGCGTTGGAGTCCGCTGGCCACCGACGGCGGTGATTCCACCTGCACCACGAGGTCCACAGCGCCCATGTCGATGCCGAGTTCCAAGGACGAAGTGGCCACGACGCAGCGCAGCCGGCCGGACTTGAGATCATCCTCAATGAGTGCCCGTTGGTCCTTGGAAACGGAACCGTGGTGGGCTCGGGCCAGCAAAGGATCGGCTCCCGCCGTGCTGCCGGCCTGCGCCATCATGTGGGCCGGCGTCGCGGTGGACGCAGGAGTGGAGGCAGGACTGAAAGCAGGACTGAATGCCCCGTCGCCGGACGGAAAACCTGGATCTGCGGCACCAGCATCAGGCGAGTCCCAGCCGCCGCCGACCGCGATCAGTTGCCGTTCGGCGTAGATCTCGTTGAGCCGCGCCGTGAGCCGTTCAGCCAGGCGACGGGAGTTGGCGAAGACGATGGTGGACTGGTTGGCCAGCACCAGGTCAACGATCTTTTCCTCCACATGGGGCCAGATCGAGGCCTGGGGCTGCAGCCCGGATGCCGGACCGGAGTCGAAGGCGCCCGCGGCGCCCGGGAGGTCGGACATGTCCTCCACGGGGACGGATACGGTGAGGTCCCAGTTTTTCCGTGACGGCGGGGCCACGATTTCCACCGGCGCAGCACCGGCCAGGAACTGGGCCACCAACTCGCGCGGCTCCACCGTGGCGGAGAGGCCGATCCGCTGGGCGGGCTTGGACAGCAGCGCATCCAGCCGTTCCAGGGAGACCGCCAGGTGCGCGCCACGCTTGGTTCCAGCCACGGCGTGGACCTCGTCAACGATGATTGTGTCCACCTCGGTGAGGGTCTCGCGCGCCCTGGAGGTGAGCATCAGGAACAGCGATTCCGGCGTGGTGATGAGGATGTCCGGCGGGTTGCTGAGCAGCGCGCGACGGTCCGCCGTCGTGGTGTCACCGGACCGGACCCCCACGGTGATCAGGGGCGCTGGAAGTCCCAGCCGCTTGGCAGTCTGGGTGATCCCGATCAGCGGCGAGCGGAGGTTGCGTTCCACGTCCACACCGAGGGCTTTCAGCGGCGAGATGTACAGGACGCGGGTCTTGCGTTTGGGCGGGCGGGGGCGTCGTCCTTTGGCCTGCCCTTTCACCGGCCCTTTGACCGATACAGCATCCACGCCCGGCAATTCAGGGTCACCCAGTTCCGGAGCAGGGGAAGGGGCCTCAACGAGCAAACGATCCAGGGCCCAGAGGAACGCCGCGAGCGTCTTTCCTGAACCGGTGGGTGCCACCACCAGTGCGTGCGAGCCGGACGAGATGGCGTTCCAGGCGCCGGTCTGGGCAGGGGTGGGCTCCGCAAACGCGCCAAGGAACCAGTCCCGCGTGGGCCGGCTGAAACGGCCCATGGGTTCCTCTTTGCGCCCGGCCGGGCGGGCTGCGTGGCCCGCTTCCGCGGGCTGATCCTCCTGCATTCCTCCATCATGCCCTACCCCACCGACAGTATTGCCGGCAGCGTTGGAGGCGTGGATCAACGCTGCTCAAGCCTCGGAAGATCCTTGGTGGCGGGTCCTTCGAGGAGCTTGCCGTCCGGGCTGAAGCGCGAGCCGTGCAGCGGGCAGTCCCAGGTCAGTTCGCTGTCGTTCCAGTGCACGATCCCGCCCAGATGCGTGCAGACGGCGGAGACCCTGCAGGTGGTGCCGTCCACAGTGGAGACCGCCGTGGGCCGGGCGCCGTCGCGATATACCCGCCCGCCGTCGTCGGCCGGTACGGGACCTCCGGCAGTTGCCTCCGGAACCGCGGTTTCGGCAGGCTCAACCACCGGCCTGCCACTCACCGACTTGCCAACCGCCAGCTTCCCCCAGTCGGTGGCCAGCCGCGCAGCCACGCCCGCGTTGACGGCGACGGCGGTCAGCGCCCCGCCCGGAGACGTCACGCGGTGATGGATCGTGTTGGCCCAGCGGAGGCTGCCGCCGAGGATGTCCGCGGAGATGCCAAGGGCGGCGGCCACCGCGTTGGTCATGCCCCACTTGTTGTAACCGGTGCCGAAGAAGATGTGGCCCCGGCCCCGTGGCAGTTTGCCAAAGAAGGGCATGAGGTTGGTGGCCTGGTAGTCCTGGGCCGACCACGTGTGGGTGGTTACCGCACCCGGGAAGTGTCCGGTAGCCCAGTCGAGCAGTCCCGACAGATGGGACTTTTCCGATTCAGTCCGCCCCACCTGATGCCCGTGCCCGCCCACAAGCAGGAACTGACGGCCGTCAGCCTCATAATCCCGCAAGGAGTGGGTGGGTTCCTCGGCGGAGAGGTACATTCCGGGCGGCGCGGTGACCCCGGCAGGCAGCTCCAGGGCCGCGGCGTAGGAGCGTAGGGGTTTGAGTTTGGTGAAGTAGAGTCCGCGGTCGAGGACGGGGATTCCGGTGGCGAGAACGACGTTGTTGGCGGTGACGGTGCCCTGGTCTGTGTGGACAATTAGTGGTCCGCTCCCGGAGACATTCCGCAGCCGGGTCCTGCCTACTACGCTCCCGCCGCGGGCACGGACGTCCCTGAGCAAGGCATCCAGGACGTCCATAGGGTTGATCTGGGCCTGATCGGTCAGCAGGAGGGCGCCTTGGATGGGGAAGGGGAGGCGTGCATCGCGCACGTACTCCACGTCCAGGCCGGCGGTGGTCGCGGCGCCGAGGTCCTCAAGCAGGCGCTCGGTCCCTTGGGCAGTGGTGGCGTAGGTGTAGGCATCCCGGCGCTGATACGGCACGTGGTGTTCGTCGAGGTAGCGGAGCAGCCACGACTGCCCTTCCCGGTTGGCCTCAACGTAGGCCCCAACCTGCTTCTGCGCGTACTGTCTGGCCAGGGCAGACAGGACGGTCCCCTGCAGCAGGCTGACTTTCGCCGTTGTGTTTCCGGTGGTCACGGCCCCGGGAAATCTGGCCTCCAGGACCTGGACGCGCTGCCCCGACCTGGCCAGCAACAGTGCGGTTACCAGCCCCGTCAGACCGGCCCCCGCCACCACGGTGTCGTAGCGGCTCCCTGCCTCGAACGGGTCAGAGCTGAATGATTGCCCGCGGTCCAACCAGAGCGACGTCATGGAAGCTAAGTGTACTTATCAGCGTCTGTCAGGCCCAGAGCCCAGAGCGATGCGGATCATCTGTTGACGCCCGATGTGATGCACGCTACAGTTGACCGAAGTTATACGAATAACCCACAAAACCAACTGGCCCGAGGAGGTGCCCATCATGGCTGGATCACGGCCAAAGTCAGGACCGACAATGCACGACGTCGCTGCTGCTGCCGGTGTTTCACAGGCCACCGTGTCATTGGTGCTGAATTCGGCCTCCGGGTCGCGTTTCTCCGAGGATACGCGTAAGCGTGTTCGGGACGCCGTGAACCGGCTCGGCTACCGCACGAACGCCCACGCTAAAGTTCTTCGCGAGGGCGTGGCCGGCATGATCGGTTTCATCGGCGATTCCGTGGCCACCACTCCTTTTGCGGGCGCCATCATCGAAGGCGCGCAGCAGCGGGCATGGGAGGACGGGCTCCTCCTGCTCTCGGTAAACACCGGTGGTGACAGGCAGCTCGAGGCCGCTTCCTTGGACACCATGCTCTCTTATAAGGTTGCCGGCGTGGTCTACGCCGCCATGTATCACCGCCGGCTGGAAGTTCCGGAGGCCCTGGCGGGCGTCAGGTCCGTAGTGCTGAATTCGCAAGACAGGGTCGGTCGGGTCCCGAGTGTCGCCCCGGACGAGGTCAAAGGCGGGTATGCGGCCACGAGTCGACTGCTCGAGGCAGGCCACACCAGGGTGGGGATGATCAATATCGAAACCCTGGAAAGCGGTCTTCCTGCCGCCGTCGGCCGCTACGAGGGCTACTGCGCGGCACTTGAGGAAGCGGGGCTGGACGTTGATCCGTCGCTGGTCCGTTTCGGTCAAGGCGGTGAGGAACATGGCTACAAGTACGCGATGGAGCTGCTGACCTCCAGCAACCCGCCCACCGCGATTTTCTGCGCGAATGACCGTGGCGCCTGGGGCGCCTACCAGGCCGTCTCGGACCTGCGGCTCTCAATCCCCGGGGACGTCTCGATCGTGGGGTTCGATAATCAGGCGACTCTGGCGCCGTTTCTTCGCCCCGGACTGACCACTTTTGAATTGCCGTTCGTCGCCATGGGCCGGCGCGCGGTTGACCTGATCCTCCAGGACGCGGAACCCGATGGCCGGGTCGAGCTCATGGACTGCCCTCTGATCGAACGGAACTCAGTGACCCACCCTAAGGAGATGCCATGAGCCGCACCATCCCGGCCCGACGCGGGCGTCCGGTTGCGGCGCCGTTGCCGCAACGAAAAAATTCTCTTTCGCTCCGCCTGAAGAGGATTTCCCGTGCCTGGCAGTTATACGTATTACTAACCCCGGCGATCATCTACATCCTGGTCTTCAAATACTGGCCGATGTACGGCGTGCAGATCGCGTTCAAGAACTACAACCCGGTGGACGGGTTCACTGACAGCCCCTGGGTGGGCCTGACCCACTTCATCAGGTTCGTGAACTCCTACCAGTTCGGGCAAGTGGTCGGTAACACCTTGTGGATCGCCGTCCTGGGCCTGCTGCTTGCCTTCCCCATTCCGATCATCCTGGCTTTGCTGGTCAACCAGCTCCAGAGCGAGAAGTTCAAGAAGTTCACCCAGACGGTGCTGTATTCGCCCGCGTTCATCTCCACCGTGGTGGTGGTGGGCATCATGTTCGTGGTCCTCTCCCCACGGTCGGGGCTGGTGAACAACGCCATCCAACTGGGCGGCGGTGAGCCAATCTTCTTTATGGGTTCGGCGGAGTGGTTCCGACCCATCTACGTGATCTCTGATGTTTGGCAGAACGCCGGCTTCTCGATGATCGTGTACCTGGCGGCGCTGGCGGCCATCGACCCGGCGCTTCATGACGCGGCCAAGGTGGACGGTGCCTCCAAGCTGCAGCGTATCCGGCACATCGACCTCCCTGGGATCATGCCGGTGGTGACCATCCTGTTCATTCTGGCCATCGGCAACCTGCTCAACGTCGGCTTCGAGAAGGCACTGCTGATGCAGACGCCCCTGAATATCTCGACCTCGGAGATCATCCAGACCTACGTCTATCATGCGGGCCTGCAGCAGGCGCAGTTCAGCTATTCGGCCGCCATCGGCCTGTTCAACTCCCTCCTCAACCTGGCGCTGTTGCTCGTCTTCAACACGATTGCGCGGCGGGCCAACCAAGCGACCCTGTGGTGATGCCGAAATGTCTCTGACAACCAACCCCCGCACAACCGACACCCCGAGCCGGACCATCAACCAGGGCCGCCCCCAGCGGACCCTGCGCGACAAATACGGCGACCGCGCCTTCAGTATCGCCGCCACAGCTGTCCTGATGCTGTCCATCCTGGCCGTGGTGTACCCGCTGTACTTCATCGTGATCGCCTCCATCAGCGACCCGAATGCCGTCTACGAAGGTAAGGTCTGGCTGTTTCCTTCCGGTATGACTACCGAAGGCTACGAACGGATCTTCGCCGATAGCCGGATCTGGAATGGCCTGGGCAATACCGTCATCTATACCGTGCTCGGTACCGCCGTCAGCGTCAGCACCATCCTGTGCGGCGCCTACGCCCTGTCCCGCAAGGACATGCCGGGCCGGAAGATCCTGATGCTCCTGTTCGTCATCACGATGTTCTTCGACGGCGGCCTCATCACCAAGTATCTGGTGGTCCGCGACCTGGGCATGCTGGACACCGTCTGGGCAGTGGTCCTTCCCGGCGCGGTCGGCGTCTGGAATCTCATCATCGCCAGGTCCTTCTTCGAGCACACCATTCCGAACGAGCTACGCGAAGCCGCCCAGATGGACGGGGCAACCGACTTCAAATTCTTCTTCAAAATGGTGCTCCCACTGTCCAAACCGCTGATCATGCTCATGATCATGATCCACGTCGTGGCCCAGTGGAACTCGTTCTTCGACGCACTGATCTTCCTCAACGACGACTCCAAATACCCGCTGCAGCTCGTCCTGCGCAACATCCTCATCCAGTCAGACGTCTCCTCCACCGGAACCACCGGCGGGGACATCGAATCCTATGCCGCCGCGCAACGGATCGCAGAGCTCACCAAATACGCCATGATCGTCGTCTCGAGCCTGCCACTCATGATTGCCCTGCCATTCATGCAGAAGCACTTCACCAAGGGCGCCATGATCGGCGCCGTCAAATAGCACCTCCCCGCATCGACCGCCCTGGCAACCGCCGTCGGACGGCAGCACACCCACCGCAAGAACCCACCTCAGAATAGGAATGACCATGTCACTCAGCCGTAAATACGCCGCCCTCGGCGCCGTCCTGGCCGGAACATTGATGTTCACCGCCTGCTCCGGCGGAGGCTCCGGCACCACGGAGATCAAAGACGCCTCCGCCGAGTTCGGCTTCCAGCAAACAGGCTTCCCGATCGTCAGCAAGCAACTCGACCTGACATTCTCCGGCACCAAGACCGCCCTGGCGCCGGACTACAACACCATGACCGTGGTGCAGGAATGGGAAAAAACCACCAATATCCACATCAACTGGGAAAACCTGCCCGAAACGGTCTTCCAGGAAAAAAAGAACCTCATCCTCGCCAGCGGGGACCTGCCCGACGCCTTCTTCAACACCGGCCTGACCGACGCCGAAATCGCCACCTACTCCGCCAGCGGCACCCTCATCCCACTCGAGGGCCTGATCGAAAAGAACGCACCCAACCTCTCCAAGCTGCTCTCCGAACGGCCGGACATCAAGGCAGCCATCACCTCCTCGGACGGGCACATCTATTCCCTTCCATCGGTGGAAGAACTCGGCCTGGTCCAGTTCCCCAATGAACTGATCATCAACACTTCCTGGCTGCAAAAGCTCAACATCCCGATGCCGAAGACCATCGACGAGTTCCACGACGCCCTGCTGGCCTTCAAGACCCAGGACGCGTCCGGGACCGGCAGGACCCTCCCGCTGAGCTTCAGGCCCGGCGGTTGGACCGGCGACATCGTTGACCTCATCGCGGCCCTTGGCGGAGTGCCGGACAACATGGACCACCGCATCGTCAAGGACGATAAAGTCATCTTCACCGCCACGCAGGACGGCTACAAGAAGGCCATCCAGACCCTGCACGAGTGGTACAAGGAAGGGTTGATCGACCCCGAATCCTTCTCCCAGGACGACAAGGCCTACCTGGCCAAGGGCAAGTCCGCCACGGAAAACCTCGGCTCCTTTGTCTGGTGGGAAATCCCCGAAATGGTCGGCGCTGACCGCGCCAACAACTACTCCATCGTCCCCGTGCTTGAAGGCGTGGACGGCAAACGGATCGCCAGCCAGTCCAACAACCAGGAAATCGCCCGCGGCGCCTTCGCCATCACCCGGACCAACAAATACCCGGCCGCGACCATGCGCTGGGCCGACAACCTCTACGACCCCATCCAGTCCGCCCAAGCGAACTGGGGACCCGTCAGTGAAACCCTCCAGAAGGACGCCAGCGGCCTCCTGACCCAGATCCCCGCCCCGGCCGGAACCAGCGAAGGCGAACGACGCCAAAAGGTCGCCCCGGGCGGCCCGAAGGCGAACACCGCAGAGAACTTCACAACCGTCGTCGCTCCCGAACCGCGTGCCGCTGAACGCCAGAAGGTCGTCAACGAATTTTACAAGCCCTTCGCCGGCAACGACGGCTACCCCCCGGTGGCCCTCTCCAACGAAGAACTGCAGCAGATCAGCACCATCCAGACGGACACCACCTCGCTGGTCAAGCAGAACGTCGCCAAGTGGATCGTCTCCGGCGGCATCGAGCAGGAATGGGACGGCTACGTCACCCAGCTCAAAAACGTCGGCATCGACAAAATGATCGAGGTCTACCAGCAGGCCTACGACCGCTACAAAAAGAACTCCTAGCTCCGAGAAGCCGGGTGGGCCGGCGCAAACCGGCCCACCCCACGTTCAGGGAACCCTGCGGACAAGGGTTCTCCGCAGACCTGCACAGAAACGAGACCTCACCTTCATGACTGCCGCGACCGCCACCACGGCCGACACCTTCCGCCCGGCCCTGCACTACGCCGCCCGGAACACGTGGCTCAATGACCCCAACGGCCTCATCCACCACGACGGCGTCTTCCACCTCTACTACCAGACCAACCCGCTGGATAACGTCTGGGGCAACATGTCCTGGGGACACGCCACCTCCCCGGACCTGACCACCTGGACCGAACACCCCGTCGCCATCTCCTGTGACGAGGAAGAAGACATCTTCTCCGGCAGCATCGTCTTCGACCGGGACAACACCAGCGGATTCGGGACCGACTCGGCTCCGCCCCTGGTCGCCGTCTACACCAGCGCCTTCAAACCCGGCTCCGCGCACGAAGGCCTCCAGGCCCAGTCCCTCGCCTACAGCCGCGACGGCGGCCACACCTGGACCAAACACACCGCCAACCCCGTACTGAACCGCGGATCCGCCGAGTTCCGCGACCCGAAGGTCATAAGGTACGACGGCGGTGCCGGCAGTTACTGGGTCATGGTCGCCGTGGAAGCCAAGGACTTCCAAGTGGTGCTCTACAAGTCCGAGGACCTGAAGAGCTGGGAGATGCTGAGCACCTTCGGCCCGGCTAACGCCACCGGAGGCGTCTGGGAATGCCCTGATCTCTTCCCCCTCCCCGTCGACGGCGACCCAGAGAACGTTCAGTGGGTCCTCACCGTGAACCTCAACCCCGGCGGACCCAACAACGGCTCCGCCGGACAGTACTTTGTAGGTGACTTCGACGGGACCACGTTCACCTCGGCCACCACCGTGACCGAAGGACTCCAGGACCCGGACCGGTTGGGCGAGTACCAGTGGCTGGACTGGGGACGGGACTACTACGCCGCAGTCTCCTTCAGTGATGCCCCCGACAGCCGCCGCCTCATGATCGCCTGGATGAACAACTGGGAATACGCGAATCAGATCCCCACCTCGCCCTGGCGCAGCCCCATGACGCTGGCCCGCGAAGTATCCCTCCGCACCATTGACGGAAATGCGCGACTGATTCAAGAGGCCACCGGAGATTTCGCCTCGATTTCCGACCCTGCCCGGGCGTTCAGGCTTGCGCATATGGAAATCGCCGACGGTACACACATCCTTGATGGTGCAGCGGGCAGCGTCCAGCGCATCGATGTCACCCTGAGGCCCGGAAGCGCCACGGAATTCGGGCTTGTGGTCCGCGGCAACGGCGGCCAGGGAACCCGCATCGGCATCAGACCCGTTGAAGGCACCCTCGTCGTTGACCGGCGCGATTCCGGGCAGACAGGTTTCCACGAAACTTTCGCCTCCATCGACTCCGCCGCTATCCGGGCTATCGACGGTGACTACAAGCTCACCATCTTTGTGGACCGCTGCTCCGTTGAGGTCTTCGCCCAGGACGGCCAGGTCACCATGACCGAGCTGATCTTCCCGGCACCCACCAGTACCGACCTCGCGCTCTATTCCATCGGTGGCACAGCCACCGTAAACAACCTGAACGTCACGCAGTTCTTCGCCTGACTGAAGAATTCGCGGTCACGGCACACCAGCATCCCGGCAGAGGCCTCCCGGGTCGCTGGCACGATTGGCGCCGGGGACTCGTATATGGCAGCCCTGATCCTGGGACTCCTCGCCTGCGGGACCCGATGGCTTGGCACCCGCTGTTCTTGAGCAAGTAGGACGCACAGCTGCGATGGCGGCCGCCATCACGGTGCGGCGGCCCGGCGCAAATCCGCCGACACTCGAGGAACTCCGGACCCATCTGCAGCCGGCGAATTAACCTGGCAGCGGACCGAATCCTTCCCACATTTTCAGGCAGGCTGGAAGGCTCCGACGCTCAGGAGGGCGATGTTCGCATTAGTGCACGCGCTGGTGGGCTGGGGCAGGAACAACGACGCTGTGTCTTCGGGCGGGTAGATGCGGTAACCGGCCGCGTCCGTCAGCGTGCAGTCGCTGTAGTTCGCGGCCTGGGTGTAGCGGAGGACAGTGGTTCCGGTCTGGCCGGGCGCCAGCAGGACGTCCGCGACGGGGGTGGATTCGTCGCGGGTTGCCGCCGCACCAATCGGTGCACCGTCGGCGTTGGCGGTCAGTGACACCCCCGGGTAGCCCTTGAGCAGGCAGGGCGCCGTTCCCGTATTCGTGAGGTTCAGCTTCATGTAGACGCTGCCCGCCGCGCCGCCGCCGGACGCATCGGTAGCCGCCGACAGTGTGGCCGCTTTGCAGAGCGCGGGACCGGCCTGGGTGTTGGTCGCCGACGGCGACGCGGACGCGCCCGGAGATGACGGAGTGCTGGACGGGCTGGCGGAGTTCGTCACCGGCGTCGTCGTCCCCTGCGCCTGCGGCTGGCTCTGTCCGCAGGCGGTGAGCATCAGCGCCGCCGCCGCGACCGCCGTCGTAATAACAAACCCTTGTGCAATGCGCTGAGACGTCATGGCACCACCTTTGTTGCTGCTGCGACGGGAGTCAACGATGCCACGGGCAGGCAGGACGATTTGATGCCCGGATCGTGATCATCCGGACATCAAATCCCGCGATGTTACGTGGCGGATTCCTGCCGGCGCTTCGAGCCGCTGCGCGCGAAGGCCACCCCGCCCAGGGCGAGGCCGCCGAGGCCGGCGGCAAGCCCAGCCCAGCTGCGGGCGTCCGCGCCGCTGTCAGTCACGGCGGCTGCCTGTTCGGTGGCCGGGGTTTCGGTGGTGTGCGCCGCGGAAGCAGCGCCGTGGCCGTCCGCGCTGGCCGGCTCGGTGATGGTGATGGACGGTGCCGGGGCCTTCAGGGAGTGCGGGTCCTGCCCGTCCTTGGCGATCTCCGACCAGTCGGTCTGTCCCGTTTCGCACGACTGCAGCGTGGGGAAGTAGAGCGTGGAGCCTGCCGCGTCGGGCAGCTTGACCGACAGCACCAGGGCATCGCGCAGTTCATGGGCCAGCGGAGTTTTGGCCGTGTACACAATCTGGCTGGTGCGTTTGGTGATGGAGGAGCCGTCGGCCAGTTTCTTGGGCTCGGCGAGCTGTTCGGTCACCTTTTCCACGGTCCAGTTGGGGTTCACCGTGGGCTGGGCGTCGTTGAGTTCGGCCGGCAGGGTGATGGCCACTTTCGTGGTGCCGGACTCCTCGCAGCCGTGCGGGATGCCGAAGGTCAGGAGGGCGTACGAGTTGGCGTCGGTCTTGTCCGGCTTGACGCCGACGTGGGCGGACGCGCCTGCTGCTGCGGTCAGGATCAGGACGGCTGCGCCGCCGGTGGCTGCCACTGCGGTGAGGGTGCGGCGAAGGAATGTGGTGGTCATGGGGTTGCCTTTCGGACGCACGCCGGATGGGGGCGTGCGGAAGTACGGGATGGGGCCCGCGGCCTGCGGAAGTGCGGTGCGGGCGGAGTCAGGAAAGTACGACGGCGGAAGGCGGGCCGCGTCGGCTGTGTTGCCTGAGGTTCCGCCAGGGGCGGAGGGGGAGAACCGCCGGTGGGGCAGTCACCGCACGCGGTGTGCCGGCGTCGGGTGTTACTGCTTCGGGGAGCCGGACGAGGGGCCTCAGCCACGCGGCCAGAGCCCACAGCGCGGCTTCACCCTTGGCAAGCAGGAGGGCGCACGCGCCGGTGGCGAGTGCGTGGGTCAGGAGCATCAGGATGCCCGCTGATCCGGCATCGTGGACGTGTCCGGTGGCAGCGATGACGGGCGCGGCGGCGCCGGCGAGGTGGGCGTTATGGAGCCCGGAGGCGGCAGCGCTTACAGCGGTACCCGACGAACTGAAGACCGTGAAGGCTTCGTGCAGGATGAACTGTCCCGCGCCGAGGACAGTGAGCATGGCTGGAAAATTGAGTCGCAGCCTCGTGGCCGTGGTGGCTGCCAGGACTGTCAGTGCGAGCACGGCCAGCAGGATGCCTGGGGCGGGAAGGTCGCCGCCGCCGGCGACGTGGGCGCCTGCGGCAAGTGTCAGGATTCCCGTGGACAGGGAGGCGGCGCGAAGGAAATGGAAGGGTGGCCGGGCGTGGTTGGTGCGCACGGATCCTCCTTATTGCGGTCGCCGGTGACGGGCTTCAGTCGCGTTCTTCCAGTGTTCTTCGGCGACGTTCAGATTCTAGCGGCCTTTGGGCGGGCCACCGGTGTGTGACGGGCGGTGCAGCGCGATCACGTTCGATGGAGATTCTGTCGTTTCGGATGGCTCGTCTGCCAAGTTGAAGAAACCCATGGCCAGGTCGAGGCACTGGATGGCCACCGGGGGAACGCGGTAATCGGTCGCCGCCTCCACCAATCCGAGTTCGGCGAGAAGGGTCAGCTTCTGCTGTGCTTGCAGGGCCGCGAGCGACGCGTAGACCTCTTCGAGGCCCGTTTCTTCGAGTTTCGTGTCTTCAAGGTCTACGTCCTGAAGCAAGGCGCCCTCAAGGTCCGGCGACGCCATCCGTTCGAGTTCCGCCACGGGCATCGGTTCATCGGTGGTGCCATAGGTGAGGACGGCCAGCAGTGTCCCGGCTACCGCTTCCTGGTCCCACACCTGGTCCTCGTCGGTGAGCACTCCGACCAAAAGGACCACCGACAGCATCCGGCGGATGTCCAGCCGTTCCTCGATCCTCGTGCTGTTCCAGGCGGCCACTTCCGGGCCGGGAATGGCTTTGGTGGATCCGAGCGTGATCAGGTTTGCCCCCACCAGAGCTGACCAGATGTCTCGGAGCACAGGCACGTCGTGCATGGTTCCAACTTCCAGCAACGTTTTGGGCCGGCTCTCGGCAGTTTCCAGATCGAAAAGTGGGAGGGTCCGACTCGCGGCCCGCTTTCCACAGGCATGTACTCCTACGGCTGCGGCTGCCGGCTCGATGTCCTTAAGCCGCAGGGCACCCGTGCTGGTGATTTCCTTGCCGGTTCCGATCCAGTCCAGCAGGGAGGTGGCATGCTGGATCAGCGGCATGGCATTGAACGCAGCCTCCTGGTGGTCGTCGCTGAGGTCAGGTACCTGGATAACCGGCAATTGCGGGACAGCTGCGGTGATACCGTTTCCCAGCGCAGCATGGAGTTCCTCGTAGGCGGCGTCCGTGCCGCTCCAGCGGCCGGTCGCCTTCAGGAAATGGATGTAGGAGTGCAGTGCGAAGTAGATGTTGTCGAAGACCTCATCCATTTCATCGGGGTCCAACGACACCGCAATTGCTCCGGCCGCCTGCTCCACGCCGTCACTGTCGATTGCGGTGGCCGAACTCGAACCGTTGATGGTGTGCTGCGCCGTGAGGAAGAGCTTGACCAGTTCGAGGCACTCGAACGCATCGGCAGGGTCAGGGGCTTCAGCCGCGTTCCATTGAATGAAATCGACAGCCATCGAGTCAATTGCCCGATGGTTCAGGACCAGCTGCAACGGCATCTTGGGCGCCGACGGAACAGCCTTCAGGTGCCGCCGGTCCTTGTTCTTGCTCTTCGATTTGCCGGTCTTTTTGGTCAAGGAGTGCCTCCGGTGTCAACGGGCGATCGTCCCACATTCGATGGCTGGGATAACCGCGGATGTATCGAGCTTACAAAGCCGGACTGCCGGCGAGCAGTTCCGCCAGGACATCAGCGGCGGAGTCATGCCGGATCAGCGGTGTGGCCTGCCCCGCCCACAGTGACATAAGCTCCGTGTTTCCCAGGGCGGCTGCCTGTGGGCGGAAGCGGCCGGTGAGCCAGTTCTGGACGGGGAACGGGGCTATTCCGGCTTCCGAGAGTCCACCCGCCGCCAGTTTGGCCTCTGACACTTTGGCCACTGACAGTTCGGCGATGATGCGGTTGGGGATCCCGCGGGCAAGCCGTCCGCTGAGTGCCCTTGTCAGCACTGTTTCCCGCGCGGCCGGGCTGTGGAGGATGGCCCGGTATTCAGGCACAGCCGCGGATTCGCGGGTGGCCAGGAACGCCGAGCCCACCTGGACCGCGTCGGCGCCGAGGGCTCGTGCAGCAGCGTAGCCGCGGCGGTCTGCAACGCCGCCGGCAGCGATGACTGGAATGTCGACGGCGTCAACCACCTGCGGAACCAATGCAAAGGTTCCGATCAGGGACTCCTCCGCGGGCTTCAGGAACGAGACGCGGTGCCCGCCGGACTCCATGCCGCTGGCGACTACAGCATCCACGCCACCGGTTTCCAGGGCGATGGCTTCCGCGACGGTCGTGGCGGTGCCCACCAGGACTATTCCACGCCGGTGAGCCTCCTCCACCAGTTCCGGCGCGGGCACACCGAAGACAAAGCTGACGACGGCGGGACCCGCCTCCAGGCTTGCCTCCACCTGTTCTTCGTAATTGGGCAGGTAGCGGTCCGGCATGTGCGGAAGCGGCAGGCCCAGTTCGTCAAAGTACGGCTTCAGGGTTTCGAGGTAGTGGTCGAAGTCCGCTTGGGGGAGTGAGGTGGCTTCGTCGCCGGTGGGAATCCAGAGGTTGAGGGCGAACGGTTTCGCCGTTGTCTTCCTGAGCTCAGCTGCGGTGTTCCGAATGGCGTCGGCACCGTAACCGTAGAGGCCGTAGGAACCCAGCCCTCCGCCTTCGCTCACGGCTGCTGTCAGCTCCACGGAAGACACTCCGCCGAACGGACCCAGCACCACCGGAACGTCCGTGCCGAACAGTTCGGTGATGCGGTTTGGCCGGGCGGAGGTGCGGTTCTCGGGCGTCATGCGGGCAGCTCCTGGCAGGTCGGCGTTGGCTTCAGGACCCAGTCTCGCAGGGCTGGCGGCCGCTGCCCAATCTGTGCACGCGAAGTCAGTCTGTTTCGGGGCCTGAGCAGTAATGGCAGTCGTCGGGGCAGGTTTCGGTCACGGCTGGCTCCAAGGGATTTCGAGGCCTTCGCAGACCTGGAAGAGTCTGCGTCCGCCCATTGGCGCGATTCGTCATCGAAGTCACGGTTGGTCCTTAAAGATCGGGTGCCGGTCAGGTATGCCGGTCCAATACATCCAACCCCAAGGGCACTGTCTGCTCAATGGAGGATGTGACCACGGTTGCCGCACCCGTTTGTGCAGGCATCCAGTAGGGCCATGTACCGCGACATGGGGGCGAGGCTAGACTGCTGGCGTAAGTCGCCAACCACCTCAGGGAGCACATGATGAACTACTCAGGAACTGGCAACGAAAAAGCCACCCCGGCCAGCGAACTCAACAGGACCCACGTGGGTCAGACCGTCAGTTTTGAGCCAGACGAATTCACGCTGGTGTTCGGAAAAATCTCGGCCATTGCGCGCAAGGAAGGCGGCGTGACCATCGCCCTGCAGGGCGTCGAAGGAAGTGGCGGCCTGCAGTCCAGCTACAGCCTCCCGGGCAGTCAGCACGTCTACCTGCAGCCGGACATGCTCACCAACACCGAGTCCACCATTAAGGACCTCTTCGGCAAGGTCCAGGAGAACCTGCGCGGCGGGCACAAGGGGGACGACAGGACGGACAAGCTCTAACAGAGGAGCGGTCCCTCGGGTACAACAAAGGCCCTTGCCTTCTAAGACGGGGAGGGCCCGAATTGGGCCGGGCGTAGGGTGGAAGCTAGACGGAAGGAGCACTTCATGAAGAAAATCCTCATGGTACTGACCAGCGTTTCCGAGATCGGCGATACCGGAGAGAAGACCGGGTACAACGTGGCCGAGGCCGCACATCCCTGGAAGGTCTTCAAGGATTCCGGGCATTTCGTCGACTTCGCTTCCATCCAGGGCGGCCAGCCCCCGCGCGACGAGGTGGACTCAAAAGATCCCATCCAGGTCGCCTTCACGGAGGACGAGACCACGCGCGCCGGTCTCTACAACACTGCCCGCGTCAACGTCGTTGATCCCGACCAGTACGACGCCGTCTTCCTCGTGGGAGGCCACGGCACCATGTGGGACTTCCCGGACAGCGAAGGCCTGCAGAACCTTGTAGCCAGCGTCTACAACGCCGGCGGTGTGGTGGGCGCTGTCTGTCACGGGCCGGCCGGACTGCTGAAGGTCGAGTTGGCCAACGGCTTTCGGCTGGTCGAGGGCAGGAAGGTCGCTGCCTTCACCAACGACGAGGAGGTTGCCGCAGGGAAGGACAAGGTCATCCCGTTCTTTTTGGCAGACCGGCTTGAGGAGCAGGGTGCCACCCATGTCTCCGCTGGTGTCTTTGAGGAAATGGTCGTGGTCGACGACCGGCTGGTGACCGGCCAGAACCCGGCCTCAGCCGCCGGCGTGGCCAAGGAGATGGAGAAGCTCCTGGCAGAGGTCATCCACCAGGAAAAAGCCGAGGAGCAGCACGTGGCGGAGGCGCTGCGCGCCGAAAAGGACGCAGAGAAGAGCGCCAAGAAGGCGGCTGCGGCTGGGACTGAGCACTAACGCCTGCAGGGGCACTGAAACTGGCGGCCGCCAGCAGCCGTACGTGCGCCGGCGACCATACTGTCCAACGCATCGCCGACCTGCTTCAGGTTCGGCGCTGCACGATGTACGGCCACCTCAACAAATCAAGGGGCCAAGTTTGCGGGAAAACAAAACCCCCGCTTCCCTTTGTTTATGAAGGGAAGCAGGGGCCTTGCCAATTGGCGGTGACGGTGGGATTTGAACCCACGTTGGCTTTGACACCAAACAACATTTCGAGTGTTGCACCTTCGGCCGCTCGGACACGTCACCAACCTGAATAGGTTACCGGAGCATACCGCCCATCCACAAAACGGCAGGCATTCAGCCCCCGGATGGTGCAAAGGGACATCTATGCCCACGCCAGCGTCCGAGGACACGATGGGCCCTGCAGGATTCTGCTCGGCTCGTCGAATGGACGCATGCTGGGGGCATGTAGCTTCTGAGTTATGCACATAGCGATTCAGCCTCGCCGTTATTGTCAGACCCTCGCGGGATGATTTGAGTATGGATAGCAGAGCAGCTGTAGCGACGGCGGAGGCCCTTTCGGCATCCTTCGCTGAGCTGGCTGTGGTGCTCCGGGACGGGACTGATTCCGGCTGTTCCGGGGAGGCTGATCCTATGCGTCGGCGGGCAGATGAATTCCTGGACGGGCTGGCCGAGATCTCACGGCTGGACGCGAAAAGTGCCGCACTGAAGGCCTGGCTGGCTGCCGGTTACTCCGCCGCTGCNTCCGCCGCTGCCGAGGCTCTGGCGGGCCCTGCAACGTCGCCCGAGGACCATACCGGGCAGGAGATGGCCGTCGTCGCGGAGGTCGCCTGCGTGCTGACGGTCAGTGAACGGGCTGCCGGCGCCCTGCTCGCCGAAGCCCACGCCCTGACCACGGCCCTGCCGCTGACATTCTCCGCGCTGCAGGCAGGGACGATTTCGTGGCAGCACGCCCGGATCATGGTCGACGAAACCGTGAACCTGGACCCTGCCGGCGCCCAAGCCCTCGAAGCGCATTTCCTGGACCCAGACGCACCGAACCCGGCGAGGAGTGGCCCGGCCGGTGAGCTCATCCCCGGGCGGTTTCGGCACCAGGCCCGGACCTGGCGGGAACGCCAGCACCCGGTCAGCATCGAAAAACGCCACGCACGCAGCACCGCCGATCGGCGCCTGGAGTATGCCCCGGACCGCGACGGCATGGCCTGGCTCTCCGCCTACCTCCCCGCCGATCAGGCTGCCGGAATCTGGAACCGCACCACCACCGCAGCCCGCGCCCTCCAAGGACCTCATGAGTGCCGGACCCTCACGCAGCTCCGCGCTGACAGCGTCGCCGCCTGGCTCCTCGGTGCCACAGATAATGCGGCCGGGGATGCAAATGGGAATGACCGTGTTCCGTCACCGCGGGCACAGGTCCTCGTTACCGTCCCGGTGTTCTCGCTCCTAGGCCTCACGGATGAACCGGCCATGCTCGACGGGTACGGGCCTATTCCGCCGTCCGTGGCCCGCCAGCTGGTCGCCGACGGCGCCGAATCCTTCCACCGCGTCCTCATCGACCCCCGCGACGGAGCACCCCTGGAGATCGGCAGAACCAGCTACCGCGTGACCAAAGCCCAGCGCCAATGGCTGCGGTTGCGCGACGGAAAGTGCCCGTTCCCCGGCTGCAGCAACCACTCCCTCGAGAACGAAGCAGACCACCTCCTCGCCTGGGCCCGGGGAGGATCCACCGGGATCAACAATCTCGGCCAACCGTGCCACAAACACCACAGACTCCGCCACACCACAGCTTGGAAACCCACCACCGCCACCAAGAACGAACCACCCGGCTGGATATCACCCACCGGACGCCACTACAAAAGCGAACACCCAGACTGGGAACCACCGGAGTGGCCAAAACATCTACCCGGCAATGAACTGCCCGACTGTGGGCTGCCATCGGACGACATCGTCCCAGACGACGCGCTGCCGGACGGGCCCGTGCCCGAAGACCCCTACCCGAGCTGGGACTTCACTGCTCACAGCACTGTCTGGCCGCCAGCGCCAAGCGACGCCAGCGCCAAGTGACGGCAGGGCCAACGTGGGCAGGGTTAGGGCACTGGCAGGGCCAAGACGGGCAGAACTGGGCTTCTCTCCCATCGGGCTCTCCTCTCATCAACGGCGCGAACGGACAGTTAGGGCCCGGATTTCAAGGGCCGCAAGTGTTCGTTCGCGCCGGGTGGGTGTCGCGGAGAGCCCTCACGGACTAGATTCATGAGCAAGATGACCAAGTCACGCAGAGAAGCGCAGGCGACCGCATACTGGACCACGGGCCCGGAACACGGCGAGCTCCGCAGCGAGGCCCTGCCCGCTCCCGGGCCCGGCGAAGTTTTGGTCCGCACGCTGTACTCAGGCATCAGCAAAGGCACGGAAATTGTGGTGCACAAAGGCTCCGTCCCGCCCCGCGTGGCTGCGGAAATGCGCGCCCCGCACCAGGAGGGTACCTTCCCGTCGCCCGTGAAGTTCGGATATCTCTCAGTGGGCGTTGTGGAGGAGGGGCCCGAAGGTTGGGCGGGCCAGAAGGTCTTCTGCCTCAATCCCCATCAGGACCGCTATGTCATTTCCGCCGACGCCCTCACCAGGATTCCCGACGGCGTCCCCGCCCGCCGCGCCGTCCTGACCGGCACCGTTGAAACGGCCATTAACGCCCTCTGGGAAGCCGGACCGAGGCTGGGGGACCGGGTCGCCGTCGTCGGCGCGGGTCTGGTGGGAGGCATGGTGGCGACACTGCTGCGGACTTTCCCGCTGGCCCGCCTCCAGCTCGTGGACCTGGACCCGGAACGTAAGCACTTGGCGGACAGGCTCGGCGTGGAATTCGCCCGCCCGGATGATGCCAAACCCGACTGCGACATCGTGTTCCACTGCTCCGCTTCCCCGGAAGGCCTCGAACGCAGCCTGCAGCTGGCCGGCGATGAGGGGGAGATCATCGAGATGTCCTGGTACGCCAACCGCAAGGTCACGCTGCCGCTGGGTGAAGACTTTCACGCACGCAGGCTCTCCATCCGGGCCAGCCAGGTGGGCGTGGTTGCCCGGGCACGGCGACACCGCCGGACCACGGCCGAGCGCCTGGAATTGGCTGTTGGGCTCCTCACGGACCCCGTCTTCGATGCCTTCCTGACCGGCGCCTCTCCGTTCACGGACCTGCCGGCCGTAGTGCAGAACCTCGCGGACGGCACGCTCGAAGCCCTGTGCCACGTGATCGAATACCCCAACGCAGACAGTCCCGCGGAAGCCAACCCCAAAGACAGGAAGTAGCCCGTGTTCAGCCTGACCGTCCGACGTCATTTCATGATCGCCCACAGCCTCCCGCGGGACGTATTTGGCCCGGCCCAGGCCCTCCACGGGGCGACGTTCGTGGCGGAGGTGACGTTCCGCCGTCGTGCGCTGAACCAGGACGCGATCGTCCTGGACATCGGGGCCGCCGGCGGCATCATCGAGGACGTGCTGTCCGGCCTCAACTACAAAAACCTGGACGAACACCCGGACTTCGAAGGGAAGCTCAGCACCACCGAGGCGCTCGCGGAATACATCGCCCACGCCGTCGCAGCCAAGCTCACGGATGACGACGACGGCCGCGAGCTCGCCGGGATCGACGTCACCCTGCGCGAAAATCCGGACGCCTGGGCCACCTACACCCACTACCTGTCCGCCTGATCCCATGCTGATCAGGTTCCTGGTCCCCGCCAACATCCGCCACAACTCCGGCGGCAACGTCTACAACGCGCGGCTCACCCAAGGCCTGAGATCCTTGGGGGTTGCCGTGGAGATACTGGCGGTGGAAGGTTCGTGGCCTGACGCCAGCGCTGGACAACGACGGCGGCTGGGCGGCCTGCTGGGCGCCTGGGACCCAAGGGTGGACTCACCGCAGGCGAACATCACCCCAGAAACGGTCACCTTCGTGGACGGGCTGATTGCGTGCGGTGCGCCTAGCGAACTGGAGTACGCCGCGGCCGCCGGACAACACGCGTGGGTCCTGCAGCACATGCCGTCGCCCAGCCACCCCGACGGCGAAGGGCGGGCACTGCGGGCGGCCGCCGGAGTGATCTGCACCAGTTCGTCCGCAGCGGCCTCGGCGGCAGAAAAGCACGGGCTTCCCGCCAGCCCGGTTGCCTTGCCCGGGACGGATCCTGCACCGGTGGCGCCTGGTTCGGCCCCGCCCCACATCATCGCGGTGGCAGCGCTGCTGCCCAACAAGGACCAGCTGCTGACCGTGGCCGCGCTGGCCAGGCTCCAGGACCTCGCTTGGACAGCGTCCCTCGTGGGAACGGACGACGCCGATCCCGCCTACGCGGCGCAGGTCCGGGCAGCCATTGCCTCCTCTGGAATGGAGGACAGGGTGCGCATGACCGGCCAGCTCGCCGGTACCGCCCTGGCGGACGAGTGGAGCCGGACGGACCTGAGCCTTCTTGTATCCCGGGCCGAAGCCTTTGGGCTTGTGGTGACGGAATCGCTGGCCCACGGGATTCCCGTCATCGTGCGGGAGGGAACCGGCGCCGTGGACGCGTTGGGACTCGCCCGAAGACTCGCCGGCAGGCTCGCGGGAAGACCGGACGGCGAGCGTGGTGGTGAACGTGATGCCGGGACATATGCGGTGCCAGGTGCCGCCGTCGGACTCGCCGGACCCGAAGGCGACGCACCTCGTGGCAACGGACCTGAAGACCACCACGCGGACGTGCTCGCTGCCGTGATCCGGCAGTGGCTGGTGGACGGATCCCTCCGAGCCGGCTGGCGTGCCGCTGCCCTGGCGGCACGGGAACAGCTGCCCGGCTGGGACTCCACTGCCCGGAACGTCCTGGAAATCCTCGGCGTGCCTGCTAAAAAGCCTGCTGCCAAAACGCCTGCTGAAGAAACCCCAGCCGAGGGGATGCCTACCGCTGCGCGTACGGCCGGTGGACAATAAGCCATGACCACGCTCCCGACCTCCGCCGCCGTATTGACCCCACAAGCCGTGATCCCACAAGCCGGGACCCCACAAGCCCTGAGCCAAGATGCCCCGGATCCGCAGGTGCTCACTCCGGAGCTCCTCAGGGCATGGGCCTGGCATAGGCAGGGCCTCGACGGCTCCCTGCAGGGCGCGGATGCCGCCGACGTGTTTAGCAGAGCGGGCTGGGCCCGTTCCGTCGGCGGCGCCAACCCGTACCTCACGCTCTTTGCCCGCGCCGGCACTAGCCGCGCGCAGGCGGATGCCGACGTCCTGTCGCTGAACATCCATGAGTTGCCCACCGCCCGCGGCTGCACCTATGTGCTGGGACAGGGTGACTTTGCGTGGGGCCTCCAGATCGGCCGGGACGCCGCCGTGGCGCCGTTCCGTGTGCTGGCAAGAATGGGCGTCGAGCGCGGCGAGATCACGCTGCTGGAGGAGGAGATCCTCCACGCCCTCGCCGAGGCCGGCAACCCGCTGGACCCCAAACAGCTCAAGGATCTCCTGGGCGATTCGGTCCGGAACCTCGGTGAGGAGGGCAAAAAGAAGGGCGCCGCCACCACGTTGCCCACGGCCTTGGGCCTCCTCCAGGCGGACGGCCGGATACGGCGTGTGCCCGCCAACGGCCGGCTGGATCAGCAGCGCTACGCCTACACACTGTGGGGTTTGCCGCCCACCGCCATGGACGACGACGCCGCCCGCAGCCTCCTGCTGCAGCGCTATCTCGGCTGGACTGGCGGTGCCACGGTCAAGCAGTCGCAATGGTTCACCGGGTTCACCCTGGCCCACACGAAGGCAGCGTTGGCCGCCACTGGGGCAGTGGAGGTTCCCACCGCCAACGGTGAGGTGCTGTGGATGATGCCCGACGACGTCGGGCGGCTTGCGTCGTTCGAGGCGCCGGCGGAGGAACAGATTCAGCTGCTGGCCGGCACGGATTCGTTGGTCCTGCTCCGCAGGAACTCGGGGGAGCTGTTTGCCGAGGAGGACAAGGGAAAGCAGGTCCTGGGGTCCACGTTGGCGTTGCAGGCTGACCTGCCGGACCATCCCATCTTCGACCGCGGCCGGATCATCGGGCTGTGGCAATACGATCCCAGGAAATCACGGATTGTCTATTGGCTCTTTGACGGGGCCACACCCGCAGTATCCCGGCGCATCGCCGAGGTAGAGGCCTGGATCCGGGACGAACTGGGGGACTTCCGCTCGTTCAGCCTGGACTCGCCGGCCTCGCGCCAGGACAGGATCGACGCCCTGGATGCCGCAGGCTGAGAGTCGTGCAGGCAGGTGAGAGCGCTACAGCAGGCCCGAGACAAATTGCAGCCCCCTACGACCCGTTACAGCCGGCTGCGGTGCGCTGCGAAGAAGTCCCTGAGAACCTCACCGCACTCCTCTTCCCTGACCCCGCCGTACACCTCAACCCAGTGGTTGAGCCGGCGGTCGCGGAGGATATCGAATACCGAGCCCGCCGCTCCGGCTTTCTCATCCCAGGCACCGAAGACCACTCGGGGAATCCTGGCCAGGACCACCGCGCCGGCGCACATGGCGCACGGCTCCAGAGTGACCACCAGCGTGCAGTCCGCCAGCCGCCAGCCGTCCCCGGCGCCGCCGTCGAGCTTGGACAAGGCACGCAACCTGTCCGCCGCCTGGCGGATGGCCATCACCTCGGCGTGGGCGGTGGGGTCTCCCAGGTCTTCCCGCTGGTTTCGTCCAGACCCCAGGACGGCGCCGTCGGGCCCTATCACGACGGCGCCGATGGGCACATCCTCGGTGTCCAGCGCGCGCTGGGCTTCGTTCAGGGCAAGACCCATCCATTCGAGGTGGATCTTTTCTGCGGCGACCATGGCTCAATGATAGTTTCGAAGGATATCCAGCCTGCAAAGCATGGACGCCGGGAGGCATAGTGGACACATTCAGGGACCGTCTGGGCCAATGGTTCAAACCATATGCCGCGCTGTGGCTCACCATGATGGTGGGCGGCGCCTTGGTGGTCACCATGGCGCTCCTGGGTGCCGAGGTCTACAACAACGTGGTGGATGAAGAGGGACTGGCCGCCCTGGACCTGCCCGCGCTGGAGCTGTCCCAGGGCCTTCGGAACCCCGCACTGGATGCCGGGGTGACGGCTTTCACCAACATCGGCGGGGGCATCGGCATGCCCATCCTGGCCAGCATCCTGACAGCCTGGCTCACGTTCCTAAGCCGGACCTGGCGGCCCATCGTCCTGGTGGGCGGCGCCGCGGCCGTCTCCACGCTGGCCACCACGGTGGGCAAGCGGCTGGTGGGCCGCACCCGCCCGGACCACGCCGAAGCTGTCCCTCCGTACGAGACTTCGCCGTCCTTCCCGAGCGGCCACACCCTGAATACGACGGTGGTGATCGGTGTCCTGGTGTACGTCATGTGCCTCCAGTTCGAAATGCTGTGGGCGCGCATCACAGCCATCACCGCCGGGGTGATCTTCATCATCGCGATGGGCCTGAGCCGGGTGTTCCTGGGCCACCACTGGCTGACCGATGTGATGGCCGGCTGGTTCCTGGGCCTTGCCTGGGTGGGCATCGTGATCCTGGCGCACCGGCTGTTCCATGTGCTGCGGAAACGCGAGCACGCGGGCCCGGCACCCACGTTCGAACACCCCGCCCTGCGGGAGGATCCGTCGAGCTGATTCCCGGCCGGAGGCCCTCCGCGCGGGTGATAGTTTTGACGCATGCGCACTCTCGTTGTGGACCACCCGCTGGTCGCCCATAAGCTCACCGTCCTGCGGGACAAGAACACTCCGTCACCGGTCTTCCGGCAGTTGACGGAAGAGCTGGTGACCCTCCTGGCCTACGAAGCCACCCGTGAGGTCCGCACCCAGCCGGTCACCATCGAGACGCCGGTCAGCACCACTGTGGGCACCGCTTTCACCAAGCCCACGCCTCTGGTGGTCCCCATCCTGCGCGCCGGGCTCGGCATGCTTGAGGGCATGACCAAGCTGGTCCCCACTGCTGAAGTGGGTTTCCTGGGCATGGCCCGCGACGAAGAAACCCTGGACATCATCACCTACGCGGAGCGGCTCCCGGAAGACCTGACGGACCGGCAGATCTTTGTGCTGGATCCGATGCTTGCCACAGGCGGAACCCTGCGCGAAGCCATCAAGTTCCTGTTCAAGCGCGGCGCCTCCGACGTCACGTGCATTTGCCTCCTGGCCGCGCCGGAAGGCCTGGCCAAGCTCGAAGAGGAACTTGCCGAGGCCAACGTGACCATCGTGCTGGCCTCCATTGACGAACGGCTCGACGAGAAGTCCTACATCGTTCCCGGGCTCGGCGACGCCGGCGACCGCCTGTACGGCATCGCCGGCTAATTCGGGGCTGCTTCGGATTTCAGGTCTTCCGCTTTCCTGCCGCCGCCGTTAGCCTGTGGCGCATGGACTGGAAGCTTGAACTCGTTTTTGTGCCCGTATCCGACGTGGACCGCGCCAAGGATTTCTACGTCAGCAAAGTTGGATTCAACCCGGATTTCGACGAGTGACCCATGGATGGCATCCGCTTCGTCCAGCTGACCCCGCCGGGATCCGCCTGCTCCATTTGTATTGGCGAGGGCCTCAATGTCGCCCCTCCGGGTACGGCCCCAAGCCTGCAGATGGTGGTCAGCGACATCCAGGCTGCCCACGACCACCTCAAGGGCAACGGTGTGGAGGTCAGCGACATAGACATCCAGGGCTGGGGGCACTTCGTCTACTTCGCGGATCCCGACGGAAACAAGTGGGCGGTGCAGTACATCCCGGGCCGTGACGCCTAAGCCGGTGACGCCTGGGGCAAAATAGGCAGCATGAACATCCCCACACCTGCCGCCACACGAACACTGACCTGCCGGGCCGTCCTTTTCGATATGGACGGCACGCTGGTGGACTCCACGGCAGTAGTGGAGGAGGTCTGGGGAGAATTCGCGGCCCGGTACGGCCTGGACGTCGCCGAAATCCTGCGCACTTCGCACGGCGTCCAGGCTGCCGATACCGTACGCCGGTTCGCGCCGGGGGGAGCGGACGTCGCGGCCCTCACCGAGGAACTGGGTGCGATGGAACGGGTGCGGACGGCCGGTATCGTCGCGTTGCCGGGGGCTGCCGACCTGCTTCGCAGCCTCCCGGCTCAGGCAGTGGCGCTGGTGACTTCAGCGGACAGGACCCTGGCGGACATCCGCATGGACGCTGCCGGGCTGGACATGCCGGCCACGGCCGTGACGGCGGACCTGGTCACACGGGGCAAGCCGCACCCGGAGGGCTATCTGATGGCCGCCGGGCTGCTGGGCGTGGAACCGGAGGACGCCGTGGTGTTCGAGGATGCGCCCGCCGGAATCGCGGCAGGCGTTGCTGCGGGTATCCGGACGGTGGCCGTGGGTCCGAATGCGGGCGAATTGCCGGCAGGCGTGCTGCATATCGCGGATTACCGCGCCGTAACCGCCTCCGTGGAAACGGACGCCGCGGGACGGCAACTCATTTCTTTCCGGCTTTGACGCCGGCGGATCACCTTCGTAATCCGCCGGCGCAGCTCAGCGCCGCGGCTGCCGGCGAGGCTCAGTCGGCCTAGTACCAGTTGTGCGACAGGTGGAAGTTCAGCGCGCCGCACGGTGACTGGTAGCGCTCCTGGATGTAGTTCAGGCCCCAGTTGATCTGCGTGCGGTAGTTGGTGACGTAGTCCGCGCCGGCGCTCGCCATCTTCTCAGCGGGCAATGACTGGACGATGCCGTACGCGCCGCTGCTGGCGTTGGTGGCCGTGGTGGTCCATTCGGATTCCTTGGTCCACAGCGTCTGCAGGCACTGCATCTGGTCAGCGGACCAGCCGTACGTCGCCAGCTGGCCAGCAGCGTAGGCCTGCGCTCCTGCGGGGTCGTTGACGGCCACAACGGGCGTGGGTGCAGGTTCCGGAGCCGGGGCCGGAGCGGGCTCCGGGGCCGGGGCAGGTGCCGGTTCGGCGGCCTGGGGCGCGACGTTGATCTCGGCCGGCGCAGCTTCCGGGGAGGCCGGGGGCTGGATCTCGGCTGCCTCGAAGCTCAGCTTCGACTGGGCGCTGGCTTCTTCGGCGGCCTGGTCCGCGCTGGCCGCAAGCGACGCAGACTCGGAAGCGTGTGCTGCGGCGCTGACGCCGACCAGCAGGGCGCATGCCGTCGCGAACACCGCGACGCGCTGGCCCACGGAGGGAATCCGGGCCGCCTTGGACAGTGGGGACATAGCTGCACCGAAGCGGGACTGCTTGCGGTGGCTGTCGGACTTTGTGTCGCCCTGCGGGCGCGTTTGTACCTTGAATTCAGACATGATGGATCGCCTCTCACACCTGCGGAGTTAGCTGTCGGGTTCGGATGAGGGCATCCGGCCACACGGCACAATCACGTGTTGGCTTAACCCCAAAGGGCACTTGGTGCCCGGGACGGTGGGTCCCCCGCCTCTGCCTCTGAAAACGGAATCCGGGAAGCGGCAGAGCTTGGCGTCATCCGGATATGCGGCCCAACGGGAACCACACGTCATCGACGCTACAGGAGCTGGACGCTTAAGTCACATTTTGGTAACAGGAATCACGACGACGGTGTGTCGCCTTGCTGGGCCCGGGCGTCAGTGGGTCGCGCGAGCGCGCCGGTAGGGAAGAGTAACGCGAACTCGGTCCGTCCGGCCCGCGATGTCACCTCCACGCTACCGCCGTGGGCCTCCATGATCGACTGGACAATGGACAGGCCCAAGCCACTAGTGCCTTCGGAGGCCCCGGCGCCCGAGGCCGGCGCTGTACCCTTGCGCGCCGCGTCTGCGCGGGCAAACCGGGAGAAAACGTGGTCAACGAATTCCGCAGGGATGCCCCCGCCGTCGTCCGTTACCGTCACCGCTGCGCCGCCATTGGCAGACTTCGTGACAGCGGTGACCACGGTGGTCCCCGGCGGCGTGTGCTTGCGCGCATTGGATAGCAGGTTGACAAGCACCTGACGCAGTTGGGACGCATCACCCGTGACGGCGAGCGGCTGGTCAGGCAGTTCAAGGCGCCAGTGGTGGTCCGGGGCGATGACCTTCTCGTCACTGACGGTTTCGATCACGAGTTGTGTGAGGTCAACTTCGCTGAGCTTCAGGGGCTGGCCCTCATCGAGCCGGGCGAGCAGGAGCAGATCCTCCACCAGGGTGGTCATGCGTTCGGACTGGCTTTGGACCCGGGCCAGGGATTTCCGGCCGTCCGGCGTGAAGCTCTCGGTCATCCGCATCAGCTCCGTGTACCCGCGGATGGCAGTCAGCGGCGTGCGCAGCTCATGGGAAGCATCGGCTACGAACTGCCGCACCTTGGTCTCGCTCCGCTGCCGCGCCTCGAGTGCGCTGGCGACGTTGTCCAGCATGAGATTGAGGGCGTGCCCTACGCTGCCCACTTCGGTTCCGGGATTGGAGTTCGACGGCGGGACGCGCACCGCGAGTGCCACCTCGCCCGCGTCCAGCGGCAGCCTGGCCACACGGGTTGCAACCTCGGAAAGCTGCTCCAGCGGCTTCATGGTGCGCCGGATCAGCACAGTTCCTGCCAGTCCGATCAGCGCCAGGCCGCCCAGGGAAACGAACACAAAAGTCCAGACCAGCGATGCCAAAGTACTCTCCTTGGCAGCGAGCGGAAGGCCCGTGACAAGGACATCGCCGTAGCCGGTTTCCACGGCCACAATCCGGTAATCCCCGTTGGACAGCGAGCGGTTCACGGGAAGGCCGTTCCGCGTCAGCGCCAGCAGGGTCTGCTTGTCTTCGGCGTCGAGGCCCAGACGCGTGGTGTCCGAGTCCAGGAAACCGCCACTGGGGATCTGGCCGTCCAGGATCCGCGCATTCAGCGTTCCGACACTCTGCCCGCGGGAGTCAAGCGGGTCCGGCCTGCCGTTGAATCCGCCCAGGGGCGGGCGGCCCGGATCGTTCGACCGTTTGGCGGCCTGGCTCAGCTGTTCATCCAGCTGCCCGGTGAGAAAGGAATCCATGGAGGCGTAACTGAACAGCCCCACGGCGCCGCAGATGGCCACCAGCAGGGCCATGGCCAACAGGATCAGGCGCGTGCGCAGATGCCAGGTGTCCGGTTTCAGCCAGCTCCGGGCTGGCGCTGGGGTTGCTCGCGGCGAGGACATCGAGCTGCTACTCAGCCGGCTTGATGACGTAGCCGGCGCCCCGCACGGTATGGATCATGGGCGGGTGCACTGCATCCACTTTCTTGCGCAGGTAGGAGATGTAGAGCTCCACAATGTTGGCCTGGCCGCCGAAGTCGTAGTTCCAGACGCGGTCCAGGATCTGGGCTTTGCTGATGACGCGTTTGGGGTTCTCCATGAGGTACCGGAGCAGCTCGAACTGGGTGGCGGTGAGCTGGAGGGCGTCGCCCGCACGGGTCACTTCGCGGGTGTCGATGTTGAGGACAAGATCGCCCACCACAAGTTCGGCAGTGTCCATCGCGGCAACGCCGGAGCGCTGGACAAGGCGGTGCAGCCGCAGCAGGACCTCTTCCATGCTGAACGGCTTGGTCACGTAGTCGTCCCCGCCGGCCGCCAGGCCCACGATCCTGTCCTGGACAGCGTCCTTGGCAGTCAGGAAAAGCGCAGGTACCTCGGGCGCGAAGGCACGGATCCTGCCCAGCAACTCAACGCCGTCGAACCCTGGCAGCATCACGTCCAGCACCAGGACGTCCGGGCGGAACTCCTTGGCAAGCTTGACGGCCTCCGGGCCATCCGAAGCCACGGCAACATGCCAGCCGGCCATGCGCAGCCCCATGCTCATGAGCTCGGAAAGGCTGGGCTCGTCGTCAACCACCAAGGCTCGGATGGGGGAGCCGTCCGGGTGGGTCAGTTGCGGAAGGTTGTTGGTCATGGAGTGCGAAGTGGCCATGGGACAACTCTCCGATCAATCGGTTAGCCCGCGCTATGGGGTTCCTGTGCGCACGCTGTGAATCCCAGCCTAGCGAGCTGGATGGGCGATCTGGGTGGCCGGGCGGGACGCCGACCATCCGCAGGCGGCCGCCTTCTCCGCTGGACAGGCGGCAAAACCCAGCAGGGAATCTCGGCAAGTCATTGGCCGGTGAATTTCAAGGTCTTGGTATGGCGAAAGGGCGAACATTGTTCGCCGGAGAGGGCCATTTGCGCACCCTTGGCGGACAACAACTCCTATTTTGCCGCCAAATCAGAATGGTGATCTGTAACACAAATCTGCATTTTGTCTCAGTATGCGGAACGTTGCACCCATTGTTACTTGCAAGTTCTCATTGTTACGTTGCACACTTTCAATTGTGAACAAGAACTCAACAGCACCTGCAGCCGCAGAATATTGGCCCAGCACATCCGCTGCTGCCGACATGCGCTGTTGTCGAATGCACGCCTGATCTTCAGACCCCGCGAAGTTCTTAGGCATTCGCCCCCAGCCCAGCGTAGGGCGCCATCCCCAGATTTCATTGCGGGGACAACCAGCATTCGAGCCGCGATGACGGCCATTCACATTGAGGTAAGCATTCATGTCAGTTGCATCTGGATACGTCCACATCTCCGTCCGTAACGCAGGCAAGGCCGGCCAGGCTTCCGGCCTCCGCCAGGGGTTCGGTGCCCGACCGGCATTCGCCCCGGCTGCCCCCGGAGCCAGCTTTCCTGCTCCCGGCTACGCACCCCAGGGCTACAACCCCAGTTCCTACGGACAGCTCCGCGCGGTCCAGCCTGCCGAAGCCGCGCCGCTGACCGCGCCCACTCCGGTTATCGCGGGACCCAACGCTGTCCGCCCGGTCGCCAATGACACCGTGGCCCGCGGATTTGTCCTCTACATGGGCATCAACGAGGAGACCGCAGCGGCTGCCGGAACCTCCATTGCCAAGCTTGCCCAGGAAATCCGCGCTTACGCACAGTCACTCGTGACTGGTGCTGAAAGCTACGCGGCCGTGGCCGTGGCCCCGGCCGGCACCCCCGGTTCCGCGCTCGACGTCGTCCGTTCCACCTTTGGTGACCCCACCGTGAACGCGCAGAAGCGCACCGAGACTGCCCGGCTGCAGCAGCCTCAGGACCCGCGCCCGTCCGGCGTCCTGATCGACCTCGCCCGCCGCGAAGTCCACCTTGACGGCGAATCCCTGAACCTGACCTTCAAGGAATTCGAACTCCTGAACTACCTGGTGGAAAACGGCACCCGCACGGTTGGCCGCGATGAACTGCTTGAGGGCCTGTGGCGCAACGCCGAGGAAGTCCCCAACGAACGCACCATCGACGTCCACATCCGCCGTCTCCGCTCCAAGCTGGGCCGCCTCGCCAACACCGTCCGTACCGTCCGCGGCCAGGGCTACCGCTTCTACGAGCACCCCGAAGTTATTGTCTGGGCCGCTCCGGAATACTCGATCTAGCCCTTCAGCGACGCACCAAAGCGGCATTTCGCCGTGCCTTAGACACCTCCTTCGTTCCTCCCCACCGCCTCCCTCGCCTCGCAAGCTCGGCCAGGGAACCCTGGCGGCGTGGGCCCCGGCGATGCGGCACTACGCGAAATGCCGCTTTCGTGCGTCCGTGCTCGCGAGTGTTGGCCTCCGCGGCTATGGTTCGACGGCGGTGCGGCCCAGCCGGGGTGTCACGGGGAGCATGCTTTTGGCGTCCTGACCGCGGCTCTGGCCCGTCATTCCGCGGGCCGGGACTGTTGGTGCGGCCAACAGCGTGCTGGGCGTGACGGGCGGCGCCGTGGGTCTTGCGGGTCTAGGCTTGGGGGATGAGCGACCACCACATCAAACGCCTGGTGATCATGCGGCACGCCAAGTCCGACTGGCCCGGCGGTGTGGCGGATCATGAGCGCCCGCTTGAGGAACGGGGGCACCGCGAGGCGCCTCTTGCCGGCAAGTGGCTGGTCAAACACGGCATCCTCCCGGACTTCATCCTGTGTTCCAGTGCGCTCCGCACCCGCCAGACCTGCACCTGGGTGTGCTCAGAACTGGGGGACAAGGCCCCGACGCCGAAACTTGAGGACGGCCTCTACGCCGCCTCTGCGCTGCGGATGCTCGCCGTGGTCAACCACGTGCCTGACACCGTCACCACGCTGATGCTCATCTCGCATATGCCTGGCGTCCAGGACCTCGCCATGCACCTGGCCTCACGGGACTCAAACCACGACGCCTACATGGACGCCGCCACACGTTACCCCACCAGCGCCCTCACGGTGCTGGAAACGGAAAAATCCTGGGCCGAGCTGGACGGGCAGGACGCCCGGCTGACCAAGTTCAAGGTCCCGCGAGCCCACTAACGCCACGGGATCCAGTGACCCCATGGGACCTACCGACCTCATGGGACTCGCTGACCCCAAGGGAACCGGCGACCTCCCGCAGCAGTCCGGCGACGTGCTGGATGCCCGGGCTGGCCGCCATGGTGCGGCGGTACACGATGCCCACCTGCCTGACCTGCGTGGGGTTGACCAGGGGCAGGGCGACGACGTCCGCAGGCAGTGCGGGCCGGCCGAGGCGGGGGACCAGCGCCACCACGGCTCCCTGCTCCACCAGTGCGAGGTGGGTTGCGAAGTCTGGATCGTAGACCCTGATGTCCGGCACCCGGCCAAGGTCGGCGAAGATCCTCAGCAGCGCCTCGTTGCAGATGGCTCCGTGCGGCGTGCTGATCCAGCATTCGTCCACCAGGTCCGCCGGTTCCACCTGGCCGCATACTGCCAGGGGATGGTCGCGGTGCACCAGGACGTCCGCAACGTCCTCGCACAGCCATTCGAGGGTCATGTGCTCCGGTATGACCAGCGGGACGGAGTTCCAGTTGTGGACCACACCCAGGTCCGCCTCCCCGTTGGCCACCCGCGCCACGGCTTCCCGCGGGTCCTCGGCCAGCACGCTGAGGTCCAGGTCCGCTCCGGACGAAGCCAACCGTCCCAGCAGTGGCCCCACGAGGCCCCGGCAGGCAGTGGAAAAGGAAACAACCCTGAGGTGCCCGGTGGGCTTGGCCGGATCCGCCAACAGGGTGGATTCCAGTTCCTCGAGCTCCGATAGGATGCGCCGGCCGTACGCTGCCAGGGTGAGCCCCCGCTCGGTCAGCAGCACCCCGCGGCCGCGGCGTTCCAGGACGGGGAACCCGGTCTGCTTCTCCAGCTTCTTGATCTGCTGGGAGACGGCCGACGGGCTGAAGCCCATCACCTCCGACGCCGCTATGACCGAACCGTGCTGTTCAATCGCCGCCAGTGCCCGCAGCGAACCAATCTCAATCATGAAGCAAACGTACATGATTCGACGCGGAATTCAACGCTGGTGCTTCATCTGCCGTTCTGCAAGAGTGGGACCGTGAATCTCCGACACTCCGTCCTCGCTGCCTTGGTCGCCGTTCTCTGGGGCCTGAACTTCGTGGCCATCGACTTCGGCCTGCATGCGAACGGCCGTGAGGTTCCCCCGCTGCTGTTTGTGGCCATGCGGTTCCTCTTGGTGGTCTTCCCCTGGATCTTCTTCATCAGGAAGCCTGACGTCAGCTGGAAGGCGATTATCGGCGTCGGCGTCTTTATGAGCGCGGGCCAGTTCGGCCTCCTCTACCTCGCCATGGCGCTGGGCATGCCGGCAGGCCTCGCCTCCCTGGTCCTCCAGGCCCAGGTGCTCCTCACCATCCTCCTGGCCGCCGGGTTCCTGCGCGAGCGCCCCAGCCGGAGCCAACTGGCCGGCGTCGTTCTTGGCGTTGCGGGGCTGGCCGTAGTGGCCGTCGGCCGCAGTGCCGTGGCACCGGTGCTCCCGCTCATCATCGTCCTGGGAGCCGCGCTGTCCTGGGCGGCCGGTAACGTCGTTGCGCGGAAGGCCAAGGCCGCCTCCGGGCTGGGGCTGGTGGTCTGGTCCGGCGCAGTGGTTCCGCTGCCACTAGCCGGGCTGTCGCTGCTGGTGGACGGGCCGGACGCGGTGTTCGGCACCCTGGCAGACCTCCAGCCGGCCACGATCCTGAGTGCGCTATACACAGCCATTTTCGCGTCTCTGGTGGGGTATGGGATCTGGAACCGGCTCCTGGCCAGCTATCCGTCGTCGGCCGTGGTGCCCTTTACCCTGCTGGTGCCCGTGGTGGGCATGAGCGCGGCCTGGCTGGCGTTGGGGGAGGTGCCCACGCCGGCGGAACTGGCTGGCGGATTGCTCCTCCTGGGCGGGGTGGCGACTGCCGTGCTCGCCGGCCGAGGCCGGCAGGTTCTGCGGCGCGGTCAGCGGCGGGGCGCCGGTTTGGCGCCCGTCTTGGTGCCCGGTTTGGGTGCCGGCTTGCGGACCGGGGAGGCGGACGACGACGGCCGCTTGGCTGCTGAGGCTGGCATCCGGGCTGGCGCGCGGGAGCCTGACGCGCGCTGACCGGTGGCGGCACCCCGGGGTGCCGCGCCCCGGGCCGCGGTGGCTCCGGTTGCCGGGCGCCGCGCAGCAGGGCGGCCAGTGCCGGAAGCGGGCCGCCGCTTGGCTGGCGAGGGCCTCCGTTTGGCAGTCCCCAGCCGCCTGCCCGCCGGCCAGACTGCGCCAAGGAACAGGACCGCTAGCGTGGCCACCGCTGAGGCCCCACCCCAGTAGAAGTAGTTGTCCGGATCCCCGGTGGGGAGCGGTGTGCCGAAGATCGACGACTGCTCGGCGAAGGCCAGCTCCCAGGTGCTGACGAAGGCCAGTGAGAAGGCAATGGTGAGGCTGGATCCCACAGCCGTGGCAACCAATACAAAGTGGCGCCCGCGGGCCAGGACCTCCGCCACGGCCGCAACATAGGCCAGCGCCACCAGGCCCAGGAACGTGACCATCACGGCCTCTTCCAAGGTGATGGCGGTGAGCACCAGCATGCCCAAGGCGGCGACGGCCGCGATCACGGCGAACTTCCCGCTGTTACCCATGTGGCGCATGTGTCCAATCATCCCTGCTACTTCACGACATAGCCGCGCATGATTGCCATGATTGCTGCAACGCTTTGGTCACGGGTGCGTTCCGGGTTGTAGGTCTGCCGGTCAAGCCCCACCACAAAGCAGGCGCCAAAGATCGCCGTTTCGAGGCTGCCCCGCGAGATCGATTCGTCCACCGGATAGACGGCAGCCACGTTCTCTATGGCAGCGCCGATGACCGCCAGGAGTTCAGACCGGAGCACCGCGAACGTGTCCCGCCATTCGCTGGGAGTCCGCCAGTTTTCGCTCACCCACAAACGGGCGAAGGACGGGTAATCGTCCATAAAATCCATGGCCTGGCCGATCATTGCCTCCATGGCCACCAGTGGATCGGCCCCGGGATGCCCGGCCTCGCTAAGCAGGCGTGCCTTCAGGATTTCCACGCCGTGCCGCAGCAGCTGCGCGATCAGGTCCGACTTGCTGCCGAAGTTGTAGTAGACAGTGCCCTTGGAGACGCCCGCCGCCGCGGCGATCTCGTCCACAGTGACACCCGCTGCGCCACGCTGGCCGATCAGCTCCATGGACGCGTCGAAGAGCTTCTGCCGGGTGGCATTGGTCCGGGCCGGGCGGAGTTTCTTCTCGGCGGGACCGTGCATGGCGGGATCGTGCCCCACGGGATCATGCACGCCAGGATCATGCACGCCAGGCTCGTGCACCCCAGGCTCAGGCACGCCAGGATCGTGCACCCCAGATCCCGGCGCGGGCGGGCTCATACCGCGATCTCCGGTTTGAGCGTTTTGAGTGTCCAGTACTTATGCTTCCGGACAGCAAACGTGGACATCGCCGCGCCCAGCAACGTGTAGCCGAGCAGCCCCAGGACAGTGGGCACGATCCCGGACAGGTCCGCGCCGTAGATGAGGTGCCGCATGCCCGTGACCACGTAGCCCATGGGCAGGATTTCGTGGACAACATGGAGAGGCTGCGGGGTGGTCTGCCAGGGGAACGTGCCGCCCGAGGACACCAGCTGTAGCACCAGCAGGATCAGCACCACCAGCTTGCCGGGTGACCCCAGCAGCGCCACGATGCCTTGGATGATGGCGCTGAAGGCCATGGCCGCGGCCAGCATAAACAGCCACATCAGCACCGGATGCGCGGGGTTGAGGCCCAACGCCAGGTTCACCACGAGGGTCAGCAGGCTAGCCTGCACCACCGAAACGGCAAGGAACGGAAGCCAGCCGCCGACGGCGATTTTCCAGGCCGGGGCGTTCGACGCCAGGGCCCGCTGGGTGATGGGCCGCATCGCCTGGACCAGCATGAAGATGCCGATCCACAAGGCGAGCGTCAGGAAGAACGGTGCCAGCCCCGCGCCGTAGGAGTCCGCCTTTGCCTGGGAGACATTGCTGACCGCAACGGGATCGGCAATCACCTCTGAGAGGCTACTCTTCTGCGAATCGTCCGGGTTGGGCACCTGCCCGGCTCCCTTGGAAATTTCGTCGGTCAGCGTCCGTGAGCCGTCAGCGGCAGTGCCGGCCCCGGCTTCCAGCTGCCCCGCACCGGCGTCGAGCGTTTGCGCCCCTTCCGCGAGGCGTCCGGCGCCGTCGAGCGCAGTCTGCTCGCCGGTGGCCAGCGTGGCCGCCCCGGTGTGGAGCTGGTCAGCGCCACCGGAAGCCTGAATAATGGCGTCCTTCAGCGCAGGGGTGGCCGTGGCCAGCTGAGCTGCGCCGACGCTCACGGCTTCGGAGCCGTCCGCGAGCTGCTGGATCTGGGTGGCGTCGGCCTGGATCCGGGTTTTCGCCGCGGCTACGGGGCTGGAGGCTGCCACCGTATCGAAGTCGGCCAGGATTTTGTCTGCCTGCACCTGGGTGATCACTTCGGAGGCGACCAGGCGGGCATTCGATTCGATCACGCGCGTCCGGAGTCCTTGGTCCGCGGCATCAAGCTGCGTGACGACGTCCTGGACCTTGGTATTGAGCTGGGCGTTCCCCGCGGCAACCTGGGCCGCGCCGTTGGCCAGCGTCCGGGTGTCGGTGGGCAGCGTGGCGGTGCTGTCCTTCAGGACGGAGAGCCCGCTGCTGAGCTGCCCGGCGCCGTCGGTCAGCTGATTGGCCCCGTCCCGCAATTTCAGCTGCCCGTTGTACAGCTCACCGGCTCCTGCGCTGAGCTCGCTGGTGCCCGTATGCAGGGTGACCGTCCCGTCGCGGAGGTTGGCCATGCCGTCCGTCAGCTGCCCGGCGCCGTCTGCGGCCTTGAGCATCTGGGCGTGGATGGTGCCGAACCCGGTGAGCAGCTGGTTCGCCGTCTCTTCACCCACTTCCTTGGCCACCGTTGTGTGCACCGCGGTGGTCAGCTTGTCCACGATGGTGCTCAGCAGGTAGTTGTTGGCATCGTTGGTGGTGACGTTCAGCATCGCCTGGCTGGCCGAATCGAAGCTGCCGGGCGAGACCAGGTTTGTGGAGAATTCTGCCGGGATTTTCAGTGCAAACGCGTACTTGCCGCTGCTGACCCCTGCGTCGGCCTCGGCCGCCGAGGGGACCGCCTGCCAGTTGAAGACGTTCCCCTCCACCAGGCCGTCCGCCACCTTCTTGCCCGCCTGGAGCTCGGTGCCGTCGCTGGACGTGGCGCCGGTGTCTTCCACCACCAGGGCGGCCTCGATCTGGTTCAGGTTCCCGTAGGGATTCCAGTTGGCGTACAGGTACACGGCCCCGTACAGGAGCGGCACCATGATCAGGGCCAGGATGGTCAGCTTCGGCAGCAACCCGCCGGTCATCCGCTTGAGTTCGGAACGGGCCAGCCGCAGCACGGTCACTTGGCATCCTCGGTTTCGAGTAAGAGGGATTCGGTTTCTTCGTCTGTGAGAGTCGGCGCATCGGGGGCTTCGTCCACGTCCGGGACGGCGTTACCGATCACCGTGGCCGGTCCCGTCCACCCTGCCGGGAGGGCAGTAACGGTGACGACGACGGCGAGCGGCCGGCCGGCGTCGTACGCCAGCTCCTCAAGCCGCGGGAGCCAGTCCGCAGCGTGGGCACCGTGCCTGTCGGGGGAGTCCACCACCAGGAGGTCCGTGTGCGGGTTGGCGAGGGCCAGGGCCGTCAGCAGTTCAATGCGCCGGTCCGGCGCCAGCTGCTCCGTCCACAGGTCCGCGATGTCCTCGAAACTGTTGACTTTGAGCCAGGGCTTGCTCAGCAGCGCGCCGCGGTAGCGGCGGGGAATCAGGGCGAGGTCCTCGGTGACAAGGTCCCGGACACTGAGGTGCTGCTCGGGCTCATTCACGTTGGGGGAATCCACCAGGGCGCTCGCGAGGCGGAGGGATTTGGTGCGTTCGTTGGCGTCCCAGGACATCCGGCCGCCAGTGGGTTTCATGCGCCCGCTGATGGTCAGGGCAAGGGCTGTCCGCTGGTCCTGGCGTTCGGCGGTGACGAGGAGGAGCTCACCCCGGCCGACCCGCAGAGAGGTGGGCGGAAGCAAATCGTCGCGCCGGCCCTTCACAAGGAGCTGCTGTACGGAGAGCAAAAATGGCCTTTCGACGGTGTATGTCCACCTTCAGCCTAACTGAACTGACTGGTCAGTTCAAATAGTGAGTGTGGAGGAGGCGCGGGTGAAGTAGGCCAGCGCGAGCGGACACTTGCGGCCTCTCCTACAAGCCGTACTTCTCCAGGAGCCGCAGCCACACCTCGCTGACCGTGGGAAACGATGGCACCGCATGCCACAGCCGCTCCAGCGGGACCTCGCCCACCACTGCGATGGTGGCCGCGTGCAGCAGTTCGCCCACGTCCGGGCCCGCGAAGGTGGCGCCGAGCAGGACCCGCCGGTCCTCGTCCACCACCAGTTGCGCCCAGCCTTCGTAGTGTTCCGAATGCAGGGACGAACCCGACACTTGGATTGGCAGCTCCACGGACGACACGTTGTAGCCGTCCTGCTTTGCCTGCTCCACAGTGCGCCCGACGGCCGCCAGTTCGGGATCGGTGAACACCACGTTCGGGACGGCATGCTGGTTGGCGGTCTGGGCGTACCGGCTCCAGGCCGCGGGGACGCCGCCGAGCTCGCCCTTGGCTCGGGCCGCGATGGCGTCGCCGGTAGCCCGGGCCTCGTACTTGCCCTGGTGTGTGAAGAAATTTCTGCCGGCGGCGTCGCCAACAGCGTAGAGCCAGGGGTTCTCGCCTTCCACGCCGTTCTCGCCCGGGGTACCCGGGACGTCCGGGACGCCCTGGACTAGTCCAGTGGAGTCGGTGGTGAGTTTCAGTGGCTGCACGTCCTGCGCCTCGAAGCCCAGGCTTTCCAGGCCGAGGCCTTCGAGGGCGGGATGCCGGCCTGTTGAAACGAGGACCTTGTCCGCAATGACGGTGGTGCGGCCGTCCGGCGTCTGGTCCTGAAGTGTCAGGGTGAACGTGCCGTCGTCGTTTTCCCGGACACTTTCGGTGGACGTGTTGAGGCGGACCGCCACGCCGTCCGCGCGCAGCCCCGCGACCACAAGTTTGCTGGCCTCTGCGGGGAACGTGCCCAGCAGGCCGCTCCTGGCCACCAGCGTCACGTCCGAGCCCAGGCGTGCGAATGCCTGCGCCAGCTCGCTGCCCGCGACGCCCCCGCCGATTACAGCCAGGCGCTCCGGTACCTCCTTGGCCGAGGTGGCTTCGCGTGTGCCCCAGACCTGCAGGTCCGCCAGCCCGTCGATGGGAGGTGTGGTTGGCGTCGAGCCGGTGGCGAGTACGACGGCGTGACGCGCCTTGAGCTCGTAAGTGTTGCCGTCCAGCCCGGCTACTTCAACGGTGCGCGGCGCGGTGATCCAGCCGTGGCCACGGATCAGCTCAATCCCGGTATCTTCCAGCCACTTCACCTGGCTGTCGTCCTGCCAGTTTGCGGTGAAGGAGTCCCGGCGCTTCAGGACTGCCGCTGCATCCAGTGTCAGGGTGACGGCTTCCGCCGCGCCGGGTACCGTCTGTGCGCCGTGCAGGGCGGTGCCGGGGCGGAGCAGGGCTTTGGACGGCATGCAGGCCCAATACGAGCATTCGCCGCCCACCAGTTCGGCTTCAACAAGGACAGCCGTCAGGCCGCCCTGGACCACCCGGTCGGCGACGTTTTCCCCCACGGCACCAGCACCGATCACAATGACATCGAATTCACGTTGCAGCGTTTCAGGCGTCATTCGTCCAGCCTACGCCCGCCTCGCGGGAGGCGGGGAGCGCCGTCGTCGTCATTCCGGTGACTGCAGAACTGCGTAACTTTTGACCGTGTTAGGGCGGGCTCGCCCGCGCGAATCCAGGGGCAGCGCGGGGGTTTGCTACCAAAAGTGACGCATTTCCGCTGGGAAGCTGGCAAGGCGCGGGTGGCCGGGCTGTTCCTGAAGCTGAGGCCGGTGGCAGGAAAGCGGCGCTGCGCTTAACGACAAAAGGCCTGTATCGGCGAACCGATACAGGCCTTTCTCTGTGCGCCCAGAGGGATTCGAACCCCCGGCCTTCTGTTCCGTAGACAGACGCTCTATCCAGCTGAGCTATGGGCGCATTTTGTGTCTCGCGGAGTTTCTTGCACCCCGAACCTCGAATTACTTTACGCGAGGGTTGCCCGGAGTACCAAATCGAGAGGCATGTAATCTAGCTGACTAGACCGGTCTAGGAGACCTTTGTCACTTAAATACAGTCGTTTGGGCGTGGTTTTCCTTGAATTTGCGCGGTTTTCGGCTCCAACGATCACGAACGTGCACCGCTGACCTCCCATCGCGCCCTTGGGCGGCCAATAGCATTTAGTCCACACCGATGACCCCGAGGAAGGGAACCGCAATGGGCGATCTCGCACGACTGCCGCTGCTTGAGAAAGCACCCACCACGCATGCTGGCCTGCTGGCATGGGTCGAAGAGGTTGCTGGACTCACGCAGCCCGACCGGATCCACTGGGTTGACGGCTCCGAACAGGAAAACACGCGTCTTACCGATGAACTCGTCGCAGCAGGAACGCTGACGCGCCTGAACCAGGAGCTCTTCCCCAACTCTTTCGCTGCATTCTCTGATCCCGCGGACGTAGCCCGTGTGGAAGAACAGACCTTCATCTGCTCCGAGAAGAAGCACGACGCCGGCTTCACCAATAACTGGATGGCCCCGGCTGCGATGAAGGAAAAGCTGCGTGGGCTCTTTGCCGGCTCCATGCGCGGACGCACCATGTACGTCATCCCGTTCGTGATGGGACACCTCGACGCTGAGGATCCCAAGTTCGGCGTGGAGATCACCGACAGCGCCTACGTTGTTGCCTCGATGCGCATCATGGCCCGCATCGGCACCGACGTGCTGAACCGCATCACTGAGACCAACGCATTCTTCGTGCCGGCCCTGCACTCCCTGGGTGCGCCGCTCGAAGCAGGCCAGGCGGACGTGCCATGGCCGTGCAACACGGACAAGTGGATCGTTCACTTCCCGGAGGAGCGCTCCATCTGGTCCTTCGGCTCCGGCTATGGCGGAAACGCGCTGCTCGGCAAGAAATGCTACGCCCTCCGTATCGCCTCTGTGATGGCCCGCGACGAAGGCTGGCTGGCCGAGCACATGCTCATCCTGAAGCTGACCTCGCCCGAGCAGAAGACCTACTACGTCTCGGCTGCCTTCCCGTCCGCCTGCGGCAAGACCAACCTCGCGCTGCTCGATCCCACCATCGAAGGCTGGAAGGTGGAGACGCTCGGTGACGACATCACCTGGATGCGTTTCGGCAAGGAAGGCGAGCTCCGCGCCGTCAACCCCGAGGCAGGCCTCTTCGGCGTGGCTCCGGGCACCGGCTGGGGCACCAACCCCAACGCGATGCGCGCCATCGCCAAGGGCAACAGCATCTTCACCAACGTGGCACTGACCGACGACGGCGGCGTGTGGTGGGAGGGCATGACTGAGGAAGTGCCCGCTCACCTGACCGACTGGCAGGGCAACTCCTGGACCTCGGATTCGGACAAGCCCGCAGCCCACCCGAACTCGCGCTTCTGCACGCCGATCGGCCAGATCGACATGCTGGCCGAGGAGTACAACAACCCCGACGGCGTGGAGCTTTCCGCGATCCTGTTCGGCGGCCGCCGCAAGACCACCATCCCCCTGGTGACCGAGGCGCGCAGCTGGTCAAACGGCATCTTCATGGGTTCCACGCTGTCCTCCGAGACCACTGCCGCGGCAGCCGGTGCGGTGGGCGTGGTCCGCCGCGACCCCATGGCCATGCTGCCGTTCATGGGCTACGACGCCGGCGACTACCTCAACCACTGGGTGAACCTGTCCGCCAAGGGCAACCCGGAGCGCCTGCCCAAGATCTTCCTGGTCAACTGGTTCCGCCGCACGGCCGAGGGTGGCTTCGCCTGGCCCGGCTTCGGCGACAACGCCCGCGTCCTCAAGTGGGCCATCGAACGCCTGGAAGGCAAGGCAGACGCCGTCGAGACGCCGATCGGCTTTGTTCCCACCGCCGAATCCATCGACCTCAAGGGCCTGGACATGACGCCGGCCCAGGTCGAGGAAGCTGTCCGCGTTGACCCGGCCGAGTGGGCCACCGAGCTCGCGTCCATCGAGGAATGGTACGCCAACTTCGGCGATTCCCTCCCCGAGGCGCTGCAGTCCGAGCTTGCCGGCCTGAAGGCCCGCCTGGGCTGATCCCCACTGCAAAGTACAACGGCGGCCCCGCACCTTTTGCAAGAAAGGTGCGGGGCCGCCGTCGTCCGTCTCCATGAGTTTTTGTCCAGATAATCCCGCCAAATGCCCCGCTTGGACGCGATATCTGGACAAAAACTCCTATGAGCGGGGTTAGGAAGCCAGCCAGATGTCCGGTCCGAAGACCTCGTAGTGGATCCTCGTGGCCGGGATGCCGGCGTTGATGGCCTCGTTGCGGATGTGCTTCATAAACGGCAGCGGTCCGCAGAGGTACAACGACGCGTTGGCCGGCAGGTCGACTTCACGCAGTGACATAAACCCCTCGTTGGCCCCGGGGCGTGGCTCTTCAAGCCACAGCTGGAGGTCGGCACCCGCTAGGCGTTCGACGTCGTCCGTCATCTGACCGCGCAGCGCCCAGCTGTCCAGTGTGCTTTCCGCATGCAGCACCAGCACCTGCCGGTCGGAGCCCGACTCGGCGAGTGACCGGAGGATCGACGCCGTCGGCGTGCAGCCGATGCCGGCCGATGCCAGGACCACCGGACCGTCGCCGTCCTTGAGGGTGATCTCGCCGTAGGGGTTGGAGAGTTCCAGGATGTCACCGACTCCGACGCCGCGGTGCAGCACCGGGGACACCTCGCCGTCGTCGTCCAGCTTGGTGGTGAAGGTGCGGCCGGTGCCGGCGTCATCGGAGAGTGAGTACTGCCGGACCTGGCGCAGCCCGTCCGGGAGTTGCACCTTGACGCTCACGTACTGGCCGGGCAGCGCGCGGGTGATGGGGGTGTCGTCCGCGGGTTCAAGGGTGAAGGTCATGGCGCCGGTGCCCGCAAAAGTCTTGGAGGCGACCCGCCACGGGGTCCACATTTTGTCGTTCGCCTGGATGGCGTAGAGGCCCTTTTCGATCTTGATCAGGGCATCGGCCATCAGCCAGTAGACCTCGGTCCAGGCCTCGGCGATTTCAGGCGTGATGACCTCGGCGAGGTCCTCGGCGATGGCGGCGAAGAGGTGCTCGTAGACCACCTGGTACTGGGGCTCAGTGATGCCGAGCGACGCGTGCCGGTGGGCGATGCGGGAAAGCACGGTTTCGGGGAGGGTGCCGGGGTTGTTGACCAGGTGCGTGGCGAAAGCGGCGATGCTTCCGGCCAGCGCCTGCTGTTGGTTGCCCGAGCGCTGGTTGGAGCGGCTGAACAGGCCATCCAACAGTTCCGGGTGGGCGGCGAACAGCCGTGCATAGAACTTGGGAGTGATGGCGCCGATCCGGGAACCGACGAGCGGCAGGGTGGCCTCAATGACGGGGCGGGATTTGTCCGAGAGCATGTGTACTCCTGCGATAGGGGACCGGGTTTTCGTCCGGTCAATATGAATACTTACATTTGAAATGCGTATATTCGTACCCCAAGTTCTACACCTCGTAGAAGTTGGAATCAAATCGGTGGGGGATGTGGGCTCGGCGCCGGGCTACAGGCCGGGGCGCAGGCCGATCATCTGGAAGACGGGTGTCATCTGCCGCGAGCCTGGAAGTTCGGCCACAACCACTGCATCAAGTTCCCGGTAAAACGCTTCACGGGCGCGGGCCAGCGCGGCGCGAAGCCTGCATTCATGGATCAGCGGGCAGTCGCCGCCCGGAGCGACACAGTCGGCGGCGTCCGTCCGGGTGTCCAGGGCCCGCAGGACCTGGCCCGCCGTTGCCCGGCGGCCAGCGGAGCTGAGCCTGGATCCGCCCGACCTGCCACGCTCTACCTCGATCAGGCCCAGGCTGCGCAGCCTGGCCATCGCCTTGCTGACGTGGTTGTACGGTGTGCCCACGGCATCGGCGATGTTCTGCGTGGTCAGGAGGGTCGCCCCGGGCGCGGCGGCCAGAACCATCAGCGCCCGGAGGCTGACGTCTGCGAAGGCGTTGATTTTCATGGCAACCGGGGCGCGGTCTAGTCCACCCAGACGGTGGGTTCGCTGGTGTCAGCGGCGAGCTGGCCAAACTCCCGTTCGTGGGTCCCGGTGTTGGCGGCGTAAGGGAGGACCGCGGCGAAAACGGATCCGTCGCGGTGTTCAGCAGCTACATGGATGGCATCTGTTTCTTCCTCGACCAAGAGGATGTCGCAGACAATTGCGGCTGCGCGGAAATCAGCACGGTTCTGCCGGAGCAGTTCGGTGAGGTCGCTGATCATCGTGTCCGCGTCGAAGTCACCGTCGGAGCCGTCCTGGGCATCAGCCGGTGTGACGGCCACGAGGCGGACTTCGCCGTCGTTCTCCACCACCAGTGCGAACGGCAGGAAGCCGCCGTTTCGCTCGAGCTGTTCCTGGGCTGCGCCGACGCCTGTGCCCAGCAGGTTTTCCAGGTCCGTGGCCGAGGCCTCCGGAACGGAATCCCGCCACGAAGCCACCGCAGCCGGGCCGTCCGTGGCTTCGTGGGCCATCTTCGGTTTAGCGCCTGACATTGGAGAGCACGCGGTCCCGGACGCGTTCCATCGTGGCCCGGTCCGTTGCTTCCACGTTCAGGCGGAGGAAGGGCTCGGTGTTGGACGGGCGCAGGTTGAACCAGAAGCTGCCGTCATTGGCCGTGAATGTGCTGCCGTCCATGGTGTCCACGGTGATGTCCTCGGCGGCGAAGTCGGTGCGGACGCGCTCTACGGCGCCGGCCTTGTCCTCGATTTCGGAGTTGATCTCACCGGAGGAGACATAGGGCTCGTACTCGCGGCCGAGCTCGGACAGCGGTCCGTCCTGCTCGCCGAGGGCAGCGAGCACGTGCATTGCCGCCAGCATCCCGGTGTCTGCGTTCCAGAAGTCGCGGAAGTAGAAGTGGGCAGAGTGCTCGCCGCCGAACACTGCACCTTCCTCGGCCATGACTGCCTTGATGAACGAGTGGCCCACGCGCGTGCGGACGGCGCGGCCGCCGTCGTGCGCTACCAGTTCGGGCACTGCACGGGAGGTGAGCAGGTTGTGGATGACGGTGGGCGTTGCCTCGCCCTGCGCCTGGGCGCGGGCGATTTCGCGGCGTGCCACCATACCGGTGACGGCTGATGGCGACACGGGCTCACCATTTTGGTCGATGACGAAGCAGCGGTCGGCGTCGCCGTCGAATGCCAGGCCGATATCGGCGCCGTGCTGAATGACGGCGGCCTGCAGGTCGCGGAGGTTTTCCGGCTCGAGGGGGTTGGCCGGGTGGTTCGGGAAGGAGCCGTCCAGCTCGAAGTACAGTGGAATGATTTCGAACGGCAGCTTGGGCAGCAGGGCGTCGCCCAGTACCGCCGGCGTGGTGAGGCCAGCCATGCCGTTGCCTGCGTCCACAACTACCTTGAGCGGCCGGGATCCGGAGAGGTCCACCAGCTGGCGGAGGTACTCGGAGTAGTCCTTCAGGACGTCGTGGACACCGATCAGGCCGCGGGCGGGGGCCGCCGGGATGGAGCCTTCGTTGAGGTACTTCTCGGCGAGGGCCTGGATCTCTTTGAGGCCGGATTCGGAGGAGATGGGCTGCGCGCCGGGCTTCGACATTTTGATGCCGTTGTATTCGGCGGGGTTGTGGCTGGCGGTGAACGTGGCGCCGGCAGCGTTGAGGGAACCGCAGGCGTAGTAGAGCTCGTCGGTGGAGATCAGGTCAAGGAGCTTGACGTCGGCGCCGCGGGTGGCTGCGCCGTCGGCGAATGCCTTGGCGAACTCGGGGGAGGAGGGACGCATGTCGCCGCCTACCAGGATCGTCTGGCCCTCCAGTTCCAGCACATCAACGAACGCGGCGCCCACGGCTTCGACGATTTCAGCGGTGATGGATTCGCCCACGATGCCCCGGACGTCGTAGGCCTTGAAGGATGCCGAGAGGTCAAAAGTCTTTGTCTGTTCGCTAGTCACGGGTCTTATCTTACGTGGACCCGCGGACGTTCCCGGTTGTCCACATACGGAGGTCCCGGCTTTATGGGTGTCGGTGGGGGCTGGGATACTGAATCAATGGTCGATACCCAGAACGCCGCCCTTCTTTCCGTTTCCCCTGACTCACCGTCCGCCACAAAAAGCCAGGCGCTGGAGGTTCTCCGCGAACTTGTCGGGCATCCGGCGGCGGATTTCCACGACGGACAGTTTGAGGCGATTGAAGCACTGGTCGACGGCGGCCGGCGGGCTTTGGTGGTCCAGCGCACCGGTTGGGGAAAATCGGCCGTGTACTTTGTGGCGTCCCTGCTGCTCCGGCGCCGCGGGGCCGGCCCTACTCTGATCGTTTCGCCGCTGCTCGCCCTGATGCGGGACCAGGTGGCTGCCGCCGCCCGCGCCGGAGTGCGTGCAGTGGCCATCAACTCCGCGAACCAGCTGGAATGGGACACCGTCCGGGAACAGCTCGCCGCTGATGAAGTCGACGTGCTGCTGGTTTCGCCGGAACGGCTCACCAACCCGTCCTTCCGTGAGAACCAGCTGCCGGAGCTCATCCGGCGGACGGGCCTGCTGGTTATTGACGAGGCACACTGTATTTCGGACTGGGGCCATGACTTCCGGCCGGACTACCGCCGGATCGCTGACCTGATCACCCAACTGCCGGAGTCCGTCCCTGTCCTGGCCACCACCGCCACGGCCAACTCGCGCGTGGTCCACGACATCGAGGAACAGCTGGGCGCGGGCGTCCTCACTATCCGCGGAACCCTGGGCAGGGATTCCCTGCGCCTGGGCGTCCTCACCTTGCCGAATTCCCGCGAACGGCTGGGCTGGCTCCTGACGCACCTGGCCGATCTGCCCGGCAGCGGCATCATCTACACGCTGACAGTCTCAGCCGCGGAGGACACCGCCAGGCTTCTCGCCGAAGCCGGGCACACCGTGCAGGCCTATACCGGCAGGACCGATCCCGCGGACCGGGAGCGCGCAGAGCAGATGCTCAAGGACAACCAGGTCAAGGCGTTGGTTGCCACCTCGGCGCTCGGCATGGGCTTCGACAAACCGGATCTTGGCTTCGTCGTCCACCTCGGGGCGCCGTCCTCCCCTGTAGCGTACTACCAGCAAGTGGGCCGTGCGGGCCGTGGCGCGGCGAACGCAGATGTGCTGTTGCTGCCGGGTTCTGAAGACCGGGATATCTGGCAGTACTTCGCCACCGCTTCCATGCCATCGGAGGAGAAAGCCACAGCAGTGCTGACGTCGTTGGCTGAGGCCGGCACTGCCGTGTCAACGGTTGCGTTGGAGGCCCGGGTTGATCTCCGACGCACCCCGCTGGAGCTGCTGCTGAAGGTCCTGGCCGTGGATGGCGCCGTGGAACGTGTCGGCGGCGGGTGGCGTTCCACCGGCCAGCCCTGGATCTACGACGCTGAGCGTTACCGCCGGATCGCCGAGGCCAGGGTGGACGAGCAGGACTCCATGGTGATCTACCAGGACACCGCCGGGTGCCGGATGGAATACATCACCTCGGTCCTCGACGACGAGACGGCGCATCCCTGCGGGAAGTGCGACAACTGCGCCGGCCGCTGGTTCCGGGCCGATATCGCCGACGACGCCACGGCAGCGGCGGGTCAGACGCTCACCCGCGCCGGTGGTGTCCTGGAGGCACGGCTGCAGTGGCCCAGCGGCATGGACCGTTTGGGCGTTCCGGTCAAGGGAAAAATCAAGCCCGACGAAGGACTGGCGGACGGCCGGGTGCTGGCAAGGCTTACCGATCTCGGCTGGGGCGGGGCGCTGCGGGAACTCTTTGCGGCCGGCGCCGCAGACCGGCCGGTGGATCCTGCCATGCTGCAGGCCTGTGTCCAGGTCCTGCGGGAATGGGCTACCGGTGACGGCCGGAACCCGGGCTGGAGCGGTGCAGGCCGGCCGGCCGCGATCGTCAGCATGCCTTCCCGCAGCAAGCCCGAACTGGTCCGTTCCCTTGCCCAGGGAATTTCGGAAATCGGCAGGATCCCCTACCTTGGCGAGCTGGCCCTGGGACACGGCGGACCCACTGGAAGCCGCGGCGGAAACAGCGCGTACCGGTTGGCCGGTGTTTGGGACCGCGTCATGGTGGGCCCGGAGTTGGAGGCCGCCATGGCAACACTTCGTGGCCAGGGCGTGATGCTGATCGACGACCTCGTGGACAGCCGGTGGACCGTTACCGTGGCTGGACGCGCCCTGCGCCAGGCGGGGGCGGGGGCTGTTCTTCCGCTCGTGCTTGCCCAGGCCGGCTGATCTCTGCGCCGGCATGCCGGTGCAGTGACAGGCTGTCCGCCGTACTGAAGAGCATCAGGACGGCCATGGTGAGGAAGGCTCCGCGGAAGGGGCCAGCGTGATCCGCGGGGAAGGCCGCCACGCCGTCGAAAATCCGGATCAGCAGGGCACCAACGGCGATGCCGGCGCCTGCGGCGAGCTGCACCAGGGTCGCCGACACGGAATTGGCCGATGTCAGCTGGGCGGGTGCGATGTCCGCGTACTGCACCGACGCGTAGGCGGAGAAGCCAATGGAGCGGAAGGCCCCGCTGCACACGAGCAGGGCGAAGATCAGGGCCTGCGGCGTGTCCGGAGTGAGCAGGGCGCACAGGGCGAAGGTCACCGCCGATGCCAGGGAGCCGAAGACCAGCATGGCCCGGAAACCGAAACGCCGGATCAGCGGCGTGGTGGCCGGCTTGATGCCGATGTTGCCGATGAACACGGCCGCCACCATGATTCCGGCGTGCAGCGGTGACCAGCCGAAACCGGTCTGGAACATCAGGGGCAGGAGGAACGGCACCGAACTGATGGTCAGGCGGTAGACGAACCCGCCGGTGGCCATGGCCCGGAATGTTCGGGTGGAAAAAACACTGAGATCAAACAGAGGGTTTTTGGCGCGCCTCATCCACAGCACGGCGGCCGCGAGGGCGCATACCCCTGCAGCAGCGCCGATGGCTGCCCATGGACCGTCGGGGTGGGCAGTGGCCAGCTCAAGGCCCACCACCAGGGCGCCCACTCCGGTGGTGGTGAGGAACAGGCCCAGCCAGTCGAGCCTGCGTGCCCTGTCTCCGGCGCCGGCTGGTACCAGACTGAGTGCGGCGATGAACGCGGCCGCCCCCAATGGCAAATTGATGAGGAAGATCCAGTGCCACGACAGGTAGGTGGTCAGCGCGCCGCCTACGAGCGGCGCCAGTACGGGCGCCAGCAGCGCGGGCCACACCAGGAAAGCCGTCGCCCGCAGAAGCTCCGATTTGGGTGTGCCGCGCAGTACCAGGAGGGTGCCGACAGGAACCATCATGGCCCCACCGGCGCCCTGCAGGATCCGGCTCAGCGTCAGCACGGTCAGGTCGGGGCTGATGGCGCAGGCCAGTGAAGCCAGTGTGAACAGGGCGATCGCGAAGCAGAATACTTTGCGGGCCCCCACGCGTTCAGCAAGCCAGCCGCTGAGCGGGATTCCCATGGCCACGGTCATGAGGTAGGCCGTCATGGTGATGTTGACGTCGGCGGCTGGAACGCCAAAGTCGCTGGCGATGTTGGGGATGGCGGTGGTGAGGATGGTGCCGTCCAGGAACTCCATAAAGAATGTGGCAGCCACCAGTAGCGCCAGGCGTGGATTCCACGCCTGGCTTGTGCTGGATTCCGCGCCCGGGGAATTGCTTACTGCCATTCCACCATCCTGCCACCGGCTGCACGGGTGGAGCCTCGTGCGTCCGCACCCCGGACCGCCAGCCTGTCCAGCCCACCCCACTTTCCACGCGCCACGCGCCACGCCCGTCTCCCGCCCGCGCACCACGCCCGACTCCCGCCCACGCACCACGCCCGTCTCCCGCCCGCGCACCACGCCCGTCTCCCGCCCATGTAGGTAGCAGTAACTGTCGTTATGAGCGCTCATAACGACAGTTACTGCTACCTAGTTTGGGTTTGGTGGCATAAAAGCACTTCCCCAGGGAACGCAAAAGGCCCCGGTCCAGGACCGGGGCCAAACGCGGAGACGGGGGGATTTGAACCCCCGGTGGAGTTGTGCCCCACACTTCATTAGCAGTGAAGCCCATTCGGCCGCTCTGGCACGTCTCCAATGGCTATTACTAGCCCACCAAGGATACGCAGAACGGGGCACGCAGTGCAAAACGGCCACCGAACGCTTGTCTCAGCCCCGGCGCCCTGCCCCACGGTATGCCTCGCGCCGGGCCCAGGAACAGTGCCCTGGGCTCAACCCCCTGCCAGCGTCCGCCAAAGGAAGTGCTGGCTGCGGGCCTGCAGGGCGGCGGCCTGCCGGTTGTCCGAAGCTCCGGCGTGGCCGCCTTCCAGCGCTTCGTGGAACCAGACATTCGGGATGCCCATCGCCTGCATCCGGGCGGCCATCTTGCGGGCCTGGACCGGTCCCACCCTGTCGTCCGATGTGGCCGTCCAGATGAATGTTTCGGGGTACTCCACGCCGTCCTTGAGCAGGTGGTACGGGGAGAAGGTCTTGATGTACTCCCATTCCGCCGCCACGTCCGGGTCGCCGTATTCGGCGATCCAGGAGTGCCCGGCGGAGAGCTTGGTGTACCGCCTCATGTCCAGCAGCGGAACGCCGCAGGAGATAGCCCCGAAAAGTTCCGGGTAGGTGGTGAGCATGTTGCCCACCAGCAGCCCGCCGTTGGACCCGCCCACGCAGCCAAGCCGCTCCCGGGAGGTGACGCCACGGTGGACGAGGTGCTGCGCCACGGCGGCAAAGTCCTCGAAGGCGCGGTGCCGGTTTTCCTTGAGCGCGGCCCGGTGCCAGGACGGCCCGTATTCGCCGCCGCCGCGGATGTTGGCCACAACGTAGACGCCGCCGCGGGAGTGCGCTGCCTCGCCGGGCCCGCCGGAGGTGGCGGTCCTGCGCTCCAGCCAAGCCCTGCCGACGGTTCCGCTGTACGCAGGGGTCCGGGAGACTTCGAAGCCGCCGTAGCCGGAGAGCTGCGTGGGGTTCTGCCCGTCCAGGACAAGGTCCCGCGAGGCCACCTGGAAGTAGGGGACGCGGGTGCCGTCTGCGGAGACGGCGAAGTGCTGCTGCACCTCGTACTGGTCGTCATTAAAGAACGACGGCGACGCCTTGACTGCCGCATGGCTGCTCACCACGCCAGCCGTCCCGGCAACGCCCCCGCCGGAGCCGGCGGTCCCGGCAGGATCCCGCGTGAGGCTTCCGCGCATCAGTGTGCTGGGGGTGGTGAATCCGGTGGCGACCAGCCAGAAGTCGTCGCCCGCACCGCCGTCGGCCGGTCCTTCATCTTCGTCGTCCACCGCGTAGGCGTTGACGTCGTGCAGCGGCGGGCAGGCATCCAGCAGCGACGAAGCCCAGGCGCCGCCGTCGGCCGCACTCCCGTCGGCCGCACCCCCGTCGGCCGCAACGCTTGGAACAGAGGGATCCAGCACCCGGATCTCGGACGAGACGTCCCGCAGCAGGTTCAGCAGCAGGAAATTCCGCGTCCAGCTCCACGACTGCAGCGAAATGTGCGCATCCGGCGTAAACAGCACCAAGAGATCCCGCGCCCCGGCAAGGTAGTCCTCGAACTTCGCAGCCAACAGCGACCCGGCGGGGTACGTGTTGCCCTCAAGGGACCAGTCCTGCTGCGGCCGGAACAGGAGCCATTCGCGGTGCGCACTGAGGTTAACATCTGTCGGCGCATCGATCTCGAGCCAGGCGTCGTCCCAGCGGATGAACGTGCTGCGGTTGTAGAAATCGATGTAGTCCACGGCGAACGTGCGCTCGAAACCCGGAGTGGAATCGTGCGCCACCACGGCCATCATGTGGTCCTCCGGCACCTCAAAAAGCCGGGCGGCCGCGGAAAGGGCGTTGCCGCGTCGCAGGGTGACAGCCGTCCGGGCATATGAGGATGCGGTTCGCGGCAGGTCCCCGGCCGTGGAGGCAACCAGCAGCGTGTCCGCGTCCAGCCACGAGACGTTCCCCTTCGCCGTCGGCAGGTCAAAACCGCCGTCTGCCGGGTCAACAAAGGTGCGGGTCCCGACGTCGAACTCGCGGTAGCGGTTGGCGTCGCCGCCGTCGGGGGAGAGCGCCAGGAGCGCGAGGCGGTACGGGTCGCCAGCGGCGGGGCGCAGGAACGTGGCACCGTGGAAGACCCACTCCTCACCTTCGGCGGCGGCGAGGGCATCCACATCCAGCAGCACGTCCCAGGCGGGGGAGTCCGTCAGGTAGCTTTCCCAGGTGGTGCGGCGCCACAGCCCCTTCGGGTTCGCCTGGTCCTTCCAGAAGTTGTAGTACCACTCGCCGCGCTTGCCCACCATGGCGATCCGGTCCGTGGAGTCCAGCACCTCCAGGATGCTTCCCTCCAGGCCTACGTAATCGGCGTCCTCCAAAAGGTCCTCGGTGCGGGCGTTCTGCTCCCGGACCCAGGCAAGCGGTGCCCCGCCGTAGATCTCCTCCAGCCAGACGTTCTCATCAGTGGGTTCGGGGGCGGGCGATGAACCGGGCGCTTGATCAGCTGCAGTGGTGGTCATGCGCCCCATCCAAACAACATTTTCGCTCCGCAAGCAAGTCAAGTGCCTGCGGCGCATGCCGATACTCTGGATGCCGTGGGTAAATCGAAGAGCATCCGGACAGCCATCATCGGCGCCGGACCGCGGGGAACCAGTGTGCTGGAGCGCCTGCTCGCACACGCCGCCGCCCACGCCGCCGCCCACGCTGCTGCCCACTCCGGCCCCGCATCCCTCCATATCGACGTCATCGACCCTTATCCGGCAGGTCCGGGGCACGTGTGGCAGGCCGGCCAGTCCCGGCTGTACCTCATGAACACCCAGTCCTTCTATCCCACGGTCATCCCTGAAGACCCCAGGCTGGCGCCGCCCGTCGCGGGCACCACGTTCGACCGCTGGCGTGCCCGGCAGCAGCGTGAGCCGATGCCTGCCCTGACGCTGGACGAGCGGTCCGAACTGGCTGCCTTGGGATCGCGGGACTTCCCCAGCCGGGCACTGTACGGCCGCTACCTGCGCTGCACGCTGGACGAGCTGACGGCAAAACTGCCCGACGGCGTCACCATCAGTTTCCACGAAACGACGGCCGTGTCGGTGCGCCCGTCGCGCGACGGAACAGCGGGGACGCCAGGGGACGGCGCCCCGGCGGACGGCTCTCAAGGGGACGGTACCCCAGGCGGGACAACCCCCAGCACCGGAACGTTCGACGTCGGACTCGCCGGCGGCGGTTCCCTCACGGTCGATTCCGTGGTCCTCGCCTTGGGGCACCTGGCGTCCCGGCTGAACCCGGAACAGCGGGAACTCCAGGCAGCGGCCGCACAGCTGGGCCTGAGCTACTTCCCGCCGGCCGTCCCGGCGGACGTCGACTGGGCCGCGGTTCCGGCCGGCGAACCGGTCCTGGTCCGGGGCATGGGGCTGAACTTCTTCGACGCGATGGGCCAGCTCACGGAGGGCCGCGGCGGAAAGTTCATCGACGCCGGAACCCGGCTCGAGTATCAGCCTTCCGGCCAGGAGCCCCTGATCATTGCGGCCTCCCGCCGCGGCACCCCGTACCGGGCCAAGGCCGCGCTGGCCGGCTACTACCCGGCGGCGGTTACCCTGCGGTACCTGACCGAGGCCGCGCTGGAACGGTTCGCGGCCACCGGAATCCGGCCGGGTTTCGACCACGATCTCTGGCCCCTGCTGCACCGAGACACCCTCTGGGCCTACTACTCCACCCTGGTGCGCTCGCAGCCGGCCGCCGTCCCCGACGCGTCCGAGTTCCTGGCCGCGCTGGAGGATGCGCTGCGGCCGCATGCCCACAGCGCCGCCAACTGGGAGGCCGCTGTGGAGAGCGTCCTTGCAGTGCACGTCGGGCCGCGGCACCGGCTGGACCTGCCGGGCCTCGCGTCTCCCCTGGTGGGCAGGTCCTTCGGATCGCGCGCTGAACTGGATGCCGCCGTCGTCGAGTACTTGCTGGATGACGCCCGCCGCTCAGCACTGGGCGAGCAGGATCCGGTAAAGATGGCCATCGGCGCGCTGCACCATGGGCGCGCGGTGCTGAAAACGGCAGTGGCCGACGGCGGCATCACCGATGAGTCCTGGGTGGCTGGCCTGCGTGGCTGGTTTGAGTCGTTTGTGGAGGGCCTGGCCAGCGGGCCGCCCGCGCTGCGCGCTGAACAGCTGGCTGCCCTGGCGCGCGCCGGCGTGGTCAGTTTTGTAGGGCCCGATCCCCGGTTCAGCGTGGACCGCCGGACAGGCCGCTTTACCGCCGTCTCTCCGTGGGTGAAAGGCCCGCCGGTGGCGGCGAAGACCATGGTGGAGGCCCTCGCGCCGGCGAACCGGGTGTCGGCGAACGCTTCACCGCTGCTGGAACAGCTCCTCGCGGACGGGATGGTGCGGCCCCGGCTGATGATGACGGCGGAAGGTGCGCCGGTGCAGGCCACCGGGCTCGACGTGGCGCCCCACCCGTACCGGCCGGTGGCGGCCAACGGCTCGGTGACTGAGGGTCTCTATGTGCTGGGCCTCCAACTTTCGGCCACCCAGTGGGGCACGGCCATCGCCGCGGAAGCGCTCCAGCCGGGCGGCCCCACGTACGCCAGCGGGCAAAGGACACTCCGCGACGCCGACGAAATCGCGCAGGCGATCCTGGGACACTGAGGCGAAATATTCGTCCTCACGTCCCCTGAGTTTTTGTCCACATAACGGCCCCTTCGCCCCCGGAAAAACGGATCATCTGGGCAAAAACTCGAGAGGAAGAAAGTGTCCCTCCCCAACTGCTTCAGCCGGGGAGGGGCGCCTCTCTGTTTAAAGCTGGCCCGCCGTCAGGCGCTCCAGATTAGTGCTAGCCGCGCAGGCACTGCTGGTACTGGATCCAGGCAACGCCGTAACGGATCCACCCCAGGACGTCGTACCACTTGGTGGGCGGTACCGGTGCCGTGCAGACCGGCGGAACCGGTCCGCTGGCAGCCACCTGGACTGCCGCCTTCACCACAGTGCCGGACTCGGCAGCCGTGAGCGCCAGGGTTCCGGATCCTGAAGCAGCGCCGGCAGGAACGGCGAGATTCACGGCGGCGGCGCCGGCAGAAACCGGCACCGTGCCAAGGTCCGTCACAGTCCCGGCGCTGTCGGTGAACACCGCAGCCAGCGACGTATTCACCGGGCTGCCCAGCGAGGTGAGGTCCAGTTTGGAAACCGCCAGGGTGATGGCGTCCCCGGCCTTGACCTCGGCTGCCGTGGTGTTCACCGCGGCCACCGTCCGCCGGGCGAAGTCCGGCGACACGGGGTTGTGACCCTGCAAGTACGTGATCCAGGCGTCCCGGTCCACCAGACCCGAATCCTTGGTGCCGGTTCCGTCCTTGAAGACTCGGAAGTCGTCGCCACCGGTGGCCAGGAAGCTGAACGTCCCGATCCGGTAGGACTTCGCCGGATCGATCAGCGCATCGGCCACCCGGATGGAGGTGATCCGGTCACCGGCGGCGCGGGTGGCGTCGTACGTGTAGTTGACGTTCCTGGACAGGCCCAGCTGCTGGTAGGCGCGGCTGGGGACCGTGCCGTCAGCGTTGGTCTGCCACTGCTGCTCCAGGAGTGCCTTGAACTGCGTACCGGTCACGGACGTGGTCCACAGGTTGTTCACAAACGGCAGGACCGAGTTGGCCTCCGAGTAGGTGATGGTGCCGTCCGGGGCGTAGTACAGCTCGTTGCGGAGGCCGCCGGGATTGACGACGCCGATTTCCGCGGCGCCCAGCTCAGCCGGCTGGAGCGACTCCAACAGTGAGTCGGCCACCAAGTTGCCCAGCGTGGATTCGCTCGCACGGTCATCGCGCTTGGCGGGGCCGCCGGCGGGGTCCGGGGTGAACGCTGTCGTGATATCTGCGGTCAGTGCACCCACCGGCTGGTTGCCGATCGCGGCGGCGTCGGCCAGGGCTTTCTTCACAATGGCATCTACCGCTGCCACCCGCGGGTAAGCGGCTACGAGGCCGGCGGCGGCATCTGTGGTCCGCCTGACGTTCCCGGCCTTCGAGGCGGTGACTTCCTTGGTGGCCGTATCCACCGTGAGCTGGATCTGGCCGATGTTCTCGCCGTAATTGCCGGTCTGGACAATCGGACGGGTCTTTCCGTAAGCCCCGGGGACCGGTGCGTTCCAGGCGTATTCCTTGTGCGTGTGGCCGGTGAAGATGGCGTCCACCTCGGGGGAGGTTTCGGTGACCAGCTTCGCGAACGGGCCGCCCGCTGCCACTTCCTGCTCGAGGGTGGCGCCGTCCGGCGTTCCTGAACCGGCGCCGTCGTGGTTTTCCGCGATGATCACGTCGGCGAGGTTCTCCGCCGTGATCCTGGCAGCCACGCGGTTGATGGCGTCCACAGGATCGCCGAATTCAAGATCGGCGATGCCGGCAGGCGTCACCAGGGACGGGACTTCCCGGGTGACGGTGCCGATGACGGCGACCTTCACGCCGTCCATGTCCAGCACGGTGAATTCCGGCAGGACCGGTTCCGTGGTTCCCTTCTTGTAAACGTTCGCCCCGAGCAGCGGGAACGTGGCGTTGGTGCCGCCCGCGATGACGCGGTCGCGCAGGTCCGCCCAGCCGCCGTCGAACTCGTGGTTGCCCACGGCGGAAGCGTCCAGCTCCAGCGCGTTCAGCACATCGATGGTGGGCTGGTCCTTGGCAACGGCCGAGGCGAACAGTGATGCCCCGATGTTGTCGCCGGCGGACAGGAAGGCCGTGGCCCCGGGTGCGGCGGCGCGCAGCTTCTCGATGGTGCCGGCGAACAGCACCGTGTTGGTGTCGATGCGGCCGTGGAAATCGTTGATGCCCAGGAAGTTCAGCTCAACGCTGGCCGGCGTGACCGGGCCGGCAGGCAGGTCAAGGCCCACCACCACAGGATCGTGATCGCTGGCGCGGTACTGATCCGGCGCATAGTAGTTGGTCACATTGTTGTTATACCGGCTGTACTCCAGCGCCACGGACTCTACGGAGTTGATGTTCCAGATGTCCGCGCCGGTGACCACCGCATCAGCGCCGGGGGAGGCCAGGATGTGGTCCAGCGAACCCGCCAGGCCGCCGAAAAGGTAGGAGTGCTTCGCGGAGCCGTCGGCGTTCGTCGCTTTGCCGTCCTGGTTGACGTAGCCGGCGTCCGTGAAGACATTCATCGGGTCTTCCTGGGCGTAGGAGTTGAAGTCGCCGATCAGGAAAACCTTGTCCGTGCCCTTGGTTGCCTGCAGCCCGGCGGCGAAGTCCAGGAGCGACTTGGCCTGGGCGGTGCGGGCGAGGTTGGACGCGCCCTGGCCCTTGTCCGTGTCATCCGGCGTTGCTGCCGAACCCTTGGACTTGAAGTGGTTGGCGATGGCGATGAATTTCTTGTCGTCCCCGGCGCCTACGGGCTTGAAGGCCTGCGCCAGCGGCTTGCGGGCGTTGGCGAAGGCGACAGTGTCGTTGTGGATGATGGACTCTTCCACAGGTTCGGCAACGGCCTTCTTGAAAATGAACGCGGTGCGGATCATGTCCTCGTCGGCCAGCGGGGGAGCGTTGGCGGGTGTCCGCACGTAGTCCCAGATGCCGGGGGTCGCGATGTTGAGGGCGTCCACCAGTTTGGCCAGGGCGTCGTCGCGGTCCTTGCCGAACTGGGCGGAGTTTTCAATTTCCATGAGGGACACCACGTCGGCGCCGGTCTTGGTGATCGCGGCGACGATCTTGTCCTGCTGGCGGAGGAAGTTCTCCGCGTTTGCCGCGCCGCGGGCATCGCAGCCGCCCTGGACCGTGATGGGGTTGCCGTTGCGGTCCTTGTAGAAGGAACAGCCCGTGAGGGTGTCGCCGGTGGTGGGGAAGTAGTTCAGCACGTTGAAGGAGGCGATCTTCAGGTTGCCGCCCACGCTGGCGGGAGCCTCGGTCCGGGTGGCGCCGAAGCTGGCCGGCTGGACCGTGCCCTTGTTGGCCTCGGTGAGATGGGTCAGCGGCTGGAACTTCCAGGCGTTGTTGGCGTAGCTGAGCACCACGTTGGTAGCGAACGTCACCGGCGAGCCCACCCGGACCGGGTCCGTGGCCGTCAGGTACGGCAGCACCTGGGCTTTGGTGGTGGCGTCCTTGAGGAAATTGGTGGTGGAGCCGTCGTCGAGCTTGATGCCGCGGGCAGCGTTGTCCGCCACGGCGGCCTGGTATTCGGCCGAGCCGTAACGCGCGACGGCGGTGGGCTGCACCAGCGTGGTGGTCCCGCCCGAGAGGCCGATTTCGCCGTATTGGTTCAGCGAGTAGTTGTCGGTGACGGTGACGGGCCCTTGCGGTGCCAGCAGCATGCCCTCGAGTGCCTCGCGGAAGGACTCGGCCGCCGGGAGCGTGAAGGCGGTGGCCTTCACCTCGGGGGCGGCGTCGGTGAGCTTGGTCAGCCCGGCGGCGTCCGCCACACTGACCTGGGTCATGCCGAAGAACTCGGAAACCGTGCCGGAGACTTCCACGAAGTCGCCGGTCTGCACGGAGCCTGCGGTGGCCGGGGAGTAGACAAAAACAGCGTCCGACGCCGTGTGGCCGGCCGGGGTGAGGTCGCCGCCGGTGCCGGGGGTCTGGACGTAGTAGCCGGCGAAACCGCCGGTGGGGAAGGCCGCGGTGACTTTGCCGCGCGTTGTTACGGCAGTGCCGGCCAGCGGACTGGCGGTGCCGGTGCCCTGGATTTCGGCAATGGTTTTGGTGCCGGGGACCGGGTCCGGTGTTGGGTCGGGGTCCGGCGTTGGGTCCGGGACGGGGTCCACGGTGCCGCCCGCCGCCGTCGGCGTGACGGCGGTGTTCAGCGTGAAGTCTGCCCGGTTGCTGTTGCTGTCCGTCCCGGCGCTGCGGTTCAGGCTCTTGACGTCGGTGTTGCCGGCGGGCGCTACGGCGGCCTGCGTTTCAAAGGTGTTGGAGGAACCGTAGCCGAGGAGGTCTGCCACGCCGGCCGGTTCAATAACGGATCCGGTGGCGAGCGGGGCGGCGGCGGCCTGCTTCGCCAGGATGATGGTGCCGGCGGAGCCGCTGAAATTCAGGGAGGTTGCCACAAGATCCGGAGTCGGCAGGTCCGCACCTTCAACCCCGCCGTTGTTGCTGCCGCCCTGGATGAGGTAGTGGCCCTTGGCAGGGATGGAACCGGTGAGGGCAGCCACGCTGGTGGGCGCCGCAGTTCCCGCGCCTGAACGGTACTGGACTGACCAGCCGTCAAGGGAGACCGCGGCGTCGGAGGTGTTGTAGAGCTCAACGAACTTGCTCTTGTACGCTGCGCCGGAACTGCCGCCGCTCAGGTAGGCCTCGTTGATGACAACGGGTGAAGTGCCGGCTGGTGCTGCGTCGACGGCGAAGGCGGGGACCGCTGCCAACGGAGCTGCGATGAGCCCCGCAGACACCGCTGTTCCCAGAGCTAATTTCCAAGGTGAATGGTGCATCCGCTCTACTTTCATAGGGGCGTCCCGGTAGGGGACCCGATGGAGTGTGTCCGGGTTGTACCGACGGACAGTGTCCGGACTCCACGTTTGATCAGGTGGTGTCCGGCACAGCAAAGCAGCGCAGCATGAACGCAAGGTTGATGGTGCGTGCACTTGGCGAAACGTCCGTGGGGCAAAACAATACCGGCCGGTAGCTTTAATGAAAGCTGCCGGCCGGTATTTCGTCGAAGGAATTTACTTATGCGATGATCTTGAACATTGCACCGGTGGGGTCGGCCAACGAGGCGAGGCGGCCGAACGGAGAGTCCTCCGGTCCGTCAATGACGGTGGCACCGAGCGAAACGGCCTTCTCAATCGAAGCGTCCGCATCTTCGACGTTGAAGTAGACCTGCCAATTGGACGGAACGTCGGCCGGCAGATACCCGGAGGCGTCCATGATGCCGGCCTTGGCGGAGTCCCCGGCGCCCAGGGTGGTGTACCGGAAGTCCGGTGTATCGCTCATAACATCCGTATCCCAGCCGAACACCTCCTCGTAGAACTTCACGGCGGCGTCGTAGTCCTTGGTGTGGAGCTCGTGCCAGGCGGCGGCGCCGGGCTCGGCAACGAGCTCATACCCCTTCATCTCGCGCGGCTGCCACACGCCGATTGCCGCTCCGGCGGAGTCGCCGAAGATGGCCATGTGGCCCTGTTCCGGAACATCCATGGGCGGCATGTAGACCTGGCCGCCGTTGGCCGCGACGGCGGACGCGGTGGCCTCGGCGTCGTCCGAGCGGAGGTATGTGGACCAGACGTCGGGCATGCCTGCCTGGTCCTCGTCCTTCTGCATGAGTCCGGCCACGGTCTTGCCGTTCTTCCGCGCGGTGGTGTAACCGCCGTATTTCTCCTCGTCTCCGGTCTCGTACTCCCAGCCGAAGAGTTCGCCATAGAACTGGCGGGCCTTGTCGATGTCTGACGTCATGAGGTCGATCCAGCAGGGTGCGCCGGCGGTGATCTCGGGTGAAGGCATGATGGGCTCTTGCTGTCGATGGGTGGCAAAAGGAACGACCCTATGTCCGGGCTCGGACAGTTTCAATGGTTTAGCTCCGGCGGACCCTGTGCCGGTTAAACGAATAAGCCCCGGTCCGCCATCATGTGGCGTACCGGGGTTCCATTCGCGGAAGGTAAGAGATTCGAACTCTTGGTACGGGGTTACCGCACACTAGTTTTCAAGACTAGCTCCTTCGGCCGCTCGGACAACCTTCCCTAACGAGTAGTGTTTCATAGGCAGTTGGCTGCAACAAAACAGAGTCTGCCGTGCGTCCGGTGCACACTGGTTCTGGGGCACGAATCAGCTAGAAAACGGGAGTTCTCCATGAAAGCCGTCTACATTGCAGAACCCGGTGGTCCGGAGGTTCTGGAAGTCCGCGAAGTGGACGCGCCGGTGCCCGGGCAGGGCGAGGTGTTGATCGACGTTGTCGCCGCCGGCCTGAACCGGGCGGACGTGCAACAGCGCAGGGGCTTCTACCCGCCCCCGCCCGGCGCGTCCGAGATCCCGGGGCTGGAAGTCTCGGGGCGGATCGCCGGTTTCGGTCCCGGCGTCACCAAGGCATTCTCCGTGGGGGACAAGGTGGTGGCGCTGCTGGCCGGCGGAGGCTACGCGGAGCAGGTAGCGGTGCCGGCGGAGCAGGTGTTGCGGATTCCCGACGGCGTTGATGTGGTCACCGCTGCGTCGCTGCCGGAAGTCGCAGCCACGGTCTACTCCAACCTGATCATGACGGCTCAGCTGCAGGCGGGCGAGACTGTCCTAATCCACGGCGCCACCGGCGGGATCGGCACCATGGCCATCCAGCTGGCCAAGGCCTTCGGCGCCAGGGTCGCCACCACCGCGGGAAGCGCGGAAAAGGTGGGGACCGCGAAGGCTTTCCTGGGCGCGGACATCGCCATCAACTACACCGAAGAGGACTTCCCCGAAAGCCTCCGGCGGCAGAACGGCGGCAAGGGCGCCGACGTGATCCTCGACGTTGTGGGTGCCAAGTACTTGGCGCAGAACGTTGATGCGCTCGCGGACTACGGCCGGCTCGTTGTCATCGGCCTGCAGGGCGGAGCCAAGGGTGAGCTGGATCTTGGCCAGCTCCTGCGGAAGCGCGCGGCAGTGGTTGCCACGGCACTGAGGCCGCGCCCGGTGGCGGAAAAGGGCGCCATCATGAACGCCGTGCGCGAATCCGTGTGGCCCCTCATCACGGACGGCCGGATCCGCCCGCTGGTGGCCAAGACCTTCCCACTGGACCAGGTTGCGGCCGCCCACCGGTACTTCGACAGCGGCGACCATGTGGGCAAGATCCTGCTGGTAATGTAGCCACGGTAGATACTGAGTATTGCTTTGCGCCGTGGACTGGCTTAGCCTCACTCTATACGCGGTATGCACGGGTCTTGGGGGGTCCGTGCATACCGACGCTGACGCCACCGCTAGGAGCACCATGTCCATCCGCCACAGCCTCCTTGCCCTGCTGCAGGACCAGCCGCGTTACGGCTACCAGCTCAGGGTTGAGTTCGAGAACCGCACCGGGTCCACCTGGTCCCTGAACATCGGGCAGGTGTACACCACGCTGGACAGGCTCGAACGCGACGGCCTGGTCAGCAATGACGGCAGTGACGGCGAAGGCCACGTGATCTACAGCATCACCGCCGCCGGCAAGGCGGAAGTGCGGAACTGGTTTGCCGCCCCCGTGGAGCGCAACAACCCGCCCCGGAACGAGCTTGCCATCAAACTGGCGCTCGCGGTCACGCTGCCAGGCGTGGATGTGCAGGCCATCATCCAGGCCCAGCGGGTGGCGTCCATCCGTGCGCTGCAGGACTACACCAAGGCCCGCCGCGACACGGCCGCCAACCAGCGGGCGGCGGATACCGCCTGGCTGCTGGTGCTGGATTCGCTGATCTTCCAGACGGAAGCGGAGGTCCGCTGGCTGGACCTTTGCGAGGCGCGGATGCTGCAGCAGGCGCAGACCGCGGGCCAGGCAACACCACGCAAATCGTCCAACGGGGTCACTGTGGAAGAGGCAGCCCCGCTCATCGCGGATAGCCGCCGGTGAGCGTCCAGGGGCCGCATCAGGTCCTGGAACTCGCCAAGGTCAGCAGGACGTTCGGTGAAGGCGCGACGGCGGTCGCCGCGTTGCGCGAGGTGGACCTCAGTATCAGAGCCGGAGAGTTCGTCGCGGTGATGGGTCCGTCAGGTTCCGGAAAATCCTCCCTCCTGGCACTGGCCGGGGGACTTGACCGGCCGACGTCGGGCGGTGTCTTTGTGGAATCGACACCACTGGGCGGGCTGGGACTGAACGAACTCGCCCGGTTGCGCCGCCGCGCCGTCGGCTATGTCTTCCAGGACTTCAACCTTGTCCCCACGCTGACGGCTGCCGAGAACGTGGCGCTGCCGCTGGAGCTGGACGGGACGGCCGCCAGGAAGGCGCAACGCCAGGCCATCGATGCGCTGCGGCAGGTGGGCATCCCGGAACTCGCGGACCGCTTTATGGACCAGATGTCCGGCGGACAGCAGCAGCGGGTGGCCATCGCACGGGCCATCGTGGGCAACCGCAGGCTGATCCTAACCGACGAACCAACGGGAGCCCTCGATTCCACCACCGGCCATGGCGTCATGGAGGTGCTCCGCGGACGTGCCGATGCCGGTGCGGCCGTGATGCTGGTGACCCATGAGGCCCGGCATGCCGCGTGGGCTGACCGGGTGGTGTTCCTCCGGGACGGCCGGATCGTGGACCAGGCAGCTGCCATGCACGATCCCGCCATGCTCCTGACGCAGGCCGGCCACTGACGTGGCACTCACCCTCGCACCGGCGCCTGGCGGGCGCCGGCAGGCTTTCCGCGTCGCCGTGCGGATGGCGCGGCGCGATATCCGCCGCCACAAGGGGCGTTCCCTTCTGATCATCCTGCTCATCATGCTCCCCGTGGCGGGAATGACCGGGGCGGCCACGTTGGTCCAGAGCATGCAGGAGACCGCGGCCGAACGCGTGCAGTACCAGCTCGGTACCACCCAGGCGCGGTTCCGGCCCATGCCCATGGCCAACGGGATCATGGTCCAGGACCCGGTCGAAGAGCTGCACATCACCACGAACAACTGGGACACTAACCCCGACTTCACGCCTACTGATCCGCAGGATGCGATTCCAGCCGGCTACGACGTGCTCACAGAATCCACGCTGGACCTCACCGCCGAGTCGGGTGCGGCGCACGTGCGTTTGGTGGGCCGGGCAGTGGACGCCATGGCCCCGGCATTTGCCGGAAAATACACGCTACTGGACGGCAGGGCCCCCGGGACCGATGCCGAGATGCTCGTATCGCCGGGGCTGCTGGAGCGGTTCGGGCTGGAACTGGGGGAGGAACTGGCGACGTCGGCCGGGACGTTTGTCGCGGTCGGAACGCTCCGCGATGCGGGCTATTCGGACAGCAACTCCATCGTCTACCTCAGGCCCGGCCAGGGCAGCGTTGGCGCCCCGGCGCCTGCCTCCGCCGGTCCGCCGCCGACCGCGTCGGCCATCAAGGCCACCATGTATTACCTGGTGGGTTCCGAGCCGGTGACCTGGAGCCGGGTCCTGGCGGCCAACGCCGTGGGTGTCACGGTGCTGTCCAGGTCTGTGGTGCTGAATCCGCCGTCCCAAGAGGAACGCGGGCCGGAGGGCGCAGGGACCTCATCGAGCGCGTCGCTGCCCCTCACCACCTACGCGGCCGGGGCGCTCCTGGGCGCCCTCGCATTGCTGGAGGTGGGCCTGCTGGCGGGAGCCGCGTTCGCCGTGGGCGCCAAGGGGCAGGTCCGGGAGTTGGCCCTGCTCGCCGCGACGGGGGCCGAAAGCCCCACTATCCGCTCGGTGGTGATGGCGGCTGGCCTGTGGCTCGGCGGCCTTGGCGTGGCGGCCGGCGCTGCTGTGGGACTCGTAGCCGCCGCCGTGGTGGTGATCGTGGCACGCCTGAACGGATCGGTCCGTTTTCCGGGCTTCCATCCGGACGCTTTGTTGACGGTCCTGGTGATGGTCATGGGCTACGTGGCGTGCCTGCTGGCTGCCTTGGCCCCTGCGCGGCAGGTGGCGCGCCAGGCCGTTCTGGGCGCGCTCAAATCGGGGCGGGCCCCGGCGTCGGCCGGCAAGGCGTCCACCGTGGTGGGTGCTGCCCTGCTGGGCGTTGCCGCCGCGGCCCTCGCCGCCGGCACGTGGCTTGCCGCCAACAGCGAAGACCCCGACGTGTTCATTTCCAGGACTCCGGTCATTGCCTGGTTCCTGCTGGGAGGCGCGGTACTGGGCGTCACATCGCTGGTGCTGCTGACCGGCAAGCTGGTGGCCCTCCTGGCCAAGCGTGCCGGACGGCTCCCCCTGGCTGCGCGAATGGCCGCCCGTGACTCGTCCCGCAACCGCAGCAGGACAGTTCCGGCGGTTGCCGCAGTCCTCGCGGCCGCCACCCTGGCCAGTGCCGGCATGGTGCTGGCCGCCAGCCAGCAGGCGAACGAGCAGCAAAACCACTACTGGTCCGCGTTGAAGAACCAGGCTGTCCTGCCGCTGTCCGTGTGGCAACCCCCACTGGCTGACGGAACAATGCCGGATCCGGCGCGGATTGACCCTGCTGCGGTGGCGTCCGCATTGGATGGGGCGGTGGACATCGTCGAATGGACCGCGGTAGTGCGAACTTCCGCTACCCGGAACTGCGAAATGCGGCCCGAACTGGCCGACGCGTCGCCGGCACAGACGCCGACGTCGAGCTGCCTGCAATATTCGCTGGCCACGCCGGAGGGTAACGCGTGCCCTGTGACCGCCGGCCAGCGCGTCCTTGATCCGGAGGATTGGCGTTGCCGGGGAGCGATGCGTCCCTACGAGACGCAGGGACGTATCAACTCCGTCATCGTCGGAAGTGCCGATGACGTGGAAAGGCTCTTCGGAACGGCTCCCACGGCGGAAGCCCGCGACGTGCTGGCGGCCGGAGGCATGGTGGTGACCAACCCGGTGTTCGTCCGCGACGGGCATGCGTCCCTGGTGGCGGAGGACGTTCGCAAACCGGCGCCCGGCGACCCCGCCACTGGCGCCTTCCTGGGGTACCAGGAGACGGGGCGGACGGATGTGGCTGCGGTAGTGCTGGAGCCGGAAGTCGACGTGCAGTATTACGGCGTTGTGTCCCCGGAGGGTGCCGCGGCCGCAGGGATGCGCCTGGATGACAGCGCGCTGCTGGTCCAGCTCACCGCCTACCCGGATGCCGCCCAGATGGACAAGGTGTCTGCCGCCCTCGCCGGCGTCTATGCGGGCCGCTACGGGTCAATGTACGTGGAGCCCGGAGCCGAGCGGGACGCCTCGCTGATCCTCTGGGCCATCGTGGGCCTGGGCGCGGTGATCACACTCAGCGCGGCAGGCATCACCACGGGCCTGTCCATGGCGGACTCGCGGAAAGACCATGTCACCCTTGCCGGGGTGGGTGCGGCCCCGCGCTTGCGAAAGGCGCTCGCGGGTTCGCAGGCGCTGATGACGGCGGGGCTCGGAACTGTGTTGGGAAGTGTTGCCGGGATAGTGCCGGCCGTGCTGCTGGTGACCGCAACCGGGATGGCGCGGACCGCCGTCGTTCCCTGGCTCCAGCTCGTGGCGCTGCTGATCGCGGTGCCGCTCACCGGTGCGGCCTTGGCTTGGCTGTTTACGCGGGCGGGGCTTCCGGTGTCCCGCCGGGAGGTGGGGACCTGAGCGGTACGGGGGGGAGCTGAGCAGGGGAGCGCCGTAATTAGGTCACACAGTTGGGTCTTTTTGATTGGGCCCAACAGGCCTACCGTGGGGCCTAGGACGCTGTCCGTCCCGGACGGCCGAAATACGGAGGGACCTCTTATGACAACGCATGTTGCCGATTGCAGTGTTACCCGTTGCTCGTTTAATGACCACGAAGGCTGTACGGCCCACGCCATCACGGTGGGCGGAAGCAAAGACCACGCCAGCTGCGCCACGTTCATCGACACGGGCATCCATGGCGGGCTGCCCAAGGTCTTGGCAGATGTCGGAGCATGCCAGCGCTCCGAGTGCATCCACAACGACCACCTGATGTGCAACGCCCCCGAAGTCCATGTTGGCCCGGGCGCTGACAACGCGGACTGCCTTACTTACGCACACGCGTAGCAACGGCTCCCGCTCGGGATTAGTCACGAAGGCCTCCGTCCAGGAAACCTTGAACGGGGGCTTTTGTGCGCTCGGCGACTCCCGCCTGCCGTTCACCGCAATGACACGCGGCGCGGGGACAATGCCGCGTCCTCGTTGGTGAGGCGTTGGTAGGGTGCCTTTGAGCAACTCACTGAAGCACCAATTCTCAAGGAGGAGACATGGCCAGCAGGCCTGACGAACCGGTACGTGCAGCGAAAGGAAGCGGCCCATTGACCGCCGATCCGAAGCTTCCGCCAACGGCAGTGGATGAGGCCGTCCGCGAGGCTGAGGACAAGAAATGGACCCCGGCCAAGATCGCCCTGTGGGCAGCCATCGCACTGCTCGGCGGCGTCGCCTGGTTCATGCTGGCCATCGTCCGGGGCGAAACCGTCAATGCGATCTGGTTCGTTTTTGCCTCGGTCTGTACCTACCTGATCGGTTACCGCTTCTACTCCAAGGTGATCGAACGCCTCATCACCAAGCCGGATGACCGCCGCGCCACGCCGGCGGAATACAAGGCTGACGGCAAGGACTATGTCCGCACGGACCGCAACGTGCTGTTCGGCCACCACTTCGCCGCCATCGCGGGTGCCGGCCCGCTGGTCGGACCCATCATCGCGGCCCAGATGGGCTACCTCCCCGGCACCATCTGGATCATCATCGGCGTTGTGCTCGCAGGTGCTGTCCAGGACTACCTGGTGATGTTCTTCTCCATGCGCCGCGGCGGCCGTTCCCTCGGCCAGATGGCCCGCGAAGAACTGGGCGTCATCGGCGGCACGGCAGCACTGATCGCCACGCTGCTCATCATGGTGATCATCGTGGCGATCCTCGCGCTCGTCGTCGTCAACGCCCTGGGCGAAAGCCCGTGGGGCGTGTTCTCGGTGGGCATGACCATCCCGATTGCGCTGTTTATGGGCGTCTACCTGCGCTACATCCGGCCGGGCAAGATCATGGAAGTCTCCCTGATCGGCTTTGTGCTCCTGATGGCCGCGATCATCGGCGGCGGCCTGGTGGCGGAGACCGAATGGGGCTCCGCGTTCTTCACCCTGGACAAGGTGACCATTGCCTGGGGCCTCATTGTCTATGGCTTCATTGCCGCCATCCTTCCGGTCTGGCTGCTCCTGGCCCCCCGCGATTACCTCTCCACGTTTATGAAGATCGGCGTGATCGTGATGCTGGCACTGGCCATCATCGTGGTCCGCCCGGAGATCACTGTCCCGGCCTTCAGCGAGTTCGCCAGCAGGGACAATGGACCTGTCTTCCCCGGTGCCCTGTTCCCGTTCCTGTTTGTCACCATTGCCTGCGGGGCCCTATCCGGCTTCCACGCCCTGATCTCCTCGGGCACTACCCCGAAACTCATCGAGAAGGAACGCCAGACCCGTTTCATCGGTTACGGCGGCATGCTGATGGAGTCGTTTGTGGCCATCATGGCGCTCGTCGCGGCCATCTCCATTGACCGCGGGCTGTACTTTGCCATGAACTCGCCGGCCGCCCTGACCGGCGGCACGGTGGAAACCGCGGCCGCCTGGGTCAACAGCCTTGGCCTCGCCGGAGTCAACGTCAACCCGGCCATGCTCGCGGAGACGGCAGCCAACGTCGGGGAGCAAAGCATTGTGTCCCGGACCGGCGGCGCGCCCACACTTGCCGTGGGACTCGCCCACATCATGCAGCAGTTCATCGGCGGGACGGCCCTGATGGCGTTCTGGTACCACTTCGCCATTATGTTCGAGGCGCTGTTTATCCTCACCGCGGTCGACGCCGGTACACGCGTTGCGCGCTTTATGCTGCAGGACTCCATCGGCAACTTCATCCCGAAGTTCAAGGAGCACTCGTGGCGGCCGGGAGCCTGGCTGTGCACCGCCGTTATGGTGGCCGCCTGGGGTGCCGTGCTGCTCATGGGCGTGACCGATCCGCTGGGTGGCATCAACACGCTGTTCCCGCTGTTCGGCATCGCCAACCAGCTGCTGGCCGCGATCGCGCTGTCTGTGTGCCTGGCCATCGTCGCCAAGCGGGGGAGTTTCAAGTACCTCTGGATCGTGGCCGTACCGCTGGCGTTCGCCGCCGTGGTGACTATCACCGCGAGCTACCAGAAGATCTTCTCGTCAACGCCTGCCGTCGGCTACTTCGCCAACAACGCAGCCTTCAGCAAGGCACTCGCGGACGGCAAGACCGAGTTCGGCACAGCCAAGAGCGTCGCGGCCATGGAAGCCGTGGTGCGCAACACCGCCATCCAGGGCTGGCTGTCCGTCATCTTTGTGGTGTTGAGCATCATCGTCATCGCCATGGCCTTGGTGGCCACCATCAAGGCCTTCCGCAACCATTCGGCTGGGTTGCCGAACGTTGACAACGAGGACGAGGCCCGGCCGTCGAAGGTCTTCGCACCCGCCGGGCTGATCCCCACACCCGCGGAACGTGAGCTGCAGGCCGAGTGGAACAAGCTGCCGGCCGAGCTGCGGTTCGAAAGGGCAGGTCACCACAAATGAGCCCCGGTCTGGCCGCGGTCGCAACAGGGTTCCGGGGTTTCGCCCGGTTCCTCGGCGGCGTGCTCGGTGCTGATGCGTACGCCAAGTACCTGGAGCACCACCACGCGGCCGGACACGGGGAGCCACCTCTGACGGAACGCGAGTTCTGGCGGGACCGGACGGACCGCCAGGACTCCAACCCGCAGGGCCGGTGCTGCTGACGCTGACGGCCGGCCAGCCTTCACCGGCTGGCCGGCTTCATCAACTGGACTGCCCGTCCTCGGCTCGTGAGAGTATGAACGCATGAGCGATCCGACAGACACTCAGCCTGATGACGTACCCGTTGAGGGCAGGACCCTCGACAACGGCGAACCGGCCATGCCGGCTGTGCCCATCCCGGCTGGAGCCGGCCCAGGCGCTGCAGGTCCGGCAACTACGGGCCCGGCGGCGTCGAGCACGTCACCCGGGAGCAAGGCCAAGGGCAGCAACCTGCAGGACCTCGTGGACGAGCCCGCGAAAGTCATGCGGATCGGCACTATGATCCGGCAGCTCCTGGCAGAGGTTAAGTCGGCACCGCTGGACGACGCCGCGCGCGAACGCCTGGCCGAGATCCACGAACGTTCCATCAAGGAGCTGGAGGACGGGCTGGCACCGGAGCTCGTTGAAGAACTGGAACGGATCAGCCTGCCCTTTCCGGAGAACACCACACCGTCCGACGCCGAGCTTCGGATCGCCCAGGCGCAGCTGGTGGGGTGGCTGGAAGGCCTCTTCCACGGCATCCAGACGGCCATCGCCGCCCAGCACGCCGCACGGGAGCAGGCCGCCGCGCAGCTGCACCTGAAGCAGCTTCCGCCGGGCACCATGATCGCCCCTGGCGTGGTTATCGGGGAGAACGGCGAGCCGCAGAGGGCCGCCGCCAGCCAGCATTCCGGTCCGGTGCAGTCAGGCCGGCCGGAGGACCCGGACCACGGTCCCGGCCAGTACCTCTAGGTTCCTGCGTGGGATTCTTAACTGCCGCCCGCCAAGGGCGCAAAGACGATGCTGAGCTGGGGAAGGGCCTTTGGCGCCGCGCCCACGATCGCTTCCACCGGGGCCTGGACCGCTATCACCAGGTCCTCGAAGGTGTCGAAGACGAGCAGCTTTATGCCGAACTGGTGGAAGTAGCCAACGAGCTGGCGGGGCTCATGGAGCGCGTCCGTGTTGTTTGCGTCGAAGCCCAGCGGCGGTCGCCCAGCGAAGGTCTGGACATTCCCGGGGACTTGGCAGGTGTACACCGGTCGTTGTCGAAGGCAGGCAATTCGCTGGCCACCACCGCCGAGGCTGCCGCCATGCTGCGGCTTGCCGTCGGTCCCATCCCGATGGGGGCGGCTTCGGTGCGCCGCCGCGCGGAATCGGTGTTTGAGCAGGTGGCCGACGCCGAACGACGCCTCGCCGAGGATGCCGCCGCGGGTGGCCAGCCCGAAAGCCTTTCCGGCTGAGCGGTATTTCCGGATGACCTCAGGCGGCGATCCTGGCCTGCTCTATGGCAACAGCGTCGATAACGGCCCACGATTCCTCGGTGCCGCAGTTCCGGCTGGCGAAACGCTCGGCGTCCTTCAGGGAATCGAAGCTTTCACTGCTGATCCGGCCGCAATCGGCGTCGAAGTACGTGACAAGAAATTCCTGTGCAAGTTGGTTCTCCATAAGTCCAGTCTGCAACCGGGGCTTGACATTAACCGTTCATCAGTCCCGCGTGTTGCCCAGGCGTAGCACCCGCTCCTGCGCGAGCATGGCCGAACGTTTGGCCTTATCGGCTGCCCGGGCCGCCTGCTTGGCCTCGGCGGCCGCCGTGCCCAGGTTTTTCCTGGCGCTGTCCAGCTGCTCCTCCGCGGCTTTGAGCCGGTCGCGGAGCTCACGTGTTTCGCGGGTCAGGCCCGCGACTTCGGCCTCCGTGCCCGCCAGCTGACTTTGCCGGTCCGCGGCCAGCCGGGCGGACTCCTCTTCGGCTGCCATGGCCTCGCCCAAGGCAGCGTTGGCTTTCTCCAGCGCCGAGGGGGACGCCGGCCGCGGAGTCTCCCGGACAGCCTTGAGGCGCGGCTGGTCCGCGGGTTTGCGGGTGCCAGGTTCCGCCATCGTCCGTTCTTCCTCTTCTTCTTCCGGCACAGTGGCCGGTGGCTGTTTGGGACGGCCCTGCGTGGTGGCGCGTGGCGCCGGCACTGCCCCAGGCACCGCTACGGCCCCATCGAGATCAACCGTGTCCACGCCGTCGGCGGACAGCGCCTGGACCAGCAGTCCGCTTTGGACGGCGGCAGTGGCACCTTCGTCGGCGGTCATCGCCTGCAGGGTGCGCTCGACGTCGGCGGCGATGGTGGCGCTGATGCTGCGCCCCTGGCGTTCAGCAACAGCGCGGGCGGTCTCGACGGCGGTCGCCAGCAGGGTGCGGCGCTCCCGCGCCAGTTCCCGGAGGGCGGCGGCGTCGAGGGATGTCTGGGCCGACCGCATCCGTTGGCCGAGCTCGGAAAGCTGCGCGAGCGCTCCTGGCTCATGGATGGCCAGCATGTTGACCGCCCAGGCCGCCGCTGACGGTTTTGGCAACGCCTTGACGGCAGCCGGGAGATCCTTCCCGGAACCGGCGGCTGCCTTGGCTGCGGCGGTCCGGGCAGCCACAAACTCCTCGAAAGGCAGGGCATACAGTTCGAACGCGATAGCCGTCAGCGCCTTGTCATCCATGCTCGCCATCATAGGGGGCGGGCTCCAGAGCCGAAGGGTATGTGTGCCGCCTAGACTGGCCGCATGAGAAGAGTGTGGGGGCTCCTTGTCCGGCCGGCCGTTCTGATGTTGGCAGTCTGCATCCCGGTTGCCGGCTGCTCGAACGTCTGTCCGGCCATTGGGTGGGTCAACTCCATCACGGTTGAACTGGCGGGGGACGTCTCGCGTGTGGATACCGTGCAGCTGTGCGCCGATGGCGCTTGTTCGGAGTTACGACCGGAGCCTGGGACGGCAGCACCGCGCATTGTCGTGACAACACCGCTGGATGCCAGGGCTCCGCACACCCCGGAAGCCCAGCCCACCATGGCCCCGTTCTACGCTGAAAGGATCGACGCCGATACCTGGCGGTTCACCGTCAGCATGAGCTCCCCTGAACACGTGACCGCTAAAGCGCTGTCTGCCACGGGCGAGGTCCTCGCCGAGAAGGAAGCCGACCTGGACTGGAAGCGGGTTGGCGGCTCGGCCCAGTGCGGCGGTCCCGGGGAAGCTTCGCCGGTCGAACTCACGGTCGGGCCGCGGCACTAGTCTCCGTTCAGATCGAAGTCCAGGTCCAGGTCCTCCGGAGACACGAGCGTCCGCCACGTCGACTTCACCCGTGCGGTGGGTAGTTCTGCGGCGATGGGCATCCGGTCAACGGCCACGAGCTGGTCCAGATCCAGGCCGGTGACGGCGGCGATATCGCGGACGGGGACCTGAAAGGTCCGGAACGGGCCCAGGGGCGGGGCATCGTCCACGGCGCCCGGGCGGGGCACAGCGGGCAGGTCGGCCAGCTGTGGTGTCTGGTCCACGATGTAGCCGGTGGCCGCAAGCTCTCCGTCCTGGAGGAATGCGGCGACCTTGAAGAACAGCAGCGGAATGTCCACGCCGCGGTACACCGGGTCATTGTCCCCGAAAATGGGTCCGGTGAACACGATCAGCCGCCGGCCGTGGTCGGCGGCATGCTCCAGCAGGTAGGACTCCAACCCGAGCCACAGGTCCAGGCTCTGGTTGAACTTCGCAGCCTGGGGCACGGCGTTCGTGTAGTGGAACGTGTCCTCATTCGCTTGGGCGGCCTCCTGCCGGGTATCACCCCAGACGGCTGAGGCGCGCCGGACCAGGTGTCCCCTATCAAGGTCGTTCCGGGCGTAGAGCTGCTCACCGGTCTGCTGGTCCTCGGCCAACCTTGGATCCAGCTGCCATTGGATCCCGGATCGGTCCAGATCCATCAGCTTCTCCCCGTCGATGCCGAGGGCCGTGACGGCGGCCAGGCGCTTGTCCAGCCGCATGAGCACCGAGAAATGGGTGTAGGGCAGCAGGATCGTTTTCGTGTCGGCCAGAATCGGTACAGGAACCTGTACACCCAGGAAGGCGACGTCGTACCCCGACCGGTTCGACAGATCACGTGCAGCAGCAGAACCCGGTACCAGCAATAGTTCGTCCATGGCCGGACATTAGCAGTGGAAGATGACGGCGGGATGAATTTCGGTGGACCACAGGGAAACTGCCGTCGGCGGCCCAGCTCAATGCGGCGGGCTGTCGAAGGGCTTAACCAGCGAAAAACCCCGTATCATCGTCGAAATCAACGACAATACGGGGTTTGTCCCGAGCTTCCTATCAGAATCGAACTGATGACCTTTTCATTACGAGTGAAACGCTCTACCGACTGAGCTAAGGAAGCACCGCACAATTCGCCCGGCGTAACCGGGCGGTTCATGCAAGAGTCAACTGTAATAGAGTCCCTGCGCCCGGGTCAAAATGGGGGCCCGAAACACCTCAGCAGAAGTCCTCAGCAGACGGTGTTGTCGGCGGGAACCGTTCCGTCCACAAGGTACTTGTCCACGGCGTCTTCGAGGCAGCTGTTGGCCCGGCCGTAGGCGGTGTGGCCCTCTCCCTGCCAGGTCAGCAGGGAGGCGTTGCCCAGCTGTTTGCGCAGGGATGCGGCCCACTCCACGGGCGTGGCAGGGTCGCCGGTGGTTCCGACAACCACGATCGGGGCTTCGCCGGTGTATTCCACCGGGGCGGGGGTCCGCAGGTTCTTGTACGGCCAGTCCACGCAGTTGGTGCCGCCGTAGGCGAAGAAGTAGCCCAGGGTGGGGGAGGCCTGCATAAGCCGCTGCTGTTCCGCGCGCATGGCGGCAGTATCGGACACCATGGGGTAGTCCAGGCAGTTGATGGCGCCGAAGGCGAAGGTGGAGTTGGACGTGTACTTCCCGTCGGCGCCGCGGTCAGCGCCGAGGTCCGCCAGACGGAGCATCAGGCTGGCGTCACCGTTCAGTGCAGCTTCGAGGGCCTGGGTCAGGGCGGGCCAGCTCTGGTCGTTGTACAGCGGAGTGATGAGGCCGCTGACGAACATCGTGGCGTTCACCAGGCGGCCGTCCTTAGCCTGCCAGGGGGTGTTCTGGACGGCGGTGATGAGGTCGCGGATCTGCTGGACCCCGCTGTCCACGTTCCCGCTGAGCGGGCACGAGGATTCCTGCTGGCAGCTGGCCACGTAGGCCCTGATGGCTTTTTCGAACGCCACGGCCTGGCCGCTGGTCAGCTCCTCGTTGCTGATGGACGGATCCAGGGCGCCATCCAGGACCATGCGGCCCACGTTGTCCGGGAACAGCGAGGCGTAGGTTGAACCAAGGAACGTGCCGTAGGAGTACCCGAGGTAATTGAGCTTCGAGTCATTGACCACGGCGCGCAGGATGTCCAAGTCCTTGGCCGCGCTGACCGTGTCGACGTGGCCCAGTACCGGACCCGTCTTGGCGGCGCACTGCGCGGCGATGGCCTTGTTGTCGGCCAACGCGGCGGCAAGCCCGGCGTCGGTCTCCAACGCGTAGACCTTTGCCCGGGACGCGTCCCGTTCGGCGTCCGTCAGGCACGTAACAGGGGCGGAGCGTTTGACGCCGCGCGGATCAAAGCCCACCAGGTCATAGTTGGCCCGGACAGACTGCGAGAAGTGCGTTCCGGCCGCATCCTTGACGAAGTCGTAGCCGGACCCGCCCGGACCGCCCGGGTTGACCAGCAGGCTGCCGGTTTTCTTGCCCGTGCTGGGAGCCCTCAGCGCAGCTATCTGGATCGTGTCGCCGTCCGGCTTCGCGTAGTCCATCGGCACGGTGACCTTGGCGCACTGGAAGCCGTTTTCGCAGGGCTCCCACACAACCTCCTGGGCGTAGAAGGTGTCCAAGCCGGCGGGCGCGGACGCCACGATAGCAGGGTCTGCCTTCGCCGTAGCCGGGGCCGCGTCCGGGGTGTCCCCGCCAAAGAGGCCGCACGAGGCCAGCGTCAGGGCCAGGATCAGGGCGCCGGCAGCCCGCAGCCCAATCACCAGGGATCGGGAGCGTGCGGGCAGGGGGCGTGCAGTCATCGAGCGGTCTCCTAGTAGTTGCTAGATCAGGCTGGCTGCCATGGACTCAATGGTCAACAGCGGTGCAACGTTGGTGGTGGTGATGCGTTGGCGGGCTTTGTTGATGGCGTCCAGGCGGGCGAGGGTGGTCTCCGGCGCAGACCGGGCGGCGAATTCCTCCAGCTCACCCCTGAGCTCAACGTTTACCAGCTCCACGGCGTTCCCGAGCTGGATGATCAGCACATCCCGGTAGAACGACAGGAGGTCCGTCAGCGTCCGGTCCAGCGAGTCCGTGATGGATCGCTTGGCCCGTCGTTTCTGGTCGTCTTCAAGCTGCCTGACCTGGCTGCGCATGGTCGGCGGGAGCGTCCCTGACTCCGGGGCACCCAGGGTGGCCAGCAGCGCAGCCTTCTCGGCGGCGTCGCGCTCTTCATTGGAACTGTTGGCTTCGGCGGTGGCGATCTTCACCAGCTTGTCCGCCATCATCACCGCTGCGGTCACGCCGCGCAGACCCAGGGGGAACCTCACCGTTTCCAACCGGCGTTCCCTCGCCTCGGGGTCCCGCGCCAGCCGGCGGGCGATCCCCACATGGCTTTGCGCCGCGCGGGCAGCGCGGTCGGCGAGTGCCGGGTCCACGCCGTCGCGCTTGACGAGCAAAGCGGCGACGTCGGCGGCCGGCGGCAGCCGCAGGGCCACGGCCCTGCAGCGCGAACGGATGGTCACCAGGACGTCTGCGGGCGACGGTGCGCACAGCATCCAGATGGTCCGCGGCGTGGGCTCCTCGATGGCCTTCAACAGCACATTGGTGGTCCGCTCGGCCATGCGGTCGGCGTCTTCCACCACAATGATCCGCCAGCGCCCGGACGACGGCCGGTTGCCCGCCTTGGATACCAGGTCGCGGGCTTCATCGATGGTGATGGTGACCTTCTCGGTCCGGACGTACGTCACGTCCGAATGGGTCTCGCCGAGGATGGTCAGGCAGGCTGGACACTCCCCGCAGCCGCGCCTGGCCACGTCGTCCTGATCGCAGTTGAGGGCGGCCGCGAAGGCCTTCGCGGCGTTGGAACGCCCGGATCCGGGCGGGCCCGTGAACAGCCAGGCATGGGTCAGTCCTTCGCCCCGCGAGGCAAGGCGGAGCTGTTCGACGACGGCGGGCTGGCCCTGAAGGTCGTCCCAGACAGTCATGCGGCGCCCCGGCCTGCAGACGCGAGCAAGGCATCAACGCGAGTGAGGATCCGCGCGGCCAGTTCGTTGACGGGCAGATCCGCCGGCAGGACCAGATACGTATCCGGCCGGCTGGAGGCCAGTTCGAGGAACGCCCCGCGGATTGTTGAATGGAACTCATCGGCCTCTGACTCAAGGCGGTCTTCGGCGGCATCGCCGGCTGTGCGGCGGCGGCGGCCGTCAGCTGGGTCCACGTCCAGCAACACCGTGAGGTCGGGCTGCAGCCCGGACGTCGCCCATTCGTTGAGGGTACGCACGGCGTCGGCACCCAGATCGCGTCCGGCCCCCTGGTACGCCACGGACGAATCAATGTAGCGGTCCGTCAGGACAACCTCGCCGCGTTCCAGTGCCGGGCGGATCACCTGGCTGGCATGGGCCGCGCGGGAGGCAGCAAAGATGAGTGCCTCGGTGTGGGCGTCGATGTGGCCATGGCCGTGGTCCAGGACCAGGGAACGCAGTTTTTCGCCAATGGGCGTCCCGCCGGGTTCGCGGGTCCGCAGGACCGTCAGGCCACGTGTTTCCAGAGCCTCGGCAAGACGGGCCGCCTGGGTGGACTTGCCGGCGCCGTCGCCGCCCTCGAAGGCGATGAAAAGTCCAGGGCTGTTGGTGGTCACTGGTCTAGACTACCGACTTCGGGAGCCGCCGCACGTCCAAGTACGCTTTCTCCATGAGTCTCTCGGAACAGTATGCTGCGTCCCTGTCGGCCGAAACCGTGGTGGTTGCCGCCGGCCGGCCGGCGCGTAAGCGGGACGAGCCCGTCAACCCGCCCATCGTGCTGTCCTCGACGTACTTCGGCACGGGAGCTCTGGGCGACGGGGACCGGGGCTACGGGCGCTATTCCAACCCCACCTGGGATCCCTTTGAGGAGGCCCTGGGCCTGCTTGAAGGATCTGAACTGCCCGGCCTGCTCTACGCGTCCGGACTCGCGGCCGTCAGCTCGGCACTGTCCCTGCTGCCCGCCGGCGGCGTCCTGGTGATGCCGTCGCACAGCTATGCGGGTTCGCTCGTGATGGCCACGGAGTTGGCGCAGAAGGGCTTCCTGGAACTGCGGACTGTGGACATCACGGACACTGACGCAGTCAAAGCACAGATCGCGCCGCAGGGGCCGGACGCGAAAGCGGCCAGGATGCTGTGGCTTGAGAGCCCCACCAACCCGATGCTGGGCATCGCCGATATCCGCGAGCTCACCGCGGCGGCCCACCGGGTGGGCGCCATTGTGGTGACGGACAATACGTTCTCCACGCCGTTGGTCCAGCAGCCACTGAGCTTGGGTTCCGACGTCGTTCTTCACTCGGTGACCAAATACCTGGCCGGACATTCCGACGTCGTCCTCGGCGCCTTGGTGACGTCCAACCCGGACATCCGGGCAGCGCTGCTGCACCACCGCATCATTCATGGCGGTATTGCCGGGCCGTTCGAGGCATGGCTGGCGCTGCGCGGGCTCCGGACCCTTGCGCTGCGTGTGGAACGGTCGCAGGCTTCTGCAGCGGTCCTGGCGGAACGCCTGAGCACACACCCCCTGATCGATAGCATCCGGTTCCCCGGCCTCCCCACGGATCCCGGCCATGAACGGGCCAAGACCCAGATGTCGGGCTTCGGTTCGATTGTGTGCGTGCAGATCGCGCCGGTTGCCGGCCTGAGCGGAGCAGACGACGCGGACAAACTGGTCCGCGCGCTGCAGCTGTGGCTGCCAGCCACCTCCCTGGGCGGGGTGGAATCGCTGATCGAACGGCGCCGCCGGCACGCCGCTGAGCCTCTGAGTGTCCCGGACAACCTGGTGCGGCTGAGCGTCGGCATTGAAAATATTGAGGACCTCTGGGCCGATTTGAAGCAGGCGCTCGACTCGCTGGGCCGCTAGGCTTGGACGGTGGACGGTGAACTGATAATTCGGCCTGTAGAGCTGGCAGTGTTTTTTATCCTTGCCCTGGTGGCATTCGGACTTGAAGTGTGGGCTCTGCTGGACTGCGTCAGGCACAAGTCCGCCGCCTTTGAAGCGACCGGAAAACGAACCAAGACCTTCTGGCTGGCACTGACCGGCGGCGCCACCCTGATCGGCGCCATCTCGCTCTTCAGCAGCGGCGGAATCTTCGGCACGCTTGGCCTCTTTGGGCTCGCCGCCGTGGTGGCAGCGTCCATTTACCTCGCAGACGTCCGGCCAGCGGTCAAGGACGCGGGCCGCGGCGGTAGCCGTAATACGGGGCCCTACGGCGGCTGGTGACCACCACTAGACCGACGGCGCCACAGCGTCCCAGGCCACCGTTAGTTCGCCCAGGCGCCACCGCGACGGGCCGTCCTGAACCGGCCACCCGCCGTCGGACAGTGCCCTGCACATGGCGTGCCAGCGCTGCCTGCTGCCGAATGACGCCAGCGGCGCCGACTCCAGCCAAGCCCGGTCCATGGCCTGCATCAGCCGGTGGACAGGCTCTCCCGGAACGTTGCGGTGGATCAGCGCCTTCGGCAGCCGCTCGGCAATTTCCGATGGCAGGTCAAAGCTGCCGAACCGCACGGACATGCTCAGTGACAACGGCCGCTCGGCGTCGAGGGCAACCCACGTCACCCGCCGCCCGATTTCATCGCAGGTACCGTCGATAAAGAGCCCGCCGGGGGCGAGCCGGCCCTGGACCAGCCGCCAGATCCCCGCCACATCGGCCTCTTCGTACTGCCGCAGGACGTTGAAGGCGCGGACCAGCACGGGGTGCCCGGGCAGCGGCAATTCGAAACCGCCCACCTGAAAGCTCAGCCCCGGCCGCTCGAGCGCCTTGGCGATCCGGACGCGCTCCGGCTCGATTTCGATTCCGCACACGCGGACATCCGGCCGCACTGCGCGGAGACGTTCAAAGAGTTCGACGGCGGTGGCCGGCGTTGCGCCGTAGCCCAGGTCAACCACGAGGGGGTCTTCGGCAGCGCGCAGGCGCCAGGCCTGGGGGCCGGTGAGCCAGCGGTCCACCCGCCGCATCCGGTTGGGATTGGTGGTGCCCCGTGTGACGTTTCCGACCGGCCTGCCGCTCCGGCCATGGGGAGCGCTCACGCGTTCAGCTTTTTGCACCACTGCCCAACCCTATCCTTGTAACGCAGGGCCCTTGTAACGCAAGGCGGGCGGCGCCGTGCCTCGGCTAGGATAAAAATCATGACTTACAAGCTGATTCTGCTGCGCCACGGCCACAGCGAATGGAACGCCAAGAACCTGTTCACCGGCTGGGTGGACGTTGACCTCAACGACCAGGGCCGCGAGGAAGCAGCACGCGGCGGCGAGCTCCTGGTTGAGAACGATCTTCTCCCGGATGTCCTCTACACCTCGCTCCTGAAGCGGGCCATCAACACGGCCAACATTTCCCTGGACAAGGCCGACCGCGGGTGGATCCCCGTCAAGCGGGACTGGCGCCTGAACGAACGCCACTACGGTGCCCTGCAGGGCAAGGACAAGGCACAGACCCTGGCCGAATACGGTGAGGAGCAGTTCATGGAGTGGCGCCGGTCCTACGACACCCCGCCGCCGCCCCTGGCCGACGACTCCGAGTTCTCCCAGGCCCGCGACCCCCGTTACGCGGACCTCGGCGACGCACTGCCTCGCACCGAGTGCCTCAAGGATGTCCTGGTCCGCCTGCTTCCCTATTGGGAGTCGGACATCAAGGAAGACCTCAAAACCGGCAAGACCGTCCTGGTCACCGCCCACGGCAACTCGCTGCGCGCCCTGGTCAAGCACCTGGACGGCATCAGCGACGACGCCATCGCCAGCCTGAACATCCCCACGGGCATCCCGCTGGTCTACGACCTGGACGAGGACTTCCAGCCGATCAAGCCGGGCGGCACCTACCTGGACCCGGACGCCGCTGCGGAAGCCATCCTGGCAGTGGCGAACCAGGGCAAGAAATAAAGCAGTAGTTAACGTTCGACGGCGGGCCGGTCACCTGAGGTGACCGGCCCGCCGTCGTATGTAGTTTAGGGAGCGGCTAGAAGCCCTGCCCCTGCCATTCGCCGGTGACGAGGTAGGTGACCTTGCGGGCCACGGACACGCCGTGGTCAGCGAACCGTTCGAAGTAGCGGCTGGCCAGGGCCACGTCAACGGTGGTGGCGGGGGACTCGGCCCAGTCTGGGGCGGCGATCGCCTTGAACACGCTCAGGTGGAGATCGTCGATGGTGTTGTTGGCCTTGTGGATGTCGCGGGCCACTTCGAGGTCCCGGGATTCCAGCAGGACAATAAGTTTGTCGGCGATGAGTTGGTCCTGCTCGGCCATTTTGTTGAACGTTTCCGTCATGGATGCAGGGATCACGGTGGACGGGAAACGCAGCCGGGCCAGCTGGGCAATGTGGCGGGCCAGGTCCCCCATCCGCTCCAGGGAAGCGCTCATGCGCAGGGAGCCCACGATCATCCGCAGATCGCTGGCCACCGGCCCCTGCAGGGCGAGGATGTCGATAGCGCGCTCATCCAGGCTGGTCTGCAAAAAGTCGATACGGGCGTCCGCGGCGATGACGTCCTCGGCCAGATCAACGTCGGCAACCCGGAAGGACGTCGAGGCCTTCGCCAATGCCTCGCTGACCAACCGCGAAATCTCCACCAGCTGCTCACCCACCTGGGTCAGCTCTTCCTGAAAAACCTTACGCACGTGGGCGTCCTTTCTTTGGAACTCCGCCCCTCGGGTGGCAGACGGAACTCATGTCGCCATTCGGCACTCCAACATATAACTTTGTCAGCGTGCGGTAAACGATTAGTCGGTTGTAGATGAACGTTAGCTGAACCGTCCCCGTAATGGGCCATGACGCACCGTCTCGACAGGAACCACGGCCTAAGCTGGAGTTGTGGATCCTATGCTCATCGGTGTCATCGCCGGCCTGGTCGGCCTGTCGCTCGGCACCTTTGGCGTGCTCGCCTTCAGGATCAGTGAAAAGCAGCGAAAGCTTGTTGACGTCGACGTGGACGAACTCGCTTTGCCGGCCGGCGCCGCGGAAGTGCTGGCCGTCGTCGGACGGGCTTTTGTGGTGGTTGACGCGGTGGACGGCGTGGTGCGCGCCAGCCCGGCAGCCTATGCATACGGACTGGTGCGCGGCCACACGGTGGTCCACAAAGAACTTCTGGACATGACGGCCGGTGTGCGGCGCGACGGCGTGATCCTGGAAAAACGGCTGGAGCTGCAGCGGGGTCCGCTGGGCCACGGCACCATCATCGTGCAGGTCCGGGCGGCCATGCTCGGCGAGGAATATATCGTGCTTCTGGCCGACGACCGCACCGAAATTACCCGCACGGAAGAGATCCGCAACGACTTCGTGGCCAACGTGTCCCACGAGCTGAAGACCCCGGTGGGCGCAATTTCCCTGCTGGCCGAGGCACTGGAGTCCTCGGCCGACGACGAACAAGCAGTCCGCCGGTTCGCCAAGCGCATGCACAAGGAGTCAAGCCGGCTGGCCGCCCTGGTCCAGGACATCATCGAGCTGTCCCGCCTCCAAGGTGCCAGCGTGTCCCAAGAGGGCAAGGCCGTGGACATCAACGCGGTCATCACTGAAGCGGTGGACCGTTCCCAGCTCCCCGCTGAAAGCAAGAACATCCGGATCGTGGTGGGGGAGCGGGTTAAGGCCACCGTCTTTGGTGACCGGGACCTGCTGGTTACCGCTCTGCGTAACCTGATCGACAACGCCATCCGCTACTCCCCGGAGAACACCAGGGTGGGCGTGGGCGTCCGGTCAAAGGACGGGCTGATCGCAGTGTCGGTCACGGATCAGGGCGAGGGGCTGACCCCGGAGGACCAGGAGCGCGTGTTTGAGCGCTTCTACCGGGTGGATGCGGCGCGTTCGCGCCACACTGGCGGAACGGGCCTGGGCCTTAGCATCGTCAAACACGTTGCCTCCAACCACGGCGGTGAAGTGACATTGTGGTCACGGCCCGGCCAGGGTTCCACTTTCACCCTGCGGCTGCCTGAGATGGAAAGCCAGGACGCACCGGATACCTCAGGTGTCAAAGAACCAGCCGTACCCGTGCGCAGAAAAGAACGCGGTGTACATGAGCAAGGAGCTAGCGCTTGAGCAGGATTTTGATTGTCGAAGACGAAGAATCGTTCAGTGATCCGTTGTCCTATCTACTGGGCAAGGAGGGGTTCGAGGTAGAAGTGGTGGACAACGGCCTCGACGCCATCACCGAATTCGACCGGAACGGGGCGGACCTGGTGCTGCTGGACCTGCAGCTCCCCGGCCTGTCGGGCACCGAGGTCTGCCGCCAGCTGCGGCAGCGCTCCAGCGTTCCGGTCATCATGCTGACGGCCAAGGACTCCGAGATTGACAAGGTGGTTGGCCTGGAGCTGGGCGCTGACGACTACGTCACCAAGCCCTACTCCTCCCGCGAGCTGGTGGCCCGCGTCCGGGCCGTACTCCGCCGGCAAGGTGAACCTGAGGAACTGATCTCGGCCACAGTCCAGGCCGGCCCTGTCCGGATGGACATCGAACGGCATGTGGTCAGCGTGGATGGCCAGCAGGTCCTCTTGCCGCTGAAGGAGTTCGAGCTGCTGGAAATGCTGCTGCGCAACTCCGGCCGCGTACTCACCCGCGGCCAGCTGATCGACCGGGTCTGGGGTTCGGACTACGTGGGGGACACCAAAACCCTGGACGTGCATGTCAAGCGGCTGCGCGGCAAGATCGAGCCCGACCCGTCCATACCGCGTTTCCTGGTAACCGTCCGCGGCCTGGGCTACAAGTTCGAGCCGTAGGCCTCTCCGCCGTATGGCACGCCGGGCATCAGGCGCACCAGACTTCAAGTGCACAAAAGGAGGGGCTCCCCGCGGGGGGAGCCCCTCCTTTTGTGCTTTGCTGCTGCTTAGTGGGCCGCACCAGTGCCGGTGGCCGACGGCGACGGGCTGGGTGTGGCGGATCCGGTCGGTTCGCTGCCGGCCGGCAGGTACTCCTTGTACTCCGCGAGGGAACCATCCAGGACAGGCACGCGGACAGTCTTGCTCACGTTGGTGCCGTCTTCGGTGATCTTCACATCGACGAGGGAGCCGGCGATGCCGCCGCTGGTGCTGAGGATGGCTTCATCCGTGGAGTCGTTGAGCAGGGTGTAGGAGTTGGCTTTCACCGGCACCTGCGTCTGTGAACCCTCGGCCCCGTTGACCGTGAGCTTGACGTCCTGTGAAGAGGAGTTGTAAACGGCGCCGAGCAGGCGGCCGGGCTTGTCTGCGCCGGCGGAGACAACCAGCATGTTTCGCAGCTGCAGCGGACCCAGGTCGGCGCGGATACCGTCCGACGCCGCGTACTGGTGAGAAGTCTGCTGGGGGTTGATGTAGCCACAGCCGGTCATCGTCGCCAGGGCGAGGGCCAGGGAACCTGCCGCCAGTGCCAGTTTGCCGCCCTGGGCCCGGTTCATCGCAGTGAAACGCACGTCACGTACTCCTCGAGAGTCTTGAAACATTATTCAGCCATAGCCTAGCGGCAAACCGGGCCAAACGAGGATTCCGCACGGTCATATTGCCCTTGGCAGCAGGCCGCACATGCACTATTATCTGCATTCGTCAAGGGGGTGAAGGGGGTCTATTCTGCCCATTTTCCGCGTATTTCCAGGGTTCCGGGGCCGGTTCGAGGCCAGTCATATGCCTGAATCGTGATAAACTGGTCTGCGGGAAAGGGGAATGTCCACATGGTATTTGAGGTCGGCGAGACAGTAGTTTACCCTCACCACGGTGCTGCAAAAATTGAAGAAATCAAGATGCGCACTGTCAAGGGCGAAGAGAAAATGTATCTCAAGCTCAAGGTGGCTCAGGGTGATCTGACCATTGAAGTTCCAGCAGAGAACGTTGACCTTGTTGGGGTCCGTGACGTAGTGGGCAAGGAAGGTCTGGAGCACGTATTTGATGTTCTCCGGGCTGAGTTCACTGAAGAACCCACCAACTGGTCGCGCAGATACAAGGCAAATCTGGAGAAGCTTGCTTCCGGTGACGTCATCAAGGTAGCAGAGGTTGTTCGCGACCTCTGGCGCCGTGATCACGATCGGGGCCTTTCCGCAGGTGAGAAGCGCATGCTGGCCAAGGCCCGTCAGATTCTGATTTCAGAACTTGCACTGGCTGAAAAGACTGATGAAGAGAAGGCTGCAAGCGTTCTCGACGAGGTCCTGGCTTCCTAAGAATTGAGCCCCGGGGGTACGCAAGTGCCTCCGGGGTTTCTTTTTGCCCTTTTTCGGTCCAGCCCTCAGCGGCAGGCGCGTCGCGCGGCTGGGATTAGGCACGCCGGGCAGGCGGGCACGTAGGCTGGACCGCATGAACAACGGACTTCCCCGCCCCGTCACCGCCGTCGTCATTGTGGCCGCAGGTTCCGGTGAGCGGCTGGGTTACGGCATGCCCAAGGCGCGCGTGCCGCTGGGGAGTGACGCCATACTTACGCATGCCCTCCGGGGCGTCGCTGCCGCCGACGTCGCACGGCAGATCTGTGTTGCCCTGCCGCCCGGCGATACGGTCATGCAGGAATTGTGCGCGGCCTTCGCCGAGGAACTCCGGGCGGGGCACGATGCCAACCAGGAGAACCCGCTTCCCGTGCTGACAACGGTCGACGGCGGTGCCACCCGTGCCGCTTCCGTCCGGTCGGCGTTGGCGGCCTTGCTGGACGGCACCGAAGCTGTGCTGGTCCACGACGCCGCCAGGGCGCTGACGCCCGAGTATGTCTTCCACCGTGTCGTCGATTCCCTGGCTGCCGGCGCCGTTGCAGTGATTCCTGCCGTACCGGTGGTGGATACGGTGAAGATGGTTACCCCCACGACCGGTGACGACAGCAGCATCGCTCCGGAACTCGTGACCGGGACCGCGCCGCGGGAGGAGCTCCGTTCGGTCCAGACGCCCCAAGGGTTCCGCCTGTCCACACTGATCCAGGCCCATCAGGCAGCGGCGGACTTTGACGAGAAACAGGCTGCCGCGGTCACCGACGACGCCATGCTGGTGGAACTCCTGGGAGTTCCCGTGCACGCCGTCCATGGCTCCACACAGTCATTGAAAATCACCACGCCGCTGGACCTGATCATTGCCGAGGGGCTGCTGGAAGGCCCGCTGGGCATCCGCTGGGTGGAGGGTTAGGCATGAGTGAAGCCAAGATGATCCTGCCGCGCACGGGTATCGGTCTGGATGTCCATGCGTACGCGTCCCCTGACCTTCCCCGTCCGCTCTGGCTGGGCGGGCTGTTCTGGGAAGGCGAGCGTGGACTGGCCGGGCATTCGGACGGGGACCCGGTGGCCCACGCCGCCGCTGACGCCCTGTTCTCGGCCGCCGGCATCGGGGACCTCGGCACGCATTTCGGCACCGACCGTCCGGAGTTCGCTGGAGCCTCCGGCGTCACGCTCCTGACCGAGGCGGCGAGGATTGTCCGTGCGGCTGGCTTTGAGATCGGCAACGTGGCAGTGCAGTTCGTGGCTACGCGGCCCAAATTCGGCCCGCGGCGGGAAGAGTCCCAACGCGTGCTGAGCGAGGCGGCAGGGGCGCCGGTCAGTGTCACGGCCACCACCAGCGACGGACTCGGTTTCACCGGCAGGGGCGAGGGGATTTCCGCCGTCGCCACCGCTTTGGTCTATCCGGTGATTCAACCCAGCGCTGTTCAGGCCGGATAACGCGCGGGGGCCGGCACACAGGCCTTTTCCGCTAATCTGGAGCGGTGACTCTCCGCTTCTATGACACCGCGTCCGCCGAAGTCCGTGACTTCGTTCCCCTCGTCCCCGGAAAAGCGAGCCTGTACTACTGCGGAGCAACCGTGCAGGGCATGCCGCACGTAGGCCACATCCGCTCGGCGATCGCCTTTGACCAGCTCACCCGCTGGCTCGAGTACCGGGGGCTGCGGGTCACCGCGGTCCGCAACGTCACGGACATCGACGACAAGATCCTCGCCAAGTCTGCCGAATCGTTCAGCCCGGACTTCGAAGCCGGACCGGACGCTGTCCGCGCGGAGGAATGGTGGGCCCTGGCCTACCGCTACGAGCAGGCGTTCCTGCAGGCCTACGACACGCTCGGCGTTTCCCGGCCCACTTATGAGCCACGGGCAACCGGCCATATCCCCGAAATGCATGAGCTGATCCAGCAGCTGATCGACCGGGGCCACGCCTACCCGGCGCCGGACGATTCCGGCGACGTCTACTTCGACGTGCGGTCCTGGGACAAGTACGGGTCACTGACGCGCCAGAACATTGACGACATGCAGGGCGCCCCGGACGCGGATCCCCGCGGCAAGAAGGACCCCCGCGACTTTGCGCTGTGGAAGGGCTCCAAAGAAGGAGAGCCGACGACGGCGAGCTGGGCCTCGCCCTGGGGCGCCGGACGTCCGGGCTGGCACCTGGAATGCTCCGCCATGGTCACCAAGTACCTCGGCACCGAATTTGATATCCATGGCGGCGGACTGGACCTGCGCTTCCCGCACCACGAAAACGAAATGGCGCAGTCCCAGGCCGCAGGGCACGGGTTCGCCAACTTCTGGATGCACAACGGCATGGTCACGTACCAGGGCGAGAAAATGTCCAAGTCCATCGGCAACACCATAAGCCCTTCGGAGATGCTGGACATCGCGTCGCCGCGGGTGGTCCGCTACTACCTCGGGCAGGCCCACTACCGCTCAGTGCTGGACTACCGCCCCACATCGCTCGACGAGGCCGCGGCCGCCGTCGAACGCATTGACGGCTTCATCAGCCGCGCCGTTCGGGCCCTCGCTGCCGGTGGGAACTACACCTTCGCCACCTATGGCAAGGTTCCCGAGGCGTTCGAGAACGCCATGGATGACGATCTCAACGTGCCGCAGGCCCTCGCCGTGGTCCACGAAACAGTCCGTGCCGGCAACACTGCCTTGACGGAGGGGAAGCTGGAGGACGCACAGCAGGCGCTGCACAGCGTGCATGACATGCTGCGGGTCCTGGGCCTGAATGCGGTGGCGTCCGGCCCGGCGTCGGACACCCGGGAATCGGCCGCCCTCGACGTCCTGGTGGAAGCCCAGCTTGCTGCCCGCACCCAGGCCCGGGCCGCCAAGGACTGGGCTGCCTCTGACGCCATCCGCGACACGCTGAAGGCGGCCGGCGTCGTCGTCGAAGATGGCCCAAACGGCGCTACCTGGAGCCTGCAACGGGACTGAACGGGCGATTTTACTTGATTCAGTAGACTGGTAAGCAGACTCAGTCAAACAATCAAGGGTGGAAAATCATGGCCAACAACGGTCGCCGGTCGGTCAAAGCAAAGAAGGGGCCAACCATCGGAACCGGTGGTCATGGCCGTAAGGCCCTGGAAGGCAAGGGTCCCACGCCCAAGGCGGAGGACCGCCCGTACCACAAGGCGCACAAGAGCAAGCAGCTTGCCGAACGTTCGGCCGCCAAGCGCGGCACGGGTGCCCGCAGCGCCGGCGCCTCCCGCACGGGTCCCAAGGGCCGCGCCACCGAGGAAGTCGTCACCGGCCGTAACTCCGTGGTGGAAGCCCTCCGCGCCGGGATCCCCGCGAAGGCCCTGCACATCGCCATCCGGATTGAAATGGATGACCGGGTCAAGGAGTCGCTGAAGATCGCCGCCGAACGCGGAATCCCGCTGCTCGAGACCGGCAAGCCCGAACTTGACCGCATGACGGATGACGCCATCCACCAGGGCCTGGTCCTGCAGATCCCGCCGTACGAGTACCAGGACGCTTATGACCTGGCCGAGGAAACCGTGGACCGCTGGAAGAAGGGCCACGTATCCAACGCCCCGCTGTTCGTTGCCCTGGACGGCATCACGGACCCCCGCAACCTTGGTGCCATCATCCGCTCCGTCTCGGCCTTCAGCGGCCACGGCGTCGTCGTCCCGGAACGCCGCTCCGTGGGCGTCACAGCCTCGGCCTGGAAGACCAGCGCCGGCGCTGCCGTGCGTGTTCCGGTGGCACGCGCCGCGAACCTGAACAGTGCCCTGAAGCAGTTCAAGAACATGGGCATCTTTGTCCTGGGGCTCGACGGCGACGGCGACGTTTCGTTGCCTGACCTCACCCTGGCCGCCGAGCCCGTCTGCATTGTGGTCGGTTCCGAGGGCAAGGGCCTGAGCCGCCTGGTCCGCGAAAACTGCGACCAGATCGTCTCCATCCCGATTAACTCCGCCATGGAATCGCTCAACGCCTCCATGGCCGTTGGCATCTCCCTGTACGAAATCTCGAGGCAGCGCGCCGTCAAGTAGTCCTCGGTGCGGGAGGCGGCACGGCAGCGGGGTCGCCGCCGCGACCGCTTTGCCGTCGCTTAGACACCTCCCGTTGCCTCATTCGGCCGCGGGCGGCCTTCTTCGGCTCTGGTCGGCGATGCGCTCCCTGGCAAAACGGCCGCAACGGCTGTATCGTCGTCCTGCCAAACGCTCTCTCACCTTTGGTGGGTTTAACAGAAACGCTCTCCCACCGGTCAACTTGAACTGGTGAGAGAGCGTTTCTGTTTAAGGCGCGAAAACTGCGAGAGCGTTGGACTGCGGTGGGTCCGGGTGACGTCATAAAAGCGCCGGTGCAGCTCAACAGCCGTTGGCCGCTACCATGGACGTGATGGTCATGCCGCTTTTCGATACCGCTTCCACCAGGGATGCCTCTTCGGCATATCCGCTAGGTGTCAGCGTCCCGCGCCCGGGATCGGGAGCGGATTACGGCGTGCAGTCCAGCGCCAACGTCGCCGTGTACGCCCCGGCCGTGGAGAACCTTGAGATTGCCTACAAGGCCCCGGGCAGCGAGTGGCATCTGCAGACCCTGCCCAATGTCACGCACGGCGTGCACCATGGAATTGTTGAGGATTTCCCGTACGGATCGCTGTACGGTTTCCGTGCCACGTCCAAGGCGGACCCGTTGCCGCTGGCGGTCCCCATCGTGGACCTGGACGACGACGGCGGGCAGCCTCTTTTGCTCGATCCTTACGGCCGGGCGGTGGACCAGCGGGAGGGTTTCCTGACGAGCGTCCGGATGGCCGGCGATTTTGACTGGGGCACCGACGAACGTCCCCGGACGCAGTGGCGGAACACCATCATCTACGAGGCTCATGTCCGCGGCCAGAGCATGCTGCATCCCGATGTCCCCGAGGAGCTGCGTGGCACCTACGCCGGAATGGCTCATCCGGCCATCATCGAGCATTTCAAGAGCCTGGGCATTACCGCTGTCCAGCTGCTCCCGGTGCACTTCCACCTCGATGAGCTGCACCTGCAGAACCTCGGCCTGACCAACTACTGGGGCTACAACACGGCCGCGTTTTTCGCACCGCAGGCAGCCTATGCGACGCAGGCGGCGCGGGATGCCGGACCGCACGCCGTCCAGGACGAGTTCAAGGGAATGGTCAAGCTGCTCCACGCGGCAGGGCTGGAAGTGATTCTCGACGTCGTCTACAACCACACTGCCGAGGGCGGCCCGGACGGCCAGGCCATTAGCTTCCGCGGACTCGGTGAGGACACGTACTACAGAACGGATGGCCACGGGAAGTACATCGACACTACGGGCTGCGGCAACAGCCTGAATTTCGGCCAGCCCAGGGTGGTCCAGTTGGTGCTGGATTCCCTCCGGTATTGGGTGGACGAATTCCACATCGACGGCTTCCGTTTCGACCTGGCCGTGACGCTCTGCCGGAACGCGGACAACGAGTTTGATCCCCGCCACCCGTTCCTGGTGGCTGTGGCCGCCGATCCCGTGTTGTCTGACGTAAAACTGATCGCCGAGCCCTGGGACGTCGGCTATGGCGGCTGGCAGACGGGACGGTTCCCGGGCGGCTGGGTTGACTGGAACGACCACTTCAGGGACGGCGTCCGCTCCTTCTGGCTTGCCGACCGGGCGGCCATCGAAGCCGGCGGGCAGGGCGGGTCCGTGGCGCGGCTGGCTGATGCCCTGTCCGGGTCTGCCGGGCTCTTTGAAGCGTCGGGCCGTTCCAGGCTGGCGTCGGTCAACCTCATCACGGCACACGACGGCTTCACGCTCAACGACCTTGTGTCCTACGACCGAAAACACAACGAGGCGAACGGCGAGCAGAACCGGGACGGGCACGGGGACAACCGCAGCTACAACCACGGTTTCGAAGGCCGGAGCGAGGACGAGAGCATCCTGGCGCAGCGGTCGCAGTCCCGACGGAACCTCATGGCGTCCCTGTTGATTTCGCTCGGTGTGCCCATGATCACCGCCGGCGACGAGCTGGCACGCACGCAGCAGGGAAACAACAACGCCTATTGCCAGGACAACCCACTGGCATGGCTCGACTGGACGCGTACGCCGGAATCCGCAGAGATGCTCCGCAGCACAAAGCGCTACGTCCGGCTGCGCAAGGAGTTCCTGGCAAGCCAACCCCATGATTTTCCCTCTCGGGATGAGCAGTCCTATATCTACTGGTTTGATCACGCCGGACAACCCATGTCCATGGATCAGTGGAATGATCCCCGGCACCGGGTCATGCAGCTCCTGCTTGGCTCGGACGACGGCACGCTGGCGGGCCTCGTAGTGGTCAACGGCAGCGGCTCCGACGTGAACATCACCCTTCCGGAACTCAAGAACGACGACGGAACGCCCCGCAGGATGTTCGAACTCCGGCTGACAACGTCGCCGCTTCACGAGCTTCGACAGGGCAGCCGCGTGGCGTCCGGCGAGACGGACAGCATCGAGGCGAACTCGATTAACATCTACCGCACGTAACTGCGGAGGGGACCAAAATTGCGCAACCGCTCCATTGCCCTGCTGCTGACCGGGCTGCTGGCCATAGCGGCGTTCGCTTTCGGCGGCCCCGGGCTCCTTGAGACTCTAACGGGAAGTACGACGCCGGCAGCCAGTTCCAGCGCGGCCCCGGTCCCGGGCGCTCCCGTCCAGGGTCCTGCGGAGGTTCCGGCCCCGGCGGTAGTCCCCGCCAACCCGTCCGGGTTGCCCGCGATCAAGGAATCCCAGCTGCCGGCCGAAGCGCGGACTACCCTCGCTGCCATCCGTGCCGGCGGCCCCTACGGCTACAGCCAGGACAACAAGACGTTCGGCAACTTCGAGCGCATTCTCCCGCGGCAGGGCTCAGGCTATTACCGCGAGTACACCGTGCCCACCCCGGGTGAATCCGACCGGGGAGCCCGCCGCATCGTCACCGGCGCCGAGGGCGAAAAATACTACACGCAGGACCACTACGACTCGTTCAAATTCATCGCAGAAGGCGGCTGAACACCCTCATGAAAATTTACTCCGCCGACACCTGGACCATCGAAGAACTTCAGGAACAGGTTGCCGACGACGGCCGCCGCAGCCTGGTGGTCCCCGCCGCCGACAGCAAGAAGGCTGTCCTGGAAACCTTCGGCGGAGTGCTCGCCTTTCCTGAACATTACGGCGTGAACATGGACGCCCTGAACGACTCCCTGCACGATTTCGCGGACAGCATCGGCGAGAACGGTAGCGCGCCGGTCACAATCCTTTGGCAGGTGGCCGCGGCGTTCCGGGGGGACAGGTCCTTCGGGATCATCTGCGAGGTCCTCCAGGATGCCGAAAGCTACGCCGGCCGTGACCTCGCGGTCACGGCCGTCCTCCTGTAACTAACGTCGACAACCGCCGCGCAGTTGCCACAAAACGAACGCCGGATATCTGGAAACGGATCAGGCGTTGACGATCAGCCCCAGCTCCGCCTTGGAAGCCAATGCCTCGTGCCGTGGCAGGACGCGGACGGTGTAGCCAAAGGGACCGGAGCGGTCGATGACCAGCGAGCCGCTGAACAGGTGGCGCCCCTCGCCCAGGTCCTCTTTCGAGTTCAACTCCATCAGGGTGACGTCCGCCAGGGTGTCGCTTTCCTCGGCACGGCCATAAGCCACCTCCACGGACACGTCCTCCGGTGAGAGGGTGTGCAGCGCGATGTAGGCGTTCACCTGCAGGGTGTCCCCGATCTGCGGGTCCTCGGAAACGCCCACGGAGTCCACATGTTCGACGTGCAGCAGAGGCCACGCCGAACGTACCTTGGCAGTCCATGCCGCCAGCACACGGGCCTGGGCGTAGGAGTTGGCAACGGCCCTGCGTCCGGCCTCGGCGGCGGGCCGGTAGAGCACGTTGACGTAGTCGTGCAGCATGCGCTCCGCGGAAACGGCCGGTCCCAGATGGGACAACGTGTGCTTGATCATTGACACCCAGTGCGTCGGGACTTTCTCGGTGCCCGTGGTGGACGGTCCGGCAGCACCGGCGCTGTCAGACACCGTGTTCCCGTAGAAGCGTGGCGCCACCTGGGTTTCCAGGAGTTCATACAGTGCCGCGGCCTCGATGTCGTCCCGCTCTTCGGGGGACGCGTCATTGTTGGCGGTGGGGATCGCCCAGCCGTTCTCGCCGTCGTACATTTCATCCCACCAGCCGTCCATCACAGAAAGGTTCAGCGAACCGTTGATGGCGGCCTTCATGCCCGACGTACCGCAGGCCTCCAGGGGGCGGAGCGGGTTGTTGAGCCACACGTCGCAGCCCGGGAACAGCGTCCTGGCCATTGCGATGTCGTAGTTCGGCAGGAAGGCGATGCGGTGGCGGACCTCGGGGTCGTCCGTGAAGCGGACCAGGTCCTGGATCATCTTCTTCCCGGCATCATCTGCCGGGTGGGACTTGCCGGCGATCACCAGTTGGATCGGGTGTTCCGGATGCAGCAGCAGCGCCTTGAGCCGGTCCGGCTCGCGAAGCATCAGCGTCAGGCGCTTGTAGGTGGGGACGCGCCGGGCGAAGCCGATGGTCAGCACGTCGGGGTCCAGAACGTTGTCGGTCCAGCCCAGCTCGGCGTCGGCGGCGCCGCGCTTCTTCCACGCAGCCCGGAGCCGGCGGCGTACGTCCTCCACCAACGCTGTGCGCATTTCACGGCGCAGCGCCCAGACGTCGGCATCGCTGACGTTGTAGGCAAGGTCCCAGCGGCCCAGGGCTTCGGCCTCGGTGCCGAACTGTTCCCTCGCGAGCTGGGAGATGCGCCCGTCGACCCACGTGGGCACGTGCACGCCGTTGGTGACGGACGTGATGGGCACCTCGGAGTGGTCGAACCCGGGCCACAGGGCCGAGAACATCCCGCGGGATACCTCGCCGTGGAGCTTGGCGACGCCGTTGGCCCGCTGTGCCAGCCGGAGTCCCATCACCGCCATGTTGAAGACTGACGGGTTGCCGTCGGCGTAGTTTTCCCGGCCCAGTTCCAGGATCCGGTCCACGGGTACCGCGGGCGCAAGCCCGGCCTGGAAGAAGTGGTGGATCTGGGAAATCTCGAAACGGTCGATGCCGGCCGGAACGGGAGTGTGGGTGGTGAAGACCGTGGACGCCCGGCCGGCGGCGAGGGCTTCGTCGAAGCTGAGGGCGGCGTCGCCGGCCATCAGTTCCTGGATGCGCTCAATCCCCAGGAAGCCGGCATGGCCCTCGTTGGTGTGGAACACCTCGGGCGCGGCGGTTCCGGTGAGCTGCTGGTACGCGCGCAGCGCCTTGACTCCGCCCATGCCCAGCAGGAGCTCCTGCTGCAGCCGGTGGTCTCCGCCGCCGCCGTAGAGGCGGTCGGTGATGCCGCGCGCGGCGTCGTCGTTGCCGGGAACGTTGGAGTCCAGCAGCAAGAGGGGAACGCGTCCGACGTCGGCACGCCAGATGTGTGCCAGCAGCCGGCGCCCGTTGGGGAGCGGGAGTGAGATCTGCAAAGGCCGGCCGTTGCCGTCGGCGGACGGTTCACGAAGCAGAGTGAGGGGGAGGCCGTCAGGGTCGAGTACCGGGTACGTTTCCTGCTGCCAGGCGTCGCGGGAGAGTGACTGCTTGAAGTAACCAGCCTGGTACAGCAGGCCAACGCCGATCAGGGGCACACCCAGGTCCGAGGCGGCCTTGAGGTGGTCGCCGGCCAGGATGCCCAGGCCGCCGGAGTACTGCGGCAGGACTTCGGTGATGCCAAATTCTGGGGAGAAGTACGCGATGGCGGCCGGGGCATCCTCGCCCAGGCTCTGGTACCAGCGGGGCTGCTCAAGGTACCGGTCAAGGTCCTCGGCGGCGGCGCGGACCTGGTTCACTACCGAGGGGTCGGCGGCGAGGCGCTGGAACTCTTCGCGGCTGACCCGGCCCAGGAAACTGACGGGATCCTGGCCGGATTCCTCCCAGATGCGGCGGTTCAGGCCAGCGAAAAGTTCACGGGTGGGCCGGTGCCAGGACCAGCGGAGGTTGGTGGCCAACAGGGCCAGCGGCCTGATGGGTTCCGGGAGGACTGTTCTGACGGTAAATCTGCGGATTGCCTTCACCTGCGCCACACTAACCGACAACATCAACGTCTGGAACTGCTTTGGCTTTCTTTTAGGTAAATGACAGTTGGCGTGGCGGATAAGTCGAATCGCCGCGACAAAAAGCAGCGCAGGCTTAGCAATCTGGACCATTTCTCGCTAACGTCGAGCCTGTGACGACTAACTCAGTAACCCCTGCCGCCTCAAAGAAAAAGCCGAAAGGCCAAATCACCGACGGGCTAAGAATTGGCCGTTTTCCGATCACTGCAGTGCAGCCTGTGGTGGAGAGTGGGAAGTATCCTGCCAAGGCCCTGCCGGGGGAGGGAATTGTGGTGGGCGCCACGGCCTTCCGGGAGGGGCATGACCAACTGGGTGTCAGCGCGGTCCTCCTGGATCCCCGCGGGAAGGAACGCCAGCGCGTCAGGCTGGCGCCGCCCAGGGGGGAACGCGGCCTCGGTACCGACCGCTGGGAGGGCATCCTCACGCCGTCGGCCGTTGGAAACTGGACGTTTTTCATCGAGGCCTGGCACGACCGCTACGGAACCTGGCACCACAACGCCGAAGTCAAGGTGGCGGCAGGCATCGACGTTGAGCTGATGCTCGCCGAAGGATCGGCGCTGCTCTCGGAGGCGGCCGCCGACGCCTCCCGCAATGCGTCGGACCGGCGTACCCTGCGCATGGCGTCTTCCATTCTGGGCAACGGGTCCCTCACCGATGAGGAGCGTCTGGCAGCCGGCTTCGGCGCGGACGTCGCCGCCGTGGTGGACCGCCAGCCGATCCGCGAACTGATCACCGTTTCCGAGCAGTTCCCGCTGCTGGTGGAGCGCGATCTCGCAGGCCGTGGAGCCTGGTACGAATTCTTCCCCCGGTCCGAAGGCGCCGTCAGGGACGCCACCACCGGGGCATGGACGTCCGGGAATTTCAGGACCGCGGCGAAGCGGCTGGACGCGGTGGCGGAAATGGGCTTCGACGTTCTCTATATGCCGCCGATCCACCCCATCGGTATCCAGCACCGAAAGGGCCCCAACAACACCCTGATTGCCGGCCCGCATGATCCCGGCTCGCCCTGGGCCATCGGCGCCAAGGAGGGCGGCCACGACGCCATCCACCCGGAACTGGGCACGTTCGAGGACTTCGACGCCTTTGTTGCCCGCGCCAACGAACTGGGCCTGGAAGTCGCCCTGGACCTGGCGCTGCAGGCCGCGCCGGACCACCCCTGGGTGCAGTCCAACCCGGAATGGTTCACTACCCGGGTTGACGGGAGCATCGCGTACGCGGAAAACCCGCCCAAGAAATACCAGGACATTTTCCCGCTCAATTTCGACAATGATCCGGAAGGGCTTGCGAAGGAAATCCTGCGGGTCGTGTTGCTGTGGGTCAGCCATGGCGTGAAGATCTTCCGGGTGGATAATCCGCACACCAAACCGGTGTGGTTCTGGGAATGGCTCATTGGCCAGGTCAACAAGAAGACCCCTGGCGTAGTGTTCCTCGCGGAAGCGTTCACGCGCCCTGCCATGATGCACGCCCTGGGCCGGGCGGGCTTCCAGCAGTCCTACACCTACTTCACGTGGCGGAACACCAAAAAGGAAATCGAAACCTACTTCACGGAGGTCAGCCACGAGTCGCCGGCGTACTTCCGGCCCAACTTTTTTGTCAACACGCCGGACATCCTCACGGAATACCTGCAGTTCGGCGGTCCGGCGGCGTTCAAGATCCGCGCCGCATTGGCCGCCACCGCCAGCCCCCTGTGGGGCGTTTATGCCGGCTACGAACTTTATGAGCATGTTGCCCGCCCCGGCGCGGAAGAGTACATCGACAACGAGAAATTCGAATACAAAGCCCGTGACTGGGACGCTGCCGCTGCCTCAGGCCGGACCCTGGCGCCGTACTTGACCAGGCTCAACGCAATCAGGCACAACCACCCGGCGCTGCTGGACCTGCAGAATCTCACGGTCCACCACAGCACCGACGACGCCACGGTGGTGTACTCCAAGCACAAGACCCTGCCGGACGGCACCAAGGACACCATCATTGTGGTGGTCAACGTTGATCCGCACGCCATCAGGGAGAGCACTATTTCACTGGATCTGGCTGCGCTGGAACTGGACCCCGAGGATCTGTCGCCCAACGGCGGGTTCCGGGTGGATGACCTCATTTCCGGTGAATCCTGGGAATGGGGCGAATACAACTACGTCCGCCTGGACGCGCACGTTGAACCCGCCCACATCCTGAGCGTGAGGAGATTGCATCAGTGAGCTTTAACCCGCAGAGTTCCAGCCAGCATTTCACCCCCAAGAGCACCTTTGAGCTGAACGCCCCTGGCCTGGCCCACGATCCGCTCTGGTATCGGAAAGCTGTGTTCTATGAGGTGCTGGTGCGGGCCTTCGCGGATGCGAACGGCGACGGTTCGGGCGACTTCTCCGGCCTGATCGACCGGCTGGACTACCTACAGTGGCTTGGCGTGGACTGCCTGTGGCTGCCGCCGTTCTTCCAGTCGCCGCTGCGTGACGGCGGCTATGACATTTCGGACTACAACTCCGTCCTGGATGAGTTCGGGACCATCAGCGACTTCAAGCGGCTCGTGGCCGAGTCCCATGCCCGCGGCGTCCGGGTCATCATTGACCTGCCGCTGAACCACACCTCGGACCAGCACCCCTGGTTCCAGGAATCGCGCAAGGACCCGGACGGTCCCTTTGGCGACTTTTACGTGTGGAGCGACACTGACGAGAAGTACCAGGACGCCCGCATCATCTTCGTGGACACGGAGGAGTCCAACTGGACCTTCGACCCCATCCGCCGGCAGTTCTTCTGGCACCGCTTCTTCAGCCACCAGCCTGACCTGAACTTTGAGAACCCCAAGGTCATCGAAGCGCTCTTTGACGTGGTCCGTTTCTGGCTGGACCAGGGCATCGACGGTTTCCGGGCGGACGCCATCCCGTACCTCTTCGAGGAAGAGGGGACCAATTGCGAAAACCTGCCGGCCACCCATGACTTCCTGCGCAAGCTGCGGGCCATGGTGGATGAAGGCTACCCGGGCCGCGTCATCATCGCCGAGGCCAACCAGCCGCCCAACGAGGTGGTGGAGTACTTCGGAACAGCGGAAGAGCCCGAATGCCATATGGCCTTCCATTTCCCCATCATGCCGCGCCTCTACTACGCCCTGCGGGACCAGAAGGCCGCTCCGATCATCGAGACCATGCATGACACCCCGGAGATCCCCGAAGGGGCGCAGTGGGGAACGTTCCTGCGCAACCACGATGAACTGACGCTGGAGATGGTCACGGCCGACGAGCGTGCGGCGATGCTGGGCTGGTATGCCCCGGACCCCCGGATGCGCGCCAACATCGGGATCCGGCGCCGGCTTGCACCGTTGCTGGATAATTCCCGGGCCGAGATCGAACTGATCAATGCCCTGCTGCTGTCACTGCCTGGCAGCCCGTTCCTGTACTACGGGGACGAGATCGGCATGGGGGACAATATCTGGCTCGATGACCGCGATGCTGTGCGCACCCCCATGCAGTGGAACCCGGACCGGAACGCAGGATTCTCCAACGCTGATCCCGGCAAGCTCTACCTGCCGGTCATCCAGTCGCTGGTGTACAGCTACGGCATGGCCAATGTGGAAGCCGAGGCCGCCCACTCCGGTTCCCTGCTCCGCTGGACCCGGCAGATCCTCAGCGTCCGCAAGAACCACCCTGCCTTCGGGCTGGGCGCGTTCAAACATGTCGAAGCCGACCACGACGCCGTGGTGGCGTATCTTCGCGAACTGTCGGATGACAACACTGCAGGGCTGCCCGGCGAAACCATTCTGTGCGCCTTCAACCTTTCGCAGCACCCCGTCGCGGCAAAACTGCGGATTCCGCAGTTTGCCGGCCGCGGGCTGCGCGATGTGTTCGGGGGTCAGCCGTTCCCCGGGATCGACGACGACGGATCACTGACGCTGACCCTGGGAAGCCATGATTTCTTCTGGCTACGGGTCCGCTCGGCGACGTCCAATCCAGCCTCCCCGTACACGCAGGCACTGCCCATCCTGTCCATCGAGAACTGACATGGCCCAGCCCACCCTCACAGCCCCACTAAGCGCCGTCCTCCGCGAATGGCTTCCGCGCCAGCGGTGGTTCCCCGTGAAGACAGCCGATTTTTCGCTGGAACAGGCAGGCAGCCTGAGCCTTGAAGATGCCGCCGGGCAGGCCCGGCTGGAGATCTTCCTGCTGGCTGTTTCCTCCCGGACGGCCGACGGCGGTCTCCGGACTGACGTGGTCCAGGTCCCGCTGAGTTACCGGGCAAGTCCGCTTGCCGGAGCGGAGCGGGCACTGGTAGGCCAGGCCCCCGGGGCCGGCATGGCCTGGATCTACGACGCCGTTCACGATCCATCCTTTGTGTCCTCCTGGCTGGAGCTGATCCGGTCCGAAGCGGGCTCGAACACGGGCTCGGCGACGGGCCACCGCACCCGGTCGGAGCACCGACTGCCTACCGCCCACGGAATGGTCAAAGTCCTGTCCGGCGAGCAGTCCAACAGCTCTGTCATTGTTGACGACGGCGAGTCCGCGGCGATCGTGAAATTCTTCCGTGTCCTCTCCGAAGGGATCAACCCTGAGGTCGAGGTAGGGGCGGCACTGACGGCCCAGGGCACCTTCGAGGTTCCGGCCACGCTGGGGTGGGTCCGCGGGGAATGGCAAGCGCCGGCGTCATCGGGGCTCCCGGCACAGGAGCCATCGCAGGGCGAGCTTGCCGTAGCCCACGAATTCCTCGCCGGCGGCCGCGATGCCTGGCGCCTTGCCGTGGATGCCGCGCGCACCGGTGCTGATTTCACCGCCGAGGCGCATGCCCTGGGCGCTGCCACAGCCACAGTCCACCGGCGGCTGGCGGAAGCACTCGGCACAGCGGTTGAACCGGCCCCGGGTCAGCTCATTGCGCCAGGAGTAGCCAAGCGGGTCCGGCAGGCATGGGCGGAAGCCAGTGCCGCCGTCGGGCCTTACGACGACGCGCTAGGGGCTCTGCTTGGCGAGCTCGACGGCGTGCCCGCAGGGCCGCTGCAGCGGATCCACGGCGATCTCCACCTCGGCCAGATCCTGCAGGTCCCCGGCCACGGCGGCCAGCCCGGCCGGTGGGCCATCCTTGATTTTGAAGGTGAGCCACTGCGGCCCATCGCCGAACGCAACTTCCCCGATGTTCCGCTCCGGGACGTGGTGGGAATGCTGCGTTCCTTCGACTATGCGGCAGGCGCGGCGGAACGCGAATATCAGGGTGCGCGCGTTCCGGCGTCCTGGGTCGATGATTGCGCGGACGCGTTCCTTGCCGGCTATGCCGCAGTCACACCCGGCACCATCGACCGGACTTCACCGCTCTTTGTGGCATTGTGGCTGGACAAGGCCCTTTATGAAGTCGTATATGAATTGCGGAACAGACCTGACTGGCTGGCCATTCCAACGAATGCGTCCAGGCGGCTCCTCAGCGTTAAAGGCTCCGGCGATCAGGCCGGAGCAGCATCGGAAGGTATGAAAATGACAGGCTCAGCACGTACAGACCGGCCCCGGGTGCCTCTTCACGTGGACCCGGACACGTTGGCCCGCGTGGCGAACGGCGAACACCACGCGCCGCACTCAGTGCTCGGCGCCCACCTTGACGACCACGGCCATGTGACGGTCCGAACGCTTAAGCACCTCGCGGAGGCAGTGAGCGTGGTGACTGCCGTGGGCTCAGTGCCCATGACCCACGAAAACAACGGGGTATGGGTGGCAGTCCTCGAACCGCTGCAGGCCGGCCACGTCCCCGACTACCGGCTGGAAGTCACCTACGCCGGTGCCGCGCCCCTGACGGTGGATGAGCCGTACCGTTACCTGCCCACCGTGGGTGAAGTGGACCTGCACCTGATCGGCGAGGGCAGGCACGAGAAGCTCTGGGAAGTCCTGGGCGCGCACGTCCAGCACTACAAGTCCTCCCTCGGCGATGTTGACGGCGTCTCCTTTGCCGTCTGGGCACCGAACGCGCAGGCGGTCCGCGTCAAAGGTGACTTCAACGCCTGGGACGGCCGCGAAAATTCGCTCCGCTCGCTGGGATCCTCGGGCGTGTGGGAAGTCTTCCTTCCCGGCGTTTTAGCAGGGGCGTGCTACAAATTCGAGATCAAGTCCAAGAGCGGGCACTGGGTCGAAAAGGCGGACCCCTTGGCCTTCGGCACCGAAGTCCCGCCGCTGACGGCGTCCCGGGTGGTGGAACCGTCCTACGTTTTCAAGGACGCCGAATGGATGGCGGCACGCACCCAGCGTGACCCGCACAATTCGGCGATGAGCGCCTACGAGGTCCACCTCGGATCCTGGCGCCTTGGCCTGGGCTACCGCGAGCTCGCCAAAGAGTTGGTGGACTACGTCAAGTGGCTGGGCTTCACGCACGTTGAGTTCATGCCCGTGGCCGAACATCCCTTCGGCGGCTCCTGGGGCTACCAGGTGACGTCCTACTTTGCGCCGACGTCGCGCTTTGGCCATCCGGACGAATTCCGGTACCTGGTGGATTCCCTGCACCAGGCCGGAATCGGCGTGCTGCTGGACTGGGTTCCGGCGCACTTCCCCAAGGATGCCTGGGCGCTGGCTCAGTTCGACGGCGAACCCCTGTACGAGCACGCCGACCCGAACCTGGGCGAGCACCCCGACTGGGGAACGCTGATCTTCGACTTCGGCCGCACCGAGGTACGGAACTTCCTGGTGTCCAACGCGCTGTACTGGCTTGATGAGTTCCACATCGACGGACTCCGGGTTGATGCGGTGGCCTCGATGCTGTACCTGGACTATTCGCGCGAAGACGGGCAGTGGTCGCCCAACCGCTTTGGCGGACGCGAGAACCTGGAAGCCATTTCCTTCCTCCAGGAAGTCAACGCCACCGTCTACAAGACCCACCCGGGCGCGGTGATGATCGCCGAAGAGTCCACGGCTTTCCCCGGTGTCACCGCCCCCACAAGCCACGGCGGCCTGGGCTTCGGGCTCAAGTGGAACATGGGCTGGATGCACGACTCCCTCAAGTACGCCTCCGAGGACCCGATCAACCGGAAGTGGCACCACGGTACGTTGACGTTCTCGATGGTCTACGCGTTCACCGAGAACTTCCTTCTCCCCATCAGCCACGACGAAGTAGTGCACGGCAAGGGCTCCATGCTCCGGAAGATGCCGGGGGACCGCTGGCAGCAGCTGGCCAACCTGCGCGCCTTCTTTGCCTACCAGTGGGCGCACCCGGGCAAGCAGCTCATTTTTATGGGCACCGAATTCGGCCAGGAGGCTGAATGGTCCGAGCAGCATGGACTGGACTGGTACCTGGCCGACATTCCGGCGCACCGCGGATTGCAGCTCCTCACCAAGGACCTCAACGAGCTCTACAGCTCGACGCCGGCCCTCTACGCTCGGGACAACGAGCCCGGTGGTTTCCAGTGGATCAACGGTGGGGACGCCGACCGCAATGTCCTGACGTTTGTCCGCTGGGACAAGGACGGCAATCCGTTGGTGTGCGCCGTTAACTTCTCCGGCGGGCCGCATGTGGGCTATGTCCTCGGCGTTCCCGCTGCCGGGGCCTGGACCGAAGTGCTCAACACTGATGCTGCGGCCTACGGCGGTTCAGGTGTTTTGAATGGCGGCGAGCTGATTGCCCTGGACGAAGGGCTTGATGGCCAGCCGGCATCGTTGACCGTGACGCTGCCGCCTTTGGGTGCGGCGTACTTCAAACCCGTTCCCTTGGCGGCCGGCGGACCGAAAAGTGTGAACCCGCTCTCTTAAGTGCGCGGCGAAAAGCCCGGAATTCCTTGAGATTCCGGGCTTTTTGCCGCCCTCAGGGTGGGGGTGCGGGGGGCTGTTCGGGGCTTGGTTGGCCATCCCGGCAAAGTGGTGGTAGAGTTTATTTCCGCGCTGCTCCACGGAGTCAGACCGAAAAAACCGACACGAAAGCCTCAGGCTGAGAACGTCGCGGATGCCGGTTTGACAAGAGTGAGACCAGCGGGTAAGTTTGAAAAGTTGCTCCGGAGCGATCTACGGCCGATTGATTGGTTGTGGTGGTGCCGGGTGTGTCTGTTGTTTGAGAACTCAATAGTGTGCCAAGTTTGTTGAT
>NZ_JAMXBH010000020.1 GCF_023913735.1 Pseudarthrobacter raffinosi
TCTAAAAGTTTCTTTCCTTAGACAGTCAGAAACCTATAGACGGAAAGCGGCGTGCGTCCGTTAAGGCGCGCTCAAAACGCCCACGGAAGAGTCAGGAGAGCCCTAATGTGCCCCCTATTTTGAACCGGAAATCCTGGCTCATGGCTAGGATCTAGTTATGACGCAGGCGAGCGACAACCACGAGGCCACCCGATACCTGGAACAGGCCATTGAGCTGGCTGTCCGGAACGTCTCCGACGGTGGCGGCCCGTTCGGTGCGCTGGTTGTGACCCCGGATGGGCGGGTCCATGAAGGCACCAACCGGGTCACCCGGGACAACGACCCCACCGCGCATGCCGAAGTGGTGGCAATCCGCGCTGCGGCAGCCGCAGGCGCCACGTTCGACCTGAGCGGCGCCGTGCTCTACACCAGCTGCGAGCCGTGCCCGCTGTGCCTGTCAGCCGCACTGTGGGCGCGGATTGATCGAGTCTATTTTGCGGCCGACCGCCATGGTGCAGCCGCGGCCGGTTTCGACGACGCCGTGTTCTACGAGTATTTCAACGGCACGCGTCCGGAACTTCTGCCGGTCGCCCAAACCGCCATTCCGGCGTCGGACGCTCCGTTTGACGCGTGGCGCCGCAACACGAAACGCAAGGATTACTAACCAGGTGCCGGATCATGAATCCTGGCGTTCAGGCAGCCTGCCGACACCCTCCACCAAATCGTTGCGGGTACCGCACAGCGCGATCCGTACCCAGCCCTCGCCGATCGAGCCAAAGGCAGTTCCCGGCGCAAGCGCAACGCCGGAATCGGCCAGGAACCTGCGGGCCCAGCTGCGGACGTCCCCGTCGCTGACATGGGAGACGTTGGCCCACAGATAGAAGGCTCCCTGTGCACTCAGGTACGGGATTCGCTTGTCCTCCAGCACTGCTGAGGCCGCGTCCCGGTTGGCCCGGTAGTGGTCGTGGGCGTGACCGACGTAGTCCTGCGGGCCTGTCAGTGCCGCGAGCGCGGCGTACTGCGACGGCGAGGCAACGCAGGAGACAATCGCTTCCATCACGTTGTTCATCTTCTGCTCCAGCCCCGGCGGACAGACCAGGGCGCCGATCCTCAGGCCGGTGAGGCCGTACGTCTTCGAGAGAGTCAGCGACGTGAACACGCGCGCCTCGCCGGGCACGTCGCTGTCGAACCGGGCCGGGCTGACGTGGGGGACGTCGTAAGTGAAGGCCTCGTAGCATTCGTCGGAAATGATCCAGAGATCGCGCTTGCGGGCCAGGTCCACAAGTTGCCGGGTCAGGTCCTCGCCGAGGACGGCGCCCAGCGGGTTGGACGGGGAATTCAGGATGAGCACCCGGGTCCGGTCCGTGATGAGCGCTTCAATGTCCTGGATCCGCGGCTGGAAGTCATGCTCGGGATACAGCGGGTAGCCCACCGGCACGGCATTCAGGAGCCGGCTGGTCATGGCGAACGTGGGGTAGCCGGGGTTCGGGATCAGGATTTCGTCGCCGGGGGAGAGCAGGAGGCTCATGGCGAAGTGCAGGCCCTGTTGCGCTCCGTCCACCACGTAGACGCGCTCGGCACCGAGGCCGGTGTTGAGTCCGGCGCGTTCACGGAACCGGGTGGCGAACGCTTCACGGAGGGCCGGGATGCCGGCGTTGGGCGTGTAATTCGTTTCGTCCCGGTCGAGGCACGCCATGCCGGCTTCCAGGATGTGGCGGGGGAGCGCGAAGCCCGGCTCGCCGATGCTCAGGACGATGGCCCCGGGAGTATGCCAGGCGGCCTCGGTGATTTCGCGGATCTGGTTGACGGGGACGTCGCGCGCGTGCGCCGCAAGCTCAGGCATGGATGCCATCCTAGCCGCCACCCGCGCACCTGGGCGGGGTCCGTCGCCAGCGCCGATATACTGGGAAGCGTGCTTTCTGGACTGGTGATAGTGGACAAACCGCAGGGATGGACCAGCCATGATGTGGTTGGTCGGATGCGGCGTCTCGCCGGGACCCGGAAAGTGGGGCACGCCGGCACCCTTGATCCCATGGCTACCGGCGTCCTGGTGGTCGGCATCAACAAGGCCACCCGGCTCTTGACCTACATCGTGGGCACGTCCAAGACGTACACGGCAACCATCCGGTTGGGCCAGTCCACTATCACGGACGACGCCGAAGGTGACGTGATTGCCGCCGTCAGTGCCGCCGCCGTCGCCGATGAAGCAATTCACGACGGCGTCGCCGCCCTCACGGGTGAAATCCAGCAGGTGCCCAGCAGCGTCAGCGCCATTAAAGTCAACGGAGAACGTGCCTACGCCCGGGTCCGCTCCGGTGAAGAGGTAAAGCTCGCGGCGCGCCCGGTCACCATCCACCGTTTCGAAGTTCACGCCATCAACCGGGAAGCGGGCGGCGACGTCGTGGACATTGATGTCACCGTTGAGTGCTCATCCGGTACCTATATCCGCGCCCTCGCCCGTGACCTCGGCGACGGGCTGGGAGTGGGCGGCCACCTGACCGCCCTCCGCCGGACCCACGTTGGCCCGTACTCGCTGGACCAGGCCCGGACGTTGGAACAGCTGGCCGAGGAGCTGAATGTCCTGGAGATGTCCCAGGCTGCCCGGGCACTGATGCCTAACCGCGAACTCACAGCGGAGGAGGCCAGAGAGATTTCCTTCGGACGCCGGATCGCAGCGGGAGCGGAAGCAGGAGATCCCGCGGCTGCCACCACTGAGCACCCGGCAGCAGCGTTCGCGCCGGACGGCAGCCTCGTGGCGCTCCTGGCGGACTCCGGAAACTTTGCCAAGCCTGTCCTGGTATTCGCGCCTGGCAACGGTGCGTCAGAAAAAACTGCGGCCCGGAATGCTGCGCCCGAGAATGTTGTGCCTGAAGATGCTGCGGGCGGGGACGCTTAGGCATGGACGCCTATTTCTACATCATCCTGGTGGTCGGCCTGCTCTCCAGCGGAATCTGCCTCGGTGCCGGCATCCTGAAAAAAGCCCCCAACGATCTCACCATCCTGTCCGTTGCCGCCGTCGAGCTGGCACTGCTGGTTTACCTGGTGGGTTCGATCGTGCGGGTGATCGCGGGCGAACCGATTGCCGGGGAAGCCTGGGAATTCTGGGGATACCTGGCCACGGCGATGCTCCTGCCGCCGGCAGCCGTGTACTGGTCCATCCTGGAACGGACCCGCTGGAGCAACTTTGTCCTCGCCGCCGTCGGTGTCACGGCCTTGGTGATGGCCGCCCGCATGAACCAGATCTGGTACTGAAATGGAAGAAGTACGCAACGTGAAAGCACCTCGTTCCGAAGCCGCCCGTGCCAAGGCAGACGCCAAGGCCGGCGTCAAGGACACTCGGAACACCGGCCCCGGACGCCTGCTCATCGCCGTCTATGCAGTGTTTGCCATTTCGGCCACCGCACGCGCCGGTTACCAGATCCTTACCAAGTTCTCCGAAGCCCCGCTCGCCTACCTGCTTTCCGCGTTCGCGGCGCTGGTCTACGTTGTGGCAACGGTGTCCCTGGCCAAGCCCGGCCGCACCTGGTTCAAGATCTCGCTGGCCGCCGTCCTGGTGGAACTTGTGGGCGTGCTGGTAGTGGGGGCGTTGAGCGTGTTTGATTCTGTGGCGTTCCCGCATGAGACCGTCTGGTCCCTTTTTGGCCGGGGGTACGCGTTCATTCCGCTGCTGCTGCCTGTCCTGGGTCTGGTGTGGCTGTACCGGCGCCGGCCGAACCAGCAGTAGACCGCACCAGCGGCAAACAGCACCAGCGATCGGCCGCCGCGGTCGGGCCTCCGGACATGTCCGCGCGTGCCCTCCAGTTGGCCCGGCGCCGTCCGGCAGCAGTACTGAATGCGGGTAATCTAGAGAGTTCCGGCGCCGGTGCGTTCGGAGAGATGTCAGTTTTAGGCAGTAAAAGGCGAGGGTGATGGTCTACATCTGGAACGATCCGTCCGAGGTCCCGGCGGACTTTGGTCCCTCCGTTGTCACTTTTGGCAACTTCGACGGCGTCCATCGCGGGCACCAGCAAGTCCTTTCCGAGCTAATCCGCTCGGCCCGCTTCAACGGGACGAAGGCCGTTGCCGTCACCTTTGACCCGCACCCGGCCTTGATCCACCGCCCGGAGTCCGCGCCTGAAATGATCATGGGCCTGCAGGACAAACTGGTCGCATTGGGGGAGCTGGGCCTGGATGCAATTTTGGTGATGAAGTACTCGCTGAACCTGGCCAGTCTCACCCCTGAAGAATTTGTGAGCCAGGTCCTGGTGGACAGCCTGCACGCCAGCCACGTGGTGATCGGTCACGATTCCCGGTTCGGCCGGGGCAACTCCGGTGACCTTGACACCATGAAGCAACTGGGCGAAAAGTTCGACTTCGACGTCCAGGTCATCAGCGAGTTCGGTTCGGAAGGCTACCCGCTGCATGACGACGACGGCACCGACCGCCGCTGCTCCTCCACCTGGGTGCGTGAAGCATTGCAGGAAGGCGACGTCGCCACCGCCGCCGCGGTGCTGGGACGACCGCACCGCATGCGCGGGGAGGTTGTCCACGGTGCTGCCCGCGGCCGCGTACTCGGGTTCCCCACCGCTAACCTTGCCCACGAGGCCACCGGGTTCATCCCCGCGGACGGCATCTACGCCGGCTGGCTGGTGGACCAGGCGGGCACTCGCTGGCCGGCGGCCATCTCGGTGGGGTCCAATCCCACGTTCGACGGCGTCAGCCGCCAGGTCGAAGCCCATGTGATTGACCGTCCGCACGAGGCCGTGGAGGATTTCGATCTGTACGGCCAGACAGTAGTGGTCGAATTTGTGGCCCGGCTCCGCGGCATGGTGGCATACCGTGGGCCGGAGGCGCTTGTTGACCAGATGCGTCTGGACGTTATTCAGGCCCACGATCTCCTGGTGCGGCGCTGACCCGGTCCCACCAGCACCGAACACCCAGAGAGGCAGCACCGTGGCCGTCGAGAAGAACACCCGCAAACTGGACAAAGGCATAGTCCGCGATTTCAGTTCCCGGATGAGCTACGCGTCCTACCTCCAGCTGACCACCCTGCTCAGCGCACAGCAACCTGTCAGCACGCCCGAACACCACGACGAGCTGCTGTTCATCATCCAGCACCAGACCACCGAGCTGTGGCTGAAGCTGGTGCTGCACGAGCTCCGCAGCGCCGCGGCCTGGCTGCGCGCAGACGATCTCGGCTCCGCGCTCAAAGGCATCGCCCGGGTCAAGCACATCCAAAAAACCCTGACGGAGCAATGGTCCGTCCTGGCCACGCTGACGCCCACGGAGTACTCCCAGTTCCGCGGGTTCCTGGGCAACTCCTCCGGATTCCAGTCCAGCCAATACCGGGCCGTGGAGTTTATCCTCGGCAACAAAAACCGAAAAATGCTGCCGGTCTTCGAATCTGACCCGGACGCGCACGCCATGCTGGAGGACGTGCTTAAGGCGCCCAGCATCTACGACGAGTTCCTGGCCTACCTGGCCCGGCAGGGCTTCGACGTGCCACAGTCCGTCCTGGAGCGGGACGTCACCCGTGCCCACGAGTTCTGCCCTGAGCTGGTGCCGCTGTTCAAGCACATCTACGAAAACGCCGCCGCTAACTGGGGTGCGTACGAGGCGTGCGAGGAACTGGTGGACCTGGAGGATAATTTCCAGCTCTGGCGGTTCCGGCACCTGCGAACCGTCCAGCGGACCATCGGGATGAAATCTGGAACCGGGGGATCCAGCGGCGCTGCCTTCCTGCAAAAGGCCCTTGAGCTCACCTTCTTCCCGGAACTGTTCGCCGTACGAACGGAGATCGGCCAGTGAGCAGCGCAATGGACGCGAACATGGAGAACCACGACGCCGCCGACCTCCTTGAGCAGGCCGCGCAACTGGATGCAGGCGACCCGTTGGCGCGCTACCGCGGCCTCTTCATCGGGACGGACACGGACCTTTCCTACCTCGACGGCAATTCCCTGGGCCGCCCGCTGAAGCGGACACAACGGGACATCAGCACCTTTATCGGGGAAGGCTGGGGCGGCCGGCTCATCCGTGGCTGGGATGAGGAATGGCTGGACCTGCCCCAGACCATCGGCGATCAGCTGGGCCGCGCTGTCCTCGGCGCAGCCCGGGGCCAGACCGTCATCGCCGACTCAACCACGGTGGTGCTCTACAAACTGATCCGCGCCGCGCTGGCCACCGTGGCTGACCCCGCCCGCACAGAGTTCGTCCTGGACACGGATAACTTCCCCACGGACCGCTACCTGGTCGAGGGCATCGCCCGCGAGGAAGGCCTGACCCTGCGGTGGATCGAAGCCGATCCTGCGTCCGGAGTCACCGTCGAACAGGTGCGGGACGCGACCGGCCCGGCCACCGCCGTCGTACTTCTGAGCCACGTGGCCTACCGCTCAGGCTTCCTGGCCGACCTTCCGGGCATCACGGAAGTTGCACACAGCGCGGGGGCGCTGGTGGTCTGGGACGTGTGCCACTCCGCCGGATCCGTGGAGCTGGACCTGGACGGGGCAAACGTGGATTTTGCCGCGGGCTGCACCTACAAATACCTCAACGGGGGACCGGGCTCGCCGGCGTTCGCCTACGTCAATCGCAGGCACCTGCCCGGTCTGAAACAGCCGATCTGGGGCTGGATGGGACGCAAGGACGCGTTCGAGATGGCCGCAGGCTACGAGCCGGCGCCCGGTATCCGGAGTTTCCTCAGCGGCACTCCGGCCATCTTCGGGATGTTGGCCATGCGCGGGACCCTGGACCTCATCGAAGAGGCCGGCATGGCTGCCATCCGGGAGAAGTCCCTAAAACTCACAGCCTTCGCCGTTCAGCTGTTTGAGGCATGGCTGGAACCGGCGGGCGTCGAGCTGGCGTCGCCGCGTGAGCCGGAGCTTCGCGGGAGCCACATCACCGTGGATCATCCGGCGTTCCGGAACGTGACGGCGGCGCTGTGGGAACAGGACGTCATCCCGGACTTCCGCGCACCACACGGGATCCGCGTGGGGTTGTCGCCCTTGAGCACCAGCTTCGCGGAGCTGTTCCGGGGGATGGCCGCCATCCGGGATCAGCTGCGTCGCTGAGCCACGGGCATTTGGTGACGGCCTTTTGGGGACGGCCGCGGCTGACGGCGGCGGCTGTTTCGACAAGATTGCGGCGGGGCCGGTAAACTAGCAGATGGATCCGGCTGCAGTCCGTGGCGGCTGGTTCCTGCCATGTGTGGAAATTCCCTGGTTTCCGGGGGATTCCCGCGCGGGCAGACCCGGCAGTGAAGTACTGAATCGGGCCTCACGGCACATCTATAGGAGTTATTGTGGCACTTGACGCCGCTGTAAAGCAGTCCATCATCCAGGATTTCGCAACGTCCGAGGGCGACACCGGTTCACCGGAGGTCCAGGTTGCAGTCCTGACTCAGCGGATCAAGGATCTGACTGAGCACATGAAGGTGCACAAGCACGATTACCACACCCAGCGCGGTCTGCTGGCCATGGTTGGTCGTCGCAAGCGTATGCTCACCTACCTCAAGAACACTGACATCACCCGCTACCGTGCGCTCATCGAGCGTCTCGGCCTGCGCCGCTAGTCAGCTTTAAGGGGCGGCCCCTTCCGTGACGGAAAGGGCCGCCTTCTTCAGAAGAAAAACTAAACAGGAGGATCAACCGCATCACGCATTCGCGGTCCTCGGTAGTGATCCCCGGGAACGGCTTCGAAGAATGAAGCCCCCGGCCCGTGGATCTCGATCGATGACCGGGTGCAGTGCAGGCCAGTAGACAGATGCTGGCCTGGGTTGATGCGGCTGGACTCCGTGAAACAAGAAACGGAGGTGACTCTCTTGGAGGGTCCCGAAATCCAGTTCTCAGAAGCAGTCATTGACAATGGCCGCTTTGGCAAGCGTGTAATCCGCTTTGAAACCGGCCGTCTTGCCAAGCAGGCAGCCGGCGCAGCCATGGTGTACATCGACGAAGACACCGCACTGCTGTCCGCCACCACCGCCGGCAAGCACCCGCGTGAAGGCTTCGACTTCTTCCCGCTGACGGTTGACGTTGAAGAGCGCATGTACGCCGCCGGCCGTATCCCGGGCTCGTTCTTCCGCCGCGAAGGCCGCCCGTCCACCGAGGCCATCCTGGCCTGCCGCCTCATGGACCGCCCGCTGCGTCCGGCCTTCGTCAAGGGCCTGCGCAACGAGGTCCAGATCGTGGTGACCGTCCTGGCCATCAACCCCGACGAGCTCTACGACGTGGTGGCCATCAACGCCTCCTCCATGTCCACCCAGCTCTCGGGCCTGCCGTTCTCCGGCCCGATCGGCGGCGTCCGCGTTGCCCTCGTCGCTGACGAGCACGGTTCACAGTGGGTTGCTTTCCCCAAGCACTCCCAGCTCGAGAACTCTGTGTTCAACATGGTTGTAGCCGGCCGTGTTGCCGGTGACGACGTCGCCATCATGATGGTCGAAGCCGAAGCAACCGACAATTCCTGGAACCTCATCAAGGAACAGGGCGCCACCGCTCCCACCGAAGAGGTTGTCTCCGAGGGCCTCGAGGCTGCCAAGCCGTTCATCAAGGCACTCTGCGACGCCCAGGCGGACCTGGCTGCACGCGCTGCCAAGCCCACCGTTGAGTTCCCGGTCTTCCTGGACTACCAGGATGACGTCTACGCCGCTGTTGAGTCCGCTGCCGCTGAGAAGCTGGCCGCTATCTTCCAGATCGCTGACAAGCAGGAACGCGATGCTGCAACGGATTCGCTCAAGGACGAAGTCACTTCTTCCCTGGCCGGCCAGTTCGAAGGCCGCGACAAGGAGCTGTCCGCAGCATTCCGCTCGGTTACCAAGCAGGTTGTGCGCCAGCGTATCCTCAAGGACCAGATCCGCATCGACGGCCGTGGCCTGACGGACATCCGCCAGCTCACCGCCGAGGTTGAGGTTCTGCCCCGCGTGCACGGCTCGGCAATCTTCGAGCGCGGCGAAACCCAGATCATGGGTGTCACCACGCTGAACATGCTCAAGATGGAACAGCAGATCGATTCGCTGTCGCCCGTCACGCGCAAGCGCTACATGCACAACTACAACTTCCCGCCGTACTCCACCGGCGAGACCGGCCGCGTGGGTTCGCCCAAGCGCCGCGAAATCGGACACGGCGCCCTCGCCGAGCGCGCCATTATGCCGGTGCTGCCGTCCCGCGAGGAATTCCCCTACGCGATCCGCCAGGTGTCTGAGGCTCTCAGCTCCAACGGTTCGACGTCGATGGGTTCCGTCTGCGCTTCGACGCTGTCCCTGCTCAATGCAGGTGTGCCGCTGAAGGCAGCTGTTGCAGGTATCGCCATGGGCCTGGTCTCCGACCAGGTTGACGGCCAGACCCGCTACGCAGCCCTGACCGATATCCTCGGCGCCGAAGATGCTTTCGGAGACATGGACTTCAAGGTTGCCGGCACCGCCGAATTCGTTACGGCCATCCAGCTGGACACGAAGCTCGACGGCATCCCCGCTTCCGTGCTGGCAGCAGCGCTGAAGCAGGCCCGCGAAGCCCGACTGCACATCCTGGACGTCCTGAACTCCGCGATCGACACCCCGGATGAGCTCTCCGAGTTCGCGCCGCGCGTCATCGCGGTCAAGATCCCGGTTGACAAGATCGGCGAGGTCATTGGGCCCAAGGGCAAGATGATCAACCAGATCCAGGAAGACACCGGCGCCGACATCTCCATCGAGGACGACGGCACGGTCTACATTGGCGCCACCAACGGTCCGTCTGCTGACGCAGCACGCTCCGCCATCAACGCCATTGCCAACCCGCAGATCCCGGAAATCGGCGAGCGCTACCTGGGTACGGTCGTCAAGACCACCACCTTCGGTGCCTTCATTTCGCTGACTCCGGGCAAGGACGGCCTGCTGCACATCTCCGAGCTGCGCAAGCTGGCCAACGGCAAGCGCGTGGACAACGTTGATGACGTGGTTTCCGTCGGCCAGAAGATCCAGGTGGAAATCACCAAGATCGATGACCGTGGAAAGCTGTCGCTGTCCCCCGTAGTGGCTGAAGAAGAAGGCGCCGAGAGCGTTGACGCTTCCGCCGCAGAGAGCGCTGTCGAAGCGGAGTAGTCCACTGACGTGGAGGAGCATCCTCCTCCACACAGCATGAATCGGCGGGGCCGGTGGATGATCCACCGGCCCCGCCGCTGTTACGATGGCAGCCAGATCCGGCTGCCGCTCCTGAAAGGCTTCAATGACTGTTGTACCCCTGCCGCTTGAGCAGAACCAGCCCGGCGACACCCTGGTCCACGGCTCCGACGGCGGCTCCGTTGTCCGGCGTTCGGTGCTGCCGGGCGGCGTTCGGGTGCTCACCGAAGCGATGCCGGGCCAGCGTTCGGCGACCATCGGTTTCTGGGTGGGCGTCGGGTCACGCGATGAAGCCCCGGGCCAGCACGGCTCCACGCACTTCCTGGAGCACCTGCTGTTCAAGGGGACCAAACGCCGCACTGCCCTGGAGATCGCCTCGGCCTTTGACGAGGTGGGCGGGGAGTCCAACGCAGCCACGGCCAAGGAGAGCACGTGCTATTTCGCGCGCGTGCTGGACACGGACCTGCCCATGGCCATCGACGTCATTGCCGACATGATCACCGGTGCCGTCCTGGATCCGGCCGAGATGGAGCAGGAGCGCGACGTCATCCTGGAGGAAATCGCCATGGACAGCGACGACCCCACGGACGTTGCACATGAAAACTTTGTGGCTGCCGTCCTGGGCACCCACCCGCTGGGCCGCCCTATCGGCGGCACGCCCGCCGCGATCCGCGCCGTCGCCCGCGAGTCCGTCTGGGAGCACTACCGCCGTTACTACCGCCCGGATGAGCTGGTCATCACCGCCGCCGGGGGCTTGGAGCACGACGTCGTCTGCAGCCTTGTGGTGGACGCCCTCCACACTGCCGGGTGGTCACTTGAGCCGGATGCCGCTCCGGTGGATCGCCGCTCCACCGAGCGGGCGGACATCACCGGCACAGCCGGGCTGCATGTGGTCAAGCGTGCGGTGGAACAGGCGAATATCATCATGGGCTGCCCGACGATTGTGGCCACCGATGAACGCCGCTACGTCATGAGCGTCCTCAACGCCGTCCTGGGCGGCGGGATGTCCTCGCGGCTGTTCCAGGAGATCCGCGAGAAGCGTGGCCTGGTGTACTCCACGTACTCCTTTGCCTCCTCCTACGCGGATGCAGGCTACTTCGGGATGTACGCAGGGTGCACTCCGTCCAAGGTCCGCCAGGTACTGGACCTGCTGGGGCTGGAGCTGGACAAGCTTGCCGAAGGCGGGATCTCCGACGACGAACTGCGCAAGGCCGTGGGCCAGCTCTGCGGCGGAATTGTCCTGGCACTGGAGGACACGGGTTCCCGCATGTCCCGCCTGGGCCGTGCTGAACTCGTGTCCGGTGAATACCAGGACATCGACGAGACCCTGCGCCAGATCAAGGCGGTCACTGCGCAGGAGGTCCAGGAGCTTGCCAGGGAACTGGCGGCCGCCCCGCGGACTGTCACCGTGGTGGGCCCGTTCGAGGAGACCGAAACCTTCGGTCTCTGACGGGCAGGCTTGCGCCCGCCATAATGAACCTATGAACTTTCCGCAGCCGGGCACGGTGCACGCCGTCCTGGAGAACTTCCTGGGCCATTGGCGCGGCACCACCTGGCTGGACGCGTCGGCCTGGGGGCCCAAGCGCACGGCCTCGGCGGAAATCAGTTACACCAGGGCTGCCGGGGGCTACGCAGTCGTGCAAAGTTACAGACACACCGAAGCTGATGGCACGCACTTTGAAGGCCACGGCGTTTTTACTGTCGACCGTGACCACAACGACATCCTCTGGTACCACGTGGACAGCATGGGCCTACCGCCGGGAGCCCCGGCCCGCTGCACGTGGGTGGACGGTGTGCTGCGCGTCGAGCGCCACAGTGACCGGGGGACTGCCCGCCATACTTTCCGGGTGGACAACGACGTGCTGATCCACACCGCCGAGTTGCGCCTCGGCGACGGCCAGGCCTTTGTCCCGTTCATGAACTCCGAGTGCCGCCGCGTCTGACCCCATCCCGACCCCTGCGCGAACGGACACTTGGGGCCCCTGCAGAATTCCGACCGTCAGCCGGCTGATTCCAGAATCCTTGTCCGCGGAGCGCCGTTCAAGGCTGGCGCTGCGGAAGACGAATTCCACACCCTACTTTTCAGGTTCGCCGGCAATTGCTCAGCCGGGCCGGGTTCGTTGAAATAGAGTTCCACCACCACGTAGTGGGAATCATCCACAGGCTGGGAAATCCGGTGGCCGACGACTCCGGAGGCCGCGCGGTCCACTGGATCCCGGTCGAAGGCTTCTTTCCACATGCCAAAGTCCTTAATGCCATGTTCGATTTGCAGTGTGTACATTGCTAATTCTCCTTAGCTCATCGTGTTAGTTGATCGCACTTATTTGCCTCCGTGCTGTCCAACCCATGGCTCCTGTCCTGGGACAGCCGCACGGTTCCGCTGCGTCGCGTACTGTCACGTTAACTGCCGGCCGATGTGGCCGGTATCCCAGAAATCTGGGATCTTGGTAGAAAACCCGGTGCTGTCCACAGAGGGCATACTGGGGGAATGACCCCCGGCAGGCCCTGGAACAGGAGCTTTGAACGGATCCGGCTCATCGGCGACTCCGCCCCGGATCACCACTCGTTACGCACTGCCGTGCTCGCTGAGTTGGGCCGGGTGCTTCCGTTCAGTGCTTTCGTGTGGCCGCTCTCAGATCCGCTGACGGCGACGGGCATGTCGCCCATGGCCCGGATTCCGTGCCCGGACGAACTGCCGTTGCTGATCAGGCTCAAGTATCTGACGCAGGCAGGTCGGTGGACGCAGTTGGCGATCAGCCCGTCGCCGGTCACGACGCTGCTGCGCGAAACTGCCGGCAATCCATCACGGAGCCTGGTATGGGATGGCCTGATGAAGCGCTACGGAGTGACCGATGTCCTGTTCGCAGTGCTGGCGGACAAGCACGGTTGCTGGGGTTGGATTGACCTCTGGCGAACGGCGAAGGAAAATCCCTTTACCGCCGACGAAGTGGGATACGTCGCTGCCGTGACGCGTGAGGTCATGCCCGCCCTTCGTCGTTCGATAGCCCGGCAATTTCTCCTGGAGGTGCCTGGCGGACGCGACCCCGTAGGACACGAGGTGGTCCGTACGCGGGCGTCAGCCGTCGGCGAACGTCCTGGGCCGGACTTGCCTCAGCAGGCTGTGCTGACTCTGGATGCGGATATGGCGGTGGTGGGTGGAACGGCTTCGGTGGAGGAGTGGCTTGGACTGCTCCAGGCCGGCCCGCGTCCCTTTCAACGCGTACCGGCCGAGGTCCTCAACGTCGCTGCCCAGCTGCTGGCGCGTGAGGCGGGCGTGGATCGTCATCCTGCGTCCGCCCGTGTGCACATCGGGTCAGGCCAGTGGGCCCTCCTCCAGGCCAGCCGGATGGACTCTACCGGCACGGCGGCCATTCCGCCATTGGCCGTCACCATCCAGGCCTGCCCTCCGGCGGCGAGGCTTGATATGTTCGCCCGGAGCTTCGGGCTGACAACGCGCCAGCGGGAATTGTTTGAGCTTGCCGCCAGCGGCGCCGACACCAACGCCATGGCTGACGCCTTGGGGATCGGGGCCCATACCGTCCAGGATCAGTTCAAGCAGATTTTCGAGACATGCGGCGTCCATAGCCGCGCGACGTTGTTGGCCCTGGCGATGGGAACGGCCCAGTAACCGAAACGCAGTTCAGCTCCGTGCCGGTGGTATGCCCAGGTCCAGGTCCAGGTCCAGGTCGAGTTCCAAGTCCAGGTCCGCGTCCAAGACCGAACCGGTGCTGGTGCCGGCGCCGGGCATGGGGATGTTGGCTGGCCAGTGGGGTGGTTCCCAGTCGGGGTGTTCGCTTTGGTAGTGCCGTCCGGTGGGTGAGGTCCAGCCGGGTGGTTCATTCTTGGTGGCGGTGGTGGGTTTCCAACCGGTGATGTGTCTGAGTCTGTGGTGTTTGTGGCAGGGTTGGCCGAGATTTGGGATGCCGGTGGTGCCGCCGTGGGCCCAGGCGAGGAGGTGGTCCGCTTCGTTGTCGAGGGAGTGGTTGCTGCAGCCTGGGAACGGGCATTTTCCGTCCCGTAGTCGTAGCCATTGGTGTTGGGCTTTGGTGAGCCGGTAGCTGGTCCGGCCGATTTCCAGGGGTGCGCCGTCGCGGGGATCGATCAGGACGCGGTGGAAGGATTCGGCACCGTCGGCGATCAGGTGGCGGGCCATGGATGGCGGGATCGGCCCGTATCCGTCGAGCATGGCGGGTTCGTCGGTCTGGCCCAGCAGCGCCATGACCGGGACCGTGATCAACACCTGCGCCCGCGGGGATGGAACACCGCCGCTCACGGCGATGCCCCCGGTCTCTTCGTGGCTCGTTTCGCCGGTCGCGCCGCCGCTCTTTTCCCTACCTTCATCACCGGTTCCGCTGCCTGCACTGTTGTTGGTCAGAAGCCAGGTGGCGGCGATGTCTGCTCGGAGCTGGCTGAGGTTCCGGTCCTCATGAGGCCCCTGCAACGCCCTGGCCACTGTGGGGGTCCGGTTCCAGATCCCGGCGGCGGTGTCCGCAGGGAGGTAGGCGGAGAGCCAGGCCATGCCGTCGCGGTCCGGGGCATATTCCAGGCGTCGGTCGGCTGCGCTCTTGATATGGCGTTTTTCGATGCTGACCGGGTGGTGGCGTTCCCGCCAGGTGCGGGCCTTGTGCCGGAACCTTCCGGGGATGAGCTCACCGGCCGGGCCACGTGCCGGATTCACCACGTGAGGGTCCAGGAAATGTGCCTCCAACGCCGCCGCGCCCGGCCTGTCGAGGTTGGTGGTTTCGTCGACCATGATCCGGGCGTGCTGCCACGAGATCGTCCCTGCCTGCAGCGCGGAGAATGTCAGCGGCAGGGCCGTGGTCAGGGCGTGGGCTTCGGCGAGGAGGGCCCCGGCAGTGCGTTCACTGACCGTCAGGGCACACGCGACCTCCGCGACGACGGCCATCTCCTGCCCGGTATGGTCCTCGGGCGACGTTGCAGGGCCCGCCAAAGTCTCGGCGGCGGCGGTGTAGCCGGCAGCCAGCCAGGCCTTCAGTGCGGCACTTTTCGCGTCCAGCCGTGAGATCTCGGCCAGCCCGTCCAGGAATTCATCTGCTCTCCGACGCATAGGATCAGCGTCCCCGGAACAGTTGGAATCAGTCCCGTCCCGGAGCGCCACAGCCAGCTCAGCGAAGGATGCCGAAAGGGCCTCCGCCGTCGCTACAGCTGCTCTGCTATCCATACTCAAATCATCCCGCGAGGGTCTGACAATAACGGCCAGCCTGAACGGCTATGTGCATAACTCCGCGAAGCAACTGTAAGTGCCTGCATCCGTGGGCGGTTTCAAGGTGTCGTTGCAGGGGCCTCAACTGTCCGTTCGCACCAAGGACGCGGGGCCTCAAATGTTCGTTCGCGCCAAGATCCGGGGCCTCAAGTGTCCCCTCGCGCCGTCTGCAAGGTGTCCTACCCGCCGGCGAACGGAGGCAGCACGTCGACCACATCGCCCGGATTTAACACAGTCGTGCGGTCCCGGACGGCCACCTCGTTGAGCAGGAAACTGCTCCGGGACAGGATACGTTGCAGGGGAGGAGTGCCGGCAGCGGGCTCGGCGCGGTCCACAGCCAGGACTGCCAGCAGCAGGTCGGCCACTGTGGCCCCCGGCGCGAGATCGAAGAGCTCTTCTTCGACCCCAGCGGCAGCGCGTGCGGCAGCGAAGTAACGTACGTTCAAGAATTCAGCCTCCGATGGCGCTCATGCTGCGGTCCGGCTGGACAAAGTCCGCCGCGCCGAGACCTGTGTGGTCCATGCCGTGGGCCTTTGGCTTGACCCACATGGCATCCTGCCAGCGTTCGGCCAGGGCCTGATCACCGGCGCCGTCCCGCAGAAGACCCAAGAGATCAAACTCCTCACGGGAGAACAGACAGCTCATGATCTTGCCCTCGGCGGTGATCCGTGTGCGACGGCAGTCGGAGCAGAACGGCTCCGTGACGGACGCGATGATGCCCACGGTGCCGAGCACCGGCCCTTGGGCTTCCGGCGCCGCCTCCACGCCTTCCGGCCGATGCACGTTAGCGGCAGACACTAGTCCCTCGGTACCCAGCACGGGACTATCCGGCCCCGCGGTCCCGGCTGCCCGGCGTCGTACTTCAAAGCGTTCCGCGGGGGCTCCATCGCGGGCGCGGGGATCGGGACTCAACACAAAGTCGCGCGAGAGCAGAGTGCGAATCTCGGCCGCGGTGATCATTTTCCGGCGGGTCCAGCCGTGGTCTGCGTCGAGCGGCATCTGCTCGATGAAGCGCAGTTCGTAGCCGCGGTCCAGCGCCCAGGCGAGCAGGGACGGCGACTCGGTGTCGTTGATGCCCCGCATCAGGACGGCGTTGAGTTTGACGGGGCCCAGTCCCGCGGCCCAGGCGGCATCGACGCCGGCCAGGACACGGTCCAGGAAGGGGCGCCGGGTCAGCTTGGTGAAGGTTTCTTCGTGCAGCGAATCCAGTGAGACGTTGATGCGGGTCAGGCCCGCAGCCTTGAGCGTGGCGGCCTTCTTGTCCAGGCCCACGCCGTTGGTGGTCATGGAGATGGGCAGTTCCGGATGGTTGCTGCGCAGGGCCGCAATGATGTCAATCAGGTCCGCCCTGACCAGTGGCTCCCCGCCCGTCAGGCGCAGTTCGCGAACACCGAGCAGCTCCACGCCGATCCGGACAATCCGCACGATCTCCTCGGCGGACATCACGGCCTGCTTGGAAAGCCATTCAAGCCCCTCGGCCGGCATGCAGTAGGTGCAGCGCAGATTGCATTTGTCCGTCAGCGACAGCCTCATGTCCGTGGCCCGGCGGCCGTACTGGTCCAGCAGTCCCGGCGCCGTGCCGGCCGGCCGGGCAGGCGGCAGCCCCGGCCCTGCATCCTCCCGGGGTTGTGGCATGCCTAGCTGAACACTCATGAATTCAGGCTACGCCACGTTTACCCCCGGGATCACGCCCATGACGCCCGGGATCCGCTCCATCGCCGGAAGTCCCTCCGAACGGTGGCGAAGTCCCGCGCCGCCGGGGCCCGGCGAACCTATGCTGGAGAGGTGAACAGCTCCCAGCCCCTGCAGGAAACGGCCGACGACGGCGCCACCTCTCCAGGGCGCTCGGGAACCGACGGTGCCGCTCGAGGCAGCCGTCGCTGGGCCGCCGCGTCGGGAGCCGTGGCCGCCGGCGCCGCCGTCGTAATAGGGGAGCTGCTGGCAGGTCTGTTCAGTCCGTCCCTCTCGCCCTTGACGGCAGTCGGCGGAGCCGTGATCGACGCTGTTCCGCCGGGTGTGAAGGACTGGGCCATCTCGCTTTTCGGCACCGCCGACAAAGCGGTGTTCGTGGGCGGGATGCTGCTGGTTATCGCGGCCGTCGGGGCATTGGCAGGGATCCTGGAGCAGCGCAGGCGGTTTGCCGGTGGGGCGGTGATTGCTGTTTTTGGGCTCGTCGGGCTCAGTGCGGTCCTCACGCGTGCCCAGATGACCCCGGCCGCGGCTGTAGTGGCACTGGCCGCAGCCCTGTCCGGTGCCCTGCAGCTGGGATGGCTGATCCGGCGGCTCCACGAAGGGCACCCGGCCGGCGCAGCTGGAACAGGTGCAGCGGGGACAGCAGCCGGGACAAACGCCGCGACGGCGCAAGTTCCCGCGGGGACAGCAGCAGCCGCCGGGCGGCGCACGTTCCTGCAGGTCTTGGCTGCGAGCGCGGGGGCCACCGCCGTTGGCGGGGTTGTGGCCGCGGTCTGGCGAGGTGCAGCCTCCGGCATCAGTACTGCCCGCGAGATGCTGCAACTGCCTGCCGCAGTCTCCGGAGCGCCCGCCATCCCGGCCGGCGCCGAGGTCGGCCTGGACGGGATGCAGCCGCTGGTTACACCGAACCGGGACTTCTACCGGATTGACACCGCCCTGATCGTCCCGTCCCTCGACCCTGAATCTTGGGTACTCCGCGTCACGGGGATGGTGGAACAGGAGATTGAGCTGAACCTGGCCGATCTGCTGGCCAAGCCGCTGATCGAACGTCATGTGACCATCGCCTGCGTCTCCAACGAAGTGGGCGGGGACCTGATCGGCAATGCCCGCTGGCTCGGCTGGCCGGTGCGGGAACTCCTGGCCCTTGCCCGGCCGCAGTCCGGCGCCGACATGGTGCTGTCCCGGAGCTCCGACGGCTGGACGGCGGGCACACCGCTGGAGGTCCTCACTGATCAGCGGGACGCCCTGCTTGCGGTGGGGATGAACGGCGAACCGTTGCCGCTGGAACACGGCTTCCCGGTCCGGTTGATCGTGCCGGGCCTCTACGGCTACGTTTCCGCGACCAAATGGCTCACGGAACTCCGTCTCACCAGGTTCGCGGACGACGTCGGCTATTGGACGCCGCGCGGCTGGTCCGACCGCGGCCCCATCAAAACGTCCTCGCGGATCGACGTTCCGCGCACCGGCCGGCGGGTGGGTGCTGGAACGGTCATGTTTGGCGGCGTGGCCTGGGCCCAGCACACCGGGGTCGGCAAAGTGGAGCTCCGGGTCAACCGCGGTCCGTGGCAGGCGGCCCGCCTCGCGCCCGGGATTTCGCTGGACACCTGGTACCAGTGGCAGCTGGGCATCGACCTGGCTCCGGGCCAGTACGAGGTCCAGGTCCGCGCCACAGACCTCAACGGCGAGCCGCAGGTGGAGGACCGCCGGCCGGTTGCTCCCGACGGTGCCACAGGCTTCCACACCATTAGAGTTGACGTGAATCCATGACCGCCCGGACCGAAGGCAAGACCATGCACAGCCCTCCGCACCAGCGCGGCCACATGCACCACCAGGCACGGTCCGTCGCCCTGCACCGCGCCGCCGTCACCGAACTGCTGGCGCCCCTGCTGGCCCAGGAACGGACGGAAACGCTGGCACTTCGCGACGCGCTGGGCAAGGGCCTGGCCCAGGACGTGATGGCCGCCCTGAACCTTCCGCCGTTCGCCAACTCCCAAATGGACGGCTTTGCCGTCAACAGCCTGGACGTGCCCGACGGCGGTGCGGAGCTGCCTGTGGGTGTCCCCGTTCCGGCAGGTGCCGTGCCGGCGGCCCTGGACCGCGGCACTGCCGCCCCCATCATGACGGGAGCCATGATTCCCGCCGGTGCTGACGCCGTCGTGCCCGTGGAACGTGCCGTTCCGGACCGGTTCCCCGCCCCGGGGGAAACAACCACTGTGTGGCTGCCGGCGACGGCGGCCGGCACCTTCGTGCGGTCGGCCGGCAGCGATATTGCGGAGGGGGAGCGGGCGCTGGCCTCGGGTACCTTCCTTGGCCCGGCGCAGCTGGGGCTGCTGGCGGCCCTGGGGATCGCCGAAGTTACTGTGCACAGGCCGGTGACCGTCCTGCTGGCCACCACGGGCGACGAAGTGGTGGAACCCGGCCAGCCCCTGCCGGCCGGCAAGATCTACGATTCCAACGGAACCCTCCTCGAAAGCGCCATGCGGCAAGCGGGCCTGGCCGTGGTGCGCACGGCCATTGCCTCGGACCACCCTGACGAATTCCGGGCACTCCTGCGCAGCCACGCCGGCACGGTGGACCTGATCGTTACCACGGGCGGCGTCAGCAAAGGAGCCTACGAAGTGGTCCGCCAGGCCATGGAGGGCCAGGCCACCGAGTTCCTGCATGTGGCCATGCAGCCCGGCGGCCCGCAGGGCATCGGGACGTTCGACGGGTTGCCTTTCCTCGGATTCCCGGGAAACCCTGTTAGCTGCCTGGTTTCCTTCGAAATGTTCCTGCGGCCTGTGCTGGCTGAACTGTTTGGATCGCCGGCACCGCGGATTCCGGTCCGCGCACGGCTGGGCCACAGCCTTTCGTCGCCTGAACACAAGCACCAGGTCCGGCGCGGAACCCTTCAGGGGGACGGAGCCGTCCGCCTGGAAGGGGGCGAAAGCTCCCACCTCATGCATGCCCTCGCCGGCTCCAACGCGCTGGTGCACGTACCCGTTGGGGTCTCGGCGCTCGCCGAAGGTGACGAGGTGGAAGTATGGATGCTGTGAATCCAGAACATAGCCCGTCCGCGCTGACCCACCTGCGCCAGGACGGAAGCGCCCAGATGGTGGACGTGTCAGGCAAATCCGAAACCACGCGGGAAGCCACCGCCACTGCCACCGTCCGCACCACTGACGAAGTGCTGGGCCTGCTCGGATCCGGCGGCCTGCCCAAGGGTGATGCCCTGGCCGTGGCGCGGGTTGCCGGCATCATGGCGGCAAAAAAGACCCCCGAACTCATCCCGCTCTGCCATCCTTTGCCGCTCTCGAAAGTCACTGTGGACTTCGAGCTCGGAACCGATTCCGTGGAGATTCTGGCCACGGTCAAGACCCGCGGGGTCACCGGGGTTGAGATGGAAGCGCTGACGGCGGCCTCCGTGGCTGCCCTCAGCGTGTACGACATGATCAAGGCCGTCGACAAGCACGCCGTGCTGACCGACATCAAAGTGCTGGCGAAAAGCGGCGGCAAGAGCGGGGACTGGACACTATGAGCACCGAGAGCACTTACCCGGCTGAGCCAAACACAGAGCCGCACACTCACGGCGAGGTGCAGGGCCGGAAGGCCGGGGTTGTCATTGCGTCCACCCGGGCTGCCGCAGGCATCTATGAGGACGAAACCGGGCCCGTCATCATCGACTGGCTCACCGAGCACGGCTTCGAGGCGTACCCCGCCATGGTGGTGCCGGACGGCGCGCCCGTCGGTGCGGCGATCCGGGCCCTCCTCACCCAGCATCCCGCCGTCGTGATCACCAGCGGCGGTACAGGGCTCAGCCCGGACGACCGCACACCCGACGTCACCCTGCCCCTTCTGGACCGTGAAATCCCGGGCATCATGGAGGCCATCCGGCGCGAAGGCGCAACCAAAACGCCGCTGGCGGCCCTCAGCCGCGGCCATGCGGGAGCTGCCGGGCAGACGTTCATCATTAACCTGCCCGGCTCACCCAAGGGCGTTATGGACGGCCTGTCGGTGCTGGACCCGTTGATCGGGCACCTGTGCGACCAACTGGAGGGCGGCCATGGGCACTGAATCGGTTTTCGAAGTGGTGCACGCGGTACTGAGCCCAGAACCCATTTCCGTGGACCAGGCCATCGCCGCGGTGGAGTCTGACACCGCAGGGGCCGTGGTCAGCTTCAGCGGCGTGGTGAGGAATCACGACGGCGGCAAGGCAGTGGAGCGGCTCAGTTACAGTGCGCACCCCACGGCTCACCAGGTAATGGCCGACGTCGTCGCGCGGCTGGCCGCCGAACATGCCGGCGACGGGGCCGCCACGCAGCCCGTGCGGATCTGGGCTGCCCACCGCATCGGGATGCTCAACATCGGTGATCCGGCGCTGGTTTGTGCGGTCTCGGCTGCGCACCGCGGACAGGCTTTTGCCGTGTGTTCCGAACTGGTGGACCGCATCAAGGAGCAGGTTCCCATCTGGAAGGAGCAGTTCTTCGCCGACGGCACGGTGGAGTGGGTCGGCGCGGGCAGCTGAGCCGTACGGGCTTCCCTCCGCCTTCCAGCGGTTGCGAGGTAACGCACAGCCTCCGGTTCAATCCCGCACCCGGCCCGACGGTAGGGTTAACGGCATGACCGAACAATTCTCCGCGCCCACCCGCGTGGCTGTCCTGGGCGCCAACGGGCGCATGGGCGCCGAAGCCGTAAAGGCCGTTGAAGCTGCCTCCGACCTGATGCTCGTAGCCGCCCTGGGACGCGGCGACTCGCTGGACCAGCTGGCCACTTCGGGTGCCGACATCGTAGTGGACCTCACCGTCCCCGAGAGCACGGAAGCGAACGTGCGCTACGCCGTCGAGCATGGCATGCACGCCGTCGTGGGGACCACCGGCTGGGATTCCACGCGGCTCGCCGCCCTGGAAGCACTGCTCGCGGAGCACCCGGAAACCGGAGTGCTGATCGCCCCCAACTTTGCCCTAGGCTCCGTGCTGGCCTCGGCCTTTGCCGCCAAGGCGTCTAAGTATTTTGAGTCCGTGGAAATCATCGAACTGCACCACCCGGAAAAGGTTGACGCGCCATCCGGGACCGCTGTCCGCACCGCCCAGCTCATTGCTGCCGAGCGCAAGGCTGCGGACGTTCCGCCCAGTCCTGATGCGACCACCAGTGAACTCGCGGGCGCGCGGGGTTGCGAGGTTGAGGGAGTCCGCGTTCACAGCGTCCGGCTGCGCGGGCTGGTGGCCCACCAGGAGGTGCTCCTCGGAGGTCCGGGGGAGCAGCTGACCTTCCGCCACGACTCCTTCGACCGTGCTTCTTTTATGCCCGGAGTGCTGCTTGGCGTGCGCAACGTCGCCGCGCATCCGGGACTGACGGTGGGCCTGGACGGCTACCTGGACCTGGGGCTCTAGGCCGTGGGCGAGTTCCTGGCCGCGTTCCGGAAGAACCGCACCAAGATCTGGGTGGGTGCCGTAACGCTCCTGCTGGTCTTCTACCTGGTGGTGTCCTTCCAGCGCTCCGTGCTCCTGCTGCTGGACAGCAACCCCGCCGCCAAGGCCATCGGGGCTGCCTACCTGGTCCTCCCGGCCATCGGCGCCTGGGCTATGATCCGTGAACTGCTGTTCGGCGCGCGCACGGAACAGATGGCCAAGGTCCTGGAGGCCGAAGGCGGGCTCCCGGTAGACGAACTGCCGCGCACACCCGCCGGCCGGATCGTCCGCTCGGCCGCGGACCTGGAATTCGAAAAGTACAAGGCCGAGGCGGAGGCGGCGCCCGGTGACTGGCGTTCGTGGTTCCGGCTCAGCTGCGCCTATGACGCTGCCGGGGACCGCAAGCGCGCCCGCGCCTCCATGCGCGACGCCGTGAAGCTGTTCCGCGGCCAGGTTCCGGCGTAGGAGCCTGCTCTCCGCGACTACTCTCTGCGGCGGGTTAGCTGTAACCGGGCTAGCGCGGGCTAGCGCAGGCCCGCTCGTCCGCCGCGCCCCAGTTGGTTGGCGGCATGGCCCACCAGTTCCAGTGGCCCCCGCCATTTCAGGAGGACAAACACGATGCCCACGGCGATGGCCGTCGCGGCATGTGCCCAGTACATCCCCGCCTCGGTCCAGCCGGGGGGCAGCGGCTTCAGGTAGAACGCCGAAACCACCCACACATGCGCTGAGTAGAGCGTGAGCGTCATTGCCCCCGCGCCGCGCAGCGGCAGCAACAGGTCCAGGTCCAGCCAGTCAGCCAGACTGCCGAGCAGGAGGAACGCACCCACAACGGCGGCCGCCACGCCGCAGGTGTGAAGCAGATCCAGCGTGGTGGCCGAATGCGGTGCCGCGGCCGCCAGCCACCACCACGATCCTTCCTGCCGGATTCCCGTGAGGTTGACCTGGAGGACACTGTCCAGCGGGTATCCGGGGGCGTTCAGGACTGCCTCCAGCGCGGCCCGGCCGCCCCAGGTCTCCATTGCGGCGGTGCCCAAAGCCTTGGCCAGTGCGGCCACCGCAGTCCCGCCGGCGAGCAGCAGGACAGGAACCATCGCCTTGGTGAGGGCCAGCCGGCCAATGACCAGGCCCACCAGCAGGTACGACAGCCACTGGAACACCGGGTAGTAACCGGTCAGGAACAGGTCTCCCAGCAGAGGGAACGGGGTCGAGAGGTCTTCCCAGGACGGGTTGTGCCCCAGATTCAGGGGCGGATTGGCTGCCATAAGCCAGGGGCGGAGGAGATATGCGAGGACCGGGGAAACCACGATCCAGCCGACGGCCCAGACGCACAGTGCCTTCAGCTTCAGGCCCAGGAACGGCAGGATGCACAGGAAAAGCAGGGCGTAGTGGACCAGGATGATCGCAAGGTTCACTTCCAGCCCGCCCAATGAGAGCCCGACGGCGGCAATCACCAGGGCGCGCAGTGCGATGCCGCGGCGTGCTGCGTTCAGGGCAACACCTTCCGGAGGTACCTGTTTTCCGGTGGACAGCGCCAGGCCCACGCCCGCCAACACGGCGAAGAGGGCTGCCGCGCGGCCGGAGAAGGTCAGGCCGATCCACGTGGGAGTGAGGTCGGCGTTTGCCTCGAAGGTTGGGAGCAGATGTGTGGCCATCATGCCAAGGAGCGCCAGCCCCCTGGCTGCGTCAATACCGCGGAGGCGGCCCACGGCCTGTGAGGTTCGAGGCACCCGCGAGGGTCTTGCCGGGGCACGGGACGTCATGAGGCGATGTTCTCACACCAACCTTTATGGCAGCAGCCAAGAGCCAGCCGGAAACACGGTCTTGTAGACCTTGTATTCGAATATATGTTCGAATAATATGGAGACCATGCAAACCCCATCCCAGCCGCGACCCTTCCCGGAATCCCCAACCGCCGGCGGATCCGTGCGCCCCGCTCGGGACGGCCAGTACCCCGGCTCGGCACAGCCTGTTGGACTGATGAAAGCGATGAGCCCGGGAGTGGTGGACTTCCTCTTCCGCCAGCTCGTGGCAGGTCGGCCCCCTGTGGACATCCAGTGGCAGGACGAAGGCGTCACACTCACCGCCCAGCCGGCGGGTGCAGAGCTGGCCCGCAGGTTGGACGAAACTGACCTCGACGCCTTGACGCCCACGGAACTGTTCCACTACGTCCGGGCGGCCCAGCGGCTCGCGGCCTGGGCTGAGGGGCTGCGGGAGGCTGCGGTGGACCGTTACTGCCAGCCAGGGAAGCCGCAGGATGGCGTAGTTCCCTCGGCCAGGCGCGCATCCCTAGGATAGAGGGGTGATTGATGCCCTGACCGTCTCTGCCGTGCAGTACCAGGCGCTGGAAGGCGGGATTATCCCGAACGTGCAAGAACACGTCCGGCTGGTCGAGGACGCCGAATCCCACGGTGCCCGGCTGGTGGTGTTTCCTGAGCTGTCGTTGACGGGGTACAACCTGGCGCTACTGGCTGTTGACGACTCGTGGCTTCAACGCGATGACCCGCGCCTGGCCGATCTCCACGAAATCTGCCGCCGGACGGGGATCACCGCCGTGGCAGGTGCTGCCTATCGGGAACCTGACGGCACGCCGCGGCTCGCCAGTCTCGTGATCCACCCCGACGGCACCACTGGACTCGGGTTCAAAACCCACCTCCACGGCCCGGAGCGGGAGGCCTTTGCCGCGGGCGACGGTGCCGTCGTGATCGAGCTGGATGGCTGGAAGATCGCGCTGGCCATCTGTTTTGACGCCGCGATTCCGGACCACTCCACCGGGGCAGCCCAGGCCGGCGCGGATATCTATGCCGTTTCGGCCCTGTACACGCAGGCGGAAGAACGGCGGCTTGGCCTGCATCTCGGAGCCAGGGCCATGGACAACAGGATGTTCGCCATCTTGGCGAACCTTGGCGGACACACGGCGCTGGGCCCCACCTGCGGCCTCAGCGGGTTCTGGGGACCGGATGGCTTCGAAATGAAAAAGGCTGCCGGAACAGGCACCGAAATAGTCACCGCCATCCTGCAACGGAGTGCCTTGCGGAAATTCCGCTGACCCTGCGGGGGGCGATCTGCGGTGCGTGCTGACCCCATTCCCTAGGGCATCGCGGCCCGCTAGTTGACGCGGATCACGCCGTCCCCATTGTCCTAACCAGCCGCCGACAGGGTAACGTTTTTTCCATGCCTCACAAATCCGCCACCGCTCCTGCCCTTGGTACGCTCCTGACCGCTATGGTCACGCCCTTCACCAAGGATGGCGCCGTGGACTACAAGCAGGCGGCCGAACTGGCCACCAAGCTTGTGGACGATGGCTGCGACGGCCTGGTCGTCACCGGGACCACCGGCGAAACGTCCACCCTCTCGGATGAAGAAAACCTTGGCATGTTCCGCGCTGTCAAGGAGGCTGTCGGAGACCGCGCCGCCATCATCGCCGGCACCGGGACGAACGACACCGCACATTCGGTGCGCCTCTCCCAGCAGGCGGCAGCGCTCGGCGTCGACGGCCTGCTGCTCGTCACGCCGTACTACAACAAGCCCAGCCAGGCCGGGGTCCGGGCACACTTCGAGACCGTCGCCTCCGCAACCGATGTGCCCGTTATGCTCTATGACATTCCGGGCCGCTCCTCCATCGCGATCGAGCCCGAAACCATGATCCGCTTGGCGCAGCACCCGAACATCGTCGCCGTCAAGGATGCCAAAGCCGATTTCATGGCAGCCAGCCGCGTGATGGCAGAGACGGACCTGTACTTCTACTCCGGCGACGACGGATTGACCCTTCCGTGGATGTCCCTTGGCGCCGTCGGGCTCGTGGGTGTGACAACCCACGTCGCAACGCGCCGCTTCCGCGAGCTGATCGACGCCATCAATGCGAACGACTTCGAAACCGCGCGTAAGATCAACTTCGAGCTGCTGCCCGTTGTGAGGGCAACGATGACCCGCGTCCAGGGAGCCGTTGCAGCCAAACAAATTCTTAAATGGCAGGGAGTCCTGCCCAACTCGATTGTCCGTTTGCCCCTCGTGGAGCCGGACGAAGCCGAGATCGTAACCATCCGCGAGGATTTGGCGGAAGCGGGGCTGGTCTTTCCCTGAGGGCTAAGACCAGCACCCTTCCGCCTGGAAAGTAGTGCACTATGACCCAAACCGCCCTTCCCGGCCTTGTCACGCCTCCACGCCTGCCGCAAGGCACCCTCCGGATCGTTCCGCTGGGCGGACTGGGGGAGATCGGCCGCAACATGGCCGTGTTCGAAATTGATGGCAAACTGCTCATCGTGGACTGTGGTGTCCTCTTCCCGGAGGAGACGCAGCCCGGCGTTGACCTGATCCTGCCCGATTTCTCTTACATCGAGAACCGTGTCGACGACATCGTGGCCGTTGTCCTTACCCACGGCCACGAGGACCACATCGGCGCCGTTCCATACCTCCTGCGGCTGCGCGCCGACATCCCCCTGGTGGGCTCACAGCTGACGCTGGCGCTCATCGAGGCCAAGCTGCAGGAACACCGGATCCGTCCGTACACGATGACCGTTGAAGAGGGCCAGGTCGAAAAGTTTGGCCCCTTCGAGTGCGAGTTTGTCGCGGTCAACCACTCGATCCCCGATGCTTTGGCTGTGTTCATCCGCACGGCCGGCGGCACTGTCCTGCACACGGGCGACTTCAAGATGGACCAGCTGCCCCTGGACGGCCGGATCACCGACCTCCGGCACTTCGCCAAGCTGGGTGAAGAGGGCGTTGACCTCTTTATGTCCGACTCCACCAACGCGGATGTGCCAGGCTTCACCACCGCCGAGAAGGAAATCGGACCCACGCTGGAACGGCTGTTCGGCCAGGCCACCAAGCGCATCATCGTGGCGTCCTTCTCCTCGCACGTCCACCGCGTCCAGCAGGTGCTCGACGCCGCCGCCAAGCACAACCGCAAGGTGGCCTTCGTGGGCCGCTCCATGGTCCGCAACATGGCCATCGCCGCCAAGCTCGGCTACCTGGACGTTCCTGACGGCCTCCTCGTGGACATCAAGAACATCGACAACATGCCGGACAACCGCGTGGTGCTGATGTCCACGGGTTCCCAGGGCGAACCGATGGCCGCGCTTTCCCGCATGGCCGCCGGTGACCACCGCGTGGTGGTGGGCGACGGCGACACCGTCATTCTGGCCTCCAGCCTCATCCCGGGCAACGAAAACGCCGTCTTCCGCATCATCAACGGCCTGCTCAAGCTCGGCGCGGACGTCATCCACAAGGGCAACGCCAAGGTGCACGTCTCCGGACACGCAGCCGCTGGCGAGCTGCTCTACTGCTACAACATCCTTGAGCCGCTCAACGCCATGCCCGTGCATGGCGAGACCCGCCACCTGATCGCCAACGGCAAGATCGCCATCGAGTCCGGCGTCCCCACCGCCAGCGTCATCCTTGCCGACAACGGCACCGTGATCGACCTCAAGGACCACCGCGCAGACGTGGTGGGCCAGGTTGAAGTGGGCTTTGTCTACGTGGACGGCTCCAGCGTCGGCGAAGTCACGGAAGCGGATCTCAAAGACCGCCAGACACTTGGCGATGAAGGCTTCATCTCCATCATCACCGTCATCAACCGCACCACCGGCAAGGTGGTCTCCGGACCCGAGATCCACGCCCGCGGCGTGGCCGAGGACGATTCAGTCTTCGACGAGATCATCCCCAAGATCAACGCCGCCCTGGAAGAAGCCGTGCTCAACCGCACGGACCACACCACCCACCAGCTCCAGCAGGTTGTCCGCCGAGTTGTCGGCACCTGGGTCAACCGCAAGCTGCGCCGCAAGCCCATGATCATCCCGGTGGTCCTCGAGGCGTAATAGCCCCGAAGGCAAGCGGAATGGCAAAGGCCCGGTTCTTGTAGAACCGGGCCTTTCCCATCCGCAACATGAGGCCGGGAACAGCCGGAAATCCGCGGAAAACCGCGCCAGTTCCGGTACCGTGGCACGTATGGCCACTCGTACCACTCCCGCGCCCCGAGGCACCGCTGGCGGCAAATCCAGCGCCAAAACCGGCAGCCCGGCGGGCCGCGGTGCAGGCGCCACAGCGTCCAGCCGCACCGGCGGCCGGGCTGGCTCTTCGGCCGGCACCACACGCACGCGCCAGCTTCCCGCCGTCGAACAGCGGCAGCCCTGGCTCCTGCGTATTGTCGGCGGCGCCTGGCTGGCCGTGGGCCATCTGGTCGGCGGCGGTGTCCGCAGGATCGGCTCCGACGTCAGCGACCTGCCGGCGGAGGAGCGCCGCGACGGCGCGGCCCTGTTCAACCTTGCCCTGGGCGTCTTCATCGCCACCTTCGCGTGGTGGGGAATGACCGGCTGGTTCCCCGACGCCGTCTACGGCGTGGTCAACGGCACCTTCGGCTGGATGTCACTGCTATTGCCGCTGATGCTTTTTGTGTGTGCCTTCCGGCTCTTCCGGCAGCCCGACGACGGCCGCGGAAACAACCGGGTGGGGATCGGTTTCCTCATCATGACGTTTGCGGGCTGCGGCCTTGCCCACGTAGTGGGAGGGCAGCCCACCGTTGCCGAAGGCTTCGACGGCCTCCGGCAGGCCGGCGGTATGCTCGGCTTCCTGGCCGCCTCACCCCTCGGGGCCATCCACGCGGCAGTGCCCGTGGTGATCTACGGCCTGCTGGCCTTCATCTCGCTGCTCATCATTACCGCCACCCCCTTCGGGGCCATTCCACGCCGCCTGCGGGGTGCCTATGAGCATCTGATGGGCCTGGACCTGCAGGAACCTGGCGACGGCGGGGACAGCCACGACCGCAGCTACCTCGAGGAATCGAAGGCAACCCCGGCGCCGCGGAAGAAGAAGCGGCGTTTCTTCGGCAAGGACGACGAGTCCGACGCCGGGCTGGAAGGCTACGTGGGCGACGAAGCCTTTGAGCACGCCGTCATCGACGACGACGAGACCGACGCAAAGTCGGGCCGCGGACCGCGCCCCGCTCCCGGCGTGCGCCGCCCCACCCAGGCGGAAATCGCCGTCGAAAAAATCAAAGCGGCCCAGGGCCTCGGCACTGCAGGGAGGGCTCCGGCAGAGGACAACGCCACCGAGGCCATCCCGCTGGTCACACCCGGGATGGTGGCCGCCGGCTCACTCAACGCTGCACCCGCTGCCGTTGCCCAGGTGCCTGCCAAGCCCGTCACGCCCATGCCCCTTCCGGCTCCCATTCCGCAGCGGACCGAGCAACTCTCACTGGCGGGCGACGTCACCTACACCCTGCCGCCGTCGGACGTTCTGACCCCGGGCTCCATCCCCAAGGAGCGCACCGAAGCCAACGACGCCATTGTGGCTTCGCTGACCGAGACCCTTAACCAGTTCAACGTGGAGGCACAGGTCACCGGCTTCAGCCGCGGCCCCACCGTCACCCGGTACGAGATCGAGCTCTCCCCGGGCACCAAGGTGGAGCGCGTCACCGCCCTGTCCAAGAACATCTCCTACGCCGTGGCTTCCAGCGATGTCCGGATCCTCAGCCCCATCCCGGGCAAGTCCGCCATCGGCATCGAGATCCCCAACACGGACCGCGAGACCGTTTCCCTCGGTGACGTGCTGCGCAGCCAGAACGCGCGGCGGACCGACCACCCGATGGTGATGGGCGTTGGCAAGGACGTCGAAGGCGGCTATGTTGTGGCGAACCTCGCCAAAATGCCCCACCTGCTCGTCGCAGGTGCCACTGGCGCCGGTAAGTCCTCGTTCGTGAACTCCATGATCACGTCGATCCTTATGCGGGCAACCCCGGATGAGGTCCGCATGGTCATGGTGGACCCCAAGCGTGTGGAACTGACCGCCTACGAAGGCGTCCCGCACCTCATCACGCCCATCATTACCAACCCGAAGAAGGCTGCCGAGGCCCTGCAGTGGGTGGTCCGTGAGATGGACGCCCGTTACGACGACCTCGCCAACTATGGGTTCAAGCACATCGATGACTTCAACAAGGCAGTCCGCGCCGGCAAGGTCCAGCCGCCCGTTGATTCCAAGCGCGTCATCCGGCCCTACCCGTACCTGCTGGTGATTGTTGACGAGCTCGCCGACCTGATGATGGTGGCACCGCGCGACGTCGAAGACTCCATCGTCCGCATCACCCAGCTGGCCCGTGCCGCCGGCATCCACCTGGTCCTGGCCACCCAGCGGCCCTCCGTGGACGTCGTCACCGGCCTGATCAAGGCCAACGTGCCTTCGCGGATGGCCTTCGCCACGTCCTCCGTCACGGACTCCCGCGTGGTCCTTGACCAGCCCGGTGCCGAAAAACTCATCGGCCAGGGCGATGCGCTGTTCCTGCCGATGGGTGCCTCCAAGGCCATGCGTGTCCAGGGCGCCTGGGTCACGGAGTCTGAAATCCACAAGGTGGTGGAACACGTCAAGGGCCAGCTCAAGGTCGACTACCGCCACGATGTCGCCCCCGAGGCGCCAAAGAAGCAGATCGACGACGACATCGGGGACGACCTGGAAGTGTTGCTTTCGGCCACCGAACTGGTTGTCACCACACAGTTCGGTTCGACGTCGATGCTCCAGCGCAAGCTCCGGGTGGGCTTCGCCAAGGCCGGACGGCTAATGGACCTCCTGGAGTCCAGGGGAGTGGTTGGCCCCTCCGAAGGGTCCAAGGCACGCGACGTCCTGGTGAAGCCGGACGACCTCGCATCGGTGCTGGCAGCCATGAAGGGCCAGGACGCCCTGGCCGTTGCTGATTCACAGACGGCAGCGCTCAGCGACAACGCCAACGCGAACATTGCCCAGGGCGGTTATGCGGAGGACCTCGTGCAGGCGGACCTGGACCAGCGCAGCCAGAAGGTTGAGTACTTCGACGGCGCCGACGGCACCTCGGGCGACGACGAGGACGGTTCCGAAGACGCTTGGTCACTCACCGGACGGTAGCCTAGGAGTGTGACTAGCACCGAAGCAACTGCCGCCGGCTCCAGCAGCCCAGGAATCTGGAATCTTCCCAACATCCTGACCATGCTGCGCATCGCCCTGGTGCCGTTCTTCGTCTGGTTCCTCCTCGCCGACGCCCCCGGGCTGGACAGCGAGTCAGGGCCGTGGCGCTGGGCCGCGGTGGTGGCGTTCGCCGTCGCCATCTACACCGACAAGCTTGACGGCGACATCGCCAGGAGCCGCGGCCTCGTCACCAATTTCGGCAAAATTGCAGACCCCATCGCCGACAAGCTCCTCATCGGCTCAGCCCTGGTGATGCTCTCCATCCTGAATGAACTGCCGTGGTGGGTCACCATCGTCATCCTCGTCAGGGAATGGGGCATCACCGCCCTTCGGTTCTTTGTCATCCGGTACGGTGTCATCCCGGCCTCGCGCGGAGGCAAGCTCAAGACGGTCGTTCAGACAGCCGCGATCTTCCTGTACCTCCTGCCGCTCGGCGCGCTGGCGCCGTGGCTTGTCTGGGTGGCTTTCGCCGTCATGATGGTGGCCGTGCTGATCACGGTATGGACCGGCGTCGAATACGTCATTGAAGCCCTGCGCATCCGGTCACAGGGCAAGCGGGCCGGAAAAACTACAACTGGCAACTAGGGAGCCGATGTGACCAACCTTCACCACCTGGCGGAACAGGCAGTCAAAAATGCCTTGGAAATGGGCCGCACCGTAGCGACCGCGGAGTCGCTCACTGCGGGAATGGTCAGCGCCGTTCTCGCCGACACAGCCGGAGCCTCAGGCATTCTCCAAGGCGGCGTGGTGGCCTACCAGAACTCCGTCAAAGTGGACGTCCTGGGCGTTCCGGCAGAGCTGCTGGCCGCCGCCGGATCAGTTGACGGTGCTGTCGCAGCGGCCATGGCGGCCGGGGCCAGGACTGCGCTGCATGCAGATATCGGCGTTGCCACCACAGGAGTAGCCGGCCCGGAGGAACACGACGGGAAAGCGGTGGGAACGGTGTTCATCGGGGTTGCCACAGCGGACGGTGCGTCATATGTCGAATACGCCTTCACCGGGAACCGCGCAGAGATCCGCGGACAGGCTTGTGGCGCTGCGCTGGAAAGCCTGATCGCGGCCCTATCTTCCTGAAGCTACCGGGCGTAAAGTTGCCGGGAACAAATCCCGGTGTCCATTAGTTATTACATTGTGTCGCTTCCGGAGAGCGGAGGCGCCTAGGATGAATAAACCACCACGGTTCGCTCCACGGCGGACCGAACTCATGAGGGAGCAAGGCGATACAGATGGTAAAGCAGCCCGTATCCATAAACGGCGTTGTCCGCTGGAAGGATGTGGGCCTCGCCGATCAGGCCAAGAGCGAACAGAAGGAGCGCAAGATGGTTGTACTTCGTCACGAAATCGGTGATGTCCTGCGCGATGTACGCCAGCGCCAGGGACGCACGCTCCGTGAAGTTTCGCACAGTGCCCGTGTTTCCTTGGGCTACCTCAGCGAAGTAGAGCGCGGCCAGAAGGAAGCTTCATCAGAGCTCCTCTCGTCAATCTGCTCAGCCCTGGACGTGCCGCTGTCCAGCATGCTCAGGGAAGTCAGCGACCGTGTCGCCGTCGCCGAGGGCGTTGCCGTTCCGGACACCGTTCCCCAGGAATTCTCACAGCGCTACGGCCGCGACCTTGATCGCGATTTGAGCGCTGAACTCAACAACGAACTTTCCAAGGGCCTGCTTTCCGGCGCACGGTAAGCCGTCCGCAGGAGCCAGACAGGAAGTACAGCAAAGCCTCCGGCCATGGGCCGGAGGCTTTGTTGCGTGTGGTGGCTATTTTGCCGTGTCGCCGGCGGACGGGTCCTTCGCGAAACCGTCGAGTTCAAAGAGGGAGTTGAGCTTTGCCATGTATTCGGCGAGGGTCTGCAGTTCCCCGACCGGCCACTCACCGAGCCGCTCACGGAAATCCTGGCGGCGCGCATCCTGGACCTGATGCATTTTTTCCTCGCCCTTTTCGGTGAGGCGGATCGACTGCGCCCTTCCGTCCAGGGGGTCAGCTTCCTTGAACACCAGCCCGATGCTTTCCAGGAAAGCGATCTGGCGGCTGACGGATGGCTTGCCCACTCCGATGTTCAGGGCAAGGTCTGTCAACCGGATGGGTCCCTCGCGCCGGATGACCGAAAGCAGGCCGTAGGCTGCCGGTTCCATGTCCGGGTGCACCTGCCGCGAGAGCTGATGGGACACCGACCGGGCGCGCCGCCAAAAGAGACTGATTTGGTGTTCCACGGTGTTCAGGGCCTCATCGACGGTGTCCTTGTCGGTACCTGTCCCCGCAGGGGACGTTGCCGGAAGGCCGGTTTCGGGAAGGCCTGTCGCAGGAGGGCCGTCGGCAGTGTTGCTCATAGCAACAATTCTAGGGTCCGGGACCGTGAGAGACTCTATTGGTGCGGATCAGTGACTATTGGCGGCTTATGGACGACGAATTCGGGGCTGGCTACTCCCGGGTCTTGAGCAGCACCCTGGTCCTGGCCGGGGCCGGCGGGCGAACCGCCGACCAGGCCCTCGCGGCCGGAATGAACCCGCGGCAGGTGTGGCTGGCCATCTGCGATGTCCAGGATGTGCCGCCGGAGCGGCGCCTGGGACGCGACGTCAAACCCCTGCGCGACTGACGCCGCCACCAACCGGACATCGTTCCCCAGGCTCACGTGCGCCCTTTCTGCGCTGACACGCCGCCGGATCTGTTCGAATACCTGTTCGGGTAAAGCTATGCTTTTCGTAGTGGGTTATCCACATAGGCGATGTCATCCGGCCAGAATGTCAGCGGGTGCCATTAGCGTCAGAGATGACCAAGAAATGGCCGCTGAGGCCACTCCAAAGCGAGAAAGCATTAGAGGTGTGAACCATGGCGGCAGCCCCGGATCGTCAAAAGGCGCTCGACGCAGCGCTGGCACAAATTGACAAGCAGTTCGGCAAGGGCTCGGTCATGCGGCTGGGCGATGAAGTCCGTGCCCCCATCGAGGTCATCCCCACCGGATCCATCGCGTTGGACGTGGCCTTGGGAATTGGCGGCCTGCCCCGCGGCCGCGTCGTGGAGATCTACGGCCCGGAATCTTCGGGTAAGACCACCGTGGCACTGCACGCTGTTGCCAACGCGCAGCGCCTGGGCGGCATTGCCGCCTTCATCGATGCCGAGCACGCCCTCGACCCCGAATACGCCGCCAGGCTGGGCGTGGATACGGACGCCCTCCTGGTCTCGCAGCCGGACACAGGCGAGCAGGCCCTGGAAATCATGGACATGCTGATCGGCTCCGGCTCGCTGGACGTCATCGTCATCGACTCCGTTGCTGCCCTGGTGCCGCGCGCGGAAATCGAGGGCGACATGGGCGACAGCCACGTGGGTTTGCAGGCACGCCTCATGAGCCAGGCGCTGCGTAAGATCACCGGCCGCCTGAGCCAGACCAAAACCACCGCCATCTTCATCAACCAGCTCCGTGAAAAGATCGGCGTGTTCTTCGGTTCCCCGGAGACCACCACCGGCGGTAAGGCCCTGAAGTTCTACGCGTCCATCCGCATCGACGTCCGTCGGATCCAGACGCTCAAGGAAGGTGCCGACTCCGTCGGTAACCGCACCAAGGCCAAGATCGTCAAGAACAAGATGGCCCCGCCCTTCAAGATCGCCGAATTCGACATCATCTATGGCCAGGGCATTTCCCGCGAGGGCGGCATCATCGACATGGGCGTGGAGCACGGCATCATCAAAAAGTCGGGTTCGTGGTTCACGTACGACGGCGACCAGCTCGGCCAAGGCATGGAGAACTCCCGCCGGTTCCTGCGCGACAACCCCGAGCTGGCGACCGAACTGGAGCGCCTGATCAAGGAGAAGCTTGGTGTCGGGGTAGTCAAGCCCGCCGAAGCCGATGTCAAAGACACGCCGAAGCTGAAGGCTGTTGACGGCTTCTAGGGATGCCCCTGACGTGACGGTCGGGCAGAGCGCCGGATGGCGTGCGGCCGGGCAGGACGCCGGATCGGGGCGACGGCAGCGGAGACGGGGCGGACGCCCCGGCTTCGGGCCGGACGGACCCGATCCGGATGCTGCCCTCACCGGAGACGCCGACGCAAACGCAGACGCCGAACCGGATCCAGCGTCCGTGGCGCGGGCCATCGTGCTCCGGCAGTTGACCAGTTCGGCCAAAAGCCGGCTCCAGCTGGCTAGGAAACTGGCCGAGCGGAACATTCCGGAGGATTTGGCGGAAGCCGTCCTGGACCGCTTCCAGGAGGTCCGCCTCATTGACGACGCCGAGTTCGCCGACATGTGGGTGCGCAGCCGGTCGCAGTCTCGGAAGCTCGCCAAAGGGGCCCTCCGGCGCGAACTGGCGGACAAAGGAATTGACGCGGACACCGCTGCCGCCGCACTGGAACAGCTTTCCGACGCGGACGAGGAAGTGTCGGCCCGGCTCCTGGTGGAACGCAAGCTCCGGGCAGGCACGGATTTGTCGGACCGCGCCGAGCAGGACAAGATCACCCGGCGGCTGGCGTCAATGCTTGCCCGCAAGGGCTATCAGCCGTCGCAGGCGTTCCGGATCGTCGGCGAGGTGCTCGACGCACATGCGGAGACCCAAACAGACGCACCGGATGCCCTGCCGGATCTGTAGGCCCGGGGAAGCGGTGCCCCCGCCGATAAGGCAACCTGAGCGATCCCGCAACCGTAGCGACCCGGTACCCTTAACAGGTGAGTTTGACCATTCCTTCCCCCGCATCCGGTACCGCCCCGTCAGCCGACCCAGCCCTCCAGCAGCCCCGTACCTATCAGGTGCGCACGTTCGGCTGCCAGATGAACGTGCATGATTCGGAGCGGATGGCCGGCATGCTCGAGGAAGCGGGCTACGTACCGGCCAGCGGTGAACAGGCCGACGTCGTGGTGTTCAACACTTGCGCGGTCCGGGAAAACGCGGACAACAAGCTCTACGGCAACCTGGGCATGTTAGCGCCCGTCAAGGCCGCCAACCCGGGTATGCAGATCGCCGTGGGAGGCTGCCTGGCCCAGAAGGACCGCGAGACCATCCTGAAAAAGGCTCCCTGGGTGGATGCTGTCTTCGGCACCCACAACGTCGGAGCCCTCCCGGCACTGTTGGACCGGGCCCGGCACAACAACGAAGCCCAACTGGAGATCCTCGAATCCCTGGACGTCTTCCCCTCCACACTGCCCACAAAGCGTGACTCGGTCTATTCCGGCTGGGTTTCCATCTCGGTCGGCTGCAACAACACCTGCACGTTCTGCATCGTCCCGGCCCTGCGCGGGAAGGAAAAGGACCGCCGCCCGGGCGACATCCTGGCTGAAATCCAGGCCCTGGTGGATGACGGCGCCATCGAAGTCACCCTGCTGGGCCAGAACGTGAACTCCTACGGTGTGGAGTTCGGTGACCGGCAGGCGTTCTCCAAACTCCTGCGCGCGTGTGGGGAAATTAAAGGCCTGGAACGGGTCCGCTTCACCAGCCCCCACCCCGCCGCCTTCACCGACGATGTCATAGACGCCATGGCCGAAACCCCCAACGTGATGCCGCAGCTGCACATGCCGCTGCAGTCCGGGTCCGACAAAGTCCTGAAGGACATGAAACGGTCCTACCGTTCCACCAAGTTTTTGGGCATCCTGGACAAGGTCCGCGAGAAGATCCCGCACGCCGCCATCTCCACTGACATCATTGTCGGCTTCCCCGGCGAAACCGAGGAAGACTTCCAGGCCACCCTTGACGTTGTGGAGCAGTCGCGCTTCGCGACGGCTTTCACCTTCCAGTACTCGAAGCGTCCGGGTACTCCCGCGGCGGACTTGCCGGACCAGCTTCCTAAGGCCGTGGTCCAGGAGCGATTTGAACGCCTGACCGCACTGCAGGACAGGATCGCCGCCGAGGAAAACGCCACGCAGCTTGGCCGCCGGGTAGAAGTGATGGTCACCGCCCACTCAGGGCGCAAGTCCGAAGAAACCCACAGGCTGTCCGGCCGGTCCGAGGACCAGCGACTGGTGCACTTCTCCGTTCCCGAGGGGGCAGAGGTGCCGCGTCCGGGGGACCTGGTCACCGTCACCATCACCGAGGCCGCAGCCTTCCACCTCGTGGCCGACCCGTCGTTGCAGGACTACAGCCTGCGGCGTTCCCGCGCGGGGGACGCCTGGGACAGGTCCCAGGCAGATTCGTGCGGCGCTCCCGTGCCGGCTGCCGCAGGCGGCGCCGGCCGCACCGGAGTCTCGCTGGGGATGCCCACGCTGCCGGTACGGAGCCGCTGACCGGTGGTCCAGCCTCCGGTTATTGCTGTTGTTGGTCCCACAGGGTCAGGTAAGTCCGATCTAGCCGTGAATCTTGCCCTGGAGCTGGACGGCGAGGTCATCAATGCCGACGCCATGCAGTTCTATCGCGGGATGGACATAGGCACCGCCAAGATCACGCCGGCAGAGCGCAAGGGTGTTCCCCACCACCTTCTGGACATCCTGGACGTCACGGAGGAGGCCAGCGTTTCAGACTTCCAGCAGCAGGCCCGGAGCATTGTCAGCGATATCCACGCGCGCGGCAAGCGAGCCATTCTGGCGGGCGGTTCGGGTCTCTACGTGCGGGCCGCCCTCGACGTCCTCGAATTCCCGGGCACGGATCCTGTCCTCCGGCAACGGCTCGAGGCTGAGCTCGATGAAGCTGGCCAGGATGCCCTCCTGGCACGGCTCCGGGAGGTGGATCCGGTGTCAGCGGGCCGTGTCTCCGATGCGCGCCGGATCATCAGGGCGCTCGAAGTCCATGAGCTCACCGGCCGGCCCTTCAGTTCCTTTATGCCCCAGCGGGAGTATTTCCAGCCTGCCGTCCAGATCGGCCTGGCCGTGGACCGCGACGTCCTCCGTGAACGGCTGGCACTGCGGGTCCACAACATGGTGGACCAGGGGCTGTTGGGGGAAGTGCGCCAGCTGGACACGGCCGGTCTCCGCGGCGGCAAAACTGCGCCGAGGGCCCTCGGCTATGCCCAGTTCCTGAAAGTGCTCGCCGGCGGTTCAACAGTTGGCGAGGCTGCCGAGGACACCATTGTGGCCACGCGGCAGTTCGCCAGGCGCCAGCTCACGTGGTTCCGCGCCGATCCCCGCATCACTTGGCTGGACTGGCAGGCGCCGGACCTTGCGGCCCAGGCCGTGGCTCTCAGCCGGTAATCTAGGACCATGGACGCAACTCCCGCAGAGACCACAGAGCCCGTCTTCCACACCTTGGGCGGACTCCGCTTCTCCAAGGGACACGGCACCGGCAACGACTTTGTGCTGGTCGCCGACCCAGACGGCGTCCACACCATCGACGCCGGCCAGGTAGCCGCGCTCTGCGACCGTCACCGCGGGATCGGCGGCGACGGACTGATCCGGGCCGTCCCCTCCCGGTACCTCTCCGAAGGTCGCGAGCTGCTGCTGAGCAGCCCCGAGGCCGAATGGTTCATGGACTACCGCAACGGCGACGGGTCGCTCTCGGAAATGTGCGGCAACGGGGTCCGCGTATTTGTGCACTTCCTGCGTGCCGAGGGCTTGGTTGACCTGCCCGACGGCGGCGCGCTCACCATCGGGACGCGCGGCGGCGTCAAGACCGTGGTCCGGACAGGGGACAGCTATGCGGTGGACATGGGCGCGTGGGAATTCATTTTCCCCGGCGACGCGACCGCGAAAGCCATGGACTCGCTGGTAACCGCAGACGGCCTGGAAGTGCCCCGCCCGGCCCTGTCAGTGAGCATGGGCAACCCGCACACCGTGGTGGCACTGGCTGAACTGTCCGAATTGGAAGCCACCAGGCTCTACACTGCTCCGAAGGTCGATCCGGTGCCGGCCAATGGAACCAACGTTGAATTCGTCGTGCCTGCCGAACCGCTGGTCCACAAGGGGATCGGCACCATCACCATGCGCGTCCATGAGCGGGGTGTGGGCGAGACCCAGTCCTGTGGAACAGGCGCGTGCGCCGCCGCAGTGGCCATCCGGCACTGGGCCGGGGCGGAAGCGCCGGACTCCTGGCAGGTCAACGTGCCGGGCGGCGTGGTCGGGGTCAAGTTCTTCGCCGGGGCGGGCGGGCACGAGCACGTCGAGCTCAGCGGGCCCGCCGTAATTGTGGCTACTGGGACGCTTTCCTGACCCGAAGGATGCGGAAGGACTTGGACGTGGACTCCCGGCTCACGGCGAAGGATGCATCCAGTTCCGTCGCGAGCCAGCGCTGAAGCGAATCCGAGCCCAGGTTTTTTTGGACCACCAGCCACGCGGAGCCGCCCGGCGCCAGCCGGGGCAGCCACAGCTTCAGGAGGCTGTGGAGTTCATCCTTGCCGATCCGGATGGGCGGATTGGACCAGATCGTGTCAAAGCGCAGGTCCGGGTCCACCGCCTCCGGAGTGCTGGCCAGCACGTTGCCCAGGCCCAGCAGGGACGCATTCTCGTTGGTCAGCGTGATGCAGCGTTCATTGACGTCCACGGCGTAGACCTTGGCGTGTGGCGCCCGCAATGCGAGGGTCAGGGCAATGGGCCCCCAGCCGCAGCCGATGTCAAGGAGGTTGCCTGTGGGGTCCGGGGCCGGGACCTCGGCCAGGAGCACCGCCGTCCCCTTGTCGATGCCGTCGGGGCTGAAGATGCCGCCGGACGTCTGCAGCGTGCGTGTCTCGCCGGCCAGTTCCACGGTGAGCGGCTTGCGGGTGAACGGCCCGGCGGGCGATGCGCTGAAATAGTGTGCGGACTCCATAACTGGCCAGATTAGTTGGCCGGGGTGGACAATGCGAAACCGCGGGCACCGCTTCTGCTAATCTTGAACCCATGTTCTTGATCTTCGAGTAGCCGGCACGGCCGGTGTCCCTCCCGGACGCCGCCTGTTCCGAAGCCGTGCCCCGCAGCGATGCAGGTATTAACCTTCCGCAAGTGCGCCACATGCCAGGTTTTCCGTATCTGGTATGCCGCCGGGCAATACTCGAGCGATCTGCCGCCGCCGGTCCTTGCTGTTTTGCCCGCGCTTCCACCACTCCACGCATCCCCGGATGCGAAGACTCCCTGCGCGGCCCGGTCCCGACCGGCGCGCAGCAGACCAGGAGGCCCGGATGACTGCAAGCCGTCAGCCCAGCGCGAATACTTCACCACTGAACAACGATCGGCACTATTCTGAAAATGCCGAAACTTCAAAGGAGACCATGACCAGCCAGCCCAACACCGGTTCAGATCCAGCAGCCCAGGACATGAGTCCCGAGGAGATCCAAGCTGTCATCGACCGGATTCTCGCCAAGGACGTACCGGCCAGGAACGTCACCGCCGCAGACGGTGACAAGAGCGTGTTCGGCAGGGCCCAGGCGATCTCCCGCTTGGACGACGAACACACCAGCTACGACGGCGACCAGCAGGACCGGGAGGAACGCCGGGCGCTGAAGCGCGTGGCCGGGCTGTCCACCGAACTCGAAGATGTCACCGAGGTCGAATACCGGCAACTGCGGCTCGAACGTGTGGTCCTGGCTGGGCTATGGTCCGAAGGCACCTTGGCGGACGCGGAGAATTCCCTGCGTGAGCTCGCCGCCCTCGCCGAAACAGCAGGCTCGGAAGTCCTGGACGGGATGGTGCAGCGCCGTGCCAAACCGGACCCGGGCACGTTCCTGGGTTCCGGAAAGGCCCTCGAGCTCAAGGAAATCGTGATGGCCACCGGGGCTGACACCGTTGTGGTGGATGCCGAACTGGCACCGTCCCAGAGGCGTAGCCTCGAGGACATTGTCAAGGTCAAAGTCATTGACCGCACGGCCCTGATCCTGGACATCTTTGCCCAGCACGCCAAGAGCCGTGAAGGCAAGGCCCAGGTGGAACTGGCGCAGCTCGAATACCTCCTGCCACGACTGCGTGGCTGGGGTGAATCGATGTCCCGCCAGGCCGGTGGCCAGGTGGGCGGCGCTGGCGCCGGCATGGGTTCGCGCGGACCGGGTGAAACAAAAATCGAACTGGACCGTCGCCGGATCCGGACCCGCATGGCCAAGCTGCGGCGCGAGATCGCTGCAATGAAGCCGGCGCGGGAGACCAAGCGGGCCAACCGCCGTCGTAATTCAGTGCCTTCGGTTGCGATTGCCGGGTACACCAACGCCGGGAAGTCATCGCTGCTGAACAGGCTGACCGACGCCGGCGTGCTGGTGGAGAACGCACTCTTCGCCACCCTGGATCCCACCGTGCGAAAGGCAGAGACCTCCGATGGCCTCGGCTACACCCTGGCGGACACCGTGGGTTTTGTCCGTTCACTGCCCACCCAGCTGGTGGAGGCCTTCCGCTCCACGTTGGAGGAAGTGGCTGACGCGGATCTGATCCTGCACGTGGTGGACGTGTCCCACCCGGACCCCGAGGGCCAGATTGCCGCTGTCCGCAAGGTCTTCAGCGAAGTGGATGCCCGCAAGGTGCCCGAAATCATTGTCCTGAACAAGGCCGATGCCGCGGATCCTTTTGTGGTGGAGCGCCTCAAGCAGCGCGAGCCGCGCCACGTAGTGGTCTCGGCACGCACAGGCCAGGGGATCCCCGAACTGCTGCATGCCATCAGTGAGGGGATTCCGCGGCCCGGCGTGAAGCTGGAGCTCCTTATTCCCTACGACCGCGGTGACCTGATCAGCAAACTGCACGAGACCGATGCCGAGATCCTGAGCCTGGATCACGGCGAGCACGGTACCCGTGTTTTGGTGATGGTGCGTGAGGGCCTTGCGGCTGAACTGGAACCCTTCATCAACCATGACTGAGGTTGCGGCAGGGGAAGTCAAAGGTACGGCCGGCGAGCAGTTCGTGATCGAATTGCTCGACCGCGCCGTGGCCGGCATGGGCGGTCAAAGCCGCAGTGGGCAGCACGAGATGGCCAGGCAGGTGGCCAAGGCCATCGAAACCGGCGACCACCTCTTGGTTCAGGCCGGAACGGGGACCGGAAAGTCGCTGGCCTACCTCATTCCGCTCATTGCGCACTCGCTGGTGAGCAACAAACCCACCTTGGTGTCAACGGCCACGCTTGCGCTGCAGACCCAGATTGTGGGCCGCGACCTTCCCCGGCTGCTGAAGACCATCACCCCTGCCCTGGACCGCCCGGTCAAGGTGGCCCTGGTCAAGGGTCGCTCCAACTATGTCTGCCAGCACAAGCTCGAAGGCGGGTTCCCCTCCGAGGAACCCGCCGAGGGCCAGCTGTTCTCCCTCGGCGAAGACACCAGCGTCCCGCATTTCGCCGCCGCATTGGGCGGGCCCTCGTCCCAGCTGGGCAAGGAAGTGGTGCGCCTGCGCGAGTGGGCGGAGAAGACCACCACGGGCGACCGTGACGAACTCCTGCCCGGCGTTACTGACCGGGCCTGGCGGCAAGTTTCGGTGACGTCCATGGAATGCCTGGGGGCCCAAAAATGCCCCATGGCAGCCGAATGCTTCAGCGAACTGGCTCGCCACGACGCCGCCGAGGCCGACGTTGTGGTCACCAACCATGCCATGCTCGCTGTCAGCGCCTTTGAAGGCCTGGCAGTGCTTCCCGAATACGACGTTGTGGTGGTGGACGAGGCCCACGAACTGCAGGACCGGGTCACCGGTGCGGTATCGGGGCAACTCTCCGTGGCAATGGTCCACGCTGCGGCGTCGGGCGCTCGGAAACACACGGCCATCACTGTGGATGCCCTCAACGCAGCTGCCGCCAACCTGGAACTCGCCTTGGCCGGCGTGCCCAACGGGCTGCTCCCGAATGGCCTCAACGACGAACAGCTGGATTGTGTGGACCAATTGCGTGAGGCCTGCCGCGCCGCGCTGTCCGATTCCAAGGGGGACGGCAGCCAAACGGCCGACGGCGGGCGGCAGCTCGCGCGCTCACGCCTGATGCTGATCCTCGAGCTGTGCGAGCGGCTGATCGTGGCCCGTGAAAACCGCGAGGTTGTGTGGTTTTCCCGCGCAAGTTCCTTCGATCCGCAACAGGGCTATGCGCAGCCCGACGACTCTGCGCCGGTCCTGGTCAACATCGCGCCGCTTAGCGTTGCCGGCAAGCTCCGCGAAGGGCTGTTCGCCGGCCACACGGTTGTGCTGACCTCGGCAACCCTGGCCATCGGCTCAGCCTTTGAACCGACCGCCGGCGGCTTGGGACTGGTGGGGGAGGGCGCGCCCAGCTGGAGCGGGATCGATGTCGGATCGCCCTTCGACTATCCCAAACAAGGGATCCTCTACGTCGCAGGGCACCTCCCCAAGCCGGGCCGCGGGGCGTCGCCGGAGGCCCTCGATGAACTTGAGGCGCTGATCCGCGCGTCCGGCGGCGGCGCCCTGTGTCTGTTTTCGTCGCGCCGAGCCGCCGAGGAGGCCGCTGAAGCGATGCGTCCCCGGCTTGGCCTCAGCATTCTCTGCCAGGGCGACTCCACCATGACGGCCCTGGTGAAGCAGTTCGCGGACGAGCCCGATACCTGCCTGTTCGGCACCATGTCCCTGTGGCAAGGCGTTGATGTTCCGGGTGGATCATGCAGGCTGGTGGTGATCGACCGCATCCCGTTCCCGCGGCCGGATGACCCGCTGATGACCGCACGGTCCCGCGCCGTTGCGCAGGCCGGCGGAAACGGCTTTATGGCGGTATCGGCGACCCACGCGGCCATCCGCCTGGCCCAGGGCGCGGGAAGGCTGATCCGTTCCACCGGAGATAAAGGTGTGGTGGCGGTGCTTGATTCCCGGCTGGCCACCGAGCGCTACGCCGGATTCCTCCGCGCCGCTCTGCCGCCGTTCTGGCCCACCACGGACCGCAAGACCGCGTTCGCCGCCCTGGAAAGGCTGGCCGGAAAGGGCGCCTGACTGCGCGCAGGTCCTATAGCGACCGCAGGACCGAGACGACCTTGCCCATGATTGTGGCGTGATCGCCCAGGATGGGCTCGTACTGGGTGTTCTGCGGCAACAGCCACGTGTGGCCATCGCGCTGGCGGAAGGTCTTGACGGTGGCTTCGTCGTCCAGCAGGGCCGCGACAATATCGCCGTTGGAGGCGTCTGCCTGCCGTCGGACCACTACCCAGTCGCCGTCGCAGATGGCAGCATCCACCATGGAGTCGCCGGCCACGCGCAGCATAAAGAGCTCACCCTGGCCCACGAGCTGCCGGGGCAGGGGCATCACATCTTCCACCACCTGGTCAGCAAAGATGGGCCCGCCGGCCGCGATCCGGCCCACCAACGGCACCATCGCGGTGTCCATGGCAGAGGGAAGTTCGGTGACCGTCCCGCCGATGCCGTGCAGGACTGAGGGCTTGGTTGTCCCGTTCGCCTTAGGGGACCCGCCGTCAAGCGTCAACGGCATCAGGACTTCCATGGCGCGCGGACGCTTGGGGTCCCGGCGAAGGTATCCCAGCTTCTCCAGTTGCGAGAGCTGGTGGGTCACGCTCGACAAACTCGCCAGGCCCACGGTGTCACCGATTTCACGCATCGACGGCGGATAGCCGTTGTCATTCACCGAGCGCTGGATGGTTTCAAGGATCTTCTTTTGGCGGGCGGTGAGCCCCTTGGGAGTCCGTGGGGGTTGGCGGCGCTGCGGTGTCGCCTTGCCCTCGGCGGCTGGTGCTGCCATGTTCGCCAATGCCTTTCGGTTGCCCGGCTCCGCTCCGGCCGCTGGTGCCTGGAACGCCCCGGGGCTGGTGTCGGAGTTGATTGTCAGAACCTGCTGATGAACTACAGAGGTGGTTGTTCTTTCATCCAAACGTAGGCCAGCCACAGGGCTTTTTCAAACATTTGTTCTAGCGAGTCTCGACAATATTCGTTGATAAGTGCTAAAAATGAAGAAGCAAAGTTCGAACATGTGTTCTACTCGTTGCTTGCGGATTCGAATATTCGAATCTATGGACGGCTCAGGCCGGTACCGGCAAGTGGACGCGGAGGGCGCGCCGGGCAGCACAGTATGGTCCAGGAGGGCTCATTTCATGTCAGCTTTATCTGCTTCGCAGGACTCGCGTCCGCAGTTCATTTCCGTGCAGGACCTCACCTCGCGGCAGTGGTCCGAACCCGTTTCGACGTCGGGTTCGGCGCCAAGGCAGCGCAGGGAACCGTTGCCGCCGCTGCGCCTGACCCGCAGGGGCCGGATTGTCCTCATCGGCATCCCGCTGGTGATTCTTGCCGCAATCCTGCTTTCCCTGGCAGGTTTCCTCAACGCCCCGGCAAAGGCCGCCGATTCTGCCGCCGACCTGTCGCTAACGCCAACAGTCTCGGTCACGGTGCAGGCCGGCCAGTCACTCTGGGCCATCGCCAGTACCGTTGCGCCCGAGCGTGATCCCCGTGATGTCATCGCGGATATTGCCCAGTTGAACAACCTTTCCGCCGGCGGCGTTGTCCCCGGACAGCAACTCTTCGTCCCCACCAGGTAAAGAGCCTGCGGGCTCGGGCGTGTGCCGCCGCAGGCCGTCACATTTTCCGGCCGTCTGCTTCGGACCTAAACTGTTCAGGTGAATGACCAGCTAGAGCGTCTGAACAGACTTCCCCTCCGGACCAACCTCCGCGGACTGACCCCGTACGGTGCCCCGCAGTTGGATGTACCTATCCTGCTGAACGTCAACGAAAACACCCATGGCGTCCCGGCGGACGTCCGGGCCGCGATCAGCGTGGCCGTGACGGAAGCCGCGGCGGGCCTCAACCGCTACCCGGACCGTGAGTTCACCGAACTCCGGGAAGCGCTGGCCGAATATCTCGGCCACGGTCTGGATGCCACCAACATCTGGGCGGCCAACGGGTCCAACGAGGTCCTCCAGCAGATTCTCCAGGCCTTCGGCGGACCCGGGCGGACGGCCCTGGGATTCCCGCCCACGTACTCCATGTATCCGCTCCTGGCCAGCGGCACGGACACCGGGTACATCGTCGGGCAGCGGGCCGACGATTACGGGCTCAGTGCCGAGTCGGCCGCGTTGCAGGTCAAAGAGCTTCAGCCCAACATCGTTTTCCTCTGCTCGCCGAACAATCCCACCGGCACTGGGCTGGGCCTGGACGTCGTGGAGGCCGTGTACGAGGCCGGCGAGGCCAGCCATACCATCGTCATCGTTGACGAGGCCTACCACGAGTTCGCCCACGACGGAACGCCGAGCGCCCTTACGTTGCTGCCCGGCCGGGAGCGCCTCATTGTGTCCCGCACCATGAGCAAGGCGTTCGCCCTCGCGGGCGCCCGTCTGGGCTACATGGCCGCCGCTCCTGAAGTCACGGACGCACTGCGCCTGGTCCGGCTGCCGTACCACCTTTCGGCCATCACCCAGGCAACAGCCCTCGCCGCCCTGCAGCACCGCACTGCGCTGATGGCCGACGTCGAGGACATCAAGGAGCAGCGCGACCGCATCGTCTCGGAACTCACGCGAATGGGACTCAAACCTGCCGCCTCCGATTCGAACTATGTCTTCTTCGGCGGCCTCGACAGCCCGCATGACGTCTGGCAGCGGCTGCTGGACGACGGCGTGCTGATCCGCGACGTCGGCATCCCCGGCCACCTGCGTGTCACGGCGGGAACTGAGACGGAGACCACAGCCTTCCTGACGTCGCTGGAACGCATCCTGGCCAGCCAGGCCAGGATGCCCGCCTAAACTTGAAGTATTGGCGCCGCCGCGCGCCGGCACATCTCCTTCGCTTTCGCATCACTGACTTCGCCTAAAGGACATATGACCATGAGCTTCACCGGATCGAACGCTGCCGCGCCCCGGACCGCACGCATGGAGCGTGCCACCAGTGAATCGTCAGTGCTCGTGGAGATTAACCTCGACGGCACGGGCGTTTCGGACATCGACACGTCTGTCCCGTTCTACGACCACATGCTGACGGCGCTCTGCAAGCACTCGCTCATTGACATGACGGTCAAAGCCACCGGTGACACCCACATTGACGTCCACCACACCGTGGAGGACGTCGCCATCACGTTCGGTGAAGTTCTGCGCACAGCCTTGGGAAACAAGGCCGGGATCCGCAGGTTCGGCGAGGCCACCGTGCCCCTCGACGAAGCCCTGGCGCAGGCCGTCGTCGACGTCTCCGGCCGCCCCTACCTGGTGCACGGCGGAGAGCCTGCCGGGCAGGAGTACCACTTGATCGGCGGCCACTTCACGGGGTCATTGACCCGCCACGTCTTTGAGGCCATCACGCTTCACGCCGGCATCTGCCTCCACATGAACGTCATCGCGGGCCGCGACCCGCACCACATTGTGGAAGCGCAGTTCAAGGCCTTCGCCCGCGCCCTGCGTGCTGCGGTAGAGCCCGATCCCCGCGTGGAGGGAATCCCCTCCACCAAGGGTGCCCTGTGAGCGGCCAAATTCTCCGGGACGGCGCCGTCATCGATCCGGCAACCGGCAAGAAGCCTGTGTCGCCCGAAGGCAAGCCGACGGTCACTGTCCTGGATTACGGTTCGGGAAACGTCCGGTCCGCCGTGCGCGCCCTGGAGCGGGCAGGAGCCGAGGTCATCCTCAGCTCCAAGCCGGAGGACGTGCTTAATGCCGACGGCCTGGTGGTACCCGGCGTCGGCGCGTTCGAGACTGTAATGCGCGAGCTTAAGGCCGTGGACGGCATCCGGCTGATCGGCCGGCGCGTGGCCGGGGGCAGGCCGGTCCTGGCAATCTGCGTGGGCCTGCAGGTTCTGTTCGAGGCCGGGGTGGAGCACGGGACAGAAGCTGAAGGCATGGGGGAGTGGCCGGGCAAGGTGGAACTCCTTCCCGCTGAGGTGGTGCCACACATGGGCTGGAACACGGTTGACGTTCCGGAAGGATCCAAACTCTTCGCCGGCGTCGCGGACCAGCGCTTCTACTTCGTTCACTCCTATGGTGTCCAGGACTGGAACTTCGACGTGATCCAGCCGCGGATGACTGCGCCCCTGGTGACCTGGTCAGAGCATGGCGCGCGCTTTATTGCCGCAGTGGAGAACGGACCGCTCTGCGCTACCCAGTTCCACCCGGAAAAATCCGGCGACGCCGGTGCACGGCTGCTGCGCAACTGGGTGGACGGCCTTCGCAAGCCAGCTGCCACGGACGCCGCCTAGATGTGGTCGATTGTCCTGATGGGCCTGGCCGGCCTATTGGTGGGCGGCGCACTGTCCTTCAGGCAGCAGCACAAACCGCTCTGGACCCAGGTGGGCTTCTACGTCCTGGCCGGCATGGCGCTGCTGGCCGCGTACCTGCTGACGCTTCCTGGAACCTAGCCCACGCAACCCCCAGTTCCGCTTCCACGAGCAACCCAACACCCAAAAGGATTTGAGATGACCACCGCAACCGATCTGCCGGTTCTTGAACTGCTGCCCGCCGTCGACGTCGTAAACGGACAGGCCGTGCGGCTGGTCCAAGGCGAAGCCGGCAGCGAGACGAACTACGGCACACCGCTGGAGGCAGCCCTCAACTGGCAGGAGCAGGGCGCCGAATGGGTACACCTGGTGGACCTCGACGCCGCGTTCGGCCGGGGCTCGAACGCCGGGCTGCTCCGTGAATTGGTGGGCCGGCTTGACATCAAGGTGGAGCTGTCCGGCGGACTCAGGGACGACGAATCCCTCGAAGCGGCGCTGGCCCTCGGCGTTGCCCGCGTCAACCTCGGCACAGCGGCGCTGGAAAACCCCGAGTGGACCCGCAGTGCCATCGACCGCTTTGGCGACAGGATCGCCGTCGGCCTCGACGTCCGCGGAACCACGCTGGCAGGCCGCGGCTGGACCAAAGAAGGCGGCGACCTCTGGGAGGTCCTGGGCCGGCTCGAAGAAGCCGGGTGCTCCCGGTACGTTGTCACTGACGTTACGAAAGACGGCACACTGCAGGGTCCCAACGTTGAACTCCTGCGCCAGATGGTGGAGAAGACCGGCAAACCGGTGGTCGCCTCCGGCGGCATCTCCAGCCTGGACGACTTGAAAGTGCTGCGCTCCCTGGTGCCGCTGGGCGTGGAAGGCGCGATCGTGGGCAAGGCGCTGTACGCCGGTGCCTTCACGCTCCCCGAAGCCCTCGACGTCGCCGGCCGCCGCTAGGCGGTTCCGTGGACAGCACGCACAACGCCGATCCGGCAGCGGAATCGCCGCCGCCGCGCCATCTGCCCGGACACATTGCGGCGGCTTTGGCGGGCGCGGGCGGCCGTACTGACTCGGCCGGCCGGCCGTGGGAAGGCCGGAGCCTCGCCGGGGACGAAGGCAGGATCCATAACTTCGAGGACGACGACGGCACGGCCGACGCAGGCTACCTCGCCGCCGTCGCGGCTCTGGTTGACGGCAACGGCGACGAAGCGGCTGTGGTGGCCTCGCTGGCCACCGCCCGAGTCTTTATCCCGATCATCGCCCAGCTCGGCGAGGAAGCGGCCGGCGTCGACGGCCTGACGTCGGACAAACAGGCGGACATGGCGCTGGTCACCCTGAAGGCCGCCGACGGCCGGACGGCCATGCCGGCGTTCAGCTCGGCGAATGCCTTGGCTGCCTGGCACCCCGAAGCCCGGCCGGTGGCGGTATACGCCGCCAGGGCTGCCCTCTCAGCCGTGGCCGAGGGGGCCGAGCTGCTGGTGCTCGATCCGGGCTCGGAGGTCACGTTCGTGGTCCGGCGGCCCGCCGTCTGGGCGCTGGCCCAACAACGGGAGTGGATCCCTTCCTACACAGACGCGGCGTTGGCAGCCGAGATGGCTGAGGCAACGGCCGCCTTCCCTGCGGTGCGCAAGCTTGCCCTCCTCCCGGGTTCCGGCGTCGCCGTCCTCACCGGTACCGGTGCCACGCTCACCGGGGGCGGTGCCGGGCCGGAACTTCAGGTGCTGCTCCACCTTGAGGATGGGTTGGACGCTTTGGCAGTACAGGACCTGGTGTCCGGCCTCCAGCAGGCATGGTCCCGGAATGTATTGTTTGGAGAGCGTGTTGACTCGATCGAAATCAAGTTGCGGCGCGCGGCACAATAGCTGACGGTTGGCGCGGAGATCCCGGGCTGCCGCGGGCAGACCCAAAGGATTTTCCGTGAACTTCGCTCTTTACCGGGAGCTGCTGGCCCACCGGCCCATCCGGCGGCTGCTGCTGGTCGGCATGATCGCCCGCATCCCCCACTCCGCGGCAGGCCTGCTGCTGACCCTGCATATCGTCCTGACCCTGGACCAGGGGTACGCAGCAGCCGGCGCCGCAGCGGCTGTTATGACCATCGGCATTGCCGTTGGCGCACCATGGCGCGGCAGGCGCGTGGACACTGTTGGCCTGCGCCGGGCGCTGATTCCGTCAGTGGTGTCAGAGGCCCTCATCTGGTCCATGGTGCCGCACGTGTCCTACCAGTGGCTGCTTCCGCTGGTGTTCGTCGGCGGCCTGCTGACGTTGCCGATCTTCAGTGTGATCCGCCAGTCCCTGGGCGTCCTCGCGGACGGCGATCAGCGGCGGACCGCTTTTGCGCTGGACTCGATCGCCACGGAGATGGTGTTTATGATCGGGCCTGCCGCCGGAGCCGTTGTGGCCACCAGCGGCTTCACCGCTCTGGGACTCACCGTGGTGGGCGTTTCCACGTCACTGGCCGGATTGTTCCTGATGTGGTTCAACCCGCCCACCCGAAGTGCCACGCAGACTGAGGAGTGCCAGGCAGACCAGCGCCACGCCGCGGAAGTGGCTGTGGTTTCCGCCGCACCAGCACACCTCCAGGAAGCAGCGGCAGACCTCGTCCCGGCCGGGGCAGAACGCATCCGCAGAGGGTCGGCGGGGCTGCGCGGCAAGGTGGCCCACAACTTCGCCTGGCTCACGGCCACTGTAGCGGCCGTATTCGCCGTGGCGGCTGGAACCGGCATGGTGCTCAGCGGCACGGACGTTGGCATTGTTGCTGCCCTGGAAACAGGCGGGCACCAGGGCGAACTCGGCATTGTGTTCCTCTTTTGGTGCGCCGCATCGGTGGCCGGCGGACTGGTCTACGGGGCCATGCACCGTCCAGTTTCGCCGATCCTCCTGCTGCTGGGGATGGCGGCCCTGACTATCCCGATGGGCTTCGCCCAGGACACCTGGACGCTGGCCTTCGTCTCGATCCTTCCGGGCCTGTTGTGCGCCCCTGTCCTGTCGGCCGCCTCCGAACATGTGGCAGACCTGGTGGCGGAGGACCGCCGCGGCGAGGCGATGGGCTGGTACGGCTCTGCGCTGACTGCCGGTGTGGCGCTCGGGGCGCCCCTTGCCGGGATTTTCATCGACGGGATGGGACCATCCGGCGGCTTTGTCTCCGTGGGCGTGGCCGGCGTTCTGCTCTGCCTGGTGGGACTGCTGCTCCAGGCCCACCGCCGCCGCCGCGCCGCTGCCTGAAACACGACGGCGGCGGAGGGTCCGTGTGGACCGTCCGCCGCCGTCGTCGTACTTTGTGAAGTTTGCTGGCTGGTTCTAGTTGACGGCGCCGGTGTACTTCTCGCCCGGGCCCTTGCCCGGGGCATCCGGGATGATGGACTCCTCGCGGAACGCGAGCTGCAGGGAACGCAGGCCATCGCGCAACGGGCCGGCGTGCTGGGATCCGATTTCGGGGGCCGCTGAGGTCACGAGTCCGGCAAGGGCGGTGATGAGCTTGCGGGCCTCGTCCAGGTCCTTGAGTTCCTCTGCATTGTCCTCGGCGGCGAGGCCCAGCTTGACCGCTGCCGCGCTCATCAGGTGCACGGCGGCGGTGGTGATGACCTCGATGGCCGGCACCTTCGAGATATCGCGGATTTGCTGGGTCACGTCAGCCTTGGCGGCCGGGGCCTCGAAAACGTGTGAATTACTGTCTGGGGTGCTCATACTGGTAAGCTTGTCACAGACCGACTGGATGTCGTTATTTCGCTGTGGAAGGTCCCACCAACGCTTAGCTGCGTTAGGCGGGATTTGTTCTGTAGAATGACATGCAGTTTGCAAGCGGAGTACTCTCCCACCCGCGTCAGCCGTTTTCCCCGCCGGAAGTAATTCCTGAGGAAGCAAGGTTGCCGGGTACCGGTCGGACAGTTCCATCCGGCATTGAGCCTGGGGAAGTGCGCACTGCCTCTGCTGAGGTCGGTGCATCCGATCATCGAGGCCTTCGATTGCTCCGGCAATTGGGGGCCTTCTCTATTTGCCGGTGAATACCACATCAATCACAGGAGCTTTAACATTAGCGAGCCAAGAATCAATGAGCGTATCCGCGTCCCCGAGGTGCGGTTGGTCGGTCCTGCAGGTGAACAGGTAGGAATCGTCCGTATTGACGATGCCCTGCGTTTGGCTGCCGAGTCCGATCTTGATCTCGTTGAAGTTGCACCGCAGGCCAAGCCTCCGGTGTGCAAGCTGATGGACTTCGGCAAGTACAAGTACGAGGCCGCCGTCAAGGCACGTGAAGCACGGAAGAACCAGACCAACACTGTTCTGAAGGAAATCCGCTTCCGCCTCAAGATTGACACCCACGACTACGAGACCAAGCGCGGCCATGCACTGCGCTTCCTCGGTGCCGGTGACAAGGTCAAGGCCATGATCCAGTTCCGCGGCCGTGAGCAGCAGCGTCCGGAGATGGGCATCCGCCTGCTCCAGCGCTTCGCTGACGATGTCGCCGAAGTGGGCGTTGTGGAGTCCAGCCCCCGTATCGATGGCCGCAACATGGTCATGGTCGTGGGCCCGCTGAAGAACAAGGCCGAAGCCAAGGCCGAGGCACGCCGCGCATCGCAGCGTGCAGAGGCCAAGGCGCAGAACGAAGCGAAAGCTACGGGTGGCGGCCGCATCGACGTGTCCGGCGACGACCAGGCGCCGCTCACGCAGTCGCTGGCTGACCTTCTTCCGGAAGGTTTCGCCATCACCACGGAGCCGGAAACCGAAGCTCCGGCGGCACAGTCTGAAGCTCCTGAGGCGCCTGCTGAAGCCGCTCCGGAAGCCGAGGCCCCTGTCAAGGAAGCGCCAGCGAAGGAAGCTCCCGTCAAGGAAGCCGCCGCGAAGGAAGCTCCTGCAAAGGAAACCGCCGCCAAGGCAGCACCCGTGAAGGAAGCCGCCGTCCAGGAGGCGCCCAAGCAGGCTGCCCCGAGGGCCGCTGCTCCCAAGCGTGAGGCTCCCAAGGCAGCCCCGGCACCCGTCAAGGCTCCTGTCGCTGCCAAGCCCGCCGAAGCTGCGGCTCCGGCAGCTCCGAGGCCGCCGGTGCCGATGCCTAAGCCGATCGCCCGGCCGGCAGCGCCGAAGCCTGCTGCAAGGCCTGCCCCCAAGGCAGCTCCGAAGCCGGCTGGCAAGAAGACTACCTAGTTCAAAGCTGCGGGAGGTTATCCTCCTGCAGTACGCAACCAGCATGCCGCCTGCAGGGGCGGCGGCTCGAAAGAACTGCAGACAATGTCTGTGGACACGTAAGGAGATCGGTTCCCATGCCGAAGATGAAGACCCACAGTGGTGCTAAGAAGCGCTTCAAGCTGACCGGCAGCGGCAAGCTGCGCCGCCAGCAGGCCAACCGCCGCCACTACCTTGAGCACAAGTCCTCCAGGCTGACTCGTCGCCTCGCCGGCGACAAGATTGTCTTCAAGGGTGACGCTAAGGTCATCCGGAAGATGCTCGGCATCTAAGTTCCAAGTTCTCTGACTGATGCCACCTGGCAGCAGTCAACTACCAAAAAGGCTTCTCAGGCCAGCCGGTTGTTCCGGCAGTAGATGCTTGGGATCAGAATTTTCGAAGGAGTACGCACGTGGCACGTGTGAAGAGGGCGGTCAACGCCCACAAGAAGCGCCGGGTTATCCTTGAACGCGCAAAGGGCTACCGTGGACAGCGTTCACGCCTGTACCGCAAGGCTAAAGAGCAGCTGCTGCACTCGTTTGTGTACAGCTACGGCGACCGCAAGAAGAAGAAGGGCGACTTCCGCCGCCTGTGGATCCAGCGCATCAATGCTGCATCCCGCGCCAACGGCCTGACTTACAACCGTCTGATCCAGGGCCTGAAGGCCGCTGAGGTCGAGGTTGACCGCCGTATGCTTGCTGAGCTGGCCGTTTCGGATGCGAACGCATTCGCCGCGCTGGTGAAGATCGCCAAGGATTCCCTGCCTGCCGACACGTCCGCTCCGGCCGTCGAAGCCGCAGCCCCCAAGGCACCCAAGGCCAAGGCTGCAAAGCCTGCCGCTGACGTGGCTGCCAAGTAGCACCCACGCCAGTTCGAGGACTGGTGGCTGAAGCCACTAAGGTTCTTGTATGAACGAAACCGGGCGCCCGCAAGACTTTCCACTCTCCAACCCCCGAGCTGATCGGGTGAGGAAGGTGGCACAGCTTGCCGGGCGCCCGGCCCGTTCAAAGCGCAGCGAGTTTCTGGCGGAGGGTCCCCAAGCTGTCCGTGAGGCCCTCACTCTGCACCAGAAAAGGATTGCAGCGGGCGAGCCCGGCGCCGTCTATGAGGTGTACGCGAGCGAGGCCTGCCTCGACCGGCACCCGGACCTGGAGGCTCTCGCGGAGGGCATTGACGCATACCTCACTACCGACGAAGTGCTGGCCGCGATGGCGGACACGGTTACCCCGCAGGGCATTCTCGCGGTCTGCGGTTTCCTGGACGTGAGCCTTGAGCAGGTCCTCGACGCCGGCCCTCGGCTGCTTGCAGTGCTGTGTCAGGTCCGGGACCCGGGCAACGCCGGCACTGTACTCCGGGCTGCTGACGCGGCCGGGGCGGACGCCGTCATCCTGACCTCGTCCAGCGTTGACATCTATAACCCCAAGGCCGTCCGTTCCACCGCCGGTTCCCTGTTCCATCTGCCCGTGGTCCTGGGTGCCGATATCGCGGAAGTGGCAGCCGCCTGCCGTGCGCGGGGAATTGGCATACTGGCCGCCGACGGTGACGGTGACGTCAACCTGGATACGCTCCAGGACGAAAACGCCGCCCGCCGGATCGCAGGCCCTGGCGTCGAATCGCTGTTCGCCCTGGAGGGTCCCACAGCGTGGCTGTTCGGAAACGAAGCGCAGGGGCTCGCCGAAGATGAACTGGCCTTGGCCGATCACCGGGTGGCCGTGCCCGTATACGGCGCAGCCGAAAGCTTGAACCTCGGCACGGCGGCAACGGTGTGCCTCTACGCGAGTGCCAGGTCCCAGAAAGCGTGACTGAACACGTGACTTAAAAGGCAGGGCCCCGGAAGTTCTCCGGGGCCCTTGCTGTATGAATCAGGTGAGGTAGGGGTATCAGGGCGCCCGTGTGCTCTTGCTGCGTCCTGTGATGGCGCCGTAGACGCCGGCAACTACCAGGCCGCCTACGATGGCCAGGATCCAGGTACCCAGATCAAAGAAGGCAAGGTCACCCTTGCCGAACAGGAGGCTGCCAATCCAGCCGCCTACAATCGCGCCGACAACGCCGAGCACGAGACTCGTCACCCAGCCGCCGCCGACTTTGCCCGGCATAACGGCTTTCACGATGGCCCCTACGATGAGGCCGAGAATAATCCAAGCAAGAAAACCCATGTCTCCTCCTTCATATTCGTCGGGACTAAACGTCCCGATTAGTGTTCAAGCTAACATACGGCCCCTCCGATGTCAGCAGGCTTAGTGGATGTCAGAAGTGCGTCTTCTGCACCCGAAAAGGTACGGTATTCGTGGGCGGAGCCGACTGCGGCGCCGCGAATATCCCTGCTTGTTCTTGAAACCTGTGAAGAGGAGAAGCCTCCGTGGCTGCAAATGGCGGTGCCAAGGCGATCGTCGCGGCCCTAGCCGCAAACCTGACCATCGCCGTCCTGAAATTCGTGGCCTTTTTTCTGACGGCTTCCTCGTCGATGCTGGCCGAAGCCATCCACTCGATTGCCGACTCCGGCAATCAACTGCTGCTCCTGATCGGCGGCAAGCGCGCCAGAAAGGCAGCCAGCCCGAAGCACCCGTTCGGGTATGGCCGTGAACGCTACATTTACGCCTTTATCGTCTCGATCGTGCTCTTCAGCGTGGGTGGGCTTTTTGCACTGTTCGAAGCGTGGGAGAAGCTGCAGCACCCGCACGCCATCGAAGGGGACTTCTGGTGGGTTCCTTTGGCGGTGCTGATCGGCGCCATTGTTGCTGAGTCTTTCTCGTTCAGGACGGCCATCATCGAATCCAACCACGTCCGCGGCAAGCAGGGCTGGGTGAGCTTTGTGCGCACGGCCAAGCAGCCGGAACTGCCGGTCATCCTGCTGGAAGACCTCGGGGCGCTTCTTGGCCTTGTGTTCGCGCTCGTGGGTGTGAGCATGACCCTCGTCACCGGCAACGGGATCTGGGACGCCGCGGGTACCGGCATGATCGGCCTGCTGCTCGTGGCCATCGCTGTGGTGCTGGCTATCGAAACCAAGTCCTTGCTGCTGGGCGAGTCCGCCACCCGGGATGACGTGGCCCGCATCAGTGAGGCCATCGAGGCCGGGGGACACAACCGGATCATCCACCTCAAGACCCTTCACCTCGGACCGGAGGAGCTGCTGGTGGCCGCCAAGATCTCCGTGGGTGCCGCAGAAACCGGCCGGGACATCGCCGCCGCGATTGATGGTGCGGAGTCCCGAATCCGCACCGCCGTTCCGATGGCCCGGGTGATCTACCTCGAACCGGATCTGCACCGCGAGGACAGTCGCACGGACGGGGTCTCAGGCGCCGGTCAGGTTCCCGGTGCAGGCCAGATAGCCGCGGAGGCCGGGGCTCAGGACCCGCAGGCCTGACGTTCCTTCCTCAGCGCACCGAATGCTTCGGTGAAGCCGCTGCCCGCCCGTTCCCAGAATCAGGCGGCCAGCGGCTTTTTGCGTTCCAGGACGCCGCTGGTCACCGCGATGCCAAAGCCCAGGACTGCCAACACGGCGCCCACGAGCGCGGGTGCCACGAAGCCCCAGCCCCAGGCGATCACTAGGCCGCCCAGGAAGGCGCCCAGGGCATTGGCAACGTTGAGCGCGGCGTGGTTGAGCGAAGAAGCCAGGGAGGGGGGCGTCCGGCGACGCATCCAACAAACGCGTCTGCAGGGCCGGGATCAGCATGGAGCCGGACGCTCCAACCACAAAGACCATCACCAGGGCTGACCAGGGCCAGTGCACAGCCACCGCGTAAACCACCAGTGCGACGGCGATCCCGGGCAGGACCCAGTACAGCGTCCCCATCACTGACTTGTCGGCCAGCCTGCCGCCGACGACTGTTCCGGCCACCATGCCCAGTCCGTAGAGTGCCACCACAATGGGCAACAGCGATCCCGGAATACCGGCCACCAGGGTCATGGTGTGCGCAATGTAGGTGTAGGTCGCGAAGAAGCCACCAAAACCCACGATGCCGATCAGGATGGCCAGCCACACCTGGAGCCGCTTGAGCGCACCGAGTTCGCGGCGGATGCTCGCGTCAGGATGGGGGGCCTGGTATGGGACATAGCGCCACAGCAGCACCAGTGTCAGCAAGCCAATGCCTCCTACGAGGAGGAACAGCAGCCGCCAGCCGAAGGTCTGGCCCACCCAGGTGGCCGCGGGCACGCCGATAACGTTCGAAACGGAGAGGCCCGCCATCACCATGGAGATGGCCCAACCCCGACGCGTGGGGGAAACCAGAGAGGCGGCGATCACAGCCGCGACCCCGAAGAATGCGCCGTGCGGCAGCCCGGCCGCAAACCGGGAAACCAGCATGCTCCCGTAATCGGGAGCAACATAGGACGTCAGGTTGGCCAGCGTGAAGAACAACATGAGGCCCAGTGCGAGGTATTTGCGTGGCAGTTTGGCACCGACTGCGGCGAGCAGCGGCGCGCCCACCACAACTCCGAGGGCGTAGGCGGAAATGAGGTGTCCGGCCTCCGGGGTGCTGATGCCGAGTCCTTGTTCCACCTCTTTCAGCAGGCCCATCATGGTGAACTCCGTGACACCGATTCCGACGCCGCCCATTGCCAGTGCGAAAATCGCTGCGCCAACGTGTGGAGACTTCGCCTTGGATGCGGTGGAGGTTTGGACGACGCTACTCATGGGCCTGCTTTTCAAAGGGGATGCTGGGGGAGGGTCCGCAAACCATTCTCCCTCATAGACTGGGGCGGTGAGTGGACTGATACAGGTAGTTGGCGGAGCAATAGTGGACTCGTTGGCGAACCCTGCCCGCATACTGGTGGCCAGGCGGACTGCTCCCGAGCAGTTCGCTGGGCTCTGGGAATTTCCCGGCGGGAAAGTGGACGCCGGTGAGGAATGCGAGGCCGCATTGCACCGGGAACTGAGTGAGGAGCTCGGCGTGCGTGTCCGGCTGGGGCTCGAGCTCCCGGCAGCGGCGGCCACCGGATGGCGGCTGAACGACCGGGCAAGCATGCGGGTCTGGCTGGCCGAAATTATCCAGGGCGAGCCGCAACCCCTCGAGGACCACGACGCATTACGCTGGGTCGCGCTGACGGACCACCGGGAAGTGCTGGACCTGCCCTGGATCCCGGCCGATTTCCCCATTGTCGAAGCCCTCCTGCACTCACTCAGCGCGCAGCAGCCAGACACGCACGCGCGTTGAAATCCTGACGTCAGAACAGGGTAGGTTGACGGAGCGCTGTTGCTTCGTCGGCGTTCCGAAAGTCAGCGCCTGTTGTCCCGGGGACAGGCAGGATTCCTTCCGGATACTGGGCTTCCTCGCCTCGGGGATCGTCTGCCAGATCGCGGTGGCTGAAGCCGTGGCCGCTGGTGAAGCCATGCCGGTGCTTGAAATAGCGCACCTTTGCGGCGAGCCAGGTGCGGTATTCCTTCGACGCGTAGGACCCTGTGTCATAGAGGCGCCGGTAGCGGCCAGCCAGTTCCGGATGGTTCTTGGCAATCCACTGCATGAACCACTCGCGTGTTCCCGGCTTCAGGTAGAGGGCGCCGGCGGTGACGCCCGTGGCACCGGCCGCGGCCAACGAAGCGAACAGGGAATCAAGGGCTTCGTCACTGTCGGACAGCCACGGCAGGATAGGCATCGCCATAACACCGCAGGGGAGCCCGGCATCGCGTAAGCGGGAGACCAGCTTCAGCCGCGCCCGAGGCCCTGGCGTGCCTGGTTCCACGGCTTCCGAGAGTGCCTCATCCGTCATGGCCAGGGAAATGCCCACCCCTACCGGCACCTGGGCGGCAGCACGCTTCAGGAGCGGCATGTCCCGGGCGAGCAGCGTCCCCTTGGTAAGGATGGACAACGGCGTACCTGAGTCAGCCAGCGCCGTGATGATTCCCGGCATCAGCTGGTAGCGGCCCTCGGCCCGCTGGTAGGGGTCCGTGTTGGTGCCAAGCGCCACCTGGTGACGGCCCCAGGACGGTTTGGCCAGCTCCTTCCGGAGGACCTCGGCCGCATTGACCTTGACCACCACCTGGCTGTCGAAATCCAGTCCGGCGTCAAAGTCGAGATACGTGTGGCTCTTGCGCGCAAAACAGTAAACACAGGCATGGCTGCAGCCGCGGTACGGGTTCACGGTCCACTCAAACGGCATCCGCGACCCGGCCACCACCTTATTGAGCACCGATTTGGCGGTGACCTCATGAAAGGTGATGCCGGCGAATTCGGGGGTGGTCACAGAACGGACCAACCCGGCAAGGGGAAGCAGGGCAGGTGATGGGCCACTTCCGAGGTCATCGGCGGGCCGGGGCATCAGCGCTTGTTCATCCCATCTCATGCCTTCCATTCGAATATATGTTCGAACTTAAGTCAAGGACCGGGCGCCGCGGAAGTCCGCGCGCCGGGCTCACCGGCGGCAGGGCTCACGTCAGGCTGGTCGCGCCGGACTCACCGCCCGCCGGACTCACTGCCCGCCGGACTCACTGCCCGCCGGGGGCTCCGCCCCGTGGCTTCGGCCGGTGGCTTCCGCTTGCGTCGGCCCCCGGGAAACCGTCAGTCCAACAATTCCCACACCACGGTGACGCTGGCGTTAATGCCCGCGTGGCCCGCCTCCACGCTGATGGCTTCGCTGGCGGCGGCGCGCTGGATCCGGGCCACCGGAACCGGCCCGGGCGCATCCGGGTGCTCGGCAACGGACATCACCGCGCCAAGCCGCGCGGACGCCAGGGATGCAAACTGTTCGGCTTTGACTGAGGCATCCTGCCATGCAGCGTCCCGGGCGAGGGCGGCGACGGCTGACTCATCCGAGAAGCCAAGTTCCAGTCCGTTCAGGCGCACGTCATCGCCGCCGGCGTCTACTGCGGCGGCAATAACGGCGGATGCCGCGCTGACCTGCCGCAGGCGCACGGTGAGCATGCTGGAGGTCACGTACCCGGTCACCTGCTGGCCCCCGCTGTCGCGCCAGACGAACTCCGGCCGGACGTTCAGTCCGGAGGTCCGGATGTCCGTGTCAGCCAGGCCGTGCCGGCGGAGCGCACCGGATACAGCTGCGGACGCTGTTCCTGCATCCGCATAGGCGGCGCCCACGCTGTCCCGCCGACACTCGACGCCCACAGAAATCGTCAGTAAGTCAGGTGGCGCCTCCGCCGTCCCCGTTCCGGTCACGATAATGGTCCTGTTGCTTGTCGTGGTGTTGGGTTCGCCCGTCATTGTCAGACCTCGATTCCGACGGCGCCATGGGGCGCCGGCTTTGGTGTCCGGATGTCAACATAACCGCCGGCTGCCAGGCCGGCCTGCCGTTCGAAGAAATTCGCCGACGCCGGATTGCCCGTCCGGAGCTGCGACCAGCCGGCGGCCAGGAAATACAGCGGAAGGAAGGGCAACCCCAGGCAGTAGGCGTACTGGCTGCAGTGCTTTTCCTCATGCCCCAGGAGCGCCGGATTGGACGTCAGTTCTTCAGCCCGGATCCGGTAGATGACCACGTTGCCCAGGGTGAAGGCCCCCGCATACGGAATGCGCCACCGGTAGCCGGACGCCATGACCAGCCCGCGGGGGCCTTTGCTGACGGCGGTTCCCGCAGCCGCGGCAACGGCCAGGCCCAGCAGGGTAGTGCCGTTGGCCAGGTTGGCGAGCTGTCGTACGCGCTGCCCCGGCGTCAACAGCTGCGCGGCTGACGGGCCCTGCCCTTGTGTCATGAGGCCATGGTAACCGGAGCCTTCACTTAGACTGGAGGATAGTGGCCGCCAGTTTTTGACCGGTGTGCCCTGACCTGGTCATCGAGTGCATTCAGCAAGCATGGATTCACGGAATGACCTGCCAGTGACGGATGCGCTGCCGGGTAACCGCGCGCGGCTGCACCCCTCACCGGCAGCCCCGACTCGTAGCTAAGAACAGTAGATGACTGAAACTTTGCCGGGCGCCGCCATCCCGAACCCTACGGATGAAGCCGCCATCACTGCCGCTGTAGACCAGGCCATCGCCGCCATTGCCGGCGCAGGCACCCTTGACGAACTCAAGGCGGTGAGGCTGGCGCACACCGGTGAGAAGTCACCGCTCAGCCTGGCCAACCGGGAGATCGGCGGACTGCCGAAAGACCAGAAAGCCGTAGCCGGCAAACTCATGGGTTCCTCACGGGGCCGGGTCAACAAGGCGCTCGCGGACCGCACCGCCGAGCTGGAAGCACAAAACGACGCCCGGATCCTGCTGGAAGAGACGGTGGACGTCACTGCCGCACCCCGCCGTCGTCGGGCAGGAGCGCGTCACCCGCTCTCCACGCTGCAGGACCGCGTGGCGGACATCTTTGTGGGCATGGGCTGGGAAATCGCCGAAGGCCCCGAGGTGGAATCCGAATGGTTCAACTTCGACGCCCTGAACTTCAAGCCGGACCACCCCGCCCGCGAAATGCAGGACACGTTTTTCGTGGAGCCGCCGGAGGCCCACCTGGTGATGCGTACGCACACCTCCCCGGTGCAGGTCCGGTCCATGCTGGAACGCGAGTTGCCCATCTACGTCCTCTGCCCCGGCAAGGTGTTCCGCACCGATGAACTGGACGCGACGCACACCCCGGTCTTCCACCAGTTCGAGGGCCTCGCCATCGACAAGAACTTGAGCATGGCCGACCTCCTGGGCACCCTGGAGCACTTCACCCGGCAGTTGTTCGGCGACGAAGCGTCCGTCCGGCTGCGCCCGAACTATTTCCCCTTCACCGAACCCTCCGCGGAACTCGACATCTGGCACCCGGGCGCCAAGGGCGGCCCGCGCTGGATCGAATGGGGCGGCTGCGGCATGATCAACCCCAACGTCCTCCGCGCCGCGGGCATCGACCCGGATATCTACTCCGGTTTCGCATTTGGCATGGGTATCGAGCGCGCGCTCATGTTCCGCAATGACGTCGGCGACATGCGCGACATGATCGAAGGCGACGTACGTTTCAGCGAGCACTTCGGGATGGAGATCTAACAGTGCGTATCCCACTTTCCTGGCTGCGTGAATTCGCAGCAGTACCGGCCGGAGCAACGGCCGAAGACGTGATGGCCGAACTGGTCAAGGTCGGTTTTGAAGAAGAGGACGTCCACCGTCCCACGGACGCCTTGCAGGGTCCGGTTGTGGTGGGCCAGGTCCTGAGCATCGTCAAGGAACCCCAGACCAACGGCAAAACCATCAACTGGTGCCAGGTCCGGGTTGTCCCCGAAGGCCAGGAACAGACCCTGACCGGCGACAGCATCGACCCGTCCGGGGTGCAGGGGATCATCTGCGGCGCCCACAACTTCGTGGAGGGCGACAAGGTAGTAGTCACGCTGCCCGGCGCGGTCCTGCCCGGCGACTTCCACATCTCCGCGCGGAAGACCTACGGCCACCTGTCCGCCGGCATGATCGCCTCCGTGCGTGAGCTTGGCATCGGCGAGGACCACGACGGCATCCTGGTCCTGTCCCGCATCGGGCTTGATCCGGAAATCGGCACGGACGCCATGGAACTGCTCGGCCTTTATGACCAGGCAGCCGAGATCAACGTGACCCCGGACCGCGGCTACGCGTTCTCCATCCGTGGTGTGGCCCGTGAATACGCCCACGCCACCGGCACGGGATTCACGGACCCCGCTACCAAGGTCCAGGCTCCGGCGGAGCTTTCCGGCGGCTACGGCGTGAAGCTCAACGACGACGCTCCCATCTATGGCAAGCCCGGCTGCGACCGTTTCGTGGCCCGCACCGTCCGCGGCGTCGACGCCACCAAACCGACGCCCCCGTGGATGACCTCAAGGCTCCGGCTTGCCGGGATCCGCTCCATCTCCCTGCCCGTGGACATCTCCAACTACGTGATGCTCGAGCTTGGCCAGCCCACGCACTGCTATGACCTGGACAAGCTGTCCGGCGACATCGTGGTCCGCCGCGCCGTGGCGGGGGAGAAGATCACCACCCTGGACGACAAGGAGCGCGCGCTCGATATCGAGGACCTCCTCATCACCGACGGTTCCGGCGCGATCGGCATTGCCGGCGTGATGGGCGGTGCAGCCACCGAGGTGAGCGATTCGACGTCGAACGTCCTGGTGGAAGCTGCGCACTTCGACGAGGTGTCCATTGGCCGTTCCCGCCGCCGGCACAAGCTGCCGTCCGAGGCGTCCAAGCGCTTCGAGCGCGGCGTCGACTGGCACGTGGCGGACATCGCTGCCCAGCGTGTTGTTGACCTCCTGGTGGACCTCGCCGGCGGGGTTGCCGACCAGGCGGGGACCGACGTCGGGACCGCGCCGGACGCCGTGACCATCGCGCTGCCGGCAGCCTTCGCTTCCCAGCGGATCGGCATCGATTTCACCGAGGAACAGATCACCACTTCGCTGGTGGACCTCGGCGCCGTGGTGGAAAAGAACGACGGCGGCTGGACCGTTACCGCCCCCAGCTGGCGCAACGACCTGGAAACCAAGGAAGACCTCACCGAGGAAATCGCAAGGCTGGTGGGCTACGACAACATCCCCGCCACCCTTCCGGTGGCCCCTCCGGGACGTGGCCTGACCCGCGTGCAGCAGCAGCGCCGTCGGCTCATCCAGTCACTGGCCGACGCCGGTCTGACCGAAGTCCTGGCCTACCCGTTCGTCTCCAAGGCGGCCAACGACACGTTCGGCGTCGCCGAGCAGGGGGCGGCCCGGAGCGCGGTCAAGCTGGCGAACCCGATCAGCGAGGAACACGGCTTCCTGCGCACGTCCATCCTCCCCGGGCTGATCGAGGTGGCCAAGCGGAACTACTCCCGCGGGTTCCGCGACCTGGCGCTCTTCGAGTCGGGCCTCGTTTTCCTGCCGGGCGAGACCGTGGGTACTCAGTCCATCCCGCCGCTGGGCGTCAAGCCTTCCGACGAGGTACTGGATGCACTGTACGACGGCGTTCCGGACCAGCCGCTGCACGTCGCCGCTGTCCTCACGGGCCACGATTCACCCGCTGCCGCCGGCCACACGCCGCGCTTGTGGGACTGGTCAGACGCGCTTGACATTGCCCGGCTCGCCGGGGATGTCCTGGGTGTGGAGGTTGTGGTCAGCCAGGGTGCGCACCAGGCGTTCCACCCGGGCCGTGCCGCGCAGCTCTCGCTGCGGACCGGCGAAGTAGTGGGTTACGCCGGCGAGCTGCACCCGAAGCTCCTGGCCGCGCACGACATGCCTGCCCGTTCGGTGGCGCTGGAGTTCAACGCGGATGCCCTGTTCGAGGCAGCTGCGGATGTGATTGTGGCCCGCCACATCTCCACGTTCCCGGTGGCCACCCAGGACGTTGCCCTGGTGGTGCCGCAGGAGATTCCCGCGGACCAGGTCCTCGAAGCGCTCCGCGAAGGCGCCGGCGAGCTGCTGGAGGACGTGGCGCTGTTCGACGTCTACGCCGGCAAGGGTATTGAAGAAGGCAAGAAATCGCTCGCCTTCGGCCTGCGTTTCCGGGCAACGGACCGGACGCTGACGGCCGATGAGGCCTCGGCTGCGCGCGAAAGCGCGGTTGCCCTGGCTGCAGAGCGCTTCGGCGCCGTCCAGCGCTAAACGCGGATCCGGATGGCAGGGCTGGTGGGGGCGGGGCCGGTGGCGCCAGTGCCGGTCCTGCGTTCCTGCCCTCCCGGCGTATCCGAAGGGCAGGACCCGACGGCGGGCCACCAGTCAGTAGTGCTGGGGCCCGCCGAGCTGGCCCGAGCAGCTGCCCTGGCACCCGGCCCGCGGGCCGTTTTTGTCGCTGGCCGGCGTGCCCTGCGAAGGTTCGCAGCAGAACTGCTGGACGTCCCGGCGTCGGACCTCACCACTCACTTCAGCTGCCCCCGGTGCGGCTCCGGCCCCGAGCTATCGCACGGCAGGCCGGGTTATACGCTCAGGGGAGAGCCGGTGCCGCTCGCGCTGAGCCTGTCCCGGAGTTCCGGGTGGATCCTGTTGGGCGCCGTGGTGGATCCACCGGCCGGAGTCACGATGGGCCTGGACCTGGGGGACCCGTCCGGCATGGCCTTTGAGGGGTTCGACGGCGTGGCGCTCACCACCGCGGAGCGCGCGGCCCTAACCGGGCTGGCCGGGCCTTTGCTGCTGCAGGAGCGGGCAAGGCTCTGGGCGCGTAAGGAAGCCTGGCTCAAGATGACGGGCGACGGTCTCGCCACGGCGCCGGACACGCTCGACGTTTTGTCGCGCCCGGAAATCCGGGACCTGGCCGCCGGCGAGGCGGGCCTCCCGCTCAACTTTCGCGCCGCCGTCGCGGTTTCGCGCACCGGCAGCTAGCGACGTTGTTGTCAGCGCACTTGCCCGTCACCGCACTTGCTGGTCAGCGCACCGGCAGCGGCGGAAGGGCGGCCTCGAGCAGCCACGGGTGCAGCAGCGCCTCGGTGTCCAGTCCGGTTGCCCGGTCCGCGGCGAGAATAAAGGCCGCCGTGGAAACTGAACCGTGACGGTGGGCATCTGTCCAGTCGTGCAGCAACGCAAAGAATGCCAGGTCGCCGCACCGGACCCGCAGGGCATGCAGGGCCAAGGCTCCCCGCTTGTAGACGCGGTCATCAAACATTAGCTCGGGCCCGGGGTCGCCCACGATAATGTCCTGGCTGCCGGCGGCCAGTTTCCGCCAGGCTGCGGCGGCCCGGTCCGCGACAGGGAGGACGCCCGCCTCCTCCGACCAGATCCACTCCGCATAGCAGGCGAAGCCCTCGTGGAGCCAGATGTCCGACCATGATGCGGCAGTGAGGGAGTTCCCGAACCACTGGTGCGCGAGCTCGTGGGCGATGAGCCGCTGGGATTCCCACTCCTGCGTCAGGTGGTTCCGGCCCAGAATGGAGAGCGTCTGCGCTTCAAGCGGTATTTCCAGCTCGTCTTCGGTCACCACCACGGAGTATTCCGGGAAAGGGTAGGGGCCGAAACAGCTGGCAAAGGTGCGCATCATCTCAGGCTGCCTGGCCAGGCCTTCGCGGGCCGTGTCGACCAGCAGCGCCGGGACGGCGGCGAACTGCGGAACCTGCCCGTCCACGGGGAAGGGAGTCAGGGCGAGGAACTCATAGCGGCCGATCTGGACCGTGGCCAGGTAGGTGGCCATGGGCTCGGCCTGTTCGTAGACCCAGGTCTCGCGGCTGGCCCTGCTGGTGTGGGAGATCAGGGTGCCGTTACACACGGCCCGGTAATTGGCGTCGGTGGTCACACTGATCCGGTAGCTGGCCTTGTCACCGGGGTGGTCGTTGCACGGGAACCAGGAGGCGGCGCCGTTCGGCTGGCCGGCCACAAGGACGCCGTCGGTGAGTTCCTCCCAGCCCACCTCGCCCCAGAACCCGCGCCGGGGACCGGGGTTGCCTTCGTAGCGGATGTCGAGGGTAAATTCCTCGCCCGCGGGCAGCGCGGCCTCGGGCACAATGACCAACTGCCCGGCGCGCTGGCTGAACTTTTTTACCCGGCGCCCGCTGAGCTGGATCTTCGTGGCCCGGAGCCCGATCAGGTCCAGTACGAGGGCCGCCGTCGCGTACTGGGTGACGGCGGTCAGGACCGCGCGCCCGTTCAGGCGGTTACTGCTGAGCTTGTAGTCAAGGTCCAGTTCGTAGCGGCTGACCTTGTACGCGTTTGTGCCATGGCCGGGCATATAGGGGTCGGGCGAAGATGCGCCGTGCTCCGAGGTGCGTGCAGGGCCGTTACTGGCGGCCGTGGGGCTCGGTGCGGGGGAACTCATAAGACGGTCTTTCCGATCAGCGTAGGGCGGCAGGACAGCTGGTACTGCGGGGCTAGCGTGGTTTGGGAGCGGACGCTGCGGGACCGCTCCAGGGGCTCACCGGGTTGCCCATCCAATAGGTCGCGGCGGGAACGGATTCGCCCCGCATCACCAGCGAGGCCGGTCCTACAGTTCCACCGCTGCCGATGCTCGCCTGCGGCAGGATGACGCCGTGGGGGCCCATGGTTGCTCCGTCTTCGAGGGTAACAGTGTCCAGGCTCATGACCCGGTCATGGAACAGGTGGGTTTGGACCACACAGCCACGGTTGACGGTGGAGTTCCGCCCGAGGGTGACCAGGTCCGCTTCGGGAAGCCAGTAGCTTTCGCACCACGTGCCGCGGCCGATCCGGGCGCCGAGCGCCCGGAGCCACCAGACCAGGGCCGGGGTCCCGGTGGCTGCCCGCGCGAACCAGGGGGCGCTGACCATTTCGATAAACGTATCGACCACCTCGTTGCGCCAAATGAAGGAGCTCCAGAGCGGGTGCTCGCCGGCACGGATCCGGCCCACGAGGACCCACTTGGCGACGACGGCGCTGCCGGCGGCAACCGCGCCCGCCAGCAGCATCACGACGCCGCCCAGGGCTGCGGCAATCCCGTAGTTGTAGGCGGCGGCCAGCCAGTCAAAAGCAAGCATCACGCCGGCGGCGATCGCCACCGTTACCACCACGGGGATGAAGCGGCCCAGTTCCCAGAGGCAGCGGGCAAACTTGAGCCGCAGCGGCGGCTGGTACGTGCGGGTGTCGTCCGAGGCGATGGCGGTGCGCCGGAGCCGCACAGGCGGGCTGCCCAACCAGGAGGTCCCGGACTTGGCTTTGGCCGGTGTGGCCGACAGGACGGCGACGAGTGAGTTCTTGGGGACATTCCTGCCGGCAGCGGTCATGCCCGAGTTGCCCAGGAAGGAGCGCTTGCCGATCTTCGCGGGCGCAATCCGCAGCCACCCGCCGTCGAGCTCGTAGGAGGCCACCATGGTGTCGTCGGCCAGGAAGGCGCCCTCGCCCACGGTGGTCATCTTGGGGATGAGCAGGACCGTGGAGGCTTCGACGTTCTTGCCGATCTTGGCGCCCAGCAGGCGCAGCCAGACCGGAGTGAAGAGACTGGCATAAACGGGGAAGAGCAGGTCGCGGGCCAGGTCCAGCACACGTTCCGTGGCCCAGACCTGCCAGCCGATCCGGCTGCGGACGCGGTAGTAGCCCTCCGCCAGGCCGGTGCCGAGCATCCGGGTGGTGACCAAAATCAGCAGGAGGTTGACGACGAACCACACGAGGGCCGCGGGTGCGAGGGCCTGCAGGAGTTGCGGGACGGCTGCGGAGAGCGATTCGCTGCCTTGGATAAAGGCAAAGACCACCAGTGCCGCGGCGGCGGCGGAGACGTAAGGGATCAGGGCCAGCACGGCTGAAGCCATGGCGAATCCGGCGAACCAGAGCCGGCCAATCAGCCGATGTTCGGCAGGAGTGTCCGGCAGCGAGTGCTTGGCCTTGCCCCGGCGCTCGGCGGGGGAGCCGGCCACGTGGTGGCCGGCCTTTACTTTGCCGAGGACGGCCGAGCCGGGCTCCACCTGGGCTCCGGCGCCGATGGAAGCGCCGGGCATCAGCGTGCTGCGCGCCCCGACGCTGGCTCCTGCCCCGATATGGACGGCCCCGATGTGGACGATGTCCCCGTCGATCCACCAACCGGAAAGATCCACTTCAGGCTCGACGTTGGAGCCGCTGCCGAGGGAAAGCATCCCGGTGACAGGCGGCAGTGAGTGCAGTTGGACGTTGTTGCCGATCTTGGCGCCCAACGCCCGGGCGTAGTACGGCACCCATGGTGCGCTGGCGAGGCTGATGGCCCCGGCGAGGTCCTGGATCTGTTCGGCCAGCCAGAGGCGCACGTGCACCCGTCCGGAGCGCGGGTACGTTCCCGGCCCCACCTTCCGGAGCAGCATCCGGGCCGCGGCCACGGAAATCAGCATACGGCCGGCCGGGGAGACGAAGACGAGCCAGGAGGCGGCCACCCACCACCAGGAAACTGTGGGGGCAGCGCTGAAGCCGGCCAATGCGGCCAGCACGTTGTTAGCCGCCATGAGGTAGGTCAGCCAGCGCATCCCCACCAGGATGTGCAAGGGAATGCCCATCAGCGTCTGGAAGACCTGGGACTTAAACGCGGTGGGGCGTACAGTCCGGGACGGCGCCGGCCCGGTGGCCACTCCGTCGGGAAGGGTCTGGCGGGCCGCATCAATCAGGGCACCGATCCTGGGTGTGGCATAAATGTCGGCGACCGTGATGGTCGGGTACCGGACCCTGAGGGCGGAGACCAGCTGGGCAGCGGACAGGGAGCCGCCGCCATAGGCGAAAAAGTCGGCGTCGAGGCTTGTTACGGTGCTGCCAAGGACTGCAGTCCACTGTTCGGCCACCCAGGAGGCATCTTCGGGGAGGTTCAAGGGGGCAGCGTCGGCCTCCGCCGCACCGGTCCCGCTCAGCGGCCAGGGCAGGGCGTGGCGGTCCACCTTGCCGCTGGTCTTGGTGGGCAGGGAGTCGACGACGGTCAGCAGCGGAATGAGGGGCGCGGGGAGGCTCTCTGCCAGGAGCTCGCGGGCGGCCGCCAGATCCAGGTCAGCGTCGGCGGCGGCCAGGTAGCCCACCAGGATCTGGTTTCCCGCAGCGGTTGTCCGTACTGCCGCAGCAGCTCCGGCAACGTGCGGGAGCGCCTGCAGGGCGGCGTCAATTTCGCCCAGTTCGATCCGGCGTCCACCGAGCTTGACCTGTTCGTCGGCGCGGCCCATAAAGATCAGTCCGGCGGCTTCGTAGCGGACCAGATCGCCCGAACGGTAGGCGCGATCCCAGCCGAAGGACGGCATGGGCGCGTACTTCTCCCGGTCCTTGTCCGGGTCAAGGTAACGGGCCAGTCCGACGCCGCCGATGATCAGTTCGCCGATCTCCCCTTCGCCGACGGGCAGTCCTTCAGCATCCACCACGGCCAGGTCCCAGCCGTCCAGGGGCAGTCCGATCCGGACTGGACCGGGGCCACCCAGGGGAGCCGCGCAGGCCACTACCGTGGCCTCCGTGGGGCCATAGGTGTTCCAGACTTCACGGCCCGGGATGGCAAGCCGCTCGGCCAGCTCGGGCGGGCAGGCCTCGCCGCCGAAAATCAGGAGCCGGACGCTCTCCAAGGACTCGGCCGGCCAGAGGGCAGCCAACGTAGGAACGGTGGACACTGCGGTGATGCCGTGGCTGATGAGCCACGGGCCGAGGTCCGTTCCGGTCCTGACCAGGGCCCGCGGTGCGGGCACCAGGCAGGCGCCGTGACGCCAGGCAAGCCACATTTCCTCACACGAGGCATCAAAGGCGACCGAAAGCCCTGCCAGTACCCTGTCCTGCGGGCCGAGGGGCTCCGCCTGCAGGAAGATCCGGGCTTCGGCGTCAACAAAGGCGGCGGCGGAGCGGTGCTGGACCGCGACGCCCTTGGGCGTGCCGGTGGAACCGGAGGTAAAGATCACCCACGCGTCATCGCCGGGCTCGGCGGAACGGCTTTCGGCAGCACGATGCTCGGCTTCACCGCGTTCCGGGGAGTCAGGGACGGAGACCGCGGCCCCACCCGTGAGCACTGCGGCTACGCCAGCCTCACCCGTGAGCACTGCGGCTACGCCAGCCTCACCCGTGAGCACTGCGGCTACGCCAGCCTCACCCGTGAGCACTGCGGCTACGCCAGCCTCACCGAAAACGAGCCGGGCACGTTCCTCAGGGTCGTCAGCGTCCACAGGAACGTAGGCGGCACCGATGTGCAGGATAGCGAGAATCGAGATGTAGAGCTCGCTGGTCCCGGACGGAATGCGCACACCTATCCTGTCGCCGGCGCCCAGCCCGGCGGCCTGGAGCTCCCGTCCTTTGGCCCGGACCGCGGTCATCAGGTCGGCGTAGCTCAGCGAACGCCGGCCGTCGTCGAGCGCTGAGGCCTCCGGGAAACGTGCCGCCGAGTCCGCCAGGATGGCCATGAGGGTCCGCTCGGGCGGGGCCAGAGGAAAACCGGCCAGCTGGGGGCGGTAGGGATCCTCCGGCAGGGATGCTACGACGTTTGACTGATGCTCACTCACGGACGGATTCTGCCTGAGTAGAGTGAACGCAGGGTGTCCAGAATTAGTTGAATATTCATGTTCTGTTCACGCGCGCTGCCTGTATCCATTAGGGAACCAGCAGGACCTTGCCCGTGGTGCGCCGGCCCTCGAGGTCCTCATGGGAACGCCGTGCCTCGGCCAGTGGGTAGGTGGCGCCGATCCGTACGTTCAAGTGCCCCTTTTCTGCGGCGGCGAAGATCTCCGCCGAGCGCCAGCGGCGCTCCTGCTCGTTGAGCAGGAAGTGGGCTAGGGACGGACGCGTCAGCGTCAGCGAACCGCCGGCGTTGAGGCGCTGCGGATCCACCGGCGGAACGGCCCCGGAGGCTGCCCCGAACAGGACCAGCATGCCTCGTGTGCGGAGGCAGGAGAGGGACCCGTCAAAGGTGTTCCGGCCGACGCCGTCGTACACCACGTCCACGCCCTTCCCGTTGGTGAGTTCGCGGACATGGTGGGGGAAGCCCTCGTACCGCAGCACATGGTCGGCCCCGGCGTCGCGGGCAAGTTCTTCCTTGGCCTCCGAGGAAACCGTAGTGATGACACGGGCGCCCCTCTCCTTCAGCAGCTGGATCAGCAGCAGGCCGACGCCGCCGGCACCCGCGTGCGTCAGTACTGTGTGGCCCGGTTCGACCTTGAAGGAGGAATTGATGAGGTAGTGGGCGGTCATGCCTTGGAGCGGCAAGGCAGCCGCCGTTAGGTCGTCGACGCCGTCCGGCACCGGAAGTGCCTTGGCCGCATCGAGCACCGCGTAGCCGGCGTAGCATTTAGTGGCCTCGGCCGTGGCCACCCTGCTGCCGACTGCGAAGTTTTCGGTGCCTTCGCCGAGCTCTTCTACAGTCCCAGCGGCTTCCGAGCCAGGCGTAAAGGGGAACGGGACCTGGTACATGCCCCCGCGCTGGTAGGTGTCGATGAAGTTCACCCCGGCTGCCGCCACCTTGATGAGCAACTGGCCGGGACCCGGCGTCGGTCGGTCCACCTCGGCGATCTCGAGGACTTCCGGACCTCCGGACTGGCGGGCAACGATGGCTTGCATAAAAAGGTCTCCTCTCCGGGCGGGGGTTTCCCGCGGCCGGTGTCTCTGACCATCCTAGGGATACCGCTACCGACGACGAAGCGACGGCCGGTAGCCGGCCGTCGCTTCGGGTCATACGGGGCAGAGTCATTCGGGGGAGCCCGCGTGGCTCGGGGTGCGTGCTAGAACCGCCGGGTCACCGTTGCCATGGGGCACTCGAAGTGGCGTCCTGCAGCAAGGCCTACATCGTTCAGGTATCGGACGATGATGCCGTAGGACTGCAGCAGCGTGGTTTCCGTGTAGGGAACCTGGTGCTTCTTGCAGTACTCGCGGACAATCTTGGCTGCCTTATCCAGCTGGGGGCGTGCCATGTCCGGGAAGAGGTGGTGCTCAGCCTGGCGATTCAGGCCGCCGAGCAGGATGTCCATAAACCGGCCACCGGAGATGTTCCGTGACGTCAGGACCTGGCGGCTGAAGAAGTCCACGCGGCTGTCCGCGGGCAGGACCGGCATGCCCTTGTGGTTCGGCGCGAAGGAAGCACCCATGTAGAAACCGAAGACGGCGAGCTGCACGCCGATGAACGCGAACGCCATTCCGAGCGGCAGGAACGTGAAGGCCAGCACGGGCAGGAGGCTAAGCCGGACCAGCAAAATGGGAAGCTCTACCCATCGGTGTGTCACCTTGGCCCGGCGGAAGACGAACTTCACGGAATCGATCTGCAGCCCCAGGCCAACAAGGAACAGTAGCGGGAAGAAGAACCAGCCCTGCTTGCGGGTCAGGAACGAAAACCTGCCCTGCCGCGTGGCGGCACCTTCGGTGTGGAAGGCGATGGCCCCCGTGGCAATGTCAGGATCCTTCGAAATGACGTTGGGGTGGTTGTGGTGGGCGCCGTGCTTCTGCTCCCACCAGGAATAGCTCATGCCGGCAACCGAGGTGGCCAGGATCCGGGCGGTCCAGTCGTTGGCCCGGCGCGACGCGAAGATCTGGCGGTGCCCGGCCTCGTGGGCCAGGAAACTCAGCTGTGTGCAGAGGACCCCGACGGCCGCGGCGATGAGGAGCTGGAACCAGCTGTCGCCGATCAGGGCAAAACCGAACCAGGTGGCGGCCATGAGGAGTACCAGGCTGGCAAAGAGCGTGATGTAGAAACCGACGCGGCGTTCCAGCAGGCCTTCAGCCTTGACGCTCTTCAACAGCTCCGAATAGCTCAGGACAACGGCGTTGGGCTGCCGGACACGCGATTTTGGGCGCTCTGACGTGGGAAGGGTGGTGGTCATGGAGCGGGGCCTCGTAACTGTTTCGGGCAACGCTGCAGCCGACATTCGGACTGCACGGTCATGATCACCCTCACCCCATCTTACGCCTGCTTGTCCAGCGGCCCCCGGGGAATCGATGCCGACATCGATGCATAAATATCGGGCACACTGAATACTTTTGCTGTAAGATTCACGGCATGACTATTTCTGTTGCCGTCTCCGGTGCCAGCGGCTACGCCGGGGGAGAAGTCCTGCGGCTCCTGGCGGGACATCCGGACGTGACCATCGGTGCCATCACCGCGCACAGCAACGCAGGCTCCCGCCTTGGCGAGCTGCAGCCGCACCTGCACGGACTGGCCAGCCGCATCCTGGAAGACACCACCGTGGAGAATCTCTCCGGGCACGATGTGGTGTTCCTGGCACTTCCTCACGGTGCTTCCGCCGAGATCGCGGCACAGCTCCCCGAAGGCACAGTTGTGATCGACGCCGGCGCAGACCACCGCCTCGAGGATCCAACCGCGTGGGAAAAATTCTACGGCTCGGCCCACGCCGGAACGTGGCCCTACGGTCTGCCGGAGCTCCCCGGCCAGCGCGAGGCCCTCAAGGGCGCCACGCGGATCGCCGTCCCGGGCTGCTACCCGACGTCGGCCCTCCTGGCACTGGCGCCCGGGTTCGCCGCCAAAATGCTCCAGCCCGACGACGTCGTGATCATTTCCGCCTCCGGCACCTCGGGTGCGGGCAAGGCCGCGAAGGTGAACCTCATCGGTTCTGAGGTGATGGGCTCCATGAGCCCGTACGGCGTGGGCGGCGGCCACCGCCACACCCCCGAGATTGAACAGGGCCTCTCCAATGCTGCCGGCGAGAGTGTCACGGTGTCCTTCACCCCGACGCTCGCGCCTATGAGCCGCGGCATCCTCACCACTGCCACCGCGAAGGTCAAGCCCGGCACCTCGGCGGCGGACCTCCGCCAGGCGTGGGCTGATGCCTACGACGACGAACCGTTTGTCCACCTCCTGCCGGAAGGGCAGTGGCCCGCCACCAAGTCGGTCCAGGGCTCCAACCACGCGGCCATGCAGTTGGCGCTGGATGAGCACACGGGCCGCGTGGTTGTGACATGCGTCATTGATAACCTGACCAAGGGAACTGCCGGCGGCGCCGTGCAGTCCATGAACATTGCCCTTGGCCTGCCGGAAACCGCCGGCCTCAACCTGCAGGGAGTTGCACCGTGACCGTTACCGCCCCCCTGGGATTCCGCGCCGCAGGCGTCACCGCCGGCCTGAAGACGTCCGGTAAGCCGGACTTCGCCCTGGTCGTCAACGATGGCCCGTCCAAGGCGGCGGCCGCCGTCTTCACCAGCAACCGTGTGGCCGCGGCTCCCGTCCACTGGTCCCGCCAGGTCGTCTCGGACGGCCGTGTGGACGCAGTGGTCCTCAACTCCGGCGGTGCCAACGCCTGCACCGGTCCCCAAGGGTTCCAGAACACCCACAGCACGGCCGAAAAAGTGGCCGCGGTCCTCGGCATCTCGGCGACGGACGTGTTTGTCTGTTCCACCGGCCTGATCGGCGAGCAGTTGCCCATGGACAAGATCCTCCCGGGCGTCGAAGCTGCCTCGGCAGCGCTCAGCACCGACGGTGGGCCGGATGCGGCCAACGCCATCATGACCACAGACTCGGTGCCCAAGTCCGCGCTGTTCATCGGCACGGACGCCGACGGCCAGGAGTTCACCATAGGCGGCATCGCCAAGGGCGCCGGCATGCTGGCACCCGGCTTGGCCACCATGCTGGTGGTCCTCACCACCGACGCCGACGTCGAAGCGGAAATGCTCGACGTCGTCCTCCGCGATGCCACGCGCGTCACCTTCGACCGGGCTGATTCGGACGGCTGCATGTCCACCAACGACACCGTGGTGCTGCTGGCGTCCGGCGCGTCCGGCGCCGTCCCGTCCGCGGAAGCCTTTGGTGCCGGGCTGACCCAGGTGTGCGCTGAACTGGCGCGCAAGCTGATCGGGGACGCCGAAGGCGCCAGCCACGATATCGCAATCCGCACGTTCAATGCGGCCAGCGAGCGGGACGCCGAAACCGTCAGCCGCTCCGTGGCCCGGTCCAACCTGTTCAAGGCAGCCATCTTCGGTAAGGACCCTAACTGGGGCCGCGTGCTGTCCGCCGTGGGCACCACGGACGCCGAGTTCGAACCGGACCAGCTGAACGTCGCCATCAACGGCATCCAGATCTGCCGCAACGGCAGCATCGGCGACGACCGAAACCTGGTGGACCTGGAACCCCGCGAAGTCCTGGTGGAAATTGACCTGCAGTCCGGTGATGCCGAAGCCACCATTTGGACCAACGACCTCACCCACGACTACGTCCACGAGAACAGCGCCTACTCGAGCTGATCCTCACGCTAGATCCACCAGCAACCCTGGAGATACTGCACGCATGAACACCCAGACCCGTGAAACGACGTCCATGAGTGATGCCCAAAGCAAGGCCGGCACGCTGATCGAGGCGTTGCCCTGGATCCAACGGTTCGCCGGCACCACCATGGTGATCAAATACGGCGGCAACGCCATGGTTAATGACGAGCTGCGCCGTGCCTTCGCCGAAGACGTGGTATTCCTGCACCACGTGGGCATCCACCCCGTGGTGGTCCACGGCGGCGGCCCGCAGATCAACTCCATGCTGGCGCGGCTGGGCATCGAGTCCGAGTTCAAAGGCGGCCTCCGCGTCACCACCCCCGAAGCCATGGACGTGGTCCGGATGGTCCTCACCGGCCAGGTGGGCCGCGAACTGGTGGGCCTGATCAACTCCCACGGCCCCTACGCCGTGGGAATGTCCGGCGAAGACGGCGGCCTGCTCCGTGCCGTCCGGACCGGCACCGTCATTGACGGCGAGGAAGTGGACCTGGGCCTGGTGGGCGAAGTCGTCGGCGTAAACCCGGAGGGCATCCTGGACATCCTGGCCGCGGGCCGCATCCCGGTCATTTCCACCGTGGCACCGGAAATCGAGTCCGACGGCCTCGAGACGGCAGCCGGAGAGGTCCAGACCACCGGGCAGGTCCTCAACGTCAACGCGGACACCGCCGCGGCCGCCCTCGCCGAAGCCCTGGGGGCCTCCAAGCTTGTGATCCTCACCGACGTCGAAGGACTGTACGCCAACTGGCCGGACCGGTCCTCCCTCATCTCCTCCCTCACGGCCTCGGAGCTGCGCCAGCTGCTGCCCTCCTTGGAATCGGGCATGATCCCCAAGATGGAGGCATGCCTCAAGGCGATTGACGGCGGAGTGGAACGCGCGCACATCGTGGACGGCCGTCTGCCGCATTCCATGCTCCTGGAAACATTCACGACGGCGGGCATCGGCACGCAGGTCGTGCCCGACGAGGAAGTGAAAGCATCGTGACCGACACAGAACTAAGCCATTCCGTTGCGGAGGCCGCCGCAAGCGCGCTCGTTGGCCACACCAGCGGAGCTGATTGGCTAAAGCGCTACGCCACGTCCCTGATGGGCGTTTTTGGTACCCCGCAGCGTGTCCTGGTCCGCGGTGCCGGCTGCCTGGTCTGGGACGCCGACGGCAAGGAATACCTGGACCTGCTCGGCGGTATCGCCGTCAATGCCCTGGGCCACGCCCACCCGTTTGTCACCTCAGTGATTTCCAGCCAGCTGGCCACGCTGGGGCACGTCTCCAATTTCTTCACCAGCCCCACCCAGATCGCGCTGGCCGAAAAGCTGCTGTCACTGACGCACGCCCCGGCGGGCTCCAAGGTTTTCTTCGCCAACTCGGGAACCGAAGCGGTCGAGGCCGCCTTCAAACTGGCGCGGCGCAATGGCACGGGCCCGGACGGCGCCGCGGGCAAGCGCACCAAGATCATCGCCCTGGAAGGTGCCTTCCACGGCCGCACCATGGGTGCCCTGGCCCTGACCGCCAAGGAAGCCTACCGCGCACCGTTCGAGCCGCTGCCCGGCGGTGTGGTCCACATCCCGTTCGGAGACATTGACGCCCTCGAAGCCGCAGTTGACGAGACCGTGGCCGCTGTCTTCCTGGAGCCCATCCAGGGCGAAGCCGGAGTACGTCCACTGCCCCCGGGCTACCTGAAGGCAGCCCGCGAGGCCACCACCAAGGCCGGCGCCCTGCTGATCCTGGACGAGGTCCAGACCGGAATCGGCCGCACCGGCAAATGGCTCGCTACGGAGGACACCGGGATTGTTCCCGACGCCATCACCCTGGCCAAAGGCCTCGGCGGCGGCTTCCCCATCGGCGCGCTGCTCACGTTCGGTGAGCAGACGTCGTCGCTGCTGACCGCAGGCCAGCACGGCACCACCTTCGGCGGCAACCCGGTGGCGACGGCGGCCGCGCTGGCCACGCTGCACGCGATCGAAAGCCAGCGGGTACTGGAAAATGTTGCTGCCGTGGGGGACTACCTCCGCGCCGGACTCGCCGCCGTCGACGGCGTCACCGAAGTCCGAGGCGAAGGCCTGCTCATCGGCTTCGACCTGGACTCCGACGTGGCCCCCGTCGTGGTGACCGCCGGCCTTGACGCCGGCTTCATCGTCAATAGCGCCGGCCCGCGCACCATCCGGCTTGCCCCGCCGCTGATCCTCACCCAAGACCAGGCAGGCACCTTCCTTGCCGCCCTCCCGGCAATCCTCCAGACAGCTAAGGACGCGCAGTGACCCCTTTAGTTTCTTCCGCCGGTACAGCACCCAACAGCACCCGCCACTTCCTGAAGGACACGGACCTCAGCCCCGCTGAGCAGGCCGAAGTCCTGGATCTTGCCGTCCGCATGAAGGCAGCGCCCTACAGCGTGCAGCCTTTCGCCGGAGAGGGGAACGGCCGCAAGACCGTGGCCGTCATCTTCGACAAGACCTCCACCCGGACGCGCGTTTCGTTCGCCACGGGCATCGCGGACATGGGCGGCAACGCCCTGATCATCAACCCCGGCGAGGCACAGATCGGCCATAAGGAATCTGTCGAGGACACCGCCAAGGTCCTGGAGCGCATGGTCTCCACCATTGTGTGGCGCACCGGGGCGCACTCGGGCCTGGTGGCGATGGCGGAAAACTCCAAGGTGCCGGTCATCAACGCCCTGTGCGATGACTACCACCCCTGCCAGCTCCTCGCCGACCTGCTCGCCGTGAAGGAGCACAAGGGCGAACTCAAGGGCCTCACCATGACCTACCTGGGCGACGCCGCGAACAACATGGCCAACTCGTATCTCCTGGCGGGCGTCACCGCGGGGATGCACGTCCGCATCGCCGGGCCGGAAGGCTACCTCCCGGCCGCGGACATCGTGGCCGCGGCCGAGGAACGAGCCGCCCAGACCGGCGGTTCCGTGCTGGTCACCACCGACGCCGCCGCTGCCCTCAAGGGTGCGGACGTTGTGGCCACGGACACCTGGGTCTCCATGGGCCAGGAAACCGAAAAGGAAGCCCGGCTGCAGCTGTTCCGGGAGTACTCCGTCGATGAGGCGGCCATGGCACACGCGGCGGACGACGCCGTCGTGCTTCACTGCCTGCCCGCGTACCGCGGCTACGAGATTTCGGCGGGCGTCATCGACGGCCCGCAGTCGATCGTGTGGGACGAAGCCGAGAACCGGCTGCACGCGCAGAAGGCCCTGATGGCCTGGCTGATGCACCAGTCCGGGCTCGCCGTCGTCGAAGGCCTGGCCCTGGTGGACGGGCTGGCGCCACAGGAGGTTGGCAACTAGTGTCCGTCCCGCCGGCATCGCCGGGCTCCAGCCCGGCCACCAAAACGGCCCGCCAGGCGCGCATCACCGCCATCCTGACGGGTGAATCGGTGCGCTCCCAGGCGGAGCTGGCCGCTTTGCTGGCGGACGACGGCGTACAGGTCACCCAGGCCACGCTGTCCCGGGACCTCGTGGAACTCGGCGCCGTCCGGGTCCGCGGCAAGGAAGGCGTGCTGGTTTACGCCGTCCCCGGCGAGGGCGGCGAACGTGCGGCCAAGAGCGGGGTCAGCCAGGAGATCCTGGATGCCCGGCTTGCCCGGCTGTGCAGTGAACTCCTGGTCACGGCGGAAGCCTCGGCCAACATCGCGGTGCTCCGGACCCCGCCCGGTGCGGCCAACTTCCTGGCCCTGGCCATTGACCACTCGGTGATGCCCTCCATCCTGGGGACCATTGCCGGTGACGACACCGTGCTGCTGGTTTCCCGGGATCCGCAGGGCGGGCAGGACCTCGCGGTCCGGTTCCTGCAGCTCGCCGAGGAAGCCGGCGGCGGCCAGTAGGCCCACACCGCCCGAACACGCTCCCGGTGTGACAGGCTTTCCCCAGAACGTTTTTCCCTGAAGAATTTCCCCGATCAACATCTACAACCCCAATTAGGAGCATTTTCGTGACTGAGCGCATTGTTCTGGCCTACTCCGGTGGCCTCGATACTTCCGTGGCCATCGGCTGGATCGGTGAAGCCACCGGTGCCGAGGTCATCGCCGTGGCGGTCGACGTCGGACAGGGCGGCGAGTCGCTGGAGACCATCCGCCAGCGCGCCCTCGGCTGCGGCGCCGTCGAAGCCTACGTGGCCGACGCGTCCGACGAGTTCGCCAACGAATATTGCATGCCCACGCTGAAGGCCAACGCCCTCTACCAGGGCCACTACCCGCTGGTTTCGGCCATCTCCCGGCCGGTCATCGTCAAGCACCTGGTCAAGGCCGCCCGTGAATTCGGCGCCACCACCGTGGCCCACGGCTGCACCGGCAAGGGCAACGACCAGGTCCGCTTTGAGGTGGGCATCCAGACCCTCGGCCCGGACCTGAAGTGCATCGCACCGGTCCGCGACCTCGCCCTCACCCGCGACAAGGCCATCGCCTTCGCCGAGGAAAAGGGACTGCCGATCGAGACCACCAAGAAGAACCCGTACTCGATCGACCAGAACGTCTGGGGACGCGCCGTCGAAACCGGTTACCTCGAGGACATCTGGAACGCGCCCACCAAGGACATCTACGACTACACCGCGACGCCGGAGTTCCCGCCGGCCCCGGATGAGGTCACCATTTCCTTCGAAGCCGGCGTGCCGGTAGCGATCGACGGCGTCCGGGTCACCCCGCTGCAGGCCATCAAGGAACTGAACCGCCGTGCCGGCGCGCAGGGCGTGGGCCGGATCGACGTCGTCGAGGACCGCCTCGTGGGCATCAAGTCCCGCGAAATCTACGAAGCCCCCGGTGCCATGGCGCTGATCACCGCGCACAAGCACCTCGAGGACATCACCGTCGAGCGCGAGCAGGCCCGCTTCAAGGCCTCTGTTGGCCAGCGCTGGGCCGAGCTGGTCTACGACGGCCAGTGGTTCTCACCGCTCAAGCGCTCCCTGGACGCGTTCATCGAAGACACCCAGAAGTACGTCACCGGCGACATCCGCATGGTGCTGCACGGTGGACAGGCGATCGTCAACGGCCGCCGCTCCGAGACCTCGCTCTACGACTTCGACCTCGCCACCTACGACACCGGCGACACGTTCGACCAGTCCATGGCGCGCGGCTTCATCGAGCTGTGGGGCATGTCCGCCAAGGTTGCCTCAGGCCGCGATATCCGCGTCGCAGGAAAGTAAATATCGGTGGTTGAGCCTGTCGAAACCCCGAAATCCGACGCGACCAACACCGGCGCACTGTGGGGCGGCCGGTTCGCCGGCGGCCCCGCGGACGCCCTCGCGGCCCTGAGCAAGTCCACGCACTTTGACTGGCGGCTGGCCCGCTACGACATCGCCGGCTCCAAAGCGCACGCCCGCGTGCTGCACAAGGCCGGGCTGCTGGACGACGCCGAACTCGACGGCATGCTGGACGCCCTGGGCCGGCTGGATGACGACGTCGCCTCCGGCGCGTACCTGCCGGCCGAGTCCGACGAGGACGTGCACGGGTCACTGGAACGCGGCCTGATCGAGCGCGCCGGCACCCAGCTGGGCGGCAAGCTCCGCGCCGGCCGGTCCCGCAACGACCAGGTGGCCACGCTGGGCCGCATGTTCCTGCGTGACCACGCCCGGATCATCGCGCGCGGCGTGCTGGCAACCATCGAGGCCCTGGTGGAGCAGGCCAAGGCCCATCAGGGTGTGGCCATGCCCGGCCGCACACACCTGCAGCATGCCCAGCCCATCCTGCTCAGCCACCACCTGCTCGCCCATGCCTGGGCGCTGCTGCGCGATGTGCAGCGGCTCCAGGACTGGGACAAGCGTGCGGGGGTTTCGCCTTACGGCTCCGGCGCCCTCGCGGGCTCGTCCCTGGGCCTCGACCCGGAGGCCGTCGCGGCAGACCTGGGCTTCTTCTCCGCCACCCACAACTCGATTGACGGCACCGCATCCCGCGACGTCTTCGCCGAGTTCGCGTGGGTTACGGCCATGATCGGCGTGGACTTGTCCCGCGTCTCGGAGGAAGTCATCCTGTGGGCCACGAAGGAGTTCTCCTTTGTGACCCTGCACGATTCCTACTCCACCGGTTCCTCGATCATGCCGCAGAAGAAGAACCCCGATGTCGCCGAGCTCGCCCGCGGCAAGGCAGGGCGCCTGATCGGCAACCTGACCGGGCTGCTGGCCACGCTCAAGGGCCTGCCGCTCGCGTACAACCGCGACCTGCAGGAGGACAAGGAGCCGGTCTTCGACGCCGCCGACACCCTGGAGCTGCTGCTTCCGGCTGTCTCGGGCATGATCGCGACGCTGAAGTTCAACACGGAACGGATGGAGTCGCTGGCACCGCAGGGCTTCGCGCTGGCCACGGACATTGCCGAGTGGCTGGTCCGCCAGGGCGTTCCGTTCCGCGAGGCGCACGAGCTCTCCGGAGCAGCGGTCAAGCAGGCCGAAAGCCGCGACGTGGAGTTGTGGGACCTGACGGATGAGGAATACGCCGCCATCTCGGAGCACCTGACACCGGAGGTCCGCACGGTCCTGTCCACCGAAGGGTCGCTCAACAGCCGCAACTCACAGGGCGGCACCGCACCCGCCGCCGTCGAACGCCAGCTGCTCGCGCTGGAAGGCGAGCTCGCCGGCGTGCGGGACTACGCAGCCTAACCCCCAAACGCTCTCTCAGTTGATGCAGCATTTTGGCCAACGCTCTCTCACTTTCCTCAAGAAAGTGAGAGAGCGTTGCCGATATTCATACATTAACTGAGAGAGCGTTCTGCGCTAAGAGTCGTTAACTCTGTCGGCTACCATGGCGCTATGACTGAGATCACTACTTCAGAACTACTGGCCGAACTGCATAAGGCCGCCGACGCCGTGGCCTCGACCGCCGCGAAATTCACCGATGAGGATGTCAAAGCAACGTCGGGACTGCCCGGCTGGACTCGCGGGCACGTCCTGGCGCATCTCGCCGGTATCTCCAACGCCATGGCGCGGCAGCTGGAATTTGCCGCCCGCGGCGCCACTGTTGAGCTGTACGACGGAGGCCAGGACGGACGCACGAAGGCCATCGAGATGGCCGCCGGCCACAATGCGGATGCGCACCGGGCTGACCTGCAGGCCGGCCTGGACCGGGCATTGACGGCTTTTGATTCGCTGGAAGGAGACGCCGGCTGGCAGGCATCCATTGCCTACCGCGGCGGAGTGGTCTTCGACGGCGGCCTCGCGCTGTGGCGTGAGCTGGTGATCCACGCAGCGGACCTGGACGCGGGCCTCGGGCCCGAGACGTGGAGCCGGAAGTTCTGCGAGCACCTCTTCGACTTCCTGGCGGCACGTGTCCCGCCGGGGGAAAAACTCGTGCTGCAGCCACTCGGGCTCCCGCCCGTGACCCTTGGACTCGGCCGTTCCACTGTTATCAGCGGGATGATCACTGACATTGCCGCCTGGCTGGCCGGCCGTGAACCATCGCTCGGCAGCCTGCGGGCAACAGCCGCCGCGGACGGCGTGGACCTCCCGGAACTGCTGCCCTGGCCAGCCGGGACGCCGGCTGCCGGAGCCACGCCATCCGGGACACCCGCAGCGCGGTAGCCCTATCCGGCTTCGCGGGCCAGCAGGCGTTCTGTTGCCTCGCGGGCCAGCAGGCTCTCCTTGATGGCCAGGCCCCAGCGGAAACCGCCCAGGGAACCGTCGGTGCGGATGACGCGGTGGCACGGCACAAACAAGGCAGCCGCGTTGAACGCACACGCGCTGGCCGCGGCCCGGACCGCCTTCGGATTTCCGGAAAGCTCGGCATACTCGGTGTACGTCACCGGTGACCCGGGACGAACGGTCCTCAGCACATCCCAGGCGTGCGACCGGAACGGCCCAGACTTCTGGCGCACGGGGACGGTCATGGCAGGCTTGGGATCGCCGGCATAGAAGGCCTCCACGGCCCGGGAGATGCTGCCCAGGTCCGTGACCGCTTCGACGTCGCCCGGCCGCAGCTCGGGGTGGATCTGGCCGGTCAGCTCACCCGGCTCGGCGGTCCAGCCCGAGGCGAGGACCACGCCGTCCTGGGCAAGGATGGTGAACGGTCCGTCCGGGGTGGACATCACTAACAGCTGGGCTTTCATAGCATCGCTTTCTCTGGAACGGCTTGTATAGGTTTGGAGGATTTGGACTCCGCGGCGCGCCACAGGTGCATGGTGGCGTAGGACCGCCACGGGCTGACCTCGCGGAAATCGGGGCTTGGCGTAACGCCAGGCGCCTTAACGCCGCCGCCGTTTTGGTTCGTGAGGGCTGGGGCGAGCGCCCGGATGCCGTTTCGCACCGCGGCGTCGTTGGCCAGAAACACGTCCGGCGCGCCGAGGACACGCATTGCCACGTACCCCACGGTCCACGGGCCCACCCCGGGAAGGGGAATCAGCTTGGCGCTGAGCCCGGGCAGATCGTCCCCGTAGCCAAAATCCAGTTGACCACCAGCCAGGGCCGACGCGGCGGAACGGATGGCGTCAATCCGGCGTTGCGGACCGCGCAGCAGCGGGTAGCCGGCCTCGGCGATTTCGGCCGCGGTGGGAAACAGCCGGTCAAGGCCCTCGCCGGGAACCGCGCTGGGACTGCCGGCAGCGGCCAGCTGCGTCAGTGCGGTCCGGGCCGCAGCCACGGTGATTTGCTGCCCGATCATTGCCCGGATGAGCAGCTCCTGCGGATCCAACGCGCCGGGCATCCTGATGCCCGGCGCACTGGCAACCGAGGTGGCCAGGCGGGGCTCCTGGGACAGGGCACTGTCGATGGCTACCGGATCGGCGTCGAGGTCGAAGAGCCGGCGTACCCTGCTCAGCAGTGCGGGCAGGTCCCGGAGGTCCACCGCGCCGATGGTGAGGGTCAGCGGCCGTCCGGGAGCGCCGTCGTCGTAAGTCACGCTGAAGCGGGCATCGCCATGCGGAAGCTGCAAAGTACGGGCGTACGACGTCGGCGTCCCCGCCTCAATCCCGGGGATCGCCCTGACGGCGAGGAAGGAAAAGATGCCGGGATCGAACGGTTCGCGGTACGGCAGGCTCAACGCCAGCGACGTCGCGGCGGCAGGGGAGCGGTGGCGCCTGGCGGTCGCGCGCAGGGCAGTGGGCGTCATGGCAAACACCTCCACCATGGTGTCGTTGAACTGGCGGACGCTGCTGAAGCCGGACGCGAATGCGATGTCCGCCAGCTTCATCGCTGTGGACACCAACAGGGTGCGGGCGGTTTGGGCGCGGCTGGCCCGGGCCAGGGAGAGCGGGCCGGCGCCGAGTTCGTGGCTGAGGATCCGGTTGAGCTGGCGGGAGGAGTATCCCAGCCGGGCGGCGAGGCCCTCCACCCCGTCCCGGTTGATCACGCCGTCGTTGATCAGGCGCATCGCGCGGCCCGCAAGGTCCTGCCGGATGTTCCACGCAGGCGTGCCTGGCACTGCTTCGGGGAGGCAGCGCTTGCACGCCCGGTAGCCGGCGTCGTGCGCTGCGGCAGAGGTTTCGTAGAAGGTGACGTTCACGGCTTTCGGGGTCCTGGCGGGGCAGGACGGGCGGCAGTAGATGCCGGTGGTCCGGACAGCAGTGTAGAACTGCCCGTCGAACCGGGTGTCCCGCGCGTCAATCGCGCGGTAGCGCTGCCAGAAGTCCATGCCCTCCATCCTGCCAGCCAGCGACCGGGACTGCTAGCGGAAATCGGACACGGCCGTGGCGTTCGATAGAGTCGGACCATGACCGCCAGCCTGAGTCCCGCCAGCCCGGATCAGCTCCGCGAACTGCTGTCCGGCGACGCCCGGAGGGTCGCTCCGCGGCTGCTGGGATCCGTACTGACCCACCACAGCCACGAGGGAACTGTGGCTGTGCGGATCACCGAGGTGGAGGCGTACATGGGTCCCGGCGACTCGTCGCATCCGGATCCCGGCTCCCACACTTTCCGTGGCCCCACGGCCCGCAACGCGCCCATGTTCGGCCCGGCCGGCCACCTCTACGTCTACTTCACGTATGGCATGCACTACTGCGCCAACATCGTCTGCGGCCCGGCGGGCACCGCATCTGCCGTCCTGCTGCGGGCGGGCGAGGTGGTGGAGGGGCAGCACCTCGCGATGGTGCGGCGTCCGACGTCGAAATCGGCCCTCGACCTGGCGAGCGGCCCTGCCCGGCTGGCCACCACGCTGGCCCTCACTACAGCCGACAGCGGCCGGGATGCGCTGGCTGACCCCTTCGAGCTGCGGCTGCCTTCGGTACCCGCTCCCGTGTTCAGTTCCGGGCCGAGGGTGGGCGTCTCCGGCGACGGCGGCTCCGCGACGTATCCCTGGCGCTTCTGGCTGCCAGGGGATCCCACCGTGTCCCGCTACAAGGCGGCGAAGGTGCGCCGGGCATAATCCGTCCCGCCCGGGTGGTCTCCCGCCAGGGCGAACGGTGCCAACCGGTGCTGGAGGCGCTGCTGGACCGCGGGCCATTCCTGCCCCAGGACCGAGAACACAGCGGAATCCGCCCGTGTGCCGTCAGGCGCCAGGCGGTGGCTGCGCAGCAGGCCCTCGAACGTTGCCCCCAGCCGTTCGATGGCTGCGGCGCTGCGCACATTACGTGCGTCGCAGCGAAACGCAACGCGCTGAACCTGAAGGCCGTCGAACGCAAAGGCGAGCAGGGCGTGTTTGCTGGCGGGATTTACGTGCGTGCCCCAGAACTGCCGTCCAAAGAAGGTGCCGCCAACTTCCACGCGCTGCTGGGCGGCATCGAACGCATTCAGCGCGGTTGTGCCCAGGAGGGCCCCGGTCCGCTGGTCCGTCACGGCGAAGGCCAGGCTGGCCGGGTCCTCAATCCTGGCGGCAAACAGCCCTGAAAGCTCGTGCGCCGTGGCCGGCAGGGCCGCGGCCATTCCTGCCCACATCGCGGCGTCCACGAAGTCAAACAGCCCTTCGGCATGGTGCGGTGCCAACGGAAGGAGGGAAAGCCCGTATCCGGTCAGGACGTTCTCGTGGTGCATTGCAGTATTGAATCACTCACGGGGCGGAACGGCTACGGAAGTGTGCGGCCTGAAAGTGAACATTGGGTGACTTCCGGGGCAGGGGACCGGCGGGCGCGTTAACCGAAATGGTTGTAGAATGGACGGTCTGTCTTTTGCGATAGGGGAACGTTTAAATGCTCGACGCCGATTTGGCCCACGAACGGAACTATGTTGCCGGCCTGTACGCGCGGCTGGAAGAGCTCCGCACGGAAAAGCGCCAGCAGTTGGCACAGGTCCGCCGGGCCGGTGCCGTGGGCACCATGCAGAATGTCTCCGAACGCGACGCCTTCGCCGCGCTCTACGAGGACCGCCTCGCCCAGCTCGACGCCGTCGACGACCGCCTGGTCTTCGGCCGCCTCGACCTGGATTCCGGTGAGGCCCAGTACATTGGGCGCATCGGCCTGACCACCGATGACCTCCAGCGGCTCATGGTGGACTGGCGCGCGCCCGAAGCCGGCCACTTCTACCAGGCAACGGCGTTTGACCGGCAGGGCGTCCGCCGCCGGCGGCACCTGATTCTGCAGGGCCGGGAAGTCAAGGCCATCGAGGACGACGTCCTTGATGCGGACATGCTCGCGGACGACGCCTCGCTGCAGGGCGAAGGAGCATTGCTGGCGGCTCTGGATTCCAAGCGCACGGGCCGGATGTCCGACATCGTCGGCACCATCCAGTCCGAGCAGGACCGCATCATCCGGTCCTCCATTTCCGGTGCCCTCGTAGTGCAGGGTGGTCCCGGTACCGGTAAGACTGCTGTGGCGCTGCACCGGGCCGCGTACCTGCTCTACACGCACCGGGATCGGCTGAAGACTGCTGGCGTGCTGCTCGTGGGCCCGTCGTCGTCCTTTATGAAGTACATCGAACGTGTTCTTCCCTCGCTCGGTGAGACCGGCGTGGTCATGGCCAGCGTGGGTCGCCTGATGCCCGGGATCAAAGCGGTTGCCGAACCTGAGGCAGAGGTCGCGGCCATCAAGGGGCGGCTGGACATGGTGAAGGTTGTGGCCAATGCGGTGGCGAACCGGCAGCGGATCCCCGCCGAGGACCGTGTCCTGGACGTCGACGGCCGCAAGCTGGTGCTGACGCGGCGGCAGGTAAGCCGTGCGCGCGAACGTGCCCGGTCCACCGGCAAGCCGCACAACGAGGCGCGCCTGACGTTTATCAAAATTCTGCTCCGCGAACTGACCGAGCAGATGACCGATCTCGTGGAGGCCGGGAGCATCGGCAACAATGCCGACCGCTCGTATCTGGCAGAAGACGTCCGCACGGCCCGCGACGTCCGGATCGTCCTGAACCTGTGCTGGATGCCGATGACTCCGGAGAAGCTGATCAACGAGCTTCTGAGCAAGCCCGCAGTCCTGGCGGCCTGCACACCGAACCTGTCCCTTAGGGAGCGGTCGCTGCTGCTGCGCCCCGCCGGTGCGCCCTGGACCGAGGCCGACGTCCCGCTGCTGGACGAGGCCGCGGAGCTCCTTGGCGAAATGGACCCGGCGGCGGGACGTGGCCTTGCACAGCAGGAGCACGACCGCGCCCGGGACCTTGCCAACGCCAAGCAGACACTGGTGAACATGGGGGACATGGGTGTCGATGTCCTCATCTCCGCGGAGGAACTCGCCGATCAGAACCAGGAGCGCGAGAACCGCCTGACGGCCGCCGAGCGCGCCACCAGCGACCGCACGTGGGCATTCGGCCACATCGTGGTGGATGAGGCGCAGGAGCTTTCACCCATGCAATGGCGCCTGCTGGTCCGCCGTTGCCCGCTGAAATCCTTCACCATCGTGGGCGACATCGCGCAGACCAGTTCAGTCGCCGGCGCCAACTCCTGGCAGGGGGCCCTGGCGCCCATGTTCGGTGACCGCTGGCAGCTGGAGGAGCTGACAGTCAACTACCGGACGCCCTCCCAGATCGCTGAGGCCGCCGCCCGCATGGCCAACGCGGCCGGACTCGTGGTTTCCGCGCCGAAGGCCGTCCGCGAGGGACGGTGGGCCCCCGTCTTCGACAAGGTTGACCGCGGACAAGTGGTGAACCGTTTGGTGGAGGTGCTCCCCGAGGAACTGGCAGCGCTCGACGGCGGCCTCCTCGCCGTGATTGCCGACGGCGACCTTCTGCCGGCTGCAACGTCAGCCCTTCGTGCCGTGTACGGCCGGCGCATCGGCAACGGCGCGGGCAGCTACGAACAGGACATCGTGGTCATCAGCCCGCGCGAGGCCAAGGGCCTGGAGTTCGACGGCGTTGTGGTGCTTGAGCCGTCCGTCATGCTCAACCGCGAGCATGGCCGGGTGGGCGATCTGTACGTCGCCATGACCCGGCCCACCCAGCGGCTCCGGCTCATCGCCGCGGAAGGCATTCCGGCAGGCATCGAAGACTGAGCCGGTCCGCTCTGCCCCTTGACGCCCGGCGCCGTTCATTTCGGCGCCGGGCGTCGCCGATCCTGCTAACTTAGAAGTCGTGTCAGAACTCAACGATCTCGAATCCCAGCAGAACGACCCCACCTTCGCCAATGTCTGGCAGGAGCTGAAGTGGCGAGGCCTGGTCCACGTCTCCACCGATGAAGAGGAACTGGAAAAGCTCCTCGCCGGTGATCCGATCACCTATTACTGCGGATTCGACCCCACCGCGCCGAGCCTGCACCTGGGCAACCTGGTCCAACTCCTCGTTATGCGCCGCCTGCAGCTCGCAGGGCACAAGCCGCTGGGACTGGTGGGCGGATCCACGGGACTGATCGGCGATCCGCGGCCCACCGCCGAGCGCACGCTGAACACCAAGGACACCGTTAACGAATGGGTGGGCTACCTGCAGGCCCAGGTCCGCCGCTTCCTTAGCTTCGATGGCGCCAGCGCCGCCCGCATGGTCAACAACCTCGACTGGACCGCGCCGTTGAGCGCCATCGACTTCCTGCGCGAGATCGGAAAGCACTACCGGGTCGGCACCATGCTCCGCAAGGATGCTGTTGCGTCCCGCCTCAGTTCGGACGAGGGCATCAGCTACACCGAATTCAGCTACCAGATCCTGCAGGGCATGGACTACCTCCAGCTGTTCCGGGACTACGGCTGCATGCTGCAGACCGGCGGCTCGGACCAGTGGGGCAACCTCACCAGCGGCACTGAACTCATCCGCAAGGTTGAGGGTAAGAGTGTGCACGCCCTGGGCACGCCGCTGATCACCAACTCGGACGGCACCAAGTTCGGCAAGAGTGAAGGCAACGCCATCTGGCTCGACGCCGGCATGTGCAGCCCGTACGCCTTCTACCAGTTCTGGCTGAACACCGCCGACTCTGACGTTGTGGACCGGCTGAAGGTCTTCACTTTCCTGAGCCGCGCTGAAATCGAAACGCTGGCAGCTGCCGTTGCCGAACGTCCCTTTGCCCGGGAAGGCCAGCGGAAGCTGGCGTTCGAAGTGACTTCCCTGGTCCACGGTGTGGAGGCAACGGAGAAAGTCATCGCGGCGTCCGCTGCACTTTTTGGCAACGGTGACCTGTCCGCCCTGGACCGGCCAACCCTGGAAGCAGCCACGTCGGAGCTTCCGTCCGCCCGCATCCAGGTGGATGGCCTCGGGATCATTGACCTGCTGGTGGCATCCGGCCTGTCGGAGAGCAAGTCCGCGGCCCGGCGGACCGTCGGCGAAGGCGGCGCCTATGTAAACAACGAGAAGGTTTCCGACCCGGAAGCTGTCATCTCCGAATCGGAGCTGCTGCATGGCCAGTACCTGCTCCTGCGCCGCGGAAAGAAGAATCTCGCGACTGTCGAAGTCCTGGTTCCTTAGCCTTCGCAAGCCCCCATTCACGCTCCTCCGCAGCCGATTTGCACGGACTCGGGGGAGCGTGTATTGTTTTCTGAGTCGCCGCCGTTGAGTGGCGACAAACCCCCTTCACAAGAGAAGCAATTCATCGTGTGCAAAGCACGAAAATGATGAAAAGCTTCACTTTTTGATGGGCGGATTCGTTCCACAGAGTGAATATCGGGAAAATAACCCGGATTTGCAAAGTGAATAAGAATGAAATAAGCTATAAACATCGCAGCGAAGAAAAGCGAAACAAAATAATTCATTTGAATATGAATTGTTTCGGGAATTATTCGAATGTGTCTGTTGTTTGAGAACTCAATAGTGTGCCAAGTTTGTTGATACCAATTTATTGTATTGAATTGGTTGAATTGACTGGATCCGCCACCCCGTGGTGTGGT
>NZ_JAMXBH010000036.1 GCF_023913735.1 Pseudarthrobacter raffinosi
GCGGTGGTCCGGTTCCAGATCCCGGCCGCCTGGTCCGCGGGGAGGTAGGCCGAGAGCCATGCCATCCCGTCCTGATCCGGGGCGTACTCGACCCGACGATCCAGGACACCCTTTGCGTGCCGCTTCTCGATACTCTCCGTATGGTGGCGTTCCCGCCAGGTGCGGGCCCTGTGACGGAACCGGAACGCCGGCATTTCCCCTGCGGGACAACCACCGGCCGCGTTCGGCGCATCCGGGTCCAGAAAGTGGGCCTCCAGCGACGCGGCACCGGCCGGGTCAAGGGTTGCGGCTTCATCCACCATGGCCCGCGCGTGCTGCNGGCCTCTTGCGCCGAACCTTCCCCCGGTGAGGCGCCGGGAGGCGCTACAGATTCCGCCGTTTTAGCGAATTTCGCGGCGGCCTGGGCTTTCAGGGCAGCCATACGCGCATCCGACGCCGCCGCCCCGGCCAGAACGTCCAGGCAATCTTCGGCCAACCCATGCCGCGGATCGCCCCTATAAAACGCATCGGAGCCTGATTCAGCCACAACGGCAGTAAGCACAGCAATGGCGGCATTGATGTCCTTGAATGCCTTCGCCACTGCTGGGTTTCCCATGTCTAAATCATCCAGCGGGGGTCTGACATTTTCCGCGGCTGGCCAGGCTTACCCTGCCTTCACGGTCGTCGACGCCAGAGGTGTCCGGTTACGCATGGTGTCGATCCTGCTTATTTCTGCCGACCAACGAGTTCAGCCAACCAGCGAGTGGGCCCTGGAAACGGCAAGCTGCGGTCCGGGCAGGGGATAAGCGGCCGGGCCGGTGGCGGTTTCGTCCAGGAGCCAGAGCGTCGCCCCTGACGCGCCCCTGGGCATGATGCTGCCTTCAAACACAAACACGGACTGACCGGGCTGTCCTTCGGGAAGCCAGAACCCGTTCGCGGGGCAGTGGGATCCGGTTCTCGCCGCCAAGCGGCTCCCGCTCGAAGGGACCCGGTGCGCACTGCTGATCTTTTTCACGATGTGCTCCCAATCAACTAATTCCACTGAAGAAATGATTGCCGGTTCATCCGACATTTCATATTTCAAGATTAGTTTCGCGGAAGCGAGTTTACTAAGACCAAATCCACATGCCCTGATAAGGAAAAGCTTTGGATCCAAAGCTACCTTGTGTATTTAGCGCTCAGCATCTCCTGGAGCATTTCCTTCAGCACCATCAGGACGGCCGATGCCGCCTCTGACAGTGGTTCGTGATCCGGCGTGCAGAGTGCTATTTTGCACTGCAGCCCTGGATCAAAAATCCGCAGGACCCGGAAGTCTTCCTCGTGGAAAAGTGCGTCGGCTGCTGACTTCGGCAAGATGGTGGCGCCCATGTCCGCCCGCAGGAGCCGGGTCAGGGAAGGCACGGATTCCACCTCGCCCACCAAGCGAAGGCTGAGTCCCTTGTCCCGCATGCCGGTCTCGACAATCTGGCGCAGGGTGTGGTTCTGCTCGGGAAGGAACAGGCCGAATTCCGCTGCCTCCTCAAGGGTGATCTCGCCCGACTTGGCTGCCGCCGTGTTCTTGCCGTTCACCACCAGGTGAAGATCCTCCACGATCATGGTGGTGAACTGCACGCCGCGAATGGGCCCAGGCTCGTAGATCAGGGCCATGTCCAGCCTGCCGTTCTTGATGGCCTCGCTCAGCACGCCGCCGTAGATCTCCGTCAGGTGGAGCACGATGTCCGGGTAGCGCCGCGCTACTTCACTGATAATGCGCGGCGTCAGGCTCGAAGCCATGCTGTACGGTGCGATCGCTATTGACACGCGGCCGGCAGGGGCGGCCCCCGAACTCGCCACATCCTGGCGTGCCTGTTCGACCAGCCGAAGGATGGTCTGAGCGTGCCGGTAGAGCGTGTGGCCGGCGGCTGTGGGCTGCACGCCCTGCTTACTGCGGATGAGCAACCGCTGCTTCAGCTCGGTTTCCAGTGCGGAGACCTGCTGGCTCAGGGCAGGCTGGGCCACGTGCAGGGCTGCGGCAGCCTTCGTGATGCTCCCTGAGTCAACAATCTTCACGAAGTAGGCGAGTTTTCGAGTGTCCATACCGGCGTTTCTTTCGTCTGCGGCGCCCTGAAGCCCCGACGGGTCATATCCGGATTTTATGGAGGGATACGCAATAGGTCTTTGTGTGATCCACATCTCGGACACTAGGTTGATCTTCAGAACACAATTTCTGTGACAAACAGATTATACCCCTCCATCCATAAGCGGCGATGATGCCCCTATATGGCTTTTGCATAATCACTCCGTTTACAGAAAGCGTCGCTTTCTTTTACGTCCACGAAATATACGCTCCATACCTTTTAGAAGCATCCTCCAGAATCCGACGGATTCCCACCTGACTAAGGAAGAGACTCAAATGAGAGTTATCACTAAAGGCAAAATCGCATTAGCCGCTGCCGCGACAGCCGCAGCCCTGGTGCTGACCGGCTGCGGGGGCAGCGCAGGGTCCAGCAGCGGCGGAAACTCCAGCGCCACGTCGGGCGAGCTGAACCTGATTGCCTACTCCGGTGTCTGGCAGGACCAGTACACGGCTGCCGTTATCGAACCTTTCAAGGCCAAATACCCGGACATCAAGATCAACTACTCCTCCAAGCGCTCCTCCGCCGAAATGCTGAGCGCACTCCAGGGCCAGAAGAACAATCCGGCCACTGACGTGGCCATCATGGACAACTCCGTATCCACCACGGGCAACACGCAGGGTCTCTTCGACAAGATCGACCCCGCTGCGGTTCCCAACCTGGCGAACGTACCCGAGCAGTTCAAGAACAAGGGCGGATTCGGTCCGGTAGTCATGCTGGATGCGGTTGGTTTGCTCTATGACACGGCAACTTTCCCCAAGGCGCCTGAGAGCTGGGATGTGCTCTGGGACCCGGCCTACGCAGGCAAGATCAACGTCAATGCTCCGCCGTCGCTGCTGGGTCTGTCCCTGACTGCGATCACGTCCAAGATGGAGGGCGAGGACTACACCAAGAGCATCGACAAGGCGGTTGCCCGCCTTAAGGAGATGGCGCCGGGCGTCCAGACGTTCGCCCCCAACCCCGACGAATACCAGAACGTGATCACCGGCCAGACGGTCCTGGGGCTGGGACAGAACGCCCGCGGCCAGTTCTACAGCGACCAGAGCAACAAGAAGATGGGCGTGACGTTCCCCAAGGAGGGCACCGTCTACCAGATCAACACCGTCAACGTCGTCAAGGATGCGCCCAACAAGGCCGCCGCCCAGACATTCGTTGACTATGCGCTCTCCGCCGAAGCGCAGACCGCCTTCGCCAAGGCTCTCTTCTACGCCCCGTCCGTGACCAACGCCGACCTGCCGGCGGACGTCAAGGACCGCGTGGTTCCCACTGACGGCTCCCTGAACATCGTCCCCCTCGATGTTGAGTTCCTGTCCTCCGCCCGGGACAAGTGGACTGACACCTGGAAGCGCCAGATCATCACCAAGTAGCCGTCCCCACGGCGCCCCTCCCCCCATCTGCTTCAGGAGAACTGAAATCGTGACTGAATCAAAACTGTCGATCGTGGATCTGACCAAGAGATACGCAGCCGGTCTTGACCCGGCCGTCGACCGCCTGAACATGGAGGTGGAGGAGGGGCACCTGGTGGCGCTCCTCGGCCCGTCAGGCTGCGGCAAAACCACCACCCTGCGGATGGTGGCCGGCCTGATGGACCCCACCGCCGGCTCCATTGTGGTGGATGGCAAGGAAATCACCCACACCCCTGTGAACAAGCGCGGCATGGGCATGGTGTTCCAGTCCTACGCCCTCTTTCCGCACATGAATGTGGAACAGAACGTGGCCTTCGGGCTGCAGATGCGCCAGACCTCAAAGTCCGAGCAGAAACGCCGGGTGGCCGGGGCGCTGGACATGGTCCAGCTCGGCCACCTGTCCAAGCGGCAGGTCAAGGACCTGTCCGGCGGGCAGCAGCAGCGCATCGCCCTGGCGCGCGCCCTCGTAGTGGAGCCCACGCTCCTGCTCCTCGACGAGCCCCTGTCCAACCTTGACGCCAAGCTCCGCGAGACCATGCGGACCGAGATCCGCTCCATCCAGCAGCGGACCCGGGCCACTACGCTGTTCGTGACCCACGACCAGGACGAGGCGCTGGACATGGCCGACCGCATCGCCGTGATGAACGGCGGCCTGATAGAACAGTTTGGGTCGCCCACCGACGTCTACGAACGGCCACGGACGCGGTTCGTGGCGAACTTCATCGGCCAGGCGAACTTCCTCAACGCCCGGGTCCTTTCCGAGACGGGTTCCGCGGCCAAGGGCGAAACCCACTACAGGGTCTCCATCGACGGGCTCGGCCAGTTCGGTGCGGTGGGCGCGCCCGGCCTGACCGGATCCACGCATGAACTCGTCATCCGCCCCCACCGGCTCAGGGTGTCCCTCCAGCCGGCCGGGACCGAAACCATTGCGGGCGTCATCGAACGGGTCAACTACACCGGCGATGCCCTCTCCGTAGCTGTCAAGGCCGGCGACCGCGTCCTGCAGTCCCAGATGCCCACGTCCAGCGGCGACCTGCCCCGTACTGGCGATGCAGCCTATCTTTCGTGGAACGAGCAGGATGCCTACCTGCTGCCCACCCCAGTGAAAGAGCCGGCAGCGTGACCGTCACCCAGACCGAGGCCCCGGCCGCCCGCCGGGCCGGCGCGGCTGAAGGCGAGCTGGAAAAGTCCACAGGACGCCGCAACCGGCGGACCTACCTTGCCCTCCTGATACCGGGCGTTCTCGGACTCGTGGTCAGCTTTGTTTTCCCGCTGGCCTACATGGTCCGGATGTCCTTCAACAAGGGTGCGCCGGACGGTGTCATCGAGGAAACCTTCACGCTGGACACGTATATCCAGCCGCTGACCGATCCGTACTACTGGCGGGTCACGCTGGACACCTTCCAGATGGGTGTCACCGTGGGACTGCTCTGCGTCCTGGTGTCCTACCCGGTGGCCCTCTTCCTCGCTCGGAGCACCAGCAAATACCGCGGGCTGCTCATCGCCGTCGCCATCGCACCCCTGCTGACCTCGGCGGTTGTGCGGACCTACGGGTGGATGGTCATCCTGGGCACGAACGGCCTGGTAAACTCCACGCTGGACGGAATGGGCCTGATCGATACGCCGCTCAAGCTGACCAACAACATGACCGGCGTAACCATCGGTCTTGTTGAGATCTTTATGCCCTATGCCATCCTCGCGATGATCTCGGGCTTCGGGCGCCTCAGCCCGCAGCTGGAAGAAGCCGCCGGATCGTTGGGCGCCAGCAAGCTGCAGATTTTCACCCGGGTGACTCTGCCGTTGAGCCTGCCCGGCATCCTCACGGCATTCCTGCTGGTCTTTGTGTTGTCGATCAGCACGTTCATCACCCCGCGCCTCCTCGGCGGCGGCAGCGTCCAGGTGCTCGCCACGGAAATCTACGATCAGACCACCGGGCTGCTCAACTGGCCGTTTGCGGCAGCACTCTCCGTCATCCTGCTGGTCCTGTTCGGCCTGATCATCGCCGTTTACCAGCGCCTCACCAAAAAGATCGGAGGCTAGCCATGTCCGAGGCCCGCCTGTTCAAGCCGCGGTTCAACCCGGCCAAGCCCGCGTTCGGGATCCTGGTATTCCTGCTCTACTTGTTCCTCCTGGCGCCGCTGCTGATCGTCTTTGTTGTCTCGTTTGCCTCCAACCAGTACCTGTCCTTTCCGCCGGAGGGCCTGACGTTCAAGTGGTACGAGATGCTGCCGGAGGAAAGCACCTTCATGAACGGCATGCGGGTCAGCCTCATTGTCGCCGTGATCGTCACGGTCATCGTTTTGGCGCTCGGAGTTCCGGTGGCATTGGCCCTGGACAGGTTTGAGTTCAAAGCCAAGGCAGCGGTGCAGTCATTCTTCCTCTCGCCGCTGCTGATCCCCAGCATCGTCCTGGCGCTGGGCATGGTCCTGCTGTTTGGTCCGCTGAACCTGAACAACACCTACACCGGCATCATCATCGGCCACGTGGCCATCACCATCCCGTTCGTGATCAGGACTACGCTGATGAGCCTGGCCACCACCGACACGTCCTGCGAGGCGGCGGCAAGGATCCTCGGGGCAGGGTCGTGGACCGTCTTCCGGCGAATCACCCTTCCGATCATCCAGCCAGGGGTCATCGCCGGCGGCGTCATAGCGTTCATCGTCTCCTTCGACGAAGCAGTCATCTCGCTGTTTGTGGCCGAATCAGGGCTGCCGACGCTGCCCGTGCAGGTCCTGCGGTACGTGGAGAACTCTGCCGACGCAGCCGTGGCGGCACTGTCCGTCATCCTCATCCTGATCTCCCTCGCCGTCGTCGTAGTCGTAGAGCGTGCTATGGGCCTGCGCAAAGCCCTGCGCTAGGCGCCCGGGATAGGCCCCGGGGTCATAACGGTGGCCTATCCCGTGACATGGATTACGTCTTTGTGTGGGGCAGCGCACGGTGCCAGACTTTTGGGTAGGGCCGGAACCGCGGTTTACAGCCATAAGCAATGGCGATGACTCACCACGCGGCGGCCGCTTCCCCCTCAAGTTTTTCCGGCCCCCCACGGGCACAACAGCTCAGAACACCACGAAGGAAGGCACACACTATGGGTCGCACGGTTGATCTTGTGGCAGATCTCGGTGAAGGCTTCGGTGCCTACTCCCTGGGTGACGACAGCGCACTTCTGGAAATCGTCTCCAGCGCGAACATCGCCTGCGGATTCCACGCCGGCGACCCGGACATCATGGACCGCACCGTTGCCGAATGCGTCCGGCGCGGCGTCAGCATCGGTGCACACCCCAGCTTCCCGGACCTGCGGGGCTTCGGACGGCGCGCCATGGATCTCACCGCGGCTGAAGTCCGCAACGACGTCCTCTACCAGCTCGGAGCCCTGTCCGCCTTCGCCGCCTACCACGGCACCAGCGTCGCCCACATCGCCCCCCACGGCCGGCTGGGCAACCTCGTCGCCACCCGCCAGGATTACGCCACCGCGGTCGCGGATGCCGCCAGCCGCTTCCGCGCAGACCTGATCGTCCTGGCCCAGGACGGCGAGCTTGCCCAGGCCGCCACCGACCGCGGGTTGCCCGTGGCCATCGTGGGCATCGCCGACCGGGCGTACGAGGACGACGGAACACTGGTGCCGCGCAGCCAGCCCGGCGCCGTCATCCATGACCCGGCAACCATCGTCGACCGAACCATCCGCATGGTGTGCGAAGGAATCATCGAATCGGCGTCCGGCGTAAAGCTTTCCGTCGTCGCGGACACCGTCCTGCTGCACGGGGACAACCCGGGCGCCGTGGACCTGGCCCGCATCATCCGCAAGGAGCTCATCGCGGCCGGCGTGACCATTGCCCCGCTGCCCCAGGTGCTCGCGGCCAAAACGGAAGCCGCCTGAGATGACCGCTGCAACCCCTATCGAGGTACACGAATCAGGCGACGCCGCCCTCCGCGTCGTCGCCACCTCCCCTGACCGGGAGCGGAACTGGGCCGCGGTCCACGCCCTGGCGACATGGCTTGAGACGGCCGACGTCGACGGTGTACACGGCGCGGTTCCCACCTACGATTCGGTGCTGGTGGAGTTCGACCCCTACGTCACATCAGCCCGCCAGATCAGGGCCTTCGTCCTCCTGGGCATGCGCCAGCTGGATTACGTCGGCACCCCGGCCCGCACGCCCCGGCAGTTCGATGTCCCCGTAGTCTACGGCGGCGAGTACGGACCCGACCTCCAGAAGGTCGCGGACCACGAGGGACTCTCCGTTGCCGCGATCATCGCCCTCCACACGGCCAAGTCCTACGTCATCCGTTGCCTGGGGGCCCCGGCCGGATCGCCCATGATGGACGGCCCGGACTTCCCCCTGCCCGTACCCCGGCTCAAGGACCCCCGGCTTTCCGTGCCCGCAGGCGCCGTCTCCGTCGCCGGCCGGCAGGCAGTGATCGCACCGGCCTCCGCTCCCGGCGGGTGGTGCGTGATCGGCCAAACGCCGCTGACCGTTCTGAACCCGGACAAGCAGCCCCTGGTCCCGTACATGCCCGGCGACCTGCTCCGGTTCCACGAAATACCGGCCGCCGAATTTCAGCACTTTGCCGGCCTTGAACTGGAGGCATCCGCATGAGCGGGACCCTGACCATCCAGCAAGCCGGCCACTCCGTCGTCACAGACCTCGGCCGGTTCAAGGGGCCGCGCTACGGCCTCCCTGTGAACGGGGCCTTGGACCAGTTTTCTGCACGGGCTGCCAACATCCTGGCCGGCAACCCGGACAACGATCCGCTCCTCGAAGTCACAGCACTGGACTTCCGGATGCGGGCAGACTCAGACCTGCTCATCGCCGTCACGGGTGCGCCACTGACACTGACCGTGGGCGGGCGTGAATGTCCGCAGTGGGAGCCGGTGTCGGTCCTGGCCGGGGAAACCGTGGCATTGCACGGCATGAACACCGGGCTGCGCGTCTACGTCGCCGTCCACGGCGCCCTGGACGCCCCGACGCTGCTGGGCAGCTGCGCGCCGGACACCGTCGTCGGGTTCGGCCTGAAACTTGCGGAGGGCACTGTCCTGGGGGCCCGCAAAACCGTGCCGCCGATCAGGCAGCCGTACTTTGATCTTCCGCTGTTCCGGCTGGGGTTGACCCGCCCGGGAACCAGCGCCAGCCCGGTCATTGACGTCACCGACGGACCGGACATCGCCGAATTCGGCGACACCGCCGATCTCCTGTTCAACACCAGCTACACCGTGAGCGGTCGGAGCAACCACATCGGCCTCCGCCTCGGCGGGGCGCTTCCGGAACGGCAGTCAGCAGCGGAAGTCCTTTCCAGGGGCGTTCCAGTCGGGGCCATCGAGGTCCCGTCCCGGGACGAGCTCCTGGTGCTTCACCGGGGACGGGGCGTGACGGCCGGATACCCGGTACTCGGCGTCGTCACCAGCCGCTCGCTGGATGTCCTTGCCCAGGCCAGGCCCGGGCATACCATCCGGTTTCGCAAGACCACCGTGGCCGAAGCCACTGCGCGGCACCGAGCCGCAATGCGTGAACTCGAGGCGCTGCGCACGTCAGTAAATACAGTCTTTGGCTTACTGGGTGTGGGAGCCCCGGCAAGCTGGCGGGAACTCATGCCGGCGTCCGGAACCTGAGACCACCGTTACGTCCCGCCTCAGTCACCAGAAACAAAGTAAGGATCAAGATGTCAACGTCAACGCGAGCGGCCGGTCCGCAGAACGACCGCCTGGATGCCAGGCAAACCCGGAAGGTGGTTACCGCCGGTTGTGTGGGCATCTTCGTGGAACTCTACGACAACGGCATCTTCGCCTTTATGGCCGGAACCCTTGCCTTGGTGTTCCTCGCCCCCGGCAACCCGGACAACGCACTGCTGTTTGTCTTCGCAGGCTATGCCGTGTCCTTCTTCGTGCGCCCTTTGGGTGCCGTGGTCTGCGGTTACCTGGGTGACCGCATCGGCAGGCAGAAACTGCTGGTCTTCGTTATCCTGCTCATCAGTGTGGCAACCGCCGGCATCGGCCTGCTGCCTGCCTACTCGGCAATCGGCGTCGCCGCCCCGGCGCTCCTTGTGCTGCTCCGGATGCTGCAGGGCTTCTCCGTCGGCGGCGAGTCCGCCGGCGCCATGACGTTCCTCGCCGAGCACGCGCCGGAAGGCAAGCGCGGCATCATTACCTCCTACGCCCAGATCGCCTCTTTCGCGGCCCTGCTCACCGGCACGATGGTTGCCTACTCCATGTCCCCGTGGCTCACCCAGGCAGCGATCGACGGCGGCGGGTTTGGTTCCTTCGCCTGGCGCATCCCGTTCCTGGTCGCCGTCCCCATGGGCATCATCGGCTGGTACATCCGCAAGGCGATCAGCGATACCCCCAACTTTGAGAAGCTCAAGGAAGAAGGCGGTCTGTCCAAGAACCCGCTGAAGGAAGCCTTCGCCTCCGCCGAACACCGCCGTGCCATGCTGCTGGCCCTCTTCATCCCGCTGATGAACGGCTCCGGCTACTACGTCCTCTTCTCCTACATGCCCACGTTCCTCAAGGGCAAGCAGCTCAACTTCACCATCGGCGAAGCACTCCTCGTCACCGCCTGCAGCCTGGTTGTCATCTGCATCGCCATCCCGTTCATGGGAGCCCTCTCCGACCGGGTCGGCCGCAAAAAAGTCATCGCCGGCTCCGCAATCGCGATGGCCATCGTCGGAATTCCGGCCTACGCCCTCATCGCCACCGGCGAGATGGCACTGGCCATCCTGGGTGCCTGCAACATGGCAGTGGTCTTCGCCGGCCACACCGCCGTCATCCACATCCTGATCGTCGAACTGTTCCCCACCCGGGTGCGGTACTCGGCCTACGGCCTCGGGTATAACGTCTCCTCGGCTCTCTTCGGCGGCACGGCGCCGTTGCTGATGACCTGGCTGATCTCCTCCACCGGAAACATCTACATGCCGGCGTTCTACGCCGTGATCACCGCCCTTGGCACCCTTGCCGCCGTCAGCACGGTCAAAGACCGGGCGCACCAGCCGCTCCGGGACGCCTGAACCACTCGCCGAGACTGAGGCTTTGGCCCCCGCGTCCAAGCCATCCATTCTTTTGCCAACCCCACTCATTGGAGACTTCCATGTCATTTTCAGACTATTCAACTGCCCTCGTGACCGGCGCCTCCACCGGCATGGGCGCCGCCATCGCTGAACGCCTGGCCAAGCGCGGACTCCAAGTACATGCCTTCGCCCGCAATGAAGAACGCCTGCAGGAACTGGCGGACCGCACCGGAGCCATCCCGCACACCGTTGACCTCACGGACACTGCGGCGCTGACCGCAGCGGTGGAGGGCCTGAACGTGGACGTGCTCGTCAACTGCGCCGGCGTCTCCCGCCCCGGAAACATCCTGGACTCCACCGAAAACGACATCGACGAGCTGGTGGACGTCAACCTGCGCTCCCTTCTTCAGCTGACCCGCCTGGTGCTTCCCGGCATGGTGGAGCGGGACAAGGGCCACATCGTCAACATCAGCTCCATCGCCGGCGTCTACAACTTCTATGGCCACACCGTTTATCACGCCACCAAGGCAGCAGTGCACCAGGTCTCCCGGCAGCTGCGCAACGATACCGTGGGCAAACGCATCAGAGTCACGGAGATCTGCCCAGGCCGGGTGGAGACCGAAATCTTCGGCCGGAACATGGGCGGCACACCCGAAGCCATGGAGGAAGCATGGAAGACCTACTACGAGGGTTATGAGACCCTCACGACTGACGACATCGTCAATGCGCTGGATTATGCCGTCGAAACACCCCAGCACGTGAACGTCGGCATGCTGGAACTCATGCCCACCTTCCAGGTCCCCGGCGGACTTACCTTCGACCGCCGCTGATCTGACTGCCCCTGATCACAGCCCGTGACGGGCAACAGCCCCCGCACCGCCAACAGCAGAAACCGATAGGTCCCCTGATGCACAACATCCGTACGGTCAGTTTCCCCGACCAGCAGCTGTTCGCCGATCTGGAGCCGCTTCCGGGCGGGCTCCGGGGCGTCGTCTGGGACCTCCGGTCCGATCCCCAGGGCGGAACCCTGGCTGAGATCGATGCCGTGATCCTGCCCTACATCGACGCCGGGGCGGTGCTGCCGGCGCTGGCCAACGTGCCAGGGCTCAAGTTCGTCCAGACCCAGTCCACGGGTTTTGACGGTGTCCGGGAAGCAGCCGGTCCGGCGGCCGGTGTGTCCAGTGCCGCCGGTGTGCACGCTGCGGCCACAGCGGAACTGGCGGTGGGACTCATCCTTGCCAAGCTGAGGGGGATTGACCAGGCGGTGAGGGATCAGCTGCAGGCTGCCTGGCGGCCCGAGCGCCGCCAGTCCCTCGCAGACCGCCGGGTGCTTTTGGCCGGCGTCGGCGGCATCGGGCAGGAGATAGCAAAGCGCCTGGAACCGTTCGAGGTGACTGTCACGCGCGTGGGGAGCGCCGCGCGCGACGACGACCACGGGCACGTGCACGCGTCCTCCGAACTGGCAGAACTCGCCGCCAGCCACGACATCCTTATTTCAGTCCTGCCCCTGAGTGACCAGACGCACCACCTGATCGGGGAGAAGGTCCTCTCAGCATTGCCCGACGGCGCGCTGGTGGTCAACGTGGGCAGGGGAGCCGTGGTGGACACGGCCGCGCTGACCAAGGAAGTAGCGTCCGGCCGGCTGCAGTGCGCCATCGACGTGGTGGATCCGGAACCGCTCCCGGCTGACCACCCGCTGTGGCGTTCGCCGAACGCCCTGATCACGCCCCATATTGGGGGTAACGCGTCCGCCTTCGAACCACGGATGGTCAAGCTCCTGTCGCAGCAGCTGGAAGCGCTGGCAGCTGGCCGCCTTCCGGCCAACCTCGTGCAGAACGGCCCCTTCTAGGGAGCAGCGCGAACGGACAGTTGGGGCCCTCTGAGAAGCGCGAACGGACAGTTGGGGCCCTCACCGCAGGGCCCAAGTGTCCGTTCGCGCGAAAAGAACGGCCGTCCCAACGTGGACGGCCAGGAACAACCACCGCGCCCCAGCGATCGGCGCCAAACAGCACAAACCGCGGCGAAGGAGCTGCTCAACTATGAATACACTTTTTGATTTGACGGGGCGGGTTGCCCTGGTGACGGGTTCGAGCCGGGGGATTGGCAACGCGTTGGCGCGGGCGTTGGCTGATGCCGGGGCGACGGTGGTGCTGAACGGGATTAATGCGGAGCGGTTGAAGGCGGCGGAGGCGGCGATGGCCGCGGACTTCGCGCCGGGGCGGGTGCATAGTGTCGCGTTTGATGTCACGAGTGATGCCGAGGCTGCCCGGGGTGTTTCGTGGGTGGAGGAGCATGTGGGTCCGTTGCAGATCCTGGTGAACAATGCCGGGATCCAGCACCGGGTGCCGATGCTGGAGCTCGATGTGGCGGATTGGGAGCGGGTGATCAGGACGGATCTGACGGGCGCGTTCCTGGTGGGGCGTGAGGCGGCACGGCACATGATCCCGCGGGGCAGGGGCAAGATCATCAATATCTGTTCGGTGCAGACGGACCTGGCCCGGCCCACGATCGCCCCGTATGTGGCGGCCAAGGGCGGGCTGCGGAACCTGACCCGGGCGATGACGGCGGAGTGGGCGGGCTCCGGGCTGCAGATCAACGGGATCGCCCCGGGCTACATCCACACGGAGATGACGCAGAACCTGGTGGATGATGAGCAGTTCAATGCCTGGATCCTGGGCCGGACCCCGGCGCACCGGTGGGGCACGGTCCAGGACCTGGCCGGCCCGGCGGTGTGGCTGGCTTCGGACGGGTCGGATTTTGTGAACGGGCAGACGATCTTTATCGATGGCGGAATGACGGTGGTGGTCTGATGGGCGCTTCAGCAGTGGCTCAGGGGACCGAAGCAACAGCCCTGCCTGGTTCCGGGGTGCCGGTGTCGGGTTTGGCGGTGGTGGCGCATGCGGCGGGGGATCTGCGGATCGAGGAGGTCCCGCTGGGTGCACCGGCCGCGGACGAGGCC
>NZ_JAMXBH010000018.1 GCF_023913735.1 Pseudarthrobacter raffinosi
GCGGTGGTCCGGTTCCAGATCCCGGCCGCCTGGTCCGCGGGGAGGTAGGCCGAGAGCCATGCCATCCCGTCCTGATCCGGGGCGTACTCGACCCGACGATCCAAAACACCCTTTGCGTGCCGCTTCTCGATACTCTCCGTATGGTGGCGTTCCCGCCAGGTGCGGGCCCTGTGACGGAACCGGAACGCCGGCATTTCCCCTGCGGGACAACCACCGGCCGCGTTCGGCGCATCCGGGTCCAGAAAGTGGGCCTCCAGCGACGCGGCACCGGCCGGGTCAAGGGTTGCGGCTTCATCCACCATGGCCCGCGCGTGCTGCCACGAAATGGTGCCCGCTTGCAGAGCGGACAGCGTCAGCGGCAAAGCGGTCGTCAGCAGTTGTGACTGGTTCAGCAGCGCACTTGCGGCCCGTTCGCCGATGGCCAGGACGCATGCGATCTCCGCGGTCACCGCCATCTCCTGCGCCTGCACCGGCGCACCTGGCGAAGCGATAGCTTGGGCGGTGTCCGCATATTCCACTGCGGCCCGGGCCTTCAGGGCAGCCATCCGCGCCTCCACTCCCGCGGCGCCGGAGAGGATGTCCAGGCACGTATCACCCAGGCCACGCAAAAGATCAGCCTCCGATGACACTTCAGAACCGGACCCGCCAGCCCCGTTCAGTTCGGAATTCAGCACGGCAATGGCAGCAATGATGTCCGCATATGCCTTCGCCACCGCCGCGTTTCCCATGTTTCCATCATCTAGTGAGGGTCTGACATTTAAGCGAGAATGGATTTCGGGGCGTGTGGCCAAAACGGGAGCCGGTTCTTGGCGATCGATGCAACCGCCCCGGATCATTTCTCCGCCGGGAAACTATCGTCCCCGCTGTCCCCCCCGGCCCGCCTCCTCGGACTGAGACACCGCATCGTGCCGGGATGGCGCCACGAACGACGGCGCGAGGCCCCGCCGTCGCGCGGCACGTGGAAGTATTCAGGTATGACTATCGATAATGATGCTGCCAACACTCCGGCGCCAACGGACTCACAGGGCACAGACGCCGCGGCCGAAGTCAGCCGTGGCTGGTTCCACATCGGGGCCATCATTGTGGATGCCACGCTTCAGCGCCGCCAGAACTACAACGAAACCGTCAAGCCGCGCGTCGAAGCCCTCGTCGCGGAATGGCCGGATGCCGCCACAACCAGTGGATTCCGCCAGCACCTCGATACGGGGAAGCTCTCGGAAGTCATCGACTGGCCATCGCCTGGCCGTCTGGCCCAGATAGAGGACATTACGCAAGTGTTCGAGCGTGAGGGCATCGAAACGGTAGCGGAGCTCCGCGGCACGCTCGAGGACCACATCCAGGGTGCGGCCCTCCGGGAAGCCCTTGCGCTAGTGCGGCACGTCAGTCCCAAAACGCTGGATTACATTGGCACATTGAGCGGGATCTCAACAGGTGCGGCCGCCGACCGGGCTGCCGGCGTGGAGGACCTGACCTAAGCGCAGATCGCTTTTAGTCGGCAAGTCAGCAAATGCGTTCAGGGCTGTCTGGCCGAAGCCGGAGGACAACCCATAAACCGCAGCGCCGGCAAATGTAGACGGGTTCGATGCCGAGCACATGCAGCTGCTTGCGACTCATCACCCTGCCGCAGCAGGAGCATCTGCAGGTCCCTTCAGAGTCCATTGTTTTTGAGCGCTTCGGTTATTTGGCTGATCGTCGGAAGACCCGCCAGCCCGCTTGGAGTCGCGTATATCCGGCAGGCCAGATCGTCTGCAGTCGCACCGGTCGGAACAATGTCGGACCCATTGAGGGTGATCGTAGGGGAACCCGCGAATCCCGTGCCCGCCGTATCCGGCGCGGACTCCAGGAGTCGTATGGTCACTGGAATATCGCCGTGTCCCAAGCGGTCAGGGCTGATTCCAGTCGCTCCTGCGCCTTAGCAAGGTTGGGGCACTCGTCGATGTGGAGCAGTTCGATCCTCATAGAATCATTCTCCACCCCCAGCATCAGCCTCCGGGACTCACCGGCGGTGTGTGATGTGGACAAGCGGACGACGGCGGGACCTCCCGCCGTCGTCCGCCCGGTGGTTGAGCTAGTCGAAACCTGCCGCTCGACTACGCCGCGGCGGAAGCAGGAACCTTCAGGGGCTCCACCTTGCCCAGGACGAACAGGTAGTTCGCGGCTCCGGCCAGCGACACCAATCCGATGACCGCGAGCGGCGCCACGTAGGATCCCGTCTGGTCCACCAGGACACCGATCAGGACCGGCGTGAAGATGCCTGCCAGGTTGGAGGCGAAGTTCTGGAGCCCGCCGATGGATCCGACGTGGCGGGAGCTCGGGGCAACGTCCGCGGGGAGCGACCAGATGCCGGTGGCGGCGACGGTGAGGCTGGAGTATGCCACCGACAGGAGGGCAAGTGCCATCCACGCCTCGGGGACCACGGCGGCGAACATGATGACCGAACCGCCGATCAGACCGCCAGCGATGGCGGTCTTCCGGACCCGTGTGACCGAGACCCCGCGCTGGACGGCCCGGTCGGCAACGTAGCCGGCCAGCCAGCCGAAGGCCACCGCGCAGATGCCCGGGATGGCACCGAAGAGGCCGAGCTTGAGCAGGTCGAAGCCGCGTTCCTTCACGAGGTAGCTCGGGAAGAAGGTGATGAAGAAGTCGATGGCGCTGTTCAGGCAGAAGAAGCCAAACATCATGCTGAGGATGGTGCGGTATTTGAACAGTGAGCGCCAGGGGAGCTTCGCTGCGTCGGCGTCGTCGTTCGCTGCGCTCCGGGCACCGCCTCCCCGGATGTAGGCCCGCTCCTCGTCATTGGCCGTCGGGTGGTCCTCGGGGCTCCGGTACATCTTCCACCACACAACAGCCCAGATCAGGCCGGCAATCCCAATGATGATGAAGACCGCGTGCCAGGACGTGAAGGCGACGATCAACGTGACGATCGGCAGCGCGATGACCGCACCTACACGGGAGCCTGAATCCCAGATGCTGGTGGCAAAGGCCCGTTCGCGGACCGGGAACCAGGTGGCCACCACCTTGGCGGCGGTGCTGGGGGCCGGACTTTCACCGACACCGAGCAGGAACCGCGCGGCGAACAGCGACCAGAAATTCTGCGCAAAGGCGGTGACCATGGTGAACACGGACCACCAAACCGCTGCCAGGGTGAAGGACTTCCGCGGCCCAACCTTGTCGACGTACCACCCGGCGGCCAGCTGGCAGAAGTCATACGCCCAGAAGAAGGCGGCAAAAATGAGGCCCTGCTGGGTTGCCGAGAGCTCAAAATCCTTACCCATAAACGGCAGGGCAACGCTGAGGCTTGAGCGGTCAAGGTAGTTAATACTGAGCCCGATGAACGCGAGCCAGATGATCACCCAGCGCTTGCGGGTCATGGTGCGGGGAGCCTTGGACGAAAGATTGGGGGAAGAGTTGGGGGCGAGCCTGCTGCCTAGGACAGTCATACCGTCTCCTTTGACGTAAACGTGGCTTTCGGGTGCCTGGACACCGGGGAAGACGCCGAGGATTCCGGCGCAAGATCATGTAGGAATCGGAATAATCATATAGTTAATGTGATCCAGAGCAACTTTTGGAAGAAAACGCCCCACCCCCGGCCGCTCCCACCCGTGGAATATGATTCCCACAGCGACTCCACCAACCAGCACAAAGAGGTAACCGCGTGCCCACACGTCAATCATCCGATGCATCCAAAGGCAAGGCAGCCGTAAGTGACGTCTACGCCTCCATGCGGGCCTCCATCCTCAAGGGCGAAATCGCACCCGGCGCACGGATCAATATTGATGCGGTCTCCCGCAGCCTGGGCGTCTCACAGACCCCGGTCCGCGAAGTGCTGCAACGGCTGGAGGGTGACAACCTGGTGGTCTACAGCCCCGGCCGAGGATACAGCACCACGCCGCTGCTGGACCTACCCGCGCTGCGATCGCTCTTTGAGTTCCGGCTGCTGGTGGAACCGTGGGCCGCGCGGTCCGCGGCCGTGGACCGCCTCGCCAACCCAGCCGCGGCCTTGGAGAAGGAACTGTCGGCCATCCGCAACTCCATGAAGACCACCAGCGGCGACGCTCGGCAGGACCTCGTGGCCCATGACACCCGCTTCCATGACACCATCCTGCTGGCAGCCGGGAACCCGGTAGTCCAGCACGCCTACGCCCAGACCCACTGCCACCTGCACACCTTCCGCCTCTACCCGGCAGACATCGACGGCGCCATCACCATCGCCGAGCACGCCACCGTACGGGAGGCCATCGCGTCCTGCCTGCCCGACCGCGCCGAGGAGGCCATGGCCCAGCACATCAGGAACTCCTTCGCCCGGTTCGCCAAGGCCTTCGAAGGCACGGCAGACCTCTCGCCGCTGGAGAACGGCGGACCACCAAGAAGGCATATCGTCACCTGAAATCGAAGCTCCGGCCTGCTGGCCGGGGCTTCTTTTTTCTCGGGCACTTGATCTGAGTCACCGTTCCTATATGATTATGAGAATTCATATAGGAATTGTGTTCACGAATTGAATTGACCAGAGAGAGAAGAAACCCATGACCTCCATCATTTCCATCCACACCCAAGACGTGCGGTTCCCCACGTCCCTGGAGCTCGACGGTTCCGACGCGGTCAACGTTGACCCGGACTACTCCGCTGCGTACGTCGTCATCCGCACCGACGCGGGCGACGAAGGCCACGGCTTTGTTTTCACCTGCGGACGCGGCAACGAAATCCTCACGCACGCCATTGACGCCTATGCCGGCCTGCTCCTCGGCCGGGACATCGATGAACTGATCTACGACCTCGGTGGCGCGTCGAAGCGCCTCATCCACGATTCCCAGCTGCGCTGGCTCGGCCCGGAGAAGGGCGTCACACAGATGGCGGCCGGCGCCCTCGTCAGTGCACTCTGGGACATCCGCGCACGGCGCGAGAACAAGCCCCTGTGGCTCCTGCTCAGCGAGATGCCCGCCGAAGAAATCGTCGACGTCGTAGATTTCACACACATCCGCGACGCTCTCAGCCCCCAGCAGGCACTGGACATCCTGCGCGCCGGCGAAGACGGAAAGGCCGCCCGGATCGCCGCCCTGAAGGTGGACGGCTACCCCGCCTACACCACCTCGCCGGGCTGGCTGGGCTACAGCGACGAGAAGCTCGTCCGGCTGAGCAAGGAAGCCGCCGCGGACGGCTTCTCCATGATCAAGCTGAAGGTGGGCGGCGACATCAATGACGACCGCCGCCGCATGGCCTTGGCCCGTAAGGCCGTGGGCGACCTCCCGATCGCCATCGACGCCAACCAGCGGTGGGAGGTCTCCGAGGCCATCGAGTGGGTCAACCAGCTCTCCGAGTTCAACCCCTACTGGATCGAAGAACCCACCAGCACGGACGACATCCTGGGCCACGCGGAGATCCGGAAGGGCGTTGCCCCCGTCCGCGTCGCCACCGGCGAGGCCGTCGCCAGCCGCATCGTGTTCAAGCAGCTGCTCCAGGCCGGTTCCATCGACGTCCTCCAGCTGGATTCCACCCGTGTGGGCGGCGTCAACGAGAACATCGCCAACCTCCTGCTCGCTGCCCGCTTCAACGTACCGGTTTGCCCGCACGCCGGCGGCGTGGGGCTGTGCGAACTCGTCCAGCACTTCTCCTTCTTCGACTACGCGGCCATCACAGGAAGCCAGGACGGCCGGATGATCGAGTACGTTGACCACCTGCACGAGCACTTCGCCGAGCCGGTCCGCATCGTCAACGGCCGCTACGCCGCCCCGGAACTCCCGGGCACCGGCGCCGAAATGCTCAGCGCCTCCCGGGCCCGCTGGGAGTTCCCCGCCGGCGCCGGATGGCTCGAAGTGGGCGACCGCGCCGCGGTTACGGGCGCCTCCGTGACCGGAGCCGGTGCTCTCCGATGACAACCACGGTCCATGACCTCAACGCGAGTGTCGACGCCGCCCACGCAGCCTTCGAAAAGGGCCGCACCGCAGACCCCGGCACCCGCGCAGCCTGGCTGGAGGCGATAGCGGCCGCGCTGGAGAACGACGCCGATGCGCTGGTGGAAATCGCCGCTCAGGAAACCCACCTGGGCGATCCACGGCTCCGGGGCGAGCTGAAACGCACGGTCTTCCAGCTCAGGCTCTTCGCCACGGAAGTCCGCGCCGGCGAGCACTTCGACGCCACCATCGATCACGTGGACGCGGACTGGGGCATGGGCCCGCGGCCGGATCTGCGCCGGCTCAACGTGCCCATCGGCGTGGTGGGCGTCTTCGGAGCCTCCAACTTCCCCTTCGCCTTCAGCGTGATGGGCGGCGACAGCGCCTCGGCACTGGCCGCCGGGTGCGCCGTGGTGCACAAGGCACACGACGGGCACCGGAACCTCGCGCTCCGCACCGCCGAGACCGTCATCGCCGCGCTGGATGCCGCCGGAGCCCCTTCCGGGCTGTTCTCGCTCGTCACCGGCCGGCCTGCCGCGGAGGCTCTGGTGGACCATCCTGCCGTGAAGGCCATCGGGTTCACGGGTTCGACGGCGGGCGGCCGGGCACTGTTCAACCGTGCCGCCGCCCGGCCCGAACCGATTCCCTTCTTCGGCGAACTGGGCGGCATCAACGCCGTGTTCGTCACCGAGAACGCCTGGGCGGTGCGGCGCGACGAAATCCTCAGCGGATACGCCGCTTCATTCACCATGGGAATGGGCCAGTTCTGCACCAAGCCGGGGCTGCTGTTTGTTCCGGCTGGAGAGGCCGACGGCGTCCGGCAGGTTCTGAGCGCCGCGCTGGCGGACTTTGCCGCAGCACGGCTGCTGAGCCCGCGGTTGCACGAGGGCTACCGGCAGTCCGTGCAGGATCTGCGCGGCACTACCGGCGTGGAGGTTCTAGTGGAAGGAGACTTCGACGAGGCACCGGCGCCAACCGTGCTCCACACGACTTCCGCGGCTGTCCGCAGTGTTCCGTCAATTCTGCGGCAGGAAATGTTCGGGCCCGCCAGCCTGGTGGTGGAGTACGGCGACGAATCGGAACTCCTGGAACTCACCGGACTGCTGGAGGGACAGCTGACCACCACGCTCCAGGCGGAGCCGGAGGATGACGTGTCAGAACTGGCCGCACGGCTGACGGACATCAGCGGCCGGGTCCTCTGGAACGGCTGGCCCACGGGGGTCACGGTCAGCTACGCCCAGCACCACGGTGGACCGTACCCCGCCACAACATCGGCCACCACCTCGGTAGGAACGGCCGCGATCCGGCGCTTCCTCCGGCCTGTGGCCTACCAGTCGTTCCCGGAAGGTCGCCTGCCCGAACCTCTGCAGGACGCCAATCCCTGGCGGGTTCCGCAGCGAGTGGATGGGGTGTGGCAGCGGCCCGTCCGGCAGGGACAGACTGCAGTCCAGACTGCAGGAATCGAGGTCCGGCCATGAGCGCCGCATTGGACCTCGGCGGGGCCTCGGTACTCCCGGACGACGCGGCACGGGCACTCCTGATCGGCCGCGTCTGGGACGTTGAAACCGGCGGACCACGCGTGGTCGCCGTCCAGGAGCAGGACGTCTTCGACCTCCAGCATCTGGCCGAAACCGTCTCCGAGCTCCTGGAACGGCCGGATCTCGTGGCCGCCGTCCGCGCCGCGATGACACTGCCCCGGTGGAAGACCAGCGAGATCATTCACGCGTCGCTGACGCAGGACGCGGCTCGCCCTCATTTCCTGGCTCCCGTGGATCTCCAGGTCATCAAGGCCTGCGGCGTGACGTTTGTGGACAGCATGATCGAACGGGTCATCGAGGAGCGTTGCGGCGGAGACGCCAGCCGCGCGGCCGAGATGCGGGAACTGGTGGGCCGTGCCCTCGGCGGCAGCATCAGCTCCATCCGGCCCGGCTCCCCCGCGGCTGCCGAAGCCAAGAAGGTGCTCATCGCCGAAGGCCTCTGGTCGCAGTACTTGGAGGTCGGGATCGGGCCGGATCCCGAGGTCTTCACGAAGGCCCCGGTGCTCTCGTCGGTGGGGCTGGGCGCGGCGGTCGGGATCCCTGCGTTCTCCTCCTGGAACAACCCGGAACCGGAACTGGTGCTGATTGCCACCTCGGCCGGCACAGTTGTGGGCGCAACCCTGGGCAACGACGTGAACCTCCGCGACGTGGAGGGCCGGAGTGCCCTGCTGCTGGGGAAGGCGAAGGACAACAACGCGTCCAGCGCCCTAGGTCCATTGATCCGGTTGTTCGACGACGGCTTCACCCTGGAGACGCTGCGCCAGGAGGAAATCCTGCTGCGCGTCGAAGGCCGGGAAGGCTACTCACTGGAGGGACGCAATTCCGTGTCCCGGATCAGCCGTCCGTTCGAAGAGCTCGTCGCCGCGACGGTTGGGAAGCACCACCAGTACCCGGACGGCTTTGCACTGTTCACCGGCACTCTCTTCGCGCCAACGCAGGACAGGGACCATCCGGGACAGGGGTTCACGCACCACATGGGCGATACGGTGACCATCCGCAGCCGCCACCTCGGGGCCCTCATAAACGTCGTGGGGGCGGCGGAACAGTTGCCGGAATGGTCGTTTGGCCTGCGGCAGCTGTTCGGCTATCTTCATGCCCAACGCGAAGTCCGCGCATCAAGCAGTAAGGAATATGCCTCATGAAGTTCGCCCAGATTGGCGCCCCGGGCGCCGAACAGCCCGTCCTGGTCCACGGGGACAGGCACTACTCGCTCCAAAGCATCACACCGGCCATCAACGGTGACTTTCTGTCCAACGGTGGCCCCGCGGCTGCCGCCGCAGCACTGGGCGCAGGCACGCTGCCGGACGTCAGCTCCGACGTCGTACGCTACGGCGCCCCGGTGGTGCGCCCGTCCGCCGTCGTCTGCGTTGGCCTGAACTATGCCGCCCACGCAGCGGAATCGGGTGCCCAGCCGCCGGAGCATCCGGTCATCTTTCTCAAGACACCCAATACCGTGGGCGGTCCGGACGATGCCGTGGCCATCCCCCGGGGATCAACCAAAACTGACTGGGAGGTGGAGCTCGGGATCATCATCGGCAAACGCGCCTCCTACCTGGACTCCCCCGAGGCCGCCCGGGACCACATCGGCGGGTTTGTGGTGGTGGACGATCTCTCCGAGCGTGACTTCCAGCTGAACGTTTCCGGCGGCCAGTGGTCCAAGGGCAAGAGCTCACCGGGGTTCTGCCCCACGGGTCCCTACCTGGTCACCCCCGACGAGGTCGACGCCGGCAAGCTGCGGCTGCGCAGCTGGGTCAACGGCGAAATCCGCCAGGACTCATCCACCGCGGACATGATCTTCGACGTCGAGACCATCGTCTGGAATCTGAGCCAGTACATGGTGCTTGAGGCCGGCGACCTCATCTGCACCGGCACCCCCGAGGGAGTCGCGCTGTCCGGGCGGTTCCCGTACCTGAAGGCCGGCGACGTTGTGGAAATCGAAATTGACGGGCTGGGGCGGCAGCGCCATGAATTCATCGCATGAACGGGGACCCGGCAATGGAGTTTGAAGGCATCCGTGCCATCGTCACCGGCGGGGCTTCCGGCATCGGAGCGGCCACAACGGCTCATCTGACCCGGCGCGGAGCGAGGGTGGCGGTGCTGGATCTGAATCCCGAGGCAGCATCCGAAGCGGCGCTGTCGATCCGATGCGACGTGGCCGATGACGCTTCGGTGCGTGCCGCCGTCGAACGCGTTGCCCGGGAATTCGGCGGGATCGACGTTGTGGTCAACAACGCAGGCATTGGAGCCCAGGGAACCGTTGCGGACAATGACGACGCCGAGTGGCAGCGCGTTCTGGACGTCAACGTGATCGGCGCGGTGCGGGTGAGCCGCGCCGCCTTGCCCTATCTCCGGCAGTCCCCCGCCGCCGCGATCGTCAACACGTCCTCCATCGCCGCCACCGCAGGGCTGCCCGCCCGGGCGCTCTACGCGGCCACCAAGGGCGCCATCCGGGCGCTGACGCTCAGCATGGCGGCCGATCACGTCCGCGAAGGCATCCGGGTCAACTGCGTCAATCCGGGCACGGCTGACACGCCCTGGATCAACCGGCTGCTGAGCCAGGCGGATGACCCGGTAGCGGAACGCGCGGCGCTGGAGGCCCGGCAGCCGCACGGCCGGCTGGTGACGCCGGAAGAGGTTGCAGCGGCGGTGGCGTATCTGGCCAGTCCGCTGGCCGGTTCGACGACGGGCACTGAACTGGCGGTCGACGGCGGCATGCAGGCGGTGCGCCTGCGTCCCGTCGAGTAACGTCCCGCCGAGTAACGCCCCGGCGGGGTAACTCCCCGTCGGAGTAGAAGCTGCGAGGCGCCGTCGTGTCCTGATTTGTCGGGGCACGGCGGCGCCTCTGGCGTGTCCGGATGAACCGCGCCAACCCCTTCCGGCGAGCGCACACAAGCGGTTTTCAGGAGGGGCTTGACCTGCGTCACATACACTATATGATAGTGCGTATTCCTATATGATCTTCGACGGCGAACGACCGGGATCCCCGGACTCCGTCACCCCCGCATCCGATCCGCATCAATAATCCCCAGGAGAGCACCATGTTCAAAGCAACACCGAAGTTGCTTCTTGTTCCGGCTATCGCGTTGGCCCTCACGCTGGGAGGCTGCTCCTCCGGCGGCGCCTCGGCCGGCGCTGCGAGCGCAACAGGAGCCGTGGCTGACAGCCACCTCACCCAGATCCTCAAGACGAAGACGATCAAAATCGCCGTCAGTGCCGACTCTCCGGGATACGGCGTGATGACGTCATCAGGTGAGCACGAGGGTTTCGACATTGACGTCGCGAACGCGCTCGGCGCCTCGCTGGGCGCAAAGATTGAGTTCGTCACGGCCACGAACGAAAGCCGCATCCCGCTGCTGCAGACCGACAAGGCGGACGCCGTCATTGCAACCTTCACGGCATCGGATGCGCGGGCCCAGGTGGTGGATATGTCCGAGCCGTACGCCGCCAGCTCCACCGTCTTTATGGTGCCCGCGGGAAGCCCGATCGCCAGCTACGCGGATCTGGACGGGAAATCCGTGGCCACGTCGCGCGGAAGTGTGGGCGAGCAAATCCTCAAGGCCACCTTCCCGAACGCCAAGATCGCCGGCTTCAACACCACGGCCGATTCCATCCAGGCCCTCAAGAGCGGCAAGGTGGACGCGCTGATTGAAAACAACGCGATCATCGGCGGGCTCGTGAAGAGTGATCCGTCCGCATTCCAGGTGCTCAAGGGCGACCCGATCAAGCCGGCGCTGTTCTCCATCGGCGTCAAGCAGGGCGACCAGACGTGGGTTAACTACATCAACAACTTCATCCGGAACTACACCATCTCCGGACAGAACGAGGCCTCCCTGCAGAAGTGGTTCGGGCTGGAACTTCCGCCCTTCCTCGCCCACTAACAGTATTCGGACGCACTCTCCGGTGTGGGTGAAGGACAGGCAGTCATTCACCCACACCGCCGTTCACGGATAGGACCCTTTGCTCATGGCTTTATATTTCGGAGACCTTCTCCCGTTCAGCTCGCTATTGCTTGAGGGGCTCTGGACAGCTCTTTACATCACGCTCGTGGCCATGGTGGCAGGAAGCGCACTCGGCGTCTTCCTGTACCTGGGGAAGGTCGGGCCCGGAAAAGCAGTCAGCATCTTCTGCTCGTGCTACATCGAGGCCATCCGCAACACGCCTCTGCTGGTGCAGCTGTACCTGATCTACTTTGCCCTTCCCGCGCTGGGCATCAACCTCGAACCCATCTGGGCCGCCGTTATTGGCCTGACCCTCAACAACGCGGCATACACGGCGGAAATTTACCGGGCCGGCTTCGAGTCGGTGCCACACGGCCTGCGTGAGGCCGGCAAGGCCCTGGGTATGAAGAACGCCCAGATCGTGCGCTACATCGTCCTGCTGCCAGCCACCCGGAACGTTTTCCCTGCACTGACCAACCAGCTGATTCTGCTGTTCCTGGCTTCGTCGATTGGATCCATCATCTCGCTTCCTGAACTGACCAACGCGATCATGAGCGTCAGCAACACCACGTACCGGACCATCGAGGTGCTCGCAGTGGGCGGGCTGCTCTACCTTGGCGTTTCCGCCCTGCTGTCCCTGGCCTCGAAACGGGCCGAAACGACGCTGTTTCGGTGGGCGGTGGGCGCACGTGTTTAGGGCCTTTGATTGGCAGGACCTCATTCCGCTGGCCAAGGGGGCCTGGCTGACCATTCAGCTCTGCGCCATGTCCGGCATTCTCGGCATCATCTTCGGACTGATCCTCGGCATTGCCAGGACCTCCCCCAGCAGGATCGCCCGGTGGATCAGCACCATCTATATCAGCTGCGTCCGCGGCATCCCGATTCTGGTCATCATCTTTTTCATCTTCTTCGGAATCCCGCTGCTGTTTCCCGGCCTGGAACTGGACAAGTTCGCCTCGGCCGTCATTGCGCTGACCTGCTTCGCAGCCGCCTATGTGGCAGAAATCGTGCGGGGCAGCATCGAAGCCGTGCCGAGGGGACAAAGTGAAGCGGCAGATGCCCTCGGGCTCAACTACTGGGCGAAGCTCCGGTATGTGGTCATGCCGCAGGCCAGGAAGATCATGGTTCCCCCCGGCGTCGGCTTCATCATTGGCCTGGTGAAGGATTCCTCCCTGGTGACGGTGACCGGGCTGGTCGAACTGACCCACGCGGGCAACATCGTCACCAACCTCACCGGCGACCCCATCATGACGTTCCTGACGGTCGCCGCCATGTACTTCGTCATTTGCTACAGCATCTCCCTGCTGGGGCGCCTGTACGAGAAACGGACCGGCATCCAGGTGGACCCCCTCAAACTTCCCGAGCCCGCGAGCGTTTAGATCGGAATATGACTGTGATTTTTGTTGAGAATTTGAATAAGAAATTCGGCCCGAACCATGTCCTCAAAGGCGTTGACTGCCACATCCGTGAGCGTGAGGTGGTGTGCGTCATCGGCCCCTCAGGTTCGGGCAAGAGCACGTTCCTGAGGTGCATGAACGGCCTGGAATCGATCACGTCCGGCAGCATCGTGATCAACAAGCACCGGTTGGACGATTCGAAAACGAACATCAACCTGGTCCGGCAGGAAGCGGGAATGGTCTTCCAGCATTTCAACCTGTTCCCGCACCTGAAGGTCATCGACAACGTTATGCTGGCCCCGCTCAAGGTTGCCAAGGTCAACAAGGACGAAGCCCGCGCCAAAGCCGAAATGCTGCTGGCAAAGGTGGGTCTGGCCGAAAAGATGGAGGCCTTCCCCGGGAGCCTGTCCGGCGGTCAGATGCAGCGTGTGGCCATAGCCCGCGCGCTGGCCATGGATCCAAAAATCATGCTCTTTGACGAGCCCACCTCAGCCCTGGACCCGGAAATTGTCGGCGAGGTGCTCACCGTCATGAAGGACCTGGCCAATGAGGGTATGACCATGGTGGTAGTTACCCACGAAATGGGCTTCGCCCGGGAAGTGGCCGACCGGGTGCTGTTTATGGACCAGGGACTGATCGTCGAGGAAGGCTCCCCCGATGAGATCTTCTCCTCGCCGCGGAACGCCAGAACTCAGGGGTTCCTCAGCAAGGTTCTGTAACCGGAGCACGCAGTGAGCGGACGACGGCGGGAGGTTCCCGCCGTCGTCCGCTCACTGCCGCGGTTCGCGGGGCCATGCCGTCGCCCTTAGCGTGTCGCAGCCGGACCGGTCGCCAGTTCGCGCCGTTCCTGACACACTGAGCCAATGAATGAGGCCCTCCCACCGTCCCGCAGGCCTGGCATCCGAGCTGCGATGTTCGTTGATTTCGACAACGTCTTCACCGGCCTGCAGGCACTGGATCCGCTGGCAGCGAAGCGCTTTGCCGAAGACCCGAAGCACTGGGCGGATGCGTTGTCAGCAGGTGGTTCCGGCGAGGACGCCCGCCGGTTCCTGATCCGCAACTGCTACCTGAACCCGGTGGTGTACTCGAAGTACCGGACGTATTGGACCCGCGCCGGATTCCGCGTGATCGACTGCCCGTCGCTGACGCAGCGGGGCAAGAGCAGCACGGACATCAATCTGGTGCTCGACGCCATGGACGCGCTGTCCGGCAACGTTGGCATCGAAGAGTTCTTCATTGCCTCGGCCGATGCCGACTTCACGTCCCTGATCCAGCGGTTCCGGGCCGCTGACCGCATGACCACGGTTATCGCAGCCGGTGCCGTTGCTTTCGCGTACCGGGAGATGGCGGACCATGTGGTGGAATCCCACGACTTCGTCGCCATCCTCAACGGCTCAACGGTGGAGCCGGTTCATGCGGTGGCGTCCGGGAAGCACCAGACTGTCCCCGCCGCAGCGAAGGCGAAGGCCAAGTCCGCCTCGCCCGCCATCCGTGAGGTCCTCGAGTTCGTCCGCGCCGCTCCCGGACCGGTTAACGGCGCGATGGTGGCCCACCGGGCACTCACTGCAGAGCCTTCCCTGAAGACGGACTGGGGAGGCTGGGGAAAGTTTGGGACGTGGGTGTCCCAGATCGGCCAGGGCGTCGAATATTCTCCGGCACAAGGTGGCTGGGTCTGGGACGCGAAGCGGTTCTCGAGCGAGGATCTTCCTGCGCCCGCGGACCTGCAGCCGGGCATCGAGGAACAGGTCACCAGGGTGACGGACGTGCCGGCACTTTCCGCAGCCCAGTTCCGCCAGATGTTCCATGCCATGGAAGCCAGGCTTCGTGAGCATCCACTCAACCGCACCGAACTGTCCCGGCAGGTGAGGGACGACTGCGTCAACGCGGACCAGCCCGTCTCCCGCAACGCCGTGAGCTTTGTTCTTCAAGGTCTGGCCTACGTCAATTTCCCGCTCACCGACGAGGCGACCGCGGAAGGTCTGGCAGCAGCCTGGACCGCGAACGTGGAAGAGCTCTGCCGCGTGGCGCTCCTGGAGTTCGACGCCGCCGAGAAGCTGGCCGTGCGGCGCTGGGCAAGCGGCGGACTGCTGGACGCCTGAGAACAGAAGACGGACGACGGCGGGACCTCCCGCCGTCGTCCGCCAGCCTCATGGGCGCTGATCAGATGGTGGCGCGTTGGGACGCCACCAGCGTCCCGTCCACAATGGCTTCGAGCTCTTGCAGGCGGGGAAGCGCACGCGTCGTCAGCAGTCGCTCGCGGACTTCTGCCGAGACAGCAAGGCTGTCCTTCCAGAGCGAGCGTCCCGCCATGGCGCCGCCGGCACCGTTTGCGACAGCGATCTCTACCTGCCTCATGAACGTCTCGTGGTCCACGCCTGCAGACAGTACGGCCCACGGCACGCCTGCGGCCGCCTCGGTGACCGAGGCACTGGCCTCACCGGATCCGGGGTACTGCAGCTTAAGCACCTTGGCGCCGCATTCGACGGAGAGCCGGGCAGCACCGGCGACGAGTCCGGGGAACGCAGCAGCGTAGGCTTCCTCGCTTTCGTCTTCGAGGCGATAGACCAGGATCTCGACGATGAGGAGGAGTCCTTCGTCGGTGCATGCCGTGACGAGTTCGCGGATTTCATCCGCGACGCGCGAGCTGGCGTCCTGAAGATCGGGGCGCATGTACCAGAGCATCTTCGCCACGTTGCCGCCGAGTTCGCGCACCCTGCGGGGCGTCATTCCCGGGACGAACTTTGTGTACTGAAGGCCGTCGACCGTGTCGAAGCCCGAAGCGTCAAGACCGACAACCAACGCGGTGTCGCGAGAGAGAACGCCCTCATCCGCCACACGGGGCAGGGCAATCTCAGGATCGAGCAGGATGGCCGGTGCGGCGTTTCCCAGGTAGCGGACCAGATCCACCTTCGCGTCGGAGAGCTGCTCGGCTGTAATGGAGTTCGGCCCGCCGGGTGCGTCGTTCATTACGGCCTTCATGCCGTTGCGCTGGTCGGCTGCAACGATGAGCATCTTGCCGCCAGGGGTCGAGATCGCTGCCATGCCGCGGCGCTCGAGAGTCGTAAGAGTGTTCACTGGTTTCTCCTAATTAGATGGTCTTGGTCTTGTGAGGATCTGGGGTCCGGCGGCCGGATGCACCGGAAACTGCCGTCGTGAGGGCGCGACAAATCGCGCCTCGTAGGGGGTGCGCCTTGGGAGGCATGGCCCCTCGGTGGAGGAATGGCGGGGTGACCGCTAGCGGCGGCTCAGTGCACGGCCTCGCGCACAGCGAAGTCCGAGAGGAAGTGCTCAAGCTGTTGACGCGGCGTAAGCAGGCCATCAATACGGATATGCCCGACGCCGGGGGCCTGCGTAACCTCTGGAGAAAGGAAACGCTCCGGGTTCTTGACCTTGTCGAGGTCGCGGGCCGCTCCGCGGAGCCGCATGCGTCTCACGACCTCGCCCGGCGGGGTGTCCATCCAGGCGAGGTGCACCCGCGGTTCAGGGATCGCGAGGCGTTCAATAAGCCGTGCCCACGCAGCCGGGAACGTGCGTTCGGACGTGAACGGAGCAACAACAACCACGCTGTTGCCCAGTGCGAGATTCTCCCGGGTGGTGTCGAAGAGGCAGGTGTAGCGAATATCGTTCACGCTCGCACGCGCTGCGGGTTGTGCTGTAGGGACATCGACCAGGAATTCGCCGCCCATGTGCTCAAACAAGGGATTCGTGACGGTGTCCAGGTCAAGGATGGTCCAGTGGAGCTCGCGGGCCAGGTCATGGGCAAACGTCGTCTTGCCACTCGCCGGCACTCCGCAGACGATAATCGCCTCGGCTGCGCGTTCTTCGGTCAGGTTCATTGTCATCCATTTCACATTGAGGTCGGGTCGCGGCGCCCCGCGCCGGGAACGGCGGTCAGCGGCTGGTGTAGCCGCCGTCGATCGGGAGGGAAGCACCGGTGATCATGGCGGCGGCGTCACTGAGCAGGAAGACAATGGGGCCGGCCACGTCGTCGACGGTGGCCCATCGTCCGAGTGGCATTTGCTCAAGGAAGGGGCCGCCGACGTCGGGTCGCCCCCAGTAGAAGTTGGACATGTCGGTCATGACCACTGTCGGGTTGACGCTGTTGACGCGGATGTTGTGCTTGCCAAGTTCCAGGGCCGACACCCGGGTGATGTTGTCCAGGGCGGCTTTGGAGGAGCCGTAGGAGATGTGGCCATGAAGTGCGACCATGCTGGCCTGGCTGGAGACGTTGACGATTGCACCGCCATTGCCCTGGCGGATCATGGAGGGCACCGCATGTTTGATGACCAGGAGGGCCCCGCGGGCGTTGATGCTGATGACCTTGTCGAAGACGTCGATGTCGGTGTCCTGCGGTGTGGCGATTTCGCCGCCGAAGCCGCCGCAGTTCACGACGCCCCACAGGTCCAGGCCCTCGAGGGCGTCTCTGATGCTTTCCTCGGAGGTCAGGTCGAATGCCAAGGGCTGGGCGCCGGTTTCATCGCAGAGCGGCGCCAAGGACTCGAGCGTGCGGGCGCTGGCGGTGACCTTCGCCCCCGCGGCGGTGAGTTGCCGGACGGTGGCGGCCCCGATGCCGCCGCTGGCTCCGGTGACCAGGATGGAGCGGCCGTTGAAGTCGGTTGTTGCAGATCGGGCTTCGACTGCCGTGCTGGCTGTGGGTGAGTCGGTCATGAAGTACTCCTTGTAGGCATCAAGAGTTCGGTCAGGTCCTGAACGGCGGTTCGCGCCCCGGAGCGTTCCAGGGCTTTGCGGGCCTGCCGGTACGCGGCGGCGAAGCGGGCGTTCCGGCCCAGGTCGCCAAATATTTCGGTCAGGTTGAGGAAGGCACCCGGCTCTACCTGGTCCGCACGGGCCGCCGCGCGAAGTTCGTCCAGGCGCCGGTCAGTGATGGCTACCGGTTCGCCATGTTCGTCTGTGCTTTCCAGGAACCGCGCCCAGGCGGCGATCACCAGCACGGCCCGGTCTATTGGTCCTCCGAGTTCAAGCTGTTCACGCACCACCGGAAGCACGAATTTGGGGATCCGTTCGGATGCGTCGACCATTTGGCGGGCGAGGGTGTCACGAATGGCGGGGTTGGCGAAGCGGTGGATGAGTTCGTTCCGGTACGCTTGCAGATCTATGCCGGGCACGGGTCGCAGGGTGGGTGTCGCCTCGCGTTCCATAAAGCCGCTGATGAACTCGGCGAACAGCGGATCGGCGCAGACCTCATGGACGAACCGATATCCGGCGAGGTAGCCAAGATAGCTCATGACCTGGTGGCTTGCGTTGAGCAGCCGAAGTTTCATGAGTTCATAAGGCTCGACGTCGTCCACGATCTGCACACCGACGTCTTCCAAAGGCGGACGCCCGGCGGTGAACTTGTCCTCGAGAACCCATTGTTCAAATGGCTCGGCAACGACCGGCCATGCGTCTGAGAATCCGTAAGCTTCGGTCACCGCGGCCCGGTCATGGTCGGTGGTGACGGGGGTGATGCGATCGACCATGGAGTTGGGAAAGGCTACGGTGTCGGCGATCCAGCCGGCCAGTTCGGGATCCTTGAGTCGGGCGAAGGACACGAGCGCTTTGCCGGCGACGTTGCCATTCCCCTGAATGTTGTCGCACGACATGACGGTGAACGGGGCCGTGCCCTGGTCACGGCGGTGCGCCAAGGCTGAGGTGATCAGGCCAAACGCGGAGCGTGGAACGGCGTTCTGCTTCAGGTCGTGGAGAATGTCCGGCGTACGGGGATCGAATTCACCCGTGCCGTCGCTGATGCTGTAGCCGCCCTCGGTAATGGACAGGGAGACTATGCGCGTAGCAGGATCTGAGAGTTTGCGGATCACCGCTGCCGGGTCGTCGGGGGCATACAAGTACTCGGTGATAGAACCGATGATTCTGGCGTCTTCGGTGCCATCCGCTCCCTTCAACACCAGCGTGTACAGGCCATCCTGGTCTTCGAGGACATCGCGCATGCGGGCATCCGAGGCGAGCACTCCGACGCCGCAGATTCCCCAGTCCTGGGAGCCGCCCAGGTTCAGGAGGCGGTCGATGAACATTGCCTGGTGCGATCGGTGGAATCCGCCGACGCCGAAGTGAACAATCCCGGTCCGTACCGCGCGGCGCTGATACGAGGGGATGGGTAGCAGGCCTGCCGCTTCTGGAAGGGCCGCTTCATTCAGGGACGTCATGTCATTCTTCTCTTTGGTCGGGAGAGGCGGGATGGTGCCGTTGCCAGCTTGCGAGTGGGCGGACAACGGCACCGCAACGCTCGCTGTTAGCAGGAGGACTTGTAGACGTACTTCGCGCCGTCACCGCTGATGTTGTCCGCGGTGATCTGCTTGAACCCGGTCTGGATCTCCTTCTCTGTGGGCTCGCCCTTGATGGCCTTGAGCGCCTGCTCCACACCTTGGGTGCCGATTGATGCCGGTTCCTGTGCGATCAGGGCCTGGACGATGCCCTCCTTGAGCTGCTTGACCTGTGCCGGCCCGGCATCGAAGCCGACGATCTTCACCTGATTCTGTTTGCCGGCCTGGCGGATGCCTGTGGCTGTTCCCTCTGCCGCGAAGGTGTTGGCCGCGAAGACTCCGACAATGTCCGGGTCCTTGGCCAACGCAGCGGAAACGAGTCTGGCGGCTTCAGCCGGATCGTTGTGGCTGTACTGCACGCCCAGGTACTGGAAGGTTGAGTCGGCTTTGGCGCCCTCTTCGAAGCCCGCAACACGGGCATCGGCTGTTGAGACTCCGGGGTCGGTGGAAATTACGAGGACTTTGCCCCCGTTGGGGCTAAGGTTTTTGATTGCCTTGAAGGCCTCAAGGCCACCGCCCTTGTTGTCCGAGGCGATCGCAGACGCGGCGAATGAGGGGTCCTGCACCGTGGTGTCAACCAGGATGACCTTGATGCCCGCGGCCGCAGCAGCCTTCAAGGGTGCCTGCATTGCGGCCACGTCCGTTGGCGCGATCAGGATGGCATCCGGCTGGGATGCCACAACAGAATCGACAATGGGCTTTTGAAGGGTCGGGTCGAACTTGGCCGGCCCCTGCGTGTTGATCGTTGCGCCGGCTGCCTTGGCAGCGGCGTCGATGCCGCATTGCATGCTGACGTAGAACTCGTCACCGGCCACACCTTGGATGAAGGTGAGCTTGGGCTGGTCTCCGGCTGAGCTCCCGGCCGAGGCGCTTCCGCCGGCACAGGCCGTGAGGGACGTTGCGGCGAGGAGAGCAGCCGCGAGCAGGGTGGCTTTAGGGGTCAACTTCATTGTGTAGCTCCTAGTTTGCTTGGATAGGTTGATGCGGGGGGAAAATCAGTTGGAGCGTCGGCCGTACAGCTTCTTTTTGCCGTCAGGCTTGGCGGACTGCCCTCGGGCTGCCGCCGCCCGGCGGCGCTGATCGACATAGACGGCGAGGACGAGAACGGCGCCGACTGCCACCTGCTGCCAGAACGGCTGAATGCCGACGATGACGAAGCCGTTTTGGAGTACCGCGGGGATGAAGAGGCCAATGACGGTTCCGAAGATGGTGCCGACACCGCCGAAGAGTGACGTTCCACCGATCACGACGGCGGCGATTACGTTAAGGTTTGTCGCTGACTGACCGGCGATAGCGGTCGTGCCGTACTGGGACAGCGACAGGATGCCTGCCACGCCGGCGAGGCCACCGGAGAGTGCGTAAATGGAAATCAGTTGGCGATCCACTTTCACGCCAACCCGGCGGGCGGATTCCTCATTGGAGCCAACGGCGAAGGTGTAGAGGCCGAATCTGGTCCGGTGGAGTACGGTCCCGAAGATCAGGATCAGGACCATCGCGATCAGGGAAATTGTCGGCCAGGTGGTTCCCGGAACGTTGCCGTATCCGATGGTGTCCTGGAGAACCGCAGGGACTTCGCGGATGTCCACGCCGCCTGTGATGACCTGCGCCAGCCCCAAGGCGCCGCCAAGTGTTCCCAGGGTGACAATCAGCGGCGGCACCTTGGCTTTCGCGATGAGAACACCGTTGAGAAGACCCCAACCGAGCCCGCATCCGACGGCGACGAGGATACCGACAATGGCAGTTTCCCATCCAGAATCGCCCATGGCCTGCATCACTTTTGCCGCCACGACTCCGGAGAAGACAAGGTTGGATCCAACGGACAGGTCGATGCCCGAGGTGACAATGACGAAGGTCATGCCGATACCCAGGACACCCAGGATGGAGACGTTCTGGATGATCTGGCGGACGTTGCCCCAGGTCGGAAACACGTCCGGCGCCAGCGCTGTGAAGGCCAGGAAGATGACCATCAGAACAAGCAGGATCTGGAACGATTGAACGTGGAGAACTTGTCGGAGGGTGTGTGCGCGTGAAATCTCGGGTGCCGTCCCGGCTGTCCGGGGTACGGCTTCGGTTGTGGTCATGAGTGTGCTCCATCAAGTGCGCCGGTCATTGCACCGACTAGTTCTTCCACAGTCGTTTTCTTCGCCTCGTAGGTGGCCACCCGGCGTCCGAGCCGGAGTACCTGGACTCGGTCGGCAACATCGATGACGTGCGGCATCGAGTGGCTGATGAACACGACGCCCACACCTTTGTCACGGACACGCCGGATCGTCTCGAGCACGTTTTTTGTCTGTACGACTCCCAGCGCGGCTGTCGGTTCGTCCAGGAAGATGACACCCTTGGCCCAGGCAACAGCACGTGCAATGGCGATCGCCTGCTTCTGGCCTCCCGACATGCTGCCGACTGGGTCGGACAGGCTTCGAACCGTAGCTCCGAGTTCATCGAAGGCTTCCCGTGACTTGGCACGCATTGTCCTGTTGTCCATGAATCCGAGCCGCCCTTGAAAGCCGGGCTTGGGGATTTCGCGGCCCAGGAACATGTTTTGGGCTGCGTTCAGGTGTGGTGCCAGGGCAAGGTCCTGATAGACGGTTTCGATGCCCAGGCTGCTGGCATGGCTCGGGGAAGTCAGTTCAACCTCGCCGCCGGCAAACAGGATCTTGCCGGAGTCCAAAGCAAGGTTTCCCGACAGTGCCTTTACGAGGGTCGATTTTCCGGCGCCGTTGTCACCTATGAGGGCAACCACTTCGCCTGCGTTGACATCGAAGTCGACGCAGTCGAGGGCGCGTACATTGCCAAAGCTGCGGGTGAGGCCGCGGGCTTCCAAAACGGGGATTGTTGTCATGGTGTAACACCTGTCAGCTGGTACGGGACGAATGCGGCGGCCCCGGCCCTGCAGCCGGAGACACTTCGTTGTGCTGTCACTTCTGTCTTCCTCTTCATTCAGGCCTTCGTGAAGGTCTCACGGCTGTGGGAATAGCTCAGGTCGATGATCAAATCGGCGCGTTCCCGGGTAGCAGCAACGACCGCGGCATTCCTTTGGTCGCTGCCAAGTACCCACGCTTCTGCTTCCGCGGGCGGCTTTCCGAAGGCTTCGTGGCGCCGGAGCAGCCGCAGCTGCCGCTCGTCGTCGCTTAGGTCCAGGAACCAGACCTCGTCGATCTGCGCCCGGCTCTCCCGCCAGCCTTCGGCGTCCAGGAGAAGATAATTCCCTTCGGTAATGACCAGGGGAACCTCGCGGGCCACCGGGATCGCGCAGCCGATCGATTCCTCCAGGCTGCGATCGAACATCGGGGCATAAACAACCGGCTCGCCGTTCGCCTTGAGCCGGCGCAGCAGGTTGGCATATCCCCAAGGGTCAAACGTGTCCGGAGCGCCCTTGCGGTCCGTCGAGCCACGCGCAGCAAGAACTCCGTTAGCCAGGTGGAAAGCATCCATTCCGACCCGGGCAGCCTGGCCATCCAAGGCATCGGCGATAGCCTGCGCCACAGTGGACTTTCCTGCACCCGGCGCTCCCGCAATGCCCAGGATGCGCCGGCTTCCGCTGACAGCGAGGGTACGGGCCCGCTCTACCAGCTCATCCAAGGTGCACGTCAGATGCTCGGCTTCCTGCTGGGAAACCTGGGGTCGAACTTCAGCAGTGTTCATCACTGTCTCCTCCGTTGGTCATGCCACGGTGAAGAAGCTCTGCTGCTACACCCTTGAAGCGCTGCCTTGAATCAAGCTCGCAGGTCTGGATCGAGTGACTCTAACCTTCGGCTTCGAGGAACTCGCTGTGACCTGCCTTACAGAAACTTAGATGCCTATGTCATCGATGTCAAGGGAAATCAAAAAACGCATGTCATCGATGACATGCGTTGCTTGAAGTTACTGCGGACATCGGGCAGGATGGGGTGGGCGGCGGATTGTCACCGATGACATCTTTAACAGTGGAGGTGTTCCCGCTTTTGAACAGCCCAGCCTGTAGGGTGTGCCCAGCAAACAATGAAGGAGCCGAACCGTGACTACGATGCAGGATGTGGCCACGCACGCCGGAGTGAGTGCCAAGACGGTTTCCCGGGTTTTTAACGACGATCCGCACGTCACGGAAGACACGCGGCAGCGCGTTCAGTCGGCAATGCGCGAACTCAAGTACGTGCCGAACATGCTCGCGCGCACCTTCCGCGAGGGCAAATCCGCCGTCATTGGCATCGCTGTGCCTGACGTCGCCGATCCTTTCTTCGCTGCCGTCACGAAGGGGATTGAGCTGGCGGCACGCGAACACGACATGGCCATCGTCGTGACCAGCCTCGGGGATAGCCCGTCCCTGGAGCAAAGCATCATTGAAGCGACGGTCCGCCGCCAGATCGACGGCCTCATTATCGCCCCGATCGCAGCCGATCAGTCCTACCTCGCACGGTGGCAGGACAGCTTCCCCATCGTCTTCATTGACCGCGTACCCACCAAGCTCAACGCCGACTACTTCGTCGAAGACGATTTCGGCGGCGCCTTCGAAGCGACGCAGCACCTCATTTCCCACGGCCACCGCCGCATCGCCATCGTCGGAGACTCACCGGACGTCCCCACCACGAGGCTGCGCCTGGAAGGCTATCGTGCCGCCCTTGACGATGCCGGTTTGGAGATCGACGAGGATCTGATTGTGCTTGGGTCGCGCGACGCGGACGCTGCCGCCCAGGTCTGCAGGACCCTGCTGGCACTGAGCGATGCGCCTACGGCTATCTTCTCCTCCAACGCGCGGTTCTCAACGGGCGTTTTCCCGGCCCTTCAGGCTTTGAAAAGAAGCGACATTGCGCTCATCAGTTTTGGCGACTTTCCCATGGCGGATGTCCTCCAACCCTCGGTGTCAGTCATCGACCAGAACCCTCGTCAGGTCGGACGGATTGCTGCCGAGCGCATCCTCGCCCGAATCGCGACGCCCGACAAGAGGTTCCGGCGCAAAAACGTCATTCCCGTCAGGCTGATCGAACGCCAGTCGTGCCAGCCAGCAGGCGCGGTGCTGGCATCCTCAGTCGCAGTGTGACGCCTCGAGGTTCCACTCCCCTACCGAATCTTTCCCGCACCGGAAATCAGCAGCCAATGGACGCACAAGCACCTTTGAGTGGGCCTGCGACCGGAGCACCTCACGGTCTCGGCCGACGTCGGCGGCCGAGGTCTGGCCGGTACCGTCCGGCGCATCGAATACCTCGGCGCGGACACCCTGATCGGAGTCCAGCCGGACCCTGCCCTCGGCCTGAAAATGTGGGAACTCAACCAGGACGACCTCATCTGGATCCGCCAGACGGGACAAGCACGCCTGATGGCCGGAGATCCCTGCACCATAGCCCTCGAGGCCAGAATGGCCAGCTACTTCGACAGCGAGACCGGCGCGAACCTGGCATCATCCGGCCAGGTCTCGGCCGCTGGGTTGCTGCCAGTGCGTGGCTGACCCGCGACACCTTTGTCCCATCTCAGCAACAAGGAAGCGGCTCAACGCTTCGCTCGAGGGACTCCTGGCGGAACCCGTGGAGGTCGTCCGCCTGGTGCCGATCCCCGCGGAAATTCCCAACAGGGCGCACTCTAGGCAGTACCCGCTACCGGCAAGAAGCGGACGACGGCGGGACTTCCCGCCGTCGTCCGCTTGCGTTGGTGCCGTTGACCTGCAGAGCCGGCCGGCCGCCTACTTGTCGACCAGCGTGATGTCGAAGGAGTACAGGTCCGGACGGTAGCAATGGCGGCCGATGTCGACAGCCTTCCCGAGACTGTCATAGACCCGGCGGTTGACGGTAAGGACGGGAGCTCCGGGAGGCATTTCGAGGAGCCGCTCCTCGTCTGGCTCGGCTGTCCGGGCGCCGATGTTCTGCTTGGCCACCCGCATGGTTGCGCCGCGGGCTTGCATCAGCCGGTAGAGGCTGCCTTGCTCCAACTGTCCGTGCGACAAGGCGGCGAACCTTTCCGGCAGGTAGTTCTCAAGTATGGCGAACGGAACGCCGTCTGCGAGACGGATCCTGCGCAGGTGCAAGACCTTGGCGCCAGGTCCTGTGTCGAGGGCTTCGGCAACGTGCGGAGGGGCTGTTACGAGCTCGTGCGTCAGGACTCTTGAACCCGGGCGCTTGCCAATCCTGGACAGGTCTTCAAAGAGGCTGGACAGTGCCACATCCCGGGTGAGCTGGCCGTGGACAACCTGGGTGCCGATTCCCCGGCTTTTCACCAGGAGTCCTTTGTCGACGAGCTCCTGGATCGCGTGGCGGATGGTTGGCCGTGAAAGGCCCAGCCGTCGCCCCAGAACCATCTCGTTCTCCAGGCGTGCACCGGCGGGCAGGTGGCCGGTGAGAATTGCTTGCTCAATGCAGGACGAGACCTGGAAGTAGAGGGGAACGGGACCTGCGCGGTCGACATCCACGAAAAGGTCCTCGGGCAAGACGATGTGATCCTGCAGCATTGTGGTCCTCCGGAATGGCGTTGCGAACGGGTCGGGGGCAGGAAGCCGGCCGACGTCCGTTGGCGGGGAGAAACCGTGACGTCTGCTCGACTCGACGGCCCTGCCGCCCCAGGGGCAGGGCCGTCGCCGGGGAACTTCTTCCGAGGCGGGTGCCGGGTCCCGTGATCACCGGCTTGTCGGGTCAGGCCGCGGTGGCGTTCTCACGGTATCGGCGGATGCCGAGTTCACCTTCGACGACGGCGGCTGTCAGTTCTTCGACGCTCGTGTCCTCGCGGCGAACGTCGAGGATTTTGCGCCCGTGGTTCATGACGATGTGCCGATCGCACACTTCGAAGGCGTGGTGGAGGTTGTGGGTGACCAGCACGGAGCTGATTCCGTCGGCCTTCAGCGCCCGCAGGTAGTCCAGCAATGCTTCCGTGGCGCGCACCGCGAGCGCGGACGTAGGCTCGTCAAGGATCAGCAGGCTGCGCTTGAAGTGGACGGCCCGGGCAATGGCTACCGCTTGCGCCTGACCTCCGGACAGCGACGAGACAAGCTGCTTGGAGCTCTTGATGCCTTCAATGGTCACCACGGAGTCCAGGATTTCGGAGGTGATGGCATCCATCTCCTTGATCTTCATCAGACCAAGGCGGTTCGTGATCTCACGGCCCATAAAGATGTTGCGGCTAATGGACATCTGCGGGACCAGTGCCGAGTCCTGGAAGATCGTTTCGATGCCCAGGCTCTCGGTCAGGGCCCTGTTCACGTGCGGGTGCTTGGTGCCGTCCCAGGAGAAGTCGCCTGCGGTGGCGGCGACCACGCCTGACATGATCTTGACCAGGGTCGACTTACCGGCACCGTTGTCGCCGAGGAGGCCCACAACCTCGCCTTTTCCGATGTCGAAGGACACGTCGTCCAGGACGGTGTTGACGCCGTACTTCTTGGTAATGCCCTCAACCCGGAGCAGGTAGTCCTCGTTGATGGTCATGATGCTTTGCCTTCCATGAGCTTGTTGAAGATGGCGGCGACCACGATGATCAGGCCGACGAAGAGCTGGATGTAGAAGCCGGGCGCCTTGCCCAGGATCAGGCCGTTTTCGATGATGCGGATCAGGGCTGCGCCGACGATCATGCCGATGATGGTTCCCCGTCCTCCGAGGAGAGAGGTTCCGCCCACCACGGCAGCGGCTATCGCCATCAGGGTGTAGTCCTCCGTGGAACCGGGCTGCATGGAGGAGGTCCGGACCGAGATCAGGATGCTGGCCAGGCCTACCATCGCCCCGAACAGGGCATAGGAGAGGAGCTTGACCTTGAGCGGATTGATGGAGATCGCCCTGGCGGCCGATGCGTTGCCGCCGACGGCGAAGATGTGGTTGCCGAGCTTGTGGCGGTGCAGGAAGAACCACGCCACTACTCCCACCACGATCATCCAGACCAGCTGCGAGCGGAAGAAGCCGAAATCGCCGGCGAAGAGGGTGACGAGTGCTTCGTCTTTGCCCTTGCGCAGCAGCGCCGGCGCCGTGCCGTTGATGAAGATGCTGGCGCCGGTCCAGAAGAACGCCATGCCCAGAGTGGCGATGAAGGATGGGATGCCGGTGATTACCACGATCAGTCCGTTGATCAGGGCAATACCGGTGGCCGCGGCGATTGCGGCCAGGACCCCCCAGCCCCAGCCGAACGAGTTGGAGACGTGAATGAACGTGATGGAAGAGAACCCGATACTCGCGCCCAGGGAGAGGTCGAATTCTCCGGCGATCATCAGTATCCCGACTCCGATGGCAAGGATGGCCAATACGGGAATGCTCTGGGAGATAACGCCCGAGAGGTTGTTGGCCGAAAGGAAGGGGAAGGCGGGGCTGGCGATGCTGGCGATGACGAAGCCGATGATGACGACCGCCAGGATCGCGCCGATTTCGAGGGCTCCGCGGCCACGGGTGTAGCGGATGTAGTCCTTGAATTTCTCGGCCGTTGTAACGGGTTGGTTATCGGCAAGACGGCGGACTTTGGTGATGGCCCCTGTTTCCAACGGCGCCGTGAGGACGTGTTGGTCGGTGCCTGTGTCTTGTGGTGACATGACCTGATCTTTCGATGGCAGCGGCGTCGATGCCGCGGAATGGAAGAGGTGGGCGCTGGGGCCCGGAAGGGGGATGGGGCGGGGACGTGGCCGCCGCCCCATCCCCCTATGACGCGGTTACCAGCGGACGCCCTGGAGGTCCGGCGCTTCGAGGTTTTCCACGTTTGTCTTGTCGATGAGGGAGACGCCGCCGGAGTTGATGTTCGCCGGCGCCAGGCCGAAGTCGATGGCAAGGGCGCTCTGCATCAGCGACTGGAATCCCTGGACGAAGCCCTGCTGGTCAGCCGTGGCGATGATGTCCCCGGCCTTGATGCCGTCGATGACCTGCGGGGAGGTGTCAAAGCCGACGATAGGAACCTTCACGCCGGCTGCCTCCATGGCAGCCAGGATGTTGCGGTGCGGGGTGCCTCCCAGAGGCGCCACTGCCTTGACGTCCTTGTTGGCGATGAGCCATGAGGTGAGGGAGTTCAGAGCTTCCTCATCGGAAGCGGAGGTCCGGAGGTACTCGCCCTTCGCACCCACCTTGTCGAGCGCTTTCTGCACGCCGCCGCCCCGCTGGATGGCGTAGTTCTGCTCGGGCTCTTCCGCCGGGAAGAGGACCTTGTCGCCGGCGCCCAGCTTGGCCTCCGCAGCCAGACGCTCGCCAACGAGCGTGCCCACCTCGAAGAAGTCCTGGCCGACGAAACCGCTGACGCAGTCGGCGGCACTCTCGGGTGCCGGCACGTTGTAGGCAACAACCTTGATGCCTGCCTTGGAGGCGTCACACGCCACCTTGACCCACTTCTCGCCTTCGTTGAACGGCATCACGATGACGGCGGGTTTGGACGCCGTGGCTGTTGCCACGAGGTCCACCATCTTGTCCGGATCGGCGTCGGCGGTCTGGTGCGTCAGCTGCAGGCCGCCGAGGGTGGAGGCGTCTTCCGCTCCCTTGAGGATCTGGGCCCAGAATGCGTCGCCGGCAGGGTTGTAGTAGGTCAGGAAGTACACACTGCGGTTTTCGGCGCGGCTGCCGAACTTGTCGGCCAGGCCGGTGGTTGATGATGCATTGGACGTTGCGGTGCAGCCTGCCAGCGCCAGCGTTGCCACGCCCGCCATGGCAATTACGCCGAGTCCTCGCTTGAACGTAGAAATAGGTTTCACTTCGTCGTGTCCCTCTCATAGGTGCCGAAGCCTGCCTCCATCCGGAACTGGTGTCCGGTGGGAGCGGCCGATCTTCGACTTATTGTCAGGACATTCTTACGCCTAATCCCTGGCACGTGCAAGGCTTTTTGAAAAAGTCCTGTCTCGTGCCAGTTTTGTGACGCGGGGCACACGGCGTGGATTGCGGATGCGGGCATGCAACTTCCGCGGGAAACGTTGCGCCGGGACGTCGGCGGCAGCGCCGGCCTACCTGGGGTGCAGCTGCGCCTCTGACCGGGGCTGGCCCGTACTTCCCCGGATGACCAGCGTGGGAACGATCATGCGTTCCTGGGGCGTTGAATCCTGGTCTGACATCATTTGAACGGCGGCCTCGACGGCCGCCGTGCTCATTTCCGCGGGATCCTGGCGGACGCTCGTCAGGTCAACGAACGACAGCCTGGCGATGCGGCTGTCGTCGTAGCCCGTGACCGAAACATCCTCGGGCACCCGCAAGCCGGCACGCAGAAGCCTATTGATGAGGCCCATGGCAGCATGGTCGTTGGAGCAGACCACCGCGGTGGGCATGACAGGCTCCGCGAGAAACGACTCGGCGGCACCGGCACCGGATTCCTCGGTGAAGTCCCCGCCGATCTCCCGGACCCGCGAGGGCAGTCCGTGCCTGTCCATGGCCGTCACGTATCCCTGGTGGCGGGCAGCGAATTCAGGAAGTGACCGCGTCAGCACGTAGGCAATATCCCGGTGCCCGAGTTCCACCAAATGGTCCACGGCCGCCGCGATCCCCCGTTGCCCGTCTGACCGGACAGCACTGCAGACACCCTGCGGCAGAGGTCTGCCGATGCTGACCACCGGCAGCCTCTTTGCCAGTTTCCGCAGCTCGTTTACAGGCGTTTCCGGCGAAATCAGGATGACGGACTCAGTGCGGAACCCGAGCAGTTCCGTGATGGCATCCCGCTCGTCCCGCGTCGCCGTCAAGGCACCGAGAATCAGGTTGTAGCCACGCTCGTGGGCCGCCGCATAGAGGGCTTCCACAATGTCGTCCGCGGATGAGTGGGCGGGATTGAAAAGCACGCCGATGTAGTTGCTGCTCCGCCGGCGAAGTGACCGCGCCGCTATGTCCGGGCTGTATCCAAGCTCGGAAGCCGCCTCAAAGATGCGTTCCCGCGTCGAGGAACTGACGCCCGCCTCATTGCGGAAGGCGAGCCCCACAAGCTGCCGTGAAACGCCGACGCGAGTGGCGACGTCCATCATGGTCGGCCGTTTAGAGATCACTTGGACATCCTATACGCGCAGGGTTGATGGCCCTCCGCCGAGTTTGTCAGGACATCCCTTGACGAAAAACTGGCACGTGCTAGTCTTGAGGAAATCGCGCTCAGATCCCCTTCCTCACACGGCTGAGGTCTCGTTCCCTCATCCAGGCAAACCCCACGAAAGCAGGGCCTACCAATGTCGTTAGCCACTGATCCGAACACCACCGACATCCAGCAATGCCCTTTCAGCGGCGCCGCACTCGCCGGCGAAGAAGCACTCAGGCCGGACCCTGTCGCGGCGCCCGGGATTGGCCCGAATCCCGCTCTGGAGACAGATCCCGGCGTCTTCTACGATCCGCTCTCCTACGCCGCGTATGACCATCCCTATGAGCTGTACAAAATCCTGCGGGACAAGGCGCCGGTCTACTACAACGAGCGCCGCGACCTGTACGTCGTCTCGCGTTATGCCGATGTCCAGGCAGGCCTGCGAAACCACGGGCAGCTCTCCAGCGCCCTGGGCAATGACATGGACGGTACTCATGCGTCCTACGGGGCAGGCAACCTGATCATGGTCGACGCTCCCCGGCACACCTCGCTGCGATCAGCCGTCCGTCGCGTCTTTGTCGGACGCGAGATACTGTCCAAGGAAGACGGCATCAGGGAACTGGCCCGCCACCTGATCGCGGAACTCCGCGAGAACGGCGGCGGTGATTTTGCCACTGAGGTGGCGCTTCCGTTGGCTATCGGTGCGGCCACGAAAATGATTGGCATGGCCGTCGAGGACAGCGGAATGCTGCAGGAACATCTCCTGCGCTCCATGGTGCGGACGGTGGGCGAGTTCGGAGTGCCGGACGACGCCGCGGTCTCCAATCAGGAAGCCGAAGAGCACCTCGCGGACGTGTTTGGGAAGCGGAGCGAAGAGGTCGAAGCCGGTGGCACCGCCACAGGGGCGGATGCCATCACCCAGATCATCCTCGGCATGCACGCCGGGAAGGTGGAGCCGGATGAACAGGTGGGCCTCGCCCATCTGATTCTGTCGGCAGCCATCGACGCCCCCGCCGCCCTCCTCACCAACCTCGTGGCCACCCTCGACAAGTTCCCGGCCTTCCAGCGCTGCCTTGCGAAGGACCCTGCCGCCATTCCGGCCTTTGTGGAGGAGACACTCCGCTTTGACACCCCCGGCCAGAACCTCTGCCGGCAGACCACCGCCGAGATCACCATCGCCGGCGTGACCATACCGGCGGACTCCCGGGTGATGTTCCTGCTGGGCTCCGCCAACCGGGACGAAAGGGTCTTCCAGAACCCGGACTTCTTTGATATCAGCCGCGAGCTGACGCCGGAGAACCGCATCATGACCTTCGGCGACGGTATCCACGCCTGCCTGGGCGCACCCCTGGCCCGGCTGGCCGGACGCGTCCTCGTGGAGACTCTCCTCGAAGGCCCTGAGATCCGCGTCGTCGGGTTGCCGGAGCGCTGGGCCAAGCAAATGGTCCGCGGCTTCGCAAAGCTTCCGGTGAAGTTCGTTGACTGAGGTCAACGGCTGGGAGAACCTCTCCGGCCTGCTGCCACAGTCACGCGGCTGGATGCACTCCGGTGTCGCCGTGCTCAGCGACGGCAGGATTCTCTGCGCCCACCCGGAAGGCTGCGACCTGTTGGTCATCGACCCTTCAGGTCGCTCCGAAACCATACGAACGTCCCTGACCGAAATGCACAGCATTTTCACCTGCGACCGTGACGGCGTAGAAGTCATCGCGGTGGCCGATCCCGGGCACCGCTTCGTCGAGGATCCCGCCGATGCGTCGGCCTACGTCGATCACTTCTCGCCCGGGCGCGCAGTGATCCTGAACAGGGACGGAAGCGTCCTCCTGGAACTGGAATGCCCGCCACTGCTGGACTATGCACTGGAGTCATGGCGCCCGACGTCGATCGCCGTCGACGACTCCCGATACTCCGGCAGCGGTGACATCTGGGTAGCCGACGGGTACGGCGCCAGCCTGGTGCACCGTTTCGACGCCTCGGGCCACTACCTCGGAACGCGGGACGGCGCTGAAACGGGCACCGCCTTCGCCTGCCCGCACGGGATAATGCTGCGGACCCACCATGGGCGCCTCGAAATCTACGTGGCGGACCGCACCAACCGCCGAATCGTAGTCATGGACCCGAACGGAATGCAGTCGCGGCTCCTGGGCGAAGGAGTCCTGGACAGCCCGTCCTCGCTCGTTCTCGTGGAGAACCGGATCTACATTACCGAACTCTTCGGCGGAGTCGCGAGGTTCGACGGCGATGCATTCACCCGCGTCCTTGAACAGACCCGGCCCCGGTCGAACGAGGACGACGCCTGGCCCAACCGCCGCACCCCCGAGGGCCTGGACGGACCGGTTGTGGACCCGGGGTTCTTTAACAGCCCCCACGGCATCGCTGCCGACGATCACTGGCTCTACGTCACCGAGTGGTTCATCGGCGGGCGGCTCAGCCGCCTGTCACTCACGCAGTACTAGAACACACTTCCCCGCACCCATCCCACGCGACGACTTTCAGATTGAGAGCAGGACCATGAGCACAACAGAGACCATCTCCGGGCCGATTTCGGACCTCACCCTCGAAGAGGCCCATTTCGTTGCCCGCGTCGCGTCGAAGACACACGCAGCCGACGACGTCGTACTCCTCACCCTCCAGCACCAGGACGGCGAAGACCTTCCGCCGTGGCGACCCGGCGCCCATATCGACCTGGTTCTTTCCAACGGCCTGACGCGGCAGTACTCCCTCTGCGGCGATCCGGCAGATCGGAGCAGCTACGTCGTTGGTGTCCTCAATGCGCCCAACAGCCGCGGCGGCTCGCAGTTCGTTCACGAATCGCTGGCTGCCGGCGATTCGGTGACTGTCCGCGGTCCGCGGAACCACTTCCGGCTGGTCGATGCCCCCAGCTACCTGTTCGTCGCCGGTGGTATCGGAATCACGCCCATTGCCGCGATGGTCCGTGAAGTACAGCAGCAGGGGAAGCCCTGGACACTCGTCTACGGAGGCCGGACACTTTCCTCCATGGCCTTCAGGGATGAGCTAACCGCCCACGGCACCCGAACCACCTTGTGGCCCCAGGACCAGAAGGGGATCATCGATCTGCCCACGGCCCTGGGCTCCCCGGACAGCCACACAGCCGTCTACACCTGCGGTCCGGAACCGCTCCTGGCCGCCGTCGAGGCAATCTGTGCCGAGAAATGGCCCTCCGGGTCCCTGCACCTGGAACGGTTCACGGCAAAGAAGGTGGACACCGCGCACGATGTGGCGTTCGAAATCGAACTGGCAACGAGCGGCGTACGGCTGACCGTCCCGGCGGATAAATCCGTCCTGCGTGTTCTCGAAGAAGCCGGCACGCGCATCCTTTCCTCCTGCGGCGAAGGGACCTGCGGCACCTGCGAAACCACGGTCATCGAGGGAAGGATCGACCACCGCGACTCCGTCCTCACCCACGAAGAAAAAGCCGAGAACAGCTGCATGATGGTCTGCGTCTCCCGCGCCACGTGCCCCGTTCTGGTGCTGGACCTCTAGCCTTCCTGCCGCCCAGTTACGCGGACGACGACGGGACCTCCCGCCGTCGTCCGTTTCCGTTTAGTGCCTCACCAGGCAGCTGTGCTCTGCACGTCCGGTCCGGTCCAGTAACGCCACGGCTCCGAATCCTTTGTAGAGATCAACAGCGTTAGAGATCACCAGAGGAAGGCGGGCATGAGCGTTCGGCAGGTATCCGCGACGCGGGAGGCCACGCTGCGGCGGCACATAGTTCCAACCGGGCTGGGCTCGTGCACGGTGCGTGTCCAGCAGGGCACCGGAGGCGGGTCCCCGGCGTCCGGCACAGCGGAGGTGTATCTTCACGGCGCCGCGGGATCCTGGACCACTTTTGAGCCGCTGCTTTCCGACGCTTCGCCCCGCGATCGTGTCCTGATTGATCTGCCGGGCTGGGGCGAATCCACCAAGGGAGCCAGGCTGGAACACTTCGGCATCGAGGCGATGGCACGCGCCGTCACTGAGGTGCTGGCCTTGCTCGGCTACCCGCAATGGCACCTCGTGGGCCACTCCATGGGAGGCTTCCTGGCGTTGCATATTGCCGCGGCATGGCCGGAACGGACCGCGAGCGTCGCCGCCATTTCGGCCACGACATTCGGCGTGTCCGAGGCCGCCCGCAAGCCGCTGCTCAGTCTGTCCCGATTCCCGGCGTTTGTCGGCATGAGGCTGCTCATGCGCTCACTGGCGGCCCTGGGTCCGGCAGGGCCGGCCCTGGTCCGTGCAGTCGGCGCAACCCCCGTGATGGGACCGTTGACGGCACCGCTGTTCGCCGATCCCGCAGGCATGTCCGAGGGGGTGATCCGCGGGCTCGGCCGTGGCGCCCGTCCGGCCAGCTTCTCCGCGGCTGCCCGGGCAGTGGCGCACTACGACTTTGACCAGTGGCGCGGCATCCGCTGCCCCGTGCTGGCGACCCGCGGGGACACTGATGTGTTCACGTTTCCTTCCGACCTGGACCGGCTGGCCGCCACAATTCCGAACGTCAGGACTGTGACGATCCCGCGCTGCGGCCACTTCGCCAACGTCGAGCAGCCGGAGCACGTGCAGCAACTGCTCGAGGGCCTGTGGTCACTGTGAAGGCGTTGAATCACAGGTTTGCGGCTTCTTGCTCCGCCAGCCTGATCATACGAAGTTCGTCCTCCACCGCGCGGGACGGCCAATAGTCCTTCGACAGCTCAGTTGCCCGGGTCAGATCTGCCGCCGGGAAGAGCTTGCCGAGCATTCCGGCCGCCTGAAGCAGGGCGATCAGCACTATGGTCCTCGCATCGGGCGCCTTGGAATCAGGCTTGGCAGCAGGGGCCCCGGCACCAGGCTTCGTGGAATCGGGCGTCCCTGCGTCAGCCGTCCCCGCATCACTGGTCCCCGCATCAGAGCCGGCATCGGTCGCCGTGGTATCCGGCGCCTCGAGATGGGACGGCGCACCGCTGAGTGCGGCCTGGATCTTTTCCAGGAGCGCCGACTCCGGAGCGTGATCCTTCTCCGGGTACCGCACGGCCCGGAACCGGCCCAGGTGCTTTTCGCCGACATGTTCTACGATGCCCAGTGACGCCATGCCCTCGTAGACACGCTGCACTACGGCGCGGCCCTCCAGCATGCCTACCCACCCCTTGGGAGTGTGGGGCCGGGATTTGCCACGGATGACTTCCAGCTCGCGCTGGAAGTCCGTTGCCGGGGCGTCGCCGGTGGCCCTGATGCGCTTCCCCTGCAGCTCGATCGCACCGATCAGGTCCAGCTCGGCCAATATTGCCCCTGCCACAGTGGTCCTGAGTGCGAACACCGGCACTTCAGGTTTGCCGTTCAAGTCGTTCGTTGCCAGAAGGAGGAAGGCCTGGGGAAGGTTCAGCTCCGCCGCCTTCGGTGTTTCAGCGTCCATACGAACATGGTGGCCCTGTTGGGCGCCCACCACAATGAGGATTTACAAAGGCGAGCGGACGACGGCGGGACCTCCTGCCGTCGGACGCAAGGATGGCCCCGTTGATGTTGGTGATGGTGGGGCCGGGGTCCACTGCATTGAAGCGCAGGCCCTTGGGCCCGTACATCACGGCCGAGTTCCTGGTCAGGCCAAGGCTGGGCAGGTGGCCGCCTGTAGACGTGTGCTCAGCGCTGGACCAGCGCATGTATGCGTCGGGAGATTTCTTCGCCTGCCAGGATGCCGCGGGCATCGGTGACGCGCAGGTGATCCCTGCGGAAGTCGACGTCGGCGAGTTCTCCGTGGGAGGGACGGAAGGCGACGTCAGCTTCGGCCAGCATCGGCCCGTCCAGCAGCGAATCCCCGGCGGCGATCACCCGGGAGGCCCCAGTCCGCCGGGCGACTTCTGCGACGGCGCTGTTCTTCGTCACCGCGTGCGGCACACAGTAGAGCTTGCGGCCCTGGACGGACACCGTCCAGCCGAGCGAGGCACACCATGCGTCCAGCTCCCGCACGAATTCCGCGGGCATGAGCTCCCGGTCCACGATGGCGTAGAGGAAGAGCTCTTCGGCCTGGCGCAGCCGGAGAATCCAGGACCGGTAGGCCTCCCGGGACAAAAATTCCTCGATGACGGCCAGCGGCGCCGAGCCCTCCGAGACCCGTTGCCCGACTGTGGTCTGCCACTCGATGTCCGGCTCGCCGTTCTTGAGCAGGACACCGCCGTTGGTGGTGACCGCGTATTCAGGCACGGCACCGGGCAGCCGGACCCGCCGGTACTGGGCCTCGGTCCGGGTGGTCACTGGGACGAAGATGGTTGTCCGGGTCAGTTCGAGCAGCAGCCGCTCGGCGGTGCGGGTCATAAACGAGATCGGCACCCCCTCGTGGAGCTCCGCAACCACCATGTCCGGTGCCAGGTGGTCGGGGACGTCCAGAAAGAAGGCCTTCGCGGAGTAGATGAGGGTCCGGTCAAGGTCCGAGGCCAGCAGGACGGAATTCACAGGGCGGCCGCCGCAGTGACTCCATCGGCGCCGGATACCCCGCTGAACGTCGGATCGATGAGCCCCACGCAGCTGAAGGGCAGGTGCGGCACCTCCAGCACCGGTACATCGCGCTGCTGAGCCAGCAGCAGGATGTGGGCTATCTCGGGCGCGGCATCAGGACGCACCAGGATCTTCCACGGCACCCTGCGCAGCAGCACGCGTGTTGTCTCGCCGACTCCGGGTTTGATGAGGTTCAGGTCGTCGATCCCGTGTTCCCGGCCGAGGCTTTCCACGGCGAGCCTGCCGGCCCAGGTGGGCGTCCGGTCCGCGGCCAGCAGCGCCCCGGCTTCTGCCCGGGCGAACGGTTCGACGGTTGGGAAATGGCCAGAGACGGCGGCCAAGAACTCCCGCGAGACGTCGTCACCGCGCAGCTGGTGGTAAAACTTGGCCCCGTGGAAGTCGTCGGGGCCGATGAACTCCGTGTTGAAGACCGTGCGGGACACGAGCCCGGACACCGTCGAGTTCAGGCAGGCGGAGGGTATGAGGTAGTCCTCGCGCGTGCCGTACATGGCGGCGCAGTGCCCGGGATCGGCGAGCACGGCGAGGTCCTTGGGGAAGGCAACACCGTCGGTTTCGGCGAAGCGGTCGAGGCCGGCCGAGAGCTCGCGGGTGATCGCGCCCTTTCCGGTCCAGCCGTCCACAAAGAGGATCTGCTCCGGGTCATGGTGGGCGGCCAGGTATCGCAGGGCCGTCTGGTCCGGCCCGACGCCGCGCACGATGCTCATCGTGTAGTGGGGAAGGTCGATGCCGTGGATCTGCTGGGCCCAGCGGCGCATCAGGATGCCGACCGGTGTGCCGGCCCTGGCCAGGGAAACCAACACAGGCCGGTTCCGGCGCGCGGCCAGCGCCATCTCGGTCACGGTGCCCACGGCCTGCGCGACGCGCGCGGCGGAGCCTTTCAAGGCGTCCCGGTACAGCTGCTGGTACTGCTGCGAGGGCGAATATTCGATCGGCAGGGACTCTGCATAGCTCGCCCTGCCCGATTGCATCGCGGCTTCACGATCGGCCGCGGGCGCTTCCAGCGCGGCATCACCGATGTCCTTGAGCAGCCAGGTGACTTCCTCGGGCGCGTAGGAACCGAACGCCGGTCCGGCCAGCGGCGCCGGGAGGATGGGTGAGGCGGGCAGGAGGACGACGACGACGCTGCAGACGGCGCTGAGCCCCTCCGTCACGCTGCCGGGACCCGAGAGAACCTCCGCGGGGGTTCCAGGTTCGGGCATCAGGACGATCGTGCCGAATCTGCGGCCGGCGGGGGAAACATTGTGGGCGAAGCGCACACCGGGGCCGTCCACGGTGACGTCATGGCTGGTGAACCGCACCGTGCCGGTGATGGCGTAGTCCGGGCGGTCCAGGGCGACGATGGGCGAGCGGGTGGTGGTGGAGAACCGGACGCCGCGGTCCGGATTCAGCCGGTCCAGTGCATCGGCCACGGCCAGGGGCACGTGGATGAACTCCTCGCTGCCCAGGACCAGAACGGACTCCGCGGCAGCCGCCTGCGGAAGCATCCGGTGGATCGATTCCGCGATGCCGGCCAGGGTGGCCGCCGCGGGGGCGCCGCCGTTGCCGAACCGGTCGCTGCGGACAGCTGCGCCGTCTGCCGCGGGCTTGAGGAAGGTCACCGTTCCGGGTGCCGAATCGGGGGTTGCCGGCGCCTGCGGCAGTGCCGCCACCACCTCCTCGGCGCGCTGGAGAATGTCCGCGCCCAGGGTGATCTGCCCAGTGCCCAGGGCCACTACCCGGATGCGGGTTCCGAGCCGTTCCGCCAGTTCGTCGAACCGGGCCCGGTCCCCCGCTGTCCGCAGGTCCACGAGCGCAGCCACCGTGTAGCTGGGATGGGGAGCCAGGGCGTGGAGTTCGGTGATGGTGTTGATGATCGTGGCCCCGGTGCTGAGTTCGTCGTCCACCAGCACCACCGGTTCCGGGGCGTTCAGGCGCCGCGGATCCGTGGGCAGCAGCCGGTGTGAGGTGGCGTGCGAATGTGATTCCTCGAAGGACCCGTAGGCGGCGGCGCCCGCCGGGGCGTGCCGGGAGGAATGGATGTAGTACGAGCCGATCGTGTCAGCAACAAGCCGTCCCAGTCCGGTGGCGGTCTCCGCGTAGCCGATGGTGATGATCTGCTGGTTGCGGGTCTTCAACCCGGCGAGCTGCAGACGGAGGCTCTGCAACGCGGCTCGCCGGCCGCCGTCGTGCGTTTCCCCGCGCAGGAGCGCGGCGAGCCCGGCCGCAATGGTCGGAGTGACGGATACGGATTCCGGGGTGGCGGACAGAGCCTCGCCGACGAGCACTCCCAGCAGCTCACCGGCGGCTATGACCAGCCCGGGTTCAGAGGGGACGTGTTTGCCGAGCACCCGGGACACCAGGAGGTGGGCCCGCTTGGGGTTGCGGCGCAGTGCCAGTCCCACCAGGTCCTCGACCGGCAGCAGGCTCGCGGAGTGGTCCGTCGTGATGCCGACGCCGAGGGCGTCCCGCACAAAACCGCCGGTCCAGATGTCCTGGCTCAATTCATGCTCGCTTCCAGAAGGTCAACGTAAGTGATGTTCTCCGCGGCAACGCCGAAGGCTGCGGCACGCAGCAGCGTCTGGCCGGCCCAGGCCTGATGGGGCTTCATCTCATTCATCTTGTTGCCGTACGGCGAGGCCGAGGCGCCGCCGCCGTTCTTGCCGGCGATCTCCAGCGCGTCCACGTATTCCTCGTGGCTGACGACGCACATGGCATGGACCAGCGGGACATGGGTGGGGTGAATGACCGTCTTGCCCAGCAGCCCGTTGGCCAGGTCCAGTTCGATTTCGCGGATCAGCCCATCGAGGTTGGCCGTCAGAATCCGATCGCGGAGGGGCATCTCATTTGCGTCGGCGAAGGGAGTGCGCCGCAGCAGGGGACGCAGCACGCGCTCGCTGTTGCTGTAGTGCTCCCAGACCGGGCCGGAGATCACGAATCCGTTGTCCGGCCGGCCCAGCATATTCACGATGTCCCCGATCACGGAGGCCACCACCTTGACGTCATAAATGGTCAGGTCCCGGGAGCGGCGCAGGCCGAAAGCACTGGACATGTCCGTGGCGCCCACGCGGACGGCCAGGACATCCTCCTTGTTGGCTTGCAGCACGTCGCAGATACCGGACAAAGTCCTGGCCCGGGTCTCGCCGTGGATCACGAGCGGAGATTCCATGATGGGCATGATCCGCAGCCTGCGGCCGCCCCCGCGTGAAGCGTTGATGGTATGCAGGGCATCCAGGAACCGCTGGGCCTGGCCGGTCTCATTCTCGAACTTCGGAATGACAAAGCCCACCAGCAGGTCCAGTGCCTTACCGCAGCGGCTGGCCAGGCTCAGCATCTGTTCCGGCGTGCGGACCCGGAGAAACAGCAACGGCCCCTCGTCGGAGTGGAAGGCGCCGACAGCGTCGCTGCCGCTGTCGCCACTCCTGTCGTCGTCGCTGCCGATGCCGCTCCCGCGGCGCGGCCCGGCGGAACCGGCATGCAGCCGGGTCAGCGTGTTCACGACGTTGGTCTCTGCAGAGTCCACCGCATCATCGGCGATGGAATCCTCGAGGCAGATCACCATGCTCAGGCAGCCGCGGGCAGCCTGTTTGCGGATATCCTGAGCCAGGTTCGGGCGGTCCGCCGGAGTGTAGAGCGTGGCGCCCAAGGCCACGGCCAGCACCGCTGGCGCCGAGCCCAGGCTCAGCTCCTGCGGAGCGATGTGGAAAAGGCGCGAGGCATTCTCGTCGCTAAGAAAACTGAAATGGCGCATGCCGTCCCGTCAGTGTCCCTGCCGACGGGCGGCAGCGTTGGTGGTCATGGAAAAGCCGAATTCCTGCCAGAGCTCGGCGGCGTCGGCGCGGGCCGGCACCGGTTCGGCGCGCAGCTCGATGACTCCATCGATCGCGGTCAGGGACAGGATGTATCTGAGCTCCCCGCTGGCCGCGGGCAGCGTCACGGTGCCGCCGTCGAAGATCTCCACGGTCAGCGGGGCCGAAGGCTGTCCGATAAAAAGCGACCGGCGCAGCTCGCGGATATGCCGAAGTGCCACGACGGCGGTCCCGTCCATGTAGCCCACAAGCGGGCGGTTTCCCGAGCACTTGATGGAAGTGCCGGAGACGGCGCCGTCCACGGTCATTGCCCCGGTCACGCGTTCTGGGCTTTCCCATGCCGCCGAGGTTGCCCCCGTCACCAGCAGGCTGCCAATCGCCGACTGGCGCCGGTCGAGGCGGATCATCGGTGTCTGGGCGTTGAGCAGCCTCGTCTCGCCGATCCCGGGAGCCGGAAAGAGCCTGGTGGGCCGGGTCTCGGCTGCCGGCCGGGCTCCGGCCCATGGGGTCGCCGCTGACGTGGCTGGTGCTGGTGATGTGGGCGCGGACGATCGGCTTAGGGACAGCGACGTCACGGCCGCAGGGGACACCGGAGACGACGGCGGCGCTGTCGCCGGGGCGGATGTTTCAGCGCGGGCGGCCGGCTTGACCCGGCGGCTGAGGTACGTGATGTCCGTGCGGGTGCTGGACCTGTTCAGTGCCATCGCCTAGACATCGAACCGGAAGTCGGCTGCCACGCCGCGCAGGCCAGTCGTGTAGCCCTGGCCCAGGGCCCGGAACTTCCAGTCTTCGCGGTGGCGGTACAGTTCGCCGAACATCATGGCGGTGATGTTGTCCTGCGGGGACTGGGGAATATCGAAGCGCACGAGCTCCTGATTCTGTGCGGTAGCCACCCGGATGTACTGGTTGCGGATGGCGGAGAAGGTGCCGGGCCCGCGGAGATCGGGGTCCACGTAGACAATGAACGTAATCTTGGCGACGCCGGCCGGCACCAGGGACAGGTCGACGTCGATCTGCTCCTGGTCCTCGGTGCCGGCGAAGGCCACCGAGCCCTCCGGGCTGGCGATCTGGTTGAAAAACACCAGGTGATCGTTCGAGACGGCACGGCCGCCGGCGTCGCACATGATCGCCAGCGGAACCAGCTCGGACTGGGGCCCCCGGCTGGGAATGGACTGCCAGCCCAAGCCGACCAGGATCTTGCTCAGTCCCGGGTTCTCGGCCGTCAGCGCGGCGTTGGCCCCGGCCACAAGATTGCCCATCAGCGGCCTTCCAGACGAAGGCTGGACGGCGCGAACTTATCCTCGAGGAACCGGCCGTGGGTGGACAGCTCGGCAATGGCACCGATCCGCACCTGGTTGGCCAGGTCACGAGCTATTTCCTCGAGCGTGGCGAACTGTTCCGCCAGCAGCCGCGTCGGCCCGGATTCCTCAGTCCTGGCACTGTCCGGGAGCGCCAGATAAGTGCGCAGGGGATCCGGGATGTAGCTGCAGACGATGGAATTCAACAGCACCTGCTGCTCCATCGAAGCCCCCTGCTCGACCATATGGCTCACCAGCGGGCGCAGCACATCGTCGATTTGGCGCAACTGCGAGGACACCGACGTCGGCAGCTCAGCGCCGGCCCGCCGGATGGCGCTGCGCAGGTTGTCCAGGGATCCGGCGGTCTGCGCCATCTCGGCGTCGGCCGTTGGCTCGGGAGCCTGTTCGGTGATGCCCGGCACGGGGGCGCCGCCGAACAGGGAGCCGATGAACTTACCAATCACTGCGTTACCGCCTGCTGCTTTCCGCCGTCACTTAGTCTGTCTTGCCCTGCCGCGCGCGTTCCAGGTACGGCTTGGCCTTCAGCACGCTGGCTTCGAGGGCCCCGACGGTGCTCTCCATGTTCTTGGCCGCCTCCGACCGGAAGGTGTCGATGGCATCCATCGTGGCGAACACATTGTCGAAGGCCTTCTGCAGCGTCTCCACGCTGACCCCGGAGCTGGACGCCTGCTGGTGGATTCGGGAAGTCTGGTCCTTGAGCATTTCGCTGGTGCTCAAGATCATGTTGTTGGTGGTGGTATTGACGGCGTCGATCTGGTCCAGGACCATCTTCTGGTTGGCCAGGGCCTGGGCCACGATCACCGCCGTGCGCAGGGCCGAGATGGTGGTGGTCCGCGCCCGCTCCACACCCTTGATCAGTTCAACGTTGTTCTTGCGGATCAGGTCCATCGCCAGGTACCCCTGCACCGAGACGGCGAGCTGGGTCAGGATGTCCTGGTGGCGCTGACGCACGGGGAACAGGACGTCCGCCTCCATCTTTTGCGCCTCGGTAATCTGCCCGGCGGCGCGGGTGGAGTCGATCTTCTCCATGCAGGCGGCATCCAGTGCCTTGGCGAAGACGGCATATTCGCTCAACGCCTGCATCGTTTCCCAGAGCTGGACTTTTTCGTTGGCCAGGCTGGCATTGTCCTTGAGCAGCTCGTCCTGGCCCGTCATCAGGGCCTTGATGATCTGGTTCAGCTGGGTCTGCGCCGACTCGTACTTCTGGAAGTACTTGGCCAGCTTGTTGCCGCCGGGGATGAAGCCCAGGATCTTCTTGCCAACGCTCATGTTGGCCTGGTTGGGAGTGAGCTCCTCCACCGTGCTCCGCAGCTCACCCAGGGTGTTGGCGACCGCCACCTGAGCGCTGTTCCCGGACTTCTTGGCGCCGGCCATGGACGTCGAGGAACGCTCCAGCAGCCTGCTGGAGGAGTTGCTGGACGCTGTGATCTCGGCGCTGCCGATCTTATTGATGCCATCGACCTGCGCGGAGAACTCCGGGCTGCGCGCGTCCAGTTGGGCCAGACCGGCCACGAACTCCCTGGCCTGCCTATTGATCTCGGCCCGTCGTTCGTCGGGGACCGGCACCATGCCGGGAGCGTCTTCGGGCTGAACTATGGCAGGGGCGTCCGGAGCCTGAAGCACCAATGAAGCCTCTGCGGCGTCGGGGGGAGTCAACGGAGAATTCATGATGCTGCCTTTTCAAGAGGTCGATGGTGTCCCGGTTTCGATTGGCCGGGACACCACCTCAGGTGGAAACGATGCGGAGCCGAAGTAGTCAGTCCGGACTCTAATCAGTCCGGGACACTAATCAGCTAAGGTCGACGCCGAAGTCCTTGGCGATGCCGGCGAGTCCGGTGGCGTATCCCTGTCCGACGGCCTTGAACTTCCAGTCCCCGTTGTTGCGGTAGACCTCGGCGAAAATCATCGACGTTTCGGGCGCCGCGTCCTCGCTCAGGTCGTAGCGGACGATTTCCTTCTCATCGATCTGGTTGACCACCCGGCAGTAGGCGCTGCGCACCTGGCCGAAGTTCTGGCCGCGCGTTTCACCCTGGTCGATGGAGACCACGATGACAACACGCTCGACGTCGGCAGCAACCAGGGAGAGATCGATCAGAATCTGTTCGTCGTCGCCGGCGCCTTCGCCGGACCGGTTATCCCCCAGGTGGCTGACGGAGCCGTCCGCGGCAGCGGGCTGGTTGTAGAAAATGAAGTCCGCGGAGGACCGGACCTTGCCGTCGGCCGCCACCAGGAGGGCGGAGGCGTCGAGGTCGAAAGGTTCTCCCGTCGTCGTACGCGGGTCCCAGCCCAGCCCGACCACAGCCTTCGTCAGGCCTGGTGCGCTCTTCGTCAGGGACAGATTGCTGCCTTTGGTAAGGGTTAGTCCTGCCATGTTTGTACCATTCCTTCGTGTTGAATCGATCTTGCGAACTAGTCCAGCGAAATGCCGAAATCGGTGGCGATGCCGTGGAGGCCCGTGGCATAGCCTTGGCCAACCGCCCGGAACTTCCATTCGGCACGTTGCGGTAAATCTCGGCGCAAATCATCGACGTTTCAGGTGCCGCGTCCTCGCTCAAATCGTAGCGGACCACTTCCTGATCCGTGTCCTGGTTCAGCACACGGCAGAAGGGAGCCTCGAACGACTAGAGGACGGCGGCAGCTGGTGCGATCAGATCCGCGACCGAGCGGCCCTGGGCCCGCTCCCCGATGGCCTTAAAGGTCCAGCCCGCGCCGTCACGGGATACTTTGGACATGATCATGGCCGAATGGGTCCCCGAGTCGGTCAGCTGGTACTTGGCAATTTCCGGGCTTCCTGGCGTGGAGTCGTCCACCAGCCGGCAGAAGGCATTCTGCACCTGGTCGAAGGTCTGGCCGGTGTAGCTGCTGATAACGAAGACGATGTGTGCCACTGCCGGGGAGACGAGCTCCAAATTGACCAGGATGGTCTCGTCATCGCCGTCGCCGTCGCCCGTCAGGTTGTCCCCGGTATGACGCGTGGAGCCGTCTTTGCTCTGCAGCTGGTTGTACCAGACCTGATCCAGCGACTTGCCAGCCGCGTCGAAGAAAATGGCCGACGCATCGAGGTCGACCTCCACCGACTTGGCCTTTCCGAAAAAGCCCTTCTTGACCGGGGCCGCCGAGTCCCAGCCCAGCCCCATCTTGGTCTTAGTGAGCGATCCGCCGTCTTTTTTGGTCAGCGACAGCGACTGGCCCTTCTGCAAGCTCAATCCCATAATTTTCTCAACCTCCAGCTAGTTTGAATACTCGAGTTCTCAGGTCCCAACGACTCCGGCCGTGCGCTAGTTCCGTGCGTACATGTGAAGTTAGTGGGGGCGAGGACGCGGACCATGCCGATCAGGCGGGTTCGAGAGCGATCCTAGCCGGAATCGAGGTGATGGCGAAGCCGTGGCGCGGGCGGAGCCGGACAAGGCGGCCGTGTATGGTCTCGTCTAATTGGCGAATCTCAAAAGCAGGACGGCTCTTGCCGGAAGGCATTCACACGAAGTCAATTTCCAGTAGGGATTGAATTCAAATGGGGGAAAATGACAGACATCAAGTATCAGGCGCGTCTGCAGGTGCTGTCTCAGTGGGCGACTGAGGCAGCTGGGCAGGGTCACCTTGTTCCGCGCATCGCCGATCTGGAGGCCATCTCCGCGGCGAGGACCGTCGATGCCCCGGGTGTGAGCAGGGAGGCCGTCCAGCCATGGTTGCCGACAATCCAGTGGCTGTTGAAACAGGCGGCTTTTGGTGTTGTGGACCCACATGTCCAGCTCCCCGACGAATTGTCGCGGCCCGTGCGTGCGGCCCACGCTCTCCAAGTCGTTCCACCCGACGAAAATTCAGCCGACGCGCCAGCGCCGCCGGCGATGGAATTAAGCCTCGTGGCGGTCGTTTCCCCGGACACGGAACACGGAAGCAGCCACGCCGCCGAAGCCGTCACAGTCATCGCGGAGATCAAACCCGCTCCCCCAATTGCCAAGGGACCGAAGTGGGAGTCCGAGGCCCATGAGCAGGTTAAAGACGCCGTTCAGCGATTCACCAAACCACTCCACGATCTCCTCACCCGTGATGCCAATGAGGGCGACACCCGCCTTTTGATTACGGACATGCTCTGCGAGGGTTTGGGCTATGACAAATTCCGCGACCTGACCACCGAATACATGGTCAGGCAGGATTTCGCGGACTACGGCGTCAGAATTGACAAGCAGCTGATTGCCTTCATAGAGGTCAAGCGGGTGAGCCAGAAACTCAATGAGCGCCACCTTCGCCAGGTCCAAATGTATGCGGTCAACGAGGGTGTGGAATGGATGATCCTCACCAACGGCCAGGTTTGGCAGGCCTACCACCTGACCGGTGGGCTCCCCGTGATTTTGAATCTCGCCTTCGAGGTTGACCTCCTCGGCCCTGAATCGCTGGAGGCAAAAGCGGACAAAATGTTCTTCCTCCACCGGGAGGCGCTGAAGCGCCGTCGGATCGATGAGCTGTGGAAGCACCGCGCGGCAACATCGCCGGATGCGCTGCTGGACGTCATCCTGTCCGACTCGGTGCTGGACATCATCCGCAAGGAAATCAAGCGGAATACCGGAATCACCACAACGGTCCAGACGCTGGCGGCAGTGATCCGGACAGAGATAGTTGACCCTAAGCTTCGCAACAGGTAGAGCGGACGACGGCGGGATCTCTCGCCATCGTCCGCTCGCGGTGGGTGCCACTCCCCCAGCGCTGCGGTGTCGCGGTCAGCGGGGAAGCCGTGTCAACTCAACGCTGTGGTGCAGTCGATTGCGGGGAAACCTCAGGCTGGGAATGTCCGAGGAATCCGTGTAGCAGCGACGCTGTTCCCTGCAGGTGATCTTGCGCCGCCTTGAAGGCTGCCTCATCGTCGCCCCGGAGTATGGCGTCCACGATTTCCTGGTGCTGCCGGTTGGAATGTTCCAGGTTGGGTTGGATCAGAGGTATCCGGTCCAGCAGGTCACTTACCTTTGAGCGGACATCCGCCACCGCGAGCGCAAGGCTTGGCGATCCTGCCACTTCTGCGATCGCCACATGGAATCTTGCGTCCTTCGGCCGGTACAGATTCGCAGGTGCACTGGCCACCTCGGCCAAAGCCCTTAACAGGTGACCGCGCTGGGCAGGTGATAACGTCGCCCTGGCCGCCAAGGATGCGGCCGCCGGCTCGAGTACGCCGCGAAAGGTTAGGACGTCGTCCACCTCGGCCGGATCGAGTTCCGGGTAGGACCCCGAACCCGCAGGGGGCCGGCTGCACACGTACGTTCCTCCATAGCGGCCGCGCTGAACTTCAACGTATCCGGCCTTCTGCAGCTCGGCCAGGGCATCCCGCAAGGTGGCGCGCGATACGCCCAGCATCTCGGCAAGTTCCCGCTCAGCTGGCAGCTTGGTCCCTACACCGAACAGACCGAGTTTGATGTTCTGGAGCAAGCGTTCGATGGTCTCCTCGAAGGCGTTGCCGTGCCGGACCGGGCGGAGAATCGGGGCGGGGCTTCCGAGCAGTTCCTCTTCCATACCCTTATCCTAATCGGTCCAAAAAAAGGCCTATGGCAGGGGCCATTGAAGCGGGAAAAACCGCCGCACCGGCCGGAAGCACGGTTGAACCGAGGAAAAGTTGGCCGAGATCAGGGAACCCTCTTGACCACGCTCGTGATCTGGCACACACTGTAACGAGCTTATGGTCTTATTTCATACCAATACCCTTGGACGATGGGAACTACAGTGGCATCCTCTGATTCAGCCCAGCTTACCGACGACAAACGATATCTCCAGCACCGACAACTGAAACGCGGGGCCGCGGGGTGGATCCTGCTTGCAGGACTCGGAGTTGCCTACGTCATCTCCGGCGACTTCGCAGGGTGGAACCTCGGCCTCGCCCAAGGCGGATGGGGCGGTCTCCTCATTGCAACTGTTCTCATGGGCATCATGTATACGTGTATGGCCTTCGGCCTCGCCGAGCTATCCTCGGCACTTCCTGCCACTGGCGCGGGATATGGATTCGCCCGCCGGGCCCTGGGCCCCTTGGGCGGATTCGCCACCGGAATGGCCGTGCTCATTGAATACGCCGTTGCACCCGCTGCGATAGCCATTTTCATTGGCGGCTATGTTGAAGCGCTGGGACTCTTTGGCCTGACCAACTCTTGGCCGGTCTATTTGGTGACCTATGCAATCTTCGTTGGAATCCATCTCCGCGGAGTGGGCGAAGCCCTAAAGATGATCTTCGGGATCACCGCAGTCGCTGTCGTCGCCCTGGTTGCGGTCGTGGTGGGGCTGGCCCCGCATTTCAACGTCCAGAACCTCTTTGACATAGTCCCGGACGGCTCACCCAGCTCGAGCGCTTTCCTGCCGATGGGAATCAGCGGCGCCGTCGGTGCACTGGTGTATGGCATCTGGTTCTTCCTTGCGGTCGAAGGGGTTCCCCTGGCCGCTGAAGAGACCGCCGACCCGAAGAAGGACATGCCGCGGGGCATCATGGTCGCGGTGGTGGTACTGGTCGTCTTCGCGGCCCTGATGCTGGTGCTCGTTCCGGGGGCCGCAGGGTCAGCGGCAATGAGTGGGTCCGATAATCCCCTCCCGGAAGCCCTGCGTCTGGCGTACGGCGGCAACACTTTCCTGGCCGACTTCGTCAACTATGCTGGCCTCGCCGGGCTCATAGCCAGCTTCTTCTCCATCATCTACGCCTATTCCCGCCAACTCTTCGCACTGTCGCGGGCAGGGTATCTTCCCAAGTGGCTGTCCCTGACCGGCAAGCGGCGAACCCCCTATTGGGCACTGATCGTCCCCGGAACGATCGGCTTCATCCTGGCGGCAGTAACCGGTGACGGCGCGCTCCTGATCAACATCGCCGTCTTTGGTGCCACTGTGTCCTATGTCCTGCTGAACCTCTCGCACATTGTGCTGCGGAAGAAGGAACCCGACCTGCCCCGCGGTTACCGGACCCCCGGAGGGGTCGTGACCACCTCCATCGCGCTGGTTCTGGCGGCAGTCGCGGTTGTCGCAACATTTGTGGTCGATGTCAACGCGGCGTCCATAACTGCTGGAATTTTCGGCGCAGCGCTCCTCTACTACTGGTTCTACAGCCGGCACCGCATCGTTGCAGGCGCTCCCGAAGAGGAATTCGCGCAGCTGGCCGCGGCCGAGGCAGAACTCAAGAACTGACACCCATCCCGCGGTCCGATCTCTTACTCTCATAATAACGATCAAAGTTACGGAAATCACATGACGAATCAAACAACCGGCACGTCCGCGCAAGCCCAGCTCAGCGTCGATGAGCTGCGGGACCTGGTCGCTTCCGGTGACATTGACACCGTTGTCGTTGCCATCACGGACTCGATGGGACGCCTGCAGGGCAAACGATGCGGGGCAAGGTCTTTCCTTGAGGACGTGCTGGGGCACGGCGCCGAAGGCTGCAACTATCTCCTGAGCGTGGATGTGGAGATGAACACCATTGACGGGTACTCCATGTCCTCCTGGGCGAACGGCTATGGAGACATGGTGATGCGGCCCGACGTCTCGACCCTCCGCCGGGTGCCGTGGCTGGAAGGCACCGCCATGATCCAGTGCGACATCCTCTGGCTCGACGGCCGCCCCGTCTCCCAGTCCCCGCGCCAGATCCTGCGCGCACAGATCGAACGCCTGGAGGCGCTGGGATACCGCGCCCATATCGGCACCGAGCTCGAATTCATCATGTTTGACGACACCTACGAAGAAGCCTGGGAAAAGAAGTATGAGGGCCTCACTCCCTCAACCCGCTACAACGTGGACTACTCACTTCTGGCCACGGCAAAGCTGGAACCGGTCATCCGAAGCATTCGCACGGGTATGGAAAAGGCAGGCCTGGTGGTCGAATCGTCCAAGGGCGAGTGCAACCTGGGCCAGCAGGAAATCACGTTCCGATATGCCGAGGCGCTTACTGCCTGCGACAACCATGTCTTTTACAAGAACGGAGCCAAGGAAATCGCCGCCCAGCAGGGCAAGAGCATCACATTCATGGCGAAGTACAACGAGCGTGAAGGCAGCTCCTGCCACATCCACTTCAGCCTGACCGACCTGGACGGCAACCCGGTCCTGGCCGGCGATGGTGAGCATGGCTTCAGTCCCGTCATGGAGCATTTCATCGCAGGCCAACTCGCCGGGCTGAAGGAGCTGGCCTACTTCCTCGCTCCGAACATCAATTCCTACAAACGCTTCGTGGAAGGCAGCTTCGCGCCAACAGCCATCGCCTGGGGGCTGGACAACCGCAGCTGCGCACTCCGCATCGTCGGGCGCGGTCCCGGCCTTCGGGTGGAAAACCGCGTGGGGGGCGGGGACGTGAACCCTTACCTCGCCGCCGCCGCATTGATCGCCGCAGCCATCCACGGTATCGAGAATGAACTCCCGCTCGAGCCCGTTTTGACCGGCAATGCCTACCAGTCCGACGCCGACCGCATCCCAACGAACCTGCGGGACTCCCGTGCCCTGCTGGCCAACAGCGAGATTGCCCGCAAATCCTTCGGCGATGAAGTTGTGGACCACTACGTCTTCGCAGCCGATGTCGAACTGAAAGCTTTTGACAGCGCCGTGACGGACTGGGAGCGCAAGCGTGTCTTTGAACGTCTCTGATGGCTACCGTCCCCGGATTGGACTGACAACCTACTTTCAGCAGGCTTCCTGGGGCGTTTGGACAGCGGATGCGGCAGTTCTGCCGGGAACCTACGTCCAGGCGGTCGTCGCTGCCGGCGGCACCCCTGTCCTGTTGCCGCCCGTCGGCACTGACCCATCGATCGTGGAGGTCCTGGACGGACTGATCATCTCCGGAGGCAGCGACGTGGGCCCGGAACAGTACGGGGCGCAGCCCCACCGGCTCACCCGCGCCCAACCGGCCAGGGACGTGCACGATATCGCCCTCACCAAGGCAGCTTTGGACGCCGAAGTCCCCCTTTTCGCCATCTGCCGGGGAGCCCAGATCCTCAATGTCGCCATGGGCGGGTCGCTGATTCAGCACATCCCCGATGTGAACCCGGAGGCGGACTACCAACCGGCGCCGGGCGTATTCGGCAACGTGGAGTTCACGACGGCGCCGGGCAGCATCAGCCGGCATCTGCTGGGAGCATCGGCCAGCGCACCCTGTTACCACCACCAGGCCATGGACCGGATCGCTGACGGCCTTTCCGTCACGGCGGCGGCGGCCGACGGCACGGTGGAAGCCCTCGAAACGGCAACGGGCGGATGGGCACTAGGGGTCCAATTCCACCCGGAACAGAATCCCAACGATCTCCGGCTTTTCAATGGGTTCATTGAGGCTGCAACCAACTACCGCAAAAATCGAACGGAGAGCCCCGGCAATGTCCACCAGCACGTTTGAGTCCACCAGCACGTTTGACGTACTGAATCCGGCAACGGAAGAGGTCATCGAGACCATAAGCCTTGCAACACTTGCGGACACGGACAGGGCGATCGAGAAGGCCGTCCAGGCCTTCGAGACCTGGCGCCATGTTGCCCCTGCAGACCGGGCCCTCCTGCTGCGAAGGTTTGCCGCGGTAGTTGACGCCGATCTGGAAAACCTGGCGCAACTGGAGGTCCGCAACGCCGGGCACACCATCGGCAATGCCCGATGGGAAGCAGGGAATGTCCGCGACGTCCTCACGTACTACTCCGCAGCCCCCGAACGGCACCTTGGCCAGCAGATTCCGGTAGCCGGAGGGGTCAACGTCACCTTCAACGAACCCCTCGGGGTCGTGGGAGTGATCGTGCCGTGGAATTTCCCCATGCCCATCGCGGCCTGGGGTTTCGCCCCTGCGCTGGCCGCCGGCAACACCGTTGTCCTTAAACCGGCGGAACTGACTCCCATGACCGCCATCCGGCTCGGACAGCTGGCTCTGGAAGCGGGGCTGCCCGAAGGGGTCCTGCAGATCATCCCGGGCAAGGGCTCAGTCGTCGGGGAACGGTTCGTCACCCACCCTGCAGTGCGGAAGGTCGTCTTCACCGGTTCAACCGGCGTCGGCAAGCGGATCATGGCCGGCTGCGCGGAACAGGTCAAACCCGTGACCCTGGAGCTGGGCGGCAAGAGCGCCAACATCATCTTCGCCGACGCGGACCTCGAAGCCGCTGTCGCGGCAGCACCCGGCGGCGCTTTTGATAACGCCGGGCAGGACTGCTGCTCCCGCTCCAGAATCCTGGTCCAAAACAGCGTCTATGAAAAATTCCTTGAACTCCTGGAACCAGTCGTGAAGGCCCTGAAGGTCGGCGACCCCAGCGACGAGGCGTCGTTCATGGGGCCGCTGATTTCCGCAGCCCAACACCGCACAGTCTCCGGCTTCGTCCCGGACGGGTCATCTGTGGCTTTCCAGGGATCCGCGCCGGACGGCAAGGGGTTTTGGTTCCCTCCCACCGTTCTTACGCCCGCCCGCGAGGACAGGGTCATGCATGAGGAGATCTTCGGCCCCGTCGTGGCAGTCGTTCCCTTTGAGGACGAAGCCGACGCACGCCGCCTGGCGAATGACTCGATCTACGGCCTGTCCGGATCCATCTGGACACGGGACATCGGTCAGGCGCTGAGGATGGCCCGGGGACTCGAGTCGGGAAACCTTTCGGTGAACTCCCACTCCTCGGTGCGCTACTCCACGCCCTTTGGCGGATTCAAGCAGTCAGGACTCGGACGCGAACTCGGCCCGGACGCCCTGAACGCGTTCACCGAAACAAAAAACGTCTTCATCTCCACCAACCCATAACGTCCCCACCACAAAAGGAAGAAAAAATGATTGAAGTAATTTCCAACCGCCTCAAGGGACGCAGCGCTGTCATCACCGGCGGCGCCAGCGGCATCGGGCTGGCCACAGCTCGCCGGTTCGCCGCGGAAGGCGCCCATGTGGTCATCGCTGATCTGGACCCGACCGCCGGGCAGCGCGCAGCCGACGAGGTCGGCGGCCTCTATGTGAAGGTGGATGTCACCAGCGAAGAGGAAGTGAAGAACCTCTACGCCATCACCAACGAAACGTACGGAAGCGTGGACATCAGCTTCAACAACGCGGGAATCTCGCCGGCAGACGATGCCTCAATCATCGATACAGGAATCGATGCGTGGCGCAGGGTCCAGGAAGTAAACCTGACCTCCGTTTTCTACTGCTGCAAATACGCCCTCCCTTACATGCAGGCACAAGGGAAGGGCTCCATCATCAACACGGCGTCGTTCGTTGCGGTCATGGGTGCTGCCACCTCGCAGATCTCCTACAGCGCCTCCAAGGGCGGGGTGCTGGCCATGAGCCGGGAACTCGGCGTCGAATTCGCCCGGCAGGGAATCCGGATCAACGCACTCTGCCCGGGACCCGTCAACACGCCCCTGCTGAAGGAACTGTTCGCCAAGGATCCCGAGAAGGCAGCCCGCCGCCTCGTTCACGTTCCCTTGGGCCGGTTCGCTGAACCGGAAGAACTGGCAGCAGCAGTCGCCTTCCTCGCCAGCGACGATTCATCCTTCATCACCGCCTCGACCTTCCTGGTTGACGGCGGCATTTCAGGCGCTTACGTAACACCCGAGTGACGGCCAGGTCTTCCGCGTGGACCCTATCCCCAAGGCACGTGCGCGGCAGATCGGGGGCGTCGCAGATTACTTAGCGGACGACGGCGGGAGGCACCCGCCGTCGTCCGCTTGGCGACGCCCTGGCGGGGCTGCGGGAGGCGGCGCTTGCCGGGGTTTCGGTGATTCCAGACCTGGCGGTCACGCGCGGGCGGCTGCGGCTGATCGCCGAGCATCCCGAGCTGGCCAGCCGGAGTTACGAGTCCCTGGCGCCGCAGCGCGAGCGCGCCCGGGCGTACCTTGTTTCGGCAGGAGTCGACGAGGATGTGGCGGGGTATCTGTGCGCCGCGTTCGTGGGCGCCACGTTCGAGGCCTGGATGCGGTGGGCCGCGGGGACGGATCCGGATCCCGTCCCCTATCTGGTGGCGGCCGCCGGGGTGCTGCGCCTGCCGTAGCACCCCGATTAAACGCAAGCGGACGACGGCGGGAGGTCCGCTTGCGTTTGCGGCATTTACTGTCTGTGGTGTTCAGCAGTGGCCACGCGGGCCTCGCGCGAATCCGTCTTGTTTGCCGGGAGGCCGGCGGGCCCGCTTCTCGGCCACGGGAAGTCTCCGCTTCACGATGGCTCTCCCGCCGGTTCCCGGTAGGTGCTTTCCGGAACATCAGTGATGAACATGTGTCCGGGAGCGTGGCCGATGGCGAAGGAGGGCCTGGATGCCATCACTGCGCTCTGCGGTGTCACGCCGCAGGCCCAGAAAACCGGCACCTCCCCTGGCCGGATCTCCACCGCATCCCCGAAGTCGGGGCGGTTGATGTCGGCAATGCCCAGATCCTCCGGTGACCCGACGTGGACCGGGCTGCCGTGGACCTTCGGCACTTCCGACGTGACCCTGACGGCGGTTTCAACCAGCCCGGGCAGCATCGGGCGCATGGAGACCACCATGGGGCCGTGGATCCTGCCGGCAGGGGTGCACTCGACGTTTGTGCGGTACATGGGGACGTTGCGGCCGGTTTCGGTGTGCCGCAGCGGGATCCCTTCGCTGGCCAGCGCGGCTTCGAAGGTGAAGCTGCAGCCGATGAGGACGGCCACCATGTCGTCACGCCAGACTGACGCGACGTCGGTGACCTCCTCGGCCAGTTCGCCGTCCACCCACACCCGATAGGCGGGGATATCGGTGCGGATATCGGAGCCGGGCGCCAGGGCGCTTTCATACTGTCCCGCCGGAATGATGTCGATGACGGGGCAGGCTTTGGGGTTCAGCCGGCAGAATTCGATGAACTCATCGGCGTAGTCTGCCGTGACCGCTATCAGGTTCGCCTGGGTGTAGCCGTCGCTCCAGCCGGAGGTGGGGGTGACCAGGCCGTTGCGGAACTTCAGGCGTGCGTCGGCGGGGGCCAGGAGGGCGTGTGGCTGGCTCACTTGGACTCCACAAGTTCAGCCGGCGCCTGCCCGGCCTGCAGGTATTCCTCATCCTCGGCAACGTTGGAGTCGCGGCCCAGGGCCAGGCCAACCAGGGTCAGCAGGCAGGCGACGCTGAGGTAGACGGCCACCGGGACCCAGCTGTCATAGGTGCTCAGCAGGAGGGTGAACATAAACGGTGCGATGGCGCCGCCGATGATGCCGGCGAACGTGTAGGCCAGTGAGCTGCCGGTGGAACGGAGCCGCGGCGAGAACTGCTCGACGACGAACGCTGCCTGGGGTCCGTACATAAACGAGTGGCAGAGCAGGCCCAGCACGATGCCCACGACCAGCATGACCGGGGACCGTCCCTCAAGAACGATGAAGAACAGGTAGGACCAGACGGCAGCGCCAACTGCGGCGATTCCGTAAACCATGCGGCGGTTGATGCGGTCGGAGATGGCTCCGGCGAGAGGCATGGTGAAGATCTGGAGGGCTGACCCGATCAGGACGGCGACGAGAACCTGGCCGCGGTCGAAGCCGAGCTCCTGGATGCCGTAGGTGAGCGTGAAGACGGTGCACATGGCGTACAGAACGTCCGGGCCAATGCGGCTGAGCATGGCGGCGATGAGGGGCCGGCGCTGGGTGGCCAGCACTTCGCGGATGGGGGCCTTGGGCTTGTCGCCCCGGGCTTCCATGGCCTTGAAGATGGGGGTGTCTTCGAGCTTGAGCCGGATCCAGAGCCCGAAGGCCACCAGCAGCGCGGAGATCAGGAACGCGATCCGCCAGCCGAAGCTCAGGAAGTCTTCTTCGGACAGGGTCAGGGTGAGGACGGCGAGTGCACCGTTGGCCATGAGGTTGCCGGCGGGCGGGCCGATCTGTGCGGCAGAGGCCCAGAATCCGCGCTTGTTCGGGTCGCCGAATTCGCTGGAGAGCAGGACCGCGCCGCCCCATTCGCCGCCGACGCCAACGCCCTGGGCGAAGCGGAGGAACACGAGGATGGCGGGGGCGATGACGCCGATGTTGTCATACGTGGGCAGCAGGCCGATGAGGAACGTGGCCACGCCGATCAGCATCAGCGTAATGACCAGGATCTTCTTGCGGCCGATCTCGTCCCCAAGCCGTCCGAAGATGATGCCGCCTACGGGACGGGAGATGTAACCCACGGCGTAGGTGGAGAAGGCCAGCAGGGTACCCGTGACGGGGTCCGAGGCCGGGAAGAAGATAAGCGGGAAGACGATCGCAGCGGCCGCGGAGTAGACGGCGAAGTCGTAGAACTCCAGCGCGGTTCCGGTCAGGCTGGCCGCGAATGCCTTGTACATGTCCTTGCGCGCCACCGGGGGCTTTGCGTCAACGGGGGCCATGGCTTGGGGAGTGGCCATGTTAAACCTCCATGAAGAGAGTTGATGTCATCCGTGTTCGGGATGGATGGTGCTGGTGAGCATGCTTCTGTCTCGCCTGCGTGCGGCGTTGCAGGGTGGGACATTTGGGCGCTTGCCGTCAGGATGGCTGCGGAAGTCGGAATTGCGGCGATCGTTGGATTGTTGAACAATCCTCTTGTTGAACAAGCTACGCGACGCAGATCACACCGTCAAGGGGTTCATGGGATTCAGACGCCGCCGGCAGTTGCGGAGTTGAGGGCGCGGGCCATCGCAAGAGGAGCCGGGCGTAGGGCTTACTTCGAGGGAAGGGAAGCGGACGGCGGCGGGGGGCTCCCGCCGTCGTCCGCTTCCGTTTGGTGCCTACTGGCTGAAGGGGACCTTCTCCCAGCTCAGGACATCATCGCTGTCGCTGCTGTTGCCGACCACCGTGAACCTGACGTAGTTGGTGGCGTTGGCCGATCCGTCCACGGTGATGCGCTGCAGGTCATCCGCGGCGGGCTGGCCGTAGACCTCCAGCCATGGTGAGCCTTCCGCCAGCGGCTGGTTCTCGGCAAAGACGTGGCTGTCGCCGTTGATGAGATAGACCGGGCGGTCAAAGCGGTTGGTCTCTTCAATGATGGCCGCAACGATCTCCCGGAACCGGAGACTGTTTCCGGGTTGGCAGCGGCCGCGGCGAGCAGCGACGGATCAAACATGTCGGCCTGCGTCATCAGCACCACGGCGCGGTCGTTGCGGCGCTCGGCGTCGGTGAACGTGTCACGTATCTGGCCCAGGACGGCATCCGTCCGGTGCTCAACTTCGGCCAGCTGCTCGGGCGTGGGTGTGGTTTCGCCCAGGCCGCTCCATGGAAGCAGCGAGTTGTTGCTGCCCTGGACGTTCACCACGGAGAAGGCCACGCGGTTCTGGGTGAAGCGGACATTTTCCGGAAGCCCAAGCTTCTCTTGCGTCTTGACCGGCATGGTTGCGCCCAGGGTCTTGCCGGGCTCGTCGAAGAAGACGTCCCGCAGCTTGTCCAGCCGTTCCAGCGGGTTGTAGGCGCCGTTGTTAGTGCGGTGGCAGTCCACCCACTCGTTGTCGCCCGGGGTGAAGACCAGCGGGTGCTCGAAAGTGTCGAACTGTGAGCGGATGTCGGCGAAGTACTCGTCTGAGCACACCGAGGAGCCGTTCTTGATGTCGCCCACATGGGTGACGAACTTCAGCGCCCTGTCGCCGTTGATGTCCTGGATGCGGGACGGGAACTTGGCGATTTCGGCGGCGCCGTAGGGAATGTCGCCGATGACGCCAAAGGTGAAAGCCTGGCTGTCAGAGGTGTTATTGGCTGCGATGGCGGGCTGGGACGCAAGGAGGCCGAGCGCCAGGACGGCCGCCGCCGTCGTCGTTTTCACGGTCTTTGAAGGCATGGTGGTGTTCCTGTGTCTGCTGAGTGGGGGCGGCTTTAGAGCGTGCGGGCGGCGAGGAACTGTTCCAGCGCCTCAAGGTCGTCGGTGTTGATGTGGTCCACGCCGGCGTCGAAGAGTTCGTTCCAGACAGCTTCGCGTGCGGCGCCGGGCTGGTCAGGGGTGGCCCAGAAGCGGACCCGGTAGCCCTGGGCGTGTGCCTCTGTCACGTATGCGTGGAGCTTGGTGCGTTCTGCCTCGGGCATGGGGCCCACGCCCTGCCAGGTGAAGAGCTTGGTCCAGTTGTCGCTGATCAGCGGCATCAGCCCGGCAGGCATGCCGGAGGTGAGGTCGGCGGAGCGTCCGTCATAGAAGCCGAACCGCTTTTCCTGCGCCTGCATGGTGGCCAAGGGGCGGTTTCCGCTGATGACGGCGGTGACGGGCCCGGTTTTGGTGGTGCCGTTGCTGTAGCGGCTCATGATGTCCCGGTGCTCGGCCAGTTCCTGCTCGATGGCGGCGTAGGTGGCCTCGCCCTCACTCTTGATGTCGATCAGGAGCTGCAGGCTGCCGTCCCAGTGCGGGTAAACGCTGTGGCCCTGGTTCCGCACCAGCTCGTCCAGGGGATCGAGGTAGAGGCTCTCGAGCGTTACTCCGGGCTTGGCGTCCTCGAGGTCGTGGGCCACCAGCAGTTCGCCGTCCACCAGCCACACGTCGGCTTCGACGCTGGTGAAGCCGTGCTCCAGGGCGTCGAACAGGGGTCGGTCGTGCTCATAGTCGTTGTGGGCATGGGCTGCGGCCAGCGGCTGTCCGAGGACCACGGACGACGGCGCATTGGCGGGATTTGCGGCCGGCGGGGCGGCGATTCCGGTCAGGGAGGTGAGGGCTACGAGGGCTGTGACGGCGCTTTTCAGGAACACGGGGTTCTCCTTGGTACAGCAGGGTCGGTTCATTTCCCAGGCGATGGAGGCGCTGGGCGGCGGTGCGTGAAAAGACTTCCTGCTGCCGGAGAACGGGCGTTGCGCCAACGGTTTCGGGACGGTGAACAGGAGGCGTCGTTTGGACCATATGGCTACGGCCGCTCGCCTACGTCCGCGGGTTTTGAGGGAGGAGAGGATCAGGCCACAGCGTTATGGCGTGATTTCGATACCATGCCAGCATGAGCACACGTGATACTCCTGCGCAGATCGGCGACCTTCCGCCGATCGGACGCCCGGCGAACAGCGCCCTGCTCGAGGCAGGCATTAGCACTTTGGCTCAAGTTGCTGCCTGCAGCCGCAGCCAATTGCTCGCCATGCACGGCGTGGGGCCCAAGGCTGTCCGGATTCTGGAAGCCGCGCTCCAGGCTCAAGGGCTACGGTTCGCTGACTGACCACCCACCCTGCATTCTCCGGGCTGGAAACACCAGGATGCCCGCCGCCTGGGTGACGTTATCCAATTCCCGGGCGCCCGCACGGATCAGCAGGCATAAGCTGATATCAGCACGTCTCTTCCAGCGCCGGGAGGTCATCATGGACACTGAAACCGCCGATGTTATCGGCCATGATGTCACCACCATCGTCTGCGTGTGCGGCAACACCGTCAGCAAGGACGGGTTGATTCAGGCCAACTCACAAGGCGTCCCCGTCCACAACGGAGAGAACACTCCGGTCCCCGCGGAGCTGGCGGAATGGCCTGCGGATGAGGATCTCTACACGCTGTGTCCCTCATGCGGCCGTGTGTACCGTGACTCGGTCATCGAAGAGACCGGGACCGCGCCCGTTGCTTTCCGGGTCGACGTCGCCGCCGGCCCAATTGCCGAGGCAATCCGGGTGCACTGGGACCTAAGCACCTAGCCCAGAAACTGGCAGAGCGGACGACGGCGGGAGGTCCCGCCGTCGTCCGCTCATAACTGGTGCGGCAAGAGTCAGTTCTTGACGACGTCCAGCTCGATCACGGCCCAGGACAGCGCCGGCAGCGTCAACCGGAGCTCGGAGCCGCTCGCCTTCGCGCCTTCCAGCGGCTTGAGCCCCACCTGGTCCTGACGGCTTTGGGTGTTGGCCGTGAAACGGTCCCCGCCTTCCGGGATTTCCAGGACCTCGGCACGGACCACCCGGCGGGCGTCGAACCCGCGCAGGGCGACCTCGACGTCGGCAGCTTCCTCAAGGCCGCGGTTCGCGAAGAACAGTGCCACGCGACCCGTTTCCTCGTTCCACGTTGCACTGACGTCCACCAGGTCGGTGCCGCCGAAGCGGGCATTCTCGTACTTGTCCGAGTCAACAGACAGCCGCAGGATCTGGCCCTTGGCCAGCTCCGCCATGCGGGCGAACGGGTGGAAGATGGTCTGCTTCCATGCCGGTCCGTTTTCCTCGCTGAAGATCGGTGCAATGACGTTGACCAGCTGAGCCTGGTTGGCGATCTTGACGCGGTCGCCATGGCGGAGCAGCGAGTTCAGCAGGGTTCCCACCACCACGGCGTCTGTCACGTTGTACTTGTCCTCGATGACCCGGGGGTGCTCGCGCCAGCCCGCCTTGGCGACGTTGTGCGGCTGGTCCTCCGTGTCCAGGCCGCGCTGGTACCAAACGTTCCACTCATCGAAGGACAGGTTGATGTGCTTTTTGTGTTTGCCCTTCGCACGCACGGCGTCAGCGGTGGCGATCACGGACTCGATGAAGTAGTCGGTGTCCACTGCGCTGGCGAGGAAGCTGCCGACGTCGCCGTCGTTCTCCTGGTAGTAGGCGTGGAGGGAGACGTAGTCCACCTCGTCATAAGTGTGCGTCAGGACAGTCTGCTCCCAATCGCCGAACGTCGGCATGCCGGAGCTGGAACTTCCGCAGGCCACCAGTTCGATGTCAGGGTCCACGAAGCGCATGGCCTTGGCGGCTTCCTGAGCCAGGCGGCCGTATTCCTCAGCGGTCTTGTGGCCGATCTGCCACGGCCCGTCCATCTCGTTGCCCAGGCACCAGAGCTTGATGTCGAAAGGATCCTTGTGGCCATTCTTGGCGCGGAGGTCTGACCAGTAGGTGCCGCCGGGGTGGTTGGCGTATTCCACGATCTCGCGGGCTGCATCCACTCCCCTGGTGCCCAGGTTGATGGCTTCCATGATTTCCGTGCCGGCCTGGCGGGACCAGTCCACGAATTCGTGCAGGCCGAACGCGTTGGTCTCCACGGTGTGCCAGGCGCCGTCCAGCCGGCGGGGACGGTTCTCCCGCGGGCCGATGCCGTCTTCCCAGTTGTAGCCGGAGACGAAGTTGCCGCCGGGGTACCGGATGACGGTGGCGCCGAGCTCCTTGACGAGCTTGAGCACGTCCTGGCGGAAGCCGTTCTCATCGGCCTCCGGGTGGCCCGGCTCGTAGATGCCGGTGTAGACGCAGCGGCCCATGTGCTCCACGAAGGAGCCGAACAGGCGGCGGGGGACTTCGCCGATGGTGAAGTCGCGGTCGAGGGTGATCCGTGCGCGGGACATGTGCGGTATCTCCTTGGTTGTGGTTCAGGTCTTTGGTGAGTGGTAAGTAAGGTGCCGGATCAGGTTCCGGCGAGTCCCGTCGTCGCGACGCCCTTGATGATCTGGCGCTGGAAGAACAGGAAGACGAGGATCAGGGGCAGCGCCGCGAGGAGCGCGGAGGCCATGTTCTGCGCGTACTGGATGCCGTACGCGCTCTTGATGGTTTGCAGCCCCACCGGAAGGGTGAGGAGCCCGCCGTCGTTCGTGGCAATGAACGGCCACAGGAAGTTGTTCCAGGCGCCGATGAACACGAAGATCGCGACGGCGGCCAGGATGGGCTGGGACAACGGCAGGATGATCTGGGTGAAGATCCGCAATCGGCTGGCACCGTCCATCACAGCGGCTTCTTCAAGTTCGCGGGGAATCTGGTCGAAGAACTTCTTGAGCACGAACACCATGGCCGGGTGGATGACCTGCGGCAGGATGATGGCCCACGAGGTATCGATCAGGTGCAGCGCCAGCATTTGGTAGAAGAGCGGGATGATGAGGACCGGCGGCGGGATGATGATGGAGGCAATGATCACCGTCATCAGCACCTTCTTGCCTTTGAAGTCGATCCGGGACAGGGCGTACGCCACCAGCGCCGAGATCACCAGCGTGATCGCCGTGATGGCCGCCGAGGTGTAGAACGAGTTCCAGGTCCAGAGCGGGATGTTGCCATCCTGGAACACCTTGACGAACGCTTCAGCGGTAAAGCCCGACGGCGGCATCCAGCTGACCTTCGGAGCTGCGGCATCCGTCTCGGTCTTGAAGGCGGTGGCCGTGGCCCAGGCGAACGGAATCATCCACAGCACGGCGATGAACGCCGCCACAACGAGCGCGGCAATCTTGCCTGCGGTCATCTTCTTGCGGGGTTTTCGGGCCTCTTGGCTGGTGTTGGTGCGGGGAGTGGGACGCGTGAGGGTAGGGATTGCCATGGTTATGCACTCCTGCGGCGGGTGATGACGAACTGCATGACCGAAACGAGCACGATCAGTCCGAAGAAAATGTAGGAGATGGCTGCGGAGTACCCCAGCCGGTAGCCGGTGAAGCCGGTTTCAAAGATGTACTGCACCACCGGGCGGGTTGATCCTCCGGGCCCGCCGGCGGTCATCTGGTACACCTGATCGAAGATCTTCATGGACGCGAGGATCTGGAGGAGCACGATCATCACCGTGGTGGGGGTCAGCTGCGGCAGGGTGATCGAGAAGAACTGCCGCCATGCTCCGGCGCCGTCCAGGGACGCTGCTTCGTAGTGCTGTGCGGGGATGTTCTGCATCGCGGCCAGGTACAGCAGGAAATTGAACCCCACGGTCCACCACAGCGTGGCGATGACGATCGCCCACATGGCCACGTTGGGATCGTTGAGCCAGGCGACTTTGGGGAGGCCCATCTTGGAGAGGAAGTCATTGATCAGGCCAAGCTGCGGGTTGTACATCCAGGTGAAGAACAGCGAGACCACGGTGGAGGCCAGCAGGTACGGGGCGAAGTAGGAAAGCCGCCACAGCCACTGGGCAGGCAGCCCGACGTTCAGCAGGGCAGCCATCACCAGGGCCACGAGGACCAGCGGGACGGTGCTGATGACGGTGAAGTAGAACGTGTTTCCCAGGGAGCGCCACATATCGGCGTCGGCCAGTGCCTCGGCGTAGTTCGCGAAGCCGATCAGGCTGTCATTGGCGCCGGTCAGGGACTTGCCCGTGAGGCTCATGTAGATGCCATAGAGAATGGGCCACACCAGGAAGACCAGGAAGAAGACCAGGAACGGGGTGGCGAATGCCCAGCCGCTCAGGTTGCTCCTGGTACGGCTCTGCGAAGTGCGGCGCGTTGGTTGGGGTTGGGTCGCTGCGGCGATGTCCGGCTGGCCGGTACTGCGCCGGGACGCTAGTGAAGAACTCATGAAGGACTCCTTTGTCGCTCGGTGCGGTTAGACCGGGTTGGGCCTGGAAAGAAGGGTGTTGGTGCGGCGCTCAAAGGCGTCCCAACCTGCGGCTGCCTTGTCGCGGCCCAGGAGCACGTTCTGGACGTTCTCCGCAAAGTAGGTCTGCCAGTCCGAGCCGGAGCCGCTGAACCAGGCTTCGGGATCGTAGGCGATGATGTCCGCTGCGTTCGCGTAGTGGATCTGCGGCGTGAGGTCGCGGTATGCCTGCGACTGGACCACGGGCTGGTAGGCCGGAATGTGCCCGGCTTCTGCCCAGGAGAGTGATCCTTTGAGGACGTCGCTCACGAACTTGTAGACGTCCCGCCGTTTCGCGTCATCCACGTTCAGCTGCCGCGGCAGGACGAACGAGTGCGAGTCTGCGTAGGCTGCCGGCGTTCCGTACAGCGTGGGAATGGTGGCAGCGTCCACCGGAAGTCCGGCTTTCTTGAGCGTGGGCAATTCCCACACTCCGCTGAACAGCATTCCCGAGTCGCCGCGGGCGAACTCCGCGATGCCCGTGCTGATGTCGCCGGCCTTGGCAGCGATGGTGTCGTCAAAGAGCGATGCCATGAATTCCAAGGACTCAATCGCGGCGTCGCGGTCCACTTTCATCGGCTGGCCCGGGATCAGTTCCATATCCGCGCCATGCTGCTTGTAGAGCGTGTAGAACAAGCGCCACATCTGGGAACCGCTGCCGAGGTATCCGAAGGACAAACCATGGGCCTGGGTGACCTTCTGCATTTCCCTGGCCATGGCCATGAACTCCTGCGGAGACGTTGCCTCCTGCAGTTGTCCGTTGCCGCCCAGGACGCCGGCTTTGCCGGCGATGTCCGTGTTGTAGAACATAACGAACGGGTGCGAATCCAGGGCGATGGAGAACACCTTGCCGTTCTGCTGGCTCTTCTCCCAGATGCGCGGGGCAAAGTTGTCACCGGTGACGCCGTGCTCGTCCAGCAGGTCCAGGTCCCAGGGGTCGATGAGCCCGCCGGGGGCGTATCCGGGAACCCGGCTGGCATGCATGATCGCCACTTCCGGTGGCCGCCCGCCGGCCGATGCCATGGCCAGTTTGGTGTAATACGGCGGGCCCCAGGCCAGGACCGTGGGTTGGACCTTGAAGCCGGGGTTGGCCTGGTTGGCTCTGTTGATCATGGCCTGCATCTTGATGCCGTCACCGCCGGACAGCAGGTGCCAGAACCCGATGTCCCGCGGGCCAGAGGCTTGGGCGTTTCCGCCGCAGCCGGTCAGGCCGCCTGCTACCAGGACGCTGCCTAAGGCTGCCGTTCCCGTCAATAACTGCCGTCGGGACACTTGCTTCCCGAAAAATTCAAACTGCTTCACCCGTCACTCCTTTGGATGGGTCCGCGGAAAGGTCACTTCTTGTTGCTCAAAACTCCGGTTCCGGTGCGTCCCCGTTCCCGGGCCGATGCCTTCAGGGGGTGACGCACGCCTCACATTACATCGATGTAATGGACAGGGCAAGAGAAAATTGTTAGCGCCCACAATCGGGTGGGCCGCTCTCGCTTCAGGTGCGGGTACTGTCCCGCTCCACGATGGAGTAGTCCACGGAAACCACACGCTGCTCGTGGCCCCTGTCCGCCATCCGCTCCGTCAGCAGGCGCAGGGCTTCGCTGGCAATTGCACGCTTGTCGAAGGAAACCGTGGTCAACGACGGAACCGCGTAGCGGCCGTCGGCGATGTCATCAAAGCCCGCCACCGCAATGTCCTCCGGGATGCGCAGGCCCCTCTTCCACAGCACACTCAGGGCGCCGATGGCCATGGAATCCGTGAAGCAGAACAGCGCCTCGGGAAGGGGGTGGGAGTCCAGATAGGCAGTGAGCGCATCGGCAGCAGTCTGCGGCGTCCACTTCTCACAGGGAATCAGCAGCGACTCGTCCCGTTCGATGCCAAGGATCTCCAACGCCTCTTCATAGCCCTGGGTTCGCTGGATCGCCGCAGCCGATCCCCTGCCTTGGGTGGTTCCCAGGACGGCGATCCGCCGGCTCCCGGACTGCGCCAGGGCGAGAGTCATGTCGCGGGCGGCAGCGAAGCTGTCCACGAAGACGCGGTCGGCGAGCTTTTGTGTGACCTCGCCGAGCAGGACGACGGGCGGAAGGGCAACGCCCACCTGGACGGCACTCTCGTCCAGCACCACAGGGTTGAGGATCAGCCCGTCGATCAGGTTGGAGCGGGCGCGCACCATGAGTTCGTGCTCGCGCTGGGGATCGGAGCCGGTTTCCTCGATCTGCACGATCCAGCCCTGCTCGTGCGCCACTTCCACAATGTGGTGGGCAATTTCTGCGGAGTACGGCGTGCCCAGATCAGGCAGGGCCAGCGCAATCACGCCGGACCTCCCGTTGCGCAATCCGCGGGCGGAGAGGTTGGGCACATAATCCAGCTCGACGATGGCCTGCTCCACCTTGGTCCTGGTGGCGCCACTGACTGGAATGATGCCGTTCATGACGTTCGAGACAGTCTTGGGTGAAACGCCGGCACGACGCGCGACATCCTTGACCGTTGCGCGCACTGCTCCCCTTTCAAAGCCTTCTGGGCCAAAGCCGGCGGCCAGTGAATGCCGCTGAGGATGACCTGCTGACGATGTTACCGCTCTCCCCGACGGGAGGCGGCGAAGCGTCTTGACAGGAAATTTGTTAGCGCTCACAGTTGGTGGAGTGAAACTTACCTTCACCCGAAAGCCGAGCACATGAAGAACTGGGCAGGAAACCTCAAGTACTCATCAGCGGACGTCTTGCGCCCGGAGTCGGTGGCTGAGCTCGCCCAGGTGGTGGCGCGCTCCAGCCGGGTCAAGGCCTTGGGGTCGCGACACTCCTTCAACCGCATCGGGGACACAGACGGCGTGCACGTGCTGCTGGATGCACTGCCACAGCACATCGAACTGGACGCGGAACAGCAGAGCGTCCGCGTCAGCGGCGGAGTGAGCTACGGCGCCCTTTGCCGTACGCTGCAGCAGGCCGGCCTGGCCATCCACAATCTGGCGTCGCTGCCCCACATTTCGGTGGCCGGGGCAGTCCAGACGGCCACCCATGGATCCGGTTTGAACAACCCCTCCCTGGCCGGAGCGGTGGAGGCCATTGATCTGGTCCGGCCCTCCGGCGAGCAGGTCTCGCTGTCCCGCGCGGACGGCGAGGAGTTCCTGGGCAGCGTAGTGGGCCTGGGCGCCCTGGGCATCGTCACCGGCCTCCAGCTTGCCGTCCGGCCGAGCTTCAGCATGCGCCAGCGTGTTTTGGAAAACCTGCCGTGGGAACGGGCGCTGGCGGATTTCACGCAGCTGGTGTCCAGCGCCTACAGCGTGAGTCTTTTCACCGATTACGCGGGCGATAGCATCAGCCAGGTCTGGCTCAAGGCGCTGGACTCGGAGCCTCCCATCGGTGAACTGTTCGGTGCCACGGCAGCCATCGGCCCGCGGCACCCGCTGCCCGGGATGTCGGCCGAGAACTGCACGGTCCAGATGGATGAGCCCGGGCAGTGGCTGGACCGGCTCCCGCACTTCCGCCACGAGTTCACGCCCAGCAACGGTGAGGAACTGCAAAGCGAATTCATCCTGCCACTGGAGCAGGCACCTGCCGCGATCCAGGCCGTCCGGAGCCTGGCGGACAAACTTGCGCCCCTGCTGTTTGTCTCCGAAATCCGGACCGGCGCCGCGGACGCATTCTGGCTCAGCCCCTTCTACCGGCAGCAGAGCGTTGCGCTGCACTTCACCTGGAAGCCGCTGCAGCCGCAGGTGGAAGCCGTACTTCCGGAGCTCGAGGACCTGCTTCGGCCCTTCGTGGCCAGGCCGCACTGGGGCAAGCTTTTCACGCCCGACGGTCACGACTGGGACTCCCTCTACCCCCGCTTAACGGATTTCCGCTCGCTGGCATCGGCGCACGATCCGGAGGGAAAATTCCGCAACGGGCTGCTGGACAGCATCCTCGGCGTCCCGGCGGTGAGCTCACGCTAAGCAGCACACACCACCAGTCCTCAAACGGACGACGGCGGGACACCCCGCCGTCGTCCGTTTGCGTTGGGTACGGCTCCCCTACAGCGCCGACCAGCCGCCGTCGGAGGCGAGGATGGTGCCGTTGACGTTGGTGCCGTCGTCGCTGAAAGTGGGCAGGATCGTCCAACGGCTCAGGCGAGACTACCGGTGGTATTGCCGTGGAAAGCCCCTGCTGTGGGCGGCGGGCACGTCGCCCACAGCAGGGGTCTTCATGGCTGCCGCGGTCAGACGGCCGGCTGATGCTGGGTGATGCAATGGATGCCGCCGCCCCGGGCGAAGATGGCGCGGGCATCGACCGTCACCGCTTCCCGGCCCGGATACGCCTGCTCCAGGATCCGGCTGGCTCCCGCGTCCGCGGGGTCGTCGAAACTGCAGGCGATGACGCCTCCGTTCACCACCAGATGGTTGATGTAGCTGTAGTCGACCCAGTCGAGCTCGTCGCGCAGCGTGTCCGGGGCCGGTACCTCCACGATGTCCCAGACACGGCCCTGCGCGTCCCGGGTCCCGGCGAGCATCGCGATGATATCGGCGGTGATCTGGAAGTCCGGGTGTGATGGGTTGCGCTGGGAGTGGACCAGCAGCACACCGGGCGACGGGATAGCGGCCACGATGTCCACGTGTCCGCGGGTTCCGAGTTCCTGCGAATCACGGGTCAGCCCACGTGGCAGCCAGATGACATGCGTGGCGCCGATGGTGCGGGCCAGCTCGGCTTCGACGTCAGCCTTGGTCAGGTGCGGGTTCCGGAACTTATCCAGCTGCACCGTCTCGGTGACCAGCACGGTGCCCAGACCGTCCACCTGGATCCCGCCGCCTTCATTGACCAGCGGGCTGTCCAGCAGCTCCGCACCGGCCTCCCTCACCACTTCCGCACCGACCCCGGAATCCTTGCCCCAGCTGGCCCATTCCTGCTGCCCCCAGCCGTTGAAGACCCAGTCCACCCCGCCCAGCCGGCCGTCGTCGCCGGTCACGAATGTGGGCCCGATGTCCCGCATCCAGGCATCGTCAAGGGGCGCTTCCACCAGGTCAATGCCAGCCGAAAGATAAGTCCGCGCGGCAGTCATGTCCGGCGGGTCCACGACCATGGTGACAGGCTCGAAATCCGCCACAGCATGCGCCACCGCTGCCCACGCCGTGCGGGCCTCATGGGTTTCCTCCGCGGTGTGCCCTATCGAGGATCGCTCCGGCGGAAATGCCATCCAGACCCTTTCCTGGGGTGCCGTTTCGCTCGGCATCATCCAGGTCATGGCTGGGCCGCGGTCTGCTGTGCGGATACCGCCCCGTACGGACGGTCGAAATCGACGTCCCGGGTGAGCTCGGCATAGGTGTCGGGGCGGCGCGTGGTCAGGAACGGGAACAGGTCCAGCCAGTCCTTGCGCTGGTCCAGGTCAAGGTCGGCCACCAGGACGGCTTCCCGGTCCCGCGGCGCTTGGACCAGGACGCGGCCGTAGGGATCGGAAATGAATGAGGAACCGTAGAAGTTGATGTCGCCTTCGTCGCCCGTCCGGTTGGGGACCACCATGAACCTGCCGTTCGTGATGCCGTGGCCTGTGATCACGTGCTGCCACAGCGGCTGGTGGTCGAACTCCGGGAAGGTCGGCTCCGAGCCGATAGCCGTGGGGTAGACCAGGATTTCCGCGCCGGCCAGCGAATACAGCCGGGCGACCTCCGGGAACCATTCGTCCCAGCAGGTGGGGAGTCCGACGGCGGCCCCGTCCAGTTCCGCGGGGCGGTGCACGGGGTAGGCGTCGACGGCCGGCCCGGCACGGAAGTACGTGTCCTCGTAGTAGCCGGCGCTGACGGGAATGTGGGTCTTGCGCGTGCGTGCCAGCAGCTCCCCCTGGGGCGAGACGAGGATGGCGGTGTTGAAGCCCAGCCCGTCGTTTCCGTCTGAGCGCTCGTAGAGCGAGGCGTGGACGGTGACGCAGTGCTTCCGGGCCGCGTTGGCGGCGAACTCGAAGGTGGGGCCGCTGAGCAGGTCCTCGGCATTCCGGGCGGGGTTACTGCCGGCCCGGACGTTGGCAGGATATTTGGACAGCGTAAGTTCCGGCAGGAACACGGCCCTGGCTCCGGCGTCGGCGGCTTTGCCGATGGCCCCGGTCAGCACCGACCTGAGCTCGGCGGCGTTTTCGCGCCAGCGGTGCTGGACCAGGGCCGCTCGGAGCGGCCGGCGGGTGCTTTCCTGGCTCCGGGCGAAAGAGGCGGGCGGTTCGGTGTTGGCGATGATGTCCAAGGCGGTGTTTCCTAACGGGACCCTAGGGGTCCTTGCATAATCGCGGGATTCCGCTGGAATCGCGTCGTTTGATAAGTGGTTGAGAGTTGGGTCGGTGGTTCATTTGCCCAGACCCTGTCCGGAAGGTTCCTGCAGGGTCGTCGGGCGTGCTGTGGTGAGTGAGTCGATGGCCGTCGTCAACAGGGAACGCGCGTGGTCTGTGGTGATGAAACCGTTGAGCCAGCGGCCGGAGATCCCTTCCACCAAACTGGTGAGGATCTCCGCAGTGACTGCGGCCTCGTCCTCGCTGGTGCCTTCGCTGGCGGCCACGATGGCCTGGGCGATCTCGCGGTTCCATTCCGCCGTTGTCCGGGAAAGCGGTTCCGCCAGCTCCTGTTCGAAGATGGAGCACGCCCGGAGCTCGTTCCAGGCCACCGAATTCCGGCGGACATCAGCGTCGTCCTTGATTTCGTCAAGGAGCAGGTGCCTGAAGTGCCGGGCGCGGTCTTCCGCGTCAGGGGAGGAGGGGGCGGCGTCGTCCTTGCTGACCTGCTTGTTGATGTGTTCAAGCGTTGCGGCAAGCAGGCCGGCCCGGTCGGTGAAGTGGTAGTACAGGAGGCCCGGCGAAACACCGGCTTCTGCAGCCACATCGTTGACCCGCATTCCCCGGACGCCGTTCCTGGCGATGCAGGTGGTGGCGGCGGTGAGGATCTTGGCTAGTTTGTCAGTCATGGTTTGACAGTAATACGTGCTCACCCCGCTCCGGTCCGGCCTCGGCCAGGGAGGCAGGCGGTTCGGGCCAGAGCCGGAGCGCCGCGAGATAGCCGACGGCTCCGATGACTGTGGAGCCAAGGAAGCTGAGGTCGATTCCTCCGGCGAGCTGCGAGAGCGGACCGGCGTAGAGGGATGTGTCCGTGGCCAGCAGGCCGAATGCTGATCCGATGGCCCAGGGGATCACGGCCCGGAGGTTCCAGCCGTTGCTGAACCAGTACCGTCCGCGAGGTCCGTTGGCGCGAAAGAGCTGGAGGTCTGCGGCGTGGTATGTGCCGCGGCGGGCGACCAGGAAGCCCAGGACGTTGATGGCCACCCAGGGGCCGGCGAATCCGTTGAGCACCAGGGTCATGGCGGTGATGGAGTCCACCGCGTTGAACACGAAGACACCAAGGTAGAGGAGTCCGACGGCGATCACCGACGTGATGAGCGTGGTGTGGATGCGGCGCAGGCGCGGGAAGAGTGCTTCGAGGTCCAGGCCGCTGGCGTAGAGGTTGAGCACGCCCTGGCCTAGCCCGCCGGCCAACGCGATGATGAGGATTGGGAGCAGGTACCAGGCCGGCGCGGACCGCACCAGGTCTGCGACATAGGAGCCGCCGAGTTCCGGGATGGCCGAGGCTGTGAAGGCGCCGAAGAGGGCAGTGACAAACAGGCCCAGGAACACACCAAGGCAGGTGGCGCCGACCACGGACCGGTCCGAGTGGAGTTTCCCGGAGATGCGCCGGCTGTAGTCGCCCAGCGTGGGCGCGTAGGACAGTGGGCCTCCGACGGAAATGACGGCGGACAAAATCCAGGTGGGCCAGAAATCGCCCAGAAGGTAGTCGGCGTGCACGGTGGTGGGGCTGAACGTTGGAGCGAAAGCAACGACGCCGATGAGCAGCAGAATGCCGACCACTGGGGCGACAAATTTCTGCATCGCCACCACGGTGCCGTGGCCAAAAAGCGCAACCAATACGATTTCCACGGAGATCACGGCGTAGCCGATGGCCAGCGTGGTGCCGTCAACGGACACGCCCAGCAGCCGCTCGGCGGCGGCAACCAGCGCGTCGCCCGAAGTCCAGACCGCGATGGCGGCGTACGCAAGGGCGAACAACAGGGTCAGGGCGGAACCGATCAACCTCCCGCGGGTGCCGAAGTGTGCGGCGCTGGAAACGGTGTTGTTGGTGCCGGTCCGTGGCCCCAGGAGGGCCATCGGGGCGATCAGGGCTGTACCAACGAGGAGACCGGTGAGGCTGGCCGTGGCGGCGCCGACGAAGTCCAGGCCGAAGGTGATGGGAAGCCAGCCGAAAACGATGACCGAGAAGGCGAAGTTGCCGCCGAAGAACACGGTGAACAGGTTCCGGGGGCGGGAGGTGCGTTGTTCGTCGGGGATGAACTCAATGCCGGCCGACTCAATGCGGCCGAAGCGGTCCTTGTGCGCGGATGCGGCACCGACGGAATCCGCGTCTTTGCGGAAGCGCGTGCTGATCATGGCAAGCCTTCGTGAGCTACATCACGTTGATGTATCGCATCAACCATAAGGCCTGACTGAATTTTCAGTCAATAGCTGATCCACAACACGCATCTCCGCCACCATGCAGCACCGGACGGGTCGGAGCGGCCGGCGTCCGGCTGAACTGTGGTGGGGCCTTGCGGTGGTGGGTGATGGACGACGGCGGGACCTCCCGCCGTCGTCCATTTCCGTTTTGTCAGGCGTCGCTTAACGCGAGGTTGCTGGAGAGTTCGCGGTGCGCGTCGGCCTGGAGCTGGAGGGCCTTTCCTCGGGTCTCGAAGACGCCCACGGCGTCGGCTCCGGCGGCGAACCGCAGCGGGGGTTCGTCCAGTTCGGCCAGCTGGATCAGCGCGTCGGCGAGCTTGGCCGGGTCCCCGCCCTGGAGGCCGTTAATGCCCTTCCACGCGGTGACCGTCTGCGCGGTGCGTTCGGCGTAGTCCCCGATGGTGGATTCCGCGTAGCTGGTGGATTCCGGGGTGAGCAGCTCGGCGCGGAAGAACCCCGGCTCCACGATCATGGAGCGGATGCCGAACGGTGCGACCTCGAGTGCCAGGGATTCCGCCCAGCCTTCCACGCCGAACTTCGACGCGGCGTAGGCGGACAGGAACTCGCCGCCTGCGAGGCCGGCGGTGGAGGAGATGGTGACCACCAGGCCGGAGCGCTGGGCGCGCAGGACCGGCAGGGCAGCGCGGGTGACGTTCATGGGACCGAACATGGTGGTTTCGATCTGTTCCGTTTGATGCCAAACCCAGCAGCTGTAGCCTGTACGTCCGGTCCGGTGACGCCACGGCTCCGAATCCCTAGTAGAGATCAGCAACGGAAGGCGGGCATGAGCGTTCGGCAGGAATCCGCGACGTGGGTGGCTACGCTGCGGCGGCACACAATTCCAACAGAGCTGGGCCCGTGCACTGTGCGAGTCCAACAGGGCATCGGAAGCGGGGCTCCGGCGTCCGGCACACCGGAGGTGTACCTGCACGGCGCCGCGGGATCCTGGGCCACCTTCCGGCCGCTGCTTTCCGAAGCATCGCACCACGATCGTGTCCTGATTGACCTGCCGGGCTGGGGCGAATCCACTAAGGGAGCCCGGCTGGAACACTTCGGCATCGAGACGATGACACGCGCAGTCACCGATGTACTGAACTTGCTCAACTACCCGCGATGGAACCTCGTGGGCCACTCCATGGGAGGCTTCCTGGCTTTGCATATTGCCGCGACGTGGCCGGAGCGGACCGCCAGCGTGGCTGCCATTTCGCCCACAACATTCGGCGTGTCTGAGGCCGCCCGCGAGCCACTGCGCAGCCTGTCCCGGTTCCCGGCGTTTGTCGGCATGATGCTGCTCATGCGCTCACTGGCGGCCCTAGGTCCAGCAGGGCTGGCAATGGTCCGCGCAGTCGGTGCCACACCCGTGATGGGACCGTTGATGTCACCGTTCTTCGCAGATCCCCCAGGCATGTCAGCTGGGGTGATCCGCGGGCTCGGCCATAACGCCCGTCCGGCCAGCTTCTCCGCGGCTGCCCGGGCAGTGGCGCACTACGACTTTAACCAGTGGCGCGGCATCCGCTGCCCCGTGCTAGCAACCCGCGGGGAAACTGATGTATTCACGTCTCCCTCCGACCTGGACCGGCTGGCCGCCACAGTGCCGCAAGTCCAGACTGTGACGATCCAGCATTGCGGGCACTTCGCCCACGTCGAGCAGCCGGAACAGGTGCAACGACTTCTCGAGGACATGTGGTCACTGTGACCGGGCAGCGTGGCCAAGCGGACGACGGCGGGACGTCAGCTGCGGGCGCAGGTTGAACTAGCCGCTATGAAACCTGCACTGCGCCCGGCTTGCCGTCTTCGACCTCGAACACCGCATGCGTGTACTGCCCTGCGGTCCGGGTCCCCACTCCGGTGGCCATGCGAAGCTCCGTGCGCCAGCGCTCGGGAGTGACCTGGCAACGGACGTAGCCCCGCCGGTCGCCATCGAAGAATTTGATGTGCGGGTTGAACCCGATCATGGGCTCGTAGTAGGGCCCGTAAACCGGCACGTCGCCGTTCGTGCTGATGGAGGTCCCGACGAATTCGGTGGCCACCACCGGGGAGTCCGGCTTGTCGAAGTCGAGGTGAACGTCGTTGACGAAGGTGGAGTGCCAGTCGCCCGTGATGAACACGGCGTTGCGCACCGCCGGCTCGGCGATCACATCCAGCAGCCTCTTGCGGGCTGCCGGAAAACCGTCCCAGGCGTCGTGCCACAGCAGCTCGCCCGCGGCACCGTCGTGGTCGAGGCGGGAGACCATGACGTTGTTCCCCAGGATGTTCCACCGCACCTCTGAGTCACGCAGTCCGTCGTAGAGCCACTGCTCCTGCTCTGAGCCGAGCATGCTGATTGACGGGTCGTACGCCGCTTCGCATGCCTGGGCTTCTCCCCAGCCGCACGGCGGGGCGTCGCGGTACTGGCGTCCATCCAGAACGTCCAGCAGCGCGAGGCGGCCATAGCGCAACCGCCGGTAAAGCTGCATTTCCGTACCGCGGGGCAGCGACCGTGCCCGCAAGGGCTGGTGCTCGTAGTACGCCATGTAGGCCGCGGCCCGCACTGCGGTGAAGGCCTGGGTCTGCCCCTCCCAGCCTCCGGCATAGTCATTCTTAACCTCGTGATCGTCCCAGGAAACGACGAACGGGAACCGGGCGTGCGCCGCCTGCAGGTCGGGATCGGACTTGTAGAGAGCGTAGCGGGCCCGCCACTGCTCAAGCGTCTGCGGGGCCGGCTGGGCAGCCGCCGGGACAGGTGTGCGACGCAGCCCGCCGCCTGCGGCGATCTCGTACTCGTAAACGTAATCGCCCAGATGCACCACAAAGTCGAGGTCCTCTGCGGCCATATGGCGGTAAGACGGAAAGAAGCCATCCTCCCACTTCTGGCAGGAGGAGAAAGCAAAATCGAGCTGCCGTACATCCGCCCCGGGGGCCGGCAAGGTTTTGGTCCGGCCCACGGGGGACAAGTGGTTACGGAACTTGAACTCGTAGAAGTACTCGCTGTCCGGTGCCAGGCCCTCGACCTCCACGTGGACCGAATGCCCCAGCTGCGCCGGGGCGTGCGCGCTCCCGCGCTGGACAACATCGCGCATCCCGGCGTCACTGGCCAAACGCCACTCCACCACCGCATGGCCCGGCGGCATGCCGCCGTTCGGGTCGAACGGTTTCGGGGCCAGGCGGGTCCACAGCACCACGCCGGAAGGCGTGGGGTCACCGGATGCGATACCCAGCGTGAAGGGATCGTCCTTGGCCCGCGCCGGCGCCGACGCAGCGTCCGCCCTGGTAGCCGGGGCGGCCGCCAGCGCGGCGGCAGCGGAGACACCGGCCACCCCCGCGAGGAAGAGGCGGCGGTCGATCAGATGCGAGTTACCGGGCAGTAGGAGAGGCATGGAGCCAGCATGGCCGCGGACCGTGAACAGGAAGGCAGCCTCCGGGAACCGCCAGGGAACCCGCCGGCTAACAAGCCATGAACCGGGAGAAGCATGCGTCCCCTCGTCCGGCCCGGTGACGCCGCGGCTCCGATCCCTGATAGAGATCAGCAACGGACGGCGGGCATGCGCGTTCGGCAGGAATCCGCAACGTGGGCGGCTACGCTGCGGCGGCACACAATACCAAGAGCTGGGCCCGTGCACTGTGCATATCCAACAGGGCTTCGGACGTGGGTCTCCAACGTCCGGTACGCCGGGCTTCCTGGCTTTGCATATTGCCGCGACGCGGCCGGACCGGACCGCCAGCGCCGGCACTGATCCGCGCAAGCTGTGCGGCCACTTCGCCAACTTCGAGCAGCCGGAACAGGTGCGTCGCCTGCTCCAGGGCCTAAGGTCACTGGGACAGGACAACAGGGCCGAGCGGGTCCTCGTGGAACCGAGTCACCAAGCGCCCGATATGTGTTGCATGTTGCATGCAACAGGGGTAATTTATACGGATGCAGATTATTCGAGGTGCCGATTCCAGATCTCCGCCGCTCGTTTACCAGGCGAGTTAAGCCCAGCTGAGAAGTGAGTCAACGTCGCCCGTGGGAATGCCGCGTTCGTGGGCTTCGCGCAGGATAAGCAGCCGGGCCGTATTGAGTATGTGGCGCCGCATGTCCTGTCCGGCTTTCTCGGCCTTCCCGGCCACGAAAGCCTCGTAGACGTCCCGATGGTCCTCAAAAGCTTCCCGGGAAGAACGCGATTTGGGGACGGTTTCCACCCCAGTGAGCAGGACGACGTTACGCAAGTCCTCCAGTATTTTCACCACCCGGTGATTGCCGGAGGTAGTTAGCAGCGCCAGGTGGAAGTCGCGGTCGGCCCGCAAAGTAGCAGCAGGACCGCCGCTCTCGGCAATTTTCTGAAAGGTGTTGAACGCCTCTGTGACCCTTTGGACATCGGCGTCCGTGCGGACTGCGGTAGCTTGCCGGGTCACGGGCACCTCGAGCATCAGTCGGACCTGGAATCCCTCGATCAGGTCTTCCAACGTTGTTGACCGGACACGGATCCCTCTATTGCGCTCGACTACTACAAGGCCGGCCTTCGCCAGTTGCTGCACTGCCTCCCGGACCGGCGTTCGCGACACACCCAGCCATTCGCCCAGCTGGGTCGCGGAGTAAAGCTCCCCCGGCTTCAACTCGCCGCCCAATATCGCAGTTCGGAGTCTTGTGATGGCCTGATCTGTCAGATTGACTGCACGTTCAAGGTTGTCCACGAGCACATTCTCGCACGGACAACTTTCCACCCAATGATAAGGATCGACATGCCCACGGAACCATTGCGCTGCGCCGTCGTCGGCGGTGGCATTATCGGTGTCGCCGTTGCACGGGAGCTGACAAACCGACTGGAAGGAGCCTCGGTCACTGTCTACGAGAAGGAGGAGAAACTCGCCTCTCACCAGACGGGCCACAACTCCGGAGTGGTGCACGCCGGCCTTTACTATGAACCCGGCGGCCTGAAGGCCACGCTGTGCCGCCGCGGAGTCCATCTGCTGAAGGAATACTGCGCCGCCAAGAAGCTGCCCTACGATCAGTGCGGCAAGCTCGTCATCGCCCAGACGGCCGAGGAAAGCCGGCGGCTTGACGCTATCTTTGTCCGGGCACAAGCCAACCTGGTACCGGGGGCCAGGATGCTCAGCGGCGCCGAGATCAGGGACGTGGAGCCTAATGCTGTCGGGATCTCGGCACTGCACTCGCCTGAGACGGCCATCGTCGACTATGCCGCCATCACCAACGCCTTTGCCGGCGACGTCCGTGAGGCAGGCGGACAGATCAGGCTGGGTCAGGAAGTCCGCTCTCTTGAACAGCAGGGGCAGGGCGTCGTGGTTCACACCAGGGACGGAGGTGAACACTACGACCTTGTGGTGGCCTGCACCGGGCTCCAATCCGACCGGCTGGCCGCGTCGATGGGGGAACCCTCCACCCCGCGCATCGTGCCGTTCTTCGGACAATACTTTCTTCTCGGTTCAGAGGCCCGCAGCCAGGTAAAGGGCCTAATCTATCCGGTTCCTGATCCACAGCATCCCTTTCTTGGAGTGCACCTCACCAAGCGCATCGACGGCGAAATGATGCTGGGCCCCAACGCCTTCATCTCGTTCGGACGGGAGTCCTACTCCTGGAAGGACGTCAATGTGCGCGACGTCCTGGACTATGCGCTGTTCCCTGCTTTCTGGAACTTCGCCCGCAAGAACCTGCCCTCGGCTGCGCGTGAGTTCCAGACCGTCGTCAGCAAGCGCAAATTCATCGCCGAGGCAACGCGTTTCGTCCCTTCGCTCGAGGGTGCGTCCATCGTTCCCGGCACGCGGGGTGTACGTGCCCAGGCGATGAACGCTGACGGGTCCCTCGTGGATGACTTTGTGATTGCCCGCCGCCAGGACACAGTCCTTGTACGCAACGCCCCCTCACCCGGCGCCACCTCCTCCCTGGCCATCGCCGAATACATCGTCAACCAAGCGCTCGAAGGGCGCGCCGTCCCCGGGCGGGCCGGCGCCCAGTAACCGGAAGCGCCTCCTCAGCGGAAGGCCGGAATCCCGGTGATGTGGTTGCCCAATATCAGCGTGTGCACCTCGTCCGTTCCCTCATAGGTGCGCACGCTCTCGAGGTTGTTGGCGTGGCGCAGCGGGGAATAGTCCAGGGTGATGCCGTTGCCGCCAAGCATGGCCCGGGCATCGCGGCAGATCTTGATCGCTTCGCGGCAGTTGTTCAGCTTGCCCACGGAGATTTGGTGCGGCTGGAGGACTCCGGCGTCCTTCAGCCGGCCCAACTGCAAAGCCAGGAGCGTGCCCTTGTTGATCTCCAATGCCATGTTGACGAGTTTCTCCTGGGTCAGCTGGTAACCGGCTAACGGCTTGCCGAACTGCATGCGCTGCTGCGAGTAGTCCCGTGCCGTGAGGTAGCTGTCACGTGCCGCCCCCATGGCGCCCCAGATGATGCCGTAGCGGGCCTCATTGAGGCACTCAAACGGGCCGCGGAGGCCCTTGGCCTTGGGCAGCATGGCACTCGCCGGCAACCGGATGTCCGTCAGTTCGATATCGCACTGAATGGACGCACGCATGGACAGTTTCTGCTGGATGGGGGTGGCCTTGAACCCGGGGGTGTCGGTGGGGACGACGAAACCGCGGACGCCGTCGTCCGTCATGGCCCAGATGATGGCCACCTGCGCCACCGAGGCCAGCCCGATCCAGCGTTTGGTGCCGTTGAGGATCCAGTCGTCGCCGTCGCGTTTTGCGAAGGTCAGCATGTTCCCGGGGTCGGACCCGGCGGAGGGCTCGGTGAGGCCGAAGCAGCCGATGGCGGTTCCAGCGGCCATGCGCGGAAGCCACTCGTGCTTCTGCTCTTCCGATCCGTGCTTGGCTATGGCGCTCATGGCCAGTGAACCCTGGACGCTGACAAAGGTCCGCAGCCCGGAGTCGCCGGCCTCCAGCTCCAGGGCGGCCAGGCCATACTCCACCGAGGTCCGGCCGGGGCACCCGTAGCCCTTGATGTGCATGCCGAGCAGGCCGAGTTCAGCCATCTGCGGGACTATCTCCAGCGGGAACTCCGCGTGCTCGTACCAGTCAGCAATATTCGGTTTGATGACCGAGTCCACGAATCCGCGGACCTTCTCCCGCACGGTGACTTCCTCCGGCGTGAGCAGCGTGTCGATGCCGATGAGGTCTGAAGTGTCAGTCATGGTTCTACTTTCCGGTGGGATGGGTTTGGGGGGCTGCCCGGTGGGTCCGCGCCGGGAACGTCGCTCCGCTGTGTTCGCCGAGCAGCGGCGGCAGCCGCCGGTACGTGGCGGGGGTTTCCGAGAGCTGGATGGGGTTGGCTACCTGTCGGGAGGTTCGGGGGCTGGACTCGTCCGCAATCTCCACTACGGGCTCCAGCCCCAGATCGGCGGCCAGCTGGATCGCTTCGACGATGGAGTTGACCTTGCCGGCGGGTACGCCCGCTTCACTGAGCAGGCCCGACCACTCCACTGCCGGCTTTTTTTGAAGCTGCTCCTCAAGCAGCGCCTTCAGCGCGTCCCGGTGGGCCACCCTGTCCACGTTCCCGCGGAACCTGCTGTCGTCCGACAGTTCGGGAATGCCCAACACCCGTGCCAGGGCGGCAAATTGCTTGTTCGTTCCCACCGCCAAGGCGAGGGGCCCGTCCGCGGTGCGCAGCGTCTCGTACGGCGCGATGCTGGGATGAGCGTTGCCCATTCGCTGCGGGGATTCGCCCGTAGCCAGGGTGCTGGAGGCCTGGTTGACGAGCCCGGCAAGGAGCGAGGACAACAGGTTGACGTTGATCAGCTGTCCCCTGCCGGTCTGGTCACGGCTCCGCAGAGCGGCAAGGATGCCTACCACCGCGTTTTGGCCGGTCACCACGTCCACCAGCGCCACCCCCACCTTGCTGGGTTCCGACTCCGGGGATCCGGTGACGCTCATGAGTCCGCCCACGGCCTGGACCAGAAGGTCATATCCAGGCAGGTGCGCCCCGCCCTTGCTTCCGAATCCGGTGATGGAGCAGTAGACCAGGTCCGGGCGCTCCACCCGCAGGGTTTCATAGTCCAGTCCGAAGCGCCGCATGACGCCCGGCCGGAAGTTCTCAACGACGACGTCGGCGGCCAACGCTATGTCCCGCGCCTGCGCGAGCCCTTCCTCGGTGCGCAGGTCGCACACGACCGAGCGCTTGTTCCGGTTGACGCTGGAGAAGTATGTCCCCGCGCCGTGTTCGTCCACGGGGGGCACCCAGGCCCTGGTGTCGTCGCCGCCCGGGCTCTCCACCTTGATCACATCGGCGCCGAAATCAGCGAGCATCATGGTTGCAAAGGGCCCGGCGAGGACCCGGGAGAAATCCGCCACCTTGATTCCGTCCAAGGGTGCGGCGGCGGGAGGGCCGTGAGGGAAAGATGGGGTGCTGCTCAACGAGCGTCAGCCTCCTTCGGTTGTGGTTCGGCAAGCTCAGTTGGAGGCGGTCACGGGATTGCTGAGGGTTCCGAGGCCCGTCACGCGGCATTCAGCGAGGTCCCCCGGCTCGATGTGCACTGCTCCGGGTGTTCCCGTGGAGATGATGTCACCGGGGAAGAGCGGCATGACCTTGCTGTGGAAACTGATCAGGTAGGCCGGGTCGTAGCGCATGTGCGACACCGTATTGCTGCGGCGCACCTCCCCGTTGACCACGGTGGACACCGTGACCTCGGCCAGGGAGCCGGCGGCCTCTTCCACCTCGGCGAGGGGCACGATCCGGGGGCCGAAGGAGAAGAATCCCGGAAAGTTCTTGGAGCGGGTGAGGAACCGCGGATTGCGTTGCAGGATGTCCTCCGCGGTCTGGTCCAGGACCGGTACGACGCCGGCGAGATAGGACAGGGCATCCTCCGGCTCGACATTGCGGCAGTATCGACCGATCACGACGGCGATCTCCGCCTCGGTGGTGGTGCGCTGGCTCTGCTCCGGGATCGGGATGTTCTCGTCCGGGCCGATGACCGTATGGTCACCCTTGATAAACGAGGCAGGCTCGTCGGGCACGGCCTCGGTGAGGTCGGAGGCGTGCTCGACGTAGTTCAGGCCGATTCCCCACAGCATGCGGGGGCGGCGGTACGGGGCGCCGTAGGTGAGGTGCTCCGGATCGCGGAAGACGGCGTCCTCGGCGTTGGCTGCGGCCGTTTCCAGGTCCCCGAGCAGGCCTCCGGTCAGGACATCGAGGATGTCGCCGGTAAAGCCCGGGAGCAGGTCGCGGACCAGCGCGGCTCCGCGCCGCGGGTGGACGACGGCCGCCTCTTCGCGGGCCTGCCCGGGGGCGGCCGCATCGGGGGTGTGTTCGTCGCGGATGGCGCATAGATGAAGGACGCGGGAAGTCATGGAATGGTTCTTTCGGTTAGTAGGAACGGACCAGTCCGCCGTCGCAGCGGATCTGTTCCCCGGTCACGTAGGAGGCAGGCCCGCTCGCGAGGAAGGCCACGACGGCGGCAAATTCTTCGGGCTTGCCGTACCGGCCGGCAGGGATCGAAGCTTCCGAGTCCGCCCTCGTCTCCTCCGGCGAGCGGCCGGTGCGTTTGGCCGCCGCTGCATCCAGTGAGCCGACGCGGTCGGTGTCGATGCGGCCGGGAAGCACCATGTTGACGGTCACGCCGTCCCTGGCGACCTCCGCCGCCAGGGTCTTCAGGTAGCCGGCGAGCCCCGCCCGCCCGATGTTGGACAACGCGAGGTTGGGCAGCGGCTGCTGCACGCCGCTGGAGCCCACTGCCACCACGCGCCCCCACCCACGGACCCGCATGCCCGGAAGCACGAGGGCAGTGAGCCGGATGTGCTGCAGCAGCAGCTGGTGCACGGCGCCAAGGGACTGTTCAACGGAGACGTCCGCGGCGCCGCCGGGCGGCGGTCCGCCGCTATTAAGAATGAGCACATCGATCGCGCCAAAGGCCTCCTCCGCCGCTTCCACCAAGGCCGGCGGGGCGCCGTCGTCCATGAGGTCAATGCCGACGCCGACGGCGGAACCCAGGCGCGCAGCTTCCGCCCGCACCAGGTCCTCGCGCCGCGCCGCCAGCACCACGTTGGCGCCTTCCTCGGCCAACGCCCGGGCAATGGCGAGGCCTATCCCCGAACTTGCGCCCGGAACCAGGACGTTCTTTCCCTTCAAACCGGTCTCCATCAGGCCATCACCACCCGAACGGCTTCGAGGTGGGCATCGATGAGGTCCGCCAGCGCCGGCGGCAGTTTCGGAGCGGGCGGCCTCACGATGGATTCAGCGATGATGCCGCGGCGGCGCAGCACCTCCTTGCGCAGGGCCAGCCCTACGCCGGGCTGGGCCTCAAAGTTCACCAAGGGCAGCCACGGAGCGAAAGCCTCGCGCGCGGCGCGGAATCCGCCGTCGGCCCATGCGCTCAGGGCGGCCTGAAGTCCTTCGGGATGCGAGAATCCGGTCATGGCACCGGCCGCGCCGGCGGCCAGCTCATCCAGCAGCCCCACTCCCCCGAGTCCGCCGTATACGGGCACGGACGTGGCACCCGTCAGCCTCGCGATGGCGGAGGCCGTCGGCGGCGCCTCCGACTTGATGGCTACGATGAACGGGCACTGCGCGAGGACCTCGAGGATCTGCGCCGCGCTGATATTTACCCCGGATGCCACGGGGTAGTCCTGCAGCACGATTCCCGCGCCCGTGGCGCGGTGCACGGCGGTCAGGTGGGCCGCGAGCACCTCTGGATCGGAGCTGTTGGCCTGCACCATAAGTGCCGCAAGGTTGCTGCCCGCCGCCTTAACCGCGGTACGGGCTTGCCCCAGCGCCACTGCCGTTGACCGGGCTGAGAGGCCCACCACCAGAGGCGCGCCCTTCCCCTCCTCGGCAACGGTGCGCACAATCAGGGCTTGCTCCTGGGCATCGAGGGATGCTCCCTCGCCGAAGACGCCAAGCACCACCATCCCGGTAGCCGGCAGCGCGGTGTAAAGCTGCACTTCGCGGCGCAGGGAGTCGGTGTCCACGGCAAAATCCGTTCCGCTGAACGGTGTGGCCAGAACTCCCCAGAGGCCGGGGGCAAGGTGCGGAATCGGTGTCGTCATAGTGATGCGTCGTCCTTTCGGTCAAGGGCCATGTCTGTGCGGTGTCTGCGAAGCCCAATGATGTGTACCAGGACGCCCACGGCAATGATGGCTGCCCCGATGCCGATGTAGAGCGGCTCCATGACCAGCATCGGCAGTGACCCGACGCCCAGCAGGACCCGTTCGGGCCAGCGGGCCGGGCCGAAGAGCCAGGCCCCGGTTGCCACGGCAAGGGAGGCCACCGCCAGCAGTGAGACGGTGAATGCCAGTGCAATCGATCCTGGACTGCCCTGCAGCAGCAGCCCGACGCCGTCGTCGGACAGGACAAAGATGAACGGGACCAGGAACGCCGACAGTGTGTACCGCCAGGTCAGCCACATCGTCTTGATCGGTCTGCCGCCGGTGATGGCCGACGCCGCGAACGGGGACAGCGCGGTGGGCGGTGACACCTCGCTGAGGACCGAGTAGTAGAAGATAAACATCGCAGCCGCGAAAGCGGGAACGCCGACATCCTGCAGGGCGGGTCCGATAATCACCCACGAGATGATGAAGCTTGCCGTTACCGGCACCGCAAGTCCCAGGAGGGTGACGGAGATGGCAGAGAAGATGGCGGTCAGGAGCAGGCTGCCGCCGGCAAAGTCCACGATGATGTTCGCGAGCTTCAGGCCCAGGCCGGTGAGGGTCATGATTCCCACGATGAGGCCGGCGGCCGCCATGACCGGGATCACGGACAGGGCGCCCATGGCGCCCGTGGCGAGCGCGTCCCAGATCCGCTTGGGCGTCAGCCAGGATTGGCGATCCAGGAAACTGAGCACGAATGCGAGCGCGGTGGCGAACACCACGGCCCGGAACGGGGTCATGCCCATGGCCATGAACACCACGATCGCAAGGAGGGAGCTGAAGTGGTATCCGAACCGCAGCAGCAGTTTGCCGGCCGGCTTGACGTCCAGCTCCACCGCCTTGGTCTTGAACCGCCGAGCGTCCATTTCGATGGCGAGGATGATGCCGAAGTAGTAGAGGACCGTGGGAATGGTGGCCCAGATGAGCACCTGCAGGTACGAGACTCCAAGCAACGCGGCGATGATGAAGGCTGCGGCGCCGAGCGTGGGCGGGGACATGATGGCGCCGATACCGGCAGCGGCCAGGATGGCGCCGCCGTGTTCCTTCGGGTAGCCGGCCTTGCGCAGCAGCGGCCAGGAGATGCCGCCCAGGGTTACGGTGGTAGCGACGCCGGAACCCGACACGGTGCCCAGCAGGAAACCCGCGAGGGTCACGGTCCGGCCGGGACCCGACTTTGACTGTCCGAAGGCAGAGAAAGAGAGGTCGATGAAGAATTTGGTGGCGCCCGAGGCGCCCAGGACGGCGCCGTAGATGGTGAAAAGAATGATGTACGACGCCGCAACGTCGGTGGGAACCCCGAACAGGCCTTGCGTCCCCATGACGTTGTGGCCAACAAGTCGGATCCAGTTGAAGGAGGACGTGTTGAAGGGGGCAGGGACGAACGAACCGAACGCCGCATACGCGAAAAAGCCGACCACGACCAGCGGAACGAGGATGCCCACCGTCCGGCGGGATGCCTCCAGGGTGACCAGGATGGCGATCACGCCCATGATCAGATCAAGGTAGGTCGGCGTGATCGCGCGGCGGAAGAAGCTGTCCCAGTCCGAGATGATGTACGCGAACGGAACGACCGCGATTGCGGCAAGCAGCCAGTCAAGTATGTGGGGGTTGTCAGAACGTCCGGACGCCTTGGCGGCAGCCGAGCGGCCCCACCCGCGGTAGACCAGGAACGTCATGGGCAGCCCGACCATCAGGAACGCGGGCAGGTAGAACTGGGTGGGCATGGGATTGAAGACCCAATAGAGCGCAAACAAGGACAATGCCACGCCGATGGCCTTCACCGCGATGCCGGGTTTCCCGTTCAGGTGGCGGGCAGGCTTTTCAGCCTCAAACTCCGCGATCAGCGCCTCTTCATCGATCACCGCTTCCTTGTCCCTGGGGTCGGCGGTGACACCGTCATCCGCGTTCCTCCGTCCGGTGCGCCCCGGGGGCTCAGGCGACGTGCGTGCCTGAACGGCGCCGTTGCCGTTGGGCTTCTCGGTCATGGGGTCTCCTTGAGGGATAGCACAACGAACGGGTCGCTGTCTTCGACTAACTTCCATAGTTCAAGCGGCGGAGCGCCCGGAACGTACACGGTGCGGAGGCCCAGATCAGTTGCTGCCAGCGACAGCCGGCCAAACTCCGCAGGGTGCCCCGGATCTGGGTCCGCCACCCACTCCCTGCGGTCGCCTTCCCCGGCCGCGGACGGCGGCCCGGGGACGGCGTAGTACTCTTCGAGCACCGCCAGCTGATCGGCGGCCAGCTGCACCAGGCGGTAGCTGCCGTCCTCCTGGACGGTGTACCGCTCTTCAGCGACGGTGCCGTAGATGGAGTTGCGGTAGCTCACTGCGAACGTGTCCCCGGCAAGGGGAATGCTGGCCAGCACGCCGCCGTCGTTGCTGATCACGACGGCGCGGGGACGGTGGGATTCCATCGGCGCGCCGGCCACGGCAATCCCGCCTGCTCCCAGCATGCCGAGGCAAACGAGACCGACGACGGCGGCGGCTGGCTTACGCATGGGGTGCTAGCTTCCGGACTTGTCGAAGTACGCCTTCGAACCTGGGCAGGCGTCCACGAACTCAACCTTCCCCGCGGTGGCCTTATCCATCTCGCCGGCTGCGGGGTGGACCTTGATCAAGGCCTCTTTGTTGTCAAAGAGTGCGGTGGTGATGTCCTGCTGGAGCTGCTTGTCCATTTTCTTGCTGGCGACCAGGATGTTCGGCGAAGCGATCGCCGGGACCGCCTCGGTCTGTCCTTCGTAGGTGTTGGCCGGGATGTCCTGCTCCACGTAGTAGGCGCCGTATTTCTCCGCAAGGGGTTTGGCGTACTCCCCGATTGAAAGCAGCTTCATGTCGCCGTCCCCGGCCAGGTCGATCAGCGCGCCGGTGGGCAGCCCTCCGGACCAGAATCCGGCGTCGATCGTTCCGTCGCGCAGCGCAGCGACGGTCTCCGCCGCGCCGAGCTGGCGGCGCTGGATGCCCGACTTCGGGTCAATTCCGGCGGCCTCAAGGATGCGCAGCGCCGCTACCTCGGTGGCGGAGCTGGGCGCGCCGACCGAGATGACTTTGCCCGCCATGTCCTTGACGTTCTGGATTCCCTTGTCGTTTACGGTGACGGCCTGCATAAAGTTGTTGTAGATGTTGCCAAGGGAGCAGACCTCCTGGGGCTTTCCCGCGAATTTGCCCTCGCCCTTGACGGCATCGGACACCACGTCGCCCACTGAGAAGGCGAGCTGTGCGGACCCGTTCTCGAGCAGCAACATGTTGTCCACGGAAGCGTTGGTTTCCTGCACCGTGGCGTCATAGCCCTTGATGTTGTCCCGGATCACAGTTGCAAAGCCGCCGCCCAACGGATAGTAGACCCCGCCGGTGCCGCCCGTCGCGATGGACAACATGCCTCCCTGGCCGGCTGTGCCCCCGCCGCCGCCAACGCCGCCGCTGCTGGGGGCGGGGCTGCCGCACGCGGAAAGGAAAACTGCCGGTACAAGGACAGCTGCTGCGCACAGGCGGCGCATGCGCCTCCGGGCAGTGATGTTCATAGCAATCATGGTTGTATCTCCCTGTTTTTGATCATGCTGTTGGCTGGGTGGGCGTCAATTGGCTTGGCGGTCAAGTGGCCTGGTGCAGGGGTTCTCCGGCGGCGGCTGGTGGAACGGGAACATCTCCGGCGGCGAGGATGCCTGCCAGCAGGCGGTAATAGCCCACCAGCACCGAAAGCTCCGTAATGCCACCGTGTCCGAAGTGTTCAAGGGCGGCAGCATGCACGTCCTCGTCAACGGCGGTGCCTCGCAACAGGGAACGCGTCAAACTCAGCGCCGCGCTTTCGTCCGCAGACAAGGTGTCCGGGACATCGCCGTCGTGCAGCTGCTTCAGCTCGGTGCCGTTGATGCCAACGGTCGTGGCGACCAGGCTGTGCGCGTACCACTCGTAGGCGGACTCCAGCTCGGCGGCGACGGCGCAGATCACCAGCTCCCGGGTGCGGGCCGGCAGCGACCCGTCAAAGCGCAGGACGGCGCCCAGGGCCTGTACCGCGTTTCCGATCGCGGGCGAGTACAGCAGCGCGTTGAAGGGGCCGCTGAGGCGTCCGTTTTCGTCGACAATGGAAAACGGCCCGTTTCCCCTCGGTGGGCCGGCGATGACCCCGTACAGATCGCGCTGCTGGTTCGAGAGTTCATGCGGCATGAGGAGCGGGAAGCGGCCGCCCAGCCCGGAAGCGTTGGATCCGGCTCCAAGGTGGTTCGATTCACACAAGGGTCCTGCCCCCGTCCACGTACAGGACATGACCGGTGACAAACGCCGCCTGCCGGGAAGACAGGTAGAGCACAGGACCGGTGAGGTCATCCACCGTCCCGAGCCGGCCGGCGGGGACCATTGAGGTGTAGTGTTCGCGAACCCCGGGGCGATCCAGATGCATCCTGGTAAGTTCAGTGTCCACGTAGCCGGGGGCGATGGCGTTCACCGTTACTCCGTGGGCGGCCCACTCGCGGGCCATGACCCGGACCAGCTGGTTGATGCCGCCCTTGCTGGCCGCGTAGGGGCCGTGGTCGGGGTGCGCCAGGAGGCTGGAGACCGACGAGCAGTAGATCTGGCGCCCGAAGCCGGCCTCGACCATGACGCGGCCGGCTGCGCGGCCGAGTCGGAAGGCGCTGGTGAGGTTGAGCTCGAGGATGCGGTTCCAGTCCTCATCCGCGGTTTCGAGAATCGGCACCCGGTGGTTGACGCCAATGGAGTGCACCAGGATGTCCAGTCCGCCGAGCCGTTCCTGGGCCGACGCAACGGCATCCTCACAGCCCTCCGTGGACGTGAGGTCAACCCGTTTGGTGGCCACGCCCGGACCAAGGGCAGCCAGCCGGGACTCGTCGCGGTCAACCGCGAGTACGCTCGCCCCGGCTGCCACGAACTCCCCAATGCAGGCACTCCCGATTCCGCCGGCGCCGGCCACCAGGACGCGGGCGCCGTTCAACCCGAGCCAGTCGTTCACGGAGGCCACATCCGTGTGGAGGGTCGCGTCACTCATGGGTAGAAATCCGCACCATTGCGGTTAATTGAAAGACCATTTGGATAATGTATCCAATATCACCCCGAACTGTAACCGGCGTCACACAATCGTTACGTTATGGGCGGCTCGGGGCTTCCAAGAACGTGCGGAGGGCGTCCACGGCATGCTCGCGGTGTTCGTCCATCAGGGCGACGAGCAGCCCGACGTCCCCGTCCGCATAGGCCTGGACGATGCCGGCGTGTTCGCGTTCCACTGTGGCCCGATTGTGTTCCGCCCCGTAGTAGACGAACCGGTAGGCCTCGGTCGCATCCCACAGGACCTGAACGATCCGCTCCAGGCGCGGCATCTGGGCCGCTGCCAGCAGTTCGAAGTGAAACCGCCGGTTCGCCTCGGTCATCTTCAGCAGATCACCGGCCGCGCTGGCCGCTTCAACGTCACGGGCGGACGCCCTCATCGCTGCGAGTACACCGTCACTCCGGTTTCTGACAGCAGCCTGCGCGGCCTCCGCTTCCAACAACTGCCTGAGCCGGTAGACCTCCAGGAGGTCCGTGAGCGACAGGCTGGCGACTTTGTGCCCGCGGTGCGGCTCGTAGACCACCTGGCCCTCGCTTTCGAGGACCTTGAATGCTTCGCGGACGGGAACCCTGCTGACGCCGAACCGCTCGGCGAGCGTGTTTTGACGGAGCGGCTCACCGGGCAGGAAGTCCCCCGCGATGATTGCGCGCCGCAGCTCGGCAAGGACGAAAGCTTGAGCGGTGGGAGGGCGCCTAAACTCTTTCGCGGCGTCCTCGCTCATCCCGTCACCGCAAACGCATCTGCTTTCACACCTGAATCCTAGCTGGCGGGCTTCCGCCGCCGTCCTCGTTCCCGCCGGTCGCACCCCCGCTGTGGTCCGAAGCCTGTCGCCGCCCGGCGCGCAGGGCGTCGGCGATGACTTGGACCAGGTGCCGGCTCTCCAGCCCGGCCAGGTCGCGGACCTGGGTGCGGCAGGAGAAGCCGTCGGCCATGATGCCGTGATCGGGAAGGGCCTCCGCCTTGGCGAGAATCCCCCTGCGGGCGATGTTCTCGGACACGTCGTAGTGCCCTTTTTCCATGCCGAAGTTGCCAGCCAGTCCGCAGCAGCCGGCTGACGTTTCGACGTCACATCCCATGGCTGTCAGCAGGGCTTCATCGGCCGCGTAACCCATGACGGAATAGTGGTGGCAGTGCGGCTGAACGAGGAGCTTTTCCACGGCGAGCGGTGGAGTCCACCCGATCCCGGCCAGGAGTTCAGCGACAGTTCTCACGGCAGCTGACACTTCCGCGGCGCGGGGATCGTCGGCCAGGAGTTCCACCAGGTCCGAGCGCAGCGTCGCGGTGCAGCTGGGCTCGAGACCAACCACCGTCCGGCCGTCCCGGACGTGCGGCAGAAGGAGGTCTACCGTTGCGCGGAGCTTCGCTTTCGCGGCCGTCAGCTGGCCTGTGGAGATGAGAGTCAGTCCGCAGCATGCACCGGGGCCGGCAAGCTCGACATCGCAGCCTGCGGCCACGAGAACTTCGACGGCGTCGCGCGCCACCTCGGGCGCCAGTGCGTCGGAGAACGAATCGACCCAAAGCAGGACTTTGTGTCCCCCTTTCCGGCCATGGCTGCGGTTCCGGCCTTCTTGCGTTCGTCTGAACGGAGCACGGGGCAGCGGCGGAAGGGACCGGCGGAGGTCGGCCCCCATGAGCGCCATGATGGTCTTGCGCAGCACCGGAAGGCGTCCGGCGAGGTTGACCAGGGGTGCCGCCGGGGCGGAGAGGCGCAGCCACTGGGGAAGGCGCCCCAGCGTGTAGTGGCTCAGCGGGCGTATTCGTCCCTTGTAGGACTGGTGCAGGGTTTCGGACTTGAACATGGCCATGTCGATGCCGGTGGGGCAGTCGCTGGCGCAGGCTTTGCAGCTGAGGCAGAGGTCGAGCGCGTCATGCACTTCCGGTGAGGACCAGCCTAGAGTCACCACACCGCCGTTCAGCATCTCTTGGAGTACCCGGGCCCGGCCGCGGGTGGAGTCTTTCTCCTCGCGGGTTGCGGTGTAGGACGGACACATGAAACCGCCCTGTGGGCCCAGGTCCGCGCGGCATTTTCCGACCCCTACGCAGCGGTGCACGGCTTTGGTGATGTCGCCGTCGTCGTGGGCGAAGGCGAATCCGTCACTGGCGCGCAGGGACAGTGCCTGGGGTCGGCGCAGGTCAGCGTCGAGGGGCGACGGCCGGACTACGACGCCGGGGTTGAACATGTCCTCCGGGTCAAAAAGAGCCTTGAAATCGCTCATGGCCCGAAGCGCTGCGGGGCTGTACATGGTGGGGAGCAGTTCGGAACGCGCCCTGCCGTCGCCGTGCTCACCCGAGAGCGATCCCCCGTGCGCGACTGCCAGGGCCGCGGCGCGCTCGAGGAAGCGGCGCATGAGCACCCCGTCGCTGTCCAGCGGGAAGTCGAGGCGGACGTGCACGCACCCGTCACCGAAGTGACCGTAAGCCAGGCCGGAAAGCCCTTCCTCATCCATCAGTTGTTCCAGGCCGCGCAGGTAGCTGCCCAGCCTCTCCGGAGGCACGGCAGAGTCTTCCCATCCCGGCCACGCCTGCTGACCTGAAGCGGTGCGGCCGGCCAGTCCGGCCCCGTCCGCCCGGATCTGCCAGAGGCGGGTGGCTTGAGGGCCGGCCGGCAGCACGATGGCAGCATCAGCACTGGAGGCGGAGACCAGATGTTCGGCTGACGCGATGGCTTCTTCAGCCGTGGCGCCGCCAATCTCGGCCATCAGCCAGCCGCCTCCTGCGGGAAGCGCCGGGACACTGGCCGGGCCGTGAGCCCGCCGCACGACGTCGACGAGCTTCGCGTCCAGCCCTTCCAGTGCCAGTGGGCGAAAAGGGAGCAGCGCCGGAACATCGTCGGCCGCGGTGGCCATATCCGCGTAGCCAAGCACAGCCAAGGCAGGGGCCACCGCCTGCGGAACCAGCCTGAGTTCTGCCTCGAGGATCACCCCGCAGCTTCCTTCTGTGCCGGTCAGGGCAGCCGCGAGGTTTTGGCCCTTCTCGGGGAGCAGGTGCTCCAGGGAGTAACCCGAGATCTGTCGACCGAATCGCCCGAATTCGGTCCTCAAGACGGCCATGTTTTCCGCCACGAAGGCTGCCAGCCCCGGCACGGCCTCCAAGGCGTGCGGGCCGGAGCCTGCGGTGACAATGTCACCCGAACCTGTCAGCCAGGTCATTGACACAACGTTGTCCGCGGTGCGCCCGTAGGAGAGTCCGTGCGGTCCACAGGCGTTGTTTCCGATCATGCCCCCGAGAGTGCAGCGCATAGCTGTCGAAGGGTCCGGACCGAACCGCAGCCCAAACGGGGCGGCCGCATTCTGAAGGTCACTGAGCACCACCCCGGGTTCCACAACCGCGGTGGCCGCTTCGGGATCGATAGCAAGGATGCGGTTCATGTAACGCGAAACGTCCAGGACCATGCCCGGGCCGATCGCGTTCCCGGCGCAGGAGGTGCCACCGCCGCGCACGGTCACTGGCATGCGGTGCTTCCGTGCGATTGCCACTGCCTCCTCGACGTCCCGGCGGGTCCTGGGAAGCACCACGATTTCGGGAACCACCCGGTAGTTGGAGGCATCGGTGGCGTATTGCGCCCGTGCCAGCGAGGAGTCATCCGCGGTCCCTTCGAGAACCGCGCGGAGCTCGGCGACAATCGCGTGCGTGGGTTGTTGCGGGATCGGTATATTCAGGGTCACGGCGGAAATGCTCCTCATTGGGCCGGTATGGTGCTGTTCCTTCGTGCGGCCTCCGTCAGCACTGTAACCGTGTTGGCGCGCGCTGTGTCGGACACCGGAGTGAAAATCTACTCCGTGGCGGCGGGCTTGGGTGACCACCTCTGCACCGGCTTCGCTCGGCATAGCCCCTCATATGCAAGCTGCGGTCGGCTGACGTCCGCAGAAGCAGAAAATCCGTCCGGGAGGACGGGCTTACGACGTCCCCTTGGTCATACGGTCAATCTGCGCCTCAATGCCACCAGCGTCGCGCACAACTTCCGTATAGATCCGGCCGGCGCGGAACCTGCCGTCCAAGACTTGGAAGATGTTGACCCCCACGAACTCCATGACCGTCCCGTCCCGGCGGGTTCCCTGCAGGCCCCACTCCATCCACACCTCGTCGCCGTCCGACACCGTCCGGACAATCTTCGCCGTGAGGTCAGGCAGGTCCCTGAGCAGTTTCTCGAGATTTCGCCGCACAGCGTCTTGGCCTTGGACGGATTCCCCGCGTCGCGCGGGAGCTTGGTCAATGTAGGCCCTATCGAAGCAATCCACCGCGGCTTCCAAGTCATGTAACGACAAGGCCCTAACCCACCGTTGCGCCACTGCCTCCGGATCGATGCCCATGCACTCAATGCTGGAGCTCCGGCGCCGGTTTGGCAACCGCCCGAACGTGCGGGGGACATCGAAGAAGATCGAACTGCCAAGGACAGCGTCCAAGATGCAGAACGTCTGTCCTGGGTCGTCCCTGAACGGAAATCAGATCCATCGGTCTAAAGGTACCTGCATGCTAGTCGGACGACGGCGGGAGGCGCCCGCCGTCGTCCCCTTTCTGTTTGTCAGGCGTCGATTCAGTAGAAAGAGATGAGCTCGACAAGCTCCCCGACCCTGTCCTCGGGGTAGTTCCGGGCAATGTCTGCCTGGCTGAGAATGCCAACCAGGTCGTGGCCGTCGATGACCGGCAACCTACGCACCTGGTGCTCCCCCATGGTCCTGATCGCTTCCTCGATGGAAGCGTCCGCACCGATGGTCACCGGCTTGCCCTGGCCAAAATCCCCGGCCTTTGCCGTTCGCGGGTCACCACCTTCCGCGAAGCATTTGATGACAATGTCGCGGTCCGTGATCATGCCCTTAAGCCGGTTGTCCTCCCCGCAAATCGGCAGGGCGCCGACGTTCAGCTCCTTCATCTTCCGAGCGGCCGCTTCCAGCGATTCGTTTTCACCGATGCATTCAACGCCGCCGGTCATAATTTCACGTGCTGTGGTCATGGCATTCTCCTCATACGATCCGAATTGGACTTCTAGAGCTGCTGGCCCGTAGGCCCGTTGTCCTCGACTTCGCCGCGCCAGGATGGAAGATCGCGGTGCCCAGTGGAACCGGTACACTTTTGTACCACGGGCCGGGCGCGGCTGTAAACCTTTTGAGTCGGATCTAAGTCTGAAGTTACTTCGAGAACTGCAGCCGGGCAACGCTGGACCGCTCGACCAGTTCGGCGGCGACCCGTATGACGGTGGGTTTTCCCGACGATTTTCCCTGGGTGTTGGCCAGGGCCAGTTGCACGGAGTGCCGGGCGAGCAGATCTATGGGTTGCCTGACAATTGTCAGGGCCGGGGTCATGAGTTCGGTCCAGGGAGAATCGTCGAAAACGATGACGGACAGCGTCCCGGGGATGTCGATTCCGGCGTGGGAGAGGCGCCGCAGAACCTCGGTTACCTGTGCGGTGTTTGCTACCACCAGAGCCGTGGGCGGGTCCTCGATGCTGAGCAGCGCCGATGCCGCATCTCCTCCGGCCGGGCCGCGGAACGCGGCGTGCCGGATGAGGAGTTCGTCCTGTTCGAGGCCGGCTGCTTCCATGGCTTGCCGGTAGCCGGCAATTCGGTCCCGTCCGGTGGTGGAGGACGCCGGTCCGGAAATGATTCCGATGCGGCGGTGGCCATGCGCCGCCAGCAGCGCTGTAGCGGACCGGGCAGATTCAAAGTTGTCGATGCTCACAACGTCAACCTCAGGAAGCGACGGTATTGAACGGTCGACAAAAACCACATCAGTCCCCAGGTCCTGAAGCTGCTTCCAGATCGCCACGTTGTTGCCGGTCGGCGTCGCGATAATCCCACTGACCCTGCGCTCGATCAGGGTCCCCAGACGCTCTGACTCCAACTGGTCATCCTCCTGCGTGGTCATCAGCAGCACCTGGATTCCGCGCGAGTGCGCCTCCTGCACCACCTGGTCGGCAAGGCGGGCGAAAAAGGGGTTGGAGACATCCGCGAGCAGCAGCCCCAGGGTAGTAGGCGGACCGTACTTGAGCTCCCTGGCTGCCGTGCGGGGGTGATAGCCCAGGTTCTTCATCACGTCGTTAACTCTGCTGCGGGTAGCTGCGGCGACGGGACCTGACCCCGGGTTCAGCACCCGGGAGACGACTGCAACGGACACCCCGGCCGCCTGGGCAACATCGCGGATGGTCGGTTGTTTCTGCACGCCTACTCCTTGCCTGGCACTTCCTGGACATCTGGGAACCTTTTTACCCTAGGGCTTGACCTTGGGCCTATCCCTGTGAAATAAAAGTGTACCGGTTCCACTTATTTTACCTTAGTTCAGTCCCGCTTGTTCTGCAGCCTCATTACCTAGGGCAGCAAGCCGCAAGGTTAAAAGTAGAGCCCCAAAAGCTGCGGTCAATCCCAGACCAGCCCGCATCCCTTCCGGAACAGTGCCGTATCCCTTGAAAGGCAACCCATGAATCTGCATAAACTTCTGTCCCAGCGTGAGGCCGACGGAAAGCCCATCCGGGTCGGCCTGATCGGCGCCGGGCGCTACGGGACGATGTACCTGGCCCAGGCAAACAACATTCCGGGCATCCACGTCGTCGCCATCGCAGATATCAACGTCAAGCGCGCTGAAGGTGCTTTCGATCTCGTTGGATGGCCCAAAGACCAGATCGCGTCCGACATAGCAACCGCTCTAAGGGATCGGTCCACTGCGATCGTGGCCAACGCTGACGAGCTTTTCGACGTCGACATTGACATCATCGTGGAAGCCACCGGCAACCCCATCGTTGGTGTCAAGCATGCGCTGCGTGCCATTGAAACGAAAAAGCACGTCATCATGGTCACGGTTGAAGCCGACGCGTTGGCAGGGCCCGCTCTTGCCAAGCGGGCAGAAGCAGCCGGTGTTGTCTACTCGATGGCGTACGGCGACCAGCCGGCCCTCATTATGGAACTTGTCGACTGGGCCCGCACCAGCGGATTCGACGTCGTTTGCGCCGGCAAGGGCGCCAAATTCCTTGAGCACTATCACGAGATGAACCCGGATAACGTGTGGGAGAACTGGGAATTCTCCAAGGAGCTCACTGATTCCGGGCAGCTGAACCCCAACATGCACACCTCCTTCCGGGACGGCACCAAGGCCGCCATCGAGATGGCCGCCGTCGCCAACGGGGCAGGACTGGTCCCCTCTGACACCGGGCTGACGTTCACGCCGGGAGACGTGGAGGAAATCGCCTCAATCTGCCGCCCCGCCGACGTCGGAGGAGCCCTCGCACACGAAGGCACTGTCGACGTCATGTCCAGTGTTAACCGCGACGGCACCTGGATCCCCCATAACACCCAGGAAGGCGTTTTCGTCGTCGTGAAAGCCACCAACGCCTACGTCTCCGGCTGCTTCAACGAATACCCCTGGCACCCGGACCCCACCGGCCAGTACGCCGCCTCGTACCGCCCCTACCACTACGTCGGCCTGGAACTGAACGTATCCATAGCCAACGCCGTCCTCCGCGGAATCCCCACGGGATCGCCCATCGGGTTCTTCGGCGACGTTGTAGCCACCGCCAAGAAAGACCTTAAAGCCGGTGAATTCCTTGACGGCGAAGGCGGATACACCGTGTGGGGCCAACTCGTTTCCGCGAAGCACTCCGTCACTACCGGTGCGCTGCCGGTCGCGCTGGCCCACCACGTGGAACTGCGCAATGACGTATCCAAGGGCGGGATCGTCCGCTGGGAAGACGTCATCATGGACGACTCGCTCGCCCAGGCCCTCGAACTGCGACGCGAAACCGAGGCCCTTGCCCTTGAGACGTGGACCCCGGGAAACCCGGCCACACTCAGCTAAGTCTGAAGGACACCCTGCGGATGTTCGTCGCGGACCGACGGACTTCGACCGCCGGTCCGCGCCGCGTCCCCCAAGGACCCTCCCACGCCCTCAAAGGCACCCTCAAAGCAAGGAGAACCTCACCATGACCATCGTCGTCACCGCTGCTTTCAGCCCCAAGGAAGGCGCCTTCGACCAGGTCGTCGCCGCCCTCTCCCCCGCAATCAGCGAAGTGCACCAGGAACCCGGCTGCCTGCTCTACGCGATACACGAAGCCCCAAACAACCAGATCCTCATGATCGAAAAATGGGAATCAGCTGCGCTGCTCGACGCCCACGGCCAAGGTGAACCGGTCAAACGCCTGAACGTCTCCCTCGAAGGCCTGCTGGAAAAACCCGTCGTAGTGACCCGGCTGGCGCCGATCCCCGCAGGAACAGCACAACAAGGAACGCTGTAGTGCATAGCCCCATCGTCGTCATGGGCGTCTCGGGCGCAGGCAAGACTGCCGTCGGCGCCGCACTGGCAGCCCGGCTCGGGGCAACCTTCAAGGACGCTGACGACCTGCACCCCTTGCCGAACGTCGAAAGGATGACAGCTGGCATACCGCTCACAGATGAAGACAGATGGCCCTGGCTACGCCTGGTCGGCGCAGAACTCGCCGCCCAGCACCCGCACGGGATCGTCGTTGCCTGCTCGGCCCTCAAACGCGCCTACCGCGACGCCATCCGCGAAGCCGCTCCCTCCACCAGGTTCATCCTCTTAAAGGTCGACCCTTCGATACTGAAGGAGCGGCTGGTCCAGCGCCCAGGACACTTCATGCCTCCATCCCTCCTCACCTCACAACTGGAGACACTCGAGACCCTTGAAACAGCCGAAGCCGGAATGACCGTGACATCCGAAGGCGGCATCGAAGCACTCACCGATCAGATTCTCGCAAATCTGCGCCAAGTACATCTCGCAGTACCGGCCGGTACCGATCAGAACGAAAGATGAGTTTCTAATCCGACGCCCCCGGGCGCCTTGGTACGTCAACTCAAGTACACCCCAACCTGACGAACGAGGTTCCGAAGCCTTGACTTTCTTCTCGAGCGAGCCTAGAACTCAACCTGACAGAACGATGGGTGGAGGCATAGGTGGCTGGACAGCGAATCGGGTACGTACGAGTAAGCACTCTGGACCAAAACGAGAAACGCCAGCTCGAAGGCCAGGTTCTGGACCGCGTCTTCACCGACAAGGCATCCGGCAGGGACACAGCCAGGCCACAACTCACCGAACTGCTACGCAGCGGGGTTCCGAAAGTCGTTCTTGCTCATGATTACGGGATTAGCAGGGAGACCGTTTACCAGTACCTGCGCCAAGCCAAGCAAGCGGGGAGCCCTCCTCCTGCAGTGTCGCCCGCCATTCTGTAGCTTGACTGCCCAAGTCTCACGTATTCACATGTGCTGGCGCTCCTGCTTCGGCAGCACTCCGTGCGTATGTTCTCTGCTTTCAAACGACGCTCATACCACCCGCCTAGCGCGATGAATGTGTTAGATTCTATTTATCAGACATCGCCCCCCTCTGAGCCTCGGCTCAAGGGGGCGATTTTCATTGTGCGACAATCGATGCAGCGTGGAGTATACGAAGGAATTCAAAGAGCGCGAGGAGCTGCTTCAACAGCTCGAAGACCGTGGCCTCGCGATTCCTGACCGCGCCGAGGCGCTCAACTTCCTCACACGCGTCGGCTACTTCCGCTCCGGCGCGTACCGATACGTCTTCCGGAGGCTGCTCCCGCCGGACAAGATCGATGCTCGCCTGCACCAGTACCGGTCAGACGACTACATACCTAGGTGCGTGGGTCAGTAATGGTAACTCGTTGATGAATCCTACAAATTTATCGCCGGAATGCATCAAATCAGTTTCAAATCTTGTAGGTTTTCACCACAAAAAATCGGAAAAATCGACTACTGACCCACGCACCTAGTGCGAGCATCGAGCACGTCGTGAAGCTGGAAGCATTCGACTTCAAGTTGGCCCGAATCTGCCAGGAAGGCCTGCTTGAATTCGAGGTGCGCTTGAGGGCGGCCATCGCCCATACGCTCGCCTCGAAGAACGTGGCAGCTCACGCATCCAAAGAATTTTTGGATGCGCAAAGCTGCGATAAAGCAGCCGGCGAGCACACAAAGTTTGACGCATGGACGAAGACCTGGCGGGAAGCTGTTACTTCCGGTGCAGAAGACGAGGACTTCATCAAGCACCACCTGTTGAAATACCCGGAACAAGATGTGCCCATCTGCGCCGTCACTGAAGTGTTGAGCTTCGGAAATTTGCCATTCCTCTACGACCTCATGCAGACCCCGGACGCGCGCTCGGTCGCCCGCATGTTCGGATTCGCCCACCCCAGCCGCTTCGGTGCGGTGTTGCGTATGATGGTGGATTTTCGAAACACGTGCGCCCACGGCTCGCGTCTTTTCAACCGCGCGTTCAAAAGGCCACTCTCACTCCGCGAACACGACACTGCCAGCGAGCTCCTGGCGCACTTGCTCGAACCCGGCTTCACGGTCACGCCCAAAGCGCATCAAAGGCTCTATATCTACGCCGCCGTCCTGGCCTTCATGCTCAGATCTCACACGAGTGGCACAAACTGGCACCTGACCTTCAAGACGCAAATCAGAAAACTCGACATCAAGCTTCAAGCACCGGACGGTTCCGAACTCATCTCACCAGATGTGAGTATGGGCTTTCCCGCCCGTTGGTCAGACTTGGACCTATGGAAGCCCAAGCCCTGAACCTGGTTCGCAGTGACGGTGACCCTTGCGAATAGAACTGGCACCCCGGCGCTCTTAGGTTAACGAAAGGCCGTTATCGGCGCGCCAGGAATTAGCAGGGGGGCGTGGAGGACGTCTAGGTGCGTGGGGCAGTAATGGTAACTCGTTGATGAATCCTACAAATTTATCGCCGGAATGCATCAAATCAGTTTCAAATCTTGTAGGTTTTCACCACAAAAAATCGGAAAAATCGACTACTGACCCACGCACCTAGAAAGGGGTAGGCTGAGGCGTCATTTGGTGCAATGAGCTCCGGCAAAAGTATGTGTTTTTCGGTCAGTAGGGAGTTCCGGTGGGCAGGTCCCATTCGTAGCGCGCAAAAGCCACCTTCTCGCCTTACTTTTCGGCCATTTCCCGTGACCAGGGCCCTTCGGGCGCTAGCCACAGAACTGAGTTGTCCGGCCCCTGTCGTTCGGCCGCCCCGCAGCGAACGGCTGCCGGAGAACGAGCGCCCGACGGGCCTAGAGTCCGCGGCCAGGGTTGTTCCGACGATCACCACCCTCCTGTTCCGCCGTTCAGGTCTTCTAGAATGGCGGGCCCACCTACTTAATTTGTTTTCACGCAAACTTATTCAGGGCTTCTGTGAGGTGTACTACTGATGTGAGACACAGTTTGAAAGGATTGTGCCCATGTCTGCTCGACCAACCTATTCCGATGAGTTCAAGGCTGATGCCGTTGCGCTGGT
>NZ_JAMXBH010000061.1 GCF_023913735.1 Pseudarthrobacter raffinosi
ATTCGGTGGCCAAGTACGCCGAGCAGCAGGACTTCTCCCCGGCACCGCCGGCACCGTTGGCAAGGCCCGGAGGTTCGGTGCTGACCGGGTTCGAGCGCATCATTGAGCGGTGGCTGGGCGAGGACCAGCGGCGGCCGCGCAAGCAGCGGCATACGGCCAAGCGGATCTTTGACCGGCTCGTGGATGAGCATGGTTTCACCGGCACGTATTCACCGGTGCAACGGTTCGTGAAGAAGTGGACGGCCCGGAACCGGCAGGCTGGGGAGGGTTTCACCGAGCTGGTGTGGCCGGCGGGCACGGTGCAGGTCGACTTCGGGCAGGCCGAGGCGATCATTGCCGGGATCCGGCAGGTCCTGCACATCCTGGTGGTGAGCTTCCCGTTCTCGAATATGCGCTTCGTCCAGGCATACCGCGGCGAGACCGCCGAGTGTGTCTGCCACGGGCTGCGGAAGGTGTTCGAGCACATTGGGGCCGCACCGAGGCACCTGGTGCCCGATTATGTTCCGCGGAACATAATCCGGGACGAGCCGCGGGACCGTGCCGCCGAAGAACGCGAACATCTCCGCATGCGCGCGCAGCCACGAATCCTGCCGCATATCCAGGCACGCCTCCACGAACGCATACCTGCTGAACGGCAGACACGCGACGAACAAATACNTCCAGGCACGCCTCCACGAACGCATACCTGCTGAACGGCAGACACGCGACGAACAAATACACCTTCGAGACCTCTCCCGTTGCCGGATCGACCAGCTGCATCGTCGGCCCAGACCAGTCGACCTCGATGCTGCGGCCGGCCTTGTGGCCGACCCGGGACGAGGCGCCAGTGACCATCGCGTGATCGCCATAAAGCCTGCAGAACCGGTCATAACTCATCGCCGCTTGCCCCGCCCGACCGGATGCGTCGACATACTCCTGGTGCAGCAGCTTCAACGTCACCCCAACCCTGGCCAGCTCCCGGTGCACCTGGCCCCAGTCCGGCTGCATAAACACGCTCTCGCGCACCCCGCGGCCGGGAAATAGCGCCAGATAAACCTCACCATCAGACAAATCAGCAACGTCATCCCAGCCGAGCCCTGCCAGATCAGCAGCCTCGATCACCGCCTGAACGCTGTGCCGAGACATGCCCTGAGCAGACGAGATAGCCCTGCCCGATAGGCCTTGATTGCGAAACTGCAAAACCAGTTTCGCCTTGATCTTCCGTACCATTGCCGGTAATCCTTCCACCACGTGGCCCTCACGTGGTGGAAGGAGCCTTACAGATGGCGCTCACCCACACCGACACTGGCGCTCACCCACGCCAATCGGGATTCCGACCACGGCGCTCACCCGCACCACCTCTGGACCCCCTGAAGGCCAATATTCAG